>OZ223198.1:1122500-1352570 GCA_965140345.1 Kapaibacterium sp. (SeqCode)
CTTTAATTGGCGAACAGCCAAACCCTTGGGACCTTCTCCAGCCCCAGGATGCGATGAGCCGACATCGAGGTGCCAAACCTCCCCGTCGATGTGAACTCTTGGGGGAGATCAGCCTGTTATCCCCGGCGTACCTTTTATCCTTTGAGCGACGACCCTTCCACGCGGGATCGCCGGATCACTAAGACCTGCTTTCGCACCTGCTCGACCTGTATGTCTCGCAGTCAAGCCATCTTATGCCTTTACACTCTACGCACGATTACCGACCGTGCTGAGATGACCTTTGTGAGCCTCCGTTACCATTTAGGAGGCGACCGCCCCAGTCAAACTGCCCACCTACCACTGTTCCCGAGGTTCCACACCTCCGGGTTAGAATCTAGCTAAAACAAGGGTGGTATTTCACCGATGGCTCCACAACATCCACAAATGCTGCTTCAAAGCCTCCCACCTATCCTACGCATGCAATAGCCAAACCCAATAATAGGCTACAGTAAAGGTGCACGGGGTCTTTCCGTCCTAGTGCGGGTAGCCGGCGTCTTCACCGGCACCACAATTTCACCGAGCTCGCGGTTGAGACAGTGCCCAGATCGTTGCACCATTCGTGCAGGTCGGAACTTACCCGACAAGGAATTTCGCTACCTTAGGACCGTTATAGTTACGGCCGCCGTTTACCGGGGCTTCAATTCGGAGCTTCGCGTGAGCTAACCCCTCCTTTTAACCTTCCGGCACCGGGCAGGTGTCACACAATATACATCCTCTTAACGAGTTAGCATTGTGCTGTGTTTTTGTTAAACAGTCGCCTGGGCCATTTCTCTGCGGCCTACCGAAGTAGGCACCCCTTCTCCCGAAGTTACGGGGTTAATTTGCCGAGTTCCTTAACCGCGAATCACTCGCGCGCCTTAGTATATTCAACCCATCTACCTGTGTCGGTTTACGGTACGGTCACCTAAGTAATTCGTACAGCTTTTCTCGGCAGTGTGCTGCTCCTGAAGGGGATAACCATTGACCCCAACAGATCTCGCTCCTGCGTCCCTGTATTTAACACTTTTGGTGGTTCAGGAATATTTTAAATTTTGCCTGATTCCCATCGACTACGCCTTTCGGCCTCGCCTTAGGGGCCGACTAACCCTGAGCTGACGAACAGAGCTCTAGGAAACCTTAGATTTTCGGCGCTAAAGATTCTCACTTTAGTTATCGTTACTTATGCCAACATTTGCACTACCATAAGCTCCAGCATAGGTCACCCTACACCTTCGATGCCGATAGTATGCTCCCCTACCACTTGCCTTACGGCAAATCTTAAGCTTCGGCGCGTTGCTTAGTCCCGAGAATTTTCGGCGCTATGCCGCTCGACCAGTGAGCTATTACGCACTCTTTAAATGAATGGCTGCTTCTAAGCCAACATCCTGGCTGTCTCAGCAGAATAACCTCCTTTAGCTGTCAGCAACGACTTTGGGGCCTTAGCTGTAAGTCTGGGTTGTTTCCCTCTCGGCCGCGCGACTTATCTCACACGGCCTGACTCCCATAAATCATGTATCCGGAATTCGAAGTTTATCAGGGTTCGGTACCGCGGTAACGGCCCTAGCCCTATCAGAGCCCTACCTCCGGTACACTATTATGAGGCTAT
Source organism: Kapaibacterium sp. (SeqCode) (assembly GCA_965140345.1). Taxonomy (GTDB): domain Bacteria; phylum Bacteroidota; class Ignavibacteria; order Kapaibacteriales; family UBA2268; genus JBFHIJ01. The sequence goes on from OZ223198.1 coordinate 1,124,125, forward strand.
ACCTAAATATATTTCGGGGAGTACGAGCTATAACTGAGTTTGATTGGCCTTTCACCCCTATCCACAGCTCATCCAAACAGTTTTCAACCTGAACTGGTTCGGACCTCCACGTGGTGTTACCCACGCTTCATCCTGGCCATGGATAGATCACTCAGATTCGCGTCTGCCCCTACATACTAAAACGCCCTATTAAGACTTGCTTTCGCTACGGGTGCGAGGCAAAACCTCTTACCCTTGCATGTAAGGAGCAACTCGTTGGCTCATTAAGCAAAAGGCACGCTGTCACACTGCAAGAGTGCTCCAACCGTTTGTAGGCACACGGTTTCAGGTTCTATTTCACTCCCTTCTTAAGGGTTCTTTTCACCTTTCCCTCACGGTACTAGTTCACTATCGGTCACAGAGGAGTATTTAGCCTTGGCCAGTGGTCTGGCCGGATTCACGCAAAATTTCACGAGTATCGCGCTACTCAGGATTCCTCTAGCGTTGATTGATATTTCATTTACAGGACTGTCACCTTCTATGGTCAGACTTTCCAGACTGTTCAATTATATCGCACAAATCACATATTGAGGTCCTACAACCCCGACGCAACAAGTACGTCGGTTTGGGCTGGTCCCGTTTCGCTCGCCGCTACTAAGGGAATCGAATTCTCTTTCTTTTCCACCGGGTACTGAGATGTTTCACTTCTCCGGGTTTGCTTCTCTTACGAGATGACAGAGCATGACCTCTGCCGGGTTTCCCCATTCGGAAATCAACGGATCAAAGCATACTTCCTGCTCCCCGTCGCTTATCGTAGGTAGTCACGTCCTTCATCGCCTCTCTGTGCCTAGGCATCCACCATGTGCCCTTTATAACTTACCGAAATAGTTTTGAGTTGTTATACTAATCTCTTCGACGCAAATTATAAATTGCTTTATAAGCGTATATTATCATTAAGATATATATTATATAATCATTATGATTCTATTGCTTTTATTTTTATATTTATATAAATATTGTATCACGCTCTTGTTTTTAAGTTTAACCTTAAAACCAGTCATCGCATGATGCAGATACTTTTGGCTTCTATTGATTATTTTACTATGCCATGTTTTTCAATGGCATCACCTGAATTTTCAAATAACTTGGAAACTTTTTAATTTGAATGCGCTTAGCATCCATGTTTAGTGGATCTAAGCGGGATCGAACCGCTAACCTCCGGCTTGCAAAGCCGGCGCTCTCCCAGTTGAGCTATAGACCCTGATTTCACGTATGTGGGCCTGAGATGACTTGAACATCCGACCTCACGCTTATCAGGCGTGCGCTCTAACCAGCTGAGCTACAGGCCCATAGTCTCTCATGCATTCTCAAAAAATAGGAAGCACGTCAAAATAGAAATTAAGTCTCTTGAAAGGAGGTGATCCAGCCGCACCTTCCGATACGGCTACCTTGTTACGACTTAGCCCCAGTTACCGAATTCGCCTTAGGCGATATTGCTACCGACTTCGGGCGCTCCCAGCTTCCATGGCTTGACGGGCGGTGTGTACAAGGCCCGGGAACGTATTCACCGCAGCACGCTGATCTGCGATTACTAGCGATTCCAGCTTCATGAAGTCGAGTTGCAGACTTCAATCCGAACTAGGGATGGCTTTGGGGATTATCTCCACCTCGCGGCTTCGCCTGTTGTACCATCCATTGTATTACGTGTGTAGCCCCGGACATAAGGGCCATGATGACTTGACGTCGTCCCCACCTTCCTCACCACTTGCGTGGGCAGTCTCTGTAGAGGGTCCAGCCGAACTGATGACAACTACAGATAGGGGTTGCGCTCGTTGCGGGACTTAACCCAACACCTCACGGCACGAGCTGACGACAGCCGTGCAGCACCTCTACTAGCGTCCCGAAGGAAAACTACCTTTCGGCAGCGATCGCTAGCGCTTCAAGCCCGGGTAAGGTTCTTCGCGTTGCATCGAATTAAACCACATAATCCACCGCTTGTGCGGGCCCCCGTCAATTCCTTTGAGTTTCAACCTTGCGATCGTACTCCCCAGGTGGTATGCTTAACGAGTTTTCTCCGGCACTGAATAAATACATATCCAACACCAAGCATACATCGTTTAGGGCGTGGACTACCAGGGTATCTAATCCTGTTTGCTCCCCACGCTTTCGTGCCTGAGCGTCAGTAACGAGCCAGATGGCCGCCTTCGCCACCGGTATTCCTCCTGATATCTACGCATTTCACCGCTACACCAGGAATTCTACCATCCTCTCTCGTACTCAAGATCTGCCGTATCCGAGGCACTTCTTCGGTTGAGCCGAAGTCTTTAACCCCAGACGCACAGATCCGCCTGCGCACCCTTTACACCCAGTAAATCCGGACAACGCTTGGACCCTACGTATTACCGCGGCTGCTGGCACGTAGTTAGCCGGTCCTTCCTCTGATGGTACAGTCCCGGAACCCCTAGGGTTCTTTTCTTCCCATCTGACAGTGGTTTACGGGGCAAAGCCCTGTCATCCCACACACGGCGTCGCTGCATCAGGGTTTCCCCCATTGTGCAAAATTCCTCACTGCTGCCTCCCGTAGGAGTCTGGACCGTGTCTCAGTTCCAGTGTGGCTGATCATCCTCTCAAACCAGCTACTGATCGTTGCCTTGGTAGGCCTTTACCCTACCAACTAGCTAATCAGACGCAGACTCATCTCTAACCGGTAAACCTTTCACCTTGCGGCAATATCTGATATTAGCAACGATTTCTCGATGTTATGTCAGAGTTAGAGGCAGATTATCTACGCGTTACTCACCCGTTCGCCAGTATCCATTCACCCGAAGGTAAACTTTCCCTTGACTTGCATGTGTTAGGCACGCCGCCAGCGTTCGTCCTGAGCCAGGATCAAACTCTCCGTTGTATATATAAAGAATTTTATTCTCTGTATTTTCTTTGTGAGTTTGATCACAAATATTGATTTACTCATTTCTTAAAATTGACTGTGCTTCCTGTTTTCAAAGAACGCTGCTTGCATTCTGTTGCAGATTCAAAATTACGAACTTTTTCTGTTCTTAACAAATTAATTTTTTAAAACTTAAACCGCCTCAAATCATTAACTTGCCCAATTTCTCTCTCTACTCTTTTAGAACGTTTTCTCTTATCTCAGCTTGCGAGACAGAATTCAAAATTACGGACTTTCTTTCAATCTTCCAAATTTTATTTTCAGATTTTTTTGAAGTCAGAATCTTAATTCTGAACCTTGTTTCGCTGCTGAAAAGAACTTCTGTTGTCGCCCCTTGTTGAAGGGGACACAAAATTACGGACTTTCAAGCAATCTTCCAAATTTATTTTTTAGATTTTTTCAAGTCAGAATCTTAATCCTGAATCTTGTTTCGCTGCTGAAAAGAACTTTAATACTCATCCCTCGTTGAAGGGGATACAAAATTACGCTTTTTACTGATAAACACCAAATGTTTTTTTAAAGGTAAGTATAGAAACGGTAACCTTATATTCTTATTGTGATGATTTATATAGAGTTACTATGAGCGAAAATAATTGTGCATTGCATATTTATTTTAAGAGATCTTTCTTTTGGTCTTTATTATCGCTTATTTTCAACCTTTCCTTCTTCCATTTAAAAGCTAAACTAGTTATACTTATCGCTTGAAGAAAGAAAATTATTAAATAATATATCTGACTAATTGGCTTATATCTAAAATTCAAAACTTCTACAGATACAAAAACCCATACTGAAATAGCTAAATTCTCATATCTATTTTTCTTAATTGCGTCATACATCCCCCAAAAGACAAACAATGTTGTTAAATGAATCTCATGCCCTACGCCATACCCTCCTACTACATTCCATATAATTTTCAAAAAAACCACACCCACAGCTATGCCAATCATCTGCTTTTGCATAGAAGTAACGCCCAGATTTCCCTCCGCAACAACAGCATTGTCTACTATCATTTTTATGGTGCCCTTATCCTCGTACTCTTCTGACAGGATCATATAAATCTTATCTTTAGAATATCCCTTTGCTACAAGTATCTCTATTTGAGCTAGGATTTTATTGTGTACTCTCTGATCTATAAGGCACCTCTTTTTTTCTCTTCTCTAAACCATTTGATACTTAAAACTAGAACACTTATCCAAATAGCTTCTTCTACTATTGCTATTATCTTAAATGCATCTTGGTAGTTCAATATATCGCTTATATTATTAAATATCATTAAGCCGGCAAAAAACATATATGATTTGTGCTGTATTTTTATATTCCTACGACTGGGGAATGCCTCAAAGGCTAGTAATAATGCAACGATAGGTTCAGAATTTAAATAAAACCAGGATTCTAAATTATAATCTGCAATAAGTGCAAGGTCAGGATATAAATTTTTCAGAAGAACTCCTATGAGACTAAATAGCAATAATACAATAGCTAATATAAAAAGTATTTTCTTTTCTTTAAATACTCTATCTCTATTCTCGGGATGTACCATCTGATCAACTAAGAGGCTTACACGCTTTCTATCGTAATATTCTTTAGATAGCTCTTCCACTATTTGAAACTGCCCCATACCGGAAAGCATCATCCTTTCTGCTTTTGGGTAAAGCTCTTTATCTACTGATTTCTTCGACATATTATTTCCAAATTTCTAATATTGAATTGTTATAAATACGGGTTCTTTTTGCTTGCTCTAAACCAAATTATATTCAGTGCTAGAATAAAACTCCAAGTTAGAATATTCAAGACTTTAAGCCACAAACTAAAATTGGGTTCTTTTGGTATAAATATAATAGTTAACAGAATTATCGTTACTGCTGAAAAGATATTATTTTTATAACCAATCTTAGTTGACTTAAACGCAGGAAGTATTTCTAATAAATAGAATAAACATCCGCCTAATGAGAATATTTGAAAAAAATACAAAAACCATTGATTTTCAAGACTATAGGCAGGATTCCCGTCGAATATAAAAACTGAATAGATTGCTACAGTAAGTAATATAATTATTGATGCAATAGACGCAAATATTTTCTTTTGTCTTAATATCTCAGCTCTAGCTTTTGGGTGTACTATTCTATCAATACAACGACTTATCTGTATCTTATCATAATATTCTTTAGACAGCTCTTCCACTATTTGATACCGCCCCATTCCGAAAAGCATCATCACTTCTGCTTTTGGGTAAAACTCTTTATCTATTGGTTTCTTTGACATTGTCTTTCCAACTTCTCAAGTGATCTATCAATTTAAATGGGGGTTCTTTTTGCTTGCTCTAAACCAAATGATATTAAGGGCTAGAATAGAACTCCAAGCTATAATATTAAGTACTATAAGCCACAAAGCAAAATTGGGTTCTTTTATTAAATGTGTAATATTTAACAGAATTATTATTACCGCTGAAGAGATATTCCCTTTGTAACCAATTTTTGATACCCTTAATGACGGTAGCAATTCTAACAAATATCCACCTGCGGACAATATTTGATATATATAAAAAAACCATTTATTTTCAAGACTATAGACAAGATTACCATTGTAAGTAAATACTAAATAGATTGCTACAGTAAGTAATATAATTATAGATGCAAGAGATGCAAATATTTTTCTTTGTCTTAATACCTCTTCTCTAGCAGCTGGATGTACTATTCTATCAAGATTATTACTTATCTGTTTCTTATCATAGTACTCTTTAGACAGCTCTTCTACTATTTGATATTGTCTCATACCGGAAAGCATCATCTCTTCTGCCTTAGGGTAAAACTCTTTATCTATTGATTTCTTTGACATCTTCTTTCCTATGTACAAACATATCTTTACATACTAACAATTACCACCAGAAACTAGAATCTTCATATTTCCTCCACCATATAATATTTAGTACGAGAATAGAGATCCATAAAGTCAACTGGAATACTGACAAGATTGCTTCTGCAGGCATATACGAGAACAAATCTCCTATGTTTCCTATAATGAATATAGTGGACATTAGCATATACATCTTATATGGAGCTACATTCAACCATTCTCACTATCTACACAAAACTCTATCCTCTACTTAATAAATACCGTAAAGCTTGCTGAGCTTCTAAATTACTTTGCAGAGAAGTTTGGATCTTATTCTAGCTTGTCTATCTAGTATGCTAGATATGATTTGTTGTTTCCGATTCATATAATATTTCTGATAAATTACTCTCTTTGTCGTCAATTTCATTTTTTATACTATTCTTCCATTTATCCCACACATCTTCTTTTGGATACCCAGTTTTATTAATTAATCTGTCCTTCCCAATCTTTCTAATCATCACTTTCTCAATTTCATCTACATATTTTTCATTGACTTCTGCATAGCTATACCATAATTTATTTACCATATTCACAGCGTGATGTTGAATCTCAACATTATTCTTAATCAAGTTCTTCACATTATCAATTCTAGGGAAGTATATTTGATTTTTATTATTAACTTCATCTTTTAAATGATTGAAATTAGTCAAAGAATTTCCGTGTAAAACAATATAATTTCCACCAAGTATACTAGTTACATGCTCATATATTCTTTGTGCTATTCCTTTCGCAGCTGCTTTATTTCTTGATTTCCCGAAATAGTAAGGAGAGAGATGAAATATATCTGAACCAAATAGAAGAAAATACAATCCTTTTTTTCCTTTTACTTCTTCTAATCCTTCAGAAACCCTTATAGGAACACTCCATTTTAAAATTATCTGATTTTGCATGATATTTATCCTAAATGTCTGAGTTTTTATGTTCAATATTTTTATTTGTCATTAGTCCATATTTCTCATAGACTGAAGCACTTACAAGCCACATTTAACTAATAAATGCAACAAAGTTTAAACTAATATATTTTTCTTTCTTGTAATGGGATTATCGAAATCAAGTCTCTTTCTTTTTTTATGTTAATATAGTTGCAATTTAGCACATATTATATATTTTTTCAAGGAGTTCTTTAATTTGAGGTTTTCTTTTTTGCATTTTGTTTATGAGATATGATGAGTGTAGTTTAAGAAATGGGAATAATCAAGATGTCTTAAATCCTCTAAGAGCCTGAAAGGCTCAAAGATATTAGCCCGGGGCAACGCCATTGGGTGGAAGGTTTCCAACCTAACGTTTTTTATATAACCGAGCGGAGCGAGGTGAGGCTGTGTAAATTTTAAGTTCAGCCTTTCCAAATTGCATGTTTCGACTCACTACGTTCGCTCAACGAGCTTTAAATATATATATAAAAAAGAACAAGGGAGCATGCTCCCTTGTTCTTTTAAAATCATCTATCATCCATCTAATGCAATTAGTTCGCAATAAAATTGATCAGTTTGTTTGGAACAAAGATCACTTTGCGGATTGTTTTGCCTTCCAAATATTTCTGTACTTTTTCATCTGCTTTTGCAAGCTCTTCTATTTCTGCTTGAGTAGCAGTTGCAGGAACTTGGAGCTTAGCTCTGATTTTTGAAGCTACCTGAACTACAAATTCTATTGAGCTTTTTTGAGTTTTTGCTTCATCGTATTCAGGATAAGACTGCAATACTACTGATTCTTCGTGACCCAGTTTTTGCCATAGTTCTTCTGCGATGTGCGGTGCAAATGGTGCAAGGCATAATACAAATTTTTCCATAGCTGCTTTAGGTTTTACTTCTGCTTTAGTGTATTCATTTACAAATACCATCATAGCAGAAATTGCAGTATTGAAGTGCATCAAGTCAATATCTTCGCCTACTTTTTTGATAGTTGAGTGAAGTACATATTCCTGTTCTTCGTTTAGTGCAACATCCTGCACTGCTGAAGATAGATTGCCTTCTTCGTCTATCATCATTCTCCAAGCTCTATCCAGGAAGTTAGAAACACCTTTGATACCTTGAGTAGACCATGGTTTGGAATCGCCAAGAGGACCTAAGAACATTTCATATAATCTTAGAGAATCTGCACCAAATTCCGCAATAACGTCATCCGGATTTACTACATTACCCAAAGATTTTGACATCTTTCTGCCGTCTTCGCCCATGATTAATCCCTGGTGGAAGAGTTTATTAAAAGGCTCTTCTGTAGAAACATAACCATAATCAAAAAGAACTTTGTGCCAGAAACGAGCATAAAGCAAGTGAAGCACTGCATGTTCAGCCCCACCCATATATAAATCAACACCCTGACCTTCCATCCAGTAAGCCTCTTTGCCCGGATCGCAGAATATTTCGTCATTATTTGGATCGATATATCTTAAATAATACCAGCAAGAACCAGCCCACTGAGGCATGGTGTTAGTTTCAAATCTTGCTTGTTTACCTGTCAAAGGATCTTCAAAATTAGTCCAAGATTCAACATTTGCTAATGGAGATTCTCCTGTGCCTGCAGGCTGATAGTCTGTTACATCTGGTAATACAAGTGGTAATTCATCTTCATTTAAAGCACGTTTTGTACCGTCTTCAAAGAACATAATAGGCATTGGTTCGCCCCAGTATCTTTGGCGAGAGAATAACCAGTCACGAAGTTTGAATTGGATTTTAGCTTTGCCAAGCATTTGATCTTCAAACCATTTGATCATGATTTTACCACCTTCAGCAGTCGGCATATTATCTATAGATACTTCATTATTTCCAGAGTTGCAGCAAATTCCGTATTCAGTATATGCTTCCGCCTGTACATCCCATTCAGAACCATCAGCCGGTTTAACAACTTGTTTAATTGGCAAACCAAGGGCTATAGCAAATTCGTGATCACGTGCATCGTGTCCGGGCACAGCCATAATAGCACCTGTACCGTAATGAGCAAGAACGTAATCAGCAATTAGCACAGGGATTTTAGTTTTGTTCGCAGGGTTAATAGCATAAGCACCTGTGAAAACACCTGTTTTTTCTTTGCTTAATTCAGTTCTTTCAAGATCACTTTTTAGAGCAGATTTTTCAATATATGTTTCAATATCTTTTTTCTTATCATCAGTAGTGATTTTTGCCACAAGTTCATGCTCAGGAGCAAGTACCATATAAGTAGCACCAAAGATAGTATCAGGGCGTGTAGTAAATACTTTTACCTGATCGCCTGTTTCAGCTATTTCAAAAGTAAGCTCTGCACCTGTACTTTTCCCGATCCAGTTTTTCTGCATATCTTTAGTTGAGTTTGGCCATTCAACTAAATCAAGGTCGTCAAGCAAACGGTGAGCATATTCTGTAATTTTGAGCATCCACTGTCTCATCGGACGACGCTCTACAGTGTAGCCTTTATCTTTCCATTCGTCAACTTCTTCATTTGCAAGTACAGTACCAAGCTCTTCACACCAGTTAACCGGAATCATAGAGACATATGCAAGTCTGTGTTCGTCTTTATAATCTTCTATTTCTTTTTCAGATTTAAGATTTTCAGGAATAGGAAGCTCATCTATATGGCGAGCTGTATCCATTTCCTTATCATACCAGGAATTATATATTTTAAGGAACATCCACTGAGTCCATTTGTAATAAGAAGGATCAGTAGTATTTACAGAACGGTCCCAATCATATCCCAAGCCAATCATATCAAGCTGGCGTTTGAAATTTTCTATATTTTTAGATGTTGCTTCGACAGGGTGGATACCAGTTTTCATGCAATATCTTTCAGTAGGCAAACCAAAAGCATCAAATCCCATAGGGTGAATCACGTTATGGCCTGTCATTCTTTTATAACGAGCTACAATGTCAGTAGCCGTGTAGCCTTCCGGGTGACCTATATGCAGCCCTGCACCTGATGGATACGGGAACATATCAAGAATATAATATTTAGGTTTTTCGTATTCTTCACCTGTTTTATAGATTTGCTTTTCTTTCCAATACTTCTGCCATTTCGGCTCAAGACTGCTAAAAGGATAAGTTGCCATCGTAAGTCCTTAGAATTAGATTACTATACTATATAAATTATATACTTATTCAAGTAAATCAAAAATACAAAAATTTGAGAGGAAATAATATTAGGGAGGAAAATTCTTTTAAATATATATATGAGAGCCCTGAAACTTTCTCAGCTTCAGGGCTTGTTTCTATAAAATAAAATATGATTATCTCTCAACTATAAACTGCTTATAGATAGATTTACCATCTATTTGCATTTTTATGAAGTAAGTGCCGTTTGCTAAATTTGCAGCATCTATCGTTAAACTGTTCTGCTTAGATAGGAGCTCTCCGCTTAAGTTGTATAATTCTATGTTAGAAATGTTTTCTCCAGATTCTATATTAATTATATCACTAGTCGGATTAGGATATATGTTTATATCAATATTTGCTAAATATTGGGTATTCTCTTCTAAGCTGACTGGTTCTTTGGAGCGGAAAAGATCATTTTCTGTATAAACTAACATCCGGTCCTCGCTATCAAAGCTATATTTCACGACATTAGAATTATCGATATTTTGTAAGATATTTTCCCAGCTCTGACCATTTTTTGAACGGAGAATTCTTTTCCCATTCAAAATATAAATATAATTCTTATATATCTGTGGAGAAAGTACCAAATTATTTTCTTCAGCCACAATTTTATCCCAAGTGTTTCCGGAATCTGTACTTAGTTCTATTCCAGCTCTGTGAGATAACAAAATAGTGTTATTCATATCTACATCGATAAAGACTTTACCAGAATCATTTTTAAATAACATTTTTTTCATGTCAGTCGAAACTTCGTTTTTGAAATCATAATGCCATAGTTCCAGTGTGTCAGAAAATGACCCTTTTAAATAGTAGCAACTATAATCTGTATTATAAGCTCGCCCTTTTAAGGACTTCGTAAAAGAATATAGTTCAACACCATCTCTATATAAAGAATATACGACAGGTGAAGTTGTAAATATTTCAAATAAATCATTTTTTAACACTTGACCATAATATCTAATATTTTTATCGCTGTTTTTGATTGTCATAATTGTATCTTTAACATAACTCAAAGTTCTCCATGTAGAACAATATCTCGAACCATCCTTTAATAGCCATATATATTTGTTATTTTTATCATGACTCCAGATATCATTTTCAAAAATCCAAAACGATTCTTCATCTGAATTATTCACAATATACTTCGAATCTTTGGTCTCTGAATATTGTTGAATATTTGTTGGAGGCAAACACATTACTTCGCACTTTTGAGAACTATTGTTAAACTTATAAATATATGTCTTTGAAAAAGAGTCAGAAAAATAAAATATTGGTTTTTTTATAGCATCGTTATGAATTCCATAAGATAACATATTACACATTTCTTCACTAACTTCAATAAATGACCAGCTTTTCCCTTTGTCTGTGCTATAGCTTATAGCAGAAACAGTATCTTGGGTTCCTGTAAATATTTTAAGACTATAATAGACCAAGTTATGATTAGATTTTAGTGGAGTTGCAAACTGATATTTTTCAATATCCGCTATCCCTGAAGTTCCCTTTATCTTATCTAATAAGCAACAAAGTGTATCCCAGCTTTGCCCATTATCTTTAGACTCTAATAAATTTCCATCAAGTGTAGCTAATAGATTTCCCTGATAAGATTGGATATTTCTCATTGAAATATGAACACGTTCTACATTTACTTTTTCAGTCTTTGGGTTATATTGTAAAAGATTAATACCTGCATATTCACCAATTCTAACGTGACAATGGAAGGTGATTTGTTCTCTGTCAGGAGATAAAAACATGTCAAACATTATAAGATCCTTGGGCTCATTAAAAAAATTCAAAAATTTTTGTTCCCAATTCTTTCCATAGTTTTTAGATTGATAATAAAGATGACATCTTTCTTCGACATTATAGGTGACTAAAAAAACTAAATTATCAAATTGAAAAAGTTTTTTAATATGAGAAATTCCACTCAAATCCGTAATTTCCCAAGTATTCCCATAATCTTCAGATCTGATAATTGAATTATTATCTAGGGTTGTAAAAAGTAAATTATTGCCTGTTTTAAAAATTTTGCTTATCTCATATTTTTCCTTTGAGATATCTTTCTCTATCCCATTTTCGAATAATTTGTTCATTTTTTGAAAACTGGCTCCTCCATTTATTGATTGTATAATGCCGTTAGAGACAATATAGATTGTGTCTCCAGCAAAGTTTACAAAACTAACTTTTTGAGGAATATAATCATTTAGTTCCTCCCATTCCACTGCGGAAGCAGAATAAACCAACAATATCAAACTTAATAAAAATAGAATCTTTGCTTTCATATTATATCTCTTATTTTAAATATTAATTTTATCATTTTATTATTTACAATCTATGATTATATTCTTTAACAATAAAACTAAAAAATCCTGAAACTTACTCAGCTTCAGGACTTTACTATACCATAAAATTAAAGCTCCACTCGAATTTACCCCAAATCTCATTTGAACCATCCACAATCTAAATCATATACAAGTAGTATATGAATCTATAACTTAGACCTATCTCTAATTATCTTTACAACAATCGAAGGATATTTTATGAAATATATAATACCTATTCTACTCTTAGCATTTTTGTCTGTTATAGCTTATAGTGCAGAAAAAGCTGAACCTCAAATCTCATTTGCACAGGAATCTAAACCACATTCTTATTATGTTCAGCAAGCTGAGCTTTGGGCAAAAGAACTATCAAAAGACAGTCTTTCAGAGAACTCTTGGTATAACTACTTCCGTGCTTGCAGGAATGCACATGGCACTGCAGACTGGAAGTCAGACTTTGTAAATGAGTCTCCGTATTTAATGGAAGGCGGTGATATTGTTAAGCTAATCCATAAATATATTCCTGACACTTTTATGGACTATTATCTTTCTTATATGACAAACGGCATTGGAACAGGAAACTATGAGAATCTACTGAAAGCTTATGAAATGAACCCTGATTTCCCCGGTATACATTCAAGTCTAATCTCTTACGCGGAAAGCAGTAGAAATTATGAATTCAGAAAAGAGATCAATAAAGAGTGGTACAAGAAGAATTTCCTTTCTGCACAACTCCTAAATTACTGCCATAATTTGCTAATGTCTCTTGACCCCAATGCAATATTATTTGTGCAGCACGATAATGATACATATCCGGTTTGGATGCTTCAGGATGCTCTGAACTTTAGAACTGATGTAAAAGTCATCAGCATAGACTTTCTGCTTCTGGATGAGTATAGAGATTCTGTTTATAAAGAGTTGAACATTCCGGCGTTGGATTTAGGTGAAGTTGATATAGACGAATACCGCCAAAACTGGCAGAAAGTTGTGGGGCATATAATCAAAAACTATTCAGGCTCAAGGCCTATTTATTGTAGCATGACTTTGTTTAATAGCCTTTATCAGGAGTTCGACGGTCAGCTTTTTGTATCAGGTTTAGCACTCAGATATTCTAAAGAGAAGCTTGCTCTTGCTCAAAAAAATCGCAACTTAGTGGAAAACACATTTCTTTTAGATTATCTATCTAAACACTTCTACTACGATAGAAATCAGGCAAATGTAGATATACAAAACACAAATTATATAAGCTGTTTCAAAGATACTTATGACTTATATATAGCTGAAAATAAGGAAGTAGAAGCTCTTAAAATCAAGGATTTAGCTATCAAGATTGCCGAACGAATTAACAATCCTGATTACTTAGCCAGAGTTGCTAGTATATTCCAATAGCATTCATATTTTGAAAGCACACTTACAAAATTGCCCTGAAACTTCCGCAGCTTCAGGGCTCTTAATATATTTTAGTCTATCGGTTTTTTATCTCTCAACTATAAACTGCTTATAGATCGACTTCTCACCTACTTGCATTTTGATGAAGTAAGTGCCGTTTGCTAAATCTGTCGCGTCTATAGTTAAGCCATTCTGCTTAGATAAAAGCTCTCCGCTTAAGTTATATAATTCTATATTAGCGATGCTTTCTGCAGATTCGATATTGATAATATCACTAGTCGGATTAGGATAGATATTAATATTTGCAAGATATTCTGAGTTGTCTTCTACGCTGACAGGCTCTTTGGAGCGGAAAAGACCGTTTGTAGAATAAACAACTATTCTATTTTTTTGATCAAATTCGAAATTATAAATGAATCCTGTACTTATGTTCTCTAAAATATCCACCCATGTTTGTCCATCTGTAGATCTTAATAATGCCTTCCTGTTTCGAAGATAGAGATCATTCTTGTTCACTTTTGTAATAATATCTAAATTATCACTTTCATAAAGAACAGTTTCCCAACTAATCCCATTATCTCTGCTTATTTCTATACCATCTTTGTGATGTATTAAAATATTTTGCCCATCTGTATCAATGCTTACTCTATAGCCATCGTTATAATAAGCAAAAACGGATTTGTTCATATTTACTTCAGAACCGTCATCCAAATCTATCTTCATAAGCAAATAGTTACGAACTTCTTTGGGATTCTCTTTGAAAGCATAAACATTTTTCATATCAGCAACAGATATGAATGTATACTCTTGTGGGATAGTATTTATATACTTGCCTTTATAATACAATTTTTTGCTATTTGAGAGATAATGTCCTGTTTTAAAGAAATTACTACCACCCCAAGTTTCCTCTTTATTCAACTCTGTCAAATTCCCTTCTCTATCAAAGTATGTTGGCAGATAGCTATTCCAAAATAGTTCTGAAATATAATAACCTCCTCCATCTCTGTCTAAATAAGCAGTTCTAGCATTTTCTTGAACTGTAAATCTATTATCTTTTTCAAAACAAAGTGGAGATTGATTATTACTGACATAATTTTTTTTATCTCCTGACTCTCTATACTGGCGAATAACTGAACTTGGAATATCAATTTTTTTCAAAGTATCATTATTACTGGCATATTGATATATCAGCCTACTAGCGTCATAGTGATAAATAACGCCATTGTTAAAAACAGGATTTAAATAGTACTCAAAATCAAAATTGGCAGCTGGCTCATCAAACATAGAATAATCTTCCTGTTTCATACATTCCCAGGTCTGCCCTGCATCTAAACTATACAAACATACATTTGTGGAAGTTCTTACCGTATGCCCAATTCTATACAAAATAGCAATACAATCACCCTCAGTTATTAGCTTTTCAAAATACTTATTACTATTTTCTTTCCATCCACCAAATTGGTTTAACAAATCTGACATAACAGCAAGAGTATCCCAGCTGACACCATAGTCATAGGATTCATATAATACCGTATCCAACTGATTGTAACCTACATATTTATGTGTGCATGGTTCAGTTGCATGAAGTTCAAAATTTACATCAGTCATTGTATATTCAAATGTTGAGAGGTCAAACAATACATTTTTTAAGAGATGCTTTTTTAAATTCTCGTCGTAATTTAAAAAAGTAAAATATATAGTATTTGTTATATCAGTGGGCATTATAAGACCAAATCCGCTGTATTGAAAAAGCGAAGTGTCTATTATATTCCATACTTTCCCTCTATCAGTTGATATATAGTAATCTACATAATCATATTTACCTTCATCTGTCCTAGCTAAAAACAAATAGTCATCTGCATCGATGATATGATATAGAGGATCAAGCAACAAATATTTAACCCCTCTAAACTCAGACTTAGTCCATGTTTCGCCATTATCTTCTGAGCTTAGCAAACAGGAGCGATAATATTCAGGATGATTTAAATTTTCTCCTGTTGTATCTATCTGACAATTGGCAAATAAAATACCCGACCTAGTTTTAAAGATTCTACTGACCCTTGAAACATATTCCGACAAATCTCTCTCTACCCCATGATCGAAATATTTATTGATCTTCTTAAAAGTTTTACCCCCATCTACTGACTTAATCAAATATGTATCACCAGCTATTATTGTATCTCCATTTATGTCATAACTATTAGCATGTCCAGGAACATTTACACTTATTTCTTCCCATTCCACTGCGGAAGCAGAATAAACCGACAATATCAAACTAATCAAAAATAGAATCTTTGCTTTCATATTACATCTCTAATTTTAAATATTAATTTTATCATTATAATATTTGCAATCTATGATTTTATTTTTTAACAATAAAACTAAAAAATTGCCCTGAAACTTCCGCAGCTTCAGGGCCAACATTTTATCTAATATTTTTTAGATTTATCTTTCTACTACAAACTGCTTATAGATTGACTTCTCCCCTACTTGCATTTTGATGAAGTAAGTGCCGTTTGCTAAATCTGTCGCGTCTATAGTTAAGCCATTCTGCTTAGATAAAAGCTCTCCGCTTAAGTTATATAATTCTATATTAGAGATGCTTTCTGCCGATTCGATATTTACAATATCGCTGGTTGGATTAGGATATATGTTTATATCAATATTTGCTAAATATTGGGTATTCTCTTCTACGCTGACTGGTTCTTTGGAGCGGAATGTACCATTTGATGTATACACCAGTATCCTATTGTCCATATCAAACTCAAAGCTGTATATCAATGCTTTGCTGGTTCCGTCAAGTATATTCTCCCACGTTTCTCCATCTGTTGAGCGAAGTAATGCTTTGCCGTTTTGGATGTAAATATCATTGTTATACACCTTAGGAGAAAGTTCTGGATTATTATTGTCGGCAACAACTTGTCTCCAGCTCTCTCCGGCATCTTTGCTAAACTCTATTCCATCCTTGTGTGAAATCAAAATATTCTGATCCTGCACATCTACAAATACATTACCCGAATCATTGGCTTGAACATATTTGCCTAATTTCTCTTCAGTTTCCGACAAATAATTGAATCGTACTAACTGATATTTCTCATCAACGGTCCTTTTAAAACCATATAAAGTCTGAGAGTCCGCATATACAGTACTTTCATAATCAACATCTACTTCATATATAGTTTTGATCCCTTTAAATAATACTTCTCTGTTAGAATAGCCGTGAGTAAATATTTTAGCCCTAAACAGTCCGGTTTTACTTACTTCACCATTCATCATAAATACATCCACACCTAAATTTGTCTCATAGCCGCCTTTTACATAATACAATTGCTCATTCTCAAACTTATAATAATTCCCATAATCACTAATCCAGGCTTTTTCAAGATTCTTAGGGAAAGCCCATTCCATATATTCTTTTCCTATCCATAAAGGCTCGTGATTTGCATCCGTAACTACTAATTTTCTTGAAGAAGACTCAAAATACTTTGTTATTGTATTGAATGGATACATCAGTTTCTCAAAAGTCCCGGAAGGTTTATGCAAAACAGAGAGAGCAGAAGGCATAAGATAAATATTATTATCTATAACTTGTTTTTCGAAATATTCCAATTTTCTGTCTTCCGCAATGACCAATTGCCAGTTTTCTCCTTTATCCTCAGAATACATAAGCGCTGAATGATATTCATCCATTTCAAAATAGTAGTAAAAGAAGACAGCAATAAATTGTCCATCAACTCCTGTCTTAATATCACTTATATCCAAGCCCCATAAATTATCAAAGCCATCAAAGCTTCCTACAACATCATAAAGATTGGCCAAAGTATCCCAGGAAGTACCTTCATTATCAGATTCTAGCAAAATAGCATCACTTTGCATATACAATAGCCATGAATCACCCAATATTTCAAATTTTTCTGCTCTTTTATCTATCGGATAATTCGTGTAGCTGTTTTCAGCGGGATCATATTTTACAATATATTTATCGTCATATTTTTTTGTATGCAAACACAGTAAGGTTTCATCAATTGGAGATTTAAGAAATTGTCCTGCAGAATAAATCAATTCTAAAGTAAATGAATCTCTTACCCATGTTTTACCGTTGTCTGTAGACTTAAAAAGCACATTATAATCGTCAGCTATTTTAGATTTCTGAATATATTTATCACCATTGACTTCATAAAAAGTATAATCTACATATGGGGTGTGTTCTAAATTAGATTCGTACCAGCTTGCTCCATCATTTGTAGAGTATATAAGATTTATAGAATCTACATTTGCAAAAATAATGTTATCTGATGTCTTATATATATCTTCGACTTTATAGTTTTCATCAGCAAGATTCAGCTCCTCACCGTCTTTGATCATGTTGTTTATTTCAGTAAAGGTGCTTCCTCCATCCGTGGATTTTACCATCCCAACGTTACCCAAGTATATTTGATCACCATCCTTATACATGGCTTGAATATTCCCCGGAATATCAACTTTTATCTCTTCCCACTCTATTGCAAATAATGATGGGCTAAGAAATGTACATAACAATAGTGTAAATATCGCCTTCATAAGTCTCCTTTTTAAATATAATAATCTAACATACATAATAATAACACGCATGCTGATTTTAAGTTACATCTTTTATAGCAATTCATTGCCTTTGATTTAATGATGTTATTCTACAAATATTGCTTGCTAAGACTTTTTATATTATGTGCATTCGCTTATAAGCATTTGAGAAGACTCTTAGGATACATTCGGAAATGTTTTATAAAACGCAAGAGCTACCTTCATGATTTGTCCGACAATTTAATTTTTTACAAGCAGACTCTATTAATTGTTAAAATTGAAAGATCCTATAATCCTCTCTATAAGTTAGGGCAAAAAAAAATCCCTAAAACTTATTAGTCTTTAGGGATTTGAATACAATCAAAATGCTGGATTATCTTTCAACTATAAACTGCCTATAGATTGACTTTTCGCCTACTTCCATTTTAATAAAGTACGCGCCTGTTGGCAAATTAGTAGCATCTATTGTCAAGCCATTTACTTTAGATAAAAGCTCACCGCTCAAATTGTATAATTCAATATTTGAGATGTTTTCATCAGATTCGATATTGATTATATCACTCGTAGGATTAGGGAAAATCTTTATATTAATATCTGATATAAAGTTTGTGTTCTCTTCTACGCTGACAGGTTCTTTTGTTCGGAATGTTCCGTTTGATGTATATACAACGATTCTGTTTTTCTGATCAAACTCAAAGCTGTAAATAGTAGCACTGTGAATACCTTCCATCATGTTTTCCCAGTTAACGGCATCTTTGGATGTCAAAAGCATTCCCCCTGAATGGAAATATATATTCCTATTCAACACTTTAACATTATAACCAGAGGTATTCTCCGGCAATACAAAATCCGTCCAGGTAAGCCCATTGTCATAGCTAATAACTTTATCATCGGAAGAATATATTAGAATAGAGGTATCATTCGAACTGAGCTGCAACGATGAAGGCAAGGAGGCAGTTATAGTTTTACTAAGGTTTTCTTCAGTATTATTTTTCATATCAATCTTAGTAAGATCGTAAGTTTGCGCACTTACTTCTTTAAGAGCAAGTAAGTTATTATCATCTATTGTTGAAACAGCTGAGTAGGCCTCTCCGATTTCGAAAAGTTTATGTTCTTTTTTAAATAATAAATTTTTGTTTATATCAGATGTATTTTGATACTTGGCATTTAATATCCCATTATTGAGCAGCCACGCATTTATATAATATACATCCCCTAGTAATTGCAAACTTTGATTATCGTCTACATAATTTAAAGTAGCTCCGATTCTTGCATAATATGAATTGTCATTTGTTATCCAAGCCTGATCGACACGTCCTATGTTTTTCCATTCTCCGTCATTAATCCAAAGTGGTTCATACTCACTATTAGTAACTAACATTTTCATATCATCAGTTTCTTTATACTGGTATAAAGTGCTATATGGGTATGCCAGAGATTCAAACTTATTCGTTTCTTTGTTGAGTTCAGCAGCCCTGGAAGGGAGTAAAAATATAGTATTATCTACTAGTTTAATACTTAGTTTATTTAAGTCTCTGCCTTCAAAATCAACAGGGTTCCAACTTTTCCCTTTATCGTCAGAATACATAAGTCCAATATGCTTCTTGGTGTCGTTGGTGGTATATTCGAACTGATATTTAATAAACTTACCATTTGTACCTGCTTCTATATCCCCTTTTTTCATATTTAACATTTTATTATATTCAGGGTATTTAATAAGTGTATCTCTCATATTTCCAATAACTTCCCAATTCTTGCCTTCATCTTTTGATTCATACATCATAGTAGTATCATCCAGATAAATAATCCATGAATCCCCTATAACATCAAAATCCTGTGTTCTTAAATCTACAGGTATTTTATCAAATGTCTTAGCCTTCAGATCATATTTAACTATAAATTCCTGACTCCCATTTTCAGAATACAAAAACAATAGTTTTTCTTCAGTTGGTGATTTAACAAAGCATTTCATCTTTGATGAATCCAGCTCACTAAAGTAGTCGTTCTGCCATGTTTCTCCATTATTTGTAGAAAAATATAGCGCATTTTTCTTTTCAAATAATTCATCACGAATCAAATAATGCACACTATCTATATATAGTAACTTATGTTCCATCAGGTCATTTACCAGAAAAGATGAATACCAGCTTTCGCCATTATCCATTGAAAATATTATAAGTTGGAAATCTAAACGAGCCATCATAAGACCTGAACTTGCTTTAGTAATTTGCATTACTCGCATATCCTGATCAGCTAAATTAACTTCGCTACCTAAATAAGTTACATTATTTACAGGTTTAAAAGTTTTGCCGCCATCTATTGATTTTACCATGCCTACATCGCCGAGAAGTATAGTATCTCCCTCTCTGTAAACAGTTCTGATATTACCTGTTATATCGGTTTTAATTTGTTCCCATTCCACACTCCAGGACAAAGAGATTGTAGATAAGAAAGCAGCTAATAATACAAGATACTTCATGCTTTTCCTTAAATAAATAATGATTATTGCATTCTATAACAATAGAATATATGGTAATTTCATATAACAACAAAATTATTGAAGCTCTAAGATATTATAAACTGCTTGTTATTTTGAGACATAGGAGATTTATTCAAAAAATATCCTATTAATTTGGGCTTTAGATAGTTCTTATATGAAAGCTGCATTCTTAGATTTTATTAGCTATACCATTGATCTTATTCTTATAAAAGAGGGTATTCTGATTAATCTCAAAGCTAATGCCTCTTTTGATTTTATAATAGATAGTAAATCCAATTGCCGAAGCTATTGTTAAAATTCTAAAAACGTTTGCATATACATCACCCAAAGCATTGTCAGAAACAGAAAAGAGCATCCATGCAAGATTCATAAACAGATGTAAAAATATTGGAATCCATAAATTATAATTCCATTCTGCATATAACCAGGCAAAGAGGACAGCCCCCATAAATGTGGTCAAGAAAATCCCGAACATTGTTGCCAGGTCTTGACTCTGATAGAGATGCCCAGAAGCGAAAAGAAGTGCACCAAAAACTATGGCGGGTATAAATCCAAGCTTTGTAAATCTGAATATCTGCCCGAATAAAATAGCTCTGAAGAATAGCTCCTCTATGAATGCTGCTATGACAGATCCTCTCAATATATAAAATATTGTAATTTCAGTATCAAAATCAAACAAAACAGCATATCCGATCAACATTGGAGATGTGCAAAGCAGTGCAAATAGCAAAGCTTTTTTTATTGATTTATCAAGTCCCAATGCTTCCGGAATTTTTCTCACTCCATGTAGAAAACCCAACCCTACAAATAAAGGCAAACCTACAATCATATAAGTAAGAAAATGACTCAGACCTATAAAATGAATATAGCCATCCAGCCAACTTCTAACGTCTCCAAAAAATATCTTTTGCAAGCCAAAATATGCTGCAAATGTCAGAGTAATTATTAATACCACCTTGTAAGTATTTTTCATCTTAATTATTTACATTGTTATAATTAGTATTGGTTTACGTCATAAAATAGGAAATGTTGTCTTCAGAATTTGTAGCATAATCTATATCTTTGCTCAAAGCAACATAACTTCTTAATCTTTACAACTAACGGAGCAATCTCACTACTTACTTAATATGATTGTCAAACATAAAAGCCCTAAATAGAATTCTAATTTGCTCTAAGTCCGGAAACTTAATAAAAAAAGAGAGCCCCCATATTGGAAGCTCTCTGCATATCTAGTGACTCGTTTAGGAATACATGAGATTTAACTAGATCATCTTTTCTAAAGCAGTCAATTCAAATTTTGCATCTTCATAATTCGGATCTATATTTATAGCCCATTCAAACATTGTCCTAGCATCTTCAGTCATTCCTGCTTTTTTGAAGCACATACCAGCACCAAAGCATACCCTAGGATTATTTGGATTGTACTCTAAAGCAGTAGTATATATTTGATTTGCTCCGTCCAGATCATCCATTTCAAGCATAATATCTGCAGTGTGACATAGCAAATCATCAAGGTAAAGTCCAGCGGAGCTGATATATTTAGTATCTTTCCAATTTTCCAAAGCAGGAGTAATTGTCTCAAAAGCTTCAATATATTTTTCTTCTGCCAGATAAAGTTTAGATAGTAAATACAAAGTATCTGGATGTTCAGGATTCAGTTTTTCACTTTGGTTTAAATATTCTAAAGTCTGACCATAATCATCGTCCTGCATCGCTATATAAGCAAGCCTGTTCAGGATATGTATTTTGTAATAATCTTCAATATTATCTGCCAATGCGTCCTGATATAAAGAGATTGCATCATCTATATTATCATAATTCAATTCGTTTTCAGCCATACCTATTTTTATATATGCATCTTCAATATCATAAAGCCTATTTTGCGCTGTCTGAGCCATTGAAGTGCCGTAAAGTTTATCAAGTCTGCTCAAAACTTTAAGTGAAGAACGTTTCCATGTCCAGTATTTCCTGGCAGTAAAGGAAGCAATCATGCCTCTGCTTTTTATTTCCGCCGGATCTTTGTGGATTGAATGGAAAAGTTCTTTCAACTGTTCCTTATTTGGCTCTAAGATAAAAGCTTCTTCAACTAAAATGTGGCCGTCGATTGTGTGACCTATTGATTTTTGCTCTGCATCAATTCGCCAGCCGAATGATTCGGAAACAAAATCATCTGTTGCTCCGCCTTTAGTCACGATAACAGGCAAACCGCAAGCCATAGCTTCTAAAGTAGGCAAAGAAAAACCTTCACCTCTGTAAGGGCAAACAAAAACATCACAAGCTCTGTAAAGACTGGCCATTTCTTCTTCAGGAAGATATTTATCTATATATATAATCTCAGGCACTGCCGGATTTTTCTGCAATTCTATGATCTGCTGTTTAGCAGTCTGTCCTTTGTAGAAGGAATCGCCGCCCATATCTTTTATAACCAGGCATACATCATCATCTGATGTAAATGATTTTACATAAGTTTCAATAAGTACATCTATACCTTTGCGGTAAATCGTACCTCCTACAAATAGGAACTTTAGCCCTTTATTTGACTCCAGTTTATACTTAGTTCCGGAAGGCTTAAACAGCTCTGGATCTATACCATTCGGAATAACCTGTACTTTATCAAATGAAACACCGGAATTCACAAAAGACTCTCTGGAAAAATTCGATGGAGTCCAGACTTCAGCAGCCTGATTAAAAGTATCTGCCATATCTTTACGTAGTCTGGAAAATTCCCATGGCTGCATAATAATCCATTTTGCACCTTTTGGTGGTTCCGGATTAGTAGGCCATTGGTGTCTAATCCATACATACGGCAGATTAGATACGCTTTCGCTTACTTCTTCTTTTATTCTTATATCATGCTTTGCAAGGGTTTGATATTTTTTATTATCACCGGGTGCAAACCTGTCATCCTCGTAAGGTACTATAGTAAGGTTAGAAACACCTGCTTCAATCAAATTGCTGCATTGCTCTCTATTTATCAGAGCCAAAGAATGATACACAAACTGAGATCCTTCCCAGACTATATTTAAGTCTAATTCTGTCTCATCCGGCTCATCTTCATCAACAACAATATCAAAAAGAGCATCTGATTCTGCTGAGGTTTCGTTTGTTTCTATTACTAATTCAGCAACTTCGTTTTCTTCTTCTAATTCTTCTTCAATATCTATAGAAGCTATCGATTCAATTTTTGAAAGCAAGCTAGGTGCTTCTGATTGAATATCTTGTTTTTTATATTCTTCTTTGTCTGAAAAGTCAAAACCTGAGAAAGAATCCCTATTGTCTTCCAGCCCAGGATTTAATTCTATTGTCTGCGAGTTATCTTCCTTTTTAGCGACAACTGTCATATTCAAATTAATATAACCTGAGTTCTGTGGAATATCATGATCTTCAATAGAACTAATCTCAAACCCGGCTTTATTGAGATGTTTAGTAATTGATTCATGATCAAAGCCTATACAGTGATAATCTCCGGGGTTTGTCTGTCCGCCGAAAATCATGTAAGAAGCTATATCAGCATCCCAGTCACCTCTTACGTAAGCATCAACCTGCAATTTTAGATTAGGGCAGCGTACTACAATGTCCCCGCCAGGGCGCAAGACTCTTGCCCATTCCGCTAATAGAAAATCAACTTCCCTATGCGAAAAATGTTCTAAAATATCGGAAGCGAGTATCATATCCACAGAATTATCATCAAATTCCAATTTTCTGATATCCATATATATAACATTTGGGCTATCAGAAAACATATCGATATTGATAAAACCATCTCTAAAATCTTTACCACAACCCAGATTTAACCTTAATGGATATGGCAATACTTTTGGCAACTCTCCTGTTGCTTTTCGATTGGCAAAACCTCCGGGCAGGTTCTGACCAAACTGTAACCGGTTCATAGACATAGATTTACTCGCTATTATTTAGACTTTTCAAGTATATACTATCAAATTAGATGCCAATTAAAGTTATCCCTTTTCAAATATATACTTTGAGGTATGTCTATATTGTCCACCAAGTTTTTGATAGCATTTTTATCATACAAAATCTGCTCATTTTCTAGATTTATGATCCACTCTGATATTTACATAATAAAATACTGCTCTATTACATATTTACGGGCAAGTACCACATTGGCTCTTTCATATTATTACATAGCAAACTTATCAGTCTACTTTTTCCCAACTTAAAGGATTGAGATTCACTTTTGCCTTCATACTTATATTTGCTCCGCTCCATTAATTCCCTGCAATGATTTAGCTTTGACTATATTTTATGTATATTACATTACATTTTAGAATAACGTCATTCTTATTGCATTTTACAACACTAATATTATTTTCATGCGTTTTTATATACATTTATACTTCATTTTTATTCCCTGTAATTAATCTGTTATTTTATATACCACTTTGTAAGGTGTATTATGAAAATCACTTCAAAACTTATACTAGGTTTCTCCTTGCTGATCCTATCAATTATTTCTATCATATTACTTAGCCTCGGAGCCATGAGTTCCATAAGTAATGAGATGGACACCCTAATTCAAGACAGAATCCCTAAGGTTAAACAATCCAACTCAATAATAAATTCAGTAAACTTACAAGCGAGATCCTTGAGAGATATTGTTTTCCGTAAAGATCCCGAGCAGATAAAGTCAGCTTCAAATAGGATAACAAATTCTGCTATGAAGATTGACACAATAATCACTGCTCTAAAAGCCATCAGTAGGACTGCGGAAGAAAAAAAACATATTCGCATTATAGCAGATATGAATACTGAATATCAGAAACAAGTACAAAATGTAGCAACACTTGCTTTAACAAGAGAACCGATTAAACTTGCAGAAGCCGAAACTCTGCTTTATTCGGATTATATGAAAGTTGGTCTGCAGTACCTAAAAGAGATTTCAGGCTTGATACAATTTCAGGAACAGATGCAAACTATGTCTTCAGAAGAGGCTCATGAAGCAAATGATAATGCTCATAATCTGCTATATATTATTGGAGGTATTGCTTCAATAATGGGATTGATTATAGCATCAATCACAATCGGCAGCATAACAAAACCTCTTAGCAGAGCTGTTTCAGCAGCCAACTCTATTGCTGCCGGTAATATGAATGTTGATTTGGATACAGAAAAAGAGGATGAAGTCTCTAAGCTTCTTAAGGCAATGAAACAAATGGCTCTTAATATAAAGGGTATGGTCAAAGAACTAAATGACACAGCAACTTCTGCGATAGAAGGTAAGTTAGATAAACGTGCAGACTCTGCAAAATTTGAGGGTGAGTATGCAACAATTATGGTTAGTTTTAATAGAACTCTTGATGCTGTGATTGGTCCCCTGAATCTGACAGCTGAATATGTAGATCGTATTTCGAAAGGTGATATCCCTACTAAGATTACTGAGGAGTATCAAGGTGATTTTAATGAAATCAAAAACAATTTGAACCTGTGCATAGATTCAATTAATTCGCTAATCAAAGATGCCAATTTGTTAAATGCTGCTGCTGAAGAAGGCAACCTGGACGTAAGAGCTGATGAATCAACTCACAATGGGGATTATGCTAATATTATACGAGGAATGAATAAAACTTTAGACAATGTAGTAGAACCGTTTGAACTTGCAATAGATTTTATTGCTCGTGCAAGCAGAGGTGATGAACTAAATGAAGTTACAAAAGAATATAAAGGTATTTACGGAGTTCTGAAAACAAGTATCAATAACCTTAGAGGTGTGCTCTATAAACTTGTATTAACTATGATGGATCAGTCCGAAGCTACTCTTAACGGTAGGTTAGATGTAAGAGCTGATCTAGATGGACTTCAAGGCGAATGGAAGAATATTTTCGGGAATTTCAATAAATCCTTAGATGCAGTAATCAATCCACTAAATCTTTCTGCAGAATATATTGACAGGATATCAAAAGGCGACATTCCTTCCAAAATCGACATAGAAATGAATGGCGATTTTAACGAAATCAAAAACAATTTAAATAGTACAATTGATGTAATGAATGGTCTTCTTTCTGAAACACATTCATTAATTGAATCAGCTAAAAACGGCCAACTCGACGTTCGAGCAAACAGTAGCAAGTATTCCGGAGAATGGGGAGTGCTGCTAAAAGGTGTGAATCAGCTAATAGACTCAATGGTAACGCCTCTTAATGTAACCGCTGAATATGTTGACAGAATTTCTAAAGGCGACATACCGCCTGCAATAACAGATATATATCATGGTGATTTCAATGAAATAAAGCAAAACATTAATCAGCTCATATTTAATTTGAATAACTATATTAGCGAAATGAGCAACATGAGCAATCAACACGACTTGGGAGAAATTGATGTTGTAATAGCTGCCGAGCATTTTCAGGGTGCATTTTATACTATGGCCAAAGGTGTAAATGAAATGGTTGCCGGGCATATAAATGTAAAAAAAATGGCTCTGAACATCGCTAAAGAATATGGCAATGGTAATTTTGACGAGATTTGCCCTGAACTGCCGGGACAGAAAGCTTTTATAAAAGACATTCTTGATGATTTACGCTCAAATCTCATTAATTTCAATCATGAAATAGGAAAACTAACAAAAGCCGCAAGCAACGGAAATCTTGAAGCAAGAGGAAATTCAGAGAAATTTGAAGGCGGCTGGGCTCGTCTGGTAGAAGGTGTTAACGAACTTCTTCAAACTGTAGTAGAACCTATGGAAGAATCCACTCAAGTACTAAGCACAATGGCAACAGGCGATCTTACTATTAGAATGACAGGCGACTACAAAGGAGATTTTCTACTGCTCAAAAATAGTATCAATAAAGTAGCAGAATCTTTGAATAATTTACTTTTCCAGGTGCAGAATACCGTAAAAACTACAGCTCAATCTTCTCTAGATATCACAAATACATCAGAATCTTTGGCGGCTGCCACTCAAGAGCAGTCCGCTCAGTCTGATGAAGTGGCATCAGCTGTTGAACAGATGTCCCGAACTGTTACTGAAAATGCAATGAGCGCCGGGAAAACAGCAGAAGTCGCATATAAAAATGGTGAAGTCGCCAGAGAAGGCGGTGAGGTTGTTAAGCAAACAATATTAAAAATGAGAGATATAGCTAATGTAGTTAAAACATCTGCAGAAAATATCGAAAAACTGGGT
This sequence comes from Kapaibacterium sp. (SeqCode), assembly GCA_965140345.1. Classification (GTDB taxonomy): domain Bacteria; phylum Bacteroidota; class Ignavibacteria; order Kapaibacteriales; family UBA2268; genus JBFHIJ01. The sequence goes on from OZ223198.1 coordinate 1,151,909, forward strand.
GAATCAAGCACCCAAATAGGCGAAATTATATCAGTAATTGATGACATTGCAGATCAGACAAATCTGTTGGCTCTAAATGCTGCAATAGAAGCGGCCAGAGCAGGAGAGCAAGGGAGAGGTTTTGCAGTGGTTGCTGATGAAGTTCGGAAACTGGCAGAAAGAACATCAGAAGCAACTAAACAAATTGCCGTAATGATTAAAGGTATACAACATGAAACTGCAGAAGCTGTTAAAGCAATGACCAAAGGTAATGAAGAAGTGAGCTCCGGAATAGATTTCGCCGACAAAGCAGGCGACTCTCTGGAAGAAATTCTTAGCAGCACAACTGAAGTAATGAATATGGTTAATCAAATTGCTGCTGCGAGCGAAGAACAGTCCGCAACAAGTGAGCAAATTAGTAAAAATGTAAATTCAATTTCCAAAGTAACATCTGAATCTGCATCTAGAATTGAAAAGGTTGCCAAATCAGCTGAAGACCTTTCAAAATTAACAAATGACTTATTCTCACTTATGAATCATTTCAAAATAGGTAACGGAAATTCTTCTCCTGTCCCAGAGGCAACTCCAAATAATAATTCTGATTATCTATATTTCACTGAAGAAGATAAACATTTACTTGCTGACAGCAATTTTAACCTCTTCTAACATGCTTAAACAATAATAAAGCTGCCCGGATCAGATCAGGCAGCTTTATTAATTCTACATAAAACTCAGCAAGATATTAAAATCAATATTGCCAATAGAAACATTCTTGCGCTGCGCTCGTTTTCTACTCAAAAGCTATTAAAACAATTGCGGATAAGAATTTATAAAATAATAACTATAATCAATGGTATAATTATTGCATGTAAATAAGAACTATTTAAGTCAAAATAATATGCAATTTGTAACATCATATACAATTGACTAGAATTAATAATGAATCTTACCCATTTTTACTTAAATTTGCTATACTCAGCTAAATATATAGTTTAATCACAATTTGGAGTTTGGCCATGAGGCTAAATAAAAAAATGTTAAAACACTTCCTTTTATTGCTTGTGGTAAGCTTAACCACTGCAAGTAGCCTTTTCGCTTTTGATGCAGCTAATCTGGATCAACCTGCAAACAATGCTATTTGTCAAAGTATTTCCACAGAATTTTCCTGGAATGTAAATAACCCTGACAGAGTTATGAGCTATGTCATTCAGGTTTCTGCAGCTCAGGACTTCTCTACTTTTGTTGCTAACGAAACTGTAGACACTAATGCAGTCTTCGTTGATATGCCTAATTTTTCCAGTGAGTACTTCTGGAGAGTCGTTACAACTTACGACGATTTTACAACAGAGTATTCAGAAGAGCGCACTTTCACAACAGAAACAGAACCTGTTATGTTAACTGCTCCGGAAAACAACACCTCTTGCCTTCCTCAGAATGTAGAGTTTGAATGGACGAAGGCTGATATTACTGATACTTATGAAATCTGGATCTCAAGCACTCCGGATTTTACAGATACAATCCATTACGAAGAAATAGATACTAACTTCTATGTTGGTTATCTTGAGAACTTCTTGCAGGATTATTACTGGAAAGTCAGAAGAGAATTCCAAAATTGCAAATCTGAATGGTCTAATCCTTTCCATGTAACAACTGCTGCAGAAAAACCTAAAACAGTTTTTCCTGAGCTTGCCGCACCAAACATTGATCCTGCTTCGATCGAATTAGTTTGGAAATCTAATGTAGGATTTGAAAATTACGAAGTATGGATTGCAAATAATCCTGACTTTACGGAACCTGGCATGTTTTTAACTTCTGATACTTCTCTTATCGTAACTGACTTGCAGTTCGGTACAGAATACTTCTGGAAAGTTAAAGGCGATACTAACTCATGCTGGTCTGATTTCTCTAATACTTCACGTTTTTGGACAACTTACCCTGCTCCTGTAACTGTTTCTCCTGAAGATTCTGCTACTTGTGTTGAAATTGAAGCTTTGTTTGATTGGGATTCTATTCCTCATGCATCTGGTTATCAATTACAGATTGCATATATAAACGACTTCAATAATTTCATTTATAAAGACATCACTGTTCTTGACTCTACTCATATAGTAGTGGCTTTAGATAAATCTAATGCAGATTACTTCTGGAGAGTTAGAGCAAATGATCTTTTAAATGTGGGGCTTTGGAGTGATGTTAGAATGTTTACAAGCTCTCAGTTAGAACCGGGTATCACGTTCCCAAGCAACGACATGACTGGTTTAAGTAAAAACATTACTTTCGAATGGAACTATGCTACAACTGTAAGCAATTTTAGATTCCAAATAACAAAAGATTCTACTTTTGTTGACAGCCTTCTTATTGCTGATACTTTGATTGGTAATAATACATCTTTCCACCTTACTCTTGATACTTTCAATACTAACTATTTCTGGAGAGTGAAAGCTATCCATGGTGATTGCGAAGGCGAGTGGACTGAAATTCATAAATTTAGAACTTCTATTGGCGCTCCAGTATTAACTACACCTGCCAATGGTGCAACTGATATTGTACAAAATATACTTTTCAGATGGAATGAAGTTCCGCTGGCAGACACTTACACAATATTGTTAGCAACTGACTCTTTATTTGAAAATGAAGTAATAGAAGTAAGAGATATTCCTGTAAATAACGTACAGCCAACAATATTAGAACCTTCTACAACTTATTGGTGGAAAGTTTATGCAAGAAATGAAGAAGGCGCAGGCCCTTGGTCGCAAGCATTCTCATTTACTACTATTATAGCTGGTCCTGCTCAGCCTATGCTTGCTACACCTTCGCACAATGATACTAAATTACCTGTAGATCTTACTTTCGCTTGGTTTACTACTGAAGGTGCTAATTCTTACGAATTACAAGTTGCAGATAGAGATTCTTTTGTTAATCTTTTTGCTGAATTAACAGACTTAACTGATACAACTGCTACAATCACAGGACTTAAAAATAATACTCATTACTTCTGGAGAGTTCGCGCATTGAATGACTCCGGTTATTCTAAATGGTCTGACACTTATAGATTCAGAACTATTATGAAAGCTCCTGTTGGCGATGTAGCATTATACACTCCGGCAGATGGAGCAATTGATCAGCTTACTGACATTACTTTAAACTGGAGCAAAATTGAAAATGCATTGTACTATCATGTTCAATTTGCCAAAGATGATCAATTCAACACAATGGTTTATGAAAAAGAAACTTACTGGGATACTACTTTAGTAATGACTGATTTAGATTACTCTACTAAATATTTCTGGAGAATAAGAGCTTACAACGAAGCAGGTGAAACAACTTGGTCTTCTACTTATTCTTTCACTACTGAAAGTGAAACTTCTGTAGCTGATAATCAGGAATTTGGCGGTGAAGTAAGTTTATATCCAAACCCTGCACAAACTACTGCTACTTTAAGTTTTGACTTAGCAGAATTAAGCAATGTTGCTATCCAAGTTTATGATGTAAACGGTAGCAGTGTTATCTCAATTCCGGCAAAAGCAATGCAGGCAGGAACTCAAAATGTTACTTTAGATGTAAACAATTTGTTCCCTGGTGTATATTCTTATACAATTATTGCAAATGAAAAAGTAATCAACGGTAGATTCGTAGTTTACAGATAAAATTTAAGCAGAATATGCTTTTAAACTCAAAGCCGCAGAATTCAAAACTCTGCGGCTTTTTTATTAGGTACATTCTAAGTCTTTCAATTATATAGCTAAGTTTTTACATCTCGACTCGTTTTACTCGCTCGATAAACGCGAGTACAACGAGCGATGTGCTGAGCTTGCCGAAGTATCGAAACCTGCAATACTGGCGCTGAACTTAATAAAAACACAGTATCTACAATTTTATTCGAGACTAATGTCCACCCCGCCACTACGTGGCACCCCTCAAGAGGGGAAAAAGAAGAATTATGTAGATATATAATCGTAAACTCCTTCTCGCTTCGCTCGGTTTTGAAATTAATATAGGTATGAGAATACTTCACCCGGGGCGTTGCCCCGGGCTAATATCTTTGAGCCTTTCAGGCTCAGCGCATTGTGTTAAAATCGTAGAGATACGAAGCATAGGGATGCGACATATATAGGACAGGGGATATTTCTCGCTTGTTCTTTTTATGATAGTATTTTTGGGATAAGCCCACATCCCTAATACAAACTTGCGTTTGTAGCAAAAAGAAGCTAACTGTTTGTCTATAATTTTCCAGGTTAATATGATTTAGACGATAAAACATAAAAATAATATAGCAAATATTCCGTTTTTTTTAGAAATATACTGTAATAATCTTCTATACGAACGCTTATTCTCCTCAGAATTTCTTTGATTGGATTTGTTTAGTCAGCTTAAACACGGATGAAGAGAGGAAGTAAATCGTTCTTTTTTCTTTTTCTTTGGTTTCCGTTTCTTTTGCTTTTTTATCGCAAAAAAAAGAAAATGAAATGGAAAAAGTAACGCCATTCTTTTGTCTGAATCATCAGTAAAGTGAAGTCTTCTCGCCCTTACAGGGCTCTGTTTTATCAAAACTTACAAACGTCCCATAGCGCTACTTTGGGCTATTATCTATCAGCCTTTCAGGCTGAAAATAGATTATTTTTGATATCCATAATACAACTAATGCAATTAGTTATATGGAATTTGTCATTACGCAATAGCATATTCTTAAATCAGTGCAACGGCGTGGCTTTAGCCCGCCGCATATATTCAGATTTTCTTACTAAGCAAGATAGCAGCTAACCTTGATTTTACTGGTGTTTACCAGTAATTGTATTTTCTAATGACATTTTTAGGATAATATAATATGCAAAATATTTTGAACTACTTCAATGTTTTACACGTAATTACAGGTGTTTGAAAAATGATGTTTACACAATAGGAGAATGTTCTGATGCTGAACTTTAACTTTACACAACCAACAGAAATACTTTTTGGCAAAGGACAGATGGATAATGTAGGTGATGCTGCTAAAAAACGTGGAGCAACAAAAGTACTTATCGTATACGGCAGTCAACGAATTAAAAAAAGTGGCATGTTTGATAAAGTAACTGCTTCACTTAAAGCCGCTGATTTAGAATTTGCTGAGATAGGCGGAATTGAACCAAATCCGCGACTTTCTTCAGTAAAAAAAGGTATAGAGGTAGCAAAAAAAGAGAATTGCGATTTTATCCTTGCAGTTGGTGGCGGTTCTGTGATAGATGCTGCAAAAGCAATGTCTATGGGCATAAAATATGATGGCGATGTTTGGGATTTCTTTTTAAGAAAAGCTACTCCAATGGATGCAGTTCCGGTTGCTTCTATTCTTACTTTAGCTGCTACGGGTTCTGAAATGAATGCCGGAACTGTGGTAACTAACTGGGAAACTAAAGATAAGCTTCCTGCCGGCTCTCCACTTGTACTTCCTAAATTTTCAATACTAGATCCGGAAAATACATATACTGTAAACGCATGGCAAACAGCCTCAGGTACAGCTGACATTATGAGTCACATTTTGGAACAATATTTCTCTCCGATTGAAGGTACTCATATTCAAGACAGAATGTGTGAAGCGATGCTAAAAACAGCTATGCATTATGGTCCGATTGCTATAAAAGAACCGGAAAATTATGAAGCTCGTGCAAATCTAATGTGGACAGGCACACTTGCTTTAAACGGACTACTTTCTACAGGAAGATACGGCGATTGGGGTGTACACATGATCGAGCATTCAATCAGCGCAATTTATGATGTAACTCATGGCGCAGGTTTGGCACTGATCACACCTTACTGGATGGAATACACTATGACTGAGAAAAATGTAGAAAAATATTACAATCTCGCTGTTAATGTTTTGGGCGTTCCGGCTAATGATAATAAAATGCAAGCAGCAAAAGAAGGTATTACAAAATTAAGAGCTTTCTTTAAATCTATGGACTTACCTACAAAACTATCAGACTTTGATATTGATGACTCACGTCTGGAAGAAATGGCAGAAAAAGCAACTTTGTTTGGCATGATCGGTCAATTTAAAAAACTCGAAAAAGACGATGTCTTAGAAATTTTTAAAATGATGGTATAAAATATAAAAACGAGGTATTTGTTTTGATGCATTTTAGATTTCTTTTTATTCTGTTTGCTGCAGGAGTATTCCTTAGAATACCTGCAGCAGCAGAATTTTCTTTAGCGGCTGATGTAGAAGTCGGCACAGAGCCGGGTCAAATGTTTTATTATAATGGATATTTTCATGTTTTTTGTATGGGACACGATGCCAATTCAAATCAACAGTATGATGAAGGAGATGAATATCCTTCTTTATGGAAAATATCTGAGGCAGATCCTGCAAGCTCCCCTAAAAAGATTATGGAGTTCCCTATTGACGATATTAAAATAGGCACCGATTACTCTTTTGATCCTACTTCAGGTATTGTATATAAAACTTATAATGATACACTTCAAGCAGTAAATTTAAATACGGAAACAATAGAAAAAAATATTCTTCCCAATATCCAATTTAATCACTTTGCTGTCGATGGTACTGACAAAATTGAGATTCGGTATCATCAAATTTTAAGCAGATCCTATTTTGTAAGATCTTCAATATCATCTAATGAAGGCACTCTGATAGATAGTATAGAACGTCTCTGCTTTTCTATTAGACCTTTTACAACAGACGACAGTTTCGGATTTGCTGCCTTAGGCTCTACATTCAAATCAGGACTTGAGTACGACAGTGTGGAAGCTTATATTTTTAAATATGATATTTTAGATACTACGTTTTCTTCTTTATCAATCGATACAATATTTATAGGCACAGATGCAAATGCTATTGAAGTTGTTGATAATAAAATTTATGTTTTAGAAAACATGAGCAAAAATCTCTTTACAATAGATATTGATACAGGTGAGATAATAGATACGCAAAAGATTGACGCGCCTTCTGATTATGGTATTAATCTCTTAAGTGTTAATGATGGGAAAGCAGCGATTGTTTTGCATGATGAAGATTATTCTCAACTAAGGGATTCTAAATTGCAAGTGTTTGCCTTGGGCGATTATGATCATAAACAAGAATTTGATTTAGATGGAATTGCTGAATACGTGCAGTTTGCAGACAATTCTATTGCAGTGTCATTGTTTAAAATGCCTGAAGAAGGGCAGATTCCTCCGAGTAAAGTGGCCATTTATAAAGAAACTACTTCTGCTTTAGACAAAGAGATTGATAACATGATTAGCATCTCTCCTAATCCGGTTACTAATAATTTGTCTATAGATTGTAATATTGTAAATTTAAATATTAAAACTATCGAGATATACTCCGCCGATGCAAGATTGATTCAAACTATTGATACTTTCGGTGAGATGCAATCAAACTCTAAGTTCTCTATAAATTGTAGTAATTTAAGCTCCGGTGTATATTATGCTGTTTTTAAAACAGATGATAAATCTTTTTCTAAGCAGTTTGTAGTAGCCAGATAAATTCAGTAGAGGCACAATACTTTGTGTCTCTACAAATATCACTCCCTCTTACCAATTTATATTTTCAATTTTTTCCCTAAAAATAAAACTAAAAATTTGGGATTTCATAGAATTTTAATATATTGGAAGTATATACTAAATATTTGCTATTAAGTCATAGACAGGAAATTTATGAGTGCATATAAGAATATAAAAAAGCTAACAAATGGGTGTGAAATAGGTATCAATGATTTGCAGGATGAGTTTGATGCATATCAAAACATGCATTTTGACGCTAAAAGCCCCGAGTTTTTCTGCCTGGAGCTTAATGGCGAGGCAGGTGAGCTTGCGAATATAGAAAAAAAGCAGTGGAAAGGCAAAGAAATAGATCCCGACAGATTTGCAGATGAAGCAGCTGATGTTTTTATAGCTCTGATGAATTACTGCAACGCCAGAAAGGTAAACCTTGGAGAAGCTGTTGCGGCAAAACTTAATAAAATCGAACAAAAAAGATTAGAACTAGAGAAAAATGGAGAGAGATATTAATCTTAATATCTCTCTATTTTCCAAGAATTGTTTCTATCTCGCTAACAAACTGATTCATATTAAATGGCTTTTGTATCCTTCCGTCAAATCCATATTCCTTATATTTTGCTACAATCGGAATAGTAGAATGACCGCTAAAGACTACTGCTTTTATCTTTGGATTGATTTTTTTGAGTTCAAGTAATACATCGTGTCCGTTTATTTTAAATCCTTTCAGAGTCAAATCTAAAATCACTAAAGAAACACTCTCAGCAACACCCTCTTTACTATATGCTTCAATAATTTTGTGGGGATCTGAAAACGTTGTTATATTCAAATCAAATACTTCTGCAAAATCTTTGATGCTGTCAAGTATCTGAATATCATCATCTAAAAGATAAATAAGATGTTGTTTCTGTAATTCAGGCTCTTTTCTTTCTTCTTTGCTGCCAGTTTCAACAGGTACAAAAGGCAAATAAATTGAAAATACAGAACCTAAGCCGGGAGCAGATTCTACAATAATTTTACCTCTGTGCTTTGAGACAATATAGAATACTGAAGACAGTCCTAATCCCTGACCTCTGGCTTTAGTAGTAAAAAATGGAGTAAAAATTTCGTCAAGATGTTCCTTAGGTATACCAACACCTTCATCCAGAAAATCTATTTGAATATATTCCCCTTTATCCAGTTTAAATTTATTGTCTTTCTGCAGCTCAATTAATTTAGTAGATATATTGATCTTCCCTCCTCTAGGCATAGCCTGTTCTGCATTGATCAGTATATTCATAAATACTTCCTGCATCTGTTTATCGTCCAGCATAACAGATTTAATATCCTCATTAAAACTGTAGTTTACTGTGCAGCTGGAACCAGACAGTACTATGTCAGTAGAATCTTTAATCACCTGATGAAGTGCTGTGGATCTTAGTTCCGGAGCCCCACCTTTGGAAAAGGTCTGGAATTTAGTTACCAAAGAAGTTGCTTGAGCAATACTATTAGAAATTTTCTTTAAATGAGATTCTGTCTTCTCCGGTTTTTTTCTGATAATTTCCGTAGAAAGACTCATCGCTGTCAGTATATTTTTAAAATTGTGGGCAATGCCACCCGCCAGTACACCTAAAGATTCAAGCTTAGCTACTTTATTGAGTTCTTTTTCTGTTTTTTTACGTTTAGTATTATCTACTATAGATAATAGAACATTTTTTTCTCCATTTAATATAATCGGTGTAGTAGAAATCAGTAGATTAAGTTCTTTAGGCTTCCCATTCCACAGCACTGTCAGATCAGATTCTTTGGCTATTATGCTTTCTCCTGTTTCTATTGTATATTTAGCTGCCTTCCTTACAGAACAGTTATTACAATCCGGATTAATACCACATCCGCCCTGGCTAAATGAATTAATACAATTGAAAATAACTCCACCTCTTTTGCCCTTTATTTCTTCAAATGATCTTTGGGTAAACTCTATACCTTCTTCATTTATATTAACTACTTCAAGTTGCTGATTTAGCATAATCAGAACATAAGGAGCATTCTTAAAAATCTGATTTAAAGTATCAGATTGTTCCAGATATTTTTTTTCTGCTTCTTTTCGGTTTGTAATGTCTCTGCAAACTTCTATAGTATTAATATGATCGCCCAGGTGATTATACAGAAAAGAAACTCTATTTTCTCGCCAGATATAATGACCATTTTTATGTTTAATTCTAAAGCTCAAACTGTCGGATTTGATTTGATTTTTGGGAGCAATCGAATATTTTTCTATCAGCCTGTCTTTATCCTCGGGATGAACTAAATCGATTATATCGTTAATATTATTGCCGATATGATGGCTCTCTTTAAAACCTAATTGATTCAAATAAGTTGGAGAAACATAATGAATATCACCGTTAGCAGATGTCATGATAATCCCGTCAGATGAATTATCAGCTATAAATTTGAACAATTGCTCGTTTATAATTGCTTTTTCTGTTTCAGATATTAGAGTATTTTCAATAGTATTTTGCGTTGTTCTATCTTTAATAGTTAACAAAATTTTGTCTCTGTTAATTTCAGTAGGCAATTGTGCATGAATATTTACGGATAAAAAGGAAAAGTCTGATTTCTTAATTTCGAGATCATAGATCAGATCTGTTTGCCTGGTGGCATTATGTGTTTCATTTAAGGCAACAGCAAAAGATTCTTGATATAAAGGATGAATCAGAGAAATAAATGATTTGCTATACAATTCCTCCTCGGAATATCCAAGCATATTTCCTGCTGTTCTATTGACCGAAGTTATCTTATAGTCCTGATTCAAAACAATAAAAGCTACCGGTACAGAGTTGAAAATATCCGAATAAGGGAGCTGATCTATTGCAGCAGTATGATTTGGTTCTATGCTATTAAGGTTAGATACTAATTCTGTCAGTACCTTTTTTAATTGATTACTATAGATTGTTTTATCCATAGCATTTTTATCTTGTAATAACTCTTCTGCTTTCGTTATTAGTTCGTTATTAATACTCATGGCACATTTCCCTTACTAAAATATTTCAGCTTCTCACCGGAACAGCGACTTGTTCTTGCACAAATGAGATTATTGCATCTGTAACAATTAAAACGTATTTAATCTTATTAAGATTGTATTTAGATCAGCAATTGTTTTAGGCAAATATGCATAATATATATTTCATAATAATAAAATAGCCTGATTTTATTGTGCTAATAAAACCAGGCTTTTTTGGTGTCTTTATGGAGGCTCATAGAGAATTATTTTTCTTGTATCAAATCTCTATTCCTAAATGGTCTTAGACTGTGTTCATGATGCATTTCCGTATCCATTTTTTTTGTATGGCATGTTTCGCACTTCATGTCTGAACCAATAGGAGTAGAGTTGCTCATATATTGCAATGGTTGCGAGTTGTCTCTGCTATTACCGTAAATATTTGTTGCCGGGTAAAGTGCATGAGGCGAACCGTGGCAAGCTTCACATCGCAATCCGGCATTGTCTGTAGTCTGCCTGAATAATTTACTGAAATCCATTTCCCAGTTATTTATCGATGCTTCCCAATCATCCGGTGCTTGGAAATCAACGTGGCATTTCGTGCAGTTCGGCTGATTTACCCAAGGGCTTCTGGCTTTAACGTCTGCATAACTTATGTTTGCCTTCAAATTTTTAAGCAAATGTTTAGTAGATGCTTTATCTTCCTCGCCTTTAAGTAATGCTGTGGCATGCAAAGCTATTTCTCCATGGCAGTTGGTACATTCCAGTCCTATAGAAGCATGAACACCTCTCATGCATAAGGTATTTCCATCAGGTGATGATGGATGGCACATAACGCAGGCTTTTGCTCCTTCATAATGCTGCATATAATTTGCATGCCAGCCATGAAGTGATGCAGAAAGACTACGAATTCCCGGTTTGCCATCTGATTTAGTAGCCGGGTCTCTGTGACAGGAAGCACAAAGTAAAGGATTGCCTTTTTCAGCATCTTTGAGCAGTGTTGTTCCATTGATTCTATCATGTGAAGCCAAAATATTCATAGCAGTCACATCAGAAACACCTGACTGTCCATCTACTCTCCATGGTCCACCGTGGCAATTTCTACAGCCCATTTCTGTGGAAGTAGGAGCAACCACATAAGTAGAAGCTAATAAATTGCCATCTTTGTCTTTTGCTTCTATTTTAAAATACGGGTAAGGATTATAAGTTCCATTGTCATTATAAGGCACGGCAGGAATGCCATGAGCAACATAAGCATTTTTGCTTTCATTTAGCTCAAGTTTGCCATTTATTCCATGTCCAAATAATCCCATAGTTTTATCTAGTTTTGCGCCAAATAACTTCTCTGAATATTCCCAGAATCTCACATGATTTGAAGGATTTTCAAAGCCTTCCTCAGGGGTATAAATAATTTCTACTCCTTCTGTGATTATCTGAGGCACTTCTCCTCGCTTGATAAGTACAGCTTCCAGTCCGTTTGCAGGAGGAAGTATCACAAACCAAGGATCAGAATCAGATATGCAATGCATTCCTAAGTCGTTCCAGGCAAGAAGTACATATTCATCTTTTTCTGAATCGAAATCCGCTATTTTTGTATCCAGAGTATGTTGCTCATAAGGCTCAGGGAATTCAATAAGCTCTTTGTTTTGCAATGCTGAAATAATATACGCAGCAACTGCATTTATTTCTTCCTGATTACCTGCAAATGGCGGCATATAGTCTAAAGTAGTTCCCATGCCGTTTAGCTCTGCAACCATCCCTGTGTAAGTATAAAAATCTGTTCTGTCTACAATGTCATTTCTCCAGCCATTAATTGTATGGCAGCTAAGGCATTGAGCCCGGAATATTTCTTTACCTACTTCCAGTTTGTTTTCATCGTTAATTTCTTTGTATTGTATCCACTTAGCGTGTTTTAAGAAGCCATCTTGGCGTACTTGGTCAATTTCGCTTTTAAGGATACCATTAGAATACATATATTCACCAATTACATAAGGCTTACGAGCAACTTCGCGTATATATTCAAATGCACCGAAAAGAGAAAGACCAATTATTACTAAAACAAATACTAACACTTGCTGCAAGGCTCTGCTTATACGTAGTAAGAAAAATATACCTAATATAGCAATAGCAACTCCACTATATAATAACTTGGAAATAAGCGGTGCCATCTGTGGGTTTAAACCAAAGTTTGTTTTGACAATATGTTCGGGTACAGCCCAGTAATAAACAAAAGCAAATACTGCTGATGCAATTAGAGCTAAAAGCATCCATTTGCTGCTATAGCGTAGCATCTTTGTTCTAAATTCAGAGTCTTTCTTGAATACAATTGTTACATATCCGAAAAGACCAGCTACCATGATTGTCAAAAATGTTCTGAATACAAGTGACGGGAAGAAAGTCGGATTGAAAAATCCTGACCAGAAATTGCCATCTTCCAACCAAGTGCCCGGAGTCAACATAAATGATAAAATACCATTTATTATAAATAAGCTGAGCCATGCAAAAAGGAAATAGAAGAATGACAGTGTCTGTCTGCCTTTCTTAGATAGTTTATCAAAGTAATAATGATAAAGCAAAAGTGATACAATTTCACCTAAAAAGAATACCCACTCAATTGCCCAACCAAATACAAAATTATGTATCAGAGAGGACGTTCCGGCAGGATTCACAAGAGCAATCACAAACCATATACCTACGCCTGTTACTCCACCAAATACCATGGTTAGCAATAAAAAGAAATTGGTGTGGCTTTTTACGTAATCATGAATCTCAGTCGAGTTTTCTTTCCAGGCTTTTCTATCTGTAAGCCATATAAACATTCCACCGCCAACTGCCAGATGCGCAAGATATACGTGGATTACTGCAATAATAGCTATTAAAGTTGGACCGCCGATTGTAGTTAGTTCCCAAATTGGATAATTCATTATGCTTTCCTCCCGGCTTCGCTACTTTTAGCAAGCTTTATCATATAAAACACAATTCCAAGACCAACAGCAAAAGTTATCAGGAATAGAGCCATCACACCATATTGCGGATTGAGTTCCAAACTTCCTGTGCTAAATATGTCTTTTAGGTATAAAGTGCGGAGATTTGCGCGGCTGATAACCATAGTGGCAACTGTGATTAAAGTCATATAAATGGTAGGCATAAGCTTTTTTGTAAAAGCAGTAACTAATGCACCCACGCCGGATAATATACCAAGCATAAGTATGACAGTTGCCATCATATTACCACCCATAAATCCTAGCATTATGTCTCTTGGTAAAGCCATTAAGAACCATAAGCCCACGACTATCTGAACTGCGGTTCCAATAGCAAATATCTTTAAACCTTTGGTTACATTATCGTTTCTATCTTTTTCCTCTGCTTCTTTTTTAAATTTCCATACAATTGAAAAGAATAAACCTCCGATTGCAATTGAAGCAGCAACAAAATGCAGATAGCGAGGCAAAACGGTAGCATCAACATTATTTAGGATAGTGCCATCGGCATTTTTAAAATACTCCTGCCACTGCTCCGGATGAAGCATTAGAGTCATATTATTAGTAAATATGTAAGCAATATATAGCATTATAGCAATGCTTGTGATTAGCGCAATTTTGGACAGTGTTTGGCTATTATATCTACGTGCGTGAATGTAGGCAGAGTAATATGCAATAATCAACACCGGTATTACCATAAGCCAATACACTCCCATAAGCACTGAGCTGCTATAAATAAGATGTCCGTAAATTACCTGCACAAATAATAAAGGGGCAACGCCAAAGTTAACAGCTAAAGCAATCGTAGGAGGGATCTTTTTGATACTTGGATTGTGGAGAGATGTTTCGCTTTCATTGCCCATAAATCTATTTACAAGCATAACAATGCTTCCACCCAGCACAACATTTACAAATAGTAAATGGATAGTTAAAGTAAGAATCCCCAGAAACTCAAAAATCCATGCCGGAGCTGGTATTGTGTCCGGTTTTGGAATTAAAGTAGATACGTCCATAATTCACCTATTCAGTATGTGTAATTTTGTCTTTATTTTTGGTAAGTATTCGGTGCGATATCACAAAAATTAGGATCAGCACACCGATGATGCTTATTTCTATCATGAAATGTTCGAACTTTTCTTCGTAATAAGCAGTTTCAACACTGATCACAAGAATCCTTCTTATTGCGGCAATTAGGCCTACAGTCAGAAATGGTTCTGCGCTTAGCGTATGCTCTTTGTAAGAAACCCGAACGGTATAGAGTATTTCGATTATCATTAGAATCAGGAGTGTTTTATCTAATACTTCCACAATCCATTTAGTAAAGTATTCATGATTTGAAGGAAAGGTGATCAGAGTGCTAAATACATCAAAAATCAGAAATGCAGCTGCTGCTGTCATAATCATTGCAATTGTTATATAAATTGTATATTCTACATAACCAAATACCTTATCTATAGAAGATTTAATATGCATAAATCACCATCTATATGAATACGCAACGATATACTACAAATACATTATGTTGTAATATTAAAAAAATATATCATAGAAACAAACAATATTTATATCGTAATTCCCTTATTTAATAAAGATTTAGCAATTTTGATTACATTTTTATAATGCTTTAGCTGCTATTATATGATGTCTATCTTGGCTTTTTAGATATAAACATGGGAAGTAAAGTAACAAGTTGATTTGGAAAAGGTATCAAAAAATGGGCACAAAAATGAATAAATAAGATCAGGGATTTTCCAAATTTTTTAGCCATATTTCTCTCCTTTACCTATTAAGATATAGCTTGACTTAAGAAATCTATATGTGTCATCACATATTTATGCTATATTGCCTGTTTTAATAAGAAGATAATATTTTCGACTATGGATGAAAATACTCTACAGCAGACTAATAAAAATCGCATTTTATATATAGATCTCATAAGAGCTTATGCCATCTTGATGATGGTGCAGGGGCACACAATTGATTTGACAATAGATCCTGTGTTTAGAGATCCCAGCAATATAATCTATTTCATTTGGGACTTTCTTAGAGGAACTACTGCGCCAATCTTTTTCTTCTCCTCAGGTACCATCTTCTCATATTTATTTAGAAGAGCAGCAGTAAAAAATGAAGCTTTAACCAGAATGAAAAAAGGTGTTAAGCGTGGAGCAACTCTTATTCTATTAGGCTATCTGATCGTATTCCGGCCTGAAGCTTGGTTTTCTATTCCTCTTAACTGGGTAGAATATCCTTATCAATTTGCTGTGTCAGTGCTCCAGTGCATCGGCTTCGGGTTACTATTTTTATCTGTTATTTTGTATATGCTTAAAAATGTACATCAGTATATTAATATCGGAATACTAATATTATTAGCTTCCTGTTTCTTTTTATTTTTTCCGGATATAGAGTCCTCTGAGTGGGTTGCAAATCTTGTTTTACCTATAAAAGCCTATTTTTATTTGACAAAAGGCACATTTTTTCCTTTAGTGCCATGGCTTGGTTACATGTTTTATGGTGCAGCTTTAGGTTTAGTTCTGCACAATAGAGATGGTATTCACACAAGCAGATATTTTATAATGGGATTTTTGGCAGCAGGACTAATTGGGCATTTTTTTAGCAAAGAGATTTTCACTTTTCTTTATGGCATAATCTCATGGGACAATATTAAATATCTTATAGAATTTGACAATTTGTACTACAGACTTTCACATGTTCTGATTTTTGTAGGCATTTTTTCTATAATATCTTATGCAGAAAAATATATCCCAAAATTAGTCTATCTTATTGGTAGAAATACTCTTCTGATCTATATAGCTCAATCACTTCTACTCTACAGTCTAACCAGATATCTTGGATTTTATAATGATATTTATGCATGTTTAAGCCCTTATCAAGCTGTATTGGCGGCACTTATGGTAGAATTGATAATAGTAGGTTTTGTAATATTAATTGAAAAACTCAATAAAAAATACGGTAAAACAATTATAAAGTTGAAATAGATCGGTATATTTTGTTGATTTTCACAAAATAAGTAAATATCTGTTGTGTCTTAAGCACTATTGAAGAATATAGTGAGGAAAAAATGCAGGACATACAAGATATACAGCTAAGTTATTTACAGGATAGTGATTATCAGAGCTTAGCAAATGCCTTTGACGAAGTTTATAGTACATTATATAATGCAGCCTGGACAAAAGCACAGATTGAAACTTTAATCAAAAAATTCCCCGATGGCCAGGTAATTATTACCGTTAATGGCGAATTTGCAGCCTGTGCCCTATCAATAATAGTTGACTATGATAAGTACTCTTCAAATCATACTTATTCGAATGTAACCGGAAATGATACTTTTACTACTCATACCGACAGCGGCGATATGCTTTATGGCATTGAAATATTTGTAAGACCAAAATTCAGAGGCCTGAGACTTGGCCGAAGACTGTATGATTACCGTAAAGAATTGTGCGAGAGGTTAAATCTTAAGGGAATAGCTTTTGGCGGCAGAATGCCAAATTATCATAAATATAGTCGCGAACTATCTCCTAAAGAATATATAGAACAAGTCAAAAAAAGAATAATACATGACCCCGTATTAGTTTTCCAAATGTCTAACGACTTCCATCCTACAAAAATTCTAAAAGGTTACCTTGAAGGTGATGACGAGTCAAATGATTATGCTTTACTTTTAGAATGGGATAACATCTATTATGAAAAAGAGCAGGAGCAACCCACTGCGGACAAAAAAATTGTCAGACTTGGTCTTGTGCAGTGGCAAATGCGACTCTATAAAAATGTAGATGATTTGATGCAGCAGGCAGAATACTTTATTGATGCTGTTTCAAATTACAGATCTGATTTCGCTTTATTCCCGGAATTATTTAATGCACCTCTTATGGCAGGTGATAATCATCTTTCTGAGCCTGATGCAATAAGGCAATTAGCAATGCATACAGAAGATCTCGTAAAAAGATTCTCTGAGTTGGCTGTGTCTTATAATATTAACATTATTACAGGAAGTATGCCTGCAATAATAGAAGATAATCTTTATAATGTTGGTTACCTCTGCGAACGTAACGGACAAATCTCTCACTTTGAAAAACTTCATATAACTCCCGACGAAAGAAGAGTTTGGGGGATGCAGGGTGGATCTAAGTTAGAAACTTTTGACACAGACTGCGGCAAAATTGGAATTCTTATTTGCTACGATGTAGAATTCCCTGAGCTCAGCAGATTGCTTGCAGAAGAAGGTATGGATATTTTATTTGTTCCATTTTTAACAGATACACAAAACGGATATTCCAGAGTCAGAAACTGCGCCAAAGCCAGAGCTATCGAAAATGAATGCTATGTAGCAATTGCCGGTAGCGTTGGAAACCTTCCAAAAGTGCATAATATGGATATTCAATATGCTCAGTCAGCAGTGTTTACGCCGTGTGATTTCCCGTTCCCTTCTGACGGAACAAAAGCCGAGGCGACACCGAATGCAGAAATGATTCTAATTGCAGACGTAGATCTTGATCTTTTGCGAGAGCTGAATCAATTCGGAAGCGTAAGAAATCTGAAAGATATAAGAAATGATTTATACGAAGTAAGAAAGAAAGAGAATCTCTAACAACCCAAAAATATTTATTCCTGTAAAAAAAGGGAAGCAGTTTTGCTTCCCTTTTATATATAGTCTATTTGATTTAGCTATTATTCGATGATTACAAGTTCGTCAGGAGCATCAGTTAATTTAACGCCTCCACCTCTGGTTACTTGAATCATATCTTCGACTCTCATACCAAATTTACCAGGCAAGTATACGCCGGGTTCGATTGCAAGAACTGCATTTTCAGGGATGATCTGATCATCCATTCTGAATGTGATAGTTGGTATTTCATGGCCTTCTAAACCGATACCATGTCCAAGACTATGTTGGAAATATTCAGCATATCCGGCTTCACCTATAAGGTCTCTGGCCATAGCATCTAAATGTTTGCCGTTCATAGCCGGCCTAACACCTTCAATAGCTTTTTGCTGAGCGTTACGGAGCATTGCATATACATCTTTTTGCTCTTTAGTAGCTTTACCAACAGCAACAGTTCTAGTGATATCAGAGCAGAAACCATTAACTTTAAAGCCGAAATCCATAATAATGATATCGCCTTTTTTGATTTTTCTATCAGAAGGCTTGCCGTGCACTAAAGCGCCACGTTCGCCGCTAGTAACGATGATGTCGAAAGACTCATCTTCAGCGCCAAGCTTTCTGCCTCTGTAAGATATCTCTGCAGCTATTTCTTTTTCAGTTACGCCGGGTTCGATAAACTCAAGCATTTCTTTGTAGACAGTTTCAGCTATTGCAGCAGCTTTTTTCAAAGATTCCAATTCCTCTTCAGCCTTAGGTTGGGTGAATGGCTCAACAAGATTGGAAGCAGGTTTAAACTTAATAGGTCTAATCTGGTTTCTGATGTTAATAGCAGCTGAATATTCCAGATGATCTGCTTCAAATCCTAGAGAAACTGTTTTTTTCAAAAGCTTGTTATCAATAGCATAAGTCCAAGGGTCACGCGTAATATGAGTTTTCAAATTAGGCAAATTATATAGCTCTTCTTTTATTTGCTCTTCATATCTATCGTCAGTTAGAAAATGAAGTTCATCTTCTAAGATAAAAAGAATTGCATTAGAGCCGGAGAAGTTAGTCATGTACCTAATGTTAGGTAAATGTGTGAGCACAAGTGCTTCTACTTTATGGTCTTCCATAGTAAAACGCAGCTGGCTCAATCGAATATCGATTAATTGTGGGTATTTGTTATTTCCGGTACTCATAGTTTTTGGCTGCTATTATTATTGAACAAAGTAATTGGGTGCTTCTTTAGTAATATTGATATTGTGCGGATGAGATTCTTTAAAAGAAGCTCCTGTAATCTGCACAAACTGGGCATTTTTCTTCATGTCCGGCACAGTAGAACAACCACAGTAACCAAATGCAGATCTCAATCCGCCTATGATCTGATATACTGTTTCTGACACTGAGCCTTTGAAAGGAATACGACCTTCGATGCCTTCAGGTACATATTTAGATATTTCTGCTTCTACATCCTGGAAGTATCTATCCGCAGAACCTTGAGACATAGCCCCTAAAGAGCCCATCCCGCGATAAATTTTAAACGCTCTTCCTTCATAAATAACTTTCTCGCCCGGACTTTCTTCGTGGCCTGCAAGCATATTACCTACCATAACGCAGTCTGCGCCGGCAGCAATTGCTTTTGCAATGTCACCAGTCTGTTTGATACCACCATCAGCAATAACAGGAACACCAAGTTTACCTGCATATTCTGCAACATCCATTACGGCAGTTAGCTGTGGAACGCCAACCCCTGCAATGATGCGAGTAGTACAAATAGAACCCGGACCTATACCAACTTTCAAACCGTCTGCGCCTGCATCTATTAAAGATTTAGCCGCATCAGCAGTTGCTATATTTCCTGCAATCACCTGAATGCTTGGGTATTTTGTTTTGATTTTTTTCACCATTTGAATAACACCGATATGATGACCATGGGCAGTGTCAACAAATAATGCATCTACACCTGATTCTATTAATCTGTCAACCCTTTCCATCGTATCGCCGGATACGCCTACAGCAGCACCTACTCTAAGACGTCCTTTATCATCTTTACATGCATTCGGGTGAGTTTTCTTTTTCTGTATATCTTTGAAAGTTATAAGTCCAACAAGAATATTGTCTTTATTCACTACAGGTAGCTTTTCAATTCTGTTAGTCTGCAAAATCTGTTCAGCATCTTCTAAAGTAGTTCCCTCAGGTACCGTTATTAACGAATCTTTAGTCATAAAGTTTTCAATTTTTTCCAAAGGATCCGGTTTGAATCTTAAATCGCGGTTGGTCACAATTCCGATAAGTTTTCTTTTTTCGTCTACTATAGGAATACCTGAGATATGATATTTTTCCATAATGTCATGAGCATCGCTAACTGTGTGGTCTTTACTCAAAGTGATTGGCTTATAAATCATACCACTTTCGCTTCTTTTCACTCGGTCTACCTGATCTGCCTGCGCTTTGATAGAAAGATTTTTATGTATAACTCCCATACCGCCCTGGCGAGCAAGTGCTACAGCCATATCAGCTTCTGTTACAGTGTCCATAGCTGCACTAAGCACCGGGATATTCAAAGTAATTTGCTTTGTAAGTTTAGTGACGAGCTGAGCGTCTCTTGGAAGTACCTGCGAGTATCGAGGTACCAAAAGCACGTCGTCGTATGTTATAGCTTGTTTGATTATTTTACTCATGATTCCCGCCGAAAAGTATTTAATATAAATTGTTTAATATACGAAATTTTTCGGAGATGTTGAAATGAAATTAATGTAAAGGGCTTATATGAATATGTGATAGGGAGATTACTTAAAGAATTTGATAGAGAATATTTGGGAATTTGATCTAAATATCAAGATTATAGACTTCTCTTAGTTAGTCTTTCTAATTTTAATGAATAAAATGAGCATAAGCATCAAAATATAAAATTCACTGAAAATTAGCTATAGAATATCAGAACATGACTCACCAAATCTCTGTATTTAAAACATATTAATATCTTTATACACTTAAAAAAACATTGAAATTTCCTGCAATAATAGACGTATTAATTGACTCTTATACAAATAAAGAATATCGAGAAATTTTTCTCGAAATATCTTTTCTATGTTGATTTTCTTTTTTAACTTAACACAAAAATGTTGCTTAAAGAGTCTCTAAGTATTGACAAGCATGATACTTGGCTTGATTAGAATTAATAATACGAAATTATTTTCTGCAATTACTATATAAGGAACAAAATGGCTAAGAACACTATCATCTGGACTAAGATTGACGAAGCTCCTGCTTTGGCAACTTACGCTCTTTTACCTGTTGTGAATGCTTTTACTAAAGGCACAGGTATTGATATTGAAGTTAAAGATATTTCTCTTGCAGGCAGAATTATCGCTAATTTTCCTGATAATCTAACTGAAGATCAAAAAATCTCTGATTATTTGACTGAACTTGGTGAACTTGCCAAAACACCTGAGGCAAACATTATCAAATTGCCTAATATTAGTGCTTCTATTCCTCAGCTTCAAGCGACTATCAAAGAGCTTAGAGAAAAAGGATATGATATCCCGTTTTACCCTGAAGAAGCTAAGACTGAAGAAGATAAAGCTTTGCAGGCTCGCTTTGCGAAAGTTCTTGGCTCTGCGGTAAATCCTGTTTTACGTGAAGGTAACTCAGACAGACGCCCGGCAGATTCAGTAAAAAGATTTGCTCAGAAAAATCCTCACCGCATGATGAAGCCTTGGCCGGAGTCAGGTTCTAAATGTCGCGTTTCTCACATGACTGATAAAGACTTTTACGCAAGTGAAAAATCTGCTGTGATAGATGCTGCTAAAGATGTACAAATTGTATTCAAAGGCAAAGACGGCAGCACTAAAGTTCTTAAAGAAAAACTTTCTTTGGTTGAAGGTGAAGTTATTGATTCTTCTGTGATGAACGTTAAAGCATTGCGTGAATTCTATGCTGCTCAAATAGAAGAAGCAAAAAAAGAGGGTGTACTTCTTTCTCTTCACTTGAAAGCAACAATGATGAAAGTTTCAGATCCTATCATGTTTGGCCATGCTGTTTCCGTATTTTTCAAAGATGCTTTGGAAAAACATGCAGATACTCTTAAAGAAATCGGCGCAAATGTAAACTACGGACTTGCTGATGTACTAAGTAAATTAGATAAACTTCCTGCTGACAAAAAAGCAGAAATAGAAGCTGATATAAATAAAGTTTATGAGACTCGCCCTGATCTTGCAATGGTTGATTCTCGCTTAGGCAAAACAAATCTTCATGTACCAAACGATGTTATTATTGATGCATCTATGCCAAATGTTGTTCGCGATGGCGGCAAAATGTGGAATAAAAATGATGAGCTTCAAGACTGTATCGCAATGGTACCGGACAGATGTTATGCAACTATGTACAGAGAAATTATAGAAGATGCAAAAGTAAACGGTCAGTTTGATCCTTCTACAATGGGTAATGTTGCAAACGTAGGACTTATGGCTAAAAAAGCAGAAGAATACGGCTCACACGATAAAACTTTCCAGGCTGAGGCTGATGGTTTTATCAACGTAGTTGACTCTGAAGGCAATGTTATTTTAGAACAGCCTGTTGAAGAAGGCGATATTTTCCGTGCCTGCCAGACAAAAGATGTAGCAATCAAAGACTGGGTTGGTTTGGCAGTAAGAAGATCAAGAGAATCAGGTTCTCCTGTAGTTTTCTGGTTAGATGAAAACAGAGGCCACGATGCTCAAATCATCGCAAAAATCAATAAATATCTGCCTGAATTTGATACAAATGGTTTGGAAATTCATATCCTTGCACCGGTTGATGCTATGAAATACACTCTTCCAAGAGTAAGAAAAGGCGAAAACACTATTTCAGCGACAGGTAATGTGCTTCGTGATTATTTGACAGATTTATTCCCAATTCTTGAATTAGGTACAAGTGCAAGAATGCTTTCAATTGTTCCGCTTCTAAATGGTGGTGGATTATTTGAAACAGGTGCAGGCGGTTCTGCTCCTAAGCACGTGCAACAATTCCTTAAAGAAGGTCACCTACGTTGGGACTCTTTAGGTGAATATTGCGCTTTAGTTCCTTCATTTGAACAATTAGCTTCTCAGGGCAATGCAAAAGCTAAAGTTTTTGCTGAAACTCTTGACACCGCTGTTGGCAAATATCTTGAAAACGGCAAAGCTCCTTCAAGAAAAGTAAATGAAATAGATAACAGAGGAAGCTCTTTCTATCTTTCACTTTACTGGGCAGAAGCATTAGCAGCACAAGATAAAGATGCTGAACTAAAAGCAAGATTTGAACCGATAGCAAAAGAATTAGTTGCTAACGAAGCTAAAATCGCAGAAGAACTTTTAGCTGCTCAAGGTCAACCTGTAGACTTAGGCGGATATTTCATGCCTGATGATGAACAGGCAAACAAAGCTTTAAGACCAAGTGCAACTTACAATGCAATCATAGACGCAATGTAATAGCTAGATTATCTTTCTAACTTCAAAGCCGACCTGTAATATATACAAGCCGGCTTTTTTTGATATAACGATTCCTCTCACCGGTATTTACTCTCAAGCTATTAAATAATTAAATATATAATATTAGAGGCTATCTTATAATAAATATTCGAGCTGTTTGATCAATATTTGTGGTATCAAACACCCTCTTTCACTTCGGCTATGATCAGCACATCGCTCAAGAGGTACTGTGTTAAAAAACAAGCAATTTTTAAATAAAATTCTTATATTAGCATCATACTAAGGAAGCAATATTTTGTATTGCTATCCCGTGTAGCCTGGACTTTGTTCAGGCTACTTCTATTTTAGCCTGTTTTGAAGCATAGCCTTCTACAAAGTTTGCTTTATTTTTCCATAATGCAAAAGTCAATAGTAATAGTTTTCTCTGCACAGCTACGTAACTAACCATCTTAATTTTTCTTCTATCGAATATCCTCGAATAAAACACTTTCATATCTTCTGAACTCCGAACTGAGCTTAAAGCAGGAAAATACAATGCTTTACGAATAAACTTATTGCCTTTTTTGGAAATACGCTCCATCCCATTAACTGATGTTCCGGATTGATTTTTCATTACATCATAGCCGGCAAAACTTACTAATTGCTTTCTGTTCTTAAACATCTTAAATCCTAGAGTCTCAGCCACTATCGTTGTTGTTGTAACCAAGCCTACTCCCGGAATAGTACGCAAGCATGCAAATTCTTCGGCATAATCACTTTCGGATATTTGCTGTTCCATGCGCTTCATGCATGCCGAGCACTGGTCTTCTATTATCTTTATTAGTTGCTTCTTTTGACGCATGATAAAGGCATCTCTGTCTTTAGATCTCTCAATACTATGTAGCTGATTCTTGTGCAAAGTCAAATCATTTTTCAATTGATGATAATAGCGTGTCAAAGATCGCAATTGTTTAAAAAAGCTCTCAGGCGGCTGCCATTCGGGCAGATTACGCTCTAAGCCAAGTTGAGAAAGAACCTTAGAATCTATCTCGTCTGTTTTGCTCTTGATATTCAAACTTTTTACAAAGTTCTTGCTCATATTCGGCAATATTACGTGCTGCTTACAGGATTTTGAATCCAAATAATACGCCAACTCTTCATAATATATCCCGGTTGCTTCCATTAGATAATTTACCTGACAACCGGCGATTGATAGGCTTTTACGCCATTTGATAAACTCACGAAAGCCTTCTTTAGCATTGGCAAATATCTTTGATTTACTGTAGCTAGTTGTCATATCTTCAAATAATTGTCCAAAAGTAGCATGAAAACTATCTTTAGAAATATCTATACCTACGCACTGTTTTAGAACCTTCATGAGTCAATCTTTCCTATAAATACAAAATATTGATAAATGCCCGATTATTCTTCACCGCATTCCCTTGTCTTTTATTCAAGCTTACCTTGAGAGTAGCCTTAAGTACTGTTCTTGCTTTTAAGAATAACCTGAAAGTGGTAAACCTCTTGAACAATATAGCAGAGCTTATCTAGGGGAATTTCAAGCTCACTTCCAGGTCAAGCATCTAGTAATCTAATAACAATCTATATCGACTAAAATTGTTTTTCCCAATATACAAGGGGAATTTTAGGGAAGATGAAGACTGATTTTCATCATCATTTATATTTATTTGTAGAGACAATTCAAGAATTGCCTCTACGGTATTCTTTCTAAACCACCTACATCTATATCCACAATTAGCATAGTGGTCTATTTTTATCTTGACATCTTGATTCTGCATCTTTAGTGAAGCAAAGCTTTGCGTATATACACCAATCTAAAGAATTAAATAACATTGCCTGTCTTTTTCCCCTCTTGAGGGGTGATATGCGTAGCATATGGTCTAATCCTAAAAAAGGTTGACACAATTTAAATGAACAAAATGCTGAGATTTTATATCTCATTGTGTTTTTTACCTTTATAAATATTCTGAGGCATAACAAAATCTGTATTGTCTCCCCAATAAACTTCTGCCGGCATTCGCATTTTTAAAGTATTATGCGGTCGGCAGTTGTTATATAAATATATAGCTTCTTTAACTGCTTTGTTACATTGACCTATGCTCTGATTTTTATCACTTATCGCATATTCTTGCTTTAAGATTCCGTTTATTCTCTCGGCTACCGCATTTTGTGACGGACTGCCTCCTTTGGTCATACTTCCTTGGATATTCAACTCAGATAATAGCATTGCATATTCATCACTTCCATATTGGCAGCCTCTATCTGAATGATGGATTTGCGCTATTTTACCTTTATTGTTTGCCACAGCTTGATTTAATGCCTTACTACATAATTCTGTTCGTAAATGTTCAGAAACATGATAACCAACTATATAGCGTGTTGCTAAGTCTGTTATCAGAGCTAAGTATACAAAGCCTTTATACGTACGTAAATAGGTGATATCGCTTACCCATACTTCGTTTGGCTTTACATGACTCTTCTCTTTCAATAGATTTGAATAGTAACGCTTTGTATTCCGACTATCCGTTGTCTTTACTTTACGATGCTTGCGCTTTACTCCTAAACCTCTGGACTGCAATATGTTTATTACTTTATCGCGACCCATCTTTATATTGGCTAGTTGTAAGTCTGGTTTTATCAGCTCATATATCTTACGACAGCTTAATTTTGATTGCTGCCTGCGATGTTTTAGACTGAGATCAACTACTATCTCTTCTTCTAACATATTTTGTTGTGAGCTATTTATATATTGATAATAGGCCTGTCGGCTTTGTCCGAGAACCTCACAAAACAAGCTTACTGAGAATCTGCCGACTTTTTCTTGCCATGTTCCTCTGCATTCTTCAAAGCTTGTTCTGCGTACTTTTTTTCTGCATCTATACCTATTTTATTCAGTTGATTTACTACGCTTCTATAGTAGATTTCTCCCATCTTCGCCTTCGACAGCTCACGTTCCAATTCTTTTATGCGCTCTTTTAATACTTGATTTGTTGCCATTTGCATTACCTTATGTGTAGGTAGAGAATATTTGTTTTTGCCATATTGACGGCACCAGTTTAGTACTGCGGAGTTCCCCTTTATCTGGTATTTGATTCGGGCTGCCTCTTTCGTTAACTCACCGGATTCTACTTCTCGGACTACTTTTTTCTTAAAGTTTTCACTGTAGTATTCACGTCCTGAAAAATATACAAATTTTTCGTCTCTTTTCATATCCTTCTCCTAGGATATGTCAACCTATTTCAGGCAATGACCTATCGGGGTGGATTAGAAATACCAACATGATGTCATATTATCGGCTATCTTTTATTTGTAGAAGTACACTCTTCGACTCACTATGCCCACGGTTATCGAGCTTGTCGAGATGCAGTGACCTTTTATATTCCAATCTTGTCGCCCCTACAGGGCTCTATTTTGCTATGATTTCTATTTCCCGGGGCGTTGCCACGGGCTAATATATTTGAGGCTTTCAGCCTCTTATTTTTACTTATTTCTATGTTTGTATGGAAGTAATAATTCTATCTATCTAACTTTACCTAGCTTTTTTTTCTCCACCCAGCCTCGCTTCGCGATCCACCCTCTTTGAAAAGAGGGGAATTAGTGAGTTGAGATACCTGATTTAATACATCATTTATATTTATTTGTAGAGACAATTCAAGAATTGCCTCTACGGTATTCTTTCTAAACCACCTACATCTATATCCACAATTAGCATAGTGGTCTATTTTTATCTTGACATCTTGATTCTGCATCTTTAGTGAAGCAAAGCTTTGCGTATATACACCAATCTAAAGAATTAAATAACATTGCCTGTCTTTTTCCCCTCTTGAGGGGTGATATGCGTAGCATATCGGGGTGGATTAGAAATACCAACATGATGTCATATTATCGGCTATCTTTTATTTGTAGAAGTACACTCTTCGACTCACTATGCCCACGGTTATCGAGCTTGTCGAGATGCAGTGACCTTTTATATTCCAATCTTGTCGCCCCTTCAGGGCTCTATTTTGCTATGATTTCTATTTCCCGGGGCGTTGCCCCGGGCTAATATCTTTGAGGCTTTCAGCCTCTTATTTTTACTTATTTCTATGTTTGTATGGAAGTAATAATTCTATCTTTCTAACTTTACCTTGCTTTTTTTTCTCCACCCCGCTTCGCGATCCACCCTCTTTGAAAAGAGGGGAATTAGTGAGTTGAGATACCTGATTTAATACATCATTTATGGTTCTTTGTAGAGACAATTCATGAATTGTCTCTACGGAATTTATCTCAAAGCACCAGTATTATTCTCTTGTTTGAATGAGTGCCCGAAGGGCGGGGTAGTTGCGACAATCTTCGTTCATTTATCCCTTATGAGACAGTCTCCACAACAGTCAAATGCTTCTATATTATCAGAAATACAAACCCTGCTATTCGGGTAGCTCATCATATTTTTTGTATTGATGTAGCTGAGAATCCCAATTTGCTTTTTTTGAGATAAAGATATGTCCATCAGGTGTTTTATCCAGAGGAGTATCTAAACTACCTGCCGGAACTACAAGCAGCTTTCCTTCCATCTGAAGATTAGGTACAGGTGCGCCACAATTACTGCAAAAATTTCTTTGATGTGGTGAATTTGGCACTTTATAAGATCGAACGAGCTCTTCACCACTAAGCCAATCAAGTTTCCCTCCTCCGGAAAAAAGATTAGAAGCATGTGCAGAACCACTTCCCTTTTGACAGTATCCACAGTGGCACAGAAAGAAATTATTAAACTCTCCTGTTACTTTATATTTCACCTGTCTGCATAAACAAGATCCTAAGTATTCCATTTATATTCTCTATATAAATTATACATTCAAAAAAAAAATCCAATCTCTTTAAATTTGAGATTGGATTTAAATATATGGAAATCTTTTAGAATTATATAATTTCAAAAAGCTCTTCTTTACTTTTTCTTACTTTAGCTAAATGTTGCATCTGATCTTCAGTTGAACGATATCCAACAGCAGCCATTACAGCAGATTTCAAACCTTTTTCTTTTAGACCTAAGATTTCGTCAAATTTATCATTTTCAAAACCTTCCATTGGGCAGGAATCGATTCTAAGTTCAGCACAACCTGCAAGTAAAGTACCTAATGCAATATATGTCTGACGCGCTGTCCAGTTTTGTTTTGTATCTAAATCAAGTCCAAGAACAGAATTTTTCATAAAATCACCATACTGCTTAAGCATGTCAGCAGGTAACTGACGAACTTCACCAACAAGATTCATGTACTCATCAATATGATTTTCCTGAACATCATCGTAGTGGCAGAAAATAAACAGATGTGAAGCATCACTAATTTGTGCCTGATTCCAGGCAGCCGGTTTCAACTTCGCTTTCACTTCAGGATCTTTTACTACCATCACTTTGAATAATTGAAGGCCATAAGAAGAAGCTGATAATCTTACCGCTTCCATCAAATTTTCAATATTTTCTTCGCTCACCTGCTTTGCAGAATCAAACTGCTTTGTTGCATATCTCCAATTGAGATTTTCTATCATTTGCATCAATTTTTCTCCTATAGGGACATTGGTACGTCCATTAATAAAAATTTCGAGTTATCTTTCGCTTTAATTGTAATACTATCTGTATCACTTATTCCAATTGCATCGCGTCGTTCTAAAATAGTATCCTCTACTTCAATTTTGCCTTCTAAAACGAATATATAAGCTCCGTTATTTGCTTTACGTATTTTATATAATTCTGTTTCACCATCATCATATTCTCCTAAAAAAAGCCAGGCATCCTGATTGATATAAGCCCCTTCGTCTTCTTTAGTCGGTGAAACTATTTGAAATAATTCATTCCTTTTTTGCAAATCTCGAATCGATATTTGATCATACGTCGGTTTTAGTCCTTTTTCTCTGGGGAAGATCCAAATCTGTAAAAACTTACCTATTTTTTCCTCACTGGCATTATACTCACTGTGATGAATACCGGAGCCGGCAGTCATCACCTGTATATCACCTTCTTCTATTACTGATATATTTCCCATACTGTCTTCATGCCTGAGCATCCCTTCCAAAGGAATGGATATTATCTCCATATCCTTGTGAGGGTGTGTGTCAAATCCGGTTCCGGGTGCAATTGTATCATCATTCAAAACTCGTAAAACGCCAAAATTCATTTTATTGGGATTATAAAATCCAGCAAAACTAAATGAATGATACGAATCCAGCCAACCATGATTTGCGTAACCCCTTTCGCCTGATTTATGTATAACCTTGTTCATAGGCCTCGCTAAATAATGTTTTAATATTACAAGTAAACGAAAGTATTGCATATTTATTTAAGTTGGTATTTATTGCCATTTTTATCTCTACTCTGCTTAATTCTGGTAAAGAATAAGACATAAAGAAACAGCATTTAGCCATACTAATTAAGGCTAAATGCTGTTTAGATATATTCTTATACTTCGTCCGTTTACTTACATTTTTGCTCGTTTTGTCAGGTATTCTCTTAGAGCTTTATCAAATGTATCATCAGTACTTATTAGATGATAATCTATTTTGTGTAACTGACACTCCCTTTTTACCTGATTTATAAAATCAGTCACTGCACCTTTATATGCTTTTTGAATTTGATATGGTTGGGTGACCATTTCTTCGCCAGTTTCCAAATCAATAAAATTCGCCCCGTCGCCAAAGTCAAAATTTATTTCTTTAGGGTCTAAAATCTGCAGAGCCAGTACATCATGATTTCTGTGTCTGAAATGCTTCAATGCATCAGTAACTGACTTAATATCATCAAAGAAGTCACTCATAATTATTACCAGACCTCTTCTTTTGATTCTTTCAGCCAGTTCGTCCAGAGCTTTTGCAGTTCCGGTTTCGTTCGCTGGTTCATAATCATCTATTGTTTTTAATAATGGATGAATAAAAGAAGGCTTGGAATTTGGAGGCAGGAATTTTTTCAATTCAGAATCATACAGCGCTAAACCTACAGCATCCCTTTGTCTTATCAGCAAAGTAGCAAGTGCTGCAGCAAGGTAACTTGCATATTCATATTTACTTATATTCCCTTTGGAAGCATATTTCATAGATGCAGATGCATCAATTGCAATAACAGAACGCAGATTGGTTTCTTCTTCGTACTGTTTCACATAATACTTATTAGATCTGCCGTAAACTTTCCAGTCAATATGCTTAATCTCATCACCGGGACGGTATTGCCTATGCTCTGCAAATTCTACAGAAAATCCATGATATGGAGATTTATGCAAACCTGTGATAAAACCTTCCACAACTAGCTTAGCTTTCATCTCTATATTCTGAATTTGAGCAATTACCTCAGGTTTTAAATATTTTTTATAGTCATTCATTATCTATTCTCAATTTTGACAGTGTCAATAAGTAATACGTTCGTGATTCTTTTTGTTGCAAAGTATCTATCAGCTAATCAGAACTATATACTGAGCGTTAGTGGTATCAAACACCCCGTCATGCTACGCATGCCACCCCTCTTCAAAAAGAGGGGAATTCTTAAGTTATTTATATAACACTAGTAATAAATATTACTAACAATCTAAACATTCCCCTTCTTTTCAAGAAGGGGTGCCCGAAGGGCGGGGTAGTTGGGATATTTTGTATAATAACTAAGAGTCTTAATATAGATGTATATGTTACTATTTAAACCAACCCAAACCTTCTCAACTTATGTAGTTCGCCAAAGAAAGGTCGAGTAGTTTTCTTCGTAGTTTAATAGTATTACACCCCGTAAAAATACTCCTACTCAAACAAATCATTTATCTGAATCTCGAACATCTTATTCCAATACTTACCTGTAACATAAAAATGCTTTGTATCTTTATCGTAAGCAATTCCGTTAAAAGCTTCTGCATTCGGATTATCCTGTAATGTTTTACGCAGCTCTCCGCAGTTAATTAGACCAATAAGCTCATCTGCTGCTATATCAATTACTGCAATCTGATCAGTTGTATAAATATTTGCAAATAACAGATTACCTACTCTTTCCACTTCATTCAGAGCATTTATCGGAGCACCCTGATAATATAATGCTATGGTGTTTTTTACTGTGAAATTTTCTGGATCTACAAATCTGATAAAATTCGAGCCGTCTGTCATAATCAACAAGCTATCTTCGTAATCAGTCAGTCCCCATCCTTCGCCCGGATATTTAAATTCTTTTTTAAGCTTAAATGTGTTTACATCATAAACAAAACATTTACCTGAAGTCCATGTAAGCATATAAATATCATCATTGAAAAGAGTGATACCTTCGCCGAAATATTCAGCAGGCAGGTCAATTTTTTTGAGAACTTTCCCATTTTCAGGATCCACTTTCCTTAGCGATGATTCTCCCCTCTGCCCTGTTGATTCAAACAAGATACCATCATGCAGGAATAAGCCTTGCGTATACGCCATAGGGTCATGATCAAAAGTTCTGATCACATCAAAAGTATAATGCTTGAGTTCTGTAGTCACTTTTTTCCCTTCTGATTCGCCGGGTTTAGCAGCCGGTTGCTTTTTAAGCTCTGCATTATTTGCGCAGGCAAATATTATCATAGATAAACATATTAATAATATATATTTCATCGCGTAAAATCTGAATATGTAAAGAAACAAATTTAGTCCATTTCAAGCTTAGATAAAAGAAAATTTAACATTCCACCCAATATGCCATATAAGTTTGAATGACAGTATCTATAAATTTTTACTCTCCCAATATCTCAGGGTAGCTTTCCAAAAGACTATACAGTATTATTTTTGCTGCTTCCGACTTTGCTTCCTTTTTACTGAAAGCTGATGTATCAGCACTAAAGTTATTTTCCTTAAACTTCAAAGAAGCCAGGCATATAAACTCAGGTTTCTCTCCCTCACCAATTTCTTCGAAAGTATAAATTGGCATATCTTCGTTTTCTATAGTGCAGGCAAAGTTTAATGCATTAAGATATAATCCTTCAGAGATTAGATTTTTTAGCTGATCTGTCTTAGAAGTTTTAGATGAAATGTTTAAATTCTCGAATCTTTCTGCAGCTTTGTGCGCAGCTTCAAATTTTGCAGATTTTTTATTATCACCTTCTCCCTGGTATTCAAACTCTTCGCCATTGTAGTTTATCTTTAATATGCACTCAAATCTTGGAGGCTGATCATTTATCTGCTCAATATGATATCCGATAATACTCATGTCACTTCTTTTAGCAGAGATTTCCTGAATCATCCCAATTGGATTGCTAAACTTAGTCGATCTTTCATTATCAGACTTGCTTTCCTTCTTCGCTTGAGTAGGAATCAGTACAACATTTGGATTTACCTCAGGCTTACCCGTTCCTATTGCCGTTCCATTCAAATAAGCAAGCAAAGCATCACGGCGCGATTGCTCTATTACTTTTTTCTTACTCGTACTCTTTACCAGCTCCTCAGCTCTAATAAATGTATCTTCAGATGTTTCAATAACGCAATATGCAGTAAATTGATCGCCCTCAACTCCCAGCACTTCTGTAAAACTGCCAATCCTTTTCTGTGCCTGCATAAGAGTTAGCAATTCTGTTGAAAGCCCTGATTTTTTGCGAATATTTCCTAAAATAATCTCTCGTAATTCCGGTTCTTCTTTCATCCATTGTGATTCAAAGAGCAGATAGTAAAGATCAATTGAAGCTATATTGAAGCTTTTAACGCGCCTAAGTATTTCATCTCCTAGCATTGGTTTAATCTGATTTGCTTCGCGCAGACTCTTTATAGTCTGTTTGAATTCTCTGCTATCCATTTCCAGAAGATCATCTGAACTTATGCTCTCCAGTTTTTCTGATATACCC
Source organism: Kapaibacterium sp. (SeqCode) (assembly GCA_965140345.1). Classification (GTDB taxonomy): domain Bacteria; phylum Bacteroidota; class Ignavibacteria; order Kapaibacteriales; family UBA2268; genus JBFHIJ01. Next base: position 1,185,184 of record OZ223198.1, read on the forward strand.
TGATATGCTTCCTGCTTGAAGTGCTCATGCTTCTCCTTTTGTTCTTTTAGCATGTGGGCATTTATGTTTTCGCAGTATTCCTTAATCTGCTCCACACTCAGGGGCAGCTCTTTTCCATGAATATGCGCTTTAATTATAACATGATTCAGCATATCTGCAAAACGCCTGATTGGAGATGTTACATGGGCGTATGCCGGCAAATTTAGAGCATAATGTCCGGAAAGTTCCGTGCCGTATTGCGCTTTATTCTGCCAAATATTCATTCTTGAAACAAAAGACTTAAACATTGCTTTATTTTGAAGTGCATGAACAAGCTGAGTATGTACTTCCTCTCTATCCGGAATATTTCCCTTTACCGTATGATTTCTAAATACAAATGGGATATCATTTTCAGCGAAATACCTTGCCGTTTCCGAATTAGCAAGCACCATCAATTCCTGGACAATCATGTATGCAATTGCAATATTTTTGTTTGCAAAGATCTTAATATTACCTTCCTCATCAGTATAAAGACCTTTTTCTTCATCAAAATAAGCCAAAGCTCCCATTAGCCTGCGCTTAGTGCTCAGTTTTACTGCTAGTTCGTAGGCATTTATAAGAACTTCTCTGATTTGGCTCTCTTCTTCCTTATTGGTCAGTATTTTTGCTACATCCTGATAGCTTAGCTTTGCAGTATTTCTTATTTTCCGTTCCGATATATTAAAATATATCACATTCATCTGCGAATCAAGTTCAATGTGGAAATTAATAGCAGGACGGGTATAGTGTTGTTTTAGACTTAAAAGACCTTTGGAAAGAGCTGCAGGAATCATCTGTATAGAATAATCTTTAAGGTATTTGGTCACTACATTCTGCGAAGCTACTTCAAAAACAGGCGAGTCCGGCTGAACATATTCTGCGGTATCAGCAATAGATACATCACAGATATAAGTATTATTTTGTTTTTTTACCCATATCGTATCATCAATATCTTTTGTTTCTTCAGCATCTATGCTAAGCCCACGAATACTTTGTCTGGCTTTCAGATTAATATCCAGATTCTTAAGGCTATCAGCATAATCTATCAATTCTGCAGTAAATTTTGGCATTTTTTTAATGTATTCTATTTCTAACAATTGTTAAAAATAATAAAATATTTGGGAATAGAGTAAAGGAAATGCAATAGAATCATGTAGGTAGTTGAATATTCTCAATCGCAGGTCTTTTATACAGCAAAAGAAAATAGAAAGCTCATTTTTGATTGAAAATTTCAATAAGAATACTACTTTTAGCTTTTCAGGAATGTAATTATTCTCGATAATCACATTCCTTCAGCTAATTTCAAAATATCTACTTATGCTTCTTAAAATAATTTATCAGATTATTAGTAGAGCTGTCATGACCATCAGTTTTAACTGCAGAATCTAGTTCCGGTAATATTGCTTTTGCAAGCTGTTTGCCAAGTTCAACACCCCATTGGTCATAAGAGTTTATATCCCAGATAACTCCCTGCACAAATACCTTATGTTCGTAAAATGCAAGCAGGCTTCCTAAAACACCGGGTGTCAACTTATCATATAAAAATGTATTGGTTGGTTTGTTTCCGGCAAAGATTTTATGTGGAAGAAGTGCTTCAATTTCTTTCAACGATTTGCCTTCTGCCTGCAATTCTTCAAATGCTTCTTCCACTGTTTTCCCTTTCATCAGTGCTTCTGTCTGAGCAAAGAAATTTGACATCAACTTTTGGTGATGGTCTCCCGTCGGGTTGTGTGATTGGCATCCGCCTATAAAATCAACAAGGATTAATCTAGTTCCCTGGTGTATAAGCTGGAAGAAAGAATGCTGTGAGTTTGTGCCGGCAGTTCCCCATACAATTTGTCCGGTAAGATGCTCAACAACTTCTCCGTCTTTCTGGATAGTCTTACCGTTGGATTCCATATCTAATTGCTGTAAAAATTCCGGCAGTTTTTCCAGATACTGTTCGTAAGGAATAACAGCGTAAGATTCAGCACCAAAAAAGTTAGAATACCATATTCCCAAAAGTGCCATTATAATCGGAATATTTAAGTGAAATTCTGCATTCCTGAAGTGAATATCTGCTTCATAAGCTCCACGCAGCAATTCTTCAAAATTATCATATCCGATATATAAAGCAATAGAAAGACCAATAGCTGACCACAAGGAGTAACGACCGCCAACCCAATCCCAAAATCCAAACATGTGTTTAGGATCTATTCCAAATTCTTTACATTTGGCTTCATTAGTAGAAAGAGCTACAAAGTGCTTAGCAACATCTTTGCTGCTTACACCTTTCTGATTTAAAAACCAGTCCTTAGCAGTGTTTGCATTTGTGAGCGTTTCCTGGGTAGTAAACGTTTTGGATGCAACTATAAAAAGAGTAGTTTCAGCATTTAAATGAGAAAGAGTTTCTGTTATGTCAGTGCCATCAATATTTGACACAAAATGTACTTTTACTCCTGCTCTGGAATATGGAGTCAGAGCTTTGCAAACCATTCTGGGGCCAAGATCCGAACCACCTATTCCAATATTTACTATATCAGTGAAGCGTCTGCCGGAAAAACCAAGATACTGCCCGTCATGAACGCTGTCGCAAAACATTTGCATTTGCCTGCGCACTGCTTTTACCTTAGGCATCACATCCCAGTCATCTACTTTAATTGGTTTATCTGAAAAGCTGCGAAGTGCAGTGTGAAGCACAGCTCTATTTTCGGTGGTATTAATCTTTGCACCTTTGAACATAGCTTCAATTTTATCTTTAAGATTGCAACTGTGAGCCAGCTTCATCAGCAATTCTATTGTGTCTTCGTTTATTATATTTTTAGAAAAGTCGAATAAAATGTTATCGAACTTAAGCGAAAAGTTATCATAACGCTTAGGATCTGTTTCAAAAAGCTCGCGCATATGCACGTCTGACATTTCTTTAGAATGGGCTTCCAAATCTCTCCATTCTTTCAATTCTATTAGCTTAGCCATTTTATTTCACTCTTTTAATAAGTTAATATGCTTATTTAAATGTAATCATATTTAGGGACACCGCAATATAAAATCTATTGGAGCAGATATATATTTTCTTCCATTTCCACTCTACAAATTTAACATAAAATTTTGCTATATAATAAGTTGCAGTTAGTGTTAATTTATTATATATTTATATTATATAATTTAACTACATTTATAGAGACGAATTTTATGAAATCATTTATTATAGGCCTCTTACTGCTTGGCACTGCACCAATGTTTGCTCAGGATTCACTTTCGTATGAAGTATTTCCTGAATGTTTTTTTCATGTTGATCACAAAAGTACTCTGAATTTTAATGAAGGAGTAGAACGTGATGTGTGGATAGATACATGCAATAAAAGCGATATTTTAGAACCAGATTATTACGAATGGCCAAAGCCTGTAAATGATCTTGTGAGTCTCGATTTTGTAGCATCTAATGTGGATACTTTAATTGCGGAAAATGCAATATACTCGAATCAATATACATATATAAAATTAGGAGGTAAATCGGGGAATGACAACATTGTGTTATCTAGATCTGAATATATAGAGATGAAAGAAATAACAGAATCAGATATAAAAAACGAGTATCAGGCACTTTATTTGAATCTTAAGGAAAAACTTGATTCAATTGGGGAAAATACAATATATGCATATGGGTACATCAAAACAGCTAAAGATAGTTATGCACCTAGATTAATAAGTGTACAGTTTCAACTCTTTTTATCATTTAAATATATTAAAAATATTATCGAGTCAGTAGGCTTGAATATTTATGATCCAATAGTAAACCCTCAAGTCTCGGTGATTGAAAAGCAAGAGCAGGATGTACAAATTATTGATAACATGATTATTCTGACAGATATAAAGAAATCAACGAACTATAGTGTTTATGATGTCAGAGGCTCAAAATTACTTAATGGAAAATTGGAATTAGGTGCTAATAACACGATCGATATTAGCACATTAAATATCGGGATTTATTTCCTTCAAATAGACGATAGAATAATCAAATTTATAAAGGGAGAATATTAATGAAATATATTATCATTAGCTTATTACTGCTTGGCTCTGCACCGATTTTTGCTCAGGATTCACTTTCGTATGAAGAGTTGCCGGAATGTTATATTGATTTCAACCGATGGGCTGAAAACAACATTAATCTTGCTGACTCTTTGCAGGATAGAGCAGTATGGGTGGATACTTGCAAGGCAAAAGCAATAACTAATCGCACAAATTGGTTTGATGAAATAGATGGTACAGATGCTTTGGACTTTGCATCCGCAAATAAGGCAGATTTAATCGCAGAAAATGGCATTTTTTCAAATCAGTTTACAAAATTGGTTTACTATGAAAACAATGTTGCACAGTCTATTTTTAGAGATACTAATGAAAGAATAGAAAGCTACAGGCTTGATTTAGCAGACCTTAAGCAGCAATTTCAGAATCTTAAAACTGATTATTTCGATCTTGTTAAAGAGAACTATGGTGAGTTTATAATCTATGGAAATTATGACAAAGTAAATGATAGTGTGTTTAGAGTAACTAGATTTAATTTGATATTTGACAGATTTGTATCAATGAAAGAACTTGATAAATTTTCCGGTGAACATTCCGTACATAATTTTGATCGAATAATTCTTGCACCACTGGCAGTAGAAGAAACTGCTGAAGTTGCAAAAATCAGTTATCAAGAAAATGGCATTCATATTTCTGAGTTGACAGGTAATAATAATATTTCTATATATAACTTACTGGGAAATAAACTGTATCAAGTAAATAATATATATTCCCCGGAAATTTTCATACCACTTAATCCGGCAGCTTCTAAATTGCTATTTGTAAGAATTAACAATACAGTCTACAAGATCATCAAGTAAAATTGCAAAATAAAATCTCATAAACCATATATAAAAAAAGCGAACCGTTTGGCTCGCTTTTTTTGTAAATATCTAATTTGATTAGTATCTGCTTGCTTTGATAAGCACAGAAGAAAACTCTGTGAAGTTTTCTAATACCATTCCGGTACCTCTTACCACCGCTGTTAAAGGATCTTCTGCTACATGCACAGGAAGGCTTGTTTCTCTTCTCAACCTTTCATCAAGACCTTTAAGAAGTGCGCCACCGCCTGAAAGCATAATACCTCTGTCAAAAATATCAGCAGATAATTCAGGAGGAGTTTTTTCTAATAATCTTAAAACGCCTTCTACAATTTCATTTACTGCTTCCGACAGAGCTTCTCTTATATCAGCAGAGCTTACCTGTATCATCTTTGGAATACCTGACACAAGGTCGCGTCCTTTTACTTCAATTTCAATTTCTTCTTCTAATTGAACGGCAGAGCCTACAGAACATTTAATCATTTCAGCTGTGCGGTCACCAATTAAAATGTTGTGCTGTCTTCTGAAATACTGACCGATAGAATTAGTCATTTCATCGCCTGCAATACGGATTGATGTATCACTTACGATACCTGAAAGTGCAATTACAGCAATCTCAGTAGTACCGCCGCCAATATCCACAATCATGTTACCTATTGGTTCGTGAACATTTAAGCCGATACCGATAGCAGAAGCCATTGGTTCAGCGATCAGGTGCACTTCTTTAGCGCCGGCATGCTCGCAGCTATCGCGAACAGCACGCTTTTCAACTTCAGTAAGACCTGAAGGTACGCATACTACAACACGGCGAGCCGGTTGCCATGACATAGAAACTTTACGTATAAAAGCTCTAAGCATACCTTCTGTTATTTCAAAATCAGCAATCGCTCCGTCTCTGAGCGGTCTGATTATTTTAATATCTTTATGGGTTTTGCCGACCATAGATTGAGCTTCCGTTCCGATAGCAATAATGTGTTTGCTGGAACGATCGAAAGCGACTATAGTAGGCTCATTTAGAACAATACCTTTACTTTTCATCCAGATCAAAGTATTGGCAGTGCCCAAATCGATAGCAACGTCATTGGAAAATAATCTAAAAAGAGCCATGGATATTCTATTCGTTTGGTGTTTTGTCTAAATCGTTTATTCCTTAATACAAAAATACGATAAAAACGCAAAATATTTAGTCTTTATTTCAAATATACAGAGATATTGCAAAATGTCTATAAGTAATTGATGTAATTGATGATTATGCATTTTTTAAACGTGTTTTGATTAATATACTAAAAATTCGAAAATGTTTCAGATTTAATTTCTTTCTCGTTTTCAAAGTTAAGCAGTGGCTAATCTTTAGCAAAGCCTAAATTTTTCTCAAATATAATTATGTATTTCTGTATTTTTGTACCTAGATATGGCGATACTAAAGAAAATAGAGCTTTATGTAAGAAACAAGATTACTTCTTCGCTTTCTTACCATTCTTATCAGCAGGAAATAAGTGAACCGGCTCCTGTCTTTAATGCATCTAATATCAAAAAAATATTAGTGCTAAGACAGGATAGAATTGGTGATGTACTTGTATCTGTACCTATTCTAAAAAAAATAAGGGAAGTTCTGCCCGAAGCGAAAATAGATGTTTTACTTAGTCACAGAAACTTTGGAGCAAAAAGAGCTTTCGAACCATTCTGTAATACTTTTTTTAAATATGGCAGAAACCTAAAAGAAAATATTTTCTTACTTCGCAAGTTAAGACATCAAAAATATGATCTTGTAATAGATCTTTACGATAATGCTTCTACGACATCTTCGCTAGTAGTTAAACTCTCAAAACCCAAATACTCTCTTGGTATTGAAAAAGCAAATGCACATGTTTATTCCCATTTAGTGCCTCTACTAAATAAACAGGAATATCATATTGTTGAAAGAATAGCTAATCTGTTGCTTGCTTTTGGCGTTCCTAATGACAGCAAAAAGCTAAAACTGGCATATAATTTATCTGAAGAAGATAAGCAAACTGCTGAGCAACAAATGGGCAAAAAGACTAATTTCCGATTTGGTATAAATCTATCCGGCTCGAACCGCAATAAGTTCTGGGGATTAGAAAATCACATTTCTCTTATTAATAAGCTATCCAGTTCCAGACCTGATTATGAAATTGTGTGCTTTGGTACAGGTGATTATGCTTACGAAATGAATCAAATCCAGGAAAAAACTAAAGCAAAAATAGCACCTAAAGTTGGATCAATGCACGAATGGTCTTGCCTTCTTTCTACTGTTGATATGCTTCTAACGCCCGACACAGCAGCAGTGCATCTCGCTGCATCCTGGCAATTGCCGGCTATATGTCTTTATGAAGTTTCCGGTAAAGAATTTGCCGGTTTACCTTGGACTCCTTATAACTCTCCCCACGTAATGCTTAGCACCGACAGTGGATCATTAAGCAACATAAAAGTCAATGATGTACTTTATAATATTTACCGTCTTGAAGAAAAAATAGGTATTACAAATCAATAAAAGCAACTACCCAACAAACTTATATCTTATTGATCTGGCTCAATTGGTATATAAATTTTTGCTGTGCCATGAAGCAAATCTTTACTTATCATCTGCCATATTTTCTGATATTCAGCATCTTTAATCTCTGTATTATGATTCAAAACCACTGCCCCGCCGTCAGAGACAATATCTTTTGCTAATATCATACCATGCTTCAAATCTGAGATATTCAATTCTTTTGAATGCACATATACTTTATGCCCTGTTCCGGTTTTCCAGTCAAGCATAAGTTCTGCATCATAAAAATCAACTTCTACAAATTCGTTTTTAGCTTTCTGATTGTCAGAAGAAATAAGTTCATTAATATCAATCAGAAGTGCTCTTTGAGGGATATTAAAAGCATTACTCTCTCCTTTTTCTGAGAGTTCAATAAATGCTTTTCTTACAGAATCTTTATACCAGTAAGTGTTATGATATATCAGATTCATAGCTTCTTTTTGCTTCTTCTTAGTTGTTTCCGGCGCTTGCAGTATCTTTTTATCCATCATCAAAGTGTTGAATTCTTTCTCGTTCAAACTGAACACACTTTTTACATATAAATTCGCAATAGCCAGTACCTGCGACTCTTCACTTAAACGCATACCCGGGATACCGTCTGGAAAGCCTGTTCCATCAGCATGCTCCCAAATATGTTCAATCATTTCTACTGCTTCACGGAAAGGTTTTACATTTTTTAAAATTCGCAACGCCCGTTTGAAATAATAGAAGTAGTGTTTACGTTTTTCCGGGATCAGAGTATTTGGATTTGCCACCTGAAAGTAATTAGGCATTGTAGAAATTGAATAATTATGTAAAAGAGCCGCAAGCATCAAAGTACGCTTTTTTGACTCTTCAATTTGCATGTGATTAGCCAGATCTTTTACCAAAGATGAAACGTAATAAGTATGATCAACAAAGCTGAATTTATTCAATTCTCTGAGGTAAGTTGATAAAGCAAGAATAGAGTTATAATCCAGATGGAACTGTTTTTCTTTATTTAGCTCTTCTTTAACTAAATCAAGTTCCATGTGTAAATGATTTATGATATCATCCGCTTGAGAAGTTGATATTTGCTTCTCCGCCTGCTCTGCAATAATTGCCTCAAGCTTGCTCTGAAGTTTATTATTATCATGTGTAATTTGTTCTATAATTGTTTCTTTTCCGGCAATCAATTTTGAAAGATCGGCCACTTCATCCTGAAGTACAGAATTTGCCTTAGTCAAATTATCTGCTTCATGCTTAATCTCTTTATTTTGTCTGTCGATTTTATCAATATTTGCAAGAATCTCAGCAGATTTATCGGACTCTAGGTCATTCATTGTCTGAAGTTTCCTCTGCATATCTGCGTGTTTAGCACCTAAAACAGCAGCCTGGAAAATATCAAAATTAGTACATGGATATTTGAGATACATCATAGCTCCTGTATCTCTTAAAACAGGAATCAATTCACGAGGCTCTCTGATGTCAGTGATAATAATTCGAGATGCATAAGGACATTCTTCTTTCATCTCCACAAGCAGTTCAAAACCTTTTGTAAAGTGCGAAGCTACTTCAACAAAAATTGCAACAGGTTTTACCCCTTCTTGCACAAGTTTAACTATATCTTCTTTGTTATAAACAAAGTCAAGATTAAAAGATCTGGAAAGAGCTTTTTCAAATTGATTCTGCAATTCCGAAGAAAAGCAAAAAATAAATATTTTTTCGTGTAGTTCTGCCATGGTCTTTGCTTTCGTTTAGCTTGCCTATACTATTAGTATTCGGTACATTTTAATAAAACTAAAAAATATTTTTCTGATACAATATACAAAAGCAAATGGTGATAAATGAGTAAATTTTGGTAAGCATTTTCACTTATCATTAAAACATAAAAAAAAGGCAGAGACTCATAGTATAAAGAGTATCTGCCTTGTTTAGATTTTATAATTGAATTGGGTTTATCTACCGCCTGCAATAGACATTCTAATATCCAAACCAACCTGAGTTGTATGGAAGCCAGGCGAAGCAGCACCTTCTGTGAAAGTACCCTCGTATCTAAAGAATAATGCTGCAGTAAATCTATCTGAGATAGAATACCTTGCACTTGGCTCTAAGATAATCTGCTTATTACCATTCAATGTACGACCTTCATTATCATTTAAACTAGCTCTGTCTAAGATGTCATAAGTTGCACTTGAGTTGTTTTTATATGTAAATAAGAATGCATACTCAAGGTCATTTTTCAGTACTAATCCAAATAGAGGGAACTCAAAACCTTTCATAGTGTATCCGGCTCTGATTGTAATATCATCAGTCTGCTGTCTGGTGATAGTAGACCTGTTAGCCGAATTCAGGTTATATGATGTTTTAGTGCTAAACTTAGCTTCTGCCGTAAGAATACCGTCCAGTAAATCTTCATCGAAAGTCATATTCCAGCCAAATAACGGCGCAAATTCGTATTCTATAACCTGATTTTGAACTGCTCTACCATTATCAGTGATAAGAACGTTTTCGGAATATGTTGATTTATATTTGTGTTGGAATCGCATTTTATCAATCCAGTCAGACCATAATGGGAATTTTTCCATTCCTTCCCAAGTAATTTCCCAGTTTAGAGCCGGAAGGAATTTACCTACAGCACCCTTACCAAATAAGCTGAATGCTTCAAGTCCTTCGTAGAATGATTCTGAAAGAGCATTTTGTAAAGCCTGGTTTTTAGATACCGTATCTAAAGTAGAATTGACAATTCCTGGTTTTCTTTGTTCGTATAAATCAATAACATGATCAATTGTATTACTAAATAAGTTAAATCCAAAGAAGGATGGGAAACTTATATAAGAACGTTTAAAGTTTTCAGTCGCCATTATATTAGTAAACTCAGGCACACCGTTTTCATCAGTTACTACTGTCTGATTTCTGCTATAACCAAAATCCGTATTCCATTCAAGATTTAAAGTAGCACCTTCCCATAGAGGTCTGGATGTATTTGCTTTTAAATTTGTTGTTTGATTGTAGCTATCCTGCATAACACCATCTGCCGGTCTTAAGCCAGGGTAAGTTTCGAAACCAAAACCATCAGTTCTAAATCCGCCATGAGGATTTGAAACTAAACCTAACTGATAAGCAAAACTTGGTCCATACATCTGCTTACTGTCTCTGAAGGCAAGTCCTCTTCCCCAGAAGTTAGTCATACCCGTACCGCCGTAAACCCCAGGGTTGTTAGCAGTATTGTTCTGGTTAAAACTGAAAGTCACTTTCTGCCAGTCAAAGAATATATTTCGAATTGTACCCTTAGTTACATTCCAGAAACCACCTTCTTCTGCTGCTTGTTGTGCTTTATCTTTTTTATCCTGATTTCTGCTTCTACTTACTCTTCTTTGTTGTTTTGGTTTTCCACCGCCTAACCATTCTTCACCCAACTTCATCAAATCCCAGTCGAGTTTAAATCTAAGAGATGCGTTATAACTAGCATTTTTAACAATGTCTCTAATAGCAGGGTCGGGCTGCATAGGGTTCTGCCATTGATAGTTAACATTGTAACTACCAGTTAGTTTGAAATATTCAGTCAGACCAAACAAGTTCGGTAGTGTAGGTTTAAAATTGATATTAATATTTTGCGAGTGCAAATTATTTAAACCTAAGTTAATACCTCCACTGAAGATATACTGCCATAACTCAGAACCGGATCTTTGAATTCCATTTTCATCCAACTCATAAGGCACCAAAGTAGAATTTGTATTTACTGAATATTGAATTTCAGGACTTAACAAACCACCTTCAGAAATTTTCCAGTTAAATGAAGCACTTTTTATAGCAGTAAAGTCTCTAAATACAGGACTTGGATAATCCAGGAATCTTGATTTTTCTGTCTGTCTTCTTCTATTCAAATCTAAACCTGCATTAAATGCATTAGGCAAGAAGTTGATCTTCCATTCAGAATAAGCATCTAATACCGGAACACTTTTCAAAAAGCCTAATGGCTGAACTGATAATAAATCAGGAATAGCTAAATCATATTTAGCATTAAAGCGCCATTGCCAGTTAAATTTCTGTTCGTAAATAGGAGATCTTTCGAATTCCTGTGCATAGGAATATCCAAAAGTCAAACCATTCAGTGTTTTATCTACCAGCCAGTGATCTACAGGCAAGCCAAGCTTCATAGATGTTACCGCCCAGCTATCCTGCACTCTTAAAGATTGAGATTCTACTTTTACTCTGTCAGAAATCTGACGGGCTTCATTATCAGAATATCCACTCCGCCTTGCTTGAGAGTACGCAGCTTCTGCAGCTCGTTCAAGTTTTATGTCATTACTTGCTTCATACTCCGGATTACTTAAAAATTCGGAGTGAGTATAAGTAATAGGTAGCTTCATTTTGCTCATGGATTTAGGCGCAAATTTATCTAAACTTGCATCCATCGAAACCGTCCAGTTAGTTTGGCTTACTCTGTCACCAAATCTGTCTTCCAGTTGGTGGAAATTAGGTTCTCTTCTTTCAAACGAAGCATTAATATTACCTAAATCTGCAAGTTTAATATTTACGTTACCTACAGCAGCCCAATCAGCTCTATTTTCAGGTTCCAAAAGCCTCATCTCATCCACCCACATTGTGGTAGTTAATTCGTTCGGGAATCGATCCGCAGGGTTTGCAATACCTAACCCGAAGAAGTTGACTCTTGTCAAAATAGGATTACCTTTGATATAGAAATATGCAAGTTCATCATCTTTCACAGGTACATATTGTCTATCGTAAAGCATCGCTGTATCTCTTAACTGTTTAATAGCAGTAAGCTCTGTCAGATCAATTTCAATATCCTGCCATCCTGCTACCAAAGGTCTTCTATATTCATAGTAGTTGCTGGAGTCAATACCAAATCTGATAAAGAAATTAGCTTTCGGAACTGCTCCCGGCACCATCATTGCAGGCATTGAACCATCGCCGTGAACAAATAATTTCAATTTTTTGTAGTAGAAAATGTCCAATGGCTGGAAGATTCTAACTGCCATTCTTTCTTCGCCATATCTTAAGTTTGTCACACTTACTGATAGTGACTGCTCATTTAATCTTATATCCTGTGTTGCATCCGGATTATTTAACTGACGTGGAGCTTCCACACCCGGAGGCATGGAGTAATAATCAGGAGCTCCACTGTTGTCCCAAAGATTCACAAAAGCCAACTGCATAACACTATCTGTAGATGCTACATCCTGGAAATTATTTATGCGTTGCCATTGAGAACCTACTAAACGCCAGTCTGCGATTCTTGCTTTTAAAACGCCGCCCTGGAATCTTACTCTTATATACTGTATATTAGAGAACAATGGATTACCAACTTTTGAAGTTGGCTTTCTGATAGGAATTCTATATAAGTTCCAACCATTATTACTACCTTTTATCTGAGGGTTAGAAGTCGGTCTGGTGTCCAGATTTACTTCATATGTAAAATAACTGTTGTCTAATGAAACTGTTTGCCCGTTATTTCTGTTAAGAACCTCAGTATCTGGGAACTGTCCTAATTCAGATACAAGAGAGTTGCCTTCGTAATTATTATATTTAACAAAGTCATTTTCTTCTCTGTCTCTGTCATCTTTCTGAAAGTCAAAATCATAATCATCTCTTGCAGGGTCTTCTTCCAGATTCAAAGGATAAGGATAAATTTCTTTTTCCTGAGCATTACTTAAAGCATCTATACCTAAATCCTCACCGGAGTCAATAATATTATTAGGATAAGTACTTTCTTCTGTAATACCATCCTCTGTGTCAAGAGCCTGGTTAGGGATAATATCTTCACTGATCTGGCCGATGTCGATAAACATCTTAGTATTTCCAAATTTTTGATGATCTACTTTCATCATCAATTCTATATATTCTATATTCTCAGTATCAAAGTTAGTATTAAAAGAAGAGAATAATCTCATCATACCACCCCAGATACGCTCCATGTTAGATTCGTTTTCCCAAAATGCTGTTGAAGAGTTAAATTCAGGGTTCTCTGAATCAAGGTATAGAGGGTTTTTGTTATAGATACCTCTTTTTTCAGGTTCGAAAACCACGTGCAAAGGAGAAATATTCCTATTACCTTGCTGCACATCTTTTCTATTAGGCCATACTTCGGTAGTCGGAACAGATGGGATAAAGTATTGGAACCAAAATGTTCTGGCTCTGTAATCTGACCTCACACTGTCATTCGCACCGATAAAAATATCTTCCGGCTGAGAAGAATGACTCCATAAAGAAGAATTCATACCTAAAGATATATGTCTTTGAGCAGCATCGAAGTCATCAATATATACAACTGCCGATCCGTTATCAGATAAAATTGTAGATTTTCTCTTATTAGGAGTGGGCAAAATCATCGCCCATTCACCACGTAAGTTAATTGAGGATTCCGCTTTTGTATCGTAAAACGGCAAGGCATCTAATGCTTTAGTAAGCCACGGAGCTTTCATATTCAATTTTGCATCAAATCCAAGCATGCTATTTGATACAGGCTCGTCGCCCAATCTTACTCTATCAACTACAGCGGACTGGTCATAGTGCATAAATGTCATGCCCAGCACCGCCTCAATATTCCTCTTCTCAAAGAGCTTATAATCTGCCCTTATACCCGCCAGAGTTCGGGTGGAAACATTAAAGATATCCTGCTGTTCGTATTCAATTTTCAAATTTGCATTTGGAAGAGTTGCTCTGTCATTTTTAAGAGTCAGCATACCGGAATAATAATCAATAATATAATCTTGATATTCTTTCAACGGTCTGCCGTCTAAAGTAACACGCACACTACCGGAGGCAATATTATAACCACCTAAAAATATTCTATTAGTCTGCTTACCTGTCACCTCACCGGAAATCATAAATCTGTCTCTTGCAGTATTCCTTCTGGCTACATCATAAGTAGTATCATAAACTGCATCAAAAACATAATTTTCAGCATCACCCGGATTTAAGTTTCTTTTAGGATCAGAGAAATAAGCTCTCAGACCATCACCAAAAGGCTCAGTGGAAGGGAAAGTAATCTCGCCTCGTCTTGCATCAAAAAACGGCTCCCTTAAATCAAAAACACCATCAGGAGGAGTTGTACCTGTACTGTTATTTACCCTATCGACACCAAAAATTGTAACAAGCTTCTCTGTAGATCCTTCTATTACATCTGTAGAATCATTAGATTGTCTGATATACCATAATCCTATTTTTGTATCTGTGGTATTTACATTCGAAGAATTGATAGAATAAATATTCTTCATCTGTCTCTCCCACAAAGAGGTAAAGCCAGGCTGCATATTCGGACGATAAATCAATTTCAAAATAAGAGAATCTCTTTCACCAACCAGATAAGACATATCACCGACATAAATATCATCTTCATTTGCAGTAGTCGGACCTTCTATACGGTATGAAACCGCATAATATCTATCAGGTCTTAAATTGTGAATGCTCAAAGTACCGAGATTAAAATCGAAACTATATTTATTCGAATCCAGTCTTACAAATCGGCCGCGCTCAACAATACCGGATTGGATTGGTTTGTTTTTTACATCCGGAGTGTAAAATTCACCTAATTTTCTTCTCAATCCCGGCAGATTCGCATGAGCTACTGAAATAGCAGAGCGTGTTTCATCTACTTTATTAGTTGCTTCCCAAACTTCAATTTCTTTTACTCTTAGGTGAGAGTATTCTTTTGAAGCTACAGGAGTAGAGCTTTTGAAATAATCATCATATACTGCTTTATATGCAGTATCAATAAAGAAGTGATTTTTTGCATAGTCATAAGCTCTCAAGTTAAAATATTGACGAGAAGCACCACCGCGAACGTCTACAAATTTCTTTTGACCTTTTCTTTGTGAAAATAATGTTTTCAAATACAAAGGACCAAATTGGAAATCCGCTCTTACGCCAAATAAAGCTTCACCACCACTAATTAATGTCGATTCCAAAGGAAGATTTACATTACCAACTTCAACAAGTTTGATAATCTCATCATCTTCGCCTTCGTATCCTATCTTAAATTTATTCTGGAATTCAAACATTCTCTTTGTATCCCAGTCTGTTACAAGTTTCAACTTGTCACCAATCTGAGCATTTACACCAACTTTAATATCCTGATTGAAAATAGGAGATGACTGAGTCTGACCAAATGCAGAAACAGTACCCAGATTTTGAGAATCCCAACGCCAGCCTACTCTTAAGTTAACCTGTCCGTGTACATTTACTCTAATCTGTGGTTTACCAAATATACCAATCACCGGATTTGGTGGAAGAGGAATAGTTATACCGGTTGACTGAGCAAGCATATTTGCCAAATCACCTTTAGAAAGCGCTTTTTTCATATCATAAGTAGTTATGACCGAATCCCAAACACCTCTTTGTATAAATTCCTTTTTCTTTTTAAGATATGTATCCAAATCACGAAGATAAGTAGATCCTAACTCTACGCCACCAACTGTTTCCTTAGATTCAACAGTCTGCCCTAAAGTATCTATTTTATCTTCTCTTTTGTATATATCTATGCTGTCTAATCTGTTTAATTTGTTATTATCGTATCTGAAAATGTCTCCATCAATATCAGGAGTTTTCAAAAATGCAGGTCTGTAACGTGAAGTATCTTTCTGGAAAAGATTATCACGCTGAAACATCTGAGTAAGATATAAACTGTGCCACATATATAAATTATAAAAGACACTTGAAATACTCATTGACTGAAACATTATGTGGTTTTTAAATTGGGGCCGTACCTGCTCATGATTTGTCTGCAGATAATAGCCTCCGAAATAAACTTTTGCTTCTTTTGCCTGAGCAGGTGAAGCAAACGCCATTATCAATGTTACAATCAATAATATTTTCTTTATAAAACTAAATGATATTTTATTTCCGGACATAAGACATTCCATTTTAAACATTAAGTTTGATTTGGATATAGCCCTCCCTAGCCAAAAAATACACTTTTTAGCAAAATGGACTATTAGAACTTTACAATTTACTCAATCTTTTATAAAGTAAATAGAAAGTAAGGCTCTGAAAGAAAAAATCTATCAGTGCAATATACTTGTACAAGTATATATTTTATTGGTTCATAAGGAATTTAATTTGCAGATATTAAATTGTTATAATATTTTTGTATTCAATTATAGTAAAGTGAGTATTATTTGACTGAAAGTCTAAAATATTATATATCGATCGATGGTATTAGCGATAAATCACTCAAAACGCGTATACTTAGATTAGTTAAGTCTATCATGTCATCTAACTTCAAGTTAAGTGATACCGTCAGTGCTGATATTTTGATTTGCGATAACTTGGATCAAATCAATAATTATCTTCCTCTTTATAAATATATTATAGCTTTAGGCGAATTTAGTTCACCAAGTACTTACGTATTTTCTATAAATGTAGACTCTCACCTTAAATCTAATCTTGATAATGCTCTGAAATTTCTACGAAAACAAATAAGCACTAAGTCTGAAGAAATCAGCCAAAATGCCTATCTGGACAGCATTTCAGACATTGTCTTTTCTATGAATAAAGAAGGTATTGTTACTCAACTAAATAAATCTTTTGAAAATGTTCTTGATTTAAAAAGAGAAGATATCGTTGGGAAAAGCTTTGTAAATGTTATTCACCCTGACGATATAGAACTTTCTTTACAAAAATTTCAGGAACTGATTACTAATAAACTACCCCAAAACGTTGACTTAAGACTCAAAAAAGGAACTAACTCATCAATGGCTCTTGAAATTAAGTCTACCCCGATTGTAAAAAATGGGGAGATCTTAATTATCAATGGAATAGCCAGAGATATTACTAAAAGAAAAAATATTGAAATTGCATGGAAAGAAAGCAAATCTAAATACGAAGATTTGCTAAATTCGATCCAGGATATAGTTATCGTATTTGATATTCATTGGAAATGCGTTTTTGCAAATAATATCTGCAAAGATTTTCTAGCATCGGCAGGTAATAACGAAAAAACTGAAGGCCAAACTCTTTTTCAGATTTTCCCCGGAATTCTGCACACAGAGCTTTACTCCATATTAGAAAAAGTAATGCATAGCAGGTCTTCTGATAATATTGTTATTAACTCTCAACTCTTTGACGGAAAAAACAGATGGCTTAATTTTGGTATTTATCCTGCTTCTGAAGGTATTTTATGTCTTATCAGAGATATCACAGGATCTAAAGTTATAGAAACTGCTCTGCATGAAAACAGAGAAAACCTAAGGTCTACTTTAATGTCTATGGATGATTTAGTTTATGTATTAGACAAAAACAATATTTTCGTGGACATTTATACCCCTAACAAAGCTAATGTTTATCTTCCGGGACCAGATGACATATTGGGCAAAAGTATAGATGAAAGCATGTCGCAAGATATGGCAAATTCCTTCAAAAAGTATATTTCTGCAGCCAAAACCCAAAGGCAATCTCATGACTTTATATTTTATATAGACAAATTGGGTAAACGTAAATGGTTTTCTTCCAGATTTACTGCCAGACGCAATACTGAAAATTCTTATCTGGGAACAACTATCGTAGTAAGAGATATTACTGAAAATCAAAACTTCAGAGATAAGTTAATTGCTAGCGAAAACAAGTTTAAAACAGTTGTAAACCACTTTGTGGATGGTCTTATTTTATTCGATACAAATGGAACTATACTGGACACTAATATTTTCTTAGGCAAAATATTGAGAACTCAAAACAGAGTATTTTTAAATAATCCAATATGGAAAGTATTAGAAATCGCAGGGCTCACTGCGGTTGAAAATAAATATGATACAGAAAGACTTAAAAACCTTTTTTATGACTTCAGAGCTAAATCCCGCTCTACAAAAACATTATCTAAATATAGTATCCAGCTTATTGATGACAGAAGACGGGATTTATATCTTCAAATATTCCTATTCCCGTTTGAAACAAGCACAGATTTTCTTTTTGCTGCTATCATAAGAGATGTAAGTGATCAAGTAAGAGTTGAAAAAGAAATTAAAGCATTGAATAACGACTTAGAGCTGAGAGTAAGAGAAAGAACCGCTCAATTGGAAGACGCTTTTCAAGATTTAAGTCTTGAAATTCACCGCAGAGAAAAAATTGAAAATGACCTTATGGCTACTAAAGAAGATTTAGCAAAGGCACTCAGCACAGAAAGAGATCTTAATGAATTGAAAAATAAATTCATTACAATGATTTCCCATCAGTATAGAACACCTATAACTGTAATCAGATCATCACTGGATCTGATGGAAACTTATTTCAAACAAGGAAACGTTGAAAAATATAATAAGCATACAAGTAAAATAAAAAAAGCTATAAGCACTCTTATTCAACTTTTGGAAAACGTAACAGCTTTCCAGTCAAGTAATGATGGCAAGCTTACTGCTAAATTTGAAAGCATTGATTTAGAAAGAAATCTATCAAGAATTGTTGACGAAATCAGTATTTATGATAATTCCTCGCATAAACTTATCTTCTCTTATAAGACTGACGAGAAAATAATAAAAAGTGATTCTAAACTACTATTTATGGTAGTAAATAATTTAATTATAAATTCCATTAAATATTCCCCTTCTAAATCAAAAATAAAAATCTCAGTGGAAAGTGACGAAAAGTTTTTCTATATAACTATAGAAGATGAAGGTATCGGAATTACAAAAGAGGAACTTAAAGTGATTTTTGATCCTTTTATCAGAAGCGACAAAGTCTCTCCTACAATGGGCTCCGGGCTAGGTTTAACTATCGTACAGCGCTGCTTGGAATTGCTGGGAGGAATAATAAAAATTGAGAGTGAACCTAATAAATATACAGTAGTAAGAATAAGGCTTTCAAAATAGCTATATGTATTAATAATACATGATAGTTATTTATTTTTTATTGTTAATTAGCTTTTTTATTTTATCAAATTAAGTGGTAAATATATATAGTCCTAAATATGCCAAAAATTCTAATAATTGAAGACGATTTTGAAGTTATTGAAAACCTTACCGAATTGCTCGAACTGAAAGGTTATGAAGTAGTAACTGCATGCAATGGCAAGCTTGGTATAGAGTTGGCACTGTCAGAACTTCCGGATTTAGTAATGAGTGACATTATGATGCCGGAAACTAACGGCTTTGATGTATTAAGGTCTATTAAATCATACCCTAGTACTTATGCAACACCTTTTATCTTTCTTACTGCAAAAGCTGAAGATGCTGACAGAAGAAGCGGAATGGAATTAGGCGCCGATGACTACCTGATAAAACCATTTTCTAATGAAGAAGTGCTTAAGGCGATTGCTGCCAATCTCAAAAAATATCAAAATATTAAACAGCACTACGAAACTAACTTAAACGAGCTTAGGTCTTCCATTGCTAAATCCATTCCACATGAATTTAGAACACCTTTAAACTCGATTTTAGGTTTTTCTACATTATTACTTCAATCAAAAGATAAACTTACACCTCATGACATTGATGCTATGCTTACAAATATCCATGAATCAGGCATCAGACTCCAACATTTGATTGAAAATTATAACTTTTATGTCTCTTTACTTGAAATGAAATCTTGCGAATATGTAAAAGACGGACAGGAAATGTTTACTTCTGACCAGATAAGCACTATTGCAAGAAAATATGAAAGACACTGTGATGTTATAGAAAATATAGAACACCTTAACGCTAAAGTTTCCGGAAAACATTTTATAAAAGTTATCGAAGAATTAGCTGATAATGCTATAAAATTTGCAGCACCAAATACTAAAATTGAGATGTCAAGCCAGGAGAAAGGTAAGTTCCTATATTATTCTTTCACAAACTATGGACGTGGTTTTACAAAAGAACAAATTAAACAAATAGGTGCTTTTGTTCAATTCGAACGTAAAACATTTGAACAGCAAGGATTAGGACTTGGTTTAGCGATAGTTAAAAAAATTGTTTCTCTTTATGGCGGAAAGTTTGATATTAAAAGTCAACCGGAAGATAAAACAACTGTAACTATAGCTTTCCCTAAACTCTAAATCCTTATTAACTATACAATTAAATTTCTAAAAGAGAATGTTTTATCCTTTTTTTAGAACCAATTTATTGTCAATTTACGAGGTTCGTAAAACAGGAATTTATTATGTCTAGATACTACGAAGATATACCTACTAAATTCGCACCTGCTTTTAAGTTAGATAAAGATCTAGTTTTAGAGCAAAAAAAGGTCTTGTTAGAAATCCCTTTTATAAAAGATATTATAGATTCGGTTCCTGATATTTTCTGTATTTTGAATTCTCACAGACAACTTGTACTTGCTAATAAAGCATTTTATGCATTTATTTCTGACAATAATGATGAATCAGTCGGTAAGAGACTTGGTGAAACAATGTCTTGCACTCATTGGAATGCAGATCAAGGAGACTGTGGAACAACAGAGTTCTGCAAAACGTGCGGTAATGTACAGGCTACTTTAAAAGCTTTGGATGGTACAAAAAGCATAAGCGAGTGCGAAATAATAAACAGTATAAATCTACACACATACGAATTCTCTATAACCGCTACTCCATTGAAAGTTGGAGATGAAATATTCACTCTTAACTACCTCAAAGATATTTCTGAGCTTAAACGAAAAATTGCCCTGGAAAGGATCTTTTTTCATGATATAATGAATACAGCGGGTGGTTTAAAAGGCTTTGCAGACATTCTGGTTAATTCTTCACCGGAAGACTCTTTCTCTTTTATAGAAATAATTAAAAAGCTATCTGACAGACTTATAGATGAAATTGCAGCTCAAAAAGATTTGATTGCTGCAGAACATGACGAGCTTGCTGTCAATCTATCATCTACTTCTTCTATAAGAATTTTAGAAAAAGTAAAAGAGATCTACCTCAAATATCAAATCAGAAATCAGAAAAATATAGTCATTGATCAAATTTCTGAAAACATCTTTATGACTTCTGACGAAACACTTCTTATACGTGTTTTAGGTAATCTTCTCAAAAATGCACTTGAAGCTATTGATCAGGGTGATAATGTTCATCTTGCCTGCATTAGCAGAGAAAATGGGATAGTATTTAGTGTTCACAACAAAGGCTACATCCCCTATGACCATCAAATCCAGCTTTTTAAACGCTCTTTCTCGACAAAAGGAACAGGCAGAGGTTTAGGTACATACAGCATAAAATTGCTTACTGAAAAGTATCTGGAAGGCAAAGTGTGGTTTGAAAGTACTGAAGAAAGGGGCACCACGTTTTATGCATGGTACCCGTGTCAAATATCTAAATAAACAATTCTATTTATTTCTTTCTCTTAAATATATTCTTTTCAAAATCTAAGTAGGCTAGGTATAATAAACCACCTATCCACATTAGATAAGCACCTAATGAATATAGAAATTCAACTTCAGGATTTAAGTAAGAAAACATCAATTCAGTCGGCAAAGTATGAGGTAAATATAAATATATTCCGGTCTTTGTAGTGTATAATGTAGCTGTGACTCCTATAAACATCATCCCAAACATATTGAGCAATTTGATATTTAACCTTTCTCCTATCCATGTATGCAAAATTATCATAGGAATAAACATGAAACTGCCTGCTTGAGCATATAATGTTCTTTCTACAAAATACATGAAGTCATTATCCATTGGGAACCATTCCAGATAACTGTTTGCTATTACTGCAAATATCATCGCGGAACTGGTACCGACAAAAACACCAAGTATAGTATTTATTATATTTTTAGTTACCTTAGACGTAAACACTAAAAAAGGACTTGTAGGTAAAACTCCTAAAGTTAATTCAGTCTTAGCTTCCCTTTCTATTGTACTTATGGATGCAGTATATATTGCAATCATAACAGGGAACATGAAGTACATAAAGAAACCTATGTACATATCCAGTAAGTCTTCAAATTTTATCAGTTGATTTTCTACAAAATATTCTTGAAAGTTATCTGCAAACATCAAAATCAATGCTAAAAACACCAGACCAAATAATGGAATTAAATAACTAAGTTTTATCATTGGTCTGCGTTTTAGTTTCAGTCCTTCTGCTTTGTATGCGAGTATAAATTTATTTAATATTCCAGCCTGTGAATTCATCTAATTCTCTATTTATTGTTGGTATAGTTTAAGAAGCGTACTTAGTTATTTTTTGCGCTTAAATATATTTTTTTCCAAATCAAGATATACCAGATAAAGTAAACCGAAAATATACCCTAATATTGCTAATAAAGAAGGCCAGTAAGATAAATTTTCACCCTTATCCATTATAGTATCCATAAATTCAAAAGGTAATGAATAAGGTAAATATAGGTTAGTTTCGTATCCCCTAGCAAGAGAAGTAAATAATATACCTAAGAATATCATCCCGAATAAATTCAATAGCTTAATATTAAATCTTTCACCGAGCCAGGTGTGTAAGATAATAATCGGTAAAAATAGCAGGGACACAGCTTCAATTTTTAGAATCATAGGCATATAATCAAAAAATCCTTTTTCAACTACAAACCATTCCATCTGACTATTCGCTATAAGAGCAAAAGCAACTACTGAAGAAATACCAATAAATGTTCCAATAAAAGTATTTATCATATTCTTCAAAATTTTTGTAAGAAAAACAAGAAATGGACTTGTGGGTAATACACCTAAAGTAAATCCTGTTTTGGCTTCTCTTTCTATTGAACTTATTGAAGCAGTGTAAACAGCTATCATGGTTGGAAACATAAACATCATAAAAAAGCCTACATAAAATGTCATGACTTTCTCAAAAGTTCCAACTTGTATAATTATCTCTCTGAAAGTGTCAGCAAACATCAAAACAAGAGCTAATAGTACTAAGCCGAAAAGAGGGATTAAATAACTAAGCTTAATCATTTTTCTTCGCTTTAGTTTCAAACCTTCGGCTTTGAAAGCCAACAAAAATTTATCCATTATACTAAGTTGCGCATTCATTTTAAACCTCTCCCATTTCAGCATTTAGAACCAAGTCAACATATTTTTTCTCAAGGTAATCATCCTGACCTTTCTCTATTTCTCCGAACTCTAATATATTTCCTTTGTCTAGAAATGCATAATGAGTGCAAAACGGTGTAACTTCTCGCAAAAGGTGACTGGAAATAATAAAAGATACTCCTTGCTTATGAAGCTTCTCTATTCTCTCTCTAAGCTTCATAACTCCACCGGGATCCAAACCGGAAAAAGGCTCATCAAGTATAATAAGCTTTGGCTCAAAAAGCATTGCAGCAGCAAGCGAAAGCCTCTGCTTCATACCGGTAGAAAATTGCTTAAATGTCTTATTACCACTATCCAAATCTGCAGCTTTTAAAGCTCTTTCAATTCTATTATTAATATCATCCAGCCCACGGTAAAGACAAACGATTTTTTAGATTTTCTTTAGCAGTAAGTTTAGGGTAGTACTTGGGATCTTCTATATTTACATACATAGAAGAAAGAATCTCATCTCTGGATTTTTCATATTTTTTACCAAAAACACTCACTTCACCCGCCTGCGGGAATACCACACCGGATATTATTTTAATCAAAGTTGATTTACCCGCTCCATTAGGTCCTACTAGACAAGTAACTGTGCCTTCGGGTATTTCCATATTCAAATTTTCGTAAAGCCTTGTCTTACTATTATAAGCAAAGCTGATTCCAGATAAATTTATCACATCTAATCCATTTATATAAATTATAAATTAAATACTCAAATAAGGAACTTAAAATTATTCCAAAAGATAATACAAAAGTCCACATTTTAGACGATATTTCAAAGCAAAGGTTTCATTTGAGTTATAGATTGGTAATAATGAAATCAATAATTGTTGGGCTTAAAAACAACTTGATATATCATATACATTTTTTCAAACCAGATTTTAAATACAATCATTACATTATTTTTATTATTTTAGAGAGATCTGAATCATTCTCAATAAATATCTGATTTTATCCCAGGCATAATAATGGAAGTAACTGAATATAAAATTCCTAAAGTCTCTGACAAAGAATACACTACTTATGTGATAATTTTCAGAATTGCTCTGGCAGCTATCGCATTTTTTTATCGTAACATTTGGTTTATTTATACACCGATGTTTATTCTGTTTATCCTTACAGTAGTATTTTTGAATAAACATAAAAACAGTTCTTACTCACTGCTTATATCGGAAGAAGATGTGACCGAAAAATTCAACCTTAGAATTAAAAAAATAGAATATCAGGATATTAAGTATGTTGAAGTAAGTAACAAAAATCTATTTAATATTGTATCAAATTCAGGTATAAGTATCTATATATCAGATAAATATGACAACTTCGAAGAGATAACAGCCAGAATATTTACAAAAATCAAAAAAGTTAGGACAGAAGTAAAAGGCAATCCAAAACTCATAAAAGAGTATTTCGATAACGCATATCAATATACTAAGAAACAGAAATTAAAATCAAAATTAAAGTAAATATTATTAGAGGACCAGCTTATGTTATACTTCAAACACTTAATATTCTTGATCATTTTATTTGCTCCAATTTGTGCTTCTGATTCAAATGAAAGAGAAATGTCTGAAATCAGAAAAAAATATGCAGAATGGAATCCTATTATAGATAAAGATTTTGACAAAGCTGAGATAGTATATTACTGTTCTCATAGCCGTTCTGCGAAAGGAAGATTCTATAATAGCTTAGATACTATACGACAAAACGAATTGGAATGTTATTTTACTTACTTTCTGCTAAAAAGAAAAGATTTAGGTTATTATTTAAAAAAAGAAATATATGGAGATGATTCTTCCATATTTGCTGATTATTACTTCAATTCTGATGGAAAATTATACTTTATCTACTGGAGAATGAATACTTTTCATGGAATGGATTGCGCAGTTACAGTAATAAGACGTGTTTATTTTGACTCTGAAGGAAATCAAATAAAACAGCTGGAAAAGGTTTATAAAATGAATACTGATATTGAAATGGAAACTTCATTCTATGATCCAGGTGTAGATTATAAATCAAGTCTATATGATATGGACTTTTATGATTATTGGAAAAGTATATATGGTGATGAATAAGATTTGTGTTTTACAACAACATATAAAAGATTACTAAGACTGAAAGACTCTAAGGTAATAGCCATAGGTGTAACCGGGTCTATATTTGTCATGTGTAGAAGCTGTCTTAAAAGTAAAAATACATCTATTTTCTAAATAAAAACTGACATACTAGCCGCAAGCTCAAGCATGCGGTTTCACTTATAAGCTATTGCAAGAGGCTGTCTCATAAGTAAAAAATTTGTGTTGTTTGATCAATATTTGTGGTATCAAACACCCTACTTCGACAGTCTCAGCATAAACTCTCGCTTTGCGATCCACCCCTCTTTGAAAAGAGGTGAATTTTTTAAGTTACATATCTAAAAGCTAGTTAGTGATGTAATGACAAATTTAACATTCCCCTTCTTCTCAAGAAGGGGTGCCCGAAGGGCGGGGTAGTTCGAGGCAAGGTCTAATCCTAAAAAAGGTTGACACAATTTAAATGAACAAAATGCTGAGATTTTATATCTCATTGTGTTTTTTACCTTTATAAATATTCTGAGGCATAACAAAATCTGTATTGTCTCCCCAATAAACTTCTGCCGGCATTCGCATTTTTAAAGTATTATGCGGTCGGCAGTTGTTATATAAATATATAGCTTCTTTAACTGCTTTGTTACATTGACCTATGCTCTGATTTTTATCACTTATCGCATATTCTTGCTTTAAGATTCCGTTTATTCTCTCGGCTACCGCATTTTGTGACGGACTGCCTCCTTTGGTCATACTTCCTTGGATATTCAACTCAGATAATAGCATTGCATATTCATCACTTCCATATTGGCAGCCTCTATCTGAATGATGGATTTGCGCTATTTTACCTTTATTGTTTGCCACAGCTTGATTTAATGCCTTACTACATAATTCTGTTCGTAAATGTTCAGAAACATGATAACCAACTATATAGCGTGTTGCTAAGTCTGTTATCAGAGCTAAGTATACAAAGCCTTTATACGTACGTAAATAGGTGATATCGCTTACCCATACTTCGTTTGGCTTTACATGACTCTTCTCTTTCAATAGATTTGAATAGTAACGCTTTGTATTCCGACTATCCGTTGTCTTTACTTTACGATGCTTGCGCTTTACTCCTAAACCTCTGGACTGCAATATGTTTATTACTTTATCGCGACCCATCTTTATATTGGCTAGTTGTAAGTCTGGTTTTATCAGCTCATATATCTTACGACAGCTTAATTTTGATTGCTGCCTGCGATGTTTTAGACTGAGATCAACTACTATCTCTTCTTCTAACATATTTTGTTGTGAGCTATTTATATATTGATAATAGGCCTGTCGGCTTTGTCCGAGAACCTCACAAAACAAGCTTACTGAGAATCTGCCGACTTTTTCTTGCCATGTTCCTCTGCATTCTTCAAAGCTTGTTCTGCGTACTTTTTTTCTGCATCTATACCTATTTTATTCAGTTGATTTACTACGCTTCTATAGTAGATTTCTCCCATCTTCGCCTTCGACAGCTCACGTTCCAATTCTTTTATGCGCTCTTTTAATACTTGATTTGTTGCCATTTGCATTACCTTATGTGTAGGTAGAGAATATTTGTTTTTGCCATATTGACGGCACCAGTTTAGTACTGCGGAGTTCCCCTTTATCTGGTATTTGATTCGGGCTGCCTCTTTCGTTAACTCACCGGATTCTACTTCTCGGACTACTTTTTTCTTAAAGTTTTCACTGTAGTATTCACGTCCTGAAAAATATACAAATTTTTCGTCTCTTTTCATATCCTTCTCCTAGGATATGTCAACCTATTTCAGGCAATGACCCAATTTAATAATTTTTTTGACTTATGAGACAGCCTCCAAGAATAGTATTTCTTAGTCTAAATTTGTCACTTTTGCTGGTTTTATCAGAATTTTACTTACTTATAAGACAGCCTTAACGAATACCGAGGATAAACACATTTTATTCAAGAGCCTGAATGGCTCTAAGATAATATATTCAAAATAATTTCCCATTTCCCCTTGTATATTGGGAAAAACAATTTTAGTCGATATAGATTGTTATTAGATTACTAGATGCTTGACCTGGAAGTGAGCTTGAAATTCCCCTAGATAAGCTCTGCTATATTGTTCAAGAGGTTTACCACTTTCAGGTTATTCTTAAAAGCAAGAACAGTACTTAAGGCTACTCTCAAGGTAAGCTTGAATAAAAGACAAGGGAATGCGGTGAAGAATAATCGGGCATTTATCAATATTTTGTATTTATAGGAAAGATTGACTCATGAAGGTTCTAAAACAGTGCGTAGGTATAGATATTTCTAAAGATAGTTTTCATGCTACTTTTGGACAATTATTTGAAGAT
Organism: Kapaibacterium sp. (SeqCode); assembly: GCA_965140345.1. Classification (GTDB taxonomy): domain Bacteria; phylum Bacteroidota; class Ignavibacteria; order Kapaibacteriales; family UBA2268; genus JBFHIJ01. The sequence goes on from OZ223198.1 coordinate 1,212,940, forward strand.
ATGACAACTAGCTACAGTAAATCAAAGATATTTGCCAATGCTAAAGAAGGCTTTCGTGAGTTTATCAAATGGCGTAAAAGCCTATCAATCGCCGGTTGTCAGGTAAATTATCTAATGGAAGCAACCGGGATATATTATGAAGAGTTGGCGTATTATTTGGATTCAAAATCCTGTAAGCAGCACGTAATATTGCCGAATATGAGCAAGAACTTTGTAAAAAGTTTGAATATCAAGAGCAAAACAGACGAGATAGATTCTAAGGTTCTTTCTCAACTTGGCTTAGAGCGTAATCTGCCCGAATGGCAGCCGCCTGAGAGCTTTTTTAAACAATTGCGATCTTTGACACGCTATTATCATCAATTGAAAAATGATTTGACTTTGCACAAGAATCAGCTACATAGTATTGAGAGATCTAAAGACAGAGATGCCTTTATCATGCGTCAAAAGAAGCAACTAATAAAGATAATAGAAGACCAGTGCTCGGCATGCATGAAGCGCATGGAACAGCAAATATCCGAAAGTGATTATGCCGAAGAATTTGCATGCTTGCGTACTATTCCGGGAGTAGGCTTGGTTACAACAACAACGATAGTGGCTGAGACTCTAGGATTTAAGATGTTTAAGAACAGAAAGCAATTAGTAAGTTTTGCCGGCTATGATGTAATGAAAAATCAATCCGGAACATCAGTTAATGGGATGGAGCGTATTTCCAAAAAAGGCAATAAGTTTATTCGTAAAGCATTGTATTTTCCTGCTTTAAGCTCAGTTCGGAGTTCAGAAGATATGAAAGTGTTTTATTCGAGGATATTCGATAGAAGAAAAATTAAGATGGTTAGTTACGTAGCTGTGCAGAGAAAACTATTACTATTGACTTTTGCATTATGGAAAAATAAAGCAAACTTTGTAGAAGGCTATGCTTCAAAACAGGCTAAAATAGAAGTAGCCTGAACAAAGTCCAGGCTACACGGGATAGCAATACAAAATATTGCTTCCTTAGTATGATGCTAATATAAGAATTTTATTTAAAAATTGCTTGTTTTTTAACACAGTACCTCTTGAGCGCCATGCTGAAGCTGAGTTTATCCTGAGCTTTGCCGAAGGAAAGTAGGGTGCCACGTAGTGGAGTGCTGGTAAACAGGTTAACTAAGGCTTCAGATAAAATCTTATGTTGTGTTTATTTTAAGTTCAGCTCCAGCAAAGCATGTTTCGACTCGTTGCACTCGCTCAACGAACTTATATTTTATAAACGAGTCTAAATAAATCGAACTAAATACATATTCTACTAAATATCTCATCTGTGGATATCTATACATACAAAATGGTAGAAATTCGTAAAAATAAGGACTTAGAAAAGCATGGGGAAAAAATACGCAGCAATAATTATCTGTTATACATAGACTTATAATTGATTTCGTAAATTCTCAAATAATTGTCCACAACTTTGATACAGAGCGGTTTTCCACGGTGTTGGAAAACTTAAAAAAAATGTGGATAACCCGCAAATTTGTCAACATCTAAAAGTATTCCACCCAGAGTGTTGATAACTACAAGTTATCCACAGACTTTTCCACAAAACTTGACTATTAAAATTCCTTTACAAATTTCGAAATTTCAAATACTTAGCTCTCAGATTTTTAGCTTTTCAACTTTTCTACACCAAGTATAACATCATCATATTTATAAAAGAAAAAAAAGAACTATATGTTATTATATAGTATCGAAGCCTGTATATCTTTGCAAGCATTCAGGTACTTTCACTGTTCCGTCTTCCTGTAGGTAAGTTTCAATTAAAGCAGCAAAGATTCTTGAAGTAGCTAATGCTGATCCGTTCAATGTATGTACAAATTCAGGTTTAGCGTTTGGTTCTCTTTTGAATCTGATGTTTGCTCTTCTTGCCTGGAAATCTTCAAAATTGGAACAGCTAGATACTTCTAACCATTTTTCTTCACCCGGAGCCCAAACTTCTAAATCAAAAGTAGAAGCTGAAGAGAAACTAGTGTCACCAGAGCAAAGGTGAAGCAATCTATATTCCAATCCTAGGGTCTGTAAAAGGTCCTCAGCGTCTTTTATTAGTTTTTCCAACTCATTATATGACTCTTCAGGTTTAGTGAACTTAACAAGCTCTACTTTGTTGAACTGGTGAACTCTTAGGAAGCCGTGTACTTCTTTACCGTAGCTGCCTGCTTCTCTTCTGAAACAAGGAGAGTAACCGCAGATTTTTACAGGAAGTTCTTCTCTAATAACTTCGTTATTGTAGTAATTTGTAAGCGGAACTTCAGCAGTTGGGATTAAGTACATATTATCTTCTGTTGCATGGTACATATCTTCAGCCATTTTAGGAAGCTGACCTGTGCCACGCATAGAGCTTTCATTTACTAAAAACGGAGGCATCATTTCATAATAGCCGTGTTTTTCAAGGTGAGTATTAAGGAAAAAGTTAATAAGAGCTCTTTCCAAAGCAGCGCCTTTTCCAGTATAAAAAGCAAATCCTGCACCTGAGACTTTAGCACCTCTTTCGAAGTCAATAATTTTACGATCTTTAGCAATTTCAATATGATCTTTTTTAACTGGCTGAGTTACTCTTTCACCCCATTCTTTAACTACTTTGTTATCTGCTTCAGATTTTCCGATAGGTACATCTTTATGGCACATATTAGGAACTTTGCTCATAAGCTCAGAGATCTGGTTTTCAACTTCGCGAAGTTCATCATCCATATCTTTGATTTTATCGGAAACTTGTTTCATTTCAGCAATTTTATCATCAGCGTTTTCTTTATTTCTTTTAAGCTGTGCAATTTCTTTGGAAGCAATATTTCGTTGATTTTTAAGATTTTCAACTTCTGCTATGATAGTTCTTCTCTTTTCATCTAATTGAGGAAGAGCGGTAACATCAGCAGATTCGTTTTTATTTTTGATATTTTCCTGTACCAAATCAAGATTTTCGCGTACAAATTTCAAATCCAACATATCGAAATCCTATGATATAGTGTATTAAATATAGTCTTATTGATTCTATACGAAATTAGTTAATTAATGCTAAACCAAATAATTAAATTGCTATTTATTATCCTACCTATGTTCGTTGCATACCGAAGATATATAATTGAAGTTCATTGAGCGAGCATAGCGAGTCGAAATCTACCATATTCTCCGTCCTTCTACACTATTCGCATGCTCAGGGAACTTACATTTATGAAATTTAGAAAATTCTGGGAGTTGAATCTGTCTATTATATTCGAGCCTTTCTGGTCCTGTGTTTTCGATGCATATCAATAAAGCCATGAAATGCATTTTACCCTCCATTTTCAAGGGAGGGTGATTTACCGTAGGTAAATCGGGTGGGTTCAATTATACTACAATCTCTTTTCCATCACATAATTTCTAAGAATTACACCGGATCTTTCTACTTCTTGTTCTTTAATTATAATATAATTGCGTTTTTCGAAGAAGGGTTTAGCAGTTATGGAGGCGTGAGTTATAATTTTAGGAATATCAAATCTGTTTTCTAATTTCTCGCATAAAATGGAAGCAATTCCTTTTCCCTGATTATCTTTATGTACAAATAATCTGTCTAAATAACCTGTTTTATATATATCTCCGAATCCTACAATTTCATCTTCAATAACAGCAACTATGGAATAATGAGATAAAAGAGACTTATTCCATTTATCTAAATCAGGATTTTTAACTGCCCATACGTCAAGCTGCTCTTTGGAATAATCTTTTGCATTTACTTTGTGCACCGTATTATAAAACAGATTATATACTTCTGAGCAGTCAGATTCTTTATAGTTTCTTATTTTGAATTCCATATCCATTTTCCGTATTGATTGATGTATCCCCAATATCTTTTATAACTATAGGTTGAAGATTAATAGTATTTGTCTTCAGCTTTAAATATTCCATTTGAGATCTTTTCCAAATTAAGGTATTTCTTTTCGGCAATCTGATATCCGTCAAGATCATAAATTTTCAAAATTCCTGAATACTGATTTTCAAACTTTTTATACGGAAAACGTTTTAATTTATCAGTTTTAGATATATATTTCTTTTTATACTTTTGCTTTCCATTACTATCTAATACCACATATTCATTATTTTGGAGTATCTTGATTTCATCTTCATAAGCAAATTTCCAGAAATATGCTCCAAATTTATTATATATAAAATGTATATCATTCTTCTAACTCTCCATTGTTTATTTTGTATAATTTATTAATCACAGATATAGCTTTGTCACTTCTTTCTTCATCTAAGACATTCCTAAATATTTCAAATATTCTATCAGAATTTTCTTCAAAAGGTATTATAGAGAACAAATCAAGATATTGCCCCCTCAAAATATTTAATGTAAATAGATTTCTTTTTGTCGTATACCTATTTAATGAATATTTCGTACCCCCTAAACTACTTAAACTATCTATGAGTTCTTGCTTTTCTTCAACACTAATATCAATTCGATCATAAACTCTATACCATTCAGTTTGCATTGGTAATCCTGTCGGAGATAATAACAAAACAGGATAATACGAACTTGCAGAGTCCCAATCTCTAATAAGTATTATCAATTGCTCTTCATTCAAATACATTGAAGAATATTGAGTATATAAATTTGTACAAAGTAGCAATACAAATACAGAATATATAACGATTTTATGCATAATCTCTCCTTAAGGTCTTCCGACAACTTGTGGTATATTAGATATCCTCTTAACTTGACGTAAATGAAATGGTACACTTTCTGGTGTTACTACAGAAGGACCTATATAATTTACATTACGATTATTATCAGTTGTAAATCCCCATTGTACAGTCTTCAAGACATAATGAATTTTAAATCCATTACTGTCTTCGCGAATACTAATAAGACTTGTTGTTGCAATAAATTCTTTATTTGCAATTTATAGAAATTATAAGAATTTTTACAATAAACTAGTGCAATATCAGGGGTTAAGTGATCAAGTATAAAAGGGAATTTGAATTCGTTATAAATTTCTGAATATACAGGATTTATATAATAATATTGAACATCTAATAACATATTTCCATCAACATCACTTAAACCGTATCTGGTAGTAGTATAAGGTTTAATAGGAGCAAAAGAAAGGCAGTTTTTAATAATACCTGTACCTTTATTTGTCACCACATAAACATTATCTTTCCAGTATAAATAAGCATCATAGCCAATATTATATATCTTCTTTTCTTTTGGTCTGACAACATACTGATAATCTGCTGAGTAATCAGTGCCATTGAATTTTAAATATTCAAATCCCTGATTAAAGACTAAATTTCCGGATTTATCTATTAGGTATTTCTTATTGTTCTTGCTGACTATAGCAAAATCTTTATCAAACTGCTCAGCCTTATCGAATTTATATTCAACAATCAACTTTCCGTACTGATTAATATATCCCCAGTTCCCATTTTTTTCTACCGGAAGTAGTATATTTTCCGGAATTGAATAATGCAGCGGTTTATCGCAGGAGCTAAGCAAAACAATAGCAAATATCATTAGTATATATTTTATTTTGATTTCCATATCCACTTACATTTGGTATTTATATAAGCTCTTCTATATTTACCTTCAGAGTTATAATATGAAACAGAAAAAACATTTTTGTTTTCAGTGTATGTTATTTTTACATCTTTCTCTTCAAAAACCGGATTGCCATTATAATCGTAAGCCTTTGAGAACTTACTAGAATACTTGTGATTATTTGTATCTTTTGATAAAATGACATTTTCGAATATTCCAAAACCAATAAATTCTTTTGATGGTTCAATAATAGACTTACCGGTAGTATCTATAAGTCCAATACCATTTTCTGTTTCTACTTTAATAAATGGTGTTCTTTCCCAAGTTCCAAAATAGAATTCCCTCAGTGGCATGCTGATAAAATCATAACTAGTTAGTAGCTTATTATAATTATACCCTAATGACCATTTTATATCTTTTTTAAAAGCTAATATCAGTGTGTTATTTGTAAAACTAGGTGGCTCAATTAGACGTATTGAGTCATAAATAATAGGTGTGAGTATTTTGTTTTCATTATTAATAATACCATATTTATTATCTTTTAGGACTATAAACCTATCTTTTGATAAAAGATATAAATCATTATAGATAAATGGAAATATCTCATCCAATTCAGAATCAAGTAAATTGACATAATTGTCTTTGGCAAGTTTGATGTAATTATATCTATAATGGTATGCGTATTTTATATCATTTTTAGATAAAGTTTTTTGAATTTTATCTGTTATTAATGTATAACTTCCATCTTTTTTGCCAACAATAGGAAACACATCTTTAAAATCTTGTACAAAATGAAGTTTCTTCGATGCCCATTGATCATTTATTTCTGTGTTATGCCTAAATCCACTTGAAGATACGTTTTTATCTACACCATTCATTTTATCATAATCTCCTTCAAACAAAGTATTACCATTAGTATCTAAAACACCAATCTTATCTTCTTTCACAAAAAAAGCTTTTCCATCTATAAATGCTGAAATATATACATATTCGGGCTTAATTAATATTTTACCATCAATATTGACAATCCCTTCCTTATCATTCATATCAACATATAGTAAATCAGTTGACAGATTTAGTCTGTTAAATTCAGTAAAAAATCTAAAGTAATTATAACTATTATCAAGTGGTACAACTGACTTATAATATGTGGTAAAATCTCTTCACAGTCTTCATTAATAAGACCATACTTATCTTCCTCATTTTTACTGATATATAAGCCATTTTCCAATATAATATAACTGTTGTATTTACTTGAGTAGTTTTACCCGATGGTGATAGAATATACTTTTGCTCACCTTTTGTTCCAATATAGCCGCCATATAGATCCGAAATATAATCATAAGTACAATCATGCAACAATTCACCGTATTGATCTAAAATGCCATTCTTTCCATTTTTAGTACAAATAAATTGTTGATTATTCTCTGATAGTCTGAGATCTTGATATTTAATATCAACAACCAGATTACCATTTTGATCAATTAAACCATATTTGTTATACTTCTCTACAGGTATTAAAATACTACGAAAGAGTTTATCATGACGGCAGGAGCTTAGCAAACCAATAGCAAAGATAATGAGTATATATACAATCTTATTTGGCATTTTTTATGATGGATATTATGGAAAAATAGAGTTACTTCTAATCTAATTTAAAATCTGTTAATTACAAAAAGTTTTAATATAATTGCAGTTGTAAATATATTTATTCAAGATTAGAAATTATGAACTAAAGAATAAATAATCGTATTCTGCTTACGTGTTATAATAAAAGACTTAAGGAGTATATTATGCCAGACAAATCAGACCCAAAACAATACCACGAAGATGGTAGAATCAAATCTAAATATTATCACCAGGAGCTGCAGAAACTTCAGATGGAACTTGTAAAGCTTCAGCACTGGGTAAATCAAAAGAAATTAAAAGTAGTTATTCTTTTTTGAAGGAAGAGATGCAGCCGGAAAAGGCGGTATTATTAAAAGAATTTTGGAACCTTTAAATCCTAGAATTGCCAGAGTTGTTGCTCTTGCTAAGCCGTCGGACAGAGAGCAGACTCAGTGGTACTTCCAGAGATATGTCTCTAATTTGCCTGCAGGTGGTGAAATAGTTGTTTTTGACAGAAGCTGGTATAATCGTGCCGGAGTGGAGCGCGTAATGGGATTCTGCACAGATGATGAGTACGAAGAATTTTTGCGTTCATGTCCCGAATTTGAAAGAATGCTGATTCGCTCAGGAATAATTCTGCTCAAGTATTGGATTTCTGTCAGTGAAGAAGAGCAGGAAAGAAGATTTAGAGATAGAGCTAAAGACCCTAAAAATAGATGGAAGCTCTCTCCTATTGACTTAGCTTCATTTGACAAATGGGTGGGAATACAGCAGAGCCAAAGATGAAATGTTTAAATATACGGACACGAAAAAGTCTCCGTGGTATGATGTAATATCAGATGACAAAAAGCGTGCACGTTTAACATGTTATATCTCATCTGCTTTCAAAAATCCAATATGAAAATGTAATCCCTGAACAATTTGAATTCCCGGAAAGAGTAAACAGATCTGCTACAGTGAGAATACCAATTGAGGATATAAAGTTTTATACCGGAGGTGTATTAAGGTTAGGGAATTTTGTAATACAGAAAACGCTAATCCCCTAAATCCCCTTTGACAAGGGGACTTAAATTAAAATATAAATTTAAATCTTAATAAAAATATGAGAATTGAATAAATAGGATTGAGTAATAATATATTTTTAAATATTGCATTTTTACCCTCCCTTCATAATGGAGGGTCGAGAATCTAAGATTCTCGGGGTGGGTTAGGGAATTTTGTAATATAGAAAACGCTAATCCCCTAAATCCCCTTTGACAAGGGGACTTAAAAGAAATAGACTTATATTTTGATATACTACATATTTTAGCAGATAGCAAGAGTAATTGTTATGAAAAAGAAGCTTGAAAATGTTTCATATATAAAATATTTTACCGGCAATGTTATAAAAGCTAGAGAACTTAGGAAAAATCCAACTCCTGCAGAGAATAAGTTATGGTTAGAATTATTATCGAATCGGAAAATGTTAATTTTCAAGTTTTTACGTCTAAAGCCAATTTTGGGGTATATAGTAGATTTTTATTGCAGCAAATTACTTTTGGGTTATTGAAGTGTGTTGGTGAAATTCATAATAATAAAGATTAATATAGAGTATGACAATTTAAGAACAGAGATTTTACAATCGATAGGAATTAAAGTTGTAAGGTTTTCTAATAATCAGATATTAGAAAATATTGATCATGTTAAATTAGAAATAGAAGAAGAGATTCAAAGTAGACTACATGATTTGCAAAAGTAAATCCGAGAAATAGTGTTTCACCCTCCCTTCACAAGGGAGGGTCGAGAATCAAAGATTCTCGGGGTGGGTTAGGGAATTTTGTAGATAATGCTAATCCTCTAAATCCCCTTTGACAAGGGGACTTAAATTAAAATATAAATTTAAATCTTAATAAAAATATGAAATTGAATAAATAGGATTGAGTAATAATATTTTTAAATATTGCATTTTTACCCTCCCTTCACAATTGAGGGTCGAGAATCAATGATTCTCGGGGGTGGGTTAGGGAATTTTGTAATACAGAAATACGCTTATCCCCTAAATCCCCTTTGACAAGTGGATTTAAATTAAAATATAAATTTAAATTCTTAATAAAAATATGAAATTGAATAAATAGGATTGAGTAATAATATTTTTAAATATTGCATTTTTACCCTCCCTTCACAATTGAGGGTCGAGAATCAATGATTCTGCGGGGTGGGTTAGGGAATTTTGTAGAAATGCAAATCCCCTAAATCCCCTTTGACAAGGGGACTTATTTTTATAATAGATCTCAATTTAAATCTTTACAAAAATATGAGAATTGAATAAATAGCACTGATGAATAATATATTTTAAAGTATTGCATTTTTAACCCTCCCTTCACAATTGAGGGTCGAGAATCAAAGATTCTCTGGGTGGGTTAGAGAGATAATCTAAATATATATATTTATAAAAAACTCCACAGACGCTTTTATTTTGCTTAAAATAAAGCTTTCTGCGGAGTTTTTATATATGTAATAATATCAAATTATCAATTATTCAGCTTCTCTTGTCCCAACGAATTTATCGTACAAAAGAAGGGAAATGATACATAGAACACACAATTCCTGAGAACAAAAGCCATAATTCTGATGTGTATGCAGCAGATGCAACTTGATCTTTAGCTATTCCTAAATTTTTAGCTGTTTCAAGTGCTTGTTCTACTGACATCTCAGAAGAAGAAGTTGTAGCATTAAGTTCTACCATTTTTGCTTTTACAAAATCAATCATTGGATTATCAATAAACCAAACGTATAATTTTGCACCTAACACACCACCAATTAAAGATCCGAAAAAATCCGTACAAAAATCCAAATCCCATATAAGTAGCTTTTTTATCGGCCGGAGCAATCAGTCCTAGATAAGAAATATATTTTGGATGTGCTGTCATCTCACCTATTGAGAATATTGTAATTCCTGCCATGAATACCCAAATATTTGTGCTTATTGCAAGCATTGCCATACCTACCGTACCAATTGCTACACCGGTTACAATTGTAGGCAGTGCTTTTGTGTTTTTAACAAGTGGAGATATTAATAACTGTAATGCAAAAATTGTAAACGCATTGATAACTGTAACGTGTTCCACGTCAAACTTCCAGTCAAATCCTAGAACTCCTGATATAAAATCATTAAGCGGAGCAGCATCAACGAAATCTCTAACGTACCAAAGAACAGTATCGAACATTTGGAAATATAAGATCCAGAACATTGAATATAGTGCTATAAAAAGAATAAATTTAAAGTCTAAGAATACCAAATATACTTTTTTCAAAAACATCTTTCATCATTTTTCCGATAGGCTCGCGAGCAGTATTTTCACCCTCGTCCTCTTTCAGGTTCTGTTATACATAAATATTGTTGGTATTATCATAGCTCCTGTACCGATAGCAGCAGCATAAAGGACATAAGATTGATCAATAGATTTTAAAATAGGTACAATGATTAGAGGAAACAGAAGTGCACCCAGATTGATAGACCAGTAGAATATACCAAACCCTAATGTAGAATTGGTTTTATCAGTAGACCGTGCAATTGTTCCGGAAATAATAGGTTTAAAAGTACCTGCACCTACAGCCATAACTATAAGGAATAAGAAAATTGGTACATATTCAGTTGGTTCCTGCAGCAAAAAAATAGCCTAAGCCTAATAATGAAAATGCTGCAAGTAAGGTTTTTCTATATCCCATTCTGTCAGGCAATTGCACCTGTTAGAATGGGTAAAAAATATAGAATAGGCTGGATTGTTGATTTTAAAACACCTACACCTTCTTTACTAAATCCAAGCTGATCAGTCATATAAACAGATAGTATACTCATAACACCATAATATGAGCCACGTTCGAAGAACTCGAACATGATAGCTACCCAGTAGTTGAATGTAAATGGCGTTCTTTTTGAAACATCCTTTGCCATTATAACTCCTATAAATGAATATTATCTTAATCTTAATCCTTAAAGATAAGAAAAATAAAATACAGGAGTTACCAAAAAGTGCTAAACTATGTACCTCGGAATAGAAATAGTAACAGTTGTTCCAAGATTTTGTGTGCTTGATATATCTAATGATCCTCCCAGGAGCTCTATAGCTTTTTCTGTAATACTTAGACCTAAGCCATAACCGGGAACATTTATTGAATTATCTCCTCTGTAAAATGCTTGAGTTACATATTGCAAGTCTTTTTCACTGATACCAACACCTTTATCAGTAATTTTGATATTAGCTGTTTTATTTTCTATTGTAATCAACACTTCAATAGATTCAGCGTTTTTTGTAAAGCGTAGGGAATTATAAATAATATTTATTAAAGAAAGCCCAAGTAGATTTCGTCAGACGCAATCTCTTCAAATTTTGCAGCATTTTTTACTATTATTTTAGTAGAAGTATGTATACTCATAGCGGCAATTTCTGCCATTGCTTGAGCAAATTGTATTAGGTTTATTCGCTCAGGAACTATATCAATCTCTTTACTTTCAATTCTGCTCAATATTGTAACATTTTCCAGCATCTTAGTCATACTCAAGATGGTCTGCTGAATTCTATCAAAATGCTTATTCTTTTCGCTGTCATCCCATTGCACAGAATAACGTTTCAATAAGTCTGTGGAAAGCATTATAGTAGTCAGAGGTGTTCTAAATTCATGTGATATTAGGGAAATAAATCTGTTTTTAAGCTGCGCTAAGCTTTTTTGTTTTCTAAGAAGTCTTTTTAGTTCTATCTCTCCCTCACTTTTATCAGTTATATCCTGCCCTGTATAAAGAAGACATTCTTGTCTGTCAACTGAAATATAATCCATAGATAGCATATAATATCTGAGCTCACCATTAGCATCGATCAGTCTAACCACCTGATTATGTGCTTTTCCGGTATCTATAGCAAGACTTTGCATTTCTTCAATTTTATAATCATCTATCCAGATACTAAAGTCTTTTAGAGGTTTTCCTGTAATATTAACTACTTTAGTAGCAACCAGTTTCTGGAAAACAGTATTTGCAGCTATAATAAGACCAGTTTGAACAGATTCTATAATGAGTATATTAGGGCTTGAGTTAAATATAGTTTCAAATCTTTTCTGTGTAATGTTAAGCTCATTGCTTATAAGCTTTCTATTAGTTTGATCAAGAGAGTAATCAAGAATATATTTTTTATTGTTGTCTACGTTACTAATCAAGACCTTGATACCTTCAAGATATCTGATATTGTTTTTCGAAGTAGGCACCAGGTTTTCACCAATATAGACAGGAGATTTAGATTTTAATGCTTCTAAATCTTTATTATGATGATATTTAGCAACTTGTTCCGGCACTATATCGAAAACATTTTTACCAATAATATTTTCTTTTTTTATACCTAATAGATCTTCTCCTTTTGCATTTATAAACTCATAATTGAAAGTGTCTGCGTCTTTTAGAAGTATCATATTGGGCAGATAATCAAATATCTTAAGCATATCACTTCTTATGCATAGTCCGTGTGTTTGTTTTTTTAATTTTGTATGATTCTTATCATGTAATTGTTGTTTTATTATTCTTTGTAGTCTTAGAATATTATCTAAACTTATGCAATCATCAAATCCCAACTTTATGGTTTCAACAATTTGTTCTTCATTTAAATAAGGTATCAATCTGATTAAGGGGAAGTCAATTTTTACAGATGAAATAACGGTATTTCTAATTTCCTGTTGATTTTTGGAATAAAAAACAGCTGCCAGATAATCACCATCAGCCATTGCTTCCAAAAATTCAATATAAGTGTCTTTTATACAAAATTCTATATCATCAACTGACGCTAATAATTGATTTTTATATTTTTTGGGTATATAAGCCAATATTTGATTTGAACCACTCAATTTTGTACCTGCTAAATTGAAAACTTACATTAGAAACCAATATATAATGATACTAGTTTAATAAAATATCCATTACTATATATAACAGTTTTCTACGGTAAATATTATATCTCAAATCAAGAAAAATGCAATTTATCGAGATAATATTGAAAAGATATATTTTGCAATTGCTAAAGATGATGTAAGTCCTGGAGATTCTATACCAATGAGATTAATAATAGAGTTATCTTCTTTATTAGATATATTCTCTATATAAAAATCTCTAAATTCTGTATATTTAGTACTCAATTTAGGTCTTATTCCTATCTGGTCAAATGATAGATCATATTCTTGTATATCAATAAGATAAGATGATACAATACTGAAAAACTTCTGCAAATAATCACCATCTAGTTTATACATTTCTTGTTTGGATTCAATTAAAACTGTGTCAGGTCCAAATTTGATATATCCATTCAAATCTTTAGTCAAATGAATGCCTAATCCCGTGGAATATTTTGGCTTAACTGGATATATTAAGTGAGAAGCATAGTGTGATTTTGCAGGAATCAACTTATAGTAGTGTCCTTTCCAGTATTCCAGTACTAAATCTAGTCCAGCAACATCCAGACCAGTCAATTCAGCAATTTTATCAGAATACAAACCGGCAGAATTGATAAAATGTTTGCACTTTATCTCGTAAATATTAGAATCTGAGTCAGAGATTTTAATAATATTTGAATTTTCTTCTTTTTCGAATCCAATCATCTCATGAGAATATAAAAGTGTACAACCTTTCTTGGATGCAACAGATTCGAGGCTATACATAAATGCATGAGAATCTATAATTCCAGTAAGTTCAGAAAAAAGTGCTTTTGTAGCTTTAACATAAGGCTCTTCGCTTTTCATTTCTTCTTTATCAGCCCATCTGAGTTTAGAAACACCGGAGGCCAATGCATTTTGATAAATTTCATCAAGTCTCAATTCTTGCTCGGGTGTATTTGCTGTAAGGTATTTTCCAATCATCTTATGAGGTAGATTATATTCTTTGCACCAGTCATAAATAAGCTTATTGCCTTCTATACAAAACTTAGCTTTTAGAGATTCAGGCGGATAATACAAACCGGCATGGATAACTTCACTATTTCTTGAGCTAGTGGCTTTCCCAAAACCATCTTCTTTATCAATAACCAAACAAGAATAATGAGAAGATAGTTCTTGAGCAATGGCAAGCCCAATAGCACCAGCACCACAGATAACAACATCAAAATCCATAATTAACTCCTAACAATCTACCATAATATAGCAAAAATAGAAACACAATTGTTAGCAAAGAAGAATGTTTCACATGAAACATTCTATATATGACCTATATAAGATATTATAATATCTAAAAAACTATTGATATGTGAGTAGAGTATTTGTATCTCGACTCGATGAGCGAATGCAGAGAGTCGAAGTGTTCATGTATATCTTAAGACGTTTCGACTCCTTTCAGTCGCTCAACGCTCTTAAGAAATTAGATTTTTATTTGGTATCAACTGGCATCTTAATAAATAAGTTCCCTGAGCAAGCGAAGCGCGTCGAAGGGCATTAGTATAACTTATTACATCTCGACTCCCTTTGGTCGCTCGATGACCTTAATATAAATAATACTCTTAACACAAAAGCTCACTGAGCGAACGTAGAGAGTCGAAGTGATCATGGATGTCTTAAGACGTTTCGACTCCTTTCAGTCGCTCAACGCACTTAAGCATATATAAGGAACAAAATACATAAGCTCCCTGAGCAAGCGAAGCGCGTCGAAGGGTATTAGCATACCCTAACACATCTCGACTTCCTTTCAGTCGCTCGATGATCTTAATATAAATAATACTCTTACCACAAAAGCACCCTGAGCAAGCGCAGAGAGTCGAAGTGTCCATGGATAACTTAAAACGTTTCGACTTCTATTAGACGCTCAACACACTTAAGCATATATAAAGAACAATGTATATAAGTTCCCTGAGCAAGCGAAGCGCGTCGAAGGGCATTCTCATACGATAAGACATCTCGACTTCCTTTTGTCGCTCGATGACCTTAATATAAATAATAATCTTACTACAAAAGCACCCTGAGCGACGCAGAGAATCGAAGTATAAATATACATTATCTATATATTCTTATAAGATTTTGCAAATTCTTTAAGATTATTATAATTTCTTTCTATCAGAGCCTTCTTTTTACGGTGAGACCAACCCTGTATTTGTTTCTCCCTTTGAAAGGCAATGTCTATGCGATCAAACTTCTCTATATATTGCAGTTTTACAGGTAAACGTTTAGCTGTATAATTAGCACCAAGTCCATTATAGTGCTGCTCCATTCTTAATTGAAGATTATTTGTACTTCCGGTATAATATGTGCCATCGCAGCAAATAAGTATATAAACATAGCAAGTTTTCATAGCAATGTTCCACATGAAACATATTGATTCTGAGGTAGGAATGCAAATAATATTGTTTATCAAGAATATATAATAATACAAATTATTCCGTTACAACTCCCTTTGGTCGCTCGATGATCTTAATCTAAATAACACTCTTACCACAAAAGTACACTGAGCAAGCGCAGAGAGTCGAAGTGTTCATGGCTGTCTTAAAACGTTTCGACTCCTTTCAGTCGCTCAACCCACTTAAGCATATAAAGGAAAAATATATATAAGCACCCTGAGCAAGCGAAGCGCGTCGAAGGGTATTAGTATGACTTATTACATCTCGACTCCTTTTGTCGCTCGATGATCCTAATATAAATAATACTCTTACCCAAAAGCACCCTGAGCGACGCAGAGAGTCGAAGTGTCGAAGCATACTTAAAATGTTTCGACTTCTTTTAGACGCTTAACCCACTTAAGCATATATAAGGAACAATGTATATAAGTTCCCTGAGCAAGCGAAGCGCATCGAAGGGTATTATCATACGATAAGACATCTCGACTTCCTTTCAGTCGGTGGCTGATCTTAATATAAATAATACTCTTACCACAAAAGCTCACTGAGCGAACGTAGAGAGTCGAAGTGATCATGGATGTCTTAAGACGTTTCGACTCCTTTCAGTCGCTCAACGCACTTAAGCATATATAAGGAACAAAATACATAAGCACCCTGAGCAAGCGAAGCGCGTCTAAGGGTATTATCAAACGATAAGACATCTCGACTCCCTTTGGTCGCTCGATAACCTTAATATAACTAATACTCTTACCACAAAAGCACCCTGAGCGACGCAGAGAGTCGAAGTTTAAATTTACATTATCTATATATTTTTATAAGATTTTGCAAATTCTTTAAGATTATTATAATTTCTTTCTATCAGAGCCTTCTTTTTACGGTGAGACCAACCCTGTATTTGTTTCTCCCTTTGAAAGGCAATGTCTATGCGATCAAACTTCTCTATATATTGCAGTTTTACAGGTAAACGTTTAGCTGTATAATTAGCACCAAGTCCATTATAGTGCTGCTCCATTCTTAATTGAAGATTATTTGTACTTCCGGTATAATATGTGCCATCGCAGCAAATAAGTATATAAACATAGCAAGTTTTCATAGCAATGTTCCACATGAAACATATTGATTCTGAGGTAGGAATGCAAATAATATTGTTTATCAAGAATATATAATAATACAAATTATTCCGTTTCGACTCCTTTCAGTCGCTCAACGCACTTTGGACTATAAAGAAAACAATGTATATAAGTTCCCTGAGCAAGCGAAGCGCGTCGAAGGGCATTATCATAACCTAAGATATCTCGACTCCCTTTGGTCGCTCGATGATCTTAATCTAAATAACACTCTTACCACAAAAGTTCACTGAGCGAACGCAGAGAGTCGAAGTGTCGAAGCATATCTCAAAAAGTTTCGACTTCCTCTGGTCGCTCAACGAACTTAAACATATATAATGAACAAAATATATAAGTTCCCTGAGCAAGCGAAGCGCGTCGAAGGGCATTATTATACCCTAAGACATCTCGACTCCCTGTGGTCGCTCGATGATCCTAATCTAATTAACACTATTACCACAAAAGCTCACTGAGCGAACGTAGAGAGTCGAAGTGTCGAAGCATATCTCAAAACGTTTCGAATTCCTTCAGTCGCTCAACGCACTTTGGACTATTAAAAAAACAATGTATATAAGCTCCCTGAGCAAGCGAAGCGCGTCGAAGGGCATTATCAAACGATAAGACATCTCGACTCCCTTTGGTCGCTCGATAATCCTAATATAAATAATATTCTTACCACAAAAGCACCCTGAGCAAGCGAAGCGCGTCGAAGGGCGTTATCATAACCTAAGATATCTCGACTTCCTCTGGTCGCTCAACGCACTTAAGCATATATAAGGAACAAAATACATAAGCACCCTGAGCAAGCGAAGCGCGCCGAAGGGTAAAAAAGGAATTCTAATTATTCAAACTCTATTAATGGGTTCAATCTATAATCATCTATCATATAATATCTATTACAATACTATATAATATATAGAAAATCTATAAATATATCTAATATGTATATGTTTCACATGAAACATCACTTCAAGATATCCTATCATATTTGCTTAAAAACTATTATATTGGCTGATATTTAAAAAAGGGAATTATGATAGCACTTCTTGATTGTAATAGCTTTTATGCTTCTTGTGAGCGAATCTTTAGACCAGATTTATGGAATAGACCAGTTGCGGTTCTTTCTAATAATGATGGTTGTATTATTGCTATGACTAAAGAAGTAAAAGAGATTGGTGTTGAACGTGGTGCAGTCGAATATAAGGTAAGGCATATTTTAAAACAGCATAATGTGGCTGTATTTTCTGCCAATTTTGCTCTATATGGTAATATTTCAGAAAGAATAAATAACTTACTATACGATTTTACTCCTGATGTTCAACCCTACTCTATCGACGAGAGTTTTATTAAATTAGACGGAATTAGAGATATAGTTTATGAAGATTACGCCAGGAGTATCAAAAACCTCATAGAAACAGGAGTTAAAGTTCCTGTCTCTATTGGAATTGCCAAAAACAAAACATTAGCTAAGGTAGCTAATAAAATAGCTAAAAAGGGGAATGGTGTTTTTGTTATTGACAATGATGATGTCAGAATTAAGGCTTTATCTAATACAGATATAGCTGATATTTGGGGTGTTGGTAGAAGATATGCTGATAGGTTAAAGAAATACGGAATATATACTGCTTATGATATGACACAAGTGCCGGAAAAATGGATAAAAAAAGAAATGACTGTGCAGGGGCTTAGATTAGTGCAAGAACTAAAAGGCTATAGGATACATGATGTAATTATGGAATCTTCTCCAAAGCAGTGCATCTCTTATACAAGGGCATTTGGAAAACTAATTACTGATTATAGCGAACTCAGACAAGCTGTCTGTGAATATGCACATAGAGTAGCAGAACAATTAAGAAAACAA
Organism: Kapaibacterium sp. (SeqCode); assembly: GCA_965140345.1. Lineage (GTDB taxonomy): Bacteria > Bacteroidota > Ignavibacteria > Kapaibacteriales > UBA2268 > JBFHIJ01. The sequence goes on from OZ223198.1 coordinate 1,231,387, forward strand.
AATTCAGTAGCAAAACTCTTAAGGGTTTTTATCCATACTAATCCACACAGAGATGAACCTCAATATGCAAAAAATCGGGTGATGACTCTTGCTATCTCCAGTAATAGCAGCCCTGTCTTAGTGAAAGTTGCATCTATGGCTTTGAAAAGTATTTTTGAACCAGAGTATAGATATATGAAGGCAGGTGTGATTGCTGATGCTATTACTTCTGCAGATGGAGTTCAAGATTCACTCTTTGGTGATTATAAACACGATGATCAAAAGAATATGATGGAAGCTATGGATTTTATCAATACAAAATACGGACAAGATATCTTAAAACCTGCCTCATGTGGAACTGAAAGAAAACATAAAATGAGACAAAATAAGCTTTCTTTCAATCCCAATACAGATTATCCAATTGTTAAATCAGACGAATAGACTGTTTCTCAAGAATCCTTTAGTAAATGACTAATACCATTCCAGAAAACATTGAAAGATTCAGATTCAAATATAGGTCTAAAGCTGCTATCAAAGAATAAAAGACCATAAGTAAATGCAAAATTTAACCCATAAAAAGAAGTAATAGCAATACTAATAGATACATCTTCTTTCAATAATGATCTGAAACATTCTAATAAAGAGTCATACCCCATTGAAGAACGTTGCTTTGCTAAATTTCTAAAATAAGTAGAGTAACTAAATTGCTGAAAAAAAGAATATTTATCTTGATTAGTTACACCCCAATATGATAAAGCATCCCAACATATTTTTAAAGAATCTTTTGAATACGTGTCTGTAGTAAGATGAGTATCAATAATTAATTTAATTTCTTTCCTTATTTCAAAATACAAATCAACTATCAAATCTTCCTTTGTTTTGAAATATAAGAAAAGTGTTCCTGCACCTATACCTGCTTCTTTGGCAATCTTAGCAGTAGTAGTTCCCGCAAAACCTAGTTCATCAAACAAAGGTAATGCAGCTTTGAAAATCATTTCTCGTTTATTCATAGTCTACATATTACAGAATGTTATTTAAGTAGTGCTAAGTCAATATAATAATATTATATAGAATAAAAAAAGAGATTTAATTATGTGTTAAATTATTGCAAATCACTTTAAAAATGCAGGAATTCATTTGTATATAGTAAAATCTATAAATTCAGTTATTGTATTCGAAGTGATTTTCAAAATCCATTCTTGTATTCGAATAAATGTTTCATGTGAAACATTTATATAATATCTATATTGAATATATAAATACACATATAGTAAATATAGGATCCAGAGTAAGCAAATCAAATGGAATAAAATGTTTTTACATCTCGACTCGCTATGCTCGCTCGATGAGCTTTGGTTAAGGTTATATCTTTCTTTTAAGATCCCTGAGCGAACGAAGTGAGTCGAATGGCAGAAGGGTAATGCTGCTTTAGTGTTATACATCTCGACTCACAATGCTCGCTCGATGAACTTTGGTTAAGGTTATATCTTTCTTTTAAGATCCCTGAGCGAACGAAGTGAGTCGAATGGCAGAAGGGTAATGCTGCTTTAGTGTTATGCATCTCGACTCGCAATGCTCGCTCGATGAGCTATTGTTTTGGTAGTATCTTTTCTTTAAAATTGCCTGTTCAATCGGAGCACTTTGAATGGCGGAAGTAATGCATCTATAGTGATATACATCTCGGCTCGCTATGCTCGCTCGATGAGCTATTGTTTTGGTAGTATCTTTTCTTTCAGTTCCGAGAGTAAGCGAAGGGCGTTGAAGGGTAAGAGTAATGATTTTGTAGTGATATGCATCTCTACTCACTATGCTCGCTCGATGGGCTATGGTTTTGGTAGTATCTTTTCTTAAAGTTCCGAGAGCAAGCGAGGGCGTCGATGGGTAAGAGTAATGATGTTTTATTGTTAGCATCTCGACTCGCAATGCTCGCTCGATGAGCTTTGGTTAAGGTAATATCTTTCTTTTAAGATACCTGAGCGAACGAAGTGAGTCGAATGGCAGAAGGGTAATGCTGTTTTAGTGTTATACATCTCGACTCGCTATGCTCGCTCGATGAGCTTTGGTTAAGGTAATATCTTTCTTTTAAGATCCCTGAGCGAACGAAGTGAGTCGAATGGCAGAAGGGTAATGCTGTTTTAGTGTTATACATCTCGACTCGCTATGCTCGCTCGATGAACTTTAGTTTTGGTAGTATCTTTTCTTAAAGTTCCGAGAGTAAGCGAAGAGCGTTTAAGTGTAACAAGAGGAAGTGTTTGGTTGGTAAATAAAAAAAGCTGTGAATTGTTGAGATACACAGCTTTGTAAAAGTAGCATCTTTTATCGGCTTATAGCTTTATTGTTCTTTCTGCATATACGTCTTCAGTTTCCAGAACTCTTACTTTCAACGAAAGTATATTGTCGAATTTTTTGAATTCCGGTGCGAATATATCAAGAAAGTAGCTAACCATGTTTTCGGCTGTTGTTACAGTCGGCATTATATGTAATTTGAAACCATTTTCGTTTAGAAAATTGATCATAAGATCGTCGTCTTCATCGCATAAAAATGCATGATCCAGCTTGTTTATCATAGGTCGAATAATTCTTTCTACATGATAATAATCCAATACCATAGAATTTTGGTCTAATGTGCCTTCTATTTCAACTACCATTCTATATGTGTGGCCGTGTACATTTTTGCATGGCCCCTCATGGAATGAAAGTCTATGGCTCATTTCCCATTTAAATTCTTTGGCAATTTTGGTAGTTACCATTTCTTATTTCCCTTCTTTAGAATAAGTTGCTCTAATTTGAGAGTGCATGCCCCCACGAACGCTCCATTCTGTAGTGATTTCCATGAAGTGTGGATTGCAGGCTTCTACTAAATCATCTAAGATCTTATTTGTTATTGCTTCGTAGAAGATTCCCATGTTTCTAAATTCTAAGAAGTAATATTTAAGTGCTTTGAGTTCTAAACAAAGCTCATCCGGTACGTATTTGATTATTACTTTTCCAAAATCAGGTAAACCTGTTTTCGGGCATACAGATGTAAATTCGTTGTTTATGTGAGTTATTTCGTATTTTCTACCCACACTAGGGTTTTCAAAAGTTTCTATCTGCATCTTATTACCCAAAATATTAGACATTAAATTATATATTTGTACTAGCGCAAATATGCTAACTGCAATTTTACGCAAACTATTGAGATAAATAAAGTTTTTTAATATTAACCGGTTCGTAATGGATACTAGAAAAGCATATATCTATGGCAGAAATGCTATCATAGAGGCACTTAACTCAGAAACATTGCCAGAAAAAATATTTGTAATGTTCGGAGCTACCGGAGAGCCTATAGACACTATTTACAATCTTGCGAAAAAGAAGAATGTAGCGATTGTAAAACATGATAAAAGAAAATTCGGAGAGCTTGAAAAAAAAGCAGGTATTTCACAGTTTAAGGCTCAGGGTGTAATTGCCCTCAAGCAGCTAGTGCAGTTTTATGAGCTTGAAGAATTTGTAAATCAGGCTTATGGTATATCTGATAGTCCTGTTCTAGTGGCTCTGGATGAAATCAATGATCCTCATAATTTAGGAGCTATTGCCCGCTCTGCGGAATGCTCAGGAGCTGCAGGAATCATTATTCAAAGCAAAGGTGCTTCTCCTGTTACTCCTACAGCCTTGAAAACCTCAGCAGGAGCTTTAGAACATCTACCCGTATGTAGAGTCCCAAATATGGCTCAAACTCTTAAAATGCTTAAAATGGAAGGTTTTAAAGTAATTGGTACTGCATCAGGATCTATCAATCAGTATACAGATGATTTGTATCAGGAGCCAGTAATCTTGGTAATAGGATCAGAAGGTACAGGTATGCATCCAAATGTTGGAAAAGTATGTGATTATAAAGTAAAAATTCCCCTCAAAGGAAAAATAGAATCTCTAAATGCTTCTGTTTCAGCAGGCATTATGCTATATGAAATATTAAGACAAAGAAGCAATAAGTAAGTAATTGAAGTACTTGCCAATTCTAAAATTGTGGTTTAAAGAACAAGGGGGGCGTGCTCCCTTGTTCTTTAATAATGCAGTTTTTCATACAATATATCAAATCTCAAGTATCTCCCCCTCACCCTTCGACATGCTTCGTTTGCTCAGGGAACTTAGCAAAGTTGCAATTATTATCCCAAAGTTCGTTGAGCGACCAAAGGGAGTCGAAACGCAAAGACCAACTCGAAACTTAAACACCAGTAACGCCAACTGCAATCGTAAAAATATAAGCGTCACTCATCCATAATTTCAAAATTATTTTTCAGCCTGAAAGGCTGAGAGAAATTAGCCCATGGCAACGCCATGGGAATATAATTTACCCAATAATATAGAGCCCTGAAAGGGCGGAAAGAACAATGCTCTACTATATATTTTTTATGTAGAGCACTCAATAATGCATAAAAAAAGAATTTGACTTTTAAACGATAAGCATTACTGAAGTGTATACAAATAGCTGATAAGAAAGATCAAATATGAAGACTTATATGAAATACAATATTCTAATAATAATTGCTCTGCTCTTAGGCTCTTGCACCTGGCTAAATTGGAATCCACTAGCATCAGGTATGATGAGGTTTTCTGACACAATAGAACAATCCAAAGAGTATGGTATTTTCATAGAAGAATATGAAATTGACACACTTGAAACAGATTCTGAAATCCTGAAAGCTTTACAACCGGTAGAAATATGGACAGAATATGATGCGATATCTACAAGTATAGCTACAAAAGTGGAAATTGATACTAATAAGCCAAATGAGTGTTTTAGTTTTACTTTTAAACCTAAAACCTTTGACGAAGAGAACTTAGCTTATATAAATAATTTTATTACTAGTTTTGTATATTATAAAGAAAAAAATTTGCATTATAGGTTTAGCTTAAGGAGTTACTTAAAACGAAATTTGAATGGTGTTTATTTTTCAAATCGTTTAGAGCATATAGAAAATAACAAAGCAGGTTCAAAAATAACAATTCAATACTTTGAAAACGATTCTTGTATATACAAAATGGTATTTAATAAGAAAGAATGATTATAGCAATAAAGCTGATCTTTATATGCAAATTGAACATGGATATTTTACAATAGAAAAATATAAAAAAAGTATCTCCCCTTCCCCCTTCGACGCGCTTCGCTTGCTCAGGGAACTTAAATCAAAGTAACAAAATAAGTACAGTTCGTTGCATCTCGACAGAGCTCGATAACCGCGACCAAAGGGAGTCGAAACGCGAACATCCGAAATGCATAACTAAATAATTTCTCCCCCTTCGACGCGCTTCGCTTGCTCAGGGAGCTTAAAGTAAAAATACATTTCCGTTACCCAGCTCTATAATTTCCGAGTCTATCAGGCTCTGTTTAGGTTGAGACTCTGTCTCTGGTGGAATGTGCAAGGGAGTATGTTCACTCTTCTTCTCTGTAACCACCAAAAAAAAAGACTTCCCCATTTTCACAAGGAAGCCTTTTAAAAGGATATATCTGAATCAGATTATTTTGCTAATGCTATAGAGCGACGTTCACGGATAACTGCGACTTTGATTTGTCCCGGATATTCCATTTCGTGCTCAATTCGTTTAGCGATTCCGCTTGCCATTTCATCAGCTATTTGGTCTGTTACTTTTTCAGGTTCTACGATAACTCTGACTTCACGACCTGCTTGAATAGCAAATGTTTTTTGTACGCCTTCGAATTCGTTAGCAAGTGATTCTAATTTTTCTAATCTCTTGATGTAATTTTCCAAAGATTCGCGTCTTGCACCAGGGCGAGCACCTGAAATACTATCAGCAGCCTGCACAAGTACAGCAAAAGGTGATTCCATCTCGATATCCTCGTGGTGGGCACCAACTGCATTGCATACGATTTTGTTTTCTTTGTTTTTCTTACATAGTTCCATACCGATAAGCGCGTGAGGGCCATCAGTGTCTTTATCGACGCATTTACCAATATCGTGCAGTAAGCCTGCTCGTTTAGCCAAAGCCGGATCTAATCCAAGCTCAGCAGCCATAATGCCACAAAGGTAAGCTACTTCAATAGAGTGACTAAGTAAGTTTTGTCCGTAACTTGAGCGGTATTTCATTTTACCAATATATTTAACAAGGCCTTGGCGCATGCCATGTACACCTAAGTCAATAAGTGCGCTTTCACCTATACGGTAAATTTCATCTTCAAGTTCTTTTTGAGTTTTAACAACCACTTCTTCAATTCTGGAAGGGTGGATTCTGCCATCAAGCATAAGTTTTTCGAGAGATTTTTTAGCTACCTCTCTTCTAAACGGATCGAAACCGGAAATAACAACTGCTTCAGGGGTGTCATCGATAATAAGATCAATGCCTGTAGCAGCCTCGAAGGCGCGAATGTTACGCCCTTCCCTACCGATAATACGACCTTTCATTTCATCACTGTCCAAACTAACTACAGAAACAGTAGTTTCGACAGAGTGATCAGAAGCAGTCCTTTGGATTGCTTGCACAATTATAGATTGTGATTCTCTTTGCGCAGTGATTTTAGCTTCTTCGCGGATTTGATTGATAGTAGCCGCAGCTTCAGTTTTAGCTTCGTTTACAAAGTTTTCAATCAATTGCTTTTTGGCTTCTTCTCTGGTCAGTCCTGCAATTTTTTCAAGCTTCGCGTTTTGTTGTTCAACAAATTTTTCAGCTTCTTTGAACTTGTCATCAAGTTTAGCCTCTCTTTTTTTAAGATCTTCTTCAAATCCCTGGAGGTTAATCTCTTTTTTCTGAATCACATCAAGCTTTTGCTCAATTCCATCTTCTCTTTTTTGAATATGGTCTTCTTTTTTATTGAGCTTTTCGACTCTTTTTTGTGACTCTCTTTCAAATTCCATTTTCTTTTTATGCCACTCTTCTTTAACCTCAAGAAGTTTTTCTTTCTTAAGATTTTCGGCATCTTTTTCGGACTGTTTGAGCAAGTCAGCCGCCTTCTTATCTACATCAGCAAGCTTAGCAGTAATCTGCTTTTTGCCAAAGACATAAGAAAGAGCGAACCCGCCGATAGCTATCACTCCACTAACGATCAGATAGATTATCTGTTCACTCATCGGTCAATTACTCCTATACACATAGTATCGAAAATTTATGTTGCGGCAAAAAAAAACCGCACAATTTTGATTGCCTTATATCCACGAGAGTAAAAGAACTCTCTAAGACACAGTGGGTAAAAGCCTAACTATCGCTATAATCCACCGATCCTCTGCAAATAGCACTACACCTTGGCTATAAGCAGCTGATTACATACCGAAGTATGATGTGGCCCGCTATTGATAATTAGAGTCTAATTCCCTATTGAAAAATGTTAGTTCTTTATCCGTGTGACAATGACAAAATTATGCGGCACATAAATTTATTTGAAAGAACAAATTCTGCTTACTAATCTCAAAAGCAATAGCTTCTGCATATAAGATAACAAAGTTTTTGAATATATCAAGTCTTAAAATTATAAATCTATAGAATTATCTAATTTATCTGACATCTTGTTTAATTGATCTATCAAATATTGAGTATCAACGTCTTTTTGTTTCTCATTTTGCTGATTCTGTCCGGCTATGTTTAATGCCGCTAGAACAGATACCGTATTAAATGGCAAAGTCCTGTGCTTTTGCTCCATTTCAGTTACTTGTTTATCAACTAACTTTGCTGCGTTTCGTATCAGTTGCTCATCTTCTCCGATTAAAGAGAAGTGCTTACCACCTATTACTACATCTATTGTTTTTGCCATTATCTATTTATGTCTGAGTAAAGAACTAAAAAATAAAATATATTTCAACATTTAGGCTAAACTATACAAATTTAGCTTTATGAACCATAAAATCCAAGTGTTTTTTTATAGGCAATACTTTTATATACAGAGACTAATATCTCTAAATAAAATTTTATTATAAATCAATATAACATATTGTCTATTTTTTCTAAATACTTATCTATATCTTCTTTGATTGTTTTGCGATCTGCCTCATAAGCTACATTCCTCTGCTGCAAGTCAGCTAGCTGCTGCTCTAAAATGCGAATCTGGTCGTATCTTGTTCTTATGAGCGATTCTAAATTGTTATTTTGTTCCTGGATTTTTTCGTTCAGACTTTTTTGTGTATTCATCTGATTATTCAAATCTTCGATTTCTTTTTCCAGTTTCGTAACGTATTCGCCGCGTCTGAATAGCTTTTCTTTCTCTTTTTCCAGGTCATTATATCTCGTACGAATCTGCTGATTTATTTCTTCAACACCTAAAATTTTCTGCTTGAGCTGCTCATTTCTGGCTTCAGATTTCTCTAATTTATATGATATACCTTTAAGGTCGCTAATATCAGATTCTAACGCTAATTTTTCTTTTGCCGCTGTTTCCAGTTTTGCAAATAAGTCTGATTTTTCAGATTCCAAAGCATTTAGATTTTGTTTTTGCAATTCGTTCAGTTCAGTTAATCCGGAAAGTTTATTTTCCAGATTATTTTTAACTTCTGCTTCCGCTGATATTTTTTCTTTTAGACTTACTATTTCATCTCTAAGTTTATCGTTATCAGCATCTTTTTCAAGAAGTAAAGAATTTACTTCTTCCAATTTAGCTTTTATTTCGGAATATTTCGTATTCGATTCTTCGAGCAATTTTTCTGTTTTTTCTTTACTTGCCGAGATAGTTTCATTTGTAGCCAATGTGTCATCGAGCTTGATTTGAAGCTCATCTTTAGACTGCAAAATGTTGCGTATCTCTGCGTTTAATGCTAACAGCTTACTTTCCAGTTCCGCTTTAAGATCAGCAAGACTTGCCACTTTGTCTTTTAAATCTTCATTTTCCAATTTAGATGCATCCAGACTGGCATTTGTTCTGTTTAATTCGCTGAGTATATCTTCTCTGTTAGCATAAATCTGGAATAACTCTTCCTGTTTATCGTTAAGTTCACTGCGGAGGTGATTTATGCTGCTAACCCCTCTTTGATGATCTTCCTGAAGAGTGTCAAAATTCTCTTTCAGAGTAGTATTTTCAGATTTTAGTAATATGATATGATCGCTTAGTTTTTCTCTTTCTGTCTCCAGATTCTCAAAATCTGCTTCCAGCTCATCAAGTCTTTCTAAAAGCTCCGCTTTTTGCGCTGCAAATGCTTCTAATTCAGATTTTTTAGATTCCAGATCATTATTTAGTTCACTTAGTTTCTCATTAGAAATATTTGCATTCTGAGAAAGAGTAGCTAATTTGTCAGATGCAAGAGTATAAGCTTCTTCCATATCAGCATATCTGTTTTCAAATATTTCTTTTTCGATACCCATTAGCGCTAAAGAACCTGCTAAAGAGTTGTTTGTATTAAGGAGCTTTCTGGTTTCTTCCTGCTCTTTTCTATAATCTCTTTTGAGTCTGTCTCGCTCATTTCTTACATCGCGCAACTGATCGTTTGCAGATTCATTGATTTCGCGTAAATCTGAAATAGTTTTAGTTTTTTCCGCTAAGTCTTTATTAGCTGCTAAAATATCCTGTTCATATTTCTGCTTAGTTTCAAGCAATTCATCTATTTTAGAAGCAAAAACCTGATTATGCACATCACTTTCTGTAAGCTGTGATTCTAATCTTGTAATCTCAGATTCCAGAGCTTCTTTTTTATCTTTAGAGCTATGTAAATAGTCTTCAAGTTGCTCTTTCTCCAATATTGCAGTATTAAGTTTTTCCTCAAAGTTAGCTGTATGGTTTTGAGCAATATCTAATTCACGTTCAAGCTTAATTATTTTAGCTTCCAGAGCATCTCTTTGTTTTAGAACTACATCTAGTTTATGCGCAAATACTTCATTATGTACTTCGCTGTCATTTAGCTGAGTTTCTAATGCCGTAATTTCAGATTCCAGCGCAGCTCTCTTCTCTCTTGAGCTATTGAGGTAATCTTCGAGTTGCTCTCTTGCAATAATTGAATTGTCAAGCTTTTCCGCAAAATTTGCATTATGGTTCTGAGCAATATCTAATTCAAGTTCAAGCTTAATAATCTTAGCTTCCAGAGCATCTCTTTGTTTTAGAACTACATCCAACTTATGAGCAAATACTTCATTATGTACTTCGCTGTCATTTAGCTGAGTTTCTAATGTAGTAATCTCTGATTCCAGCATAGTACTCTTCTCTCTGGAACTATTAAGATAGTCTTCCAGTTGCTCTTTTGCTATGATTGCACTATCGAGCTTTTCTGCAAAATTGGAATTATGGCTTTGCGTTATGTCTAATTCTCTTTGAGTTTTTATTAGATTTGCTTCCAGTATCGCATATTCACGAATCATGCTATCAAGTTTATCAGCAAAAACTTCATTATGCACCTCACTATCAGCTAGTTGCACTTGTATGTCATTTAGTAAAGCCGATAAGTTAGATTTTTCCAACTCTGCTTCCTGAAGCTTATCATATAGATTATTTAAGTGAGAAGCCGCAGTTTCATTTTTGTCCAGAAGTTCTGCAATTTCTTTCTTTAAAGCTTCAATTGAACTGTTAGATTTATCAGAAGTATCTTCAAGAGAAGCAATAGCTTCTGTTTTATCCTGAATCTGAATATTCATATTATCCAGTTCGTTTTCAAGAGATACTATATTTTCTTTTAGAGATTTCTTATCTTCAAGTAAGGAAGCATTATTTTGATATGCTTCATTTAACTTGCTTTGCAAAGATTGCAAATTAGTATGCAAATCCTGTTTTTGCTCGCGAAGAGATTCCAGTTCTTCATTTAAATCTTCTTTAGCTTTATCAGTATCATTCAACTTAGCAATCTCAGAAGTCAATTCACTTTCTAAAGTGCGGATACGAACTTCCAAACTTTTCACGCTGCTGTCTTTCATTGCAATAGTACTTCTAAGCTCTTTAGAAGCTTCCTCTAATGCGGAATTTCTACGTTTTAGCTGATGAATTGTAGCTTCATAATCAAAGATATTAGATTCTAATTCTAATATAAAATCTTCGCGACGTTGCAAATCCATTTCTAAAGTCAGGTAACTGTTCCAGTCTTTTTCTTCCAAATAGCTTATGGAAGCTAAAGTTTCTTTAAGACCTTCTATTTCCAGAGCTCTGCCAAGAGAAATGTCTTCAATAGACTTAATCTTTGACACAAGCTTATCAGAATTTGCATTTATCTCAGCAATTCTTTTCTCTGAAATACTAAGCTGCTCTTTCATCAGAGCAAGTTCCAGATCTTTTTCTTCAAGTTTTGCATTTAATGCGTCAATATCTTCATTCAGCATTCTTATTTCTTCATCTTTATCAGCAATAATTGCCTCTAAATCTGAAATATTAGATTTAAGAGTAAGAATTTCCTGAGATTGCTCAGCCATGAGGCGAGTTTGCTCATCTTGTGAGCTTGCACTAGTATTTAATTGCTGTTTAAGAGTATTCAGCTCTTCTTCAAGTTTGGCTTTTTCTGAATTGATATTTCTGTTGATACCTTGTAGGCTCAAAAGCTCCGCATTAATTCTAGCAATTTTTGCCTGGTCAGCATTATATTTTTCTACAAGATTTTTGTAGTTGCTTTCAACTGTTTTAAGTTCTGAATTCTGATTTCTAAGTTCACTTAGATCGTCATTGAGCTGTTCAAGTTGCTGATTTTTCTGATCATAATCTTTTTGACCCAATTCCAGATCGTTTGCTCTTTGAACATATTCATCAAGCTGAGTGCGAAGTTCAGAATTTTCGCTTTCCAGTTGCTTGGCTTTTTGAGCTTCAGCATTAAGCTGCTCAGTAAGAACAGGTACAGCACGACTTTTTGCTTCAAAGAAATCAAGTCTTTCTTTAACGTCAGCTAGCCTATGAAAAGCATCATTTTGATTATCTATAATGGTATTTTTTTCGGATAATTCAACAGAAAGCGTTGCTAACTCCTCTTTAATTTGAGTTAGTTCAGTTTCTTTTGCGGCAAGTTCTGCCTGCAAAGAAGCATAGCTTTCATTAGCTTTGGAGAATTCTTCTTCAGAGCTATTAACTTGAGCATTCAATGAGCTAATTTGCTCCTGAAGTTCAATCTTTTCAAGCTTCAGATTTTCAATAGATTCAGCTGCTTTATCAACTGATACCCAAAGCTTTTCTACGAGTAGTTGTATATTTTTATCCGGTTGCATAATTCCATTATTCTATATTGTACAGTAGTACTCTGAAAGCGTCTATCGATAATATTCTTTTCCACCCCGTCACTTCCTCTAATGAGGGAATTTGTGGGGAGAAACATTAAAAAAACAAACAGTTCTTTATATTGTTGCAAATCTAAACATTCCCCTTCTTCTTAAGAAGGGGTGCCCGAAGGGCGGGGTAGTTGCGGCAATATAAATATATTTTACTTAAGCGTAGCGAGGGCGGGGTGGAGAAATTCCACTACCTTCCTTACTAACAAAAACTCTTGTTCTACAGCAAAATATCAGCTTTTCTTGCAAATTTAAATAACTTTAAATTTAGTATTCTTTTCCACCCCGTCTCGTCTGCGACGATCCACCCCTCAAGAGGGGATTTTTGGGGAGGCTTAAGCATCATTCTTATTCATTTGCAGAGGCTGTCTCATAAGTCAAAATTGGAGCTGTATTATCAATGTTTGTGGTATCAAACACCCCGTCTCGCTTCGCGATCCACCCCTCTTTGAAAAGAGGGGAATTCTTTAAGTTAATTATATAATATCTAGTTAGTGATGCAACAACTAGTCTATTATTCCCCTTCTTCTTAAGAAGGGGTGCCCGAAGGGCGGGGTAGTTGCAGCAATATTAGTTATATTTTCACTTATGAGACAACCTCTACGATATCCTTTTCAAACCACCTACATCTATACCCTAAAAAGGCGGGGTGGTTGCGGCAATATAAATTTATATTTTTCTTATTTAATAGCCACTACACTAATCTAAACATATCAAAAACATTTGCTGAATTTTTCCCCTCTTGAGGGGTGATATGCAAAGCATATCGGGGTGGAGAAAATTCCACTACCAAATACTAAACAAATAATATTAACCTACAGCAAAATACGTTCTTTTCATTGAATTTATGATGGCTTTAACTTAGTATTCTTTTCCACCCCGTCTCGTCTGCGACGATCCACCCCTCATGAGGGGAATTTTGGGGAGGCTTAAGCATCATTCTTATTTATTTGCAGAGGCTGTCTCATAAGTCAAAATTGGAGCTGTATTATCAATGTTTGTGGTATCAAACACCCCGTCTCGCTTCGCGATCCACCCCTCTTTGAAAAGAGAGGAATTCTTTAAGTTAATTATATAATATCTAGTTAGTGATGCAACAACTAGTCTATTATTCCCCTTCTTCTTAAGAAGGGGTGCCCGAAGGGCGGGGTAGTTGCAGCAATATTAGTTATATTTTCACTTATGAGACAACCTCTACGATATCCTTTTCAAACCACCTACATCTATACCCTAAAAGAACGATGTAGTCAAAGTTTATATATTTCTTAAACTTATCCTCTCAATTCAGCTTCAAATTTCTTTTGAATTGCTTGTATTACTTTATTAGTTGCCTGATCAACTTCCTGATCCTTCAATGTTCTGTCCGGAGCAGCGAAGTGAAGGCTATAAGCAATAGATTTTTTACCGCTTGTCAGATTTTTACCTTCGTAAACGTCGAAGATGTTAACTGATTGAAGTAATTTTCCACCATTTTGCATAATTTGATTTAATATATCATCTGCTTTTACTTCTTTAGCTACGATAAATGCTAAATCTCTAGTAGAACCAGGGAAAGGAGCTACTTTACTGTAGTATGGTCTTACAGGTTCTATTTCATTGATTGCATTCATGTCAAACCATGCAATGAAAACAGGCATTTCAATATCATAATGTTTTTTAAGCTTGCTGCTTACTTCACCTACATAGCCAACTATCTGTTTCTTTTTAACTATAGCAAGAGTGTTTTTAGAGAAAGCAGGAACTTCTTCTTTAAGTTCTTTAAATTTCAGACCTTCTATTCTAAGCTGAGCAAGTAAACCTTCTGCGATGCCTTTGATATCATAATAATCAACATCTCTTTCAGCCATTGACCACTGTTTAGGGAAAGCTTTGCCTGCAATTGCTATAGTCAATTCTTGTTTTTCCAAAAAGCCTTCTATGAAAGTAGGAACTTTTTCATCCACTCTGTGGAATGATTTACCAAGCTCGAATAAACGCATGCGGCTGTTGCCCACTCTAATATTATGATTCAATGTTTTAAGCATTGATGCAATTGTAGAAGGTCTCATAATTGAGAGTTCTTCGCCAAGTGGATTAGCCAATACTACGTGATTTTCAGCAAAAATATCTGCGGATTTAGGATCCATCATATTTTGAGTGATGATTTCGTTAAATCCGTTTTGTACCAAATAATCTCTGATTTTTTTACGGAATGGTGGCAATGACAGTTCTTTAGGAACATTATACGCGCCAAAGTTCACAGCAGAAGCATAATTTGGTTCTATATTATCATAGTTAAAAAGTCTTGCTACTTCTTCTATCAAATCAACTTCCATAGTAACGTCAACTCTGTAAGGAGGCACTTCCAGTAATATACCTTCGCTGTCTTCGCTCACTACTACAAAGTTAAGCGCTTCCATCATTTCTTTGATTAGAGCATCTTCAATATTTATACCGATAACTTTTCTTGCTCTTTCATATCTAAGTTTTATTTCTTTGCGTTTTATTTCATTTGGATAAACATCGATCATACCTTCAGCAATCTCACCACCGGTTAGTTCGGCGATCATTGCAGCAGCTTTGTTCAGAGCATTTACTACATTTTCGTGATCTACTCCTCTTTCAAATCTATAAGAAGAATCACTTTGAATAGCCAGTTTTTTAGATGTACGTCGAACTGAAGACGGATGGAAAAAAGCAGATTCTAATATAATATTAGTTGTGCTGTCAGTTATTTCCGAATTCTCGCCACCCATAACACCGCCAACTGCAATTGGTTTTTCAGCATCGCAGATCATGAGCATTTGATCGTCTAATTCTCTTTCTTTGCTGTCAAGAGTAGTAAATTTTGTTTTGTTTTCTACAGTTTTTACAACAATATTACTACCTGCAACAGTATCTAAATCAAATGCGTGCATAGGTTGGCCGCATTCATACATTACGTAATTTGTTACGTCAACAGCAGCATTAATAGGTCTTAGACCAATAGCAATTAATCTATTTTTGAGCCAGTCAGGTGACTCTTGGATTTTTACATTTCTGATAACTCTTGCAGAGTAGCGAGGGCATTTTTCAGCATCTAAAATTTCTACACTTAGAGATTTTGATATATTTTCGCCTTTTTCATCTAAAGGTTTATTTTCAGTTTTCACTTTAGTTCTCAAATAAGCAGCTAAGTCACGAGCAACACCTAAGTGGCTAATGCAGTCTGCTTTATTAGGAGTAAGAGATATATCAAAAATAGTGTCATTAAGATCTAAATAATCTGCAAGAGGTTGGCCAACTTCAGTACCTTCAGGAAGCACCCAGATGCCGCCGGTAGACTCCCCAAGTTCCAACTCATCTTTACTGCAAATCATACCATTAGATTCTACGCCTCTAACTTTTCTCTTGGCGATTTCAAACTCAGGCCCCGGTACAAAAGCACCTTCGGTAGCAAGTACAATTGTTTGCCCTGCATCCACATTCGGAGCACCGCAAACGATAGTTCTTTCCTCTTTGCCGTCTGAAACTTTGCAAATAGAAAGCTTATCAGCATCGGGATGTTTTTCCTTGCTAATTACCTTAGCAGTATAAAATTTATCATATTTTTTAGAATAGTCTATAACGCCTTCCACCTCGATACCGAGCATAGTAAGGGTTTGATCAAGTTCTTCAATAGTCAAATCGAAATCAACTAATTCCTTAAGCCATTTGATAGATAGAAGCATATTAAAGCACCGCTGTTTCTGCACAAAAGATATTTTAACTAAACTATGCAATTTACTAATTATTTTTAAGAAAAGAGATTAAAATTTGGGGAAAGTGGTGCTAGAGGATAGGATGGAACATAATAATTGCAATTCTATTAAAATACATGAAACTAATATCAATTATAGTTGTATTATCAACAAATGCTGCTCTGTTAACAAAATAGCAAAACATCTAATAAAACGAGGTAGTTTATGTTTAAAAAAATATCTTCAAAACATATCATTATCTTATTATTTATGATAGTATCTGCTTGTATTCCTGTATTAAAACCGGGGGTAGTAGTTATCGAAAACGCTAAAGTCTGTAAAATGAAATATACCCTTGGCAAAAGTAGCGAAATTGCGTATTTAATAAAGGAAACAGCAAAAATTGACACGAATTGCATTTCCGTTCCACTTGAAGATATAAAGTCACTAGAATCAATCATGAATAACGCAAGCGTAACTAAACATATACAGCAAAAACTTGCGTTTGATAATCTAGCAATCGTAGCCCAAATAAACGGGCAAAAACATGCACTAGTGATCTGGGAAAAAAATGAATTTATCACTGATCTAACATCTTTTAGAAACTACAATGTTGATACTGAAGATCTAAAGAGATTGCAAGAGTTTGTGTCAAAATATTCCAACATTTGATATAGACATAATGATTATTTGGTACTAACAAAACAATAGCATAGCCCAGCAAGTCATTATTGAACTATTGCTTTTCTTAAGACAGTAGAGAGAACTATGCTAAAGAAAATAAATACATGCCCTGAAGAACCTGAATGGCTCTAAGATAATAGGCCGGGTTGAAGAATGCCACCTAACGTTTTTCCAAAACTGAGCGTAGCGAGGTAGGTACTGTGTTTATATTAAGTCCAGCGTCTTCAAATTGCATGTTTCGACGTGCTGCACTTGCTCAGAGAACTTAGCATAAAGAAGCAAAAAAATACAGCTCGTTGCATCTCGGCAGAGCTCGTTGAGCGACCGAAGGGAGTCGAAACGTAAACATCCGAAATGCATAACTAAATAATTCCTCCCCCTTCGACGCGCTTCGCTTGCTCAGGGAACTTAAATCAAAGTAACAAAAAATGTAGTTCGTTGCATCTCGGCAGAGCTCGATAACCGCGAGCAAAGGGAGTCGAAACGCAAACATCCGAAATGCATAACTAAATAATTCCTCCCCCTTCGAAGCGCTTAGCTTGCTCAGGAAACTTAAATCAAAGTAACAAAATAAGTACAGTTCGTTGAGCGAGTGCAACGAGTCGAAACGCAAAGACGTTATCGAAACGACTACCCCAGAAACACACATCACTAAAAACGCAAAGACTAGAATCTCAAACCACACAAAAAAAATCATTGAACAATAAATGCAGCAATTCGTTATAATAAGCGTTAATATTTATTAGCATAGGAAAAATGGAGATCAAATAGATATGAATGAGATTATTATAAATAACCTATATGAGTTTTGGAAACATATAGGGATTTTAACCGGTAGGATAATTAAAGAAAAAAATTACTCTGCTGTTAGTGCACTTGATTCTGATTGGCCTAATAGAATTTTTCAAGTGAAACATATTTCTGCTTTAAAAGAGGTAGTTTCTGATCCAAATATGCCAAAATTGCTGACTGATGGTGCCTCCCTTGATTTAGAGAGCAATCCGAATCTTAAGTTGTATTTTACTCAGAAAAATATGGCTTTAGATTTAGATATATTTGAGTCCGATTTATCACCAGATCAAAATATTATTGAAGTCAGCAGTGAAGAAGAAGCTGACCAGTTTGCCGAATCTGCTTCGCTATCTTTTGGTTATAATGTGGTAAGCAGTGTAACTAAGGATATATTGAAGAAGTCTAAATCGATTAAAATGTTTCTGTATAAAGAAGAATCAAAAGTCATGGGATGCGGAATTATTTTCTATGATTCAGATGATAATGCCGGACTTCACATGATAGGTACTATCCCTGCCGGCAGAGGCAAAGGCATTGGTAAAAGCATGACGGAGGCTTTGCTTCTGGAAGCTAAAAAAGCTGGCAGTAAATATTGTGTACTACATGCATCCGCAATGGGCGAGCCTATTTACAGGAAGCTTGGCTTCCAATCTTACGATAACTTGAATACTTACCAAATAATTGAATAGAAAAATAAAAGTTCGTTGTATATGGAGAAATATGCAACGAACTTTTACTACAAATCTCAATGTTTATGGTTTCCAGATAATGTCCTCTCTCCCATCTACTTTATTAGCATATCTTGCTGCTACAAAAAGGAAATCCGATAAGCGATTTAGGAATTTTATTACAAATTCGCCTAAGTTTTCTTCTTCAGAAAGTTCTGTTGCCAGGCGCTCTGCTCGTCGGCATACTGTTCTTGCCTGGTGAAGGAATGATGCTGAGTGAGAGCCTCCCGGCAAAATAAAGTACTTTAGCTTCGGCAATTCTGCATCAAATTTGTCTATGTATTGTTCTAACTCTTCTATATTTTCAAGATTGATTCTTGGAACTTCAAATTTTGGTTTCGGTTCAAGCGGAGTAGCCAGATCAGAACCTAAATTGAACAGTGTCAGACTTAGGTTTTGCAGCAAGCCTGTAAACTCTTTATGAGAGCAAAAAGAGATAGCAAGACCGATTATTGAGTTCAATTCATCTACCGTACCATAAAGATTTACACGTGCATTATGTTTTTTTACGCGGCGACCACTAAATAAGCTTGTTTCGCCTGCGTCTCCGGTTTTAGTATATATTTTCATTTTCTTTAACAAAATTATTGAATAAGGTTTCAGAACGTTTCCTAATTTAGTAAATTGCAATGTATTCTAAATAGATATTGGAAAAAAAATGTCCGAAAAAATTAGTGTTCTATTTATTGGTGATGTCGTAGGCGAGCCGGGCATTAACTCATGCAAAGAATTTTTACCTCAATTAAAAGAAAAATATAAGCCTGATTTTATTATTATAAATGGTGAAAACTCTGCTAATGGCAAGGGTCTTACAAAGACTGAAGCAGAAATATTTTTTGGTCTGGGTGCAGATATACTGACTACCGGAAATCACGTTTGGGATAACTGGGGTGGGAAACCGCTTTTATCTTCAAATAACAATGTGCTACGTCCTTTGAATTATCCTCCGGGAAATGTTGGGCGCGGTTTTACATTTGTTGAAAAAAACGGTAAACAGCTGGCAGTTCTTCAGCTTCAAGGCAGAACTTTCATGAGCTCAATCGATTGTCCTTTCCGTGCAGCAGATAACGCGCTTAAAACTATCACAGAAAGAACTAAAAACATATTTGTTGATTTCCATGCTGATGCAACTGCTGAAAAAATGGCAATGGGCTGGCACCTGGATGGAAAAGTATCTGCTTTGTGCGGTACTCATACACACATCCAGACTGCAGATGCAAATATCCTTCCAAACGGGACGGCTTATATCTCTGACGTTGGAATGACAGGCCCTTACGATTCAGTTGTAGGCATGGATAAAGAAATTGCATATAAACGTTTCCGCTTTCAGGTGGCGCATAAATATAAAATGGCAGAAAATGACCCTAAAATCTGCGGCGTAAATGTAATAATAGACAATGAAACAGGGCAGGCAGAAAAAATTGAGCCTTTTACCTTGCCAAAATTCATTAGATCGATCTATGAGCAGTTTGAAGTGTAAAAAAAATTTCTGGATAGCTTAATGAGATTATTTGTTTCGATTTCATCCTGATAAACTATGGATTTAAAAGAATTAGTAGCTTCTCTTGAACAAAGAAATCAATACGCTTTAGCAATTGATTTAATAGAAAGGACATTGCCAATCTGGGATGATTATGCAAGTCATTTCAAATTGGAATATACTGACTCAGTAGTTGGGTTGCATCATATTGTCAAAAGTGATTTGTTGAAAAGAACTTTAAAACTGACAAAAACAAAACATTATGTACCGTCATATTCACTGAGTGAAATCAAGCTATTATTAGAAGAATTTAGTGATCCTATTGTATCTATACAAGATTGTGATTGGGACTTACCATATGCAGTTGAAAAAACATTTTTCGCGTTTAATAATCTTTTGGATTATATGGCAGGTAAAGTGACTACTGTGTTTGATGAACCTACAATCTACATTGTAATAAATCAATCTATAGATGCTTTAGTATCAGCGAATTTATTTTCGTATGAAGAAATAAATGAGATATTAGATAAGTATCGATACATTTCTATGTGACAGATTGTAGATGGTAAGTATAGGCTACCGTAGAGATGCAATGCTTTGCGTCTCGGGAAATATAAGATAGCCTATAATAGACAGTTTCTTGGTATTTCTAATCCACCCCGATATGCTACGCATATCACCCCTCAAAAGGGGAAAAATACAAAATATATTTATTTAATGCTTTAAATTAGCGTAGAGGCTGTCTCATAAATAAAAACACAGCTAGTTTCTAAATAAAAACTGACATACTAGCTACAAGCTACACTTTGACTCGCTCTACTTGCTCAGTGACCTTTGCGGTTGAACTTATGAGCTATTACAACAGATGGCTTTAGCCATCTGCAAGAATAGTATTTCTTAGTCTAAATTTGTCACTTTTTCTGGTTAGATCAGAATTTTCTTAGTTATGAGACAGTCTCTAGAAAAAAACATAAATGATGATGTAAATCAGTCTTCCTCTTCCCTAAAATTCCCCTCTTGAGGGGTGCGTGATCAAAGCGAGGGCGGGTGGAGAAATTTTCAAAATATTTTAGCAGATAAACCAAAGATATAAATTATGCAAAATAATACACCAAACATAGCAGTAGTCGGCGCAACCGGCTTAGTAGGCAGAACGATGCTTAAAGTATTGGAAGAGCAGAATTTCCCTTTTGCTGATTTAAAACTATTAGCCTCTTCAAGATCTGCCGGAAGTAAGATTAAGGCTTTTGGCATGGATTATACTGTTGAAGAGCTTACTGAAAATTCTTTTGAAAATGTGGATATCGCTCTATTTTCTGCTGGTGGCAGCACTTCTAAGAAATTTGCTCCTGCGGCTGTTAAATCAGGTAGTATTGTAGTTGATAACAGCAGTGCCTGGCGCATGGATACTGAAGTTCCACTTGTTGTTCCGGAAGTAAATCCTGAAGATATCAAACTGCATAAAGGAATAATAGCAAATCCGAATTGCTCTACCATTCAGCTTATGCCTGTTCTAAATGTGCTAAATAAAAAGTATACATTGAAAAGAGTTATCTGCTCTACCTATCAATCTATTTCAGGTGCAGGTCAGGCGGGAGTTGATAAATTACTCGGTGAACTTGAAGGAAATAAAGTTGAAGGTAAACACCAAATCGCTTTTAATACTATGTTTCATGCTGTTTCTGAATCGCAGGAAGATGTGACTGAAGAAGAATTGAAGATGGTAAATGAAACCCGCAAAATTTTGCATATAGCTGATTTACCTGTTATGTATACCTGCGTCCGCCTCCCTATTCTGGGTGGCCATGCCGAGTCAGTGAACCTGGAATTTGAACAGGAAATAGATTTAGAAGAAATTCGAAATCTTCTGAATAGCTCTGAAGGCATGGAAGTAGTTGATGACCTGAAACACGAAGTCTACCCTACTCCGCAAAGTGTTAACGGAAAAGACGGCATATTTGTAGGCAGAATCAGAAGAGATCACTCTGCTAAAAATGCTATTGCACTTTGGGTTGTAGCTGATAATGTGCGCAAAGGCGCAGCTACAAATGCAGTTCAAATTGCGCAGAAGTTATTGGAGATATAAATTGCAACAGATACTAATAAAGTTCTAATGTACTTTATTAGTATCTTTTATTTTTGCTTCAAGTGATGATGGCTGAATGTTGATATATACTCTTTTGTTGTGCTTGTTCAAAAGTGAAAAGAATTTTTCAACTCTTTTACTTCTCTTATATGGGAAAGGGCTATAAATAGTTCTTTGGATCGTTTCATAACCTAAAATATCAGCTGAGAAAACACTGTATCTTTATCCTCAATAAAATACAGATCTAAATATCTTTCAGCAACCTGCTCAGGAAAGCTTATAAATCTAAATGATATACTGTCTGCTCCGGATTTTACTATAGAATTAACATTTTTTTGTATTGAATTCCAATATCTTAAAGAATCAAAACATATATGTTTTCCATTAAGAGAGTCATACACTGTATAATATGGAGTGATTATCCTCAATTTAAGTGAATCTTCCGGCATAATTCTATAAAAGTATGGCAGGATACTATCATTTCCCACAAATGGATCAATAACTTTTGACAAATGTTCGTTTTGTAAGCCAAATCCTGAATAAAAAGTATTACGTATGCTTTCTGTAACAGAGAATTTACCTAAACAAGTTATGCCATTTAGTCCTGGATATATTATCGGAATGGTATCAATATTTTTTAGAGTTACAATTATGCAAAGCGAATCATGCATATCATAAGTATCTATAGATGCTTCAACTTTGGCATCATAATAATCTAAGTCTTGTAATTCATTTCTTTTACAAGCTGTTATAGCAAGAAGTAAAAATATCAGTATTATATAATTAACAGATGCATTTTTTCTTGATCTCATAACTTCCTTACTTAACATAATCATCCTCAGTCAAATCAATTTCTCTGAAAATATGTCCTTCTTTCTTATCTTCAAATTCTATTGTTATCAGATGATTAGATTTTGGCAGTTTTGAGAGATCAAATGTAGTATCATTTATTTTATTTATATCTTTATAGTATCCAATTGCATCTATTATTTTGATGATTTTAGAACTTTGTACATATAAAGTCTTCTTGTCTTCGCTTAACTCAAATTTGCTGATTAAGTCTTTTGGTTCTTGCCTTGTTAGCTCTCTTAATACAATGTTCCTATCCTCAAATTCTACTTGTAAAGTATGTTTTGTATAGTCAAGTTTGGAAATATCAAACGTACTATCAGAAGTCTTTCTTAAACGGGTGTCACTTTCAATTGTTTCTATTCTGCGAATAGGCTTTGAACATTCTATTTTTATACTTTTGTTGTCTTCTTTAACCATAATATTTAGAGTTAAATCTTCGGGTTCTTCTTTAACAAACTCGCGGTAGATTACTTCTTCGTCTTCGAATTCAATTTTTAAGAAATCACGGGTACACGGCAGTCTTGAAATATCATAAGTATCATCAGTTAATTGTTCTAATCTGTCATCTGCTTCGACAGCTTCTATTCGGGAGATTTTTTTAGGACTTATAATTTTTATTATTTGTTTTTCCTGGTCAACATCAAGAGTAACTTCAGTACTGACAAAAGGCTCTACTATAAGAAGCTGCTTATAAACCACCTTCCCATCTTCGAATTCAACTCTAATGAAGTAATTCGCTGTGTCGAAATTTGAAATATCATAAGTATAGTCAGAGATTTGTTTAAGCTCTCTACCCAAATCACTAATCGCTACATTTATAATTTTGTTTTGGCTGGTTATTTCTACTGACTTCTTATTTGAAGATAACTTAAACTGAAGATCTATATCTTCTTCATTCCAGGATCTATCGAATTTTTTAATCGGTGCATTAGAAATATAAGCTCCATTTGTTGTATATGCATAAGCGTAGCCATCAGGATCAAAGTTTAAACCTATAATTCTCGCTTGGGATGTCACTTCCAGTAAATTATCCCAGTATTTGCCATCGCTAGAGCGTAGCAAGGCGTACCTGGTAAAATGATAAAATTCCTTATTGTGTATTTTAATATTCATTTCTTTTGTTGGAGCAACGATAGTATTCCATGTTTTACCGGTGTCTTGACTGATTTTGATGCCATTTATATCAGAAATGGCGATGTAGGGATATTCAATATCAGCAGAGAATACAAAATTTGAATTTAGACTTGATATTCTTTGTTTATCTTTCTTATAATTTCCGTATATAACTTGGAGATCACCCCGACCATAATTACATAGTGCCACGTAATCTCCATTTTCTTTATCTCTTATCTCATCTATATTATTTGGTATATTCTGTATTATCCTTTTTTTTATAAATAAAATCTGATATTTCCTGCGAGACAACACTGAGTTCTGCCATGAAATTTGAATTTGATTATCTCTGTGTTTGATATGATCTCTATCATCCAAGTATTTCAAATAATGTAAGGTGTTTTCCGGAAAACAAGAAAACACATCTTCATTTTTAGAATTGATATTTTCAGCAAAAGACTCAACGTAATAAAGAGAGTCGTTGTGAATAATATATGCAGAACCATCACTATTTAAATAATATATATCATTCATATTCTGATAGAAGTATCCATCTCCATTAGCCATACTTATTGTTTTCCATTGACCATCCTCTTTTTTATATAAGTGATGATAATTAGAGAAAATTTCAGAGTTACCGATTTTTCTATAATCATTCATAACAAGCGGAAATTCATTTTCTCCGATTTTTTGTTCTTTAACTAAATAATTCAGAAGATTACTTGAATCAGGTTCATCAGAATATTTAGGATTTTGTTGATCCCATAAATCCCAGGATTTGCCTTTGTCATCTGAAATAAAAGTAACATCAATATATTCATAGTATATCGTAGCTGTATTGACTAAGTTTAAAGTAAGCTTAGAGGTATGATTATTTAGCATGGTCACGCTGTAATGCTTTTTCAATATCAAGCAGTCTAAAGAATCATTTTTACCTAATATGCTTTGCCATTTTTGCCAATCTTTTCCTTTATTATTAGAAACATAAATCATCTTATCTGAATTCGAAAATGAAAAGATTTCCTTCCCGATAAATATATAATTGCTTAACTTCGCTTTCACAGAATATTGTGATTCATAGGACATAGAAGTGGGATCAAAAAAGGATAAAGTATTTATAGAATCTTTGTCTTTACCATAAATAGCAAGCGTATTGTCATATTTGAAAAGATGTATATTAGATATAGACTCCCATGAATTTTCATCATAGTCTATAGATTCCCAAATTTTTCCCTGATTCTCAGATTTATAAATCTCAAATTTTTGATTATCATAAAAATTCGTCAGAGAATATTCAAAAGAACACAAAAAAAACAGAATTCTATCTTTTTCGAAGAATTGAAAACCATAAATCAGTAAGTTTATGGGCATAAAAGGTCTGGATAAATGCCAAATACTGTCATTTTCTTCCAAATAAAGTATCCCATAATTTCTAACAAAAGCGAGGACTGTGCCTTGCTCTGAAATATAAAATGAGTGCACCGGCAAGCCAATATCTTGTAAATCACGAACTTTATCTACATCTAATACCTTATTTAAATGCTTAAAGGTCTTGCCGCCGTCAGTTGATTTTGCAATACCATAATGTCCTATGTAAATAGTATCACCAGACTGGAGAACTGCTGTGGGGTCAGTTTTTAAATCGCACTTTATCTTTATCTCTTCCCATTCCACGGCGTAGGAAGTACAAAACACAGAAAGCAGTAAAATGAATATCAAAGTTAGAATTTTCATGGTCTTATTCCTTTTCCTCTAAAGCCAACTGCTTATAAACCACCTTCCCATCTTCGAATTCAATTCTAATGAAGTAATTCGCCGTATCGAGATTTGAAATATCATAAGTATAGTCAGAGATTTGTTGAAGCTCTCTATCTAAATCACTAATCCTTACATTTTTGATATTATCTTTGCTTGTAATTTCTACTAAATTCTTATTTGAAGATAACTTAAACTCGAGATCTATATCATCTTCATTCCAGGCTTTGCCGGAGTCTTCAGTTGGCTCTTTGCTAATAAAAGCTCCGTTTGTGGTGTATACATAAGCATGTCCATCAGGATCGAATTCAAAATCTATAATCCTTGCTTTTGAAGTGCCTTCTAATATGTTTTCCCAGTATTTGCAATCGTGAGAGCGGAGGAGAGTATTTATATGTTTTAGATATAAAGCTTGTTTATGTATTTTAAATTCCCATTCTTTATTTTTAGATTCTAGAAACAGATACCAAGTTTTACCAAAATCTCTGCTAATCTGAATTCCATTATCATCATCATAAGCTATAACTGAATCATTGAATTCGAAAGAATTCAAATAATTAAAGTTTTTGTTCTTTTTATTCGAAATGAGTCTTGTTTTTTTAGAATGGTAGTTGCCAGCGATCAGTTGTAGATTTGAATAGTCAGCCCGACAAAGTGCAATATAATCGCCACTTTTATTAGCTTTAATGTTGACAGTCGACTTAGGGATATGTTGAATATGCTTGTTTTTATAAAACAAAAGATTGGAATATTCATCTTTTAAAATAGCATTCCTAGAAGTTGAGAAATAGCTGTCCCAGTAAGATTGGATGGAATTTAACTCTATGTCTGATAGATTATAGCCGGAACTTTGTGTCAGTAGATCAATATCTTTAGTATTTATTATTTCTAAAAAGGAATCGAAGTAATAAAGAGAATCATTATTTATCAGATAAGCAGATCCGTCAAAATTCAAATAGAATTGATAAGGCAAGTTTAATACATCCCACTTAAATTCTTTGCGGATATATAATTCTTCATCAGCTGATATTATCTCTGAGTTTTCAAGTTTTCTATACCGGTTGATAGAAGCTGATAGTGTATTACGACCAATATTTTTCTTATTTACTGTATATATGTTGGAATTATGCTTATCCGCAATTATTGAATATGAACTGTTATTTAATATTTCGTACAAAGAATAATTCTTTGCGGATGCGGGATTGTTCATGTCTATTAGTTGCCAGGATGCACCACCATTGTCAGATTTAAACGTGGTTGTATTGTATTCGGAAAAATAGATATCGATAAATCCCAAGCTTATTATTAGAGAGGATTTGTGACGACTTAAACCAAATTTACTATAATTGTGGTTTAAAATATAATCTAAAGAATCATTCTTGCCCAATAGACTAAAGCTCTTTTCCCAATTTTTGCCGTAATCCTCTGAAACATAAAGCATCTTCTCCTCTTCTGAAATAGAGTAGAGTTTATCTTCAATAAACACAATTCTCTCCAGGCCAAGATTATTTGTATAGACTGATTCGTATGACTTATTCACGGGATTAAAATAAGCTACTGTGTGGATATAATTATTTTTAGTACCGCATATAGCGAGCAAATTTTTATCTTCTAAAATTTTTATGTCGAATAATTGATTCAACAAATTTGCCTTATAGTCAATAGTTTCCCAAGTTTTTCCTTCGTTTTCAGATTTATAAAGAAAAATTTTTTGCTGCAGACCAAGGTAGCTAGCGGGTATATAATTTGTATTGAGATTGATAAAATATATCTCATTTTTCATCTCAAAGAATTGCAACTGATCTATTCGATCGAATTTAACTCCGAAACAATCTGATAAATGCCAAATACTGTCATTTTCTTCCAAATAAAGTATCCCATAATTTCTAACAAAAGCGAGGACTGTGCCTTGCTCTGTAATATAAAAGGAGTACACCGGCAAACCAATATTTTGCAAATCACGGACTTTATCTCCATCTAAAACCTTATTTAGATGCTTAAAAGACTTACCGCCATCAGTGGATTTTGCAATACCATAATTACCTATATAAATAGTATCACCTGATTGGAAAAAAGCTGTAGGTTCTGCTTTCACATCACACTTTATCTCTTCCCATTCCACAGCTGCGGAACTTGAAAAAAGAGATAAAAACAAAACCAGTAAAGTAATTGATTTATTCATAGTATTTTATTTCTCCAAAGCCAACTGCTTATAAACTACCTTCCCATCTTCAAACTCAACTCTTAAGAAGTAATTCACTGTTTCAAGTTCAGATATATCATAAGTATTTTCAGATATTTTTTTAAGCAGTTTACCCCAATCGCTAATTGTTACATTTTTGATTTTGTCTTTGCTTGTAATTTCAACTGAATTTTTATCGGAAGCTATCTTAAACTCAAGATCAATATCTTCTTCATTCCAGGCTTTGCCGGAGTCTTCGATTGGCTCTTTGCTAATAAAAGCTCCGTTTGTTGTATATGCATAAGCATGGCCATCAGGATCGAATTCAAAATCTATAATCCTTGCTTTTGAAGTTCCTTCTAATAAATTCTCCCAGTATTTGCCATTATGGGAGCGGAGGAGAGTGTTCCTGTTTCGGAGGTAGATATTCTCCTCATGAATTTTGAAATCTATTTGATCTTTAGGAGTGGATAGAATTTTTGTCCAGGTTTTACCTTTGTCTCTGCTGAGTTCTATAGCCGGGATATGTGAAATCATAAATACGTCTTTTTCTAGGGCAATATAAGACAAGAAGCTTAAAGAGTTAAACTTTGAGTTTATTGGCTTAATGGTTTTATCTAAAATGATTTCTTCTTTGCTAATAATATCTCCATAGACAAGTTGGAAAGTATCTTTGTTTAATATTTCGCGTTTATAATTAGAATCTACATTTAGATCTATGGAATGTTTAAATGCTAGGTATTTAGCTGTTTGATCAAATTCAGTTATCAGATAATTAATACCTAATCCACCAACTAACTTATTGTTTTTGATAGAGATGTGGCCTGTAGAATTAGATCTCCTTGAAGAACCAAATACTTCAAGACCATTTATGTAATGTTCTTTTACTACATTTGTATAAGTATGGAAAAATTCTCTATAATTAACAGGCATATTGTCTAGTATTTGAGTCTTTTTTCCTTCCTCTATATCCGAGAAGTTTTCGTAATAATTCAAGTTCACACCTTCAACAGTATAAACTGATCCATCAAAATTCGGCCATGCAATTGGAATCTTTGGTAGTGTTTCCCAGCTGCTATTATTTTTTGAATACCAAACATTTTCAAATGATGGAGAATATTTCCCAAAGTGATCTATTACACCAATTTCTATATCATCATATTTTCTATATTTAACAATATTATTAATTTTACTTGTGTTGAAGCGCATGCTATTGTGAGGAGCATGCTTAGTGTTTTCTTTGCTATCCTTGTATAAAACCACCCAATACTTCCCAAAATCCGGACTGGAGAGAAGTATATTCTGTATTTCGTTTGAAGTATCAGACTCGGAGATACTGTTAGTTTGAAAACTTATATAGGCTCGCAAATCGTTGCCTGATGTCTTTAGAAATATATTAATTATGTATACCTCATAATCTTCTAGTTCTAACTTTTCTTCAGTTTTATCAACAAGATCAACAAATAGTTCCCAGCCTGATGAAGGATAATACTTATATATTTTATATTGTTGCTTATCATAAGCTAAAACTTGATTCTCAAAACCAAAATATTGAGCTTCCTCTATTTCAGGAATTATATCTTCAAAGTGTCGTAGTGATTTAGATATAGGATTGTAATAGAAAAACTGTCTTACTGAATCTTTATCAAAGCCAATTATCAGAAATTCTTTTTGATCTGGTAAGTAGTGAAAAAACTCAATATATTTCCAATTACTTATACCTATGTATGAGTGAGACCAGGACATACCTGAATCATCTGATTTATATAAAACAAAATCAGGGTTGCTGGTTAATTTTAATAAAAACAATGACGAGTCGATCTCTACAAAAACAGAATTAATATTATTTTGCAACTGAGATAAAGATATATTTGATTTTTGCCAAGTATCACCATCATTTGTTGAGTATAGCAACCCGGTTTCTATGCTACTACAAAGTAGCATACTGGTACTTGTTTTATAAATATCCAAAATATGAAACCCCTCATCAGCTAAATCATATTCTCTATCGCCATCAACTAATTTGTTGATCTTCTTAAAAGTCTTGCCGCCGTCAGTAGACTTCGCAATGCCATAATGTCCGATGTAAATTGTATCACCTGATTGGAAAAAAGCTGTAGGTTCTGCTTTCACATCACACTTTATCTCTTCCCATTCAACAGCTGTGGAAGAGGAAAAAAGTAAGCTAAGGAGTGTAGAAATAAATAGAAGGTATCTCATGGTTTAATTCTATGCTATAGTGTATAAGACTTCTCAAAATATGCTACACAATTCAATAAATAAAAGCTTTATGCAAATAGCTATTGATTTTATGATTTGTATTTAGTCTACTTTGATGTTTTTTATATGACACAATGTATTGAATTATGGTTACAAGATATTTATACATCTATAACCAAAAAGTGGATTGTCAACACTGCTGAAGCACTTTTACAAAAAATTATGCAGAATATTCAAAAATCCCTGTGAATTTTCTATATGAGGTACATGACCTGCGTTTACGATTTCGTGGATTTCACTATGCGGAATCAGTTCCTGCATTTTTTTGCTTATCTTAGCATATTTTGAGTCATATTCACCGTGGATAATGCAGGTTGGCATATTCACATAGCTTAATTTGAACCACATAGATTCCATTACTCCGGTTCCCATTTTGCGTAGGGAAATCGCGAGCTGTTTTGGTAAATTGCTTTTTTTAGATTCAATTATATCATAATGTCTGTGGTTGTCTCTTAATGAGGAGAACAGAGGCAATTGATACCATTCCACAAGGAATTTGGAAAAAGGTATATTTTCAAGTTTTTCTGCCATCAACTCATCTTTGTCCTGCCTTTCTTTTCTCTCTTTCAGAGAAGCTATACCTGCGGTGGAGGATTCCAGCAACAGCTTTTTTACTCTTTCAGGATAGCGTGTAGCATAATTCAGTGCAACTCTGCCACCCATAGAATAGCCACAAACAACTATCTGGTCTATATGCAGGAAGTCGAGGATGTTATTAATAGACATATTAACATAGTGGAAAGAAAAGTATTCTTCTTTGTCTAAGATAGATTTTCCGTGTCCAGGTAGGTCAATAGTCAAAACAGAGTATTTACCATTCAAATCTTTAATGATATGCGCCCAATCCTGACCACTACCCATAAATCCATGAATAAATAGAATTACTGGTTTTCCTGCTGCGTACTCGTATTTATATGAAAGACCCGGTTCCGTCATTTTCCTTCCTCAGTTAGATTGCTATGTAGAATATTAATTAACCCCGTATGAGATGCGAATATTGTAATATATGGGAAAGTAAGGGCTTTTGCAAGCAGGATATTATATGCTTCAGGTCGAAGAAGTAAGATGATGTAAAAAAATATTTATATAATTAATATATATTTACTATATTCTAAATATTAAAAAATTGAATGAGTCATGAAAACTAACACCAACCCGCAGATAGAAAAAATCTTTGATGCTTATCCTGATTTTGTACGTGATAAAATGAGATATCTCCAGAGATTTAGTAAAAGAGACTGCTGAGGAAATGCCCGAAATAGCAGAGCTTGAAGAAAACTCTGAAATGGGGCGAGCCTTCATTTATCACAAAGATAGGCAGTACTCTTAGAATGGACTGGAAAGCAAAATCTCCTGACCAATATGCACTATACTTCCAATGCTCGAGCAGGTTAGTAGAAACTTTTCGCTTAGTTTATGAGAAAACTTTCCGGTACGAAGGAAAGCGTGCAGTTATCTTCGAATTAAATCAGGAACTGCCTGTTCCGGAATTAAAAGAATGTATCAAAGCTGCTCTCAGATACCACAAAGTCAAACATCTTGAGACTTTGGGGATAGAGTAAGATATATATGATGTATTACAAATCAAATGGAAAAAACAATGAAAACTATAGTTTATTTGCTTGTTTTAGTTAGTCTCTCGGTCTCTCTATTTTGTCAAACTGAATATAAAAATGAGGAATATGGATTTAGTGTAGAAATTCCTGATACTTGGAGACTGGAAGCTGAATTTAAAAATATACCTGACGAAAAAAGAGGTATTGTAGTATGGGCTTTACCGGGTGTTTATAGTGAGCTTGAGAAAACAAATATTGAAAATGCTATTTCTATTACTGCATATAAAAGAGATGATATTAAGAACATTCAAGATGTATTAAATCTTGAATTGGCTAGAATAAGCTTTATGTTAGAGTCTCGAGAAGTGATACCTAAAGATCTTTACCCTTCTGTTATTACAAATACGATCAGAGGTGGAAATAAATATAAAAGCAAAGTATCAGTGATGTATAAAAATGGTATTGGCTATGTTTTTTGCTATACAGCTACACCAGGTACTTACGATCTAAACATATCTAAATATGATAGTTTTTTACAAAGACTTAAACTTTATGAACCTAAACATAGTGAAGATAGTGTCACAAATGAAAGTTTTCAACTCAAATTTAATGGATTCTATATTGCTGAAAAAGGGAAAATGAAGATAAATGGGAAAGCAACTCAGATTTTATACTTATCTAAAATTTGACGAAGACGGCACGGTTTATAAACAAGATGTAAGTGTTCGTGACCCTCAAAAAGTTGCAAAATGGTTCCCTATTAGATAATCATTTTGAAAGGAAGGGCACTTATCAGATAAAAGGATTTGATATCTATTTTAAAACAAATAATAAAGAATCCAAAGATTTTGAATTAGAAGGCCCCGTAACTGAAATATTCAAGGGAAAAATGACAGATGAAAACAAGTTATACCTGGAAGTTTTGTATGATAATGGTGAATCTGCAGATTACTGGTTCGAATTTGTAGAAATTGAATAACTTACTTTATAAGAAAATTTGCCTGTTATTTGCTTTACTTACTATAAAATTGTGTTTCTGTTATAGGAAGCACATTTTATCTAAATCGGCAGAATACATTGTATCTGAACTGTCCCTATCGAACCATATAGCTCCTGAAGTGTTTAAACTTAAATAACAAATCATGGAGAAATCTATATGAAATATGCTTTACTGCTTATAATTTGTGTCCTCGCTTCGACTTTAGCAGCAGCTGCAGAGACTTATGAGTATGTATACCGTGACAAAAGCGACAGCACTGTCAATTGCTACCTAAAAGTTATTCCTGAGATTGAAAACATTAAAGGGCTTGTTATTAGAGACTTTAGCTCTTTGCCGGATCTATCAAAAAAGAGCAGATTTAAGCTCCATCTACTGGCTGCTGAAGAGGGTATAATGACAATTTTTACAACCACATCTAAGCGTGTCCCGGAATTATATTACTTTGATGAAGAACCTGCGCTTCTGGATGATATAATAAATGAAGTAGTTGTTGATTACAATATTCCAAAACAGAATATCTTCATTGGTGGCATTTCTGCAAGTGGAACTAGGGCGCTTCGTTTTGCGCAATACTGCAATGAAGGCAAGTCTAAGTATAGTACAAAAATTCGAGGTGTTTTTGCTGTTGATTCTCCGCTGGATCTGGAACGATTTTACTATTCGGCTCTTAAACACAGAAAATATTTTAAAGGCGGAATGCTCTATGAGGCGAATCTGATTATAGATATCTTCCCAAAATATATTGGTACACCTGAGGAAAACCTGGATGTTTATCGAAAAAGCTCCGTTCACTCTCATACAGACACAGCACTGGGTAATGCAAAATATTACTTAAATACTTCGATTATCATGTTTCATGAACCGGATATAGACTGGTGGATTAAAGAAAGAGGCGCTAGCTATTATGATATTAACTCTTTTGATATCGCAGGCTTTGTAAACAAACAGATCAGTAATGGCAACAATGATATAGAATTGGTGACTACTTCTAATAAGGGATTCGATCGCGAAGGCAACAGGAAATGCCACTCCTGGACTATAGTTGATGAAGAATATCTGCTTAATTGGATTGTAAAAAGAATCGAAATTTAATTTATAAGAATTGTTTAGGCACAATGCTTCGTGACTTAACTTAATAAATCGAACTATATAGATTTTAATTCGTTTTAGTCTTAGTGTCGAATGAACACTACTTTTTCAAAATATTCAAAATAACGTTTTGTATCTCTTCTACTAGGAAAGTCAAATAATCATAGCTGATAGACTATATTCACATCTTATGTCCATAATGAAATATATTCTTTTGATATATTTGCTAATCTTTATTATTGATGTAGTGAGGATGTATTTTTTTGGTAAAACTATAGCCGGTATTACGCAAGGTGTTGCTAGTATAGTAGATACTATTGTATTCGGGTATGCTTTACTAATTACTCTTTATTGGGCATACTTTAGATGGATTGGTGTTAAGCGTTATATTTTTCACAATATTATACTCACTATTGCAATTTTATCAAGTTCTTATATTATGTTGTACGTAATCTATTGGATGCTGACTATTTAAATTTGCGACTAGATCTCTGTTTCAACTGTTATTCCGTTCCTTATTTACAAAAGATAATGTAGATTTTGCACTTTTTTTCTTAACTTCGCTAATGTATTTATAATTTCCATGCTTAGGAGAATTTATGTCTTATTTTAAGAGCCTTATGGCTTTGCTTGTTTTAGCTGCTATCTTTACAACTTCACTTAATTCCGCTAAAAATTCAAAATATACGAAATATGAAATTGAACAAGCCTCAATTGAATATAAAATTACAGGTGTCGTTACCGGCACAGAAACTCTAATTTTTGATCAATTCGGTATGCGCGAAAAGAAAATAACTAAAGGTACTGTTAATCAGGGTGGAATGCTGCAACAGATTCACGTAGCAAACTATACTTTAATAGATAAATATTACGATATGTCGCTATTAAATAAAATCGGTAATGAATACAGCATGCAGGAAATGTTTGATTATGCAGACTCAGTAGGCAAGAAAAACTTACTTGATATTCAGTATGATGTGTTTGTCAAAAATGGATTTACTGTACAAGATGGCGGTAAAATATTGGGAAAAGTTACTGAGAAACTCACTGCTCCTAATGATATGGTTACTATGTGGCTTTGGAAGAATATCCCGCTTAAAGTAATCAGAAAGTCACAAGTTGGCGACATGGTAACAGAAGCTACTAAAATCAACGAAAAACCAAAAATTACTAAAACAACTTTTGACCTGCCAAAAGATGTAACAATCGAAAAGAAATAGCCTTAGATATTCTTATATAAAAAGACGCTGCCTATAATTTTATAAGCAGCGTTTTTTTATACCAAGTCCTCATAATTACCTATCAAGAGTTCCCTTCCACTACTTTTCATTTTACTTAATTATTCTATGTGAGTAGTTATTCTTATATTAGATATTAGAATTAAGAATGAATTATTAATTAACTACTGAAATTGTGGAATTTTAAAGAGAGTTATAAGTATTATGTCTCAAAAGGCAATAAAAATATTTCTAAATGGAGTAGAAAAGGTCGGCAATATGCTGCCTCACCCTGCCACTCTTTTCGGATTGTTTGCAGTCACTATTTTAGTTTTGTCTGCTGTGTTTGGTTCAATCGGGCTTGAAGCCACAGACCCGGTAACAGGTGAAATCTATAAAGCAATCAATCTTTTAACAAAAGATGGCGTTCATGATATTCTTCTAAAAATGGTGACTAATTTCACTGCTTTTGCTCCACTTGGTATCGTAATCGTTGCAATGTTAGGTATAGGCCTTGCTGATGACTCCGGTTTGATAGGAGTTCTCATCAGAGGGCTTGTGATATATTCCCCTACTAAGATGCTGACTTTTATAATAGTTTTTGCCGGAATTATGTCTAACTTGGCTTCAAGTGTCGGGTATGTTCTGTTAGTACCTTTGGCAGGAACAATTTTTATGGCTGTCGGAAGACATCCTATTGCCGGAATGGCCGCCGGATTTGCTGGAGTTTCCGGTGGTTATTCTGCTAATCTTATTTTAGGCACAATTGATCCGCTGCTTGCCGGTTTATCACAGGAAGCAGCCAGAATAGTAGATCCTGCTTATGTTGTAAATCCTACATCTAATTACTACTTTATGGTAGCCTCAACTTTTCTTGTAGCAGCACTGGGCACTTGGGTAACTGAAAAAATTGTAGTGCCAAGACTTGGTAAGTTCAATGCAGAGGAACACGAACAAGAAAGCATAGAACATCTTAGCGCGACAGAAAAGAAAGGACTTATGCGCTGCTCAATTCTGTTTGCTGTATTTGTGGTTCTTGTTGTTATTGGTCTAGTACCTGAAGACGGTTTGCTTCGCGGAATGGATGGTGGCTTGCTTACTTCACCTCTATTGAAAGGTGTAGTTGCAGTTCTGTTTATTGTTGCCGGGCTTATGGGCGTAATTTACGGCTTTAGTGTTGGTAAATATAAAAACGACAGTGATGTGATGAAAGGTATGACTCAGTCTATGAAGTCATTGGGTGCATATCTTGTTTTAGTATTCTTTGCTGCGCAGTTTGTGCAATATTTTAACTGGAGCAATCTGGGGATAATTCTTGCGATCAACGGAGCAAACTTAATCCAAAGCATGGATCTTGGCTTATTTCCTCTTGTGATTATGTTTTTGCTGTTTGCTGCAATGATTAATCTGGTGATGGGAAGCGCCTCTGCAAAATGGGCATTACTCGCACCAATCTTTGTGCCGATGTTTATGTATCTCGGTTATACTCCTGAGCTTACGCAGGTTGTATATAGGATTGGTGACAGTACAACAAATATCATCAGCCCAATGATGAGCTTTTTTGCTCTTATCATAGTGTACTTCCAAAAATATGAAAAGGATGCCGGCATTGGAACACTGGTCGCTACAATGCTACCTTATACAATTGTGTTCTTCATTGGCTGGGCATTATTCTTGTTAATGTGGCTGTGGCTTGGTATTCCATTAGGGCCAGGCGCAGGAGTTCATTTGTAAATGTATATAGTTTATCCCATAAGAGTTATATTAACTTATAGCTCTTATGGAGTAACTAATTAAGGCTGTTTATTTGATCATAGAACTCTACTTTAAGTACATCCTCCCTATTGTATGTTCCGATACTTTACCCCGTCCTTCTTTGGTATAAACGAAGTTCAGTACATCGCTAGCTGTTATCGAGCTCCACTGAAATGCAGCGAATTAAAGATAACATATTGTGAAAAATTTTCATATTTATATTCAATTGCTTGTTTTATTAGAAATAAGAGCGTAATTTTAAATTGATTCTAATAATCAGTTTTGGATTAATACATGACTCAATCTTCAAAAACTTCGTTAATTAAATCTTTAGGTCCCGGCCTTTTGTTTGCTGCTGCTGCTGTGGGTGTTTCTCACCTGGTGCAGTCCACACGTGCCGGAGCACTCTTTGGAATTAATCTCTTATGGATAGTGCTATTAGTAAATTTGTTTAAATACCCATTTTTTGAATTTGCGCAGAGGTGGACTGGTGCCACAGGTATGAATATGATAGAAGGCTATTCTAAACTGGGAAAATGGGCTGTTGTTACCTATTTCATTCTCTCCGGCATTACTTCATTTATCACAGTTGCTGCTGTCAGTTTAGTAACTGCAGCTATCAGCGCTTATTCCCTAAAGGTACTAGTTGATGTGGAGATAAGCACAAGGATGTCACTTATCGTCTTGTATATTGTATCTCTTTCGCTGCTGTTTTTCGGTCGATATAAAATGCTTGATAAGGTGGTAAAATATCTGGTTGCAGTGCTTAGTGTTTCTACAATCTTTGCTATGATTACGGCTATAATTAATGGAGCGAATGCTTCGCCTGATTTTATTGCACCGGAACTTATGAATGGAGTCGGGATAGCTTTTCTAATATCGCTTATGGGATGGATGCCTGCACCTATTGAAGTTTCTGTGTGGTCATCAATCTGGTGTACAGAAAAGGCAAAACAAATTGGCTCTCGACCAAGTATGCGCAACGTGCTATTTGATTTTAATATAGGTTACATTTTAACAGCACTTTTAGCAGCTGCTTTTCTCATTCTTGGAGCTTATGTTATGTATGGCACAGGGGAAGAATTCTCCGCTAAAGGTGTTGTTTTCTCATCTCAATTAATTGGGCTCTATGCAAAAACTCTCGGCAATTGGACTTTACCGATTATCACAGTTATAGCAATGATAACTATGCTTTCTACAACAATAACAGTTTTGGATGGCTATCCTCGTGTTTTAGGCGCATCTTTTAATAAAATCAAATCTATTGCGATGGATTCGGATAAAATTGAGCTTTATATTACTTTGCTTCTAGTTACGATCAGTATCGTAATAATTGAATGTTTTACAAGTGGAATGACTTATTTGATCGATATCGCCACATTTGCATCATTTGTTTCCGGACCGGTCTTTGCTATTTTAAATTATAAACTTGTAAACAGCAGTCAAATACCGGATGAATACAAACCTAAAAAATGGCTGAATGCTTTAGCTATTATTGGTATTATATTCTTTATAGCATTTACTGCATTCTATGTCTTATCATTTTATGTTGATTTCTTTTAAAAGAAATAAAGTGTAAAACTTGATAAGATTTCAACTTATTAGCGACATAATATGACACACATAAAAGTATATTTGTGTAGTTGTGAATTTAGTTACAGCAATGGTGTTGCTTACCTGTGTTACCCCCACATTCAGCAGCACAACATTACTTACTATTAGTTCCCCAAAAAAAAGGACACCTTATTCTTTTGCTCGCTTGAATATAAGGTGTCCTATTTTTATAAATATTAGAAAAGAATAAGACTTACATATTATTCTTTCTTAAAAAGGCATTTTCTTTACTAATAGGAAATCTATTAGACTGTAGCCAGTTTATAAACTCCTGTACTTTCGTCTGATTCTCACCAATCCATTTTTGAGCAACCAGAGGATCTCCATCTACAAAAATCAAATAGTTATATACTTCGAAGTAACCTTCATCAATCAATTTTTTATGCCATTCAAAAAGTACATTTGTAAAGCTTTTGTTGAATTCATTTTTATAATAATTAGTAATAAAATCAGTACGTATCTTAATAAGCTTCGGCAAATCAAGAACTCCATCTTCCAAATTAAATACCGATGCAAGACTAAGAGTCATTTCGTAAGCAGACGGGAAGAATTTATTTATCATTGCACCTTTAATAGCGTCTTCAAGGTTACTTGAAGAGAAAAAAGAGACGCTTACAGTACTATCGTGTCTTGTGATTTCACTCTGATAAGTATTGTATAGTTGCAAGCCTATGTTGTTAGCTTTTTTAGAACCTAAAGTTAAATTTATAAATATTTCGCCATACATCATACCCCATACTTCCTGCTCTGTAGTTAAAAAGAAATTTGCTAAAGAGAAGTAATTTGTAGGATATTCCGGTTGAACTTCAACGCCTTTTTCAAAATAATTTACTGCCAGTTCCAGGCTGTCTTTTGAAACTACACCTAATTCATAGTACAAAGCGCCTGATTCCGGAAATTGTTCAAGACCTTCGTGATATGTTTCTAAAGCTTTTTCGTGTTTCTGATTCATGTCATAAACATTGCCGAGCATTTGCCAGCATTGAGCGGTAATGTCATCCATTTCAACAAGATCTTCAAGATATTCCTCTGCGGTATCAAGATCTTTCTTCAGCAAAAATAAATATCCTAGCTCATAAACTGCATTGTAATTATCATCATCAAGCTCCACTGCTTCTTTTAAAAGCTCCTCAGCTTCATCATATTTCCCGGAATCCATCAGAGGAATAGCTTCTCGAATTTTTAAATTTGAAGCGTTACGATCATTGGCAAAAAGTGCAGAATGTGATAAAAAGACAAAGAATAACAAAATAGTAGCAAACTTAAATTTCATTGAATTACCTATCTGATTTTAAAAACAATTATAGCAATATACAAAATAATTTTATATATGAACAGATAAGTAATATCAATACATTGAAAAATGTGTAAAAAAAACACCTTATTCTTTCGTGTCTTAGAATAAAGTGCAAAATATTTAGTCCTCGCGGGAATTCTATTTTTTCACGTTGAACGCCTTTTTAGTGTTTCTCGGTTTACGCGCAAAAACAGATTTTGTAGGCATAACGCCACCACTTACATAGCGCAAATCTTCAATAGTATAAAAGGCTTTTGGATTATAATCTTTAATTGTACTGACAACATTCATTAAGGATTTTCTGTTGCAAATCAGGAAGAGAACTTTAACCGGACCATACTTGCCTTCTGCATCAAGGCTTGTAGCGGCAAATTCTTCACCTCTCAAGTGCTCTAAAAGGTCAGTTGCATCTCTGTTTGTAATAACCCTTACGATTACTTTACCTAAAGATAATTTTTCTTCCAGCCAAATTCCAACGTATGTACCGGAAGCAAAACCGCCGGCATAAGCAGCATAATAAAACATATTATTTAAATGGGACATTACAAGTCCGGCAGCAGTAACCCAGATAAAAGCTTCCATAAAACCAAGGAAAGGAGCTATATTTCTATATCCTTTACTTATCAAAATAATACGAATTGTGCCTATGCTTACATCTAATATGCGCGCCACAAATAGCATTAGTGGTATAATTACCCAAACATAAATCGAGTTGTCCATACTAAATAAATCCATTAATACTCCTTAGTTTTAATTATGCTATATACAAACATAAATATAATTAGGGAAGCCAAAAAATATAAACTATAATTTACTTTGATATTAACGCTGAATATGTAATAACAAGGTGGGAATATCTACAAACAGTAATTTAATGTGGTAATGATATGGATACAATCAAAAATAAAGGCATATCTTTTTGTGAGATATGCCTCAGAAATTTATACCAAATCAGTTTTTACACGCTTTATTTTTGCGCCAACCGAGTTAAGCTTTTCTTCAAGTTTTTCGTACCCACGGTCTAAGTGATATACTCTTAGAACTTCTGTAGAGCCTTCAGCCGCTAGTGCAGCTAAAATTAGAGATGCACTTGCTCGTAGATCAGATGACATAACAGTTGCACCTTCCAAGCCTTTGCCACCTTTAACAATCGCAGTATTGTCCAGAACTTCGATATCTGCTCCCAAACGAACAAGCTCAGGTACATGTTTAAATCTGTCGAAATAAACAGTATCAGTTATTCGAGAATTACCTTTTGCCATAAGCATATAAGCAGTCCATTGCGCTTGAATATCTGTAGGGATGCCCGGATAAACAGAAGTTGTAATATCCACAGGCGTAATTTCTTTACCTGACTCAATGCGTATAGTATCGCTATTAACATCTATCTCGCAACCTGATTCTTCCAATTTTGCGATTACAGCAGATAAGTGATAAGGGTTTACATTTTCCAATTCAATATTTCCGCCTGTCATTGCAGCAGCCATAAGATATGTAGCAGCTTCAATTCTATCAGGAATAGTAACTTCGTCCACAGGTCTAAGTTCATCCACGCCTTCAATGGTTAACTCGGTAGTTCCTATTCCTTCAATTTTTGCTCCCATTTTAACAAGCATTCTTGCCAGTGCAGTTATTTCAGGTTCAGTCGCAGAATTTGAAAGAACAGTTGTTCCGCTTGCCAAGGTTGCCGCCATCAGCACATTCCCGGTTGCACCAACACTTGATACATCAAAATGGAACTTAGCACCTTTCAATTTTTTAGCTTTGGCAATAACATAACCTTTCTCTAAAGAGACTTCAGCACCAAGTTTTTCCAGACCTTTCAAATGAAGATCTACAGGTCTTGGTCCCCATGCGCAGCCACCTGGTAAAGAAACTCTTGCTTCACCATATCTTGCAAGGAGTGGACCTAAAACATAAAAAGAAGCACGCATTTTTTTTACATGCTCGTAAGGAGCTTCAACGCTATTGATATTGCTTGTATCTAAAAACAGTTCATCATCATTAAGCTCTGCAAAAGCACCTAAAGAACCTAAGAGGCGGGACATAGTCCATACATCGCGCAAATTAGGAGTGTTTTTCAAGTGATATATACCGGGAGCCAAAAGTGCAGCTGGCATAAGAGCCAGAGAACCATTTTTAGCACCTGAGATTTTTATTCTACCGGACAGCCTGTGGCCGCCTTCTATTATTAACTTATCCATGTACTATCTATCTATTGAGTTGCAAATATTCAGGATATGCAATGTAATGAAAAAATACATTATATCAGATTATTTGTTTTATCAAAGTCGCATGTTAGGAGCATTTTGGTTTTTTCTTTCATGACGAAGGAAAATACCTTATTTTTGCTATGTTGGATGGGTTATATTTCTATATAATATAAATTATGGCATATCTACTAACATAGAAATAAGAGGCTGAAAGCCTCAAAAATATTAGCTCGGGGCTTCGCCCCGGGAAATAGGATCAAAGGAATATAAAGCCCTGAAAGGGCGACAAGATTGGAAATTGAAAGATATTGGTATAATATATTACTATAGAAATATAATAAGATTGGTGGTATTTCTAATCCATCCCGATATGCTACGCATATCACCCCCTCAAGAGGGGAAAAATGCAACAGAAGGTTATGTAGTGGTTTAGAATACCATAGAGATAAATACTGACTTGAATCAGGTTCTCTATCCTTAAAAATTACCTTCTTGAGCGAAGTTAGGGCGGGGTGTAGAAAAAAGCAATATAGAAACAAGTAAGAAATAAGACTCTGAAAGCCTCAAAAATATTAGCCCGGGGCAACGCCCCGGGAAATAGAAAGCACAGAAATATAGAGCCCTGAAAGGGCGACAAGATTGGAATTTAAAAGATAGTAGTGATAATATACTACTATAGAAATAGATAATATTTGTGGAAGTTATTCCACCCCGTCACTTCGTGACACCCCTCAAGAGGGGAAAAATACAGCAAAATGTTGTTTAATGGTTAAGAATACCTTAGATACAATTCGTAAATTGTATCTACAAATGAAATAGAATGGTGGTTTAAATCATTCTCTCCCCTAAAAATCCCCTCTTGAGGGGTGCGTGAGCGAAGCGAGTGCGGGGTGGAGAAAAACAATCACAATCAAAATACTGATATATACAATACTAAAACAAATAGTTTGTTATATCATACAATAAAGCAATAGAAATAATAATATATTTAAATTAAATACAGAGGACTTATGTTAGCTTCAAAAATTAAGCCCGGCAAACCTTTAACACTTGGAATCTTAGGCGGAGGTCAGCTTGCAAAAATGCTTGCTTCCGATGCTTACCGAATGGGAATTAATGTGTCAATAATTGAAAATGATGCAGATACTCCAGCAGGCGATATGACTAAATCAGATTTCCCGGGTGGATGGTTGGACAGAGAGAACTTAGATGAATTCATAGAATCTGCTGATATTATTACACTGGAAAACGAATTTATTGATCCTGAAATTTTGGATTATGTAAAAACAAAAAGACCTGTATATCCATCTCCGGATACAATGAGGCTCGTGCAGGATAAATTTATCCAAAAACAAACTTTCCAAAATGCAGGAATCCCTGTTCCAAAATTCGCTGAAATAAATAACCCTGCTGAAGCAAAAGCATTCGGTCAGGAAAATGGCTATCCTTATGTAATCAAAGCCAGAAAATATGGCTATGATGGTTACGGGAATGCAACTGTCTTTTCTGATGAAGATGTTGACTCAGCTTGGGAACGCTTTAATGGTGAAAATAAAGATAGGCCTCTTATGGCTGAAAAATTCGTTGATTTCACTAAAGAATTAGCTGTTATTGTAGCTAGAAATGAGTCGGGAGATACAGAAGTTTATCCTTGTGTAGAAACTATTCAATATAAACATATCTGTCATGCAGTTATCGCAGAAGCAGAGATAGATCCTGCGCTAAGAGAAAAATCCAGAGAAATGGCGTTGAAAGCTGTTGAATCAATTGATGGCATTGGTGTGTTTGGTATCGAATTGTTTTTAACAAGCGATAACGATATCCTTATAAACGAAATTGCGCCTCGTCCTCATAATTCAGGTCACTATACAATCGAAGGATGTTATACATCACAATTTGAAAATGGCATAAGAGCAGTATGTAATCTGCCTTTAGGTTCATCCAAACTTGTATCAGGCGGTGCTGCGATGGTTAACCTGCTTGGTGAAAGAGATGGAAGCGGTGTACCTGAAAGCGTTGTGGAATTGCTTCGCCATAAAAATGTATGGCTACATCTTTACAACAAAAAGCAAAGCAGAACAGGCCGAAAAATGGGCCACGTAACTGCAATTGGTACTACACCTGCGGAAGCTCACAAAATAGCTGATTCAGCTGCTTCTGCTATCAAGTGGTAGAAAAGTAATTCTTGAAAATTATTTAAAAAAAGCTCCCGATCTATAGATTAGGAGCTTTTTTTGATTTTCATAAGATGAGCTTGTAAATTTCAAAATTCAATTATTATCCCCCACTCTTCAAAATATCTATTGATTTAGAGTTAGATATTTGCTTTTTTATTATTAACTTGAAAAATTAGAAAAATAATATATTCTAAATAGTAATATTGGGAAAAGCGATGAGCAATTTGAACCCGAATGACAGGAAGTTTTTTATTCCTGAAAAGTACCAGGATTTGTTTTTTACAGGTCTTTTGGTGTTGCTGATTTACATTTTCTTCGGCAATGCAATCATGTCCGGTGGCTTTAATGCCTCTGATAATGTTGCTTCCGAAAGTTTTAAACCATACTTGGAGCAGGCAGCTCAAAAAGGTGAGTTCCCTCAGTGGATTCCGAATATTTTCAGTGGAATGCCGAGCTTTGCAGCTTTGCTTACTACCGGTTCCAGAGCTTATGATATTTTGCCGAATA
Source organism: Kapaibacterium sp. (SeqCode) (assembly GCA_965140345.1). Classification (GTDB taxonomy): domain Bacteria; phylum Bacteroidota; class Ignavibacteria; order Kapaibacteriales; family UBA2268; genus JBFHIJ01. The sequence goes on from OZ223198.1 coordinate 1,275,588, forward strand.
TTTATTTTGGTATAACTGAGTTTATAGGTAATATCTTTTCAAGTGATGCCGCACGTGTTGCTTCTTTCTATGCTATTTATGCGGTTGGTATGTTTTTACTTATGCGAAGTAAAAAACAGGATAGGCTTGCCTCTTTCTTCACTGCATTTGTAGCAGTGTTTTCTACTTATGTTATTACCTGGATTATGATCGGGCATAATACCAAACCGATGGTTATTGCTTTTTTCCCTTATATATTTTTACTAATGGAAAAGCTGCGTGAAAAGATTACTTTAATACATGTTGCTTTACTCATTATGGTAGTGCATTTCATGCTTATGGGTGCTCACTACCAGATGATTTTCTATGGTATCTTGTCTTTCGGTATATATTTAATTTTTGAATTTGTTTCCAGACTTATCAAAAAAGACAAAGCTCTGAATGTAGTTTATGTAGCAGGTTTTCTTGCTTTGGCAGGCGGACTTTCCTACTTGATGTCTTCAGATAGATTTTTAAGTGCTCAGGAATATACTCCATATTCTACTCGTGGTTCAGCTCCGCTTGTAGACAAAGATTCTCACGTAACTGAATCCGGTGGACATGACTATGACTACGCTACGATGTTCTCTTACACACCTTCTGAATGTATTACTTTTGCAGTGCCAAGCTATTATGGTTTCGGTAAAACAGATAATACCTTAAGACTGGCAACACAACAAGGTGTGCCTGAAAAAATTCCAACTTATTGGGGACAAAAAGAAATCGAAGATTCACCGCCATATATGGGTATCTTGGTTCTTGGCCTGGCTATTATCGGATTTGTATATAACAGAAAAGATCTATTTGTTCAGGCAATGTTGACAATAGCGGTAGTAGGTTTATTTATATCTTTTGGTGATAATCTGCCTATCGTTTTTGACTTGTTCTATTACTACTTCCCAATGTTTAATAAGTTCCGTGCACCATCTATGGCTTTGGCTATGATGCACTTTACATTCCCAATCTTGGCAGGTTATGGAATAAACTCACTAATAAACAGCAAAGATGATAGAGTTAAAAAATATATTAAAAACTTCTTCTTCGGTGTCGGTGGATTTGCTGCTCTTGGTATCATCTGGGCTGTAGCTTTTAAAGATGACTACATCACTGCTGTGGGTGCTAAATTTAATCACCCACAACTTCAAAAAGAACTTTGGAGCATAATGCTGAGTGACTGGTTTATCAATGTTGCAATTCTTGCAGTTGCAGGAGTTTTATTCTGGGCATTCCGCAATAAAAAGCTTCAATATTCAGGTTTGGTTGTGATTTTAATTGGTCTTGCAATTTTTGATATGTGGCGAATTGACTATCGTCCGATGGATGTAGCAAAACAGGATATCACTAAAGCATATTTTAAAGAAACAGATGTAGAACAATTCCTTAAACAGGATAAAGACTTATTTAGAATTTCTGATTTTACTCGTCAGGCAAACATTCCTGCATATTTCGGATTGCAGAACGTAGGCGGTTACCACTCTGCTAAACTAAGAGTGTATCAGGATCTATTGGATAATGCTGATCAGGGATCTACATCATACGTAACAAATCCTTTCCTTTGGAATTTGCTAAATGTGAAATATGTAATCTCCGGACAGAACGTCGGAATGCCTCCTGTAATGCAGTCTAAGTACAACGGCGCTTATGTATTTAAAAATTCAAACATGATGCAAAGAGCTGAGTTTGTCAACTCTGTAGAGATAGCTGATGCTAAAACAATCCTGGATAAATTGAAAAACGGAGCTTTTGATCCACGCCAGGTTGCATATATGGAAGAAGATAAAGGCCTGAACATAGAGCCTGCAGGCGAAGGTGCAACAGCAAAAGTAACAAAATTCGAAAATGAATATATTGGTTTGGACGTAAATGCAACAGGTAATAATCTATTGCTTCTTTCTGAAATATATTATCCTGTAGCATGGAAAGCATACATAGACGGAAACGAAACAGAAATCTACAAAACTAACTTTGCTTTCCGCTCTATCGTTGTGCCGGCAGGTCAGCACAAAGTGGAATTCAAATACCATTCAGATTCTTATGAAACAGGAAAGACTCTAAGTTTGGCAACAAACATTGCAACAATACTTGCCTTATTAGGTGGCTTATTCCTTCACTTCCGCGGCAGAAAACCGGAAGAAAAAGAATAGATAATATATAAAATACAGTTTTTGTGCAAAAAGCAAGATTTCTCTTAACTGAGAGATCTTGCTTTTTTTTAGATAGATAGAGAAGTTCGTTGCATTTCTACCAAAAATCAAGTTCGTTGAGCAAGCGAAGTGAGTCAAAACATGCAATTTGGAATCGCAAGACTTAATATAACCACAAGCCTACAATTTTGTCAGGAATAAAATATGTTTAACCTCAGTGTCCGTAGAGCAAATTCATGAATTTGCTCTACAGATAACAAATATTACCCTTACCTCGCTGCGCTCGGTTCTGGAAAAACTTAGGGGGCGAATCATTAACCCGGGGAGCTACCCCAGACTATTATCTTTGAGCCATTCAGTCTCAGTGAATCCTCCAAACCTCTACGTTCGACTTGCGCTCAGTACATTGCTTTGTCAAGGAGGCTTATGTAAAATGCGGAATCTGAAATTTACTCTTCTTGAAAGGAGTATGTGCTATATACACAGAACAAAGGAGCACGCACACTTGGTTACTTCTTCTACAAAATATTCTTTATTACATTATAAAACTTTTATAAAAGACAATACAAAACTATAATTAAGTATTGAGAATACATATTTTTTGAGGTTATATAACATTTTGTTTAATTTGTAGTATTATTTATACCATAATTTACAATGAGATATTTAAATGAGATTATATATTTTATTACTTATAGTAATTACAAATATTCAGATATGCGCTGATTGGGCTAAATCACCTACTAAGAGTTTTCGTGAAGCAAGATATAGTCTTGTCAATAATCAATACATAGTTAATTCTACGGGTGATGAGTTAATAGTTTCAAATATTGCAAATGGAAATTTAAAGAGTATTCATTTAACTGAATCATCTTGGTATTATACTATATTTTCAACTGATGATAATAATATTGCCTATTTAGATAATGATACTTTGAAAACTTGGAATATAGAGACAGGGATAAGTGACACCTACCGTATACAAGGTATGCCAAAATTATACAATAAGATTCCAATAGCATACTTCAACAATCAAAACAAAGTTGTATGCAGATTAAGGGAATCATATCAAACTACTACCAACTCAATTATTGTTGTAGATTTAGATAAACGTGTTGCGATTAAAACACTAAATGTTAAGCTCATCAATAATGATATTATAAGAAGCGATGAAAATGGCAATATTTATTTCTATGATTACAGTAGTAAATATTTTAAAGTTTTAAATATTGATACTTGGGAATCCAAAAATATCTTAAAATCTGAGGAGTATAGACTTATTCAATCTTTCTTTGTGGATCCCAAAGGAAAATACATGGCTATAATAAGCTATGATCTGAATAGTGATAAAACTGTGTACTACGCTGTTGTATATGATATAGAAACAGGGAAACAAATCTCTAAGCAAAAAATTTCAGTCAATGAACCAAGTTTTGTTGCTGATCGCTCAAGAATTTTTTCTTTTACTGATAACTCTCAGTATATATATGTGAATACTGATAATGAAATATGCCTAAATGAAATCAAAGATGGTAAATCAAGACCAATATTTTCTACGTATGTCGATATGGCCATTAGTGATATTTATTATTCTTCTGATCTTCATAAAATTGTATATGCAAATGCAAAAGACAATAACATTTTTGCCTTTGATATTAATACTCAAAAGTCAGTTTCACTTAATTCTGCTTACCTATCAAGTGAAGAATTAGTTTATTCAGATGACGGAAAATATGTGTATTTGTTAGGGAAGAGTTCTAAATACTACGGTGGTGAAATAATCAATCAATATGATGCATCAACCGGGAATCTATTAATGTCTAAAATGATTCATAATTCTGATTATGATTTTCACTCAAAGAAACTAAAAGCATTTGGCAAATATTTTTCATATATCGTAGAAAATCATCTAATAATAAGAGATGAATTAGGCAAATGGGTAAATAAAATGGCTGTGGATGATAATCTAATTGAATATGCTGTTTCTGATGATTTAAACAATCTTGTAGTTATTGAAGAAAAAAGATTGTACTTATATACTCTGACAGACGACGGATATAAACTACTTAGGAAACAAGCCTTTTCAAAAAAATTAGTGAATGTTGATTTTGATGGAAATGACACAATAGTACTACTGGCTTATGAGGATGATTTTTTGATCAAAAGTGTTTTCACTATATCCGATTTTGAGTTCTATTTTGTTAAGGTCGGTTATTACTATGAAAATAGCTCTATCTCTAGAATATTAGATAAAAAAACAATCACTATTGACGAATATCTTACTATTCATGGCGAGAAGAAGTTCACACCAGATTTCGATGCAATACACAGTTTTTGTAGCACATTTTCTGGAAACGGGAAAGTTTTTGCTCATGATATTTCTTCTGAGGATAATATATATTTTAATAGCCATATCAAAATTTGGAATACTGAGACCAATCAAACATATAGAATAGATCTTCAAAAGATGAAGAATACAGCTATAAATGGGAAAGTTAGGACAAAAACTTTTGACCTAGCTTTGTCACCGAATGGAGATAGAATTGTAGTGGCTACAAAACATGAGGGTTTATTATTTGGAGCTGATATTCATTTCGAAACCGGAGTGGAGGAAGACATATTCAGTAACAGCTTTATCAAAGCTTATCCAAACCCAGTATCAAACGGCACACTAAGTATAGACTTAGATAACCCCGAAGAAATACAGACCGTACAGATGTTTAACTACATGGGGGAACTTGTTGCAAGCTTCCCTGAACTGAGAAACACTTATTCAAAAAATCTGCAGCTCCACATAGGCAACTACCCAAGCGGTGCTTATGTAATCCGGATTAGCTGCAAAGATAAAGTCATTTCCAAAAATATTATAGTAGAGTAGAATACCATTCGTAGAGATTCGATACATCGCCTCTCTACAGAAATATTGAACATATCATAACAGCTTGAAAGGCTGATATCAGTAGCACAGGGTGTAGCCCTGTGAAAAGTAATATTTATAAGATTTGGTCAGCCCTGTAGGGGCGGCAAGGATCCTATTGTTCTGCCCTACCAAGTTAAATACAAGCATACAGCATTAATATATATTTGTTATAATCAATATTAAGTTTTAATTTATATGTATTGTTACTTTTTATTATAATTTTAGATGTAATTATATGAAGCTCACTCAATTAGCAAAGACAGTCATATTTTTTATTTCACTAGTACTTTTTACTAATCCGCTTTCTACTCAAGAAGCGAAGTTTTATCCTATGGGAGAAGCCTATCATGATATACGTGTTTCGCCTGATAAACAATATATAGCAGGGACAGTGTTTATTTCAAGTATGCCAAATAATACTATGGATATACATATAGTGGATGCAAAAACTGGTGAGCTGGTGTCAATAATAAATCAGCGGAATTCAATAAATGGTTTTTTATTTGATAATGGACCAGAACATTACGATTTGACACAACATTTTGCATTTTCTGATGATTCAAGATATTTGTATACATTTTCTTTTGATAATGGTACATATACCGGACATATTGGTAAATGGGATATTTCCAGCGGGGTAGAGATAAATAGCTACCCCGTTGCATCTCTATTTTTCGGAAATGTATTACACTTCGAGGTGCATGATGATATCGCTGTTTTTATGGATGGACTCAGTCCTAACGAGTTACAAATAGTACCACTAGGAAGCCTTGATAAGAAAAAAGTTATAGATACAGGCTTGATAGGTGGATTTACAGTACTTTCAGACAAAAGAAAAATAGTATGCTTTAGAGAGAACTATTCTATTTCAATCTATAATTATAACGGCGATGAATTGTCGAACATAAAGCTTACCAAGGCTTTACCTGGTTTTGATGGGAATGAATACTTTCCGGCTAAACTATATTCTTTTGTGAAGAATGATAAGTATTTATATATGCAAGGTCTAAGTAATGTCCATGATGATTTTAATGCTATTCTTAGAATAGAAATTGATAATCCATCTAATCTCAAACTCTTTAAGAATCATTCGATTGCTTTTGGAATAAAAGCATTTGATATGAATGAAACAGGAGATAAGATCTTGATTCCAATAGGGCGACCGGTTGGTAATAATAAATATGCTGCCATTGCAGAGTATGATGTAAATTTTGAACATAAAAAAGAATATCAGGTTCCCAAAGGTACAACATTCATCACATCATGTTTTTATGCTTCCGACAAGATAGTGGGGCATGAAGCTAATAGTTGTTTTTTCTATGGAGAAGAAAACACTTCTTATTTAGCTTGTTTTCCTGTTGATCATGTTTCATCAATGTATGTCACAAATGATAATAAATACATGATTGGAGCAGAAATCAATGGTGATAGATATCCAAATTATAATGAACCTATAAAAACAATATATTTTGTTTACGATACGGATTTACAAAAGACTTTGTCTAAAAAATCAGTATATGAGACAACTATTTATAATAGGAAGTCTTCATACCATTGTACCAAACAGAGTCTATTTGTTCCGGTACAAAATCGAATAGAAGAATATCAAATACCAGGTTTTGATTATATTCAATCTTATGAAGGGCATACAGGAGATGTTACTAGTGTTAGTCTCTCGTTAGATAGCACAAAATTGATATCAGCAAGTCTTGATTCAACAATGATAGTTTGGGATTTGCAAACAAAGAAACAAGTGTATCACAAGAAATTGGATAAAGCAATTCAAAATGCTTTATTTATTGGTGAAAATGCAATTCTTTACTTTGTTACAGCAGATAATCCTGAGATTAAAGGATATATTCAAGGGTATATCTTAGACATTGAAGATGGGACTATAGAAGAAACATCAATTGTATATGATTTCTACAGAAAATTAGAATATGATTATAAACAAAGAACTGATAGGTTAAATTACATGTCGGATCATGGTAAGATTTATTATTCATTTTATGACCACAATGGTTTAGAAAATAATTACTATTTGTCTTATAATGTAGATACTCGTAGACTAGATACTGTTACTAAATATCCAGCTGCCAATCTCACGTGCAATATGGTTTTTGCAACTAGCCATAATGATTTCCTACTATCTACATGGAGTCAGGATGACTTAGCATTATATGATGTACAAAAAGATAGTGTATATCAATTTTATGCAGAAGATGATTATCCTGAATACATATTTCCAGAGTGTGTACCTGAATTTAGTCGTTTTCCTCAGTGTAAAAATCTTGCAATTGCTTACTGCCCTAAGGTGGATAATGTATATTATGCTACCGATTTAGGAGCAATGGGTATAATTAATCTTACTCCTCTGACTTCAATTGAGGATGATATTCAGAAGGAGGACTCTCAAGCTGTTATATACCCAAATCCAGTATCAAACGGCACACTAAGCATTGACTTAGATCAAGCTGAAGAAATCAAAACGGTGCAAATATTTAACTACATGGGCGAGCTTGTGGCAAGCTTCCCTGAATTGGGAAATACATACTCGAAAAATATGCAACTCCAAATAGGCAACTACCCAAGCGGTGCTTATGTAATAAGGATCAGTTGCAAAGATAAAGTCATTTCTAAAAATATTATAGTAGAGTAGAATACCATTCGTAGAGGTTCGATACATGGCGTCTCTACAGTAATATTGAACATATCATCACAGCCTGAAAGGCTGATATCAGTAGCACAGGGTGTAGCCCTGTGAAAAGTAATATTTATAAGATTTGGTCAGCCCTGTAGGGGCGGCAAGAATCCTATTGTTCTGCCCTACCAAGTTAGATACAGGTATATAGTATTAATATATATTTGTGATAATCAATATTAAGTTTTAATTTATATATATTGTTACTTTTTATAATAATTTTAGATGTAATTGTATGAAGCTCACTCAATTAGCAAAGACAGTCATATTTTTTATTTCACTAGTACTTTTTACTAATCCGCTTTCTGCTCAGGAAGCGAAGTTTTATCCTATGGGAAGACTCTATACAGATATTCAAGTATCGCCTAATGACAGATATATAGCAGCTTCTGTAACTTTACCAGATAGAGCTGATAGTGAGAAATATGTGCAAATAATAGATTCAGAAACGAATGAATTGATATCCATTTTGGACAAGGAGAATTCATTAAATGATATTTTATTTGAGTCTACATGGAAGAATAAGCTCAGTCAGATGCAACAATTTACTTTTTCAGATGATTCCAAATATTTATATACATATTCTTCAAAAAAAACCTATGCTGGGTCTCAAGCCGGTGAAATTGTAAAAGTTGGTAAATGGGATATCTTCACAGGGCAAGAAATTGAAAATAAACAAATTTACACCTGGAATATCGGCGAAACAACACATTTCGAAGTACATGATGATACTTTGTTTGTGACGCCTGATTTTCTTGCAAATTCGATTGATGTCATTCCTCTTAATAATCCAGACTCAAAAATAAGAATTAAAACAGGAAGAATTGGATGTTTCCAAGTCATACCAAAATATAAGAAAATTTTATGTATGAAAAGCACAGCGGATAGTTTGCTTCTTTTTGATTATCAAGGTAATCTTCAATATGTTTATGATTTGAAACAACTAATCCCAGGATTTATAGCTGAAGACTATTCATTATCTACTACTAGTTCTTTTGTACGATCTGATTGTTCTGTGTATTTACAGGGGCTATATAACATTAAGACTTCTGATACACCGATTTTAAGAGTTGAAACAGAAGGCAAGTATGATGTTAAACTCTTTACTTCGCTACCACTTGGAAAATCAATTAAATCATTTGATATTAGTTTAGATGGAACAAAAATTATTATACCAATAGGCAAAGACTCCATTTCTGACCAAGCAATCTTGGAAATTGATACAAATTTTAAAGATAAGAAAGTTTATGATATTCCAAAACAGGATCATTTTCTCCAATCAAGTTTTTATACTAAAAATGGAATTGTAGGGCATAGCGAGAATGGCTTGTTTTTTTATGCAAAAAATGAAAATGATAACTATTTAGGAATGTTTCCCATTAATCATTGTAGTTCTTTATATGTAACTAATGACGATAAATATCTGATTGGCACAGAAATTAACGGATATACTACTGAGGATAACCCTATTGAAAGAAGTATTTACGTTATTTATGATATAAAAGCCCGTAAAGTTATTTCAACAATGTCAATTGATAGTACTGATGTCAGTAACAGGTTGTCAGCATATCACACTGAATATAGTACACTCTTTATTCCATTCCAAAACGACATTCTAAGCTATTCTATACCTGACTTTAAACCATTAAATAAATATTCTGGCCATTCCGCTCATGTAACTTCAGTTAGCATAAGTACAGACAGTACTAGGCTAATTTCAACAAGTGAAGATTCAACTCTAATAGTAAGGGAAATATTTAAAGGTGATATCATTTTTTCCAAAAAGTTAGAAAGAAGAGTTGATAATGCAATTCATCTGGGTGGATCAAAAATATTATATTTTTGTTGGAACAGTGATGGCTATCACCATGGTAAAATACTAGATATAGATGACGAAAGCATAGAAGAAACACCTGTATTAGTTGATAACTATTTACAATATAGTAGCGTTATCAATTATCTACAATATAACGCAATTAGTTATGATGTTAAATCCCAAAAAACATATTATATAAAAGCTGAAGTTGAAAATCAAAAAGCTGTAAGTGCCTTTTATTCTTATGATTTTTCCAGCAAGATAAAAAAACGTGAGTATTCTTATCCTGGAGGTTTTGAAAGTAGTAATGTTGCTATTGCCAATAGCGAAGGAAGTTTTTGTTTAGCCAATAGTCATTTAGCTGAAGAATTATTTCTATATGACTTATCAAATGATAAAGTATCTTTTGTATTAAATGAGGAAAAGCTTCCGGAGGCTATATTTGATACTTGCAAAATTAAGTATTATCCTTATAGAGCAGCTAGTGCTTTTTCGATTGCAATGGATTCTAAAGCTAAGAATATATATTTCACTACAAAAAGAGGAGCTCTAGGGATTGTTGATATTTCTGCTATAACTAGTGTAAACGAACAAACTGGCAGCAAAATAAATCTAACTGTCTATCCAAACCCAGTATCAAACGGCACGCTAAGCATTGACTTAGATCAAGCTGAAGAAATCAAAACGGTGCAAATATTTAACTACATGGGCGAGCTTGTTGCAAACTTCCCGGAAATGGAGAATACTTACTCGAAAAATCTACAACTCCAAATAGGGAACTATCCAAGCGGTGCTTATGTAATAAGGATCAACTGTAAAGATAAACCTATTTCTAAAAATATTATAGTAGAGTAGAATCTCATTCGTAGAGATTCGATACATCGCCTCTCTACAGAAATATTGAACATATCATCTCAGCCTGAAAGGCTGATAGAGTTTAGCCCATAGCAGAACAATGGGAATATAGAGTGCCAAACAAATAGAGCTCTTAAGGGTCGGAAAGAATTTAGTTATATAACCCCATACCCTCTCTACGCTCTGTTAAAAAAGTCCGGGTGTATTCCTGCACTCAAACGTTTATAAAAAACCGAATGCAGCGAGGTAGGGGTGTGTGAATATCAAGATCAGCGACCCATATAGCATGTTTCGACTCGTTTTACTTGCTCAACGAGCTTTTACCGCTGAAACACAAAGAACTTGTACTTTCTACCACTTTAATGTCATAAATATATACCCAATATTAAGTATAAAATAAATAATCAAAATAAAATAAAAAATATGCTAAAGAAGTTTTCCAACTTGCCGATAAGCTTATTAGAGGAATAGTAAACAGGTAGGATGCCCGAAATGTATTTCTAATTAATGAAGCATAGAGTAGTTATGCCAACAGCAATTTCGGGTGAAGCAAGAATACGTGCCAATATTTCTGCAGAGCAGGCCTATAACAGCAATTTGAAATCCTCAAATGAAATTGCTAATAGTCAGCTTCGTATTTCTACTGGTAAAAGAATTAATGCAGCGACGGACGACGTGTCTGCCTACATTACTTCCAGATCATTAGAAGCTAGAAACGGCTCTCTTAAAGCTGCTCTTAGACTTAGCGGTGAAGCAGGTAATGTTGCTTCCATTTCGCAAGATACTTTGGACAATATCAATAACTTACTTTCCACTATCAAAGAGGCAACTACTTTAGCCTCTGCTGACTCTATCGGTACTGATGAAAAAGTTGCTCTTGCAAAAGGAGCTTACAGATTGACACAGCAAATTCAGTCGGTTGTAGATTCAGCGGTTTTTGGAGGCTATCAGCTTTTTAGTGGTAATTATAATGCAGACTGGGTAATCGGGTATGATCATGTCAATACAATGATTACGCTTGGGATTAACCTGGAATCTGATAATGTTGATTTGAATGTAGAAAGTCGAAATTTTAATTTGCAGGCACTTGATGACGGATCTGGTCTCAATGTCACTAACTTTGCAGGTGTTACAGGTCTGGATTTATCGAAACTCAATGATGTAAGTTCTTCGGATTTGAACATCTTTGCAAGTGATGAAATCGGAAGTACTCTCTACAGTCTTTCGCTTGCTATGAAAAATGTACGAAACGTAGCCTCTTATCTAGGTGGTGTCCAGGGTAGAATCAATTCGCAAGAGGAATCCATTCGTTCGCAAATAGTCAATTATGATTCGGCTATTTCGAGACTGGAAGATGCGGACATAGCTAACGAGCAATTAAATATCGTAAAAAATCAGTTTTTACAGCAAACATCTGTCTTGTCTATGGCTCAGGCTAATCAAAATCCGCGCTCATATTTACTGCTATTTTAGTAAGTAGCAAAGAATATTTATAAAAGCAGAAGGTAGCTGATACTTTCTGCTTTTATTTATTACTATTTGCCTATACAGAATCTTGAGAATATATTATTCAGCACATCCTCGTCCCAGGTGTCGCCGACAATATCGCCCAGAGTGCGCGCTGCATCTTTGATATCTATAGCAATTATCTCATTTTCCGTGAATATTTCTAAAGCTTCTCTTGCATTTTCCAGAGATTCTGCTGCTTTTGCCAGAAGCTCAGCATGTCGCTTGTTTACCAGAATATCATTAATTCGGTCAGCTGATTTTTCTGCTTCACTTCCGATTAGAATGCGCAATGAATCAATACCCTCATTCATCTTTGCTGAGATATAGAATGTATCATCTGTATTGATTTGCTCTTTATCTACAAGATCCACTTTGTTTTGAAGTAGCAGAACTTTCCTGTCTGAATATTTCTCTTTTAACTGATTATATAGACTTTCTGAATAATCCTCTGATTCTGAAATATCATTCAAAACTAAAATCAAATTAGACTGCTCAAGAACTGACTCTACTAATTTTATACCTTCTATTTCGATAGTGTCGCTGCTGTTATCGCGTAATCCTGCGGTATCCGTCAGCTTAACAGTAATCCCGTTTACTATTATATTTTCTTCCAGATAGTCGCGTGTTGTCCCGGGAGTGGCACTTACTATTGCGCGCTGCCTTTCCAGCAAGGTATTAAATAAAGTAGATTTCCCTGAGTTTGGATAGCCAGCTAAGGCAACATAAAATCCTGAACGAAGGATCTCTGCAGATTGAAATGAAGAAGCCAGATCCTTACAAAATAAAATAGCTTCATCCACTCGCTGCTTAAATTCAGTTTTATCTACAAATTCAAGCTCTTCTTCAGAAAAGTCCAACTCTAATTCCAGTAAACTGGCAGTATCCAATAGCTTTTGTCTTAGTTCAGCCAGACGAAGTGTGAAGTTCCCGGAAAGCTGGCGGGCAGCAGTTTGCGCGCCCGGAACAGAAGTAGAGTGAATCAAGTCCGCCACTGCTTCCACTTGAGTAAGATCGAGCTTGCCATTAAGGAAAGCTTTTTTAGTGAATTCGCCGGGTTCAGCAGGGAATGCGCCAGATGCAAAAAGAACCTTAAGTATTTCCTGAGAAACAATCTGTCCGCCATGGCAGCCAATCTCAATTACATTTTCGCCTGTATAAGAGCGTGGAGCTCTGAAAGTAGAAACTGTAACTGTATCTATAATTCTCTCGCCGGATAAAATTTTTCCATATAAAATGCGGTGCGACTCCGCCTCCATCAGTTTACCGGAAAAGCATTTATCCACTATATCAAAAGCCTCATCACCTGAAACTCTGATAACGTGAAGTCCGCCCGTACCCGGAGGAGTGGCAAGTGCAGCAATAGTTCTACTCATTTATATCCTTTTTAAAGAAAAGTCTTCATAATAAATATCTAACACGAAAAGCCTGCACAGAAATTTCGACAAGCTCTCCACAAGCAAAATTAGAGAATATTGCGGAGAAGGCAAAATTAATCGGGGTGGGAGATCACTCAGCATTCTACTCCTTAATAAATTTAAGACTGTATTTATTGTTTATAAGAATGAAATACATACCATCTGCATAGTTTTCAACATTTAGTTCAAGCTCGTTGAGAGGGAACTGCATATCTGTTGAGTATAATTGCTTTCCAAGCAAATCATAGATTTGTAATTGACGAATTGAATCTTCAGAAGATATAGTTATTGATTGAGATGTAATTGATGGATAGACAGAGATGTTTGATAAATTATTAATTCCTGTATCTATCGCAGAATACCCAAAATTTCCTCTCAAATCAAAATTGATTAGATATAAAGCGTATTCATGATATTCTTCTGAATACGCTTTTTTTAGTAAGTGTGATGGATGAGATTTAGCCACCATATATACATCATTATTTTTACAAACAATTTTATCATCCGCATCAAAGTGAGGATGATAAGAATACCATTGAGTAAATTTACTCATGTCAAATCGCATCAATAGTGAGGTCCCAGTTGAGCCATTATCTCTGTTGTTTATATGATTACTGTCTTCAGGAAACAAATTTTTATATGTAGTTACTTCTCCCCAAAGAATTTGATTATTTATTGTATATGCATTATCTGAGAAATTATGACCAGCTGTAATATCCCAATCCCAATTGACAGCATTTTGTGGACTAATAGATAACATCATCATGCCAGGATAACTTGTGTTAGCACTGTAATCTTGAAATGGAGAACCTTTTACCTCCATGGAATTATTTTCTGTGTCAATAATTAAGATATAATTTCCTTTGGAATCATAATCAGAGAAATAATATCTATTATCGGATAATTCTTTTTTTATAGTTTGAGAACAATAGTAAGTAAAATATTTAAGTTTACAGCTGTCTGTAGTAAATTTGGCGATAAAGGGATCGTAAAGTGTGTAGTGTTCATAATAAGTCGTGTCACATGGTAACTGTTGGATTGCATCTTCTGTGCCTATTATATACATGTTTTCATGGGTCTTAGTAATAGGTGCACTTAAACGTCCTACAATTGCTATCTCATCACCATAGACATCAATGTCTTCCAAATGTTCAACTCGTTGCGCACCCAAATAGCTTGACCATATATGTTTACCTTCGGGACTGAATTTAGCAAATACGCCATCAGAGTATTCTCTCCATTTCCCAATAAACAAACTGAACTCCGGCTGATATGTCCAGTTACTTCTGACTATATCAGTACTCATTGTGTTACCTGCTACATATATATTATCGTCATCATCTAGGGCAAGACCAAAAGACTGATCCAAGTATGTACCTCCAAACAGGCGAGACCACAGTAAATTACCGTCTTTATCAAATTTGGCAACATACATATCAGCTTCACCTTTTATACTGTCTTGGTCAAATTCCCCTTTTAATGGGAAATTTGGAGAATTTGTAGCTCCTGTAATAATTATGTTATCTTCTGAATCGATTTCTAATCTTATTCCTCTATCCTCCTCTGTTCCACCAAAATATGTACTCCAAACAGGAAAGCCTAAAGTGTCAAATTTGACAATAAAAGCATCTATATAATCTTCTTCAGTTTTTTCAGAGTCAAAGGAATTTCCTACCATAGGAAAATCTGAACTCATAGTATTTCCTATAGCGTATAAATAGCCTTTAGAATCAATTTTAAAATCCTGAGCGGCATCTGCTCCTGTTCCACCGAAGTAAGTAGCAAAACGAATACGGGGATCATCAGGGATTTCATCATTAAGCAATTCCGGATCTATATCCGAACCGGCTTTCGCTTTATACTGATAATCTTTATGAGGCTTCAAAGAGTCTGCACCTTCATAGGTTTCGGCGAAGGATATTAAGGGTAATAACAAGAATAAAATGATCTGAGTTTTCATTTGGAATCCTTTGTTAGATACTTGCAGTATACATATAATCTGTAAACTTGAACAAATATATAAAGTAGAATAAATGAGTAATAAAGCAGATTTTATGGTAAAGTAGCTGCAGAGGATGTGCATCTAAAAACTAGATTATACAATATAAAATCTACTATTATATAATATAAATAATAGATTGTTATGAATAAAATATAGTTAGTGTTAATGTTCGGTTGGGTAAGCTAACCCTATATCCCTTTTTCTGCAAGGATTCTTGCCAGAAACGGGAGGTCTAATTTGTTTTGACCTTCGCGCAAAGTGATGTTCTGCTTCTTGAAATTGTATTTAGAAACAAGCAGACCTTTGAATTTTGCAGCTTCCAGGTCTTTTCCGTTCGGATAGATTATTTCGAGTTTTTTATTTAGAAAGGCGTTTTCCAGCATCAGTTCTATCAGGGCTAGATTTCTGTTGCTGCTTATATCTGTCAGGTCAACAAAATATTCTTCGTGCTGAGCTTGTTTGTACTCAATTGTAGTTCTGTTTCTAAGCTGTTTTTTATTGATAATGAAAGTATAGTTGCTGCTGCCTTCAAGATCGTTTTTGTCTCTTCCTATCAGGCTAATATTCAGAGAATCAACGACCCACAGAGCATTTAACTGATTGCTGATATTATATGTGACTTTTTTGGAATATTCAGAGCTACTGTAAACAGTTTCTCGTTTATTTCCTATTTGGGTATAAACAGACCAGTTAGATACATCCTCCTGCGGACGGGCATTTAAGAATAATTCCAAAATTGGAGGATCGGCTGTGGTTTTATCTTGAACCAGCTCAATAGGAGAAAAATCTTTTACATTCTGCACAGATAAAACAACAAAACCAGTTTCTTCATTAGTCACTTTTGCGTCTATGCTTGAATTTAGCTTAGTTTCAATTTTAGTAATTAGAAATTTTGAGTCAAAATCTTTATTACATTTGATCTCAATCGAAGAACCTGAAAGTCTTATCTCTTTTAATATGCGTGCAAAATTTTTATCGCAATACTCAGCTTGCAGATTGTTTTGTACTTGAGATGTGAAGTATGTTTCCGGGAAAATATTTGTAAAAGTGCAGAGAGTATATTCTTCTTTGCGGAATAGCTCAATATCTGAAACTAAAGCAGATAATTGATATTCAACATTTGTTTCTTTGTTTATAGATTTTTCAGATGCTTCACCGGCAAGGAAGAAGTCTAAATCTCCGATTGTTCCCGGACGGTTGGAAGAAAATATAGCATAACCATTAGGAAGCAAAGTAAAATCAGATTCGTCAAACTCAGTATTTAAGCCATTCAGCGGACGAGGTACTGACCACTTTGCATCATATCTCAGGGATATGAATATGTCAAAACCGCCCTGACCAGATTGACCATTGGAAGCAAAATACAATGTGTCAGATGAAGCAAGGTACGGAGTTATCTCATTTCCGGAAGAGTTCAGCTCTTCTAAAGGCATTGCATTTCCCCATGTGTCATTCGACTGACGAAAAGCAATCCATAAATCTGTGTCTCTGTCTTTAGAAAATCTGTTGGTGACAAAAATTAGAAATGATTTGTCAGGAGAAACAGTTGCCTGAGCAGTAAAATCATCTGACTGTAGAGAGTCCAAAAGATATGGTTTTTGCCACTGCTGCTTGCGTTTAAGCGACTTATGCACGTTCATTACAGGATATGTATCAGTTTGCTTGAATGCCGAAACATAAGCTTCGTCTTCATCGAAGAATGAAATATAGGCACGGTTATCTTGCTTTTTATTAATATCCCCTTCTATAAGGCTAACCTTAGAAAAAGAAGTATCGGAAAGGAAATCTGCAGTGAAGAAATAAGATGTATTGAGTCTGTCGGAGTTGAAATAAAGCTTATGTTCATACATATTGTAAGCAGGAGCAATTTCTGCCTTTTCAGAATTGAGCTCATTGATATTTCTAATAACTGACCAGCTGTTTGCAATAGCAAATGTGGAAACAGAAACTAAAGCGAAAATATGTATTAATATTCTAATCATTATTTCAAATCTTTCTTCAGGTTTATATTATTAAAAGCAGTAACTATGGAATGCTCTTTAGTCAAGAAGCTTGATAAAGTTCTTTTCTTTGCCGAATAATACCAATATATCGTTTTCTTCAAAAATCAAAGTAGGTTCCGGCACACCTGTTACAATATACTCTTCCTTAGAAGAGAAAATACTTTTAGACACGGCTTTTCGTTTAATTGTAACAAGGTTAAGATCGTATTTCTGCCTTAGCTCAACATCAGACAAAGTCTTTCCGATTAAGTATGCAGGAACTTTAACTTCAAAGATACCATACTCTTTAGTGATTTCAAAAGATTCTATCAAACCGGGTATCATAAGGCGTTCTGCCATCTTCCCTGCCGCATAAGCTTCGGGAACAATCAGTTCTTCGATTCCCATTAACTTAAGTAACCTTTCCTGCACCGGAGAAATAACTCGATTGATAATTTTCTTAACTCCGATTTCCTGCAAGGCTGCGGTTGTTGTGATACTGCTTTCAAAGCCTTCACCTATAGCTACAATTACTGCATCCACGTCGTCTACACCGAGACTTCTCAATGCTTTTACATCAGTTGCATCAGCCTGCACTGCCATAGTAACTTTATCTTTTAAAGGAGCAACTTTTTCTACTTCTATATCAATAGCTATTACCTCTGCCCCTTCATCAGTCAAATCTAAAGCAAGATTAGCACCGAAATATCCAAGTCCTATTATGCAAAATTTCTTAACTGCCATAATTTAACCTACTATTATATTTTCAGTAGGCAGATTGTAATTAGGAGGAGTGCCCGGATTATGGAAAGACATTAAAAATGCCAGCACGCCTATTCTGCCTATAAACATTAGCAAAATTATTATATATTTTCCAATTACAGTAAGGTCAGGAGTTATGCCCCTGCTAAGTCCGACTGTACTGATTGCGGAAGTAGTTTCAAATATTAAATCCATTGTGTTTTTGCCCGGCTCTGCCCAGACAAGAGCAGTTGAAGCAATACCCAATGCAAGCAAAGAAGAAATTACAACTAAAAATGCTCTTTTCACACTTTCAGGAGCAAGCTCTCTTTTAAAAATACGGATTTTCTCATTACCACGGATCTGATTTATAAGTGCTAGAAATGTTACACCTATAGTTGTGGTTTTAATACCGCCACCTGTAGAACCGGGAGATGCGCCAATCCACATCAAAATAATCATTATCATTAAAGCTGCTGGTGCAAGCGAAGACGTGTCTACAGCATTAAAACCGGCAGTTCTGGCAGTAATTGACCAGAAAGTCGCCTGAAATAATTTATCGAAAGCAGACATATTTGCTATTGAACCATTGCTATCAGAAAAATAGAATAATACTGTACCTGATACAATCAATATAACAGTTGTTATAAGTACAAGCTTTGATTGCATTGTCATTCTAAGTGAGTTCCTGTGTGTTCTAGAACGCCAGGGTTTCTGATTTATAAAGTTTGCAAATACTGCAAATCCAAGACCTCCGGCAACAATCAGTACCATAATAGTACTAAGATAGGAATAATTGGAAGCAATGTTATTTTGCATGAATCCTTCAGGATACAAAGAAAAACCTGCATTGCAAAAAGCTGATACGCTATGGAATATGCAATCGTAAAATAGCTTCCTGTCAAATGCAGCAAAAGTTCCATCTAATGACCAGTATAAAAATAAAGCGCCGCCTATTTCAAATATCGCAGTAAATATTATAATTTTAGAAAGTAGCGACCAAACCTGACTTATATTATCCTGGCTAAGCATATCCCGCATCATTATTCTAAATCTGAAAGACAAACCACCTGCAAAAAGTGCTGCAAAAAATGTGGTCAAAGTCATTACGCCAAGTCCACCTACTTGAATGAGGAAGAATAATACGCCTTTGCCAAATGTAGATAATGTCTCAGGAACAACTATTGTAGAAAGTCCCGTCACACAGACTGCGCTAGTGGAAGTAAATAAAGCATCTGTAAGGCTGAGAGCATGTTCCGGTAAGGTTGCTTTTGGCAAAGATAGTAATATAGTACCTAAAATTATTACCATCAGGAAACTAAGAGCAAAAAGCGAGCCCGGATGTAGTTTGATTTTTGATATTAAGTGATTATATCTTAGCACTTTAACTATTGCAATGGCAAGTACGCTAAGCTCAAAAGTAGCCAAATATAAGATTGTTATTTTTTTTGGATCAAACTCAGGGAAAAGGAATTCAAAGAAGAAGAATATTTCCTGAGGAAATATAGTGCCTAGTATAATAAGTAGGGTAAAGAAATTTTCTATCCACCGCTCTCGTAAGTAGCGTTTGTGGTCTTTTACAAGAAACCATCTGAATATCTCCTGGGCTGCAAACATGACAACAATAGCATCTGTTGCATATACCATGAAATCAAACCAGAATTCGGACAAATGATAGCCCAAAATCAATAATAACGAAAAAACGGCTGAGACGCTAAGTAATATTAAAAAGCGATCCAGCCATTTCTTTATATTTTCAGTTTGCTTGATATCAAATAAAGGTAACAATTTACAGAGTCCAAAAAGTATTTAACCTGTCTTTGTGTTCCATAAACTTACGAATTTTTTCTCTTAATCTTTCCTCTAATACTTTATTTGCATTAACCCAAACAATATCTTCAGGACTATCCTGAACTAGAACGTACTCATTAAAGCGGGAAATAAGAACTTCCGCATCCTGAACTTCTCCCATTAGAGTCTGATAATCGGAAAGAGAATCTAAAAAATCTTTAGGTAGTTCATTGGCTACTATGAAAGCTTCTATCATATATCGGAAATTTTTGAAGACTAACCTTAGCTCATGTATTGTACGAGGATCGTCTTCTTGTAAATTAAGTGCCTTAGTTTGCAAATCTCTAAAGACTTCGTTAATTACTTCAAATGCGTCGTTAAATGTCGCAGAATCATTTTTATAAGTATTATCAAGATCTATGCGAATAAAGAATATCAGAGCTTCTATGTCTTTACGGCTTACTCTTTTTATTTTTTTCTCTATTTTTTTAATGCAAGTCTGCTCTCTGGCTAGCAAATCATAATAGAAAAAATCAAAAACTGAATATTCTTTTCTAATCTTATTGATACTATTAATCATTACCTGAGTGTCTCTAAGATCAGAAAATATCTTCATCTGTTTTTTGAGTTCGGTTTGCAAGTCTTCCAAATATTTTGAAGAGTATATGTTCTTCACCATATCAACCATAGCTAAGAAGCGACGGCCACTAATTCGGAATTTATGTACACTGTCTTCAGAAAACTCTCTGCGGCATTTAGTAAGTTTTTCCTGATATTTTAACCATAAGAAGTCTAAAGAATCTAATCTATACTGATTAAAACCTTCTTCTGTATCAGGGTATTTAAGATATTTCTGCATTAGAGCTTTCATGTCTTCCGTCTTCATTGCTAATTGGTCAATCATCATAATACGAATATTAGTGAATAAAAACAATACACATAAAAAAATTCCTCCGTAACACGATAAAAGAAACGAAATATCTCGTCTATAGTTGCAGTTCCCTGGGAATAATTTTATGGAATTGTTTGAATATTCCGGATATGTGCTTATTGCTAAAGTTGGGGGAGTGGGAGCAAACATGATACTCAAAAAAAAAGCCGCTCTAGATGAGCAGCTTATATATCTAATTTATTTGAGTTTCTATATTAGAAAGTTCTTGACTGAATCATGTTTTCAGGTTTTAATAAGTCATCAAGTTTTTCTTTGCTAAGCATTTTGTGTTCTAATACAAGATCATAAACAGATTTACCTGTTTCCAATGCTTCTTTTGCAATTTTACTTGAATTTTCATAGCCTAACACAGGGTTCAAAGCTGTAACCAAACCAATTGAATTTTCAACTAATTTGCGGCATACTGCTTCATTCGCTGTAATTCCGTCTATGCATCTGTGTTTCAAAGTATGCATACCGTTTTTCAACATTTCAACTGATTCGAAGATGCTTTGAGCAATTACCGGTTCCATTACGTTTAATTGTAATTGACCAGCTTCAGCTGCCATTGTTACAGAGATATCATTACCAATAACTTTAAATGCTATTTGGTTAACAACTTCAGGAATAACAGGGTTTACTTTACCAGGCATAATTGAAGAACCAGGTTGCATTTTTGGTAAATTGATTTCATTGATACCTGTGCGAGGGCCTGAGCTAAGAAGCCTCAAGTCATTACAAATTTTGGACAATTTAACTGCCAAACGTTTAACTGCTGAAGAATACATTACAAAAGAACCTGTATCTTGAGTAGCTTCAACTAAGTCAGAAGCAAGAACAACAGGAAGATCTGTAATTTCAGCCAGGTGTTCCATTACTTTTGGACTGTATTTAGGATCTGCGTTGATACCTGTACCAATTGCAGTACCACCCATGTTAAGTTCCAGGAACAATTTTGCATTTTCTTCCAAACGTTGGATTTCTTCTCCCAAAGTAGAAGCAAAAGCAGCGAATTCCTGACCCAAAGTCATAGGCACAGCGTCTTGAAGCTGAGTACGTCCCATTTTAATAATATGAGAAAATTCTTGAGCTTTCTTTTTGAAAGAAGCGATCAATGATTTTAATCCTTTAACAAGAGCTTGGTTTTGATAAATAAAAGCAAGTTTCAATGCAGTTGGATAAGCATCATTTGTAGATTGAGCTAAGTTTACATGGTTGTTAGGGTGGCAATATTCATATTGACCTTTTTCATATCCCATTATTTCTAAAGCTCTGTTAGCTATAACTTCATTGGCATTCATGTTAGTAGAAGTACCTGCACCACCTTGAATCATATCAACAACAAAGTGAGTATGCAATTTGCCGTTGATAAGTTCTTCGCATGCAGCAACGATACCGTCTTTAATTTTTGCATCCATCCAGCCTAAATCGCAGTTTGCTTTTGCAGCTGCCATTTTAACTTGAGCTAATGCAACAATCAATGCAGGGAAGTGGTTAATGCTGATTCCACTTATATCAAAGTTCTCTACTGCTCTTAAAGTTTGAACACCATAATATACTTCTTCAGGAACTTCTCTGTCGCCAAGTAAATCGTGTTCACTGCGAGTGCGGCCTGAGATATATTGA
Organism: Kapaibacterium sp. (SeqCode); assembly: GCA_965140345.1. Lineage (GTDB taxonomy): Bacteria > Bacteroidota > Ignavibacteria > Kapaibacteriales > UBA2268 > JBFHIJ01. Next base: position 1,298,039 of record OZ223198.1, read on the forward strand.
GCAGCAGCATCCACTACCTGATTAGTAGTGTGGCGCATTCTGCGGGCAATAACTCTTGAAATTCTTGACAGAATTTTTACAGCTACTTCAGGATGAGATTCTAAAAACTCTTTGAAGCTTGCTCTAGGGATGTTCAAAATAACTGACTTTTGTGCAGCGCGAGCTGAAGTTGAATGCGGGTAATTGTCCATAAATGCACCTTCGCTCAAGAAATCATACTCACTGAAGCGAGTAATAACTTTTTCCTGACCATAATGACCTTTTACGAATAAATCAATAGCACCTTCATATACAAAGAAAACGTGTTGACGTTCTGTATTTTGTTCAAATACAATTTCGCCTTCTGCATATTCTTTGTTTTCAACCATTTCAGAAACAAGCTTAAGCTCGTCATTTTTCAAATCAGCAAAAAGTTCTATTTTTGCGAGGAAATCCATAATATTAGTGGGTTGCATTGGTATCCCCTTCTTAGAATGTCTAATAAGTCAATAATTAAGTATCAAAAAGCAAAATTACTCTTTTTGGTGGATAATATCCAAAATATCCACTCGAATTACGAATTTATAATATTAAAATAACGCTGTATTGTAAAGCAAATCACTATAATTAATGGAGTAGGGGTTAAGTATACACGTAATCTCTTACTGATAGCAACTTACAGGGTTTAGAAATATTAACAGATAAAAAAATAGTTAAATATGGTTTGTCAGAAATTATTACAATAAGGGTATGTCGAAAAGATATAAATTCAAAAATTGACAACTAAAGTGAAGCAAACAAAGCATTCTTATTGTGTTCTAATTCATTGAGTAAGTCAATTTCAGATTCAGTAAGATCATTTACATGTATTGTTGCCGAAGTATTGGAACTGTTAAGCATATAAAAAGTTAAACCTGAAAAAGAATTCCTTTCGATCACGAGGTCTTTAACTTCAAATTTCTTAGTAATAAAAAGACCTCTATACACAAGAGTGTCTTTTAATAGAGTAAGATTGGGTATGTTAAATACTTTTTTGAGGGAAATATGAACAAGGAAAAATAATTGAAGTAGAGAAGCTAATAAAATTAAGGGAAATAGCACACTGTGATTACTTGTAGAAATTAAAGCAAAAACAGCAATGCCGAAGTTCATCAGAAAAATCGTAAAGCGTGGTTTAGAATATTTCATCTTCAATTTCAAATATTAGCTTAATGTTTATTCAAGTTAAACATTATGATTCATAATACAAAATATTTTCTAACTATTTTTAAAATATTTTATCCACAGTTTTCCTAATAGTATCACTTGTAAATCCTTTTGATTGTAAGTGATTGATTAGTGAAGACTTTTGTTTAAGTTTTGACTTTCCTGTAATACAATTTATTTTTTTTACCGCCGCATCCAGTGCAAATTCTTCTTCTTGTTCGAATGGATATATAGTATTTATAGTGTTCTCTGAGATGTATTCATCAATCCCAAAGCTTCTCAATTTCATTTTTAGCTTAATAGGACCGTCTTTTTTCTTTAAAAGAGCATCTTTTATGTATGCAGTAGCAAACTTTTGATCATCTATCAGATTAAATTCAGTCAAAAAGGCAATACATGAATCGATCAATTGAACTGGATACTTTTTTTCTTCCAGCTTTTTTCGAACCTGCCATTCGGATCTCAATCTATAGCTCGCATAGTTATAAGCATCTTGCTTAGCAGAAATAATTGCCTGTTTTGATTCTATTTCTTCAAGGAGTTCTTCTTGAAGCTCCATACCCTTCTTTAAAGTATATTCAAGAACAATATCCATATCTAATTCAAGCTGTGAGCCATCAGAAAATGAAATCTGACATGCCCGTTTGGTTTTTCTGTATTTTATTGATTCTACTTGCTTCATTACACTTTATTTCTTCACATTTTCAATTTTTTTGGAAATACTTTTACATGCTAAAAATGCAGTAGAAAACGCTGCCTGCAGATTATAGCCACCGGTATCTCCGTCGATGTCTATATATTCCCCTGCAAAATAAAGATTCTCTACTAATCTTGATTCCAGAGTTTTTGGATTGATTTCTTCTGTACTCACTCCACCGGCAGTCACCATAGCCTGATTAAAGCCAACTTTTTTAGCAACTGTGAATTTGTAAGAAGTGAGTAATTCAATAATTTTATTACGCATATCTTTACTCAATTCCGAAAGAGTTTTATTGCTGTCTATATTGTGTAAGTCAAATATCTTATTCAAAAGACTCTCCGGTAAAGAAAACTGTTTAAAGTAGTTTTTAATTGCCTTTTTCCCATGATTTAGACTATCGGTGATAATAGTATCTCGAAGCTTTTGCTCATTCAAGCCGATGAAATTCACAGTAAGAGTATCTCCTGAAGAAACATATCGAGAGAAATCAATTATCCCCGGACCTGAAAGAGTTTTATGTGTAAAAGCAAGGTCTCCGATATGCTGATTAATTTTTTTACCATTCCTATACAAACTAATATCTGCATTTCTAATAGCAACTCCTGAAAGAGATGCAAATTGGTAATTTCCCGGAACAATTGCAGTGAGTGCCGGCGTTGGAGGAATAATGGTATGCCCAAAATTTTTAGCTAAAACATAGGATTTACCATCAGAACCACTCAAAGGATATGAGCTCCCCCCTGCTGCAATTATCACATAATTGGCTGCAAATACTTCAGTGTCTGTTTTTATTTCAAATCTATTTTCTGTCTTTCTGATAGAAATAACATTCTGATTGTATCTAATAGAGGTTCCTGCTTTTCGATTCAAATCCAGAAACAGATTAAGTACATCTTTGGAATTTTCAGATTTAGGAAAGATTTTTCCATTATCATAACTAACTGTCTCCATTCCTTCAGAATGAAGTAAAGCAAGCAATTTGTTATTTGGATATTCCAGTAAAGCAGGCTTTATAAATTTAGATTTCAAACCGTATTTACTTACAAAATCTCTGATATTTCCTTCGTGAGTAATATTACACCTACCTGAGCCTGCCATAAGCAATTTCTTACCGGCAGAAGGCATCTTTTCCAAGATTAGAGCATCTTTGTTATTAAGGTTCAGACCTGCAAACAGTCCCCCTGCACCGGCACCGATTATTATAATGTTTTTACTTATCAAAATTAGCTTTGAAAATATGGAACAGAAACTTCACAATATACTAAATCATAGATTTACTTTGTAAAATTTAAAATAAAACAGTGAATATTCAGAAATAACTATTATTTTTGAAATACTTTTACTCACTAATAATATATCAACTATGAAAATCTTAAAACATCTTATGAGTGTTTGCTTTGCAGTTTTAATGTTGGGTCTTCTAAATTCGTGTAAGGAGAACAATGATTCTGTTTTTTATAAGGTAGATCCAAATGCAGTTCCACAAATTACGGACACGGTAAAAGCAAAGGAAAGGGTGATAACCGGCAGGCTTTCGTATTTTAATGCATCAACATTGTATAGAACCAACTGGAACTTGGGTAAAGGTTCAATATATGCAATTATGGATACAGTACCTATAACCGGAACAATACCCAGAGACTTTGATATCTCTTCAGTATATGTGTTAGCTGAAGCAGATTTTGACGAATATGGACAATTTAGCTTAACACTTCCGGATTATCTTCCACCTGAATATGTTGATTACGCAGAAAATATATTTGAAGATTTTGATGTAGAGTCAAAACAATTACTAACCAACAAGTATCAATTGCATTTTATAGTTAAGTATGAGCATTCAGACTGGGGGAGTGTTAGTGATAATTATGAGTATATGTTTATAAACAGAGATGAAGAGCGTTATTCATTTCATAAGGATTATAATTATACATATCATTTCTTTACAGAAAAGAGCTCTATAACAGGCAAAAATGAAGAAGGCAAAACCTGTAACATTTACACTGAAAAAGGTTGGACTATTTTAGAAGAATATAAAAATAACACTGACTGGTGTGTGCATCTTCCTGCTGACGTCTATCATTTTATATTTGCTCTTTAAATTATTAAGACAAAAATTCGATCATTATTTATCGAAGTGTTAGTATTTTTGTCTCTTTTAATATTATACGATGGATATGAAGTATTTAAATTTGACTTTGAAGTCTTTGGCAATCATTTGCCTGGTTAGCTTTTTTACTGCTTGCGAAGGAGAGGAAAACTCTGCATTCTATTATGTAGATCCTAATGCAGTCCCTGAAATATCAGATACTGTTGAAGTCAAGAGTAGAGAAATTTCCGGAAAAATTTATATTTACGATGATTTTTTTGGGGAAAGAGCTGAGTGGAATATTGGGGAAGGAAAAATCTATGCCGTCTTTGATTCAATTGAGGTGGCTGATAAAAGAGATTTTAGTAGTAAGTATATACTGGCAGAAGCAGAAATTGATGAATATGGAGTATTTAAGCTTACTTTACCTTCAAAAATTCCACCTGAGTTTGCTATGTATGCTAAAGATAAATATCCCGATTACGAAATAGAAAATTCGAGACTAATTACAAATAAGTATGAGCTCAAATTTATAGTTCAATATACAGGTTTAGTATTTGGAGATTGGCAGGATGCATTTGCATCGATGACGATCTTAAGAGGCAGATCGTCCGGAAAAGTTGATTTATCTTATTCCTATGACTACAGTTTCTTCACTGATGAGAGTTTAATAAATAGTTCAAGCGAATCCGAAGAGGTTTTTCACGTAGAAGCTGAGAAAGGATGGAATGTATTAGAATCATATGAAGAAAATACGATTTCGCGTGAATCCCTTCCTATTGAAGCTTATCCTTTTGTACTTGTAAAAAAAAGATAAACAGAAAAAATAAAAGGAATGCAGTATAAAAATCTGCATTCCTTTTTAAATATTATACTGATGAGGTAAAAATACACTCACCATCCTTATTTGCTGATGATTAAATGTGCGCTACGATTTGCGTCACGGCAAGAGCTATAAGTCCTAATCCTATTAGGATCTTAACTTTTAACCTGTGTAATGTCATTGCAAATCCTCCTAAGAATCAACCGACATATACAAAATTGAAATTTCTTTATGCTGCTTATTATAATATACTCCCGGAATCTGAATATGTTGCATTTCATAATCCGAAATAATCAAAATTTCTGATTGGCACTAATAGTAACCTCCTGTTTAGAATCATATTTTTTAAAATATTGCTAAGATTACATCTACTATAAATAGTACTGTCTATAATCGATTGTAGTTGGTATGCTGTCTATGTATAAGTTGGTATATTGCTAATTGCTGTTCAAAATTATATCTCTTTATAGATGATTTCTCTTCTAAATATCAGCCGCTTTTCTTATATTCGTGCCGCAGAAAATAGCTGAAATACAATTAATCCATATAATGTGGAAAAAGTTTTGCAGAATCATAATATCTGCTTATATTTGTTTTCTCTATAAAATAGTATTTTGGAGTTAAGGCAATGGCTAAGAAAGAACAGAGAATCCAAGTTACTTTGGAATGCACAGAAGCCAAACAACATGGCGTTCCTGCATCTAGATATACTACTATGAAAAATAAGCAAAATACACCGGAACGTATTGAATTGAAAAAGTACAATCCATTTTTGCGTAAGCACACTGTGCATAAAGAAATCAAGTAGTAAAGGTTTCTCAAAAAGATTTAAAAGGGCAAGCAGATTTTTATAATTCGCTTGCCTTTTATCATTTCGAATTTAATCTAACTTCCAAGGCAAGCTTCATCTTTTTTTATCAGTATTTTCGATTTCAACAAATTATCGACTTTTTATAGATTCATAAGTGAAACCTTTTAGATGTATAGGCGTCTCTTATATATAGGTTAATTAATTATATTAGAATAATGATAATGAAAAAGTTTGATTTTAGGGGGCCACTTTTAGCTTCTTCGTTTGGGATTGGTTCTATAATACTTTTAGCCAGCAGATATTATGAAACAGCTTTGACAGAATTTTGGTTCACCATGATGGAAGATATTTCTGCCCTGTTCATAGTAGTAGGAACAGGCTATTTGACTTACTGTGCGATAAAAAAGAAAAACCCGCTTACTCTAAAATAAATTAGTCTCTGCTGAAAGCAAGAATGCGTTTCTTATTATAGAAGCAAACGCTTAGATATTTCTGCCCCAAAAAATTGATGCTACAGTTTCCAATTATAAAACCATCTTCTGATCAGTAAAATCATAATTTCCAACATCTATGTTGTAACTATTTTGTGGACTTGTGTGTATTACACATATAACAAATTACCACATATATATTTTGGGGCGGGATCTGTTTCCGCTCCAGCTTCGTTCTTGAATAATCTTATAAATAGACCGGTTTCATCTTGATATGTATTTAAAGGGAAAAGCGGCAATAAGTCGCACATTTCAAATGAGACATTTTTATCAAAGGCAGAGATTACCTTCGTGGTATGCATTATCTGCTAAAAAATTAAATAGAAAGGACTATTTATTATGAGATCAAATGGCATTACAAAAGCAGTTATTGTTCTGCTTTTTGCTTTATCATGTTTTAGTTACGCTAAAACTAATAACGGAGCTGAATTTTTTACTTTTAAAACTAGAACAGTCAAAACATCAGAAGGAATGACAGGTGCACGAACTATCATAATAGAACGCGCTCCGGATCAGTACAAACAAAACGCTATCATCATAAAAACCAGGAAACAAAAGTCTGTATCAAATAACGGCAGAACCTTTGCAGGTAGTTCTATCTGTAATACTATCAGTGATTTAAATATACAGCATATTGTATCTCCACTAGCGTCTTTAATGTCAATTAAAGATGATAGGTTTGGTTTATCTAATATATTCGAAGTATATTTTGACTCTCCGGTTGATCCATTCGATATTTGTAAAAATCTTATGCAGAATCCGGAAGTTGAATACGCATCCCCTATCTACAAAAGAGAAACTTTGGGATCAGTTAATGACCCGGGCACAAGTCAGCAGTATTTCCTTGAGGAAATGAATGCTGATGAAGCATGGGAAATAAGTACTGGCAGCGAAGAAGTTACTATTGCTATCGTCGACTCAGGTGTGCAGACAGACCATCCTGATTTGGCAGCCAATATCTGGACTAATCCCGGCGAAATACCGAATGACAATATCGATAATGACAATAATGGCAAAGTCGATGATATTCACGGTTGGGATTTTGTAGGAAATGTATCTCAAGCTCAGATTTACGGAGGTCAATGGGCTGAAGATAATAATCCAAGTCCATCTAATCCGAATCTGAATCATGGAACGCATGTGGCAGGTTGTGCAGCCGCTGTTACAAATAATGAATTAGGTGTAGCATCACTTGGATATAAATGTAAGATCATTCCTGTAAAATGCGGATCAGAAGCTTATACACAAGGCATTTATAGAGGTTATGCCGGAATCGCTTATGCAGCTGCATTGGGTGCTGACATAATTAACTGCTCCTGGGGTGGTCCGGGGCAAGCTGCATACGAACAGGAAATAATTGATCAAGCTACTTTGTCAGGTTCTCTTGTTTTATCTTCTGCAGGCAATGCCCACTCTTTCATTGATCTTAGCCCTACCTTCCCGACTAACTATAAAAATGTATTAGCTGTCGGCGCTACAAGCGAAGGCGGAGACATGACCTTCTTTTCAAATTATGGACGAAGTGTACATGTATTTGCTCCCGGAGATAATATATTATCTACTCTTCCAAGAGGAAATTATGGTTATGAAAGCGGAACTTCTATGTCTTGTCCAATTGTGGCAGGGCTTGCAGGGTTAATCAAATCTGTACACCCGGATTGGATTCCGGAAAAGATTTTTACCCAAATTAGAGTTTCGGCCGTAAAAGTAGCAGAAGAAGATAATATGAACGGGGGTTTTTACTGTAGAGCCAATGCTGCCAGAGCACTTAAAATTAATAATCCTATTAACAACCCGGATGGGAACAATTCTCCAGGCCTAAAACTTGATTATTATGGTTCCTATTTTGATAGTGACTATGCATTAGAAAATTTTAAAGATAAAGATTTTGAAATGGGATTCATCAATTATCTTTCCGATGCAAAAAATCTTGTTGTAGAATTGCAGCCTTTAAATGATTTTATCGAATTTGGAGAAAGTAAATTTGAAATTGGCGATTTAGAAAGCGAAGAAGAGGAAGAGATAGCAACAACAATCAGGCTGAAAGAAAATACTCCATGGGCATCCGGATATGCGCAGATATTGGTAAAATATTCAGCTGATGGCTACGAAGATTTCGAAATGATAAAAATCAAAATTAATACAAATACTCACCCTAACTTTTTGACCTTGAAAAAAAATGATTTTGCACCGGACTTTACCACCTGGACTGATATCGAATCCGTAAGAGGTAATATATTTTGGATTGCAGGTGCCGGTAAAGATTTATACCAAGGCTATTTGACAAGACTAAATAAATCAGGTACTGACAATGTAGAAACTCTCTCTTCCGCAATTCAGGATATAGAGTTAATCGACAATAGAACAGCTTTTATGGCTGCTAAGAGTCACAATGGTAAAACTAAAATTGCTAAAACCAGCGATTATGGGCAAAACTGGGAATCTTACTATGTTGATTCTGTAACTTCTCTAGTAAATAAAGTGAAATGTTATGACGCTTCGCATATTTTTGCACTGGGTAATCCGAAAAATAATCTCTGGTTTACTTTTTTCAGTAGTAATTCTGGAGAATCATGGTTAAGAAGTGCTTCCTTGAAAGCTTTGGAAGGTGAAGAAAGTAATCTGAAGGCTAACTGTTTTTTAGGAGCTGATGTATATTTTGCTTCTACTGAAGGACGTGTGTTTCACTCAGAAAATGGTGGTTTTAATTGGGAAGTAGCTGCTGTATTGGATGGTAAAAACATTCAGTTTGTACAGTTTGCTGATAGAGCAAATGGTATACTAATATATACAGATAAAAATAATGCAGAACACCAATATCTGGCAAGGACAAAAGACGGAGGAATCAATTGGGAATTAAATGCAGTTGACTTTGGGCTGGAGACGCAAATAATAAATGTGATGAAGCCTGATGACTCTAAGTCAATTTTCATAGCCACTGAGAAAGGCGAAATTTACTATTCTAATGATCTATTTACTACCAAAACTGCGGTTATCTCAAATAGAGTGCAACAAGTAAATGCTTTAGGTATGTATGCAAATAATGGCAATGCCTCTGTGCTTCAAGTTGGAAACTATATCACAAGCTTAGACTTTAAGTATGATAAAGAATCAAAAGAATCTGGCTTATATGCCATAGCTCCAAAAACTATGAATTTTGGATTTGTTAAAGAGTCTGAATCTAAAACGAAACAAGTAACTCTGTTTGCTTATTCTGATTCGCCTATTACGATAGAAAATGCTTATATCGAAAATGTAAATGCAGTAGATGGTGAATTTGTTATTGATAATCAGATACCTAATACACTCGCCGGGAATAATACTTTCACTGTCGGCATTAAGTTCTCTCCAAAAAGTGAAACAAATAGAGAAGCCCAGTTGGTGGTTCTAAATAATACAAAAGACAAGCAGGTGTTAGTTAATCTCAAAGGCTCTGGTGATCCAAATTCTTCTGTTGAATCAGTAGTCCAACTACGAAAAGCAATTGAAAGTTATCCATCACCTGTGAAGGATGAGGTTACATTTAAGATTCAGTTCGAACTTACTAATCAGTTTGCTGATTTGGAAATCATCGATATAAATGGACAGAAAATAGCTAGAAAAGAAAAAACTGAAATAGCTGATAAAAAAGTAACATTCGATTGCAGTGATATTTCTTCAGGTACTTATTTTGCTAATTTTACTATAGATCATAGGAAATACATCCACAAATTTATAATTAGTAAATAGCAGATCAAAATACCAATAACTTGAGCAGGGTAATTATAAATTGCCCTGCTCTTTATTTTAAGCATAAAAAAAGGCATACAAAGAAAACAATGTATGCCTAAATAAATTCTTTAGAATTAGAACCTATAAGATATATCTACTCATATCCTGGTTCTTAATTATCATTGTCAAATTAGCACGAACTGTTTCATCATCGATTTTTACATCATTGCTTTCAATATTGTCAGGTGCATTAAATAAAGTCTCTTCTAAAAGAGTAGACATTATAGTGTGCAGTCTTCTTGCACCAATATTAGTGATCTCGGAATTTACCTGAGCAGCAAGTTTAGCAATTTCTTTGATCGCTGATTCTTCAAAATCTAATATAATCTCTTCAGTTTTTGCCAAAGCCTGATATTGTTTAATAAGAGCATTTTCCGGTACAGTAAGAATTTTTACAAAGTCTTCCTCTGTAAGGCTGTTTAATTCAACACGAATCGGGAAACGTCCTTGAAGTTCAGGAACTAAGTCAGATGGTTTCGACACATGGAACGCACCGGATGCTATAAATAGCACATGATCTGTTTTTAAAGAACCGTACTTAGTATTTACAGTAGAACCTTCCACTATTGGAAGCAAATCTCTTTGCACACCTTCTCTTGAAACTTCAGGTCCGCTACCTTTAGAGCTTTTTGAAGCAACTTTATCTATCTCATCAATAAAAATAATGCCTGTATTTTCAGCTCTGCTAAGGGCTTCCTGTACAACTGCATCCATATCAATAAGCTTTTCAGCTTCTTCTTTCTGAAGCACTTTCATAGCATCTTTGACTTTAAGCTTACGCTTTTTCTTTTTCTTAGGCATAATACTTCCGAATAAATCCTGAAGATTCATGCCCATTTCGTCCATTCCCATAGGGCCAAGCACCTGCATATTAGGGCCACCGTCTACAGTAATGTCCATTTCTATTTCGCGCTCGTTTAAGACGCCGTTTCTAATCATTTTTCTGAATTTTTCGCGAGTGTTGCTATTTTCTTCTTCTTCATTATCATCTGTGTTGTCAAAGGAAGGAGACTTTTTCACAGGTGGGATAAGTATATCCAAAACTTTATTTTCAGCCGCTTCACGGGCAAGCTCCTGTTTCTTTTCTGTTTCTTCGTCTTTAACAATAGCAACGGCTCTTTCAGCAAGGTCGCGGATCATTGACTCAACGTCACGTCCTACATAACCAACTTCAGTAAATTTAGTAGCTTCCACTTTTACAAAAGGAGCATTTACTAATTTTGCAAGTCTTCTTGCTATTTCAGTTTTACCTACACCGGTAGGGCCAATCATAATTATATTATTTGGCATAATTTCATCGCGGATATCGCCCTCAACATTCTGGCGGCGCCATCTGTTTCTTAAAGCGATTGCAACAGCTTTTTTAGCTTCTTTCTGTCCGATTACATATTTATCTAATTCGGCAACTATCTGGCGTGGAGTAAGTCCACCTTTATTATCAGTAGTTATCGGCAAATTATTTTCTTGTACTTTTATATCCTGTTCCATAGCTTTCCTGTTTGATTATAATTCTTCAACAACAATATTCTGGTTAGTATAAATGCAGATATCACCGGCAATTTTAAGAGATTCTTCTACCATTTCTTTAGCAGAAAGGTTAGAGTGTTTGTTAAGTGCTCTTGCTGCTGATAAGGCATAAGAGCCACCGGAGCCGATAGCGATAATATTATCATCCGGTTCTATTACATCACCTGTTCCGCTGATTAGAAGGGCTGTATCTTTATCCATAACCACCATCATAGCTTCTAATTTGCGGAGATATCTATCAGTACGCCAATCTTTAGCAAGATCAATTGCGGATCTTTGCAAGTGGCCATGGTGAGATTCAAGTTTTTCTTCGAATCTTTCCATCAATGTGAAAGCATCAGCAGTAGCGCCTGCAAAACCAACCATAACTTGATTGTTATATAATTTTCTTACTTTACGAGTTCCGTGTTTCATAACGGTATGACCGAAAGAAACTTGTCCATCAGCTCCTAAAGCTGCTTTTCCGTCTTTAATAATACCTATTACGGTAGTGGAGCGCACTTCAGGGTAATTTTTCTTTTTGCTCATTATTCCTGTCCTTAAATCTTTAATAAATCAGCGAATACGTCTGTTATAACAAGTAAGTCTGTTATATATTTTGATTTATATTTAAATCTGCTTGAATAAAATTATAGACGCAAAAATATTGCGTCTATAAGTGTAATATTCAAAATTCTTAATATTCTCGTTTAAACGGTTTGAACCAAGTCTCACCTATACTGAAACTGAATGACAATCTAACGAAGTACTCGTTTACTAAGTCATTATTGGTCGTACCTCTGAGACCTGCATTAACAGCTGCGTCAATAACTGCAGTTCCCGGAAGTGGTAATTGCATACCGTAAGATGCATACATTTCTTTAATTGCATTGCCGTTGATTTCATAGTACAAGTCTTTCATGCCAACACCCAGACGGTATGTGATTCTGTCCATATAGTCGGCCAAGAAGCTTTTATTACCTATTCTTTCAACACCTAGAGAAAATCTCCAGGAGTTATCATATTTGAAGTCAAGCGCACCTGCTCTATAAGTGAAGTCAGAGAAGTTTTGCAATTCAAAATCAGCACCAATTCTGAATTTGCCTGTCAAATATGATAGACCAAATCCGAATCTGTTTGGAACAACAGAAGTATATGAATTTGTATAGGTAGTATCTAAGTTATCATCACTTATCGAAACAGGAGTATAGTCTTTAGTTTCATTATTTATGTCAAGATTTGGATTCTTCTCAAAAAATGCACCTATAAATAATTTTCTATTCCAATTATAGGAAGCACCAAATTTAAAGCCTACGCCTTCAAAATCATCTTTGGATCCACGTACTCTGTAGTATGTATCCTTATTGAAGAGCTGAGTAGTATTTGTGTACTCCGCTTTTCCGAAAAGAGCATAAACCTGTGCACCAATTGAAATATTATCGGTTACATGCATAGCATATCCAAAGTGAATTTGAGATAAGCCCCCGGTGCCGTCGAAAATATTTTTACCTTTTAAAGTATCATCTTCAATTGGATGAATGATCGGTGCAGAGATTGAGTAAGCAATAGTAGAGTAAGGTTCAAGTCCAAAAGATACAGCTGCACCCAGCGTAGTATCTATCATAAATAGACCGGTTAGGCCTGAGAATTGACCATTATTTTGATATAAAGTTTCTTCTTTGTCAGAGGATGTAATATGCTGATTAAAATTATATCCTATCTGCATTCTTGTCAGGTCTACAAAAGACCACATTGCAGGGTTAGTTTTATTGATTGCATGACTTGAGGGCATGGCAATAGAAGTCTGTCCCATGGCATCGTACACAGCACCATAAGATTTATTAATGTCACCAAAGCCAAAAACTGAATAATTAGAACCGCCTTGTGAAAATAAGTCTGTGGAAGCAAACATTAGACACAAGACAAATAATATCTTAAACTTAGTCATAGTGATTACTTCCCTGTTTTATCGATAATCATAGAATACACAATGTTTAATTTTGGACGCATAGTAGGATCTTCCGCATCCATACCGTAGAATCTTAGTCTGTCTAGTTTAGTACTAGCGTTACCGCTTCCTAGTATAACGAATTTAAGCTCGCCTTTTCCACCATCAGCTTTAAAATATTCAATAGCTTGCTGTAAATATTCAAGTCTGACCACACCGTTAGTATCTATAAGCATAGGTTTGGGTTCAGTTGGACTACCATTCATCTCAAAAGAGACGGCTAATATTGAATCTACAGGCATGTTGCCGAGTATGGAGTTTTCTCTATCGAACTTAAATTCAAGATAAGACTTATGAATAGCTGCTCTATGAGGAATTTTACTTACGTCTAAAGTTAAAATAGAAACTATCTCAGCATTATGTATCAAGGATAGCTTGCCTTCATCTTTGTTATCTAAATCAGTAAGATATCCATCCATCGTTGCAGGAGTCACAATAGTGTCTAACCTGCCGTCTTTGTGATTGTAAATAAGCTCTAATGATGGGAAATCGGATTCATCTGCATCTTTATTAGTCACCTGAGTTTTAAAACTATTGATATGAGTTGATTCTTCTAGTGGAGCTATTAGTAGTCCCCAGTTAGTAAGACTTGTTGTTGTATCTCTTTCGTTCTCTTCAAGCCATGTAATATATTGTTGTTTGAATTTGTCACTAGTTAAATCAATTGAAAATGTTGGCATTGAATCTTGTAGAGGTATATCTATCTCTGCTGTTACAATTGGCTCGGGATCTACATAATCAATTGGTTGAGAACCCACAAATATTGAATCATAACGAAGTCCCAATTCATACCACTTATTCATCTGATAAATTTTAAATCCTTGGAGAGTATTTGAAGAATCTCCAAGAACATATCTGGCAGGTGTAAGCTTAAGTTTGACTGACTGAATATCCTCAGGAGAAATAAAACTTAAGAGACTATCCGGTAAGTTTTTATCAAATCTAAGCATTGATACGGCTCTAATGCCTTCAGCTTTCCCTACAAAAAACGCTTTAGTATTTCTCCTAAAAGCGGCTTCGAATTTAGACTCAAATGAAACAATCAAACCATCTTCGGCACTGCTAAGATTATGGAATGAAAGAGTATCATTTACTAAAGAATAGCCTACCGGGGTTGGCTCATCATTACATGAAAATAGGAATAGCGAACCAAACACTACCAGTGTTGCCGCCAAAAGGTTATGCATCTTATTGAAGATCATACTATAGCCAAACCTTCCAAATTATATTAGTGACTGATATATATTTACGTATTTGTCAACAGATTTAGTCCATGACTGATCTTGATCCATCGCTTTTGAGACTAAATCGCGGAATCTGTCTTTATCAGCATAAATTTCTGTTGCTCTTTTAACAGCTTCAATTAAGCTGTCTTTAGAATACGAATTGAATACAATAGAGTTTCCTTTTTCTTCATCGGCATCAATATCGTACGCAGTTTCTATTATTCCGCCCACGCCATGAACAATCGGCATAGTACCATACACAATGGAATACATTAAGTTCAAACCGCAAGGTTCAAATTTTGAAGGCATAAGATAAAAATCGCTGCCTGCTTCAACCATGTGTGCCATTTTCTCGTTAAATTCATCCACGAATTTGAATTTTTCAGGATATTTTTCTGACATTTCTCTTACTTTGTCTTTGAGCTCATCGTCACCTTTCCCAAGCATAAGCAGCTGGATATCCATTTGCATAAGCTCCTCCATAGATTCAAGAAGCAATGGAATACCTTTTTGCTCATCTATTCTGGTAATCATACCAATTAAAGGTGTCTTAGGTTTAAAGTCAAATTCAGCATGATTAATTAGTTCTGCTTTATTGTGCAGTTTATATTCAGCGAAGTCGTCTTCAAGATTCTTTGGAATGCTTTTATCTTTTTTAGGATCCCATGTACATTTGTCTATGCCATTAAGAATTCCTGTAAAAGCTTCCCCTTTTTCTTTGAGTACTTTATCTAAACCGAAGTGTAGGTTTTTATCTTTTAGCACTTCTGCAGCGTAGTTTTCACTAACAGTTGTTACCTGGTCAGCAAAAACGATACCGCCTTTCATGAAGTTGAATTTGTTTTTGTGTTTGAAATGTGTTTTAAGCTCTTCAGGCATTCCTGTTTTTCCAAACACAGAGATAGGCGACTCACCTTGTGTTGCAAGGTTGTGAATTGTAAACACAGTTTTTGTATTTTTAAATTTGTCAGCAAAAACGTGATTCACATAAGCCGGGATAAGAGCTGTTTGCCATCCGTTGCAATGGATAATGTCAGGATACCATCCAAGAAGCATACAAGTTTCTACAACACTTCGATTGAAGAAAACAAAACGTTCTGCATTATCGGGATACTCTTCCCAAGTAACAGGGTCATGATAAACGCCTTTTTTCGAATCAAAATATTTATAATTTGTAGTGATATAAGCTTGAACTTTGTTCCTTGAATTTTGTACAGACGAAGATTTAACTGTCGCCAGTTCTTCTTCGTCGCCCATTGGGATAGGCATATCTTTCAAACGGTTGATTTCATGTATGCGGTTTTTGCGCTCAGAAATAGTACCGTACTTTGGAAGCATAATGCGAACGTCATGCCCTAATTCCTTTAATGCTAAAGGCAGAGAAAAAGCAACATCTCCTATACCACTTTCCTTTGCAAAAGGGTACACTTCGCTCGATACGAATAAAATACTCAGTGACTTAGCCATATATCTTTTTTACGCTATTGTAAATTATAGTTACACAATTAGCAAAAATACGGAAAAACTCTTAAAGAATGAAATAATACGGAGAAATATTAGGTTTTAATTCCATTTTTTTTAAAGGATTTAGCGATTCGTTTTATTACAAGAATTCTTTTTGCACACTTATCCGGAGTATCCTCTGCTTGTATGTTTTTAAAGATTTACCCATCTTTCAAATTTTTCGAATCTCTACTCCTTTATATTTCAGTATATTAGAACTATATTATTACAAAATGTACAAATCATCCTTTAGCAGTTGCTAACAAATCTCATGGAATTTATTTAAATTGGGAACTCTGATTTGGAGTTGGTTTTCAGACAAAGAAAAAGAATTTTCTTAGGTGACTTAAATTCCGCCACAGATTATTACTCTTAGTGCTAATCAAATCCTGCTTCCTAATCTGAAACCTTTTTATATGTACTGAGTATATTATCGAAGTAATGTAATGAAAATAGAAAAAAAATACTATAGAACCATTTGGCTTGAAAACCATTCTGATATTATGGTTATAAATCAGACAAAACTTCCTTACTTTTTTGAAATTGAAAAATTAAGTACAGGAGATGATGCTTTTTTTGCGATCAAAGATATGATTGTCAGAGGAGCACCTTTAATAGGTATAACAGCCGCTTATGGTGTTTATCTTTATGCAAAAGAAATTACCGGAAGCTTTAATTTCACTGAAGACCTGAGGATACTTGCCGAGAAGCTAAAAAGTGCCAGGCCAACTGCTGTTAATCTGAGTTGGGCTGTGGATAAACAACTGGAGCTTATAAGTGTGGATAAGCCAAAGGATATGATAATAAAGGATCTGCTTGAGTCTGCAGAAATTATGGCGGATGAAGATGTTGAGATTAATAAAGCAATTGGCAAGAACGGATTAGAGTTGATTCAGGAAATTCACAATAAGAAAGGTAAAGTAAATATTCTCACACACTGCAACGCAGGTTGGTTTGCTACTGTTGATTACGGTACAGCAACTGCTCCTATTTACCTGGCGAATGAAGCCGGATTGGACTTACACGTGTGGGTAGATGAAACCAGACCCAGAAATCAGGGAAGTAAACTTACCGCTTACGAACTGCTTCATGAAGGAATTTCGCATTCTGTAATTGCAGATAATACAGGTGGACACCTAATGCAAAATGGGATGGTGGATATGGTTATAGTCGGGTGTGATAGAGTGGCTGCAAATGGTGATGTTTGCAACAAAATAGGAACCTATTTGAAAGCGCTTGCTGCGTATGATAATAATATCCCATTTTATGTTGCCATGCCTAAAAGTACATTGGATATGAATCTTGCTTCAGGTAAAGATATTCCAATTGAAGAAAGGGAAGAAGCAGAGCTGAAGTTTTTTGCAGGCTTAGCCGAGGGCAAAGAAACGGAAGTTCTTGTTATGCCTGAAGGCTCTAATGCCTTAAATTATGGTTTTGATGTTACACCTGCTAAGTATGTAACAGGAATAATCACTGAAGATGGAATAGTAAAGCCTTGCAGAGATGAATTAGAAAAATTGCAGGCTAGATAAATGGAACGGGAATCATATATAAAGTTTAATTGCAGGCATCATGTGAAAGAAATCAGTTTCCCGGCAGAAATTGATACGTGGCTGCGATTTGGTAATGCTCTGAAAGCTCATAAATTGATAGGAAAAATTGATGATCAGACCGGTTATGGGAATATCAGTTTTAGAGATAGAAATTCAGGAGAGATTTATATCTCTGCATCCAAATCCGGAACTGATGACACTTATGTAAAGAGTCATTTTAGTAGGATAGTTACATGGGATGCAGAAATTAATTTTGTAGAATCAGAAGGCGCAATGCCTGCAAGCTCCGAGACATTAACTCATTTAGCCGTATATGAAGCTTTGAAGGAAGTAAATTGTGTGGCACATATACACTCTGAGTACTATTGGAATATGTATTTAAATCATGAACTGACTAGTAATTTAGATATTGAGTACGGCACAAAAGAAATGTATTTTGAAGTAAAACGTTTAATTGAAGGGAATGCGAATGCCGGAACTTTAATAATGGGTGGGCATAAGGATGGAATCCTGTTTTGGGCTGAAAATATTTTTAGACTCAAAAAAACAATATCAAGAAAGATGTTCAAAATTTAAAAATAGATATTAATCATTATATTTTATATTATTTGCTATTTTTGCCTCTATTAAACAATATTGAATTAAATGCAGACAAAATTCGGACATAAAAATAGACTTTTAATTGTAGAAGATGATCAAAGTATCTCTCTGTTAATTAGTAGAAGATTGGCTGATTTGAATGTGGATTTCTGCTATGCATATTCCGGTCGGCAAGCTATTGCTGCGATTAAGAAACAAAAACCTGATCTGATACTATTGGATTTGGATTTGGGAGATATGTCCGGTTTTGATTTAGTGCAACGTCTGAAAAAAGAAGGTATATGCCCCCGATTTCTCTGCATAACAAGTAGTGACGATAGAAATAAGACTGTAGAGATGATGCAGGAAGGAGCAATGGACTTCGTGTTCAAAGATCAGAGTTTCTTTGAACTGCTTCCCTCCAAAGTTAGCCATGCCTTAGAAAAAATAGATTATGAACAGGAACTTGTAACTGCCAGAGAGCAACTTGAAAATAGTGATTTACTTTATAGAAACCTTTTCTCAAACTCACAGGATGCAATCTATTTTACTAATTTAAATGGTAAATTGATTGACTTCAACGAAAGTTTCGAGAGGCTATTCAAATATTCAAAAGCGGAACTACTCGATATAAATGTAGAGAACCTCTACTTTGATAAAGTTGACAGAAAAGTTTTTATTAAAAGAATTGAAGAGCTAGGCTCGCTAAAGGAATATGAAGCAAAACTTAAGGATAAACACGGCAAAGAACTAATATGCCTGCTTACTGTTACTCAGCAGTCCAGTAATAGTGAAAAGGTTTACCAGGGGATTATTCACGATATCACTGAAAGTAAAAAAGCGCAAAACGAGCTTACTGAATCAAAGCAAAAGTATTTTTCTTTATTTGATAACATGAACGAAGGTGCTTCTCTTAACTCTCTTGTACGTGATGAGTCAGGAAATGTAATAGATTACTTAATTACCGACGCTAACCCTGCTTTTTGCAGTATATTTGGTTACAGATGTAATGCAGGTTATACAGTAAAAGCAAGTGACTTCTTCAATACTAAAAATCCTCCTTTTTTGGAATATTACCTTACGCTTTTTGATAATGGTGCTACTAATATTTCTTTTGAGCATCATTTTAAAAATATTGACAAATACGTCCGAATCTCAGCTTATAAAACAAGAAAAGATGAATTTGCTACTATATTCTCTGATATTACAGAAAATAAAAAATCAGAAATTGCGCTCACTCAAAGCGAAAATAAATTTAGAAGTATAGTCGAGCAAGCAACTGACGGCATTATCTTAATCGATGAAAACGGAACAGTTTTAGACTGGAATCAGTCTCAGGAAAGAATTACCGGAATTGGACTTACTTCCGTTTTGGGACAAAAGTTATCTCAAATAAACAGAACTCTTGGCGGTTTGCCAGATGGTATTGATATTTCATCCTATGACAACAAATTTGATGGAATACTTGAATCATATATTAGCAAGTTAAAATCTGAAGAAGAGCTGTTTTTTGAAGATCCAAATATTTTCCCGATGAATATAAATGGCAGAAGTATAAACACAATATTATTCCCGGTCGAAACTAAGTCTAATCTTCTATTTGGAATTCTTACGCGTGATGTTACAGAAGAAAAACAGCTACGTGAAGAGCTTTTATATTCTAAGAAGCAGTGGGAAAAAAGCTTTGATGCAGTGCCGGATTTAATGGCAACACTAACAGAAGATTTTTGCGTAGACCGTCTGAATATTGCTATGTCGGACTATCTGGATGTAGATATTAATTCTGCAAAAGGAATATGTATAATTAATGCTCTGGAGCGTAAATACGGCAAAGATAATGTTCATTATAAACTTCTTCGCTCAATAAGTGAAAGTAAGGAATATGCTTCGTCAAATATTAGAAAGGACAATTATCTTATTTCTACCTCTCCCCTGTATGATACGGAAAATAATTTCACGGGATTTGTATATTTAGCAAGAGATATTAGTAGAATAATTCAAACGGAGCAGGCTCTTAGAAATAGCGAACAGCGATATAAAATGCTAATTGAAAATGCATTCGATGGCATTTATCTTCTTAAAGATTACTACTTCCAATATGCAAATAGTAGCCTTTGTGCTATTTTGGGCTACACTGAAGAGGAATTATTGAGTGATAATTTTACCTTAGATAATCTACTTACTAAAGAGTCAAAAAGTATTACTGAAAGAAGAAAAGAGCTTAGACTGGCACATATGCCTATTCCAAATCCGTACACAATGCCAATGCGAAAAAAAGATGGTAGTATTTTCTATGCAGAGCTTAGCACAGTTAATTATAATAAAGCAGAGCCTCTAGCAGTTCTGGGAATTATACGCGATATCACTGAACGCAAACAGCTTGAAGATAGAATGTTCAACCTGAATAAGGAATTAGAACAAAGAGTTGCTGATAGAACTGCTCAATTAGAAACTGCACTTCTTGATCTTCAGAATGAGATTGTAATAAGAAAGCATACTGAAGACAAGCTAGTACAAGCTAAAAATGAAATAACAGGTGCTTTCAAAAGAGAAAAAGAATTGAATGATCTCAAATCACGTTTTATTGAGATGATTTCTCATGAGTATAGAACACCTTTGACTGTGATACTATCTTCCACTTATCTGATAGAACGTTATACAGAAAATATTGAAAATCAGGATTTAGATAAGAGTGTCGGAAGAATCAGAAAAGCTGTGAAAGCAATGACTGATCTTCTTGAAAATGTTATGCTTATCGGCAAATTTCAGGAAAGTGATACAGATGTACATCTTGCGGATGTTAATTTTGCGGATAT
The DNA here is from genome assembly GCA_965140345.1 of Kapaibacterium sp. (SeqCode). Taxonomy (GTDB): domain Bacteria; phylum Bacteroidota; class Ignavibacteria; order Kapaibacteriales; family UBA2268; genus JBFHIJ01. The sequence continues at coordinate 1,319,097 of OZ223198.1, forward strand.
TGCGGAACAGGTGCGCAAAGATGTTGTTTCACTTGATAAAAATGCTCACGAGATGATATTTAATATTGAAGATAAACATGAATTTTCTAAGTCTGATCCTTCTATGCTTCGCCTAATTATGGCGAATCTTCTTTCAAATGCTCAAAAATTCACACCTTCAGGCAAGAAAATTGAATTTAACTTGCGTATCTCTCAGACCCAAATTATCATTATAGTAAAAGACGAAGGAATTGGAATTCCACAAGATGAACAAGAACAAGTCTTTGAACCCTTCTACAGAGCGAAAAATGTTGGAGCTATCCAGGGAATGGGATTAGGTTTAAGCATTGTAAAAGGTTGTATAGACTCCCTTGGCGCACAGATAACTTTAAATTCTTCTCCTGAAAAAGGAACCGGAGTTATGGTTACTATCCCTAAAAAATAATACCTTTTTTGCGCAAATTTCCACTATTTACATTATTTAATTTTGACTTGATAGATTAAAATGCTAATATTGAGATAGCTATAAAGCTATACAATCGCAATGTATTAAGAAACGCAAAAATATATTTAAGGTGTTATTATGTATAATCCAAAAGAGCAATTTGCTTTGTCTAATCCAATCTCTATGATCACGGGGAAAGATCCTAAAGATTTTACAAGAGATGATCTTATCAAAGTGATTTTAGAACAAAATATTGAACGTTTAGCCTTCCATTATACCGGTATCGATGGTAAAGTAAAGGAATTAAGAATTCCGATTACTACTCGCGAACAGGCAGAAATGATATTGACTGACGGTGAAAGAGTAGATGGATCTTCACTTTTCAAAGGCATTGTGGATCCGGGTAAGTCTGATTTGTATGTTGTTCCTGTTTATAAATCTGCTTTCTTTAATCCTTTTATTGAAAACTCTTTGGATTTTGTTTGCCGATTTGTAGATAAAGATGGAAATTTAGCATCTTTTGCACCGGATAATATATTACTAAATGCTTCAAATCTTCTTAAAAAAGAAACAGGTCTGGAACTTCATGCATTAGGAGAATTAGAATTTTTCCTTCTTTATAATGATGAAGAAGATCTTTTCCCTGCAGAAAAACAAAAAGGTTACCATGCTTCAGCTCCTTACGTAAAAACAAGTGAAGTTTTGAATGAAATGTTGAGAAATATCACTCAGCTTTGTGGTCATGTAAAATATGCTCACCACGAGGTTGGCTATATGGATTATGTACAAAGCGATTCGCCTGAACTAAACGGCAAAAAAGCTGAACAGGTGGAAGTTGAATTCCTTCCTATGCCAGTTGAAGAAATGGCAGATGTTCTTGTACTTTCTCGCTGGATTATACGTAATGTAGCTTATCACTACGGAATGTCTGCTACTTTTGTGCCTAAACTTGAAAACGGTCATGCAGGTAACGGCATGCACGTTCACATGATGGCTAAAAAAGATGGCAAAAACGTAATGGTTGATGCAAATGGCGAACTTTCTGAAGTAGCAAAAACAATGATCGGTGGTCTGTGCAATTATGCGCCTAGTATCACTGCATTTGGTAACACTGTATCTGCTTCTTACTTAAGATTAGTTCCTCACCAGGAAGCTCCAACTAAAGTATGCTGGTCTGCTATGAACAGAAGCGCGCTTATAAGAGTTCCACTTGGATGGACTAATGTTAACAACTTAGCTTCATTGGTTAACCCCCAGCAAACTGAAAAAGCTGCTCCATTTGACAGCAAACAAACTATCGAACTTCGCAGTCCTGATGGAAGTTGTAATACGCACTTACTTCTGGCTTCTATTACCACTGCAATTGAATGGAGCTTTGAACATAAAGCAGAAGCTTTGGAATTAGCAGAAGCTTCTCACGTTACTGTAAATATACACGATACTAATACTGATAATCTTGCTGACCTAGCAACAAGCTGCGCAGAATCTGCAGAAATATTGCTAAAATCAAGAGATTTGTACGAAAGAAAAGGTATCTTCCCGGCTGAAGTTATTTCTAATCAGGCAAAAATGCTGCAAAATGAAAATGACAGCGACTTAAACAGACGCTTAATGGCACTTCCTGATGATGATAAACTTAAAGAATCAAGAAGAGTTATGCATAGAGACATCCACAAACACTAAAATTCCGGTGTATTCATATTTTAAACTCCTGGTAGATGTGACTAACTCTTTCAGGAGTTTTTTTTATGTTGCATTTCGACTATAAATCAAGTTCGTTGAGCGAGCAAAGCGAGTCGAAACATGCAATATCGGAATCGCTGATCTTAAAATTTAAACAAGACCTCCTCGCTACGCTCGGTTTTTGGAAAAAATTTGGGGGCTACCTCACCCATGACGTTGCCATGGGTTATATCTCTGAGCCTTTCAGGCTCAACTATCTTTACCCTCACTTTACAAGGGAGGTACTGTGTTAATAACCAAGCAATTTTTAAATAAAATTCTTATATTTAGTATCATACTAAGGAAGCAATATTTTGTATTGCTATCCCGTGTAGCCTGGACTCTGTTCAGGCTACTTCTATATTAGCCTGTTGAAGTATAGCCTTCTACAAAGTTTTCTTTGTTTTTCCATAATGCAAAAGTTAGTAGTAGTAGTTTTCTCTGTACAGCTACGTAACTCACCATCTTAATCTTTCTTTTATCGAATATTCTCGAATAAAACACTTTCATATCTTCAGAACTCCGAACTGAGCTCAAAGCTGGGAAATATAATGCCTTACGGATAAATTTATTACCCTTTTTGGAAATACGTTCTATACCATTGACTGAAGTTCCAGATTGATTTTTTATTACATCATAGCCTGCAAAACTTACTAACTGCTTTCTGTTCTTAAACATCTTAAATCCTAAAGTCTCTGCCACTATCGTTGTTGTTGTAACCAATCCTACTCCCGGAATAGTACGTAAACATGCAAACTCTTCTGCATAATTACTTTCGGATATTTGTTGTTCCATGCGCTTCATGCATGCCGCACACTGGCCTTCTATCATCTTTATTAATTGCTTTTTCTGACGCATTATAAATGGATCTTTGTCCTTAGATCTCTCTATACTATGAAGCTGATTCTTATGCAAAGTCAGATCATCCTTCAATTGATGATAATAGCGTGTTAAAGACCGCAATTGTTTAAAAAAGCTCTCAGGTGGATTCCATTCGGGCAAATTACGCTCTAAGCCTAGTTGGGATAGAATCTTTGAATCTATCTCATCTGTTTTGCTCTTTATATTCAAACTTTTTACGAAGTTCTTACTCATATTCGGCAATATTACGTGCTGCTTACAGGATTTGGAATCCAAATAATATGCTAAGTCTTCATAATATATCCCGGTTGCTTCCATTAGATAATGTACTTGACAGCCTGCTACAGATAGACTTTTATGCCATTTGATAACTTCACGGAAACCTTCCTTAGAATTGGAAAACTTCTTTGATTTGCTATAGTTCGTTGTCATATCTTCATTCAATTTTCCAAAAGTAGCATGAAAACTATCTTTAGAAATATCAATGCCTACACACTGTTTTAGAACCTTCATGATCTTTTTCCGATATTATTCTTGTACATTATATCAAATGCCTGATTATTCTTCACCGCATTTCCTTGTCTTTTATTCAAGCTTACCTTGAGGGTAGCCTTAAATACTGTTCTTGCTTTTAAGAATAACCTGAAAGTGGTAAACCTCCTTTATGATATAGCAGAGCTTATCTAGGGTCGTCTCAAGCTCACTTCCAGGTCAAGCATCTAATATTTCTATAACAATTTATATCTAACAAAATTGTTTTTCCCAATATACAAGGGAGGGTCGATTTTCGAAGAAAATCGGGGAGGGTTTTGTAGTGCAAAATTTGCTATTCTCCACTACTCTACCCCACGGCGTTAGTATGGTTGTGAAATCACACTCTGACATTTTTCCTAAAAAAACGCAAATCGAGGTGGGCATATATATATGCTAGGTGACTCCTAATTGCATGTTTCGACGCGCTTCGCTTGCTCAACGAACTTAATTTTTTTGGAGATATATTCCCATGGCGTTGCCATGGGCTATATCTCTGAGCCTTTCAGGCTCAACAGTCTTTACCCTTCATTTACAAGTGAGGGTCGATTTTCGAAGAAAATCGGGGAGGGTTTTGGTGATAGAAATTACTTAATACGTAATATAAGTTTCTAACAACAAATACAGGTATATTATGAAACAGGTAGAAATTCAACTAATCAGAAATGCTACTTTAAAGATAAATTATAACGGCAAGTGCTTTATTGTTGATCCTATGTTTGCTCCGAAACATAGCTTCATGTCATTTGTTAATCCGGCTCAGACTCTTAACCCGACAGTGGATTTACCAATGCAGGTGGGAGATATTGTAAACGGAGTGGATGCAATATTGCTGACTCATTCGCACCCGGATCATATAGATAGCATTGCTATTGAATTGCTAAATAAAAATTTGCCTTTGTTTGCTCAGGAAGCAGACAGAGAATTTTTAGGGGGTACAGATTTTCAGAATATTACATATATAAATAAAGAACTGATCTGGGAAGGTATCGAAATATATCGGACTGATGGAGTGCATGGCCCGGAGGATATTAGAGGTGTTATTGGCAAAGTTTCCGGTTTTGTGCTTAAAGCTAAAGATTGCCCAACAGTTTACATCGTCGGAGATTGTTTATTAGATCAGACTATAGCAGATAATATAAAAAAACATAATCCGGAGATAATAATCACCAATTCGGGTGGAGCTTATTTCAGAGGAGGCCCGCATCGGATTCTTATGAATCAAGAAGATACTTTAGCAATGGCTGAAGAGAATAGTAATTACAAAATTGTAGCAGTTCATCTTGAATCTATAGATCACTGCCCTGTGAGCAGAGATGAGTTGCGCCAGTCAGCTAAAGATAAAAATCTTAATATATATGCTCCTTATGATGGAGAAATACTAAGGTTCTAATATTTAAATATTTTAAGAGAATATAATAGCAGTTAAAACCGGATTTTGACTGCTATTTGTTTATATGTCAATTCATAAAAATTGAAAAAAATATAAGGGCTATAAAAGTGGATTACTCTGTAAGAGAATTCAAACATCCATATCTTTGTACTAGGATTTATTTATTCTAAATTTGAAATTAGAAATACTTTTAAGAGAATAATTATTTTATTGATGAAACAAAAATAAAAATACAGCTAATTATAATAAAATCAATAGGTTTGATAGGAATTGATGTAATTTTTTTGCAGATTGTTTGTCCATTAACAATGCAAACAACATGAGAATGAGTTTAAGAGTGTTTGTTTGTATATTAGTATGATTTAAGAGTTTTTATATAAAAGGTGCGTTATGAGGTTAGGATTTTTGGTTGCAATTATTGTTATGTCGATGTGGAGTAATACCACAGCTCAAACAATTGTCAGTACAGAACCATCAAATAGAAATGTGGTTCTTGAAGAATTTACAGGTATGTATTGCGGTTGGTGTCCGGATGGACATAGAGTAGCAAACGAGCTAGCAGAAAAATATAAAGGAAGATTCTTCCCTATTAATATTCATGCGGATTATTACGGAACTCCGCAGAAAGAAAGTGATCTTGACCTGCGAACTGAAGTAGGATTAAAATTAGATACAATGGCAGGTGCAGATGCCTATCCTACAGGATCTATAAATAGAAACACTAAACCATGGGCTCAAAGAAGAATCTACTGGGAAGAAAATGCAGAATCTGTGCTAAGTCAACCCTCCCCTGTCAATCTTGCTGTCAAAGCTGATGCAAATCTGGAAACCAGAGAGCTTTCAGTACTTGTAGAATATTATTATACAAGTGATGAAGTGAATCCTACAAACAACCTGTCATTGATGCTTACTCAAAGCGAGATTCTTGGTTATCAGGTAAATGCTGAGAATTTGAATCCGGATTTTGTTACTGAAGAAGGTGATTACAGACATCAGCATACTCTAAGGATGTGTTTGACCGAATCTATCTGGGGTGATCAAATCAGCGAAACCAAGGCAGGTACTTTCGGCAAAAAAGAATATAAAATAATACTTCCCGAAAAGATTAGAGATATTGATCTTGATTTGACAAAGCTGGAAGTTATTGCTTTTATTGCTCCTGATAAAGCTGATATTATTACTGCTGCAGGGACTAGAGTCACAATTCCTGACGAAAATATGGTAATGCTTTCATTAGAAGATATGTCAAACATATCAGAAAATTACTTCTATGATACATTCAATCCAAAAGTGAAAGTGACCAATCTCTTTGATACAGAAGTGACACAATTTGATATTAAAGTAATTGCAAACGAGAAGACATATACAAAAACTTTCAAAGGTAGTCTAAAAAAAGACGAATCTACAATTGTTGATTTTGGGGACTTACTGGCTGAATATTCCGGAAATTATTATATTAAAATTGAAGGATTTCATAATATCAATAATTCTGATGAAACCGGGAAGCTTGTAGTTGATATGGATTTATTTGATAATTATGTTACTTATAATGGCTTGCATTTCCATAGAAAAGCATTTGACAAAACTACATTCTCTTTTGAAAAGGGTTCAGGCAACTTTGGTTCTCTTGAATCAGAAAACACAAGATTTCTCGTGTCTCACGCTACTTATCCAATTGGTGCAAAAAAATCAAGAGATGCCTTACTATTCCATCTCCATGAAAATTATGAGATTGAAGGCAAAAAAGCAGAATATATATTTGGCGAAGCAAACTTAACTATTTTGGATGATGCCAAGCTGTATTATTACTATGCATATTCACATGGCGACTTCGGGAAAACAGATCCTTCGATTATCTTCTCAGTATCCGAGGATGATGGAGAAACCTGGAAGGAAATAGCTAATCATACTCCTCAGCATACTCAGCAAGGGACTAGTTCAGGAACTTATGTGCCAAGTTCCAGTGATTATATACAGGATTCGATTTCTTTGAAGGATTATTTTGGTAAAGCTGTTCTGGTAAAATTAAGTGTTGTTCCTGGTACAGGCGGAAATGCTTTATGGATAGATGAAATCTCATTTGATGGCACGTATAAAAATATTACAGAGATTTCTACCGATAAAAAAGAGATAGACTTTGGTTATGTAACGGTTGGCACTGATAAAACTGAGGAGATTACTATCATTAACTCCGGCGCTGCTGAACTGGAAATATATTCTATTCAAGTATTATATGATGACTACAATGTATTTAAAGTAGAAGAAATAGAAGCAAATACAAAAGTTGCTGTTGGTGAATCAATCAAAGTGAAAGTAAGTTTTGAGCCTAAGGAAAATGATTTATACATTTCACAGCTTGCTATCAAATCCAATGATCCACTTCAGGCTTTTAAATCTGCTTCTTTAGTTGGAGAAGGAGAAGGTAACTCTGTTTTGAGTAGCAAAATTGATAAAAATACGCTAAAACTTATGCCTAACCCTGTCACTGATGCAGGAATGCTAAGTTTCGATTTTAGCTCAAAAGAGGCCTTAACCTGTGATTTGCAACTGATTGATATCAGTGGTCAAAATATTAAAGAAATTGGCTCATATTTGCTAAATAGTGGCAAAAATACAATAAGTATTGACCTGTCAGACATTTCTTCAGGTAAATATTTCCTTCTAATAAGAAGTAACAAATCTATTCTAAATCAACTGCCTGTAATAATTGAAAGATAAACTACTAATCCCCGGCGTTTTGCTTAAAGTGTCGGGGGGTGTTTTATATTGATTCCTCTTGTGTTTTACAGCATTAAAAATACTAAGTTTCTCCTTTCTTCAAGTACAGAATCTCTTATTTCTTCTGGGATGATACTAAAACCTATAAGGTGGTGCAAATATAGGTTCTCCATTATCAAAACCTGATAACCTAATTTTAGAATAGAAGTAAAGAGTATTTGTATAATATCTCGGTAAAAATATTGTGTCAATTTTAATGCGAGTAATTTTGCCAGTATACTCTTTATACATCTTTCTAAAAATATTAGTATCTATAGTAGTGAAGACTTCAAATGTGGTAGAATCAATATTATCAGTATAATAATATGTATCCGGATAAGGAGTTAAAGTATTATTAGAATCGAAGTAAATTGGTCGGTTAATCCAAGCGATGTAAATTGCGAAAGCTTTTTCATCGAATTTATATTTCCTTAAACCAATAACATTATTCAATTTAGGCTCGAAATATCTTGTAGTATCTCCATCAAAATGAGTCCTAAAGTAGGAATTATAGGCAAAAGTAGGGAAACGGATCTCTCTTGTACTGTTTGAATAATGAAGGCTATCTCGGGTGACATAATTAGTTACTTTTAAAAACGATTGTATTTCATTTTCTCTAATCTGGTCATGGAATTTTGCTTCAAAATCATATTGAATTGTATATGCAGCCTCCATACTATCAACTACCGGTATGTTAAATTGATCTGCAGGAACTGAAATTTTAGCATGAGTTTCAAGTATCTCAGATTCTTTACAACCATTCCCTACAAACAAAACAAAAAAAATTGCGAGCAGAAATAACAATCTATTCTTTGATACATTGATCTGGCACATTTTATACACTTATGTTATGTAACTATATATTTGCATATTACTCAAAGATTTACACTCTGACAAGGAATTATTGAGATGTCTCAAAAAGTCAAATACATTGGGGACTCTTTAATATGGAAATGTCATTAGAAAGCACAAAATGTGTATTTGTAGATATATAATCTTAGTATATCGTAAATATTGATAGTGTCTATATTATTTAGATTTAGACCACCCCGTCATGCTACGCATGCCACCCCTCAAGAGGTACTGTGTTAAAAAACAAGCAATTTTTAAATAAAATTCTTATATTAGCATCATACTAAGGAAGCAATATTTTGTATTGCTATCCCGTGTAGCCTGGACTTTGTTCAGGCTACTTCTATTTTAGCCTGTTTTGAAGCATAGCCTTCTACAAAGTTTGCTTTATTTTTCCATAATGCAAAAGTCAATAGTAATAGTTTTCTCTGCACAGCTACGTAACTAACCATCTTAATTTTTCTTCTATCGAATATCCTCGAATAAAACACTTTCATATCTTCTGAACTCCGAACTGAGCTTAAAGCAGGAAAATACAATGCTTTACGAATAAACTTATTGCCTTTTTTGGAAATACGCTCCATCCCATTAACTGATGTTCCGGATTGATTTTTCATTACATCATAGCCGGCAAAACTTACTAATTGCTTTCTGTTCTTAAACATCTTAAATCCTAGAGTCTCAGCCACTATCGTTGTTGTTGTAACCAAGCCTACTCCCGGAATAGTACGCAAGCATGCAAATTCTTCGGCATAATCACTTTCGGATATTTGCTGTTCCATGCGCTTCATGCATGCCGAGCACTGGTCTTCTATTATCTTTATTAGTTGCTTCTTTTGACGCATGATAAAGGCATCTCTGTCTTTAGATCTCTCAATACTATGTAGCTGATTCTTGTGCAAAGTCAAATCATTTTTCAATTGATGATAATAGCGTGTCAAAGATCGCAATTGTTTAAAAAAGCTCTCAGGCGGCTGCCATTCGGGCAGATTACGCTCTAAGCCAAGTTGAGAAAGAACCTTAGAATCTATCTCGTCTGTTTTGCTCTTGATATTCAAACTTTTTACAAAGTTCTTGCTCATATTCGGCAATATTACGTGCTGCTTACAGGATTTTGAATCCAAATAATACGCCAACTCTTCATAATATATCCCGGTTGCTTCCATTAGATAATTTACCTGACAACCGGCGATTGATAGGCTTTTACGCCATTTGATAAACTCACGAAAGCCTTCTTTAGCATTGGCAAATATCTTTGATTTACTGTAGCTAGTTGTCATATCTTCAAATAATTGTCCAAAAGTAGCATGAAAACTATCTTTAGAAATATCTATACCTACGCACTGTTTTAGAACCTTCATGAGTCAATCTTTCCTATAAATACAAAATATTGATAAATGCCCGATTATTCTTCACCGCATTCCCTTGTCTTTTATTCAAGCTTACCTTGAGAGTAGCCTTAAGTACTGTTCTTGCTTTTAAGAATAACCTGAAAGTGGTAAACCTCTTGAACAATATAGCAGAGCTTATCTAGGGGAATTTCAAGCTCACTTCCAGGTCAAGCATCTAGTAATCTAATAACAATCTATATCGACTAAAATTGTTTTTCCCAATATACAAGGGGAATTTTATAACAGCTGTTATTTAAAGTAGTTAAAGGGATTGAAGGCGCATTTTATTCCCCTTCTTGGGTAGAAGGGGTGCCCGAAGGGCGGGGTAGTCGTTCTTGTTTAAATCACTTCTTATGACTTATGAGACAGTCTCTTCTAGTAAGCAAAGATTACTTACTAACTAATGTACAAGGGATTATAATACCTAGCTGTAACAGCATTTAGCAACTAAGTAATATTTTCTAATGACAAATGTGGGTTGAACATGGCTGGGTATCAGTCAGGTGAAAATTAGACATAAAAAAAATGCCGGCTCGTAGCGTTTCGAGGAGGCATTTTTTTTATAAATTTTATAGATTCTACTATTAACGAGAGTAGAATTCCACCACTAATGGCACTTCGCATTCTACAGGAATTTCTTCGCGATTTGGAATGTAAACATATTTCGCGCTGAAATCTGCTTTAGATACTTCTAAATATGCAGGTGGGTTAGTGTTTCTAACAGATTCCTGGAAGCAATCCAAATTTCTGCTTTTTTCTTTGATAGTAATAACGTCATTTACTTTAACGCTATAAGACGGTACATTCATTTTTCTACCATTGATAAAAATGTGTCCGTGTGTTACATACTGGCGAGCTGCGTAAATTGTACGAGCAAAACCTGCGCGTAATACTAAAGCATCAAGTCTTGATTCCATCAACTGAACAAGCAAATCACCTGTGTTACCTGTCATTTGAGTTGCTTTTTTATAATATTTACGCATGTGGCCTTCAGAGATGTTGAATTGCATTCTTAATCTCTGTTTTTCCAATAACTGACGACCAAAGTCAGACTGTTTTGCGCGGCGTTTGGAAGCTCCATGCTGTCCCGGAGGATAAGGTTTGTTAGTAGTAACTTTCTTAGCCTTTGGAGTTATAGTCAACCCAAGTTTACGGGATAGCTTTACTTTAGGACCGTTGTAATTCATTTTACCTCACTAAATACAATTTATTTGTGTAGTTTATTCTATAACATGCTACATATAAAAGGATTACAAATTTAAAACTTTTCCACAAAGAGACAAAATCTTTTTTGCAAAAAATCGATTATTTCTTTTTTACATAAGGGATTGGGTCTTCTAAACCTGCGTTATTAAAGCCTTTTAGACGTAAAACGCAAGACTCGCATTCACCGCATGCCTCTTCGCTATTTTGGTAGCAACTCCATGTTTTTTCAAAAGGAACGCCTAATTCATGTCCTTTTTGAGCTATTTCTGCTTTCATTAAATTTATAACCGGAGTCTTTATTTCAATATGTGTATCAGGTTTTGTGCCAGTATTTATTACTTGCTGAAAAGCCTCAAAGAAGCTTACGCGGCAATCCGGATATCCGCTGCTGTCCTGTTCCACCGCTCCGACATAAAGTGCAGAGGCTCCCAGCACTTCTGCCCAGCTTGTAGCTATAGCCATAATATTTGCATTTCTAAATGGCACATAGCTTGTTGGTATTTCATCGCTTTCCAAATCAGCCTGAGCAACTGTCATGTGCTCATCGGTCAAACTGGAACCGCCTATTTGATTTAAATAGCTAACATCAACTGACAGTCTGTATCTAATATTATAATGATCACAAAGCCTTTTAAAGCATTGGTATTCTTTTTCCTGAGTTTTTTGCTTGTAGTTTAAATGCAGAGCTGCAAGCTCATATCCTTCATCCTTTGCTATAGCTGCACAAAGAGCAGAATCCATGCCACCGCTAAGTAGCACAACAGCTATTTTCTTTTCCATTTATTCACCAATTATAGTTATTGTCAAATCTCGGGCGGAAGCGTGATTGCGATGTTCACAAAGATAAATTCCCTGCCAGATGCCCAAAGCAAATTTACCGTTTTTTATTGGAATTGATAGCGAACTTCCAATTAGAATGCTTTTAATATGCGAGGTCATATCGTCCGGACCTTCTGCTGTGTGTAGATAATCTGAAGTGTTTTCAGGCACAGCTCTATTAAGATAATTTTCTAAATCTTCTCTGACATCAGGATCTGCATTTTCATTTATAGCTATAGAAGCACTAGTATGTTTTATAAAAATATTGGCAATGCCTGCTCTTATTTCTGACATTTCAGGAAAAGCACTGTATATTTCATTAGTAACAAGATGAGCGCCTCTGCTTTTTCTACGGAGACTTATGTCTTTTTGAAGAACCCGCAAAGAATTCCTTTGAAAAACTGTCAATACATGTATTCTATAATATACTGAAAAATATGCTATTTATTGCTATTATGAATAGAAAATACTTCAGATTTGAAGAAGTTTTCTAAACTTCTGTCTCCATAGCAGTTAGCTATATTGTCGTAAGCCATAGCTGTCAGAAAAAATTCAATTGGGCCATAAGTTTTAGAGCTGGTAAATGTTCTAAGTAACGTAATTGTTACTTTTCGAATCCAATCAGGCAAATGGACTATTTTTTCGGGTTTATTCCATGCTTCTAATGCAAGACGGGCAATGTCATTTTGAGAAAGTACATCAGGTCCACCTATAGATAATTCTTTTGTGTTGGAGTCTATTTCCTCTACGCATACTTTTGCGAGGTCCTCACCATGAATAGGATTTAGTTTTTTTTCGCCATTCCCAAATAAGAATACCCGGCCATTCTTTGCCATATCAAGAAAATCTCTCATGTCTGAGAAAAAGCCGTTTGGTCTAAGGATAGTATAATCTAAGCCGGACACTTTCAATTCGTCAACAAATTTCTCTTTAGCTTCAAAAATTTTTAGTTGTCTAAGTTTGTCACCATTAATTGCAGATACGTAGAGAAATTTCTGTACTTTACTTTTTATTGATTCTTTCAATATATTAGCATTTGCTCTATAATCTACATCCATGTAAGTAAGCCCATCTTTTTGCCTGGTAATTCCAAGACTTGAAATAACAATATCTATATTTTCTGCAATATGATTGAGTGAAGAGGCTTTTGTTGCTTCTCCAATAAAATACTCGACATCTTTAAATAGGCTCTTCTGCGATTCTTTACGTATCAAAACACGAACTGAATAATCTTGCTTTAGTAGCTCTGAAACTAGATGTTTACCAAGATATCCTGTTGCTCCAACTACAAGTACTCTTTTTTGAGACATCTGTATTTCTCCAATTGTTTGATTAATTATGCAAGATAAAACACATGTAAAAAAAATGCATTGACTATCGTCAATAAATTCGTTTTCTAAATACTCTGCTTTTGATTCTGCTTAGAGTTTCAGGAGAAATCCCAAGATAGCTTGCAATGTAATGCTGAGGGACTCTTTGGAAAAGCTCTGGATTTGTTTCAATCAATTCCAGATATCTTTCTTCCGCCGATTTTGTTACAAAGGATGCTATCATTTTTTGGCACTGAATCAGTTCGTTTTCAGTGGCAATTCTAGCAATGATTTCAAATTTTGGGCTGGCTTGTAAAAGACGAATAACGGCTTCTTCAGAAAAAACATAAAGTTCAGTTTCTTCAAGCGCCTGATAATTTTCTTTTGCAGGCACTTTATTTACATAACTATCACCGGCACATATAAACTGTCCTTCTGTGAAGAAAAAAGCTGTTTTGTCTTCTCCATCTCTGTCGTAATATAGCCTTACAAGTCCTTTTGTCAGTAGATATAAATCTTTAGCTATATTTCCGGAACGAAAAATCAATTCCCCCTTTGAATATTTTCTACGGGTAATATTGTTCAGTATCAGTATTTCATCTTTTTCAGATAGTTCCTGATAAGTATTTATTAAGTCTATTAGCTTCGTCATGTTCAAAAATCACAGTATCATTTATCAGTTACCAGTGTATTTTATTATATACGAATCTATTTCCTTTTAAGTTCGTATTTAAAGAATAAATACCAATAAGCAACTGTCATATCTAGGTAATTATACTGAATTAATAATACAGAGACAATAATTTCTTGATAAATAGCGTATATATTTATATTTTTTCCTGTAAATAGTGAATTTTATTATTAAGAAAATTTACTAATTGCCGATAACTAATTATCTAGTCAAAACACTAAGCCGGTAAGCAAAATTAATGGGCAAAAAAACTAGTATAGAAGCGATACAAGTACGTACGGAAGATAAACTAAAAGCTGTATTTGACAATGCAGCTATAGGTATCGATTTGTTGGATTTAGAAGGCGGGTTTATTTTTGTAAATCAGCACTTCAGAAGTATGATTCAATATTCGGAAAAAGAGCTGAATGATTTGACAATATTTGATATTACAGCCAAGGAGGATATGGAGGAAACAGTTCGCGAATTTGATAAAATGGTTAAAGGCGAATTGGATTTTTACAGGCTGGAAAAGAGATATGTAAAAAAAGATGGTACAGTAATCTGGGCAGATTTCTCAGCGACTCCTATTAAAAATGAACTTGGCAAAACTGTAGAAATTATAGGAGTTATCCTAGATATAAGTGAACGGAAAGCAGCACAGCATGCTCTAACCATAAGAGAGCAAGAATACCGGGCTCTTTTTGATAATTTGAAAGATGTATTTGTAAGGATGGATCTTGAGAGCAACGTGATGATGGTTTCTCCTTCTGTATATGACATGATGGGATATACGCAGGAAGAAGCTATTGGAGTCAATATTTACCAAACTCTGGCTAATAAACACAAAGTAGATACATTTAGTAACCTCTTATTTAGCAATGGTTTTATTAATCAGTGGGAAACTAAGATGTTGCGCAAAAACGGGACAGCAGTTTGGGTATCAGTTACAATGAAACTGGTTTATGACATCGACGATAAGCCTTTATTTGCAGAAGGTATAGTAAGAGATATTACTTCCAGTGTTAAAGCTGAAAATAAACTTAAAGAGACTCTTTCTCATTATCGATTTCTAATCGACACAATGGGTGAAGGGCTTATCAAAACAGATAAAGATTTCAATATCACATTTGTTAACGGCGCATTTTGTAATATAATAGGGAGATCACAAAATCAAATTCTTGAAAGAAAGCCTACAGATTTTGTAGACTCGGATGATATCTCCAAATTGGAGACAAATCTTAGACCATTCGGAAATGGTAATGATTCTTTTGAGATTAACCTCCTCAATGGTGCTGGAAAAGTTGTTCCAGTTATTATAACGCCAAGAGCTTTTTTTACTCCGGAAGGTGAGCTAAATGGTGTGGTAATGGTAGTGACTGAAATAACTAAGCAAAAAAGTACAGAAATTGCTCTGAAAGACTCAGAGAAAAAACTTCAGGAAGCATTAGCCGCTAAAGACAAATTCTTTTCTATTATTGCCCACGATATGAAGGGACCGATGGGAAATTTTCTTGGTCTTTCCAAGATTCTGAATAAGGATCTCGAAGAAATGACCATGAAAGATATGAAAGAAATTGCTTCTTCCATCTATGACTCTGCAAATAGTATATATAAATTATTAGAAGATTTGCTTCAGTGGTCGCGTACTCAAATGGGAAATATCCAGTTTAATCCTGAACTGATTGACCTAAAAGAAATGGCATTTAATAATTCGTATCTGCTGTCATCGATTGCAAATCAGAAGCAAATTGAGTTACAATCTTTGATTGAAGAATCTATATACGTATATGCTGATAGGAATATGCTGACAACTGTAATAAGAAATATAAGTTCTAATGCAATTAAATTTACTGAGCCCGGAGGGCATATTACAATTAGTGCTACAAAAGATCAAAATTTTGCGACTATTTGCATAGAAGATACGGGAATAGGTATGGAAGAAGATGTGGCAGAAAAGTTATTCCAACTGGATAATCATCATACATCAATAGGCACAAATGCCGAAAAAGGAACCGGATTAGGGCTTGTATTGTGTAAAGAATTTATACTAAAACATGGTGGTCAAATATGGGTAAAAAGTATACAAAATGAAGGAAGTAAATTTTTCTTTAGTGTACCATTATATCTGGGAAGTATTTGAGACCATTTTAACCAAAAATAAAACCGATAATAATCGGTTTTATGAATCGTTTTCCTCATCTGTTTTATTCATGTCTTGCACTTCGTTTCTTATACCAACAGCAAAAGTACGAAGAGTTTGCATGTGTTTTCTCAAACGAATTCCAGCAGTTTTATTGCCCTTTTCGTAAAACTTAACAAAATCCTTTTCAAATGAGTGACATAACTCCAACAGTTCAAGGTATCTTTGTGTTGTTAGATGATTCATGGTAGATGTATCTTTATTGTTTTCACTTATTGTTAGAATAAGAAACGGAAACATGCCCTGTTTATTGACACAATTATTGAACAATCTCTAAAATTATAAAAAAAACAGGGAATAAAAGGAGAAATGTGTAAGATTTGTATGTAATAATGTTGGAGGAGGTATGTATTTATACTAACTTCAAAATACAAGAGTTTACAGTTTACACAATAATGATATAAATTCTGAAGAGCAGATAAAAATATTATACTAGTTAACCTAGTAAATAAATACACAAAAAGCTGTCCATTTTGACAATGAACAGCTTTTCTGATTAAATCAGTAACTTGAAAACTTAAGCATTTGCTTCAGCGTCGCCTGCAGAACGAGAAGCTCTAGATGCAGCAACTGAACAAATGATTGCAGATGCAGGAACACCGAATTTTACGTTTTCAATTTGTAAATCTTTAACGTGAATTGACTTACCGATAGTAAGAGAAGCAACAGGTACTTCTACTGCGCTTGGTAAATCTTTAGGCAAGCAAGTGATAGGGCATTTACGCAATACGTGTTGCATTACACCACCAGCACGAACACCTTCAGCTTGACCTACAAGAACAAATGGAACGTTGACTGTTATTGGAGTATTTTCTTCTAATACTTGCAAATCAAAGTGTTTGATTTCGTCAGTAATTGGATCGAAAGTTACATCTTTCAAGACGCAATCAAAATTTTGACCGCCTTCTATTTCCAACATTACCTTTTTAGTATAAGGAGTAAATACAACAGAACGCATTTCCAAAGGCTTTGCAGCAATTGCAATTGGTTCGTTTGCTTTAGAATAGCAGATACCTGGTATTAAACCTTCGGATCTTACTTGTTTAGTTTCTTTCTTACCTGTTTCTCTTTTTTGAACCTTTAATGCTACCTCTTTCATAGCAACACCCTTCAGAATATAGCTTATTAAATTATTTACCTTTCTATGTCGAATAGAGAGCTGATTGAGCGATTGTCGTGTGTACGAATTATAGCTTCAGCTAAAAGCTCACCAACAGAAACAACTTCTATTCTATCAGATTCTCTTTTAAGTGGAATTGTGTCAGTAACGAATACTTTTTCCACTGCTTCAGTTGCTTCAATTTTATCGAGAGCTTGCCCGGAAAATACCGGATGCACACAAAGACCGAGAACCCTTTTAGCACCTTGAGCTTTTAAAGCTTCAGCGCATTTAACAAAAGTTGTTCCGGTGTCAATCATATCATCTACTATAAGCACATTTTTATCTTTGCAATCGCCGATTATATGCATAATCTCTGCAACGTTGTGCTCTGGTCTTCTTTTGTCTACGAGTACTAAATCAGCACCCAACTTGCTTGCATAAGATCTTGCAGTTTTTGCACCACCGACATCAGGAGCGCCAACTGCTAAAGGATGCAAGGCTTCAAGTTTTTTAACTCTGCGAATCATCACAGGAGAAGCATACAGGTGATCCATAGGGATATCAAAGTACCCTTGAATTTGCGAAGCATGCAAATCGATTGTAATAACTCTGTCTGCGCCGGCTCTTTCAAGCAAGTTAGCAACTAACTTGGCAGTAAGGGCTACGCGCGGTTGATCTTTTCTGTCCTGTCTGGAGTACCCGAAGTAAGGGATTACAGCAGTAACCCTACTTGCGGAAGCTCTCTTCGCTGCATCTATAAGCATTAAAAGCTCCATGATATTATCAGATGGAGCAAAAGTTGATTGTACTATAAACAAATCAACGCCTCTAACATTCTCTTCGTATTTAACCCAAATCTCGCCGTCGGAGAAATTTCGAATTGAAGTTTTGGCTAATTTAATACCTAGATGAGTCGCTACTTTTTCTGCTAGTGACTGACTTGCTCTGCCACCAGCTACTTTAAATTCAGGCATTTTTATTTTATTCGTTTTAATGTATGAATAAAAAAAAAGCAGGGATGGCAGGATTCGAACCTGCGAATGCCGGACCCAAAAACCGGTGCCTTAACCACTTGGCCACATCCCTGTTTCCCTGTCTCAATTAGGAGTACAAACTTAAGGAGATTTTCTGAATGATGCAAGAAATATTTTCAAAAAACATCATTTTTTTACCTGATAAAGACTTTTACTTTGTCACTACCCATCCTAACTTTAAAGTAGTCTGAGTATCTGGCTAGCATTGTGTCTCTTTCTCTCTTCTTAAGATCCCTCATTTCAATGAGCGCGACCGGTATGACTTTATGACCCAAAGTATCAACATATTCGTCTAAAAGACCAAAAGAGATATCTTTAATATTCGGATAAATCGCGTGCGATTCATTCCTCAGTTGTGTCACCGTACCGGAATCCAAAGATACGGAATGTATATATCTTTTCAAAGAATCAATTTGCTTATCTTTAGCGTCGTAGACTTCCTTAGTCATCTCAATTTTTTTCATAACATCAGTTGTAGCTGCTGCCATAACTTCGTTTTTAATTTGTTCTCGTTCGCTTTCAGGGACATTCATTTGCACCAAATTAAGCTGGATATTCTCAAGCCCGTAATCTTTGAGTGCATTTTGGAGCGATTTGAGGGTGTCTCTTGGGATTGGTTCTCCTATAGCATATAGCTTTAAGGTTGTTATAGAATCTCCCTCTATAAATTCTGAGCGAATTGCTTCGTACTTTGACGTGTTGAATCTACTTTGAATAAAAGCTTTTGTATCTTTTTCTCTTTTGGCTTCAATCACAACTCGGTAAAAAATATACCCTGAAGGCACTATTACTATTGTTGCAAAAATTGCTATCCAGCTCTGCATTTTACGTTTAATTTTAACATCTACGAATTCAACTAACGGGAAACTTAAAAATCGAACTATGCCATAAGTAGAAAGGGCTATAAAAACTGCATTTATAAAAAATAAGTAAAATGCGCCCCAGAAAAATGAAGCATCACCTGCTGCAAGCCCATATCCGGCAGTACATAATGGAGGCATTAATGCAGTTGCGATTGCCACACCAGGTATTGCATTAGTTTTATACTTTCTTGAATTCGCTACAATGCCTGCTACGCCACCAAAAATGGCTACTCCCACATCTAATAGTGTAGGACGGGTTCTTGCTAACATCTCTTCTGTTGCCTGACCAAGTGGTGTTAACAAAAAATACACCCAGCTGGTTGCTAATGAAACAAAAACTGCTATACCAAAATTTTTAAGGGAGGCAGCTAAAAAGCTTCTGTCACTTATACCGACGCTCAAACCAATACCCAAAATCGGAGCCATTAGTGGAGAAATAAGCATGGCACCAATGATAACAGCACTGGAGCCAACATCCAAACCAATGGATGCAAGCATCGCTGAACTGACTAGGATCCAGACATTAGCACCGCGAATATTCACATCCTGTTTAATGCTGCTTATAGTACCTTCGACATCTGTGCCATCCTGAATAGAAACTACTTCCTTAAACATATCTGCGAAGTAATGATAGACAGAAATCAATAAATCTTTCATAGCCATAGCTCCGTTAAAAGAAATCAGCAAAGATTTTGCTTATAATACAGCAAAATATAAAATTTATTGTTCAAGTGGTATAGAATAAATACTGAAATTCTGGGGAAAAGTGTGGGAGTTATAAACGAGGGGGCTATTTTACTTGCCATATTCAATACTTTAAACTTCCCATTGTAAATATTTTGTCTGGTTTTTGCTCATTATGAAAATGTTCGAACTTCGAGTATCTTCACTCGTTTCGTTCTCTTATTAATTGCACGCGAAACGATAAGAGATGTAACGAACTTGCATTTTAATTTTATTATTATTTCATGTCGTTGCATGGGATTAATTCTAACAGACTTACAGCTCGTATCACCGGCATATACACACCGTATTGTGTTACTACTGTCAGTTTTTCTATTTGTTTATTTATCTTTAAGTCTTTACAATTTTTGAGTTTTGTGTAGTAAAATATAAGCTATGATATTGACTAATTTATATAGATTCCCAATACGCATCACACAATATACATTGTGATTGAATGGGGAATAAAATGAACTTTTTAGTAGTACTATAAATTTTTACTTTAATATTATATATTATTTCACTAATTTGTATATTATTAATTACTAGAATAATAACGGTGCTATATGTCAATAGGTAGAATTTTTCTTTGGATCTTTCTTTTCCCAATTATGCTTCCTCTTTATCTCGTACAAAAGCTGTTATTAAAAGGAGAAGCCGCGAAACAAGAGAGATACAAAGCTTTAATTGAAATGTATGGTGAAGAAACAGCAACTAGAATTATGCAAAAAGTCATTCAGCAAGGGGATAGTCCCGAAATTGTAATTGCTGTATTTGGCAAGCCTTTAAAGGTAGAATCTAGTGTCTATAAAGACAAACATAAAAATACTTATTGTTATAATGAAAACAAGGGTTTTTATAAGTTTGAAGTATACTTCGAAAACGATATTGTTGTAGGTTGGGATGATTTTTAGAAACTGATGTATATCTATTCTTTGATCTATATACAAAGAACAAGGGAGGATGCTCCCTTGTTCTGTATATATCTAATTTCTTACAGCTGATAACTTAAAATTTCAGCATTGAGCTTCAATTTGCTTAGTTCCAGCTCCAGATAAGTGTCATAAATTTCGTAATAGTAGTTGATTTCGTAGAAATATTCCACTGCTGAGAGTTCGCCCAGATTGAATGCCTTTTCCAGCAATTGTATGGTTTCTACGTTGTCAAAAAGCTCATCGTATTCCACCAGATTTTGCTCTATTGTCCTGAGCTTATCTGTTTTGGCTTTTAGTTCGTGCAGTTTTTTGTTTACAATGCTTTGTCTTAGCTCCTGTTTGAACTCAAGCTCCGCTTCGGCTGTTTTTATAGTATTATTGCTTTCAAATATTGGAATACTGATCCCGAAAGAAAGACCTGAAAATGTTTCGGTGCCTTCGTCTGAATAATTATATCCTATGTCAAATTTTGGAAGTGCAGACCATTTTTTCAAACTCAGGTTTCTTTCTTCTGTTTCGATATCCAACAAAGAAAGCTTCAAATCCGGATCATATTTGAGGAACTCTTCTTTTAGGGTTTCGCGAACAGGTAGCATAGGTGCTTTGTAAGTATCCGTTTCCAATGGAGGAAGCGCTTTCCCGCCGTTTAGCTGTTTAAGAGATTCTCTTGCATTGTCTAATTCAATGTCAGTTGTCTGCAAGAGAGTTTTTGCAGTCAGCAATTCCATTTTTGATTTATTATAATCTATAATCCCTATATCACCGCTTTCCAGACGCTTTTTGAAAGATTCATAGATTTGTCTGGAGTTTTTGTATCTGATATTCAGTATTTCTGATTTTTTGAGATTTACAACATATTCCATAAGGATCATTTTTGCTTCAAGAAGTATGTTATTACGAGTTACCTTATACTCTGCTTCTGCTAATTTGCGCTTCATATCAGCAAGAGCAGACTTCTTAAAATATACTGCAGGGAATTCGAAAGACTGAGAAACTCCATATTCCTTTTTCTTAACTGCATCAAGACCGGATCCATTCATAAATCCGGCTTCTACCGTTGGATCCGGTAATAATAAATCCTGACCAAATGATGCTTTTTGAGCTTCAGCCATTTTTTGAGCTGATTTCAGCTCTTTATTATTAGATTCTATTTCTTGAAGAAATGAATCTATATCAACTGCATAAAGAGATCCGGAGCTGATTATTACAAAGATTACTATCCATATTTTATACATTACCAAGCTCCTTTTTATTCATTATATGATAAACTATTGGAATAATATAAATATTCAAAATAGTAGATGTCAACAAACCACCAAGAATAACAACAGCCATTGGGCTTTGAATCTCATTACCAGGCTTATCACCTGCCAAAGCCAAAGGAATTAGTGCAAGCGCAGCAGTTAGAGCTGTCATCAAAATTGGATTTAATCTATCGGTAGAGCCATAGATAATACTATCATATAAAGATTTACCTTCTTCCAGAAGGTGATTATATCTTGAAACCAACAATATACCATTCCTTGTGGCAATACCAAAAAGCGTAATAAATCCGATTATCGCGGGTATTGAAATTACACCATTTGTGAAGAATATTGCAGCTACACCGCCAATTAGAGCTAACGGAAGATTCAAGAGAATTATGCCGGCTGTTTTGCCGCTCTTAAACTCTTGGTAAAGCAACATAAATATGATTAAAATTGCGCCCATCGAAGCAAATAACAATACTTTAGAAGCTCTCTGCTCGCTTTCAAACTGACCGGAATATTCCAGATAGTAGTTCTCAGGGAATTCAACTTCTTCATTTACAATGTCTTTTATATCAGCTACAACGCTGCCGACATCTCTATCTGCAACATTGACTGACACAACAATCTTACGTTTAACATTCTCTCTGCTTATCGTATTTGGTCCGGAAGCAATTGAAATATCTGCGACATAGAAAAGAGGAATTTTTTTACCTGATTCACTGTCTATCATAGCATTTTTAAGTGCTTCCAGATCTTCTCTATGTTCGTCATCATATCTAAGAACCAAGTCGAAGCGTTTTTCTCCCTGAAATACATCAGATACTTTTTCACCGGCAAAAGCATAATCAACAAAATCGTTAAAGTTTTTTATGGTAATACCGTACTTAGCAAGTAGTTCCCGTCTTGGCTTAATAAATATCTGAGGAATATCCACTTGCTGCTCGACACTAAGATCACCGATACCTTCCACACCTGCTATTTTATTTTTAATATCAGTTGCAAGCGTGTACATAGTGCTTAAGTCTTCGCCAAACAGCTTCAATGCAATATTTGCTTTCGAACCTGAAAGCATGTGATCCATTCTGTGTGTGATAGGCTGACCAACTTCCACAACAGTTCCCGGAACAGCATGAAGCTTTTCACGTACTTCTTTAAGAAAATCAGATCTACTTCTTCCATCTAAAGTATATGGCGCATCCAATTCTGATACGTTGCCTCCGAATGAGTGCTCTGCAAGCTCGGCGCGGCCTGTTTTTCTGGAAACAGTTTGAATTTCCGGAATTGAAAGTAGCGCATCTTCTGCCATTTTACCTAATTTATCTGATTCTTCCAATGAAACACCGGGAACGGTTGACACATTGATTGTCAATGAACCTTCATTGAAAGGCGGCAAGAATGATCTTCCAAATGTAAATATCAAAGCTAGTGCCGCTAAAGAAAATACAGTTGTTATTCCCATCACGGTTTTTTTATTATTCATAACAACAGTAAGTGATTTCTCATACTTATCAGCCAGAAATCCTGCTAAACCTTTACTTTTTTTCTCGCTTGTCTCAAGATTTTTTCCTGTAAGCAATAAGCTGCAGAGTACAGGAGTTATAGTTATTGCTACCAGTAATGAAGCAAATAAAGATATAATATAGGCAATACCTAAAGGTTTTAACATCTTGCCTTCCATGCCTGTAAGGAAGAAGAGAGGGATAAATGCAACAATAATAATTAGAGTTGCATTCAAAATAGAAGCTCTAATTTCTTTGGAAGCATTGAATATCACAACTAAGTTGTTTTCTCTTTGATCCTGCGGAAGTCTGTGGTTTTCTTTGAGTCGTTTAAACACATTTTCTACGTCAATGATTGCATCATCCACAAGCGAGCCAATGGCAATTGCCATACCTCCAAGAGTCATAGTGTTTATAGTAATACCAAGCCACTTTAATGTTAATATGGAGACTAACAAAGAAAGCGGAATTGCCAGTAGCGATATTAGCGTAGTTCTATAATTCATCAAGAATAAGAATAATATTACTACAACAAGGACAGAACCTTCTATCAAAGCGTCTTTAACATTATTTACAGCTGTTTCTATAAAGTGTGCCTGAGTGAATATATCTGTGTGGAATTCTACATCTGCCGGCAAAGTCTTTTTGATATCTTCCAAAGATTCTATCAATTTTGAATGCAGCTTAAGAGTATTTATTCCGGGCTGCTTTGTTACTGTCATTACAATAGCTTTTTTGCTTTCGTACGAACCATCCCCAATCTTTGGAGCAGGTCCTTTTTGTACTTTAGCAACATCGCGTATTTTAACAGGATATCCGTTCACAGTTTTGATCACGTTATTACCCATAACATTAATATCAGTTGTACGGGCAATTCCTCTGATTATATATTCGTTTCCGTGCTGATTTAGAAATCCTCCGGGAGAGTTTTCATTTAAGCTTTCAGTAGCTTCTATCAGTTCAGAAAAGCTTACATTATAGTATTTCATTTTATGCGGATCAGCCAGAATTTGATATTCCATCACTTCGCCGCCAATAGATGTTACCTGAGCAACACCACCAACAGATAGCAAACGCGGTCTGACATTCCATTCAGCCATAGTCCTTAGATCCATTGGTGAAGTTTCATCTGCAGTCATGGCAAATATCATTACTTCACCAAGCAGAGAAGATTGTGGAGCGATAGTCGGTTTGCCAACTCCGTTAGGTAGATCTTCACTTACCTGCATCAGTTTTTCGCTGACGGTTTGTCTGGCATTGTATACATCAATATCCCATTCAAATTCTACCCACACAATAGAAAAACCCATTGCAGAGGAAGATCGAACACGACGAATTCCGGTTGCGCCATTAACAGCTGTCTCTATAGGAAAAGTAACAAGTTTTTCAACTTCTTCGGGTGCCATACCGTGTGCTTCAGTCATGACTACAACTGTTGGTGCGTTTAAGTCAGGAAAAACGTCAACTTCCATATCAGAGGCAACATAAGCACCTGCTATTACAATCAAAATCGCTGCTATAAAAACAGGCAACCTGTTTTTGAGCGAATAATCAATTATTTCATTTAACATTTCTATATCCGATTATTTTCAACAAATTAGTGTGCATGAGCATGAGGTACTACACCGCTTGTCTTGGAGGCAAGTTTGATATTGTTTGCACCTTTGCCGACAACAACATCGCCTTCATTAATTCCGGAGGCAATGCGCACTCTAAGCCCGTCACTACCCGCAAGCTCAACGAAGCGTCTTTCGTAATGTGTATCAGAGAGTTTAACATACACATAGTACAATCCCTGCTCTTCCATAATAGATTCTTTAGGTACAACCAGAGCATTTTCTATAGGAGTTGAATGTAGATATATCTCTACATAAGCGCCGGGAATTATGTGGCTTCTACTGTCTAATTCGAAAAATATCGGAGTATAGTAAGAGCTTCCGTCTGTGTATTTGCCATAAGATATCAATCTGCCATTGAGATCTTTCAGATCATGTGGATCTTCACAATATGTAGTCATAAATGTCGCAGATGTTATGCTTGGAATTTGAGCATAATATCTCTGCGGCAAATCAGCTCTCATTACCAGCTTCTTATTTTTAGAAACCTTCATCAGAGGCTGCCCGATTTCTACATATTGACCGGCATCAACAAACACTTTGCTGACATATCCTGAAATAGGAGATTTTATTTTCAGCCCGTCTGAAGCATAGTTTGAAGAAATATGATTAAATGTAAGTTCTGCATTTTCATAATCCAGCTTTATGGTCAGATATTCTTTTTCAGGAATTATTCTGTCTTCGTAAAGCTTTTTTGCTCTGTCAAAATCACTTTTTTGTTTGTGAAATGCAGCTTTTGCCTCTAAAAATTCTTTCTTATAGTTATCATCTACCAAAGATTCACTGGAAATAACAAAAAGTTGCTGGTTTTTGTGGATGTCTGTTCCTTCAAAAAGCAAATCTCCGCTAAAAAATACTTTTCCGCTGTGAGATGCAACAACGATTGATTCATCTCCGCGAGCAGGAAGTATTTCACCAGAAGTTTTTATTACTTCATAAAATTGGGAATGTTCAACTTTAGTAGTTTCAAGTCCAACCTTAGTAGCCATTTCGAAAGAAAATTCTATTTCATTAGGATTTTCTGCTTCATGATTATGTTCCTCTTCTCCATGATCGTGCCCCTCATGGTTGTGATCATGCTCTTCTTCACCATTGTTGTGTCCTTCATGATCGTGATCATGCTCTTCTTCTCCATGTTCATGTCCTTCATGGTCGTGATCATGTTCCTCTTCACCATGGTTATGTCCTTGATGGCCACTATTATGTGATTCAGTAGTTGTGGAATGACTGTGCTCTTCCTGAGACTGAGCTTCATTGCAAGAAGTCATAAAAGATATATACGACACTGCAACAAGAACTAAGATTATTTTGTTTAGCATTGTTTTTACCTCTGTATTTTATATCTATTTATTATTCTCTGTCTCATGATCATGGTTGTGGTCGTGACCTTCGTGGTCATGATTGTGTTCTTCTTCACTATGGTTATGTCCTTGATGATCATGTCCCTCATGATTGTGTTCATGTTCATGAGTTTTCACTTCTTCAGTTTTTTGTGAATCTTTTTGAGCATTTTCATTGCTGCATGCAGTTAGGAATGAGATATAAGAAACTGCAATTATTACTAATAAAATTTTCTTAAACATGTTTGAATCCTTTATTTTTCTATTTGATTTAAAATATTATTCAAATTTATATTGGGTAAGCCCCCGGCACTAAGTACCATCTTACATCCCTTAACATTCCCCTTCTTCTCAAGCGATGTGCTGAGCATAGCCGAAGTAAAGGGCTGTCCGAAGGGCGGGGTAGTTTGGTCTATTTATTTTATAAATAGGCTTTAATAGATATTCCTAATATTTAAATTATGCTGAACATAAACATCAGAATAAAATATCAAAGCTTGTGGTAACGAACACCCCGTCACATCTTCGATGTGCGCCCCCTCTTTGAAAAGAGGGGAATTACTAAAACTGTATTTTACTAAGTATCAACTTCATATAGAGTTAGCTTAAGTAAATAGCCTAGTTATCAATGGGAGTCTTATTTACTATCTATTAAGTCAAGTTCCCCTCTTGAGGGGTGTCACAAAGTGACGGGGTGGAATAGACAATAAACCTATACCACAAGCCGCTACAAACAGCTAATTATAGTCAATTCTGATGTTAAACTATTAATAAGATTATATCTCTATACTATCTATTTTAGATACAAATTAAGAGATAAAAGAGGGTGGTCCTCTTCTGTGATGTTGAGAGTAGAATTGCCGTTCAGGCAGTTGGAATGCGAGTTTGGATAAATCAAACTCTTCTATAGGAATAATATAAATCGGCTCTAACTGCAATGCTTTACTTATTAGAGCTACAATTTCAGTTGTAGGTTTTACTTTACCGCTTGCTTTATGGTAATATTCTGAAAACTCATGCTTCGGCAAGACTTCGCAAAGAGGATTTTCGCATTGAGTGCCTTCAAAAATGATGCGTATTATCCTGCAAACATAAACTATGCGTAATTATACCGCTGCTCTGATCCGGATGGCAGTGATGCGGAATAATATCATGAGCTATTACAATCGAATAGCTGAATATTAGCATAAATATTATGATGCGCTTCAAAAACATATTATTTTAATAACCTTCGCTAAAGAATTATTATCACTTGTTTGAGTTTGTTTCGAACGTATTTCTATTTAAAGATACGCAAAAATAAACAAAAGAATGCTGAAAAAAACAGTATAAATGTTTAATCGATTGGTTTTAAGAGGGTTAAGCGTAGGCGTTGAAAGCACTGGAGTAAGAATTATAATTTAAATACTTTTGCTGCAAACTTCCGAAAGCAGAAGCTTGTGTATTTTTACTGCCTGAATCATCCTGATCTGTGTCAGTTTTACCAGAGTTGTTATCGCGGTCAGGAGATTGAGAGGAATCTGCTTTTCCACCGCTGATTTTTACTGAAGAGTCATCCGAATCACCCTCATTATCATTCTTTTCGCTAAGCATTTCAGATCTTGCCTGAGCTTCTAAAGCTGAAGCTCTTGAGGCAACTGACCTGTCTTGAGCAGAAGGTTCTGCAGGTGCAAGAGCTGCTCTTTTAACCTGCTGCATTTTTTGAACTGTTGCTTGAGGGTCGTCTTCTGCAGCCATCTCAATATTTACTTCACCACCAACAGCATATTGCTGTCCATCAGGTCCTCGCTGAAAGCTGAATGAAGCACCTCCACGTACTAAAGAACCTCCTGCAGCTAAATGAGCCTGCTCATGTCTGCGCACTTCAGCATCGATTTTTTCCAGTTCTTTAACTTCCTGTTTTTCTTCACTGCTAAGTTCTTGAGTATCAGATTTATCTTCAGTGGCAGTTTCGTTTTCAGCTTTTATTTTAGATTCTTTGCTAATATCATTTCTATCTTTAGGCGAATTTGATGTTTCAAATGAAGGCACAGCTTTGCTTTCCTTCTTTTCAGAAGGTTCAGATGCTTCGCTTACAGCCGCTGCTTTTGCCAGCGAACTGTAATTGCTTTCTTTTAGTGAAACGTTTGATATCATAGCTAAAATATTTAGTTGCAATAACTTATGTCATATAATAACCGAATATACAGAAATATTATTGGATTTCAAATGAAGTTCAAAAAGAATAGAATTTTATATGATTATGCAAATTCATGAATTTGCTCTACTAATACCGAGCTTAAACATATTTTATACCTGAGTCCTAAAGACACGAAGATTATAGCTCCAATATAATTATCCCATTTCCCCTCTTGAGGGTTTCCACGTAGTGCCGGGGTGGAAAACAAGTTAACTAATGTCTCTGATCAAATTATAGGACTTGTGTTTATATTAAGATCAGCGACTAGTTTGGCATGTTTCGACGCGCTTCGCTTGCTCAACGAACTTGATTTATAGATATAAAAAAGAACAAGGGAGCATGCTCCCTTGTTCTAGCATAATATTATGTCTTTATATTATCTATAAAGAATCTTTATTTTACGCTATCAATCAACTTCTGGATGATGTCATTTGTGCTGATGTTTTCTGCTTCTGCGCTGAAATTAGTTACGATTCTGTGGCGTAGAACTGATAAAGCAACAGCTTTGATATCATCTATTTCAGGTGAAAATCTTCCTTGGAGCGCAGCTCTTGATTTTGCGCCTAATATTAAATATTGCGACGCACGCGGGCCGGCACCATAGCTTAGATAATCGCGTACATATTCAACTTCACTTTCTACCGGTCTTGTAGCTCTCACCAGTTTCACTGCGTATTTGATAACATTATCAGCTACCGGCACTCTTCTTATTAGTTCCTGATATTCTATGATTTTTTTGCCGTCCAGCACTTTTTCAATTTTTGGTTTGTATTCAGCAGTTGTTGAGCGAACGATATCAATCTCTTCTTCCAAAGTAGGATAATCCAGCCATAGATTAAACATGAATCTATCCAGCTGTGCTTCAGGAAGAGGATAAGTTCCTTCCTGTTCAATCGGGTTTTGAGTGGAAAGAACGAAGAATGGTTCTTCCAAAGTGTATGTTGTTCCGGCTGCAGTTACCGCATGTTCCTCCATTGCTTCTAATAGAGCAGATTGAGTTTTTGGAGGTGTACGGTTAATCTCATCTGCAAGAACTATATTTGCAAAAATAGGGCCTTTAACAAATTTAAAATTCTTAGCTCCTGTTGCAAGGTTATCTTCGATAACTTCATTACCGGAGATATCGCCCGGCATTAAGTCGGGTGTAAACTGGATTCTACTGAAATCTAAATCAAGTGTACGAGCTAAGGTTCGGATAAGAAGCGTTTTTGCAAGCCCCGGAACACCAATTAGTAGACAGTGGCCTTTTGCAAAAAGCGAAATAAGTAATTGATCTATAACGTCATGCTGACCTATAATAACTTTTCCAATTTCAGATTTTACCTGCTTGATGGCGGCTGCAAGCTCCGCAACAAGCTGCGTGTCATTTCTCTCTGCCATGAATTCTCTCTTCGATTTATTTTATTTGTTAAGTATCTGTTTTCATAAGAGTTATACGTAAAAGTATTATTGTAGTTCCCTTTAGGCAAATGATAATATAATTTAAACTCTTATTGTCTGAATCAGATTTGTAATATACAATTCAATTTTCTCTTATTCAAGGATAGTATTTGCCAGGCGGGTATATTATAGAAATATATAGATATTTACTGACTCATGACCTCAAGTGAGAAAGTTGGTAGGTTAGTTAACTATTCTCTGTTTAAAAGCTCATTGGAATATGCTTTCAAATCTTGGTTCTGAGTATTCTCACAATGGATTTCATTTGTGGCTAACACAAAGAAAATTGCAAGCAGACTTATATTAATTACTTTATTTATCATCTTGATCTACACTGTCTATGTCAAACTTTAAAATATTTAGTTATTCAATTGAACTTGCATACGTGATTTAGTGAGATAATTAGACAAGTGTCTATTCTATTTTGTAATTGTCATACCAAAACTCAATCGTAACTCAATTGTATTACAACGGTTTAAATAAGGATATAATATCAATGAGTCTTTTCTTCCGGTTTTATTGAAAGATTTCAGCCATCTTTTTGCTTCATCTATCAGTAGTTTCATTTTATCTTTATTGATAAATATGATATCATTTTTAGCATCTACTTCTGATCGCTTAGCTTTTATATCATATAATATTTCTGAGTCAAAATGCAGTATCGGAGTATATACGTCTAAAGAAAATTCCATAGGCTTAGAAGTTATATATTTTGCACTTCTTTCCAATTTCTCGAAGTACTTGTATGTTTCACCTTTTTGTAAAAGCAGGGTGAGAGTTAAGACTTCTAATACACTTGTTCCACAATATTGTACTTCATTATCAACATCATTATAATGAAATCTTGGATTTGCGATTAGCAAAGACTTGTTTAGCTCATTTTCTGACTTTTCAGAAATTATCTTCTCCCAAGCGACTAAGCCTGCATAAAGATACTTTCCAATTTCTTCTTCACTTATTGTTGAAGTTTCTATTTTACTGCTTGCAGAAAGATTCAGGAATATACCATCTCCTTGTAGCCAATATCCAATTTTATTTTTTACTTTTTCAGGCGCAAAACTATATTGTGTCAGCTCAAAATGGAGATTCGAATTGTCGTGAATTCGCTGATTGATATAGGGTAAAACTTTATTTCTTATATTCAAATCACGGTAATCTTCTATCCAGCTATATATTGTATCATAAATAGGATAACTTGGAATTCTAACAGAATCAATTATATAGTAAGCAAAAGCATCACTACATGGAATCTTTGTGACTTTAATTTCTGCAGGTATTAGTTTCCTGCCATTTACCGTCAGCACATTTTCTTGGGCAAACTTTAAATGCTTATTATGTGAAGTATCTATATCACTTGATACGTTAGAATTGCAAAATTCTTGATTAGCTCCACTAAACCTTAAACCATTGAAATATACCATAGGAAACAAAATAATATTGAAATACTGTGCTATATTTGCATTGACATATACATTAAATGGATGATTTAAAGTAAAGTGTCCCTGATTAATAAAATCAGAAATGTAAAATGGATGCCACTTTGTAGTATCTATATCCTCATTATTCACAATAAGATGATTAGATAAAAACCTAAATCCTTTATCTTGTACAGCATAATATACTTCTCTACCAACAAAGGACTTAACAAGATTCGTATCTTGCAATGATTTATATGTGTTATATGCACTATCAAGTCTATCAAGAAAGTTTTTTTCAACGTTGGCTGAAAATGCCTTGTTATTTTGGGATATCTGAGCAAACATATTTATGTTAGACAGATATAAAAAGATCAGGAAATATAGAAGTAATTTAGACATAAATCTACCTATTCAGATTTAGTTTTCTTTTGAAATGTATTTATTTGCTAAGCGCATAATCTTCTAATCCCACCTCGCTATCCTACTATCATATTGTCTTGCACCGAAATTTAAAATTTTCCCCAAAATCGCTATTTCATCATCACGTTCCATGCCGTTAAAACCGAAGCGGGTTGTGGTGGTGCTATCCTGGTATATCTTGTCAGGCATCATCATACCAAATGGATAATAGTCGTTTTTTGAAAGAACTTTTAAATGAGGCTTGATCCAGGCACCTATTTTGTGCTTAAATAATTAAAGGTTAACTGAAATACCCTACCAATCCCAAAAGCTATCCAAGTCAATATATGTAGTGTCATATTCCGTACTAAGCAGTGTAGTTTTAACTGTATGACTTATTAAACCATTTGCTAATGTATCTATAACATAACGAGATTCTATATTTTCAAACTTCTCATAAACCACGATCTCATTATTATTATATATTTCAACTTGAACTTCTCTATCCCTATATTTTTTACTATAAATTAAATCATATGTACCATCTTTGTAAGCTTTGAAGATTTGATAATATTCGCTTGCGTATACCCCGCCGGATCTGTCTAAATATAATTCTATATTGAAATCTTTATCTTCAAGATTGATCTTTTTGATTAGTATATCTTTCTCTCCCGGACTTTCCTCACATGCAATACAAATCATAAGTAACATTATTAAAGAAAGCACTATTATTCTCTTATTCATAATTAACAGCCAATATAATAAATTATTAATCACCAAAAATTGAATTATACAAATATGACATGCTAAATGCAAGTCTCGAAGGCAAAATACCTAATGAAGTTGCTTTTATCTTTCCAGCATCCCATATAATCTTAACCCAAGAAGTTTGTTCTCTGATATTGATTCCGTTTTGCAGACACCATTGTCTACTTGCAGCTATACCCAGAACATTGAATTCATAATCCCTTTGCTCGTCTCCATAAGGAGCTTCATCTACTAATAGTTGGTAAACTTGTGCAAACTTAATTTCGAATTTTTTTGCATCTTTATAGCTCTCTGCCAGCCCAGCCCCAATAAATAAATCGATACCACTGAATCCTGCTTGATTACCAACATATCCTGCATGAAAATTCCCTATATCTGCTGCAGTTAAGTCATTTTTACTGAAATCTTGTCCATTAAAAATAAGACTAAAACTAAAACGTGTATCCGTTAGCTTTTCTGCATCTGAATCAAATCCAAATCCAAATACCGTATCATCTCTATTTTTATAATCCCATGGAGCACCTGTTCTTACAAGATTGAAAAATGTCCAGTAATTTCCATCTACTTTTTCTCTTGCAGTTTCAGCATTTAAGGTCATAAGATTAGTCAATATTTTTGATACTTCTATAGTAGCACCGACTTCACCTAACTTAGTCACAGTCTCTTTATCACCAACCCCTTCAACCATAAATACAGATGGATCATCAGCATCATTTACTTCCCTATCATCCAATATTTCGCCTAAATTATTTACATAATGCTCCATCCC
>OZ223199.1:0-149032 GCA_965140345.1 Kapaibacterium sp. (SeqCode)
AATGCTCATCCCTCGCTGAAGGGGACACAAAATTACGCTTTTTACTGATAAATACCAAATGTTTTTTTAAAGTATTTTAGACATTTATCTTTAAAGAACGTTAGCTTTTCCTTCACATCAGAAGGGATACAAAGATAGATATTTTTCCACATTCCTGCAAATAGTATTTTACTCTTTCAGAAATTTTATCTCTAACCCAGAACTTTTGCGTATATTATATATATAGTTAGGTGCAATTATAGTATTTGTTTCGGCAAACTAAGTTACCCTAATGATAAATTTGACTACTCATTCTAGAGGTTATGATGATCAAAAGGATTTTAGTACCATTAGACACTTCCCTATATTGCGAAAAGTCTATTGAACAAGCTATTACAGTAGCCAAGATTCATGACGCTGAACTCACAGGTTTAGTTATACTGGATATTTCCGGCATCAGCAGATCTGTTGGTCCTATCCCTGCCGGAGCCGCTTATTATGCAAAAAAACTAGAAAAAAACAAGATTAAGGTTGCAGATAATTTAATTAAAAATCTACTCAATAAGTTTGAAACTAAGTGTAAAGAAGCAGGCATTAGATATAATATACATGAAAGACAAGGTCTGCCTAGTAAAAAGATCTTAGAAGAATCAATGTTCTACGATTTATTAGTTATTGGTAAAAAGACTTACTATGAATTTGATTCCGATAAAGAAAAAGGTGGAGCTTCTTTTGAGGATATATTAGATTATAGTATCACCCCTATTTTAACTGTTCCTGCCAACTTTCAGGCTCCTAATTTAGAAAAAGCTAACGTTAAAGTGCTAATTTCTTACGATGGTAGTCTTCCTTGTAGTCGAAGTGTTCAACGTTTCGCTCAGCTAGCTGGTTTAGTTGGTAAAAACATAGAAATACACGTTGTTATGTCTCACGACTATGAAAAGCTTGCAGGACACTACCTTATGGACATCAAAAAGTATCTTAAAGCGCACAATTTTGATAATGTCCATACAGTATATACTCCTGAAAACATTAAGAAGTATATCGGTAACAATTATCTTGATTGGGCAGATATGTATGTATTAGGTGTACATTCACAAAAAGGATTAACAGAATTCCTCACCGGATCTTACACCAAATATCTTATAAATAATACTAATGCACCTATATTTTTAGGTCAGTAAATTGAAAGGGGCTTTAAGCCCCTTTTTTTATTCAAGTCGTTTCTGATATTCTTCCCATTCTTTTTGTTCTACATATCGATGAGGATTTTGATTCTTGTATAGATGTCCTAAATATAAATCAGTCCAAATGTAATATTTTTCTAAAGTCATACCATAATGCTCTATATCATCTGCTCCTCCCTCTTCAGCAGGAGTACTAATATTTCCTGTACAAATTTTCGTTCCGTTTGAATCAAAGAAAAAGAAATCTTCTTTTAAGATTCTATAAGCTTTCACTCCACTAAACCACACTTTAGATTTTGTAACCGGAACTGATATTGTTACAACTACAATACCATCTACTTCTAATATTCGACAAAGATTTAGAAGATCTGAGGCTTGATTCCACACGGAATCAGACTCAAAGTAATCTACAGCTCTTGGAAACTTTGAAAAATCAAATACATTAACAGCTCCATCGCACATTACTGCCCTTTTAAAATCAACATCATCCAAAGTACAATTCTGAAGATTTACACCTTCCACCTTTAAATCCGCATTTAGAACCTTGTTTTCAAGTTCCTTTCCGTAAATAACTTCTTTTCCACTATACTCTTTCAACTTCTGAGCCATATAATCTCTAAGTGTATCAATTTTTTCATAATTATACTCAGCTACGCGCCTTTTAATTTTGTTGAAACGTTCTAAATAAGCAGAGCTAGTAAGTATTGCTAAGAACGGTGCTGCAGGAGGGTCGATATAAACATTCAGCAAAGCAATTTTTCCAAAATCCTTTACTTTATCTACATCACCTTCAGATTTTATCTTGTAATGAGAACAGGAAAATAGAAAAGAAGTCACTATCAATAGAAAATATATTTGAATAGTTTTCACTATATTATACCATTATATTTAGCTAAATACTAAAGTAATATTTTGACTTAAAAATATCTAAACTATTTAGATATTGATGTCATAATGACCTGCTGTTTATTCGATAATATCAGAAAAAGCTCTATCTAGCTCAGTATACTTAAATTTATATCCACTATTTAGTAGACTCCCGGGTTTAACTTTCTGACCCTTTAGAATCATAGATGCCATCTCACCCATTGTAATCTTTAATATAAATGATGGAACAGGAAATAAATTAGGTCTTCTCAATATTTTAGCTAAAGTTTTAGAAAACTTTGCCATATCTACTGCATCAGGAGTTACCAAATTAAATACATCTTCTTTAGGTCTGTTTTCTAAAATATATATAATAGCATTTACTAAATCTTCAATATGTATCCAAGGAATATACTGCTTGCCTGTGCCAATTGGGCCTCCAACGAAAAACTTATAAGGTAGCATCATTTTTTCAAGTGCACCGCCATCTTTGCTCAGAACTACTCCAATTCTGATGATTTTCGTATCTACTTTCGACTCTAACGCAGCTGACTCCCATTTAGAGCATACTTCACTTAAAAAGCCTTCTCCTTTCGGTGAGTTTTCATCAACTTCTTCATTGGTATCACCATAATACCCAACAGCAGACGCTGAAACAAAAAGAGTAACAATAGAATCGTTCCCACAGATTTCATTTGCTAAATACTCCGTACCTTTTACTCTTGAATTCAATATTTTTTTCTTTATATCATTACTCCATCTGGATTGTGCAATCGGATATCCTGCTAGATTAATCAGTGCAAAAGGCTCCCCATTAGTCATAGCATCTATCTCATGCTTTATATCCGAGGGTTTTTCAGAGTCCCAAATAATAGATTTGACTTCTACATTATCTATTCTATCAACTTTTTTTCTGGAAAGTAAAATCAAATTATAATCCTTTTGTGCAAGAACTTTTACTAAGGCTCTTCCGATAAGTCCTGTACCGCCGGTAATCACAAGATATTTAGACATCAATCCACCATCATTTTTATCTTAAGAATAGATATTTAAGTTACTCGACGCAAAGGCTAAGAGAAAATTAGACAAAAAAAAAGCGTAGCTGGTTAAACTACGCT
The DNA here is from genome assembly GCA_965140345.1 of Kapaibacterium sp. (SeqCode). Lineage (GTDB taxonomy): Bacteria > Bacteroidota > Ignavibacteria > Kapaibacteriales > UBA2268 > JBFHIJ01. The sequence goes on from OZ223199.1 coordinate 3,152, forward strand.
TTTAAAATAATTTTTTTCTGTTCCGTGTTGCTTATTCGTCTTCGTTGATTACCCAAACTTTAAGAGTAGCAACAACTTCAGGGTGAAGTTTAACTTTAACATCAAAAACACCCAATGATTTGATAGCATCTTCGATAACGATATTTCTTCTATCGATATCATAGCCTTTAAGAGCAAGCTCTTGACCAATCATTTGCGGAGTAACAGAACCATAGAGACGACCTTCTTCGCCGACTTTCATTGCGATACTGATTTGTACATCAACGATTTTTTCAGCCAATGCTTCAGCCTTACCTTTTTCTTCTTCCATTCTCTTAAGGTATTGTCTTTTCTCAACTTCAAGGCGTTTCATAGCACCATCTGTAGCGAGATAAGCAAAACCTCTTGGGATAAGGTAGTTTCTTGCATAGCCGTCTTTCACGTTAGCGATGTCACCCATAGTACCGAGTTTATCAACATCTTGGCGCAAAATGACTTTCATTATTTCTATCCCTCAGTTAAATTTTTATCAAATTGAACGTATGATGCTCATGCTTACGCATCTTTCTCTTCATTTTTTTCTTCTTTTCTAGCTGCTGCTTCTTCTTTTGCAGCAGCTTCAGCTGCTTCTGCAGCACGGCCGGCAGCAAGATCTCTTTCTCTTCTGAATTCTTTTAATTTATCAGGTAATACTAGAGTCAAGTGGCGAAGAACTGTATCTTCAAGATCCAAGAATCTTTCTAATACCGGTACAGAGCTTGGCATTGTTGCAAAAGATACATAGATATAAAATCCATTGTATTTTTTGTTTATTGGATAAGCCAAACGTCTGCGACCCCATTTGTTAATCTCCAATACTTCACCGCCATGATTTTCGATATAGCCTTTAACTTTTGTTAAGACTGCTTCGATATCCGCATCTTCGAGAGCAGCATTTATGATAAATGTCGTCTCATATACACGGCGTATGCTCATCATTTACTCCTAAAATATTTTATTGATTTTGCCCGCTAGATTGATTTACGCGGGGGTTCAGACACAAAGCGACAAATATACTACATATTTGTCAATTTTGCAACTCTTTTTGACAACGTGCAGATTATTTGGAGGAATATATACCGATAGCAATTGCAAATATACAAAACATTCTATAAAGTTCAAATTCTTTTTAATCGCTTTAACTTACTCTATTCTTAAGCAGAATTGACTGTTTGGAACATTTTCATAAAGGTTTACAAATTTACATGAATTGTGTGCAATATCTAAAAAGTAAAAAGACATAAGTACTCTCACTGTTTTATACTTTGTATTATCATCTATATAATAGGTATATTATTCGTATCTTTTACTCAGATTTTACAATTTATTGGATTTAAAACACTTAGCTATACACTCCTTTCTTATTAGCCAATTTATTTTGTATGAAATTTCTGATTTTACTCACTTTTTTTCGCACTGGTTTTGATTATTTAACTATATTTGTTTTCTATAAATATAGCTTATCCCGTTTTACTATATTTACTTACGTAAACGGGAGCCCGTAACTTTATGATTATCAATTATCTCAGGTGCGTATTATGGTAGAAGGTACTGTAAACACAAATGAAAATTTGCAACAAGAAAATGTTGAAAACCAAGAAAGTAATAATGTTGAACCTAAAACTGAAGAAGTAAAGCAAGAAGCTGCTCAGGAAAATGCTGCTTCCACACCTGAGGTAAATGAAGAATCTCCGGCTGAAGCAAAACAAAAGCATTACGAAGAGCTCTTCGAAAAGTTGAAACAGTGTCACACTGATGGAAATTCTTTCGATGTTAAAGTTTCTGCTCGCATTCGTGGTGGTCTTCGCGTTATGTTTGAAGATATGCCTCTTTTCCTTCCTGCTTCTCACTTCTGCTTGAAAAAAAATCCAACTGAAGACGAACTTGCTGCTTATATCGGCAAAGACGTTACTGTTATGATTCATGAACTTCAAGAAGAAGAAAACAGAAAAACTGTTATTGTTAGCAGAAAGAAAATTTTAGAAGAAGACTTCTGGAACAACATTAATGTTGGTGACAAAGTGAAAGGCATTGTTTCTTCTATCGCTAAATTTGGTGTTTTTATCGACCTTGGCGGTATTGAAGGCCTTATCCACATCTCCAGACTTTCTCAGGTTCACATTGATGATCCTAAAGATATAGCTAAAAAAGGCGACGAAATGGAAGCTGTTGTTGTTGAAATCAACCGCGAAAACAGCCGTATTGCTCTTTCTAGAAAAGAATTAGAGCCTTCTCCTTGGGATGGTATCTCTGAAAAATACCCTATTGAATCAGTTCAAAAAGGTATCGTGCGTCGTTTCACTGATTTTGGTGCATATATCGAAATCGAAAAAGGCGTTGATGGTCTTTTAAGAAATAACGAAATGTCTTGGACTAAAAGAATCCAAAAACCTGCTTCTATCCTTGAAAAAAATCAAGAAATTGAAGTTAAAGTTATTGCCATCTCTGAAGATAAACAAACAATGTCTCTTAGCTTAAAACAACTTTCAGAAAACCCTTGGCCTGCTATGCAAGACAAATATGAAGTAGGTGCAGAACTTAAAGGTACTGTAGCTCAAGTTGTTCAGCAAGGTGTTGTTGTTACTGTAGAAGGTGACATAGATGGTTTTATGCCTCGTAGCAAAGTAACTCATATTCCTCGTGGAAAACAATTACCTTACAACGTTGGTGATGAAATTGAAGTTTTAGTTGCTGACTTCGTTATTGACGAAGAATCTTTAATCCTTCAGCCTAAACTTTCTGAAGAAGAAATGGCCGCTGCTCAGGAAATGAATTCTCAAAACAGAGAAAGAAGACCAAGAGCTCCTAAAAGAGGTCCTGCTACTCCTGATTCTGCAAAAGCAAAAGCTTCAGGTAGCTCTTTCTCTATCGGCGACTTACTTTCTGATGCATCTAAAAATGATCTAATGAAAAAAGTAAACAACTAATAGATATTTTACTCGTATTAAACCGATATAGTCTTATACTATATCGGTTTTTTTTTATCTAAGTCCTTTTATAAATTCCATCTCATTAGAAGTCTATAAATATCGAACATTCTTTGATAATGGTTTATTTTAAGGCAAAAAATACGTATATTATTGTTTTATTTACATAAGTAATCAAAGCCTTTTATGGGAAAATATTTTACATATCTGATTATTACGGCAGCTTCTTTCGCTTTGTTATCACATTCGATATCTGCACAAGAAGACAAACAGGACTTTCGGCCTTTAAAAAAAACTGTTGTTGACTCTCTAAATAATACTCAAAATGACTCTGCAGCAGTCACATCTCCTAGTTCATCTTCTGGTGATTTCACAGATAATCAGGATAGTGCCTTCTATACTGCAATGAACCTCCACATTCCAACCGGATCTCGCTTGGAATATGACTTGGCTCTTTCTGAGGCAGCATGGAGATTGCAAAAAAGCATAGAAAAAGGTTCGCCATGGCAGTTAGCAATCAATAATATACAATCTATTCCATCTGACTATTTTACTCCTGACCCTGTGGATGTTTATAATCATGAATATAACATCAAACAGTCTTTAAGTGTTCCTTTTATGAACACCTACAGTCCATACGGCCTGAAAGTGCCTCTATCTTCTATTGGCAAATTACTCGGTTTAGTTCAAGACGTTTCTCCAAAAATGTCATTTGAGCTTGACTACAATGCAGAAGTCGAAATTGTTGTATATTCAGTACAAGCTTCTGTTATTGCCACAATTTTCAAAGGCTCTAAAAAACCCGGATATCATACATATACCTGGAACGGCAGAAATGACCAAGGCAAAAAAATGCCTCCTGGCGATTATATAGGTGAAATCAGAATAGGAAACAGAAAATACATACGTAAACGCATAGTAATTTACTAGAAATATCTAAAAAAAGAGACATTCGGAATTATTTGAATGTCTCTTTTTTATTTTATCGTATCTTACTCTATAAAGTTTTGTCAAATAGAATGGATAAAAAGACTAGATCTTCTTAGCTATCATGCAGAACACCAAATCACTTATAAATGTACTTTTATTCTCATTCCTTTCTTGATACATTCTTTGATCTAAGTTTTCCAAATCTAACTCACTTACATCTTTTATTACATTTGAAGCTAACATTCTTTCCTGCATTACATTTGCTAAAAATGCCCATGGAGTATGCTGACCTGGAGTACTTAAAATTGCCTCAGACCATATTTTTTTTACTTGAAAACCTGAATCAGTTAATAAAGAATTTAGTTCAAACCCTATATTAAAATTTACATTTTCTTTTTCTAAAGTATTCCGGATTAAACCTATAATTTTTTTATGAAGAGGCATTGATCCTAAACCGATAGGTGTATGTGCAATATTGTTTTCTTGAATTAAGAATAGTCCATTGGGCTTCAAAATATCACAAATTGAATCCAGTATTTTTTTTGGATCACTTTGATACATCATAACTCGCCTCACGATTACAGCATCAAAGCTTCCTCTCTCTAATTTCATATCTTCTGTTATATCTCCAACAGTAAATTCGATATTAGAGATACCCAAAGATTTTACTTTATTTTTGGCACTCTCTATTGCTTTTTCATTTCTATCTATACCAATAACCAAACCATTCGAATCAATATACTTTGATAACAAAATTGTTACATCTCCATCACCACAACCCAGATCTAGTATTTTCATATCAGAGCTAATATTTGCGCTCTCTATTAGTTGTATGGTAATATTTTCTCCAATTTTTGCCATGTGATTCTCTCAGAAGTCGTTTGTTCAAACTTTGGCAGAATATTACAAGTTCTTTTTATCTTGTAATATAATTGCTATTTTGGTAACGACACAAGATATGTGATATTTCATATAATCAATCAGTCAAACGCAGAACTTTTTAATTTCGTATTTGTGATAACTATAAGGTCTAGTCTCTCTATTGAAAAAATAAGCACTTAAATACATATGGCAGAATAATACTTCACATTGTAAACATTTCTCTCAACACAAAAAAAGCGACTCAATTGCTAGAGCCGCCTCTTAAATATGTCTATTTTATCTTACCTACTTATCACAAGCTGCCTAATCTTTATCTTGTCTTTATAAGAGAAGCGCAAGTAATAAGTACCGCTTTCTAAATAAGAAACATCTTGGATTTTACTGCCGACATCAAAACGCCCAACTTCTCTGCCCTGCACATCAAATAATATTATTTCTTCCAAGCCTTCTTCCTCACTTGTTATAGAAACAAAATCTGAGCTCGGATTTGGATAAATTGAAATCGAATTATCTTCTGTTTTACTGTCATTCACTGAGGTAGGGTTTGGATTGAATAAGTAGACAGATTTACTATCTTTGTATAATCCAAGACCGTTATCAAGCATATCTCCACCATCTAATTTAGTTCCAGGAAAAGGTTGTTGATCATCTTTTGTGAAGTATTGCCAAGAAGCACCATTACTCTTAGTATACCATATAGTATCTTGACAAGTTACCAGCAATTTATTATCATATGAAAAAATAGTAGGTTTCCAATCCGAATAGTTCATTAATGTTTTTGGTAATAAATTTCCCCTCAGTTGATAGTATTTATCTAAAAGCTTGTAACTACCTAATTTATAATTATTTGCAGCTACAACACTATCTGGATAAATACTAAACGCTAAAATACTTCCACTGATAAGCTGATCCATTTCCACAATTCCCAAATCATAGATAGTCTTTTGGTTAACCCAAGCACCTGAATCGAAATGATCCAAAACAACTTGTTTGATATGTTCACCATCTTTTGAAAAATAGGTATTTGAATTTGCAACTGTAAATCTATTATCCCCTTCCAATGCAATAGCAATAGGATCTAATTGATCAGCTTGGACTGTAGGTACTATGCTATAATTCCATGATGTACCATAATCATTTGAATAAATCAGTTGATCACTTGTTTCAAATACGAAAGCTATTTGGTTCTTTTTTTTCTTGAAGCATGAAATTTGAGCAGTTTCACTATCTATCACTTTTGTAGAGTCCCAACTCAATCCCCCGTCAAATGTTCTCGAAATATATCCTGAGGAATTAAAAATTACTATAATATCTTTACTTACTGCTGAAAGATAGTTCCAGTAATAAGTGTAATAAGGTTTCATCTCTTCAGTGCTTTCTCTTTTCCATATTAAATCCCAATTATTTCCTAAATCAGTTGATTTAAATACTTTTCCTACAAACTCTGTATCTGATAGTTTTTCGTATGTGCTAAGTACAAGAGTGCTATCCCTAGCAATTGCAACATCAGTAATTTTCGAATCGAATCCATCGTAAAATATCAAATTAAGATTTTGAGCACTTAGTGTAATGAAACCGCTAAAACATAAAATAACAAGAAAAACTTTAAACATAACAACCTCAAATACAAATTATCTTTATTATTATTAGCTATATAGTTATTATAGACACATCTACAGTAATTTAGTTTCATAGTATTTATGTCTTTTTTCATATTGAACACTTTTATATATATTGAATCACATCTCTATTTATGTCTTATTTTGACTAGTTTATCACAAGCTGCCTAATCTTTATCTTGTCTTTAAAAGAAAAGCGCAAATAATAAGTTCCACTTTCTAAATAAGAAACATCTTGGATTTTACTGCCGACATCAAAACGTCCAACTTCTCTGCCCTGCACATCAAATAATATTATTTCTTCCAAGCCTTCTTCCTCACTTGTTATAGAAACAAAATCTGAGCTCGGATTTGGATAAATTGAAATCGAATTATCTTCTGTTTTGCTGTCATTAACTGAGGTAGGGTTTGGATTGAATAAGTAGACTGATTTATCATCCATATAAAGTCCTAAACCATTTTCAAGGATGTCAACTCCTTTTAGATTTGTTCCTGGAAATGGCTGCTGATTATCTTTTGAATATTTGTTCCAATAAGCACCAAAACTACTGGTAGCCCATAATGTATCTTGACGAGTTAGTAGTATATTTTCACCATACATAGCAATAGTAGGATACCAATCTGCCAAACTAGGCATAAAGGTAGGCAACCAATTTTCTTTGAAATTAAATACCGAATCACATAATTTATAGGATCCCAATTGCCCCAAACCTTTGGCTGTACTATCATGTCGGGAAGTACTCATTAAGATATCGCCATTCTCAAGCTTATACATATCAGTTATACCTTGGTTATAAATCGTATCTTGATTTACCCACTGCCCTAAATCAAAATGATCCAATACCACTTCATAAACAAGTTTTTTATCATCAGTCACTTTTGGACTAGAATTCGAGACAGTCAGTTTATCATCCCCTTCCAGCAAAATAGCCAAAGGGTCGTAATCATCTTTTTGATATGTAGGGAGTGTGTAAGCCTTCCATGTTTCTCCATAATTATTGGAGTAGATAAGTAAATCATTTCTTTCAAACACGCAAGCTATCTGATTCCTTTTTTTCTTAAAACATAAAATTTGCGCAACTTCGCTATCTATCACATTTGTAGAATCCCAATTTATCCCGCCATCAAAAGTTCTGGAAATATATCCAGAGGAATTAAATATTACTATAGTATCCTTACTAATACCTGATATATAGTTCCAGTAATAAGTATAATATGGTTTCATTTCTTCAGTACTTTCTCTTTTCCAGATAAGATCCCAATTATTACCTAGATCGGTTGATCGAAATACTTTTCCTACAAATTCTGTATTTGATAGTTCCTCGTATATATTAAGTAAAAGGGTGCTGTCCTTAGCAACTGAAACATTGGAGATATGTGTATTAAAGCTATTATAAAAAACTAGTTTTAGCTTTTGTGCATTAAGAGCACTGAAACTGATACAAAATAAAACAACAAGAAAAACTTTAGACATAACAACCTCAAAGGATACTTTCTATAACATTGATTAAATCTACTCACTGTAAACACATAATCAATCAATTTAGTTACATTTTTATTTTTCTTATTCTAATTTATATGTTAGTATATAAAAAAAGCGACTCGATCTCTCGAGCCGCCTTTTGTATTGAAATATTTAAGTCAATATCTATTTTTTATTCCATCTTTCCACTGCGTCTTGAGTCGCTTCAATCATTGGTTCAATTGATATTTCACGTCCCACTGCACCTTTCATCCATAGCTGAGGAATAATTCTTCCCTGCTCGCACATTCTTTCCATTTCAGTTGCAAGATTTTTATCTTCAATATATTGCTCAATCTGGAATTCAATTAAATGTCCCAAAGGATAAGCAGATAAATATAAAGGAATTTCTATCATGTGAGAGTATACTGCTAATATTGGGTTATCTTTGAATCCAAATACAGGAGCATAATAGCTGTTCCATACTTCTTTCGCTATTCTGATTACCGCTTCTTTTAGCTGAGCTGCGTCTGCATTCGGGTTAGCATATAGCCATTTCCAAACACGCATATCTACTACAGATACACCCATAATTTCGTAAGCAGACCAGAACTGATCTAATGTATTCAACATTTTCTGATCAGGGTTGTTATTTTTGATTCCTAATAAATCTAAGTCTCTGTGCTGGAACACAAAAGCAAATGCTTCTGTAAAAGCTGTATTAGGAACGCCATTTAGCATATATTCATCTACATTGTATGTCGTAAACGTTTGTTCTACGTTGTGGCCAAATTCGTGTACTGCAATATTATATCCTTTATAATCCATTCCGTCAGGTTGAAAGCGGGTACGCAATCTTGATTTCTGACCTTTCATTGCAGTTCCTGCAGCATGACCTGCTCCACGAGATGCATCCACATGAATTTTACTAGATAAATATTGAGCTCTTTGAGAGCTAAAGCCTAACTTCTTAAGAATATTTGGTAGATCTTTTTGAAGAGCTGCAGTATTTGGGTATTTTTTCTTAGTCATCTGATCTAACTTATCAAAATCCAAAGTAGAACGAGTTTTAAAACCGTCATACCAGATATCAAATGCTTCTAAGTTTCTACCTAGACGTTTCTTGATAATATTAGCCACATCTTTAACTACTGGCGAAGATATAAAATCTACAAATAGTTTTTCTACATCTTTCTGCGGAATTTCCATAGAACCACTAAATCTTCTTTCTATGTAAGTTGGGTTTACCGGAGTATACTCATCAATTTTTTTAATTGCTTTAAAATTGTCTAAAAGAATTTGGTAACGAGTATTTGGTTCACCATTTACATTTACTACTTTATCACCTTGTTTTACTTCATTAGTATAAGGATTCCACGTATAATCTTTAGAATTGATTACTACTTCCGGAATTTCCTGAGTCACAATTCTTTCCATTACTTTAGCAACCATCTGCTGCTTAGCAAGCCCCTCTTTCTCTGCATATAAAGATTTTATTTCATCTCTCAAATTCCAGTGAGTGATTAGAGCCATATCTTCAGGGAAAAGTTGTTCGCCCTTATCATTTCTCAAATATCCCATCATTATATTATATGAAGAAATATACGCATCCGCATTTGAGTATGCTGTTGTTTGTCCCTGATTTAGTTCCGCAGGAATGCGATCTGTAAATAAATCACCAACTCTTGCGTAAGCCCATTGTTTTCTGTCCCAATTAGGCCCTAATTCTGTTTTTTCTTCTAATGAATAAGTAGGGAAATTAAGTAAAACCTGGAAAGCAATTTTGTTATCAAAGAAATCAGAAGTGATATGAGCGTATGGATCCCATGCAGAGAAAGCAAGATCAATCTTGCCAAACTCTCCAATTTCTAACTGAACAGGACGAGCTACATCTAAGCGAATCTCATTTAAATATCCGTAGATTGTTTCCAGATTAGTAGAAATGGTTTTATACATCATTTCAACTTGCGCATCTTCAACAAGGAAATAATCTATACAGAAATTTTGGAATTCTGCAGAAGTACCATCACTTGCACGCCAAAGCGCTGCTACTTGCTTAACCCCCTTTTCAATACGGGCAATATGCTTTTCGCCATATTTTTCAACTAATTGATTTACTGCAAATTTTATGGAAGTATCATCAATTTTCACTGTTGTAACCTCCTTAACATGTTCAGTTCCGTGAAAAGGTTTGTCTGTATTTGTGCAACTGCCTAATATTAGCATCCCACCCACAGCCAATGCCGCTAATGATTTCTTCATTTTTATCTCCAAATCGAAAATAGATAATCTGTCTTTTTTAAATACAATAGCTATTAAAATACAGAAAAAATACGACAAAGACACAAAAAAAGCCCATTGCTTAAATGCTTAGCATATAAACAACAGGCTTGAAAAGATTGATTTAGATACTTAGAAGGATTCATCGGCAAATAGTGCAACTACATCCTCAGGATTAATATTAGCCTGAGCTTGAGATGCATATTTAGCAAACATAGGAGTCTTAATAAAATTAAGCTCAATAAGTGCTTCGTCAAATGACTCTATTGGAGCATTTGCAGCAGCATCCAGCGGATGTGATTCTGTTTTAGTAATAGAGCTTTCTATGCTGTCTAATGCGTCTAACAGAATATTCTTTTGCCATGCTTCATTTGATTTGTCTACTTTAAGACTGTCTACCTGTTTTTGTTCTGCTACTTTTTTTGCATCTACTTGTACAGGATTATAAGGCTCATAAGTACCAACACCTGAAGTTCTTATTTCGGAGATATTCATATCACTTCCCCCATTATATATTAATATTTATGTTCATTTTTAGCATATTCTTGGTTTCTGATACTACTAGTACAATTAGTATACCAATTTCAAAAACAGAAGTATTATTAAAATTTTCATACAATAAATAAAAAATATCTTGGATTTGATTACGATTATATTATTTTGGAAATAGGTTCGTCCACTTATTTAAGAAACAATATTAATCAAGTTTATAAACAGACATATCACAAGGGTAGTGCAATGAAATCTTTACTAATCGCTATCGCAACAGCTACAATCATACTTTTAACTTCCTGCAAACCGGAACAGGAATTTTTATCACCACAACAGATATTACAAGAGAAAGAGGCTGTTAAAAATGTAATTCAGAAATACAACGACGCTGTAGAAGCAGAGAGTTTTTCAAAAGTTGGAGAAACCTTAGCTGAGGAAGTGAAATTCTTTGGTACTGATTCTGCTGAAATTATTACTACTTATTCTCAATTTCAAGAAGCAATGACTAAGCAATGGGAAGAATACGACAAGATTGACTACGGTCCAATGCATGATGTTTTTATTGACATGGATCCTAACGGACAGATTGCAACAATTATGTACGGTATGCCTGTTGATTTAGTTAAAAACAACATTCATAAACATGTTTACGTTAGAGTTCAACGCACGTTGAAAAAACAAAAAGGTTCATGGTTAATCTACAGTGGTATTATGGGCTTGGCTAATAATGAAGAAATTATTCCGGCTCCGGCACCTGAAGGAACTGAGAATACTGAAGAAGAAGGTAAATAAAATAGACTAATATTTGAATTTTTCAACTAAGCCGTGAATTTATTCATGGCTTTTTTTTGTATAAAAGATATAAAAAAACAAGTGGGTCCTTAAGTAAAATCTATATTAAATAATCTGTTTTTGATTTTGTAATGATAATTGATTGTAATAGCTCAAATATTATAATCTATCACCTGCCGGCAATTAGACTTTCTTTAAATCTTTTATAGTGATATATAACTTCAGGATGTGATTTTAAAATAACCAGTTTATCTCTACTTTCAATCTTTGGTAAAACGATGCCTGTCGAATCAGTAAGAATATCTCTATAATTAAGCGTTACAGTAAATTTATCTGCAGTCAAATTGTCTAAAATTGAAGCAGCAGCTCTAACTGTTATATCTATTTTCTTTGCACTCAAAGTGTGCTCTTTCGAAAGTACACCTCCGGTTACTCTGACAGGCACATCGTAGATTGTAACTTCAGCAAATTGCTCCACCCTGCTTGCTAACCTGACTTGATTTGGAATAAGATCTACAATCCCACCCAAGGTATCTTTTAGAGGAACTCTGATGTTAATATCAGTATAAACATCTTTCATTGTCCTCCTTGCTGTTTGCCAGGAGTTTACATTTTTTATAATCTTGTCATTGCCTCTAATCATAACTTTACGTGGCTGAACCTTAACTGCTTCAGCCGTTATAAAACCATCTCTAGGAATCACTTCTAAATCAGGATATACAGGTACTTCTTTTTCTGTTATCTTTCCTGTAATAAGTTGCATGTACTCAGGCAAAACATCTGTTGCCTCTAAATTCATCAGATTCCTTACTCCTTTTAGTATATCTGTCCGAGAAATCGTATAAATGCTGTCAGTTATTCTCTTTTTTGATAAATCTATAAAACAGTTTTCAGAAGTATTAAAGAAAAATATATTAAAAAGATGCCAACCACTACCTTTAACTTCTAAAGAAATATCATCAGGCAAACTTTCTTCCAATGCTCTGTCATTTGGAAGTTGTACCTCAAGAGGTATGTTAATCCTTGTTGTATACTTTTCATTCAGACTTGTATACCCCCACAATGACACCGCAAAAAGAAATGCTGCAATTGCTGAACGTGATGACAGAGTATCTACTATTTTCTGAACTGTCTTTTTTAGATTATCAGTTTTCATATTAATCCTTCATTTTATCAAAGATAGCGATAGATGCTCCGTTTAAGTCTCTCATCTCTGATAATATATTAGTTTGTTCTTCCGCATCATCAGTTTGAGCCAGTTTTAATTCCAACTCTTTTTTGCGAATACTAATCTTTTTTAAAGCTAAATTATAAATAGCATCTACAAAATTTCGTTCCGGACTAAACCTTACTCCGGCTGCATCCAAATCCCATGAGTCGCCAACTTCTTGAAATTTTATAGATAAAGCAGAGACAAGATCCTTATCTTCTTTTTCAATAAAGTCACTTTGAAGAATTGTAGAAATAGGATTTGACGACACTTCACTAAAGTAACGAATTATAGAAAAAAGTCTTTTGCCTTTCTCACTTATAAAGCTCTCTTCACTAAAGTTATATTTCTTTTCGAGAAGAGACATAGATGTAGCTTCAGTAAGAGACAACTTTAATATAAGCAATTCTGCATTATAAATATCTTTCAATAGATCCTTTTGTACAAGATATACAGACTCCCCTATCACCATCTCTTTAAGTTCCGGATTTACTTCTGCTAAGGCACTGTTGTCTTTCTCAGTTGCAATTGGAACTTGCTTTCTAAATCCTGTGTTCTGTCCTTTTGTTTCCTGCAGTAAAATTTCTAATTCATTTTCTGAAATTTTAAACAAAGAAACCAACCTTCTTATGTGATAATGCTGCTGCAATCTGTCAGGAATAAGTCGAATCATAGTCATCGCTTCACGGAGTGCTTGAGCCAATGAGGCAGGGCTTTCCAGCAGCCCTCTGCTTTTGTACCTATTAAACAAAAAATCTATAAAACCTATAGCTTCTCGCTTATAGATTTTGAAAGTTTCTACTCCGCTGTCTCGAATCAAACTATCAGGATCTTCCTTTTCTGGTAGACGGATTACGGCTACTTCAACTCCGGATTTTAAAAGTAGTGGAATTGCTTTTTCAGAAGCATTCTGTCCGGCTTTGTCAGAATCATATAAAAGGCTGACCTTTTTCACATACCTGGAAAGCAATTTCACTTGCTGTTCTGTCAATGCCGTACCACTTGAGGCGACAGCATTTTTGAAGCCAGCCTGATGCAAAGTAATAACATCAGCATACCCTTCAACAAGAATAGCTTCTCGACTGTTCCTCAAAGCATTCTTAGCTTCAAACAATCCGTAAAGCACCTGGCTTTTATCATAAATCAAAGATTGAGGTGAATTTATATACTTTGCAGTTTTATCAGTTCCGCTCATGTCTCTCGCGCCAAAGCCAATCACTCTTCCCATAAAATCTCTTATCGGGAAGATAGCTCTACCACGAAATCTGTCGTAATAACCACCTTTATCTTTATCAATGATCAGCCCTGCATTTCTCATTGCATCTTCAGAAAAGCCTTTTTTAAGCAGATATTTAGAAGTTGCATCCCATGAGTCAGGCGCAAGTCCAAGATTAAACTCTTCGAAAGTGTCTAATTTGAACCCCCTACCCTGGAAATAATTAATTGTATTTACACCGTCTTTAGAAAATAGAAATTTATGATATAATTCCGCAGCAGCTTCTATAACTTTAAAAGCAGATGCTCTTGCATTTTCAGAAACTTCGTCTTTATTTCCCTGAGTTTCCTCTATTCGTAAATCAACTCCAAATTTATTGGCAAGATATTGAGCTGCTTCCACAAAACTCATCTTGTTATATTCCATTAAAAATGAAATTGAATCTCCCGACTTGCCACAACCAAAGCACTTATATATATTTCTTTCAGGTGAAACATTAAAAGAAGGAGTCTTTTCCTCATGAAAAGGACAGCGAGTAATGAAGTTTCTACCACGTCGCTTTAAATCTAAAAAATCACCAACCACTTCTACTATATCAGAATTCTGGTTTATTTCTTCGATTTTTTCATTTGGAATTTGTACTGCCATCTTATTTCAGCTTCCTAATTACGCAATCATCTTCGCAGATACTACACAGTTCTGTCATAGTCTTATTCAAAACAGGATGCACTAAACTAGCTGCAATTTCAGCAACAGGTGCTAAAACAAAATTCCTTTTATGCATCAATTTGTGAGGAATTGTAAGCTTATCTATACTTAAAGATATGTTATTAAATAATATAAGATCGATATCTATTTCTCTTTCATGCCATCTGGATCTTGGTTTTCTGCCTAAAAGATATTCCAGGGATTTACATAAATACAACATCTCTTCAGGAGATTTATCAGTTTCTCCTATCACTGCAATATTTATAAACCATGCCTGATCTTTTACACCAAATGGCTCCGTTTCATAATACGAAGAAACCTTGCAATTCTTTATTATTCCACTATCAATAAGACAGCTAACTGCAAGGTTCAAAGTATTGATTCTATCACCCAGATTGCATCCGAGCGAAAGAACTATTTCTTTAGTTTTCACTTCTTTCCATAGTTTGCTCAGCTTCGATATAATCTATAGGTCTTCTGATAGGCACTGACAACTTTCTTAATCTGATAGTTGCTTTCTGGCACTGAGGGAATTTTTCCATCACAAGATTTAATATTTCATTGGCAATGGTTTCTACCAGATTATAAGATTCTCCACTGATGATTTCAGAGATACAGAACATAGCTTCTTCATAATTCAAAGCATGATTAACGCCATCATTGATAATAGCTTGTGTAGCATCATACCACATATCCAAATCAACCTGGTACTTTCCGCCTAATTTCTTTTCTTCAGGTTTAACGCCATGATAAGAGTAATAAATTGCGTTTTTAATTCCGAGTTTTGTTAAAGTTGATGATTTCATACCGCTTTTCTACATTATTTGTATAATTATTTCTACTTTCTTAATATACGCAAAAGCTATACCGATTTCTAACATTTCAATCGAAATAGTCTTTATTCAAAAATACAAAACTCGACGCAATTTACAGAAAAAAAATCCCTTTGTAAGAACATGCATACAAAGGGATTGAATAACTACTTCTGAAAATATTTATTTACCTGACATTTTACCTTTGAGCGGTATGTTAAGCTGAACCAGATTAGAATCACCTTTACCAAAAGTCTCAACAGTCAATTGACAATCTA
Source organism: Kapaibacterium sp. (SeqCode) (assembly GCA_965140345.1). Classification (GTDB taxonomy): domain Bacteria; phylum Bacteroidota; class Ignavibacteria; order Kapaibacteriales; family UBA2268; genus JBFHIJ01. The sequence goes on from OZ223199.1 coordinate 18,778, forward strand.
CCTGCTCTGCCAATAACTTAATTTTTGAGAAATTCAAAAGAATATCATCTTTATCGGCAGCAATATTTTTAATCAGATTAGAACTGTTATTTCTAAATACTTCAATCAAATCAGGTAATTCGTCATTACCGTCATCCATAATTTGAATAAGAATAGCGCCTTCTGCGGTATTATCTTCAGCATTAATATTCAATACAAGCTTCTCAAGATTATATGATAATACTTTTGCCAGATCATATAATATCTTATCAATACTTTCTTTGTATGAAATTACTTTTAAATCTGGATTTGCACTCTCAAATCTTATTTCAGAGGCAACTTCATTTTTAGATTTCAGTTTTTCATTTAGAGTATCAATTAAATCACGAATTGGAATAACAGATAGTTCAGGTAAATTATCTGACAATTCAGGATCGTTAATGCGTTTCTCTTTAAGTAAGCCGTTATAAGATTCAAGTGCAGCATCTACAATTGAAGCAATATAATTGAATATCTCTTGAGATGACTCATGAGCCATATCTAAATAAGAGTTAAATTCTTCTTCGTCTTCATAAACTCCAAGCTGCAACATCTCGATATAACCAATTGCACCAGTCAAAGAGTTCCTTATGCTGTGTGATAGTTCAGTCATAAAGTTAGCTATGTAGGCAGTAGATTTATTTGCTATTAACTCAGCAATTTCAACTTCTTTGCTCTTAATTCTTTCACGTTTAGCTGTTAAGATTTGTTCTGTTACATCACGACCGATTGCATAGATATAGCCATCTTCTTTGGACACTGTAAAGCTCCAGTTAATCCAAACCGGCTCATTTGCTCCATGTTTATGCACTTCAAAATCGAATCTTTCAGTAAATTCTTCTATGTTGCTGGCAGCAAGTTCTTTAAATAAAGCTTTATCTTTATCCTTCAAAAGCAAAGAATCTATGTTCAAACCTAATATCTGTTCAGGAGTAATATCTAATATCTCAGACACAGCAGGGTTTGCAGTCACAAACACACCATCCAAACTTAAAGTAGCAATGATATCTTTCGAAGAATCAGTAATTCTAGTCTGAGATCTTGAAATTTTCTTAGCTCTTATTTCAGCTCTTTCTTTTGATGTCAAAATCAAAAATAGCAAACTGGCAAATACAAAACTTAATACTATAGACATTGCGAGTACTATAGTCGGCATATCTGCAGAAACATCAGCTCCAAATTTGTCACTCGTTTTGAACGCAATAATGATATTTTTATCTACATGTGGCAAAGTGTATTCTGAAGTTATTACCGGTGTATAGTCTTCAGGTATTTCATTATAATTTTTTGATTTATATATAGAATATCTGTCACCGTTTTCTCTTAACCCGAAACATTCAAAAGCTATAGTTGAATCCGAAGCAACTGAAGAGCCTAATGATTCACCAAAAAACAGATCCGAATCTATTTCCATTAAAACAGCGCCCTGATGATTTGCTCTTCTTTCTTCCAGCGTTTCACGAGGGGTATCTTTCTTATAAATTGGCATAACAATATAAAAGCCAAGCGTATCCGGTTCTCTGATTTCAAAGAACTCTGTAGCAGTAGCTTCGCGGCTATCTCTTGCTTTTTCGATTGCTTTATAAATTCTTTCATCTGTTTTCAAGTCAAGACCATGCTTATGGCTTGTAGTCTCGTCAAAAGGAACAATATACTGCACGGGGAAGTATTCTTCTCTTTCGCCTTTTGGTTCTATGCTAAAAGTCCAATATCCCTGAGACATAATATCATGTATATATTGGCCTCTATCAGCATCCATAACTTTTTGAGCATAAATCATACTTAATACAGCAGAATCTGTCTTAACAGGAGTATTCCCATAAAGCTCAAAATAATCTCTTACCACTTCAAATAACTGATCATAAATGCCTGTCATAGAATTAGTTATCTGCAGATTACTTGCATAAGACTGTTCAAATCTTTTAATAACAGAACCGGTTGCTTCTTCATATAAAGCATTCCTGTCATTAATTACCTGCTGATCTACATAATTATAAGCGAGCCATGATAGTCCCAAAGCTATAATCAGAACTAAGAAAGCAGGATAAGTCTTTTTTATCGAATAAACTGACTTATCTTTTTTAGTCATATTCGAGACTAAAGACTCAAAAGAGTTATCATTAAAATTTTGATTCTTATTCATATCTTATCTGATTTAGTTGTTTTCCTGAAATCCATTTATTACATCATTTACAAATGTGGCAGTTACCACGGGTTTCGCTATATATGAGTTAAAACCTATGCTGGTAAATCGTTCTTTATCATTAGCAGTAGCAAAACCGGTTACAGCAATAACCGGAGTATTTTTATGCTCGGGTACTTCTTTGACTTTCTTAATTAAGTCAGTACCATTCATGTCAGGTAATAAAATATCCATTATAATGCCCATGGCTTTGTTTTCCCTGAGCCACTCTAAGCTGGAAAATGCATCTTCAAAATCTACAACTGTATAACCTGATTTTTTTAATAAAGCACTGAAAAGTTTTCTTATTGGAGTACTATCTTCTATTATACAAATTGGTAAAGTCTTATCCATAGTCTATTCCACGTTTTTAGTTTACAAGAATATATAAACATAGGAAAATAAATTTAATTTTCGATAAAGCCTAGTGATTTTTTTTCTATCTTGTTTCAATAACCTGTATTTCTATCCTACGGTTATCCCTCCTGCCTGCTTCTGTATCGTTGTCTCCAATCGGATATAGGGAACCTACTCCGGCAGCAAAAACTCTACCACCCGGCACACCTCTACTGATCAAATACTGTCTCGCCTTATCAGCTCTGGCTTTTGATCTCTGGGTATTTTGTGTCAATGTACCACGGTTATCAGAGTGCCCTCGAATTCTGACAATCTTATTCGGATCAGATTTTATAACTTCAGCTACTGCATTTAAATATGCTTTAGCCTCTGTAGTAAGTTCGCTTGAGCTGGAGGTTCTAAACGAAAAGTTAACCGTATCACCCGGTACTACATCTATTTTTCTGGTTGTTGGCGTTGGAGTTGGATTCGGAGTTTCTCTTGTAACCACTTCCTCCTCTACCGGTCTTTCTGAACGAACATCTGCAAGATCAAAAATTGGCTCTTCTCTGATTTCTTCTTGAATAGCAGGTTGAGCAATCATTGCAATCCATACAGGCTTAACATCTTGTCTGAATTCAGACAAATCGACTTCTATTCCATGATCTGACTTAATACTTGCATAGTATCTTGGAGATATTCTATAATTAGGATTGAAAGGAAGAGTGTCAAATGTCCTACTATCTTTTCCTAATTTAATCTGGAAACCTGCTCTCAACATTATTATGTTCCAGTTAGATGCATAATCAGTCAAAATAGTAGAACCTGCATGCAAAGAAACATAAGGCGAAACCTTAGCCCTGTACTTTTTATTTATATCGGCAATAACAAATTCATAACCAACGCCAAGATTTATTCCATAACGTGTTTTTAATTCTTCAAGTTTAACAATTTGCAATTGATCAATCGGAGCCCCATTTTCAAAATATTTTCCAACCTTCACATCTGATGAAGTGTTTATTTCGAAGTCGAAACCTCCTGTTAAATATAATCCTGAAAGAGAAGTATTATATCTTGCTGAAGGACTAATGCTTATATATTTTAAATCAGTCTCTGCTTTCCAATATGTATTTAGGCCATCTGAAGCAGCTTCAGTTTGAGTATTCGCTTGTCTTGTATCAAGGAATCTTATCTGCAAAGAAGCTCCCCAATCTGAATTTATTGGCAACCATTCACCTAATACGCCTATAAATAGTCCTGAACCGGATCCCGGAGGGTAGATAGTTGTTTTAGCAAAAGGATCCATTAAGCCTTCCCGGCTAGGAGTGAGTACTAAATCACCGAAATAAGAATTGAGTGAAAACCCGGCAAATCCACCAACCCAGAAATCACCATGTTTTCTGTGGACCACTAATGTATCGTTATTTTCCTGTACAATTACATCTCTTTGATATCCCTCAGGAGCTTGAGCACCTGAGTTGTAAGAGATTATTAATAAAAAGCATATAACTAAATAACTAAATATGCGTATCTTTCGGTTCAATGTTCCACCCAAAAAGTGTTATTTTTGAATTAGTATCTGTTTGTGATATTTTTTTCCTGTCTTTGAAATTATTTCAAATGTATATAATCCATTTGATATTTTTGATATATTTATTTCTTTATTTTCTGTTTCACAATCAATTATCCCTTCCAAACCGGCAATATTTCTGCCTGATAAATCCAAGATGTGATATCGATGTACTTGATTTTCCGGCAACTTACAGCTAATACTGATTGTTTCGCTTGCAGGAAATGGAGTTATTATCAATTCAGCTCTGTCAGCTAACTGCGTCTCACTAAAGTCATATAAACATTCATCTGCTATTTCAATACTTCCGTCTACTGTAGTAAGCCTAATCAACTCATTCATAATAGATGCATCTTTGATTTTAAGAGACGCTTTTCTCTCTTCTGAGTTGTATAATACAAGATAATTCAATCCATCAAATGAATGATTATTAAAGTTCTGTGTAAATATAAACCTATCGTTTACACTTTCCATATTCAAATCTTGAGTTGGCCATAAAGACTTAGAAGGGAAATCAACGGTAATTGTTAAGCTGTCTCCATCCAACAAGAATTTATTAGCATAATTGAACTTTATTTCCGGTGCAATCTGAAGCTTATCATTAATTTCTACTTTATAGTCTTCGAAAGATATTATCAAATCATATTTCAGTCTGAAATTAGCATTTGCAGTATCTCTGCTTCTGACAAAATTTTCCCAAAATTGAACAACACCTTCATACGAAACTATTGCAATTGTATCTCCTGTTTCAGAGTAACAGGCATCAGAAACAATGAGATTTGTTACAACAGGATTGTGTATGAAGTTCTGGTTATCCCACTGAATAAAAGTTTTATCCATTGATGCTGTCAAATAGAAATCTTCTTTCGGATGATATTCAGCGGCTCTAATCTGTCCACTATGACCATTTACAGACTCCAGAACAGTTAAATCAGACATATCATAAACAGTATTTGAGCCATCTGCGTAAGCCACTAAAATTCTGGAATTCCCTTCATCTATATCAATTGCTCTGGCTATATTCCATACAATATTTGAGCTTTTTGGCTCAATTACTTTTAACTCTGTTGTATTGAAATTATGGATATAAACTCGTCCTGCTCTATCGCCTGCAGCAAGCATAGTAGCATCATCAGAATATGTAAGAGAGTAGAACTCATGGCCATCAACAGAACTAAAACTCAATTTTTCAGTCTCAGTTTCCAAATCAAATATTCGCACACTACCATCATAAGAAGCAGCAGCTACTTCATTCCTAATCTCATTAAATAAAGCTTTCTCTATGTTAGATCCAGGCTGGAAATATCCGCTGGCAAATTCAAAGTAACTACCACTGTGCAGATCCAAAGTATATAATTTGTCACCTGCTGAAAATAGAATAGAGTCTTTTCTAATAAACTGAGAATCAAACAAAGTTCCTAATTCAGGCATTGAATAGCTTGCAATCTTCGAGAAATTATCATCAAATACTATAATATCATTGTTAATATTAGAAATTACAACTCTTTTGCCAGAAGCATCATAAGAAACTGAGTTTATTCTCCCACCTAGCAAATCTTCAGTATAAAGCAACTGGGGAGGTAAAAAGATATGAGCTTCACAGTATAATATAATATCAGGAGATAGCAACTCAGGCACCAGCCATTCATAAGTATTTTGTGTCAAATTATCAGCGATAGGTATAAAAGTCTTCCCCTGGTCTTCAGAATAGAATATACTATATGAAGCTCCTTGAACCGATTCCCATTCTAAAGTATAATTTGACGCTGCTGCAATTTCTTCATTATCAGCAGGTCGGATAAAATCTATAGCATAGCTTTTAAAGGATAGCAAAAAGAAAATCAAAAAGAAAGGTCTTAAATTCATAAGGCCTACCTCATTAATTGTAATTTTACAACGGCTCTTGAAAGTTCTACGGAAGGATCATCAATAGGATGAGCAATAAATATCACTTCATACATCCCCTGGGATGCAAGTTCAGAAGCGACAAATGTAGTTATATGTTCTCCCTTTTCAACAAAAGCATCATTTAAAACGACACCTGATTCATTTGTCAGTTTACCAATTTCTCTACCACCTACATCATATGCAGTAACCGTCATCGTGACATCATCATCAACAATATAAGTAATATCCGTAGAACTAGTGAATGGATTTTCTGAAGGCGAAGCATAAACAATAACAGCATTTGGGACAGGTGTACATGCATAAGCTAATGATTTTATATTCCCGTCAAAATCTTCATATAATAATTCATAGCAATATTCACCACCTCGGTAAACTACAGTATCGTTATAGTAGTTATATGTTTGTGGTATTTTGGTAGTACCATTACCCACTAAACGAGAATCATTATATAAATTTGCTACTTCATGTGAGTAGCCTAAATCAGAAGACAGAACCGTAACATCAGGCCTTGGAGCTCTTCTAAGTATAAATCCTTTATTGTAAGCTTCTTCATCTGTTCTCCAATCTAACTTCACTTCTTTACCGCCAATATACTCAGCAGTAAACTCTACTAATTTCATCTGCGGCCCGACAGAATTATCTTCTCTAAATTCTACAATAGAATTTAGCTCGTCATGCATTTCAATATTATCTTCTACAGTATATCTGGTTATAAAGCCATCTAAAGAATCTTTATCTGTTTTATAAGCGCATGCCTGATAAAATAAATATGGCTTTTTCCATGTCAAATCATCCGGCACAGAAGAGCCATCCTTTGTACTTATTTGAAATTCACCAAGTAGAACAGTAGTATCTGTAGGTATTGTATGGCAGTCCTGCAATAGCTCAGGGCCTACAATTGTAATACTAAATCTGTCATTGAATACAACAGGATCTATTGTATACGCCTCTTTATCTAAATCATTCCCTCCTGCCATAGATGACAGCTTCAGATCAGATTTGATAAAATTCATTTGATACAAGGTTGAATTTATTGGAGAGCCATCAGTAAATTCAAATTGGTAAGTCCCATTCGCGAATTTATACCAATTCTCATTTGATCTACCAATTAATAATCGAAATGAAAGCACATCATCAGAAATTTTGTAAGTGTCATATATCTGAACAAATGCAGCTTTTTCCTGAGCCTGCATTCCTACAACACCTATTAAAATAGACAATATGTAAATATAAAGTTGTTTCATTTCATACTATGATATTACTGATATACTATATTCATTTTCTTATTTGATTCTATTATTCCAGCTAACATTGAAGTCTCTGGTATTCACTATGCCATCCATATTGTAATCACCCCAGAGATAACCAATCTGAGTAAAATGTTTATATGCAGCTAAGCGGTCATCATCCAAAGTGAATCTGAAATCATCTTCTGATGTTTCGTAATTATAACCACCTCTTAGACCAAAAAGTCTATTCCCATCTTTATCTATATCAAGAAGTTTCAATGACTGAACTCCACCTTCTACCAAATCATTATTCCCGGTGAAATCATATAGCTGACCATTAAATTCAGGATAAAGTGGTAAAGCATCTTTTGTTCTCATAACTAAGTGATTCCTGTGGCGAATAAACACATAATAATCACCACCACCTGAATCAATGCCATCTGCATAATCAAAAACTATATCATTACTGCCATCCACACCAACTATGCTTCCATCATGTCTAATAAACGCTGTTTTGAAAAATCTTTCTGCTGCATTCACTTTTTCTTTTCTAAATTCCAACACAACCCAATCTACTACTGAGTCAGGAATAGAAGTCAATGTTGGGAGATTAGGATCTAAATTGTATGGATAAGCACCTGAAGGTGGAGTCAATGGAATTTCATTTCTCTTATTTAAGTCCAAAGCCATAGTAGAAAACCCTCCGGTTCTATATGGTCCTTCAAGCATAACTTTGGCCTTGAAAACAATTAATTCGAAATCCGGGCCACCAATAGCAAAAAGTCCTGAAGAATTAACTTCAGAGCTAAAACCATAAGCCCAAGATTCATCAGACAAAATAAATGGTTTTTCGGATTTAAAATTCATCCAGTTATTATTTTGCCATCTTTGCAAAACAAGTTCATCAACCTTTAGATTATTAGTTTCATCTACTGATTGGCCGGGCTCATGTCTCCAGGCATATCTGAACTGCATTTTAAAGCTATTGCTCAGTTCATTACCGGCAATATCTTTTGCAGATATATTAATTCTTCTCATAACTTTGTTATTGCCATTTACCGGTTGAGTAGCCGGTAGGATATGAAAAGTTAGCTCAGCAACATCTCCTTTATCTTCAAGAGATTCAAACAAAGCAAATGTATATCTGTTATTAAGTAAAATTGTATCACCAACTTCAATAACAGTCCGTCTAAAATTGCCAGCAATCTCCAGATTAGATGAAGCTCCAAAAAATGGATTCACTTCATCTCTTAATGATAAAGTATCTTCGTTAGTTATCACATTAGCATTCACCCATAAGGAATCGTTTACATCAACATTCCTATCCATGAAAAGTGTATCTGAGTTACTTATCTCCAGATTTGCCAAGTCAGTTGTTCCTTTAGGTATTTCAGCACCTGTAATAAGAGAACCTTTTCCCTTATAAGCTACTGATATTTGACCTTCTAACTGCGGCTCATAAGCGATAGAAGCACCGACATGTCGGGTAAGTTTGCTTTTATTGCCCATAATGAAGTTAGTCGAATCAGTATTTTGAAACTCACCTTTTTTAAGTTCTAAAGAAGTCACAACCCTGAAACCACCTTCGTTAATAACTTTTGCTGCTGTCGGGTTATCGAGTTCAAGCTCTTTGTATTCACCTTTACCGTCAACATTCTGTACATCATCACCTTTATAAATCAGCTTACCTTTCAAGCTGTTTCTATTTATATAACCATTATGAGTAACTCTGCCTTCTGTAAAAATGTAATGAGATGAATCTGTCCTTATCTCAACATTGTCATTTACGAACAGAGTATCAATAGCTACAAATTTTCTTTTATAAGTAGTATCAAGAAGTTTTTTAGTTGTACCATAGAAGTGAACATTTTTATAATACAAAGAAGGAACAAATTGATATGCAACATTTTCATTCCAGTTATACTCTACATATCCACCTAAAGAATCCTGATTAATATCTGCATTTCCTTCAATAATTATCTTACCATCATTTTTTATTACAGCTCCATTATCCTTTGACTGTAAACCACCTTTAATAGTAATTGTGCCTTTACCTGTATTTACAATTTTTCCCTTACTCTTCAGCATTTGCGATTCAGCAAATCCGAAAGAGCTTAAGAATAAAAGGGCTAATATGTATATTTTGGTAGACATCGTATGCATTTATTGGTATTTTTTTAAGTTATTTTTTCTGAATTTATTATTTTATATGAGAAGAGACAAGCCCTCAGGCTTGTCTCTTCTCATAAAAGTAATTCTATTAGTCACAAACTTGAACTACACCATCATTATAGAGTAGACCATTGATATCATAGTTTTGAGAAGTTAAACTAGTTGTACTAGCGCCATTGTAAATAATCAAACCACGACCATCAAAAGCTGCTGGAGTTGAGCTCAAGAAAGAAGTATAATCAGTTATTGTAGGAACTGTATTTGCTCCGTTTTCGACAGTAATAGTAGTGTTTGGACTCATTGCAAAGTCTGTTGCAGTATTATTACCAAAAATCAAAGCACCATCAGCTTGAATAACTACATCTGAAGCCATAGCTGCAGGAACTGCTTCATTCGTGTTGTAATTATCACGACCACTTGCCTGACCACCAACGTGTACCTGAGTACCACCAGCGATAATTACATTATCGCCAGAACCCGGTTCCATACCTTCATCCCATGTTGCAGGGTTTGACCAACGGCCATGAGCAATAGAGATAAATGTAGTTGGACCGCCACGTAAGAATAATGGAGCAGGATCATCGATTTGAGCTAGAGTTGTTGTACCTGGTTGAATTCCCGGTAATGTTCTGGAAGCAAAAGTTTCACCACCATTATGAGTACCGGTTGTTGCATTACCTGTAGCAACTTTTTCAGATGCAGTACCACCTGTTATAGATTCTCTATATCTCAAACTTGTGTTGTCATAACCTGCAGTATAAGTAGGTTCTTCTGATTGTTTGTAACCATATTCAAAAGTTGCAACCCAGTTATTCACAGTAGAATTATAATCATAAGTTACTAGACGATCAACGTCAGTAGTGTTATCATACTGAGGGATACCAGCATTACCACCAGGCTGAACATTTAGAGTCAAGTCAGCTAAATCACCCTGGTTAGAAGTAACAGCAACACTTGTGTATGCGTTGTTAAATGTCAAAGGACCCGCTACACCCATTGTACGATTCATACGACCAACAACTTCAAAATCAGCTCCATCAGGATCATCATAAACAGCTTGAGCAGTATTGTCAGTCATATACAATGTATTTGTACCCATTGCTAAGTCATTATCCCATAGAACAAAATCAGAGCCAACATATACATTACCGGCAACATCTTTATTTGCACCACCTTTTAATCTCAATGTTCCATAGCTACTTGCAGCACTTGTTTCAACAATTGTTTGATTTCCTGAAGTTGCATTATATTCAACTATTGAAGTTGCATCAAATGTCATGTTTGTAGGGTCTACATAACTATTTGTAAATGTACCTGAAATATAATACTCTCTACCAGCAGCAACAATAATATTTGCGTCAGCACTATTAGCTAAAGTTAAAGTTCCTGAAACAGTACCATTTCCATTATTAAAATGCATATCACCAAGGTTAACATTAACATTACCACCAAAATCAACAACTCCACCGCCGTTTGTTTGGAATAAAGCAGCAGCATCAGTCATTGTAACAGCACCAGCAAAATATGAAGAGTCAGTACCAAGTAACAAGTTACCTGACATTGTTACCGGAGCAGCAGCGTTTTGCATAAATGAAGTACCTGTAGTTTGGTTCCAAGTACCTTGTACATCAAGACCACCGGTATTTGTTGCATCCATTACAGAAGCACCTGAAATTATTGCACTACCAGTCAAAGTCTTAACACCGGCATTTTGTAATGTCAAACTTGCATAAGAATTATTACCACCGGCGCCAGTACCTTCAGGGTAAATTGTCTGTGCATTAGCACCATCATAGTAGAAGATACCTGCATAAGATCTATCACCTGAACTTACGTTTACGTCATAAAGACCACCAACGTGAACACCGTCGGGAATATTTTTTGAAGCAGCGCCTTCCATGTATAGATCAGTATAAAATCCGGTAATCACATTTTGGCCAGCTGTAGTACCTGTGTAAGCAACTGTGCCCGGCACTCTACTAGCTGCATCAACAGCTAAAGGAGTTGTACCTCCAAAAGAATGATTTGCATTTTCAAATTCTATACGACCGGCATTATTGATATTCGTTGAAATTGTTGCATCATTATCCAGTGCAGCATTATCACAACGAAAGACTATTCTACCAGTAGCATTGTTAACTATCGTACCGGTAGATGAATTCTGTAAGGTTTGTGCTTCGGCATCTAAAACAAAGAGCCCAAGCGCTAAAGCAGCTATTGTGCTATACCTTTTCCAGTTTCTCTTAAAGAAATTCATAGGATTTCTCCTTGATTTTAAAATATATACGTAAATTTAGTCAGTTTCTTATTTTTCTACGTAATTCAATGTACAAATTATTTTCTGAATAAAATTAAGTAGTTCTACTTACTTTTAAGTCTTTTACTTACAAGTACTTAGCCTTTATATACAGACTATTTTCAGGACTACGTATTGTTGTATAGTGCAATAAAATAAAATATTAAACACACTTTAAATTAATTGCTAATAAATTAATTACACAATTGTATTACACCGTCATTATTTATAAGTGCAGAATTATAAACGTTCCCGTTTATCTGTAAAGCATCTACTGCAGGATCATTTTGCAAGGTAGCTCCATTTTCGATATACAAATCACCCCTAATTAGCAAAGATGAACTAACAAATTTCGTGCCGTTCATATTTACCCTAACCGTAGCTAAGCCATTAGTAAGATTAGCAGGTAGATTTGAAATAATTTGATTATCACCGTAGAATTCTATTACAGATCCTAGCGCCAGATTATAATTAGCATATCCATCTATCACATTTGATAATACATTTGCTCCGTTTAATCTTAACCAGGCACCTGATAACATATTCATATCACCAGTTCCGGAAGTATTCAACGAATAGTTTTGAATATCCGCTACCCCTGAATTTATATTTAGATTAGAATTGACTCTAATATTATTATCAAATAAGACAGTATTATCTCCATTGGCACCAGTATTGGCGACACTCAAATTATTTACATTCTGTGGAAACGCAGATCCTAAAATTTGAGATTGTGTGCCACTCATTACCACATTTATTTCATTACCGATGCTACCAAAATCTCTAACATCTGTAGTCTGAATATTACCTCTATCATCACCAATCAGGTTAACTCCTAATGGAGAACCAATATGGATTGTAGAATTAGGATTGACAGCAAAAGAGCTTCCTGAGATTACAAATTCACCTAAATCCAAAGTACCTGTATTCGATGTCCCAGTACCGACTAAAACACCACCTAGCTCATAATTAGCATCAAGTCTAATAATATGATCACCAACACCATTATTTCCACCACCTATAACGACTGAGTCTTTGCTGGCAGCCGGGAATAAGCCTGCTCCTGCAATCGGACCCAAATGATCTTTCGCATAAGTCCAGGAATTATCATCAGACCAGAGTCCTGATTGTCTGCTATAGAATATAGAACGAAATGCACCATCATTTGCTGAAGTCCAGTCACCTGTAAAATCAGTAAATGGTATTTCAACGTCAGTATCTATTATATTTGAACCGGAAGTAACGCTTCCACTTACTGCAAGCCAAGAACCTGGTGCAGCTTCATAAGGATTACTCCATCTACCTATACTTGTTATATTGGATTCATCTGTTTGAATATCAGAATCATCATATACAAAACTTAACCTACCACTAATGTCCGTAGTCACACCGGTAACAGCCCAATATCTTTTTAAATAATCCTCTGTTCTGTCAACAGGTAGCTGTGCATGACCTCCTGCTAAAGTTGCATGTGATCCTCGAGATGTACGTACACAAACTTGTCCGTCTGTCCCGGTAGCTCCACTAGTTAAAGTAGCAGGGGTATATCTGTCTATTCCTTCGTCGAAAGAACCGAGAGGATACACATAAACTTCAGAAACCGTGATTTCTCTACATAAACCACCTGATGTCTCAGAAGTTCTGATATAGTTTGTAGCACCAAAATCAGTAATCGCATTCGGATTAGCAGAAGAAACACTTAAATTACCATTATCACCAATTTCAAGAATCTGGTTATTTGCATTTGTTCCCGAACGCATATCAAGTACACCTGCTATCTCTAAACTTTTATCTACATAAAGAACGCCGGTTCCTGTACCTCTATTCATTTCAAGATTGTCAAACACAAGCAAACCATCACCAGAAATTACTTGATTAGTTGCTCCGCTTCCTTCAATATAATTTGTTGTATTAACAGGATTCCCTAAATAATCAATCGTAGCATCATAGCTTGCACCGGAATTTATAGAAATATCCCCAACAAGATGCAGAGCGCTGTTATTATCTCGTGGTCTTAAGTTGCCGGAAAGCAAATCTAAAGTACCATTAATAGTAACATCCTTAGGAGCTATTGAAGTAATTGAAGTAGCATCTCCTTCTGTGTCAACATAAATATCATTTACTGCACTAGGGAAAGCACTACCGAAATTATGATCACCTGAACCTGTAAACCCGAAGTTCACAGTAGGTGCAAAAGTTCTATCTTGAAATCTGACCACACCATCATTTGAACCACCATCAGTATATGGTTCGATACCATCTGTTGTTCTAAGCTCTAAAGTAGCATTATCGCCCATATTAAAAGAACTGATTCCCAAATGTGTTTGGAGCAGATAAGTAGTATCTGATATAATTAATTTACTATCGTCTTGTATATCTAAATAGGCTAATTCAGGTCTTGTATTTAGTGTAATAACATCAGAATTTTGTATTACTACACTATCTCTAATCTCAAATTCATATTCTTCAGGGCTACTCCAATCCGGATTAGGGAACTCACCAACCGGTGCAGGAATGGTACCGGCAGCATCAAAAGCCCATGAACTGTGATCATTCCATAAACCATCACCTTGGCTATAGAAAATCCTAGCAGATTTTTCACCAATAAAGAAATCGCCAAAGCCAGGCCAGCTAGTGGCAGTACCTAAATTCAATTCTACAGTAGCCACAGTTCCAATGTTCCAAAGTAACTCCAGTCCTCTTCTGTCTTGCCATTCCGGAGACTCAGCAGGAATAGATTTTCTGCGGACTACACCATTTGTCTGATTAATCAGATTACCTTCAGCTACCGGCATTTGGAATCTCAAATTAAGATTTCTATCGCCTTTTGCCATAGGTAAGGCAGTACCGGGAATAAGTTCCCAGTACCTAGGGACTTTAACATTCGGATCCATCCTGTTTCCATAAAACGGTTCATCAGGTACAGGTTGAATATTTCTAACATTTAAGAAACCATAAGTACCACCTGCACTTCCTGCATCCAGAATCACGGAAGCAGGAGCATAAGTAGATGCATAACCAACTTCAAATAATTTTGTTACTGCACCTGCTGCCATTGGCTTAGATAAAAATCCGTCAATATGCCCAAATGGAGTGGCTCCCTGTCTCTCAATAGAAGCACCTTCATTTAAGACAATTCTAGCGTCATTTAATATCTTAATATAGGCTTGATTACCGCCACCAAATCTCAAACGATTGGTTATTCTAATGTGAGAATCGGTACCTCTCGCATTAAATATAACAGAATCAGGGGCAGCCGTTTTATAAATATTTAGCTGTCTGAATCTGATACTGTCATTTTTATCCATAGTAATATATTGCGTATTATTTCCTTCAATATCGAAAACACGAGTATTTGTTTTCAAATCACCTTGAGTTCCAAAATACATACCACCACGGATATTATAAGCTTCCACTCCACTGCCGGCATCAAACAAACCTGACACAACATTCAAACTATCATAGATAGTTATCTCTTTTGAATTATTACTTGTCAGTACTCTAAAGCCTTGAGCTGCTGCGGTATTATTCACAGTCAAAGAAAGCATATAATCAGGTAAAGCAGAACCGGTTACCTGAAAATCGATATCAGAATTAAATATATAATTTGCTACACCAAATACTCTTTCTACTGTTCTTACAGAACCATCATCTACACCTTCAGGCTGCAAACCTGTATTATGTTGAGTTGCCAGATAGCAACTGTCTTTAAGTACAAATGACTGACCTGTAATCCATCCATCATCCTGTATCTTCAATGTACCAGGCGAACCTTGATAAGTTTCCACTACAGTAGATTTGATATTTGGTACTAGGTTTGAAAGCGTAACAGTATGACCGTCACCTATATAAGCCTCATCTCCTACAAATCTTGGGAAATCAAATGTTTCAGGAGTTCCTCCATAACCTTCTTTCGACCATGTAGCAGGATCATCCCAAATACCATCGGATACAGAATAATATCTAGTACCAGTCAGCTCTGCAATCATATAATTACCGAAGACAGAATTTGCTAAAGATTTAGTTGTAGTATCAGTACGCACAACATTATCAATTTGAAAGTAATCTACCGGTGCAGGCCCAGGAGGCAACGGGAATCTAAACTGTTTATATAATGTCCAGTTTGAGCTGTTTCTAAAGTCAGCAGGGTTCAAATAATGTAATGTAAGATCGAAATTTGCACTCGATAAACTAAATGAACCATTATCTTCAATACTCCAGTATCTCTGAATATTTCTGGTCAAGTCTATTGACTCATCATTATCTGCTAAACCAGCAGGATCTGTACCAAAAGCAGTTAAATCAATAGGACCATTGGTGTAAGTTCCATGGAATTCAAGTTCTGCAGGTGTATAATCATCTCCTGCACCTATATGATACTTCCTATAATCTACAGTACCACTATAGAAGTTCTGAATTAGCTTACCATCAACATGACCTATGCCCAGTCTTTGAACTTCTTCTAAATCACTGCCGTTTCTTGGAGTCATTTGCAAATAATGATCATTTGTTCTAGCATCAATTACTGCAGTATTATTCTCTGCAAAAATCATTGTGTTTCGAACTTGCATATATGATCTTGAATAATCACCTAAGATTAAGTTCCCACTCGGTTTATCAATTACAACCTCAAAGAAAGGCTCATTATTCATTGAATTACCGGATTGACTATTGGTATATGAATTAGAATTTTGGAATATTTGATCACCAGTGCCATTAAATGTTACAATGTTAGATCCCCCATCATTCCATCCACGACCATCAGGAGTAAATCTACCTTCATTTATAAAATCACCACCAACAAATATATTCCCGCCATTCAAATCCAGTGTTCCATATTGTCCAATATATAAATCATTCAAAATATAGTTATTGTCTTCAGCCAAGATACATGCATTATGTCTGGTAGCATCTCTTCTTGTCTCAATAATGCTCATATTGTAAACAGGTGAGACTGATCCAAAAGAATGCCTTTTGCCATTTGAACCTATAGTATTACCTACAATACCAAATTGTACTGTACCACCGGTAACAGTCCAGGATCCAACTTTAACTACATAATCGAAACCTCCGTCAGTTGGATTTGCATAAATAATAGTTCCATCTGTCCAAGTCATTGTACTGTTTTGAAGTAAACCAAACCCATAGATATTATTATCTTGAAAACTTCTCACATCCATGACTGTAATCTGACCACCAGTCATTGTAAAATCCATAGAGCCGATTGGTTCAGAAGAAGTCCTATCAATTTCAGGTGTAAAACAGGAAGCAACGATCATTTCACCACCAGAAATATTGAAAATATTATTTAATCCATAAACAAAGTTTTCATTATTACCGATACCTACTCTGAAAATACCTCCGGAAATATCAATAGAGCAATTTGTACCGCAAATCATATCATCACTAACTATCACCTCGCCTTGTCTGATATCAAGACCTGAGCCGGAACCAATAACAAAGTTCTTTGAAGGATTATCATCTGGCCAAGTATTACCATCATTAGAAGTTGTATTTGCATCCAGAGTTATTGCAGTATTTACATCGTGAACAAATGTACCTGTTCTCATAACAAAATACTGTCTGTTATTTACAAGCATATTTGTAATTGCGTTACTCCACGCCACAGAAGTATTTATCACCTGGTTCGATCTGTCATCTTTATCAAATATTATTTCGTAAAGGTCAAGTGAACCTTCACCATTAATATTTGAATTACCGGAACCGTCAAAAACTATTGTAGTTTTATATTGACTGGCAACATCGAAATCCACATATCTACCGCCACTGGAATTGACAGTAAAGTCACCTTCTACATATAAGGTGTCATACCTTGATCCGGTATTGTCATCTGCAAAAGTACCATCATTATCTACAATAATATCTCCGTTGATATCTATCGATTGGTTGCCGGATCTGAAATTTAATCTTCCATATCCTGACTCACCTATTGAAAGAAGACCAATACTTACTGCATCTAGATTATATAGTACCTCATCATTTGAAGATATGTATACCGTATCATTTTCTAATCTGCCCGGATAAAATCTTGAAGCATCACCATTATGAGATACATTTGACCAGGTAAGATTATTATCCCAATTACCTGAAGCAATTGAGTAATATATCTGACCTGAACGGAATGAATTCGGATATCCGGCAGTCCAATCACCATCTAAAGTTTGATATTGCTTAACATCAATAGGAGAAGGATTAACAGTGGTTGTAGCACCCAAATCAATATCCCATCCAAAACCTGTATATCTGGCAGCACCATAAAGTGAGGCAGTACCATTAAGATCTGTTGGCTGATAATGGAATTTATAATTGGTCCCGGCACTATTCTGAATATTAGTTATTCCGCTTGTATTAACAGTCCAATATTTTTCCAGAACATTATTATAACCGGCTCTTCTATCTGGATGTTTTCCATTAATGACTCTAATATCTAACTGAGCAGAAGTAAAATCTGCAACTAGATCAATTTCTGCACCATAGTAATTAGAACCAATACCTATTGGAATATCAATACTTCGGGAAGCAGCTGCACCATCAGTAAAGTTTTTAATTACTCTGCCCGAGCTTACAGTCCCATCAGCAACAATCATCTGATTGCTTCCAAGATTAGTTCCAATTATGGAAGCATTTTGAGAAATAGTAATATCATTCTGATTAAGAATAATGTTAGCATCACTCAAGAAATTGATTTGCTCACCAATTGTAATGTCATTGTCAAGCTCTAAATTACCTGCAGATTTATTTATCTCTAAAATATTTAAATTGATAGAAGAGGTACCGGTTAAGTACTGATCTGTATCACCATTAAATACTAAAGCTGAAGTAGTAGGATTAAAACCTGAATTATTTACAAAATCACCACCCAAAGATAAGTCAAAATTATTTGCAGATAAAGTTCCTGAACTAATCAAGACCGAATCAGCAACTGATAAATCTTTTTCCAGTAAAATTGTACCACTGGTATTGAAAACAACATCCGAAATATTATCTGGAAGTCCATTACCAGTTGTAACTGCGTTCCCGGAATAAATCAGTCGCGCAGAATTATGATTAGCATGATTATAGTTTCTGATCGAAGTTTGAATATTGCCAGTAGCTCCGGAAGCAGTTATACCGTCCGGAGAAGCAATTTCAAGAATACCATCTTTTTTAAGTATAAACTGAGTTCCTGTTATAACATAATCAGATAGATTCAGTTTTCCACTATTTTCAACAGTAATAGAAGAAACTTGTCTGCTTGCATCCAAATCAATATACTTGTTATCGCCTATAAAAATGATATCTGTATTTTGATCAGGATAATTTGAAGAAGCTACACCACCATAAGAAACTTCAGACCAGTTACCAACTGTATTCCATGCACCAGAAGCTATTGAATAGAATACTCTTCCACTGCCTCCCGGCTCTCCAACCATAAAGTCAATTCCAAATTGACTAATACCTGTAGCCTGGGTAGAAGAATTTGTACGAAGACCATTAACAGGAATATTCCATCCTAAATTATATCTTCGAACTTCAAATGCTGAAGGATCTGCACCACCACGTATATCATCAGGATATAAGAAATTAAGAGTTATATCATAAGTTCGAGTTGCACCTAGGTCAAATCCATAGGAATTTAATGACCAATACCTTTGTACATTTTTATCAGGATTAAGGGCAGAAGTTAAAAACTCAGGGTGATCTCCATCATTAGAGACAACTCCAATGAATCCTGCAGTTCCGGCAGTTCCATTGACATCAATATCTACAGGAGTATAATCAGTGCCATAACCAACCTCATATCTAACTAAAGCTAAATCACCAGTACTAAGGTATTTACGCATTTCACCATCCACGTGACCGGATATTCTTGAAACCGTTGCACCATTATCTACTATAACAGTTTGGCTATAGAGTCTTGTATTAAGTACTCCACTTGTAAAATTGAGATTGTTGGCAACAGTAACTGAATTATCTGTTACATCAACTCTGCTATTTGACTTGTTGATAGTAAGATTATAAAATCCCTGATTATTTACATTTGTAAGTTCTTTGTTACTGTTACCTGAAAACTCTACAGTACCATTTCTAGGAATAAAAGTTCCTTGATTAATCCAGTTAGAAGCAATTGTCAATTTATGATCAGAAGCACTGACATCTAAGCTATTTGATTCTATCAAAAAGCTGTCTAAAACAGTAACGGGTTTCGATAAAGTTAACCCAACAGTAGAATTGGCAACAAAACCACCAACTGTATTTGGTAAACCATCACCCGTAACCTGTGCCGATGTTGAATTATATATAAAATATGCATGATTGTTATTATTAAAGTTATAATCTCTAGTTGTAGTTCTGATATTACCACTAGCAGCTGCTGCCGTTATACCGTTAGGATCTCCGATACCAAGAATACCACCGGATTTTACTACAAATGCACCCGCGCCTGAGATCTGATTAGTTCCCAATTCTAATCTGCCAGGTAATGAGCTAGCTCCTGCAGTTTCTACAACTACAGCTTTGTCTACATCAATAGTGAAGTTCAAATCAAGATTTACTGTAAATCCATCACCAATTCTAACACTATCAGTTGCAAGAGGAGTAACGACAACTTCAGGAGGTCCACCCCATCCTACTGTTGACCAAGTAGCCGGACTAGACCAGTCACCATTTGCTACAGAATAGAATATGGAATAAGAAGATTCACCTACTATAAATTCAGTGACACTACCAATCGGTGCAAGGATGTTATTATCTAAAGATTCAGTAGAAGTTGCAGTTTTGACTCCAGTATTAGGGGCAACCCAATTAATTCCATCAACACGTCTTCTTGTTTCGAAAACCGCAGTGTTCATTCCAACGGCATCATTAGGATGGAAATTGAATACTACATCATAAGTTCTAATACCTAAGTCAAACGTTGAAGTTGCCGGAATTGAGAATTCCCACTTTCTATTAATTTCGTTAAATCTTGGAGAATTTGCCGGCGTATCATCAGTATAAATATTTAGATAGCCTTCAGTACCACCATTAGATTTCATCTCTAGTTCAATACCGGAATAAGCATTAATACCACCAGAATACCCAACTGGAATAAAGTATACACCAGTATCTCTATTTACATATTGTCTATAATTTGCATGCACAAATGAAGTATTATTATCTGAAGAATTTCTGGTAGCATTACCATCTACTCGGATATAATCTTGAGCAAAATCAGGTAAATATAAATATCCTCTTTCAAGATGAAGATTGTTTTTAACCCATAATCGGTTAGGTGTAGAACCACCACCGGCATTAACATCCACATGATCACCGGAATTAATGGTCAAGTTATAAAACACTTCTTCATTGTAATTGATAGTATAAATAGTTTGAGTTGTATTACCGTCGAAAGAAACAGTAGAATTTCCTGGATCAAATTGATTACCATTGTTATCCCAAACTCCAAGCACATGCAAAGTAGCACTATTACCACCACCAAAAGTTGCACCGCTATTTATTTGGATTTCATTTTCTACAGTCATTTCATCGGTAAAACGAACAACTCCCTGACCATCTATATCTACATCATAGAAAGGAACATTATTTGAAGCTACTTGATTTTCAACACCACTTATTGATTTAAAAAGTACTGTTTGATTAGTACCATAATCAAAATCACCACCGTTATTTGTCCAATCACCAGAAACCTCAAGACGGTTATTACCATTAGCCATCACAAAAGTACCGGAGTTCAAAGTAATATCATTGGTAACAATATAATCTATATTATCAACTAAAGTTTTATTACCTGTACCACCAATAATCAGATTATAGTAATTCAATCTTCCCCATTGGTTATTCAAACTGGAGTTACGTGGAATATTTTGATTCCCATCACCAACAAATGCTATAGTAGAACCATTAGTAGACAACCAGGTTTCACTGAAGTTAGCAAAATCCGCATTTGAAATATCTAAATTACCGGCAATATTAATCTGTCCGGAAGGACTAAAAGTAACTTTGTTATAGCCTCTGTCTCCACGGAAAGTCAAATTATTATATCGTAACACAGCAGGATTGCTTGCATCACTTGGAACAGTAATTCCGGTTACTCCATAAAAATCAAGCGTGCCACCTTCTAATGTTACAGGAAGATAGTTAGAAGGGAACTCATCCTTAAGAATCAAGCGTCCACCACGCATAGTAAAGAATTTACCCGGAGCCTCACCATCTAAAAAGTAACTATCATTCACCTGATCAAGCACACCCTCATTAATTATGAGGGAATCCCCAATCACTATATTCTTGTTCATTGTAACTGTATTAGCAGAATTATCTTTTGTAATGACTAAAGCACTAACTCTGGAAGGAATATCGCGCAAAATCTGATTATTGTTCCCCGTAAAGATGTACATTGCATCATTACTATAATAACGGAATGAAGCTCTAACATTACCATCATTAGCTGATTGAGCTAAACTTCCGCTATGGCCGATACCTATTCCGCCACCAGCTTTTATTAAGAAAGTATCTACTGTGGAGCTAACAACATAACTTCCACACATAAAAGTACCGGTACTATCAATCTGAATACGTCTAGCAGGAGGAGTATTACCAGTTAAAGTAACAGTTTTGTCATCACCTATGAAAATTATATCTGTATCACTATTTGGTGCAGTAATTGAAGGAGTTGGATCTCCGTAGGAATTTCTAGACCATATAGAAGGATCGTTATAATTACCATCAGCTATACTATAATATTTAGCAGCTACGGCATCTTCCTCTCCGGCAGTCCAATCTCCGGAAAAATCTCCGGAAAAACGTTCTGGTCGGATATAATTCAGACCAAAGTCTATATTGTTACTCAAAGCCGGTTCATAATGCCAACCGCCACCAGCATACTGAATGATATGATAATTACCTTCTGAACCCTGTACTTCAGTTTGGTCATATAAAAATCTCAGAGTTGTACCTTCAACTCCGGGAGAAACATTCCCGACAGTTGAAATTTCCCAATACTTAGCTAAGGAAACATTATTCTTCTTAACTTGAGGATGCTCCTGCGGCACAGCTCTTATTACTATCCCGGGATTGCTATTATATGTTCCATTAAGAGGTCTGATCCACGCGAAAGTATAAGCTCCCGGTGTTCCAACAGGAAAAACTATGAACTCAGCCATAGGTAAATAAGGGTTATTTTCAATCATCCTTATCAATCTACCACCTGTTTCTCCTCCGGAATTCATTAAATACTTAGTAGAATTAAAATCCTGATTAGTACCAAAGTCAGAATATATTTCAGCATTTTCAGCAATAGTTATATCGTTGGATTGCATATCAAGAATAGTATTGGAGATTAATCTCAAACTTGAGTAAATATCAAGATCATGATTAATAATAAGATTACCACCAGTCTTATTGGCAATCAAGCCATAAAAATCAGTACTTTGCGAGCCACCAATAATCTGATCAATAGCTCCATTGAATATCACATTCCCAGAACCGTAATCAAAAGAAGTAGGAGTAGCAGAATTATTAATCCATTGACCACCCAGAGTTAAATCAAAAGAAGAAGCTGTTATACCTCTATGTGTTAAAGTAACATCACCAATAACAGTAATATCTGACACTAAATCAACTCTGGGGTTATTATCGGCAGTCATAAGTAATTCGCCTATAGGCATATCACTATTCAAACCAAATTCCTGATTCAAATCAGTAGCACTTGCTGATTCAATAATTAACCTGCCACCAGTTACAGTACCATTGGTAGTTTTAACATAATAGTCTGAATTAGCAAACACACCGGAGTTTTGTTTTAGCGTAATATCACCTGCAGACCAATTAAATATTGAGTTGGCATCTCCAATATCAAAGACAGCTCGAGTATTTACAAAAGATCTGACAGAGGCCAAATTAATTAGCCCGCCTGACATTGAGAAAGTCATCGCTGAATTATCCTGACCAATAGCTCTACAAATTGAAGTATTGATATCCAAATTTCCAGAGCTTATATTAAGTTCAGCACCGTCAGTATAGAAAAGACTATGATCTAAAACACCACTACCAATATTATAATCTGCTCCATCTATCCTTAATAAACCTGATAACTGTAAGGAAGCATCCTGAGCGGCTACTGTAATTCCTGAATTTTCAAGCCATAATCCACTACCAGCTGGTATATTATAAACATTTGCAGTAGGAGTAAAGAAAGTATTACTAAAAGTAAGAACTCCCTCTCCTAAGAAATGGAAAATACCTTGTGTTAAATTAAGGAATCCATCAGGTGCAGTAAAATTAATCAAATTTTGCCCTAATGGAGAAACTTGCACCTCATCTGTCGCATTATCTTTATTAACAAAGATAGAAGCAAAATCTGTAGTTGCTCCACTGCCATAGAGAACAGAGTTTCCAGAACCATCAAAAGTCACATCAACTCTTCCGTTCAATACTCGTAAGTCAAGACGTCCATTATTTTGAAGATCACCGGCTAGATTTAAGGAATGAGTCATAAAAGTAGTTTGCACATCCAATTCAGAATTAGCTGTAATATTTAAATTACCATCAATATCTAAAGTTCTGGATTGTGTATTTACAAATTGAAAAACACCGGATTCTACATTTAGATTTCCGGCTACATTTACATCGTTATCAAGATAGAGGTAATCAGAAGTAATATCCTTATTGACTCTTAAGTCATTTAAATCCGGGGCCGCACTACCTTTTAGTTCACTAGAACCTGTACCAACAAATGCAACTTCACCTGCATCAGAAGTAAATGAACCATTGTTTTCTAAATCACCTGAGATGTTTATTTGGGCATCTCCAACTTCAGACAAAGAAGCCCCGTTAGATACTATGAGATTGCCGTTTACTTTAATTAAAGCATTATTAGTAATCGACACAACCGCATTATTATCTAAATTTAAAAGATTGCTTTGCCCGTAAGCCACAATTGATGAAGCCAAGAGCAATACACATATATATATAATTTTAAATATATTCATATTTTTAAGTTAAAACTACTTACTTAACTTTAGCTTTGAGTTTTTCAAGCTCTTCTCGCATTAAGTCTATTTCATTTTGTTGTTCTTTCACAACTTCTAATAGATATAGAGAAATTTTGGAATACGTAACACCATCAGGTCTTCCCTTTTGATCATATGAAACTACATAGGTAAGCCCTAATGAATCTAACTCTTCAGCAATTAAACCGATTCTACTAACATTATGAATATCCTTTTTTAGTTGATATTCTTTGACATTAGTTTTCAAGATATTTTTAAAGTTAAATTTATAGTCAACGATATTCGTTTTATATCTCCTACTGGAATTATCTTGAAAAATTTGACCAGCGGCATTCGAAAATAATTCCGTAACACCAAAAGCTGGAGCAGGAGGTAATCCAGTAAAATAAACATCCCCACCTACCTCAAGAACATTATCAACAATTAAATCTCCATCTCCTGAAGCAACGGTTGCGGCGTAAGAATTACCAAATCTAGATAATCCACTATTAACTTGTAATGCTATTCCATTTGTGCCTGAGTTGCTTACTTCAAGCGCTGCATCACTATCCAGTGATCCATTAATAACAACACTTCCCGAACCCCCTGCTAAAGTAATGGCTGAACCATTTCCATAAGCATCATTCAGATTCCCTCCCCCGGAAGCTGAAGTCCAAACAGGAACACCACCAGCAAGTGATAAAGATTGACCGTCTGTTCCCGGTGCTAATGCTATCCAGTCAGTCCCATTAAAATAGGTCAATGAACCTGTAGTTTCTGATGTTAAAGATATGTCACTACCATCTACAGCATCATCTTGTATTGTTGTCAGACCAGTTTCTGTAATAAGTATATCTCCACTCATTGATACTGAAACTGCGGCATTTGTTGCATCGCCTACTAAAATATTACCGGCAGTCAATACAGTAGAAATACTGTTATCAGCTTGCCAACTAGGCACACCCGAATTAACTGCTAAAATATCGCCGTCATTGCCTGGAGTTAAAACAATCCAGTCAGTTCCGTCATGGTAAGAAATGGCTCCATTTACTTCTCCGGTGATACTAATATCACTTCCATCTACAGAATTATCCTGAATGGTTAACACTCCTGCATTATTAAGCAAGGCGTCACCACTAATGGAAACTGAAGTAGCTACATTTGTTGCATCTCCCACAAGAATACTTCCGGAATTAAGTGTTATATTCCCGGTACTAAGTAAAGGCAACCATGATGTGCCCGATGCATCGTAATATTCAAATTGATTTGTATCTGTATTAAATATAAGGAGACCATTCGCAATTGGTGCAGGGATACTAGCTCTCTGCAATGAAGTCATTCGAGGTATTAGTAATCCTTTGGGCCCTGAAATAGCATCAAAACTAACATGAAGAACCGCAGAATTATCAGGTGAATTTGTGCCTATTCCAACATTCTCGGTTTGAGATTTGGCAATGTGCGAAAGCAATAAAAAAACTAATATAGTAACAATAGGCTTATTCATTTTAATCATTTCCATTCGTAATTACTCTAACACGTTTAAACACGAAAATCTATGCCAGTAATTTGAATCAATTGAAATATTTTATATTTTTTCAAATTTAATCATCTTACTTAATCAGAATTTCTATCCGCTAATCAAGTATACAAAGGTAATAACTACTATGGAAGCAAAAAATAGGTACTAATACCTATTTTTTGCCATGCCAAAACTATGACTACGTATTTCTAAGCACTGCATACCTAACCAAGCCTGCAGTATTATTTACTCCTAACTTTTGCATTAAATTGTATCGGTGAGACTCCACTGTTCTTATCGAAATATTAAGAGCGTCTGCTATTTGTAAAGAAGTTTTTCCTGTAGCAACCAAATCCAATACCTGCTGTTCTCTTTTAGTAATAATAATAGATTCCGAAGCATTGTCATTTTCAGGTATAAATTTCTTTTGCATCAGATTAATAATGTTTTTGCTGAAAACACGCTCTCCCTGAATTACCCTATGAATTGATCTAATCAACTCTCTAGCATCTATATCCTTTGTTAGATAACCATCTGCACCTGCTGAAACTGCAAGCTCAACATGCTGTGAATCTTCAAATGCAGTAAGCATTAATACTAAAGTTTCAGGAAAATCCTGTTTTATATCATCAATTGCTTCAATACCCGATTTTACAGGCATTAGTATATCCAATAGTGCGATATCCGGTTTATGATATTTTACTAGCTCTACTGCTTCTGCTCCGTTTGAAGCCTCCCCCATAATCTTAATGGTTTTATCTAATGCTAGTATTCTACGCAAACCGGCTCGTACTACTTCATGATCATCTGCCAGTATCAGTCTAAGGGGATTCTCTTCACTAAATAATTGCATTTGTTTACCGTATTGTTGTTACTACTATTCTCTATAAATTATTTATAATTTTCATCCACCAATTTAATGATGCATCACTTGGCATTCTCCAATCTGCTTTTGGTGATAACGAAACCCCGGATATTTTAATTCCATCCGGCATGCTAGAACGCTTGAACTGCTGACTAAAGAATCTTTTATAAAACGACGTAATCCATTTTTTTATTTCATTTTCACTATAAATGCCATCGAATGCTACTTTTGCGTAAAGATAAATCTTATCCGGAGCAAAAGAATACTGAATCATATAATATAAGAAGAAGTCATGCAATCTGTAAGGTCCTATTTTATCCTCGGTTTTTTGATCTATCTCTCCCTTTTCATCTACAGGCAACAGTTCAGGAGAAACAGGGGTATCAACAATATCTTTTAAAACTTTTGTGGTATTGTCACTAAACTTATTATCTGCAATCCATGAAATCAAACCTTGTATCAAAGTTTTAGGCAACCCTGAATTTATTCCATACATAGACATCTGATCACCATTGTAGGTGCTCCAACCTTGCGCAATCTCAGAAAGATCTCCAGTCCCTATAACAATTCCCGACACTTGGTTTGCTTTATCCATAAGTATATGAGTTCTCCGTCTTGCCTGAGCATTTTCAAAGACTACATCCAGATTCTTAGGGTCATGATTAATATCTTTAAAATGTAATTTAGTTGAGTCAGTAATATCAATTAGTTCAAAGTTAACTCCCAAACATTCGCACAGAATCTCAGCATTGCCTTTTGTTCTCTGACTTGTTCCAAACCCCGGCATCGAAATCGCGTGTATCCCGTTTCGATCCAATCCCAATTTATCAAATGTAGCACAAACTGCAAGCAAAGCCATAGACGAATCCAAACCACCGGAAATACCAAGAACTACATTCTTTATCCCTATATGACGCATTCGTTTTGCTAATGCTGTTGACTGAATATTTAGAATCTCTTCAAAGTATTGACTTTCTTCTCCTTCTTGAGGTAAAAATGGATCCGGATTTATTTTTTCAATAAACTTTGATATTTCTCTATAAGAAAATTCAACATCTAGTATTCTATAATCCAAATCAGGATGAGAAGCACCAAAAGTATTATTCTTCATTCTTCCATTTACTATTTTCTCAATATCTATATCAGCGTAAGAAATTTGAGTATTAAACTCAAACCTATCTCCCTCTGCTATTATTTGCCCACCTTCTGCAACCAGGGTAGCACCCGAATACAGTAATTCAGAAGTTGATTCATTAGGTCCACAGGAAGAATAAACATACGCTCCCATGCATCTCATTGACTGATGAGCAACTATTGACAATCTATTCTCATATTTTCCAATATATTCATCACTTGCAGAAAGGTTAAAAATCACAGTTGCTCCGGCTGCTGCCATTGAATTTGAAGGGGGCACAACAGCCCATAAATCTTCACAGATTTCAACTCCGAATCTAAGCCCTTTTATTAATTCATTTTCGAAAAGTAGATCTATACCAAAAGGAATCTCAAAATCTCCAATGATAATTTCATCAGAAACAATATCTCTTGCAGCAGAAAACCATCTTTCTTCATAATACTGAGAGGTGTTGCACAAAAATGATTTTGGAAGTACTCCTACAATAATTCCTTGAGATATCACTGCAGCACAATTAAAAAGTTTACCACTATCTTCAACCGGTACTCCCACAATAAGAGTGACGCCGCTACCGGAAGTAAATTCTGCTAAATCGATTAAAGATTCTTCAGCAGATTTAATAAAATCTCGCTGAAAAAACAAATCTCCACAAGTGTAACCTGTTACAGCTAATTCCGGGAACAAAACAATATTTGCTCCATTTTTCGCTGCTTCAGATGCGGATTCCATAATTCTATCTATATTATAGTCTATATCAGCTACTTTTAGTTCAGGAGATATGGAAGCTACTCGTAGGATATTATAATCAGCTGGTCTGATTCCCATTTTTTCAATACTCACGAAAATGTAAACAGCATTTCTAGCAAAGATAAAACAATGCTAGGAAAAAACCACATTTTTAGAGCATAAGATTTATTAATTTTATGTGTAGATACTTTCAATTACACAAGTGATTAATAAAATCACTAAAGTAGGTATAAAAAAAAGGAATGAGAAACATCATTCCTTTTTTTGCATTTCATTTTTCTACATCAAACAGAAAATTTTATCAATTTCCAAGAATTGCCTGTCTTAACTTTTTATGAATTATAGGAATCACAGATAGTACCTGATCCTCAGATTTGAAGAGATTTTTAACCTGATATTTAGGATGAGCAAGTTTTAAATCTGTATAATACACATAGGCATTGATCAGTAGTTTGCCTGCTTGTACATTGAAATTACCAGTCACTACGCGTTCAACTTTTAGTTTCTCCATAGCTTTCCACATGGTAGTCATTGCATTAGGATCTTCAGGATCGTAGTTAAGTTCTTCGAGTACAATCTTAACAGAATCAATAGGAACAACTCTGTAATTGTATTCTTCAGGATCGCCTGCTACTATTTCAGTATGCAGCGAATCACAGATTTCAGAGCACCAGTGATCAAATGCATTATCTCCATCCATATTTTGGAAAGGAATAACAGCAACCCTTATTTGTGCATGTGCCGGTATGGCGTAAAGTGTTATTAAAAACAAAGAAAGGAAGAAAATTTTGGATACATTTTTCATAAGTAACCCCGTAAAAGACGTATAAAAATCTGTTTACGGGGCTTAACTTAACTAATTAATCCTTTATCTTCAAGAAATATTTTTACATCTTGAAAAGATTTTACAAGTTTTGGTTGCATTTCTATAGCATCTGCCCATTTACCTTCTTTTGCTAACCCCATAAGAGCAACTCCCATATCACCAATCTCATTAAGACCAAATTGATAACAAGAGCCTTTCAATGTATGCGCCATTCGGTACAAATCATCGGTATTTTTTTCCTCTATAAGGGTAGGCATCTGCTCTAAATCACTGAGCCATGTATCCACAAATTCTGGTAACAGCTCTTGAATGAAAGGATCGTCTGGAATATTCACATTAAACCCATATATTTAGTGATTAAATATAAAACTTAAGTAGAGAAAACGATAAGCCGAATTCTGTCTTTTTTACTTTTTGACAAGTAAAAGAGGCAATCATTTATCTCGACAAGCCGTCACCAGCTTGCTCTAGCAGCCTACCCAAATAAGTAAACCGAGCGGGCGACCCGGCATACTTTTCATAAGAAAAGTAAACTTATTCCTATTTGGCCTTGCACTGTGTGGGGTTTACCTGGCTAATAATGTCACCATTACTACCGGTGAGCTCTTACCTCACCCTTTCACCCTTACCTGCTCTTCATATGAAAAGCCGGCGGTATACTTTCTGTTGCACTTGCCACAGCTCGCACTTTCAATTGAAAAGCACTTACTGCCTTCGCGTTACGAAGCACACTGCCCTATAGTGTTCGGACTTTCCTCAGAATTTGATATAAATATTAAATTCCGCGATTGCCTGTTTTCCCTACAAAAGCAAATTTATAACTAATATATGAAACGTCAAAGTACGAATAATTATTTTGCCAAAATTAAGCTTTCAAATTATCAATCATCTCGTCATCAACTACATATTCTTCCGGAGTAACAATTCGTCCACAATTTTCACATATTAATATTTGCTGGCGATTATTACGAAGCTCTACAATTTTTTGAGCAGGAATTGCATTATAGCAACCTGAACAACTGTTTTTATATACTCGCACTGCTGCATCTAAGTGCATCAGCCTAATACGTGCATAATCATTATAAAGATTTTCCGGAAGTTTAGAGACTAACTTTTCTTTTTTAGATTTTAACTCTTCCAATTCGTCATTTTGACCTGCAGATAGCGCTGAATGTTCTTTTTCTTTTTCAGCTAATTCCACTTTGAGTTTCTCTAGATCTGCTTCTTGAGATGCTAATATTTGGATAAGGTTTTCTTCTTTTAATCCCTCAGCTCTCAGCTGCTCTGAAAGTTTTTTATGCTCTTCTTTCAAAGTTTTAATTTCATTACTGATCGCGTCAAATTCTTTGTTATTTCTAACATGGAATTGCTGTTCAGTAAGTTTTTCTTCTTTATCTTTAAGATCTACTAAAGTAATCTTAGTTTTTGAGCAGAAACTTTTTACTTCTTTTAGGATAGATTTAGTTTCTTCAACAAGCTTTGTTTGCTCGTTCAATTTAAAAGTTTTTTGCTCAATAATTTGAGGCAAATCTCCAAAATCTTCGTTAAGCTCATCTAACCTTTGGTCAACATAAGCTACAACTGCTAACACTTCAATAGGGTATTCCATAGAACC
Source organism: Kapaibacterium sp. (SeqCode) (assembly GCA_965140345.1). Taxonomy (GTDB): domain Bacteria; phylum Bacteroidota; class Ignavibacteria; order Kapaibacteriales; family UBA2268; genus JBFHIJ01. The sequence continues at coordinate 50,185 of OZ223199.1, forward strand.
GACACCACATTCTATTAATGATTTATAATATTTATCTGTTTTTCTTTATAATCGTTTCTGCCTGCAAAATGAATCACAGGATTTGTATGCACATTACTTTGATACATATTCAGACTTTGCATCTCAGGTACTTTTTTTGTGAAGTATTTATGCAAAAAGATAGGCACAAACTGTTCCATCTCATAATGTCCGGGATCTATCAAAGCAAGCTCTCCTTTCACAGCGTGGAACATGTGATATGTAACATCTGCAGTAATAAAAGCATCTGCTTCCTGCTCAAGAACATCATTTAAAAATGAAGTTCCACTGCCGCCTACAATAGCAACTTTATTTAGTCTAACTGACTTACCTGCATTATAACGAATTGGCGCAGCACAAACTAATGAAACTTTTTCTACAAGCTCTTCAAGAGATATTTCATTCGGCATTTTGCCGATAATTCCCATACCTCTACCTTCGTAGTCTTTATTAGGCACTAAGATAGTGACATCTTCCAACCCGATTTTATCAGCTAATATCCTGCTTGTACCTTCTATAAAAGCATCAAATAAAGTATGCACACATACCAAAGCAATATCGTTTTTAATTAGTTTTGTTGCTAATCTTCCTACTCTTTCGTCTCCCAAAATATTTTTCAAAGGACGATAAATAAGAGGATGAAAAGCTACTATTAAGTCAATTTTTTTTTCAATTGCTTCACCTACTACTTCGTCAGTAACTTCAAGGGTAAAAAGTATATTCTTTACCTCTTCTACTTCTGACTGTATTTGAAGCCCTACGCGATCGCCTTCCATCGCTGTTTCTGCGGGAAAGTGATCATTTATTATACGGCAAATTTCGAGTAATTTCATATTTGGAAACAATAGTTTTTATAAATTGCTAATAGTGCTAAGTGCCAAATTACGAAAGAATAGACATTAATACAATCTTTACAAATCAAGCTTCGATTATTTTAATAAATATTTCAAACTACTTTGCATTTGATGTGTATATTATTATATTGATTAAGCTTATAATTGAGGTATACCATGAAATACATATATATTACTTTTTTACTGTTTTTTTGTTCCGTTTTTTCTACAAAAGCTCAGCAACCCGGCGAATCCGGAGCTACATTCAATCCGGACACGATATTTGTATTTAAATCTCCAAGACCATTACTTACTTACGAAGATATAAATGCTAAAATTAATGACGCAACCGGTCTAGAGTTAGTCTTGACAGAAAGTGGATTTGGTTTTGGTATGTTCCATCAAAGACAAGTATCCGATAATTTCTCCTGGTCTATTGATTTTTACTTTTCTAATGCTAGAAACAAGGATGAGTTTGAGCGATATGGTTACAATAAAGATGGTGAAATGGATTATTTTGTCCCAAACAAAGTAAACAGAGTCTACAAACTGCCAATTATGCTTGGTATACAGTACTATGCTTTTAAAGATTTGATTCATAAGAACTTCCGTCCAATGATAACTGCCGGATTCGGACCAACTTTAATTTCCGAAAATCCTTATGATAAAGGCTGGTTTGAAGCTTGGGATAATGCTAAGTATTATGCCAAATTAGGAGGCTTTATAGGCATAGGTGCTAATTTTGGAAGTACAATTGGTGCTACTTCAAGTATAGTAGTAAAATATTACTATACACCCGCCGGTAACTCAAATATTCAAAGTTTAAGGGATATTCCTATAGAAAACTTTGGCGGAGTAACAATTTCGCTAAATGTCGGATTTTAAAAATATTGCTTTGCTTATTCATGAATTTAATCTGCACTTACTTAAGGGCATCTAGATTCTAAATTGCTTTATATATAATAAAAAAGAGCTTGCTACGGGTCATTGCAAGCTCTTTTTATCTTCTGAATTTAAGCTACTCAATATACTTAGGATTTCAGGAGTACCATGTTTTTCAATGGCTGATTAACATCACAGTGTAAATATACAGAAATAATATTTTAGCCACAACTAATTTTTTTAATAGTCGCAACTTTTTTTATTTTACATTATATCTTACCAGCTGCAATGTTTCCCCTACCTGATTAAAGATTTTTTGTGTCATTCCATAAGGATTCTTCGCAGGAGCCCATACCAGTTTATATCCGCTGATTAACTTATCAACTAATCCAGTACCTTTGGCAATTTTATAATTCTGATCTATTACTCTTACTCCTGTATATTTTACAGAATCCTTGACTCCATCGTTTTCTATATATTTATAGAAAGTGCCTATCAAATCATTTTTAATGTTAAATTGATCAAAAGCCTGAGATTTCCCTCCAAACATCAACTGATCTGAATAAATATATTTAGCAGTCAAAACATTCTGATAAGAAACTGGATAAGTCTCTTCCTTTGTAACTTCAAAATCATAATTTTCGGCATCAAAGCGCGCAGCTATCCAGGAAACAGATTTGTCTCCATAGATTTGAATCCATGTATTATCATACCAGGGATTAGCTTCCATTTGTTCGTTGATAAAGAGCTTTCCATCCTCTTCTGCATAAAATATGGTGTCTTTTTCTATCATCTCATAATCTTTGTCAAAACTAAAACACTCTACCATATAAGCATCTTTACTTTTATACTGCACATGAGCAGTAAGCACCATTGAATCTACGCCTGCTAAAATATTATCTTCAAATCTGTCGTAGACCCAGTAATTACCAATACTGTTAGGCATTAGCATTTTCGAACTATCTTCTTTGCTATTATCGACAGGAGAATTTGAATCAGAACATGAAAATATAAATGCGGCGAAAACCGTTAAAACAAAATATTTCATAGATATACCAAAAAAAATTGTCAACATTACTTTTAATGTTGACAATTTAGTTATCAAAAAGTTACAATCAAAACTATTTAGGCAGATAAATTGTAAAAGTAGAGCCTTCATGCTCAACGCTTTCAAGTGTCAATTTCGCTCTAAGCATATCCACAAACCTCTTAACAATAGCTAAGCCTAACCCGGTTCCCGGAATTGTTCCAATATTTGTACTTCTAAAGAAAGGTTCGAAAACGGACTTCTGTTCTTTTTCAGGAATCCCTATCCCCTTATCTGTTACAGATATAGCCACTTCTTTAGCTGACTCAGTTATTTCTATCACAACTTCCTCAGACTCAGGAGAGTACTTGCATGCATTTGAGGCAAGATTATTCAGTACATGAGATAAAATTTTATTATCAGTTTTCACCAAAACTTTCTTTCTGGCTGACTTAATCACAATTTTATGTCTGTTTTTGAATAATGCATCCATCTGGTCTTTTATTTCAAGACATAAATCAATAACATCATACTCTTTGTAAAACAGCTCCAGGCGACCTGATTCCTGACGGCCGATAAGTAATACATCTTCCAGCATTTCTGTCATAGATTTCACTGCAGATTGAATATGCTCTAATTGCTTCGAGAATGCCTCATAATCCTGATGCTGATAAAATTGATCAATTATATAGGTTGAAGACAAAATCACCGTCAGAGGCGTTCTATATTCGTGAGAGACCATAGATATAAATCTTGTCTTCAGCTCATTTAATTCTTTTTCCGCTTCATAAGCAATTCTTAGTTCTTCCTGAGTTTTATACAATTCGATCTCTGCTCTTTTTCTTTCATCAACTTCATATCGAAGTTCTTCGAGAGCATCCTTAAGCTGCTCAGTTCTTGACTCAACCATATCTTCCAGTTTTTCGTTCATTTTCTGAATCTGAGCTTCTGCGTGCTTCCTGGCAGTAATATCCTGGAATATTACGACAGAACTTACAATTACACCATTTGAATCCCAAACCGGAGAGGCATTTAGCAAAACCCATCGCTTCACACCGTCTTTACGTTTGACATAAAGCTCTAGATTCCGGGTTTTCTTGCCTTGACGTATAGCTTGAGTTAAAGGAAATTCTTCCAGACTGAATGGTTTGTCTTCCATTGTATATATCCACCATTTCTTAGACGGATTTTCCGGAGATTTGCCTAATAGTGTGTTCTCATCTTCGCCAAGTATCTCACAAGCACCTCTGTTTACTCTAATGAAGACACCTTGGGAATCAGTAATAACCACCCCTGATGCCATATATTCTATAGCAGAACTGAGAAGAGCTTCTGTTTTTCTAAGTTTTGTTTCAGCAATATATTTATCAGTAAAGTTTTCAATTATTGCAATTCCTCCGGATCCGTCACCATCAGAACCCAATCTTTTGAATATGCTCTTAATCCAGATAATCCTATCCTGATTTTCAGTAAGGACTCTGAACTCACCGTTATAGGAACTAACTCCTTTTTCCAGAGCTTCTTTAGCCTGCTGACTTACATACTTGTTATATTTGATATCTTTTATGACATTATAACCTATCAATCCTTCTTTAGGTAAGTCAAACAACCTTACAAATGCATCATTAACATTAGTTATAAACCCTTTAGAATCAAAGTGACAAATGCCATAAGGACTTTGCTCAAAGATTGTGCGGAATTTCTCCTGAGATTCTTTAATTTTGGCTTCGTAATGATGTTTCTCAGTAATATCTGATAACATACCAAGTATACCTATTACCTTCCCTGATTCATCAGTTAACGGCATTTTGGTAGTCTGCGTAATTATCTCAGAACCGTCAGCTTTAGTCAGCTTATTGAAGATGTCAAAAATAGGCTTATTATTTCGAAGGATTTCTTTATCATAGTCCCTAACAGACGAAGCTTCCTCAAGTTTCCAAGGCAATTCAAAATCTGTTCTGCCTATGATATCATTAACGTCATTTAAACCAGCAATTTTTGCAAAATTTATATTGCAACCGGTGTAAACAGAATTTGTATTTTTCCAGAATATACATTGCGGAATAGAATCAATTATCAGTTCCATCATCTCTTTTTGTCTGATAATCATTTCTTCGTCTTCTCGCTGCGCACTTATATCTCTAACTATTACTAGATATTTTTTTATTTTTTTGACAGTGAAAGCAGAGATTGACACATCTAATATCAAATCACCACATTTCTTGCATCTGTAGCTAGTTTCTTTCTTAAAGACTGATCCGTCATAGCCGTCCATCTGCAAGTCATTAACATTAACATGAGTCAGATCTTCAATATTTGAGCTTAGCAATTCTGATTTTGATTTGTCTAATAGTTGAACTGATTTACCATTTACATCGACTATTATGCCCTTATCATTGCATATCAATAATGCATCGTTAGTTGCATCAAAAATTGTCCTGTAAAACACCTCTCTTTCTTCGAGGGATTTGAGCATTGCATAACTATCAGTTACATCACTGAAAACCAGAACCACACCATATATTTCTTCATTATGTTTTATTGGTGCAGCAGAATCAGCTATTTGAAAAACTCTTCCATCTTTGGAAACCAGTTCAGTGTGATTTGCCAAGCCAACTATTTGACCGTTTTCAAGAACCTTACGAACAGGATTTTCTACCGGCTTTTTACTTATTGCACTATATATTTTAAAAACATCTTCAAGCTTCATTCCGATAGCTTCCTCTTCTGAGTAGCCGGTCATCTGTTCTGCAACAGTATTCATACCTGTAATTTTGCCCTGGTTATCAGTGGCAATAACACCATCACCAATAGAATTCAAAATCACTTCCATTCGGTTTTTAGTGTTTATTTGTGCGATATCTTTCTTTAGCTTAGAACTAATATCCATAAGCCCGAAAGTAAAACGAGTAGCATTCTTATGGCTCAGCATTCCGCACTTGTAGTATACAACTTTTGAATTAAGCTGCACTTCCAGATCTATAACTTTGTTTTCTAAAGAAGATAAAGCCGGTATATTTAGCTCAAAAGATTTTTTGCCTTCTAATGTCAGAATATCTGTTATATTTTTATCTAGCAAATTAGAAGCTTCAAGTCGAGTGGTTTCAGAAAACACTTTGTTGACATTTAATATCTTTCCGCTTATATCAAACTCTATAATCGGGAAAGGAAGATTAATATATTGATTCCATTCAGTATCAGAAACCTTATTAAGCTCAATTTCTTCTCTTAGTTTAATATTCTCTTCTAATAATTCGGAAAAGAAACAAAACTTATCACTTATATAATCAATATCATCATGTTCAATTGCTATTTGCTCAATTAACCCTATATCTTCAATTTCTGTTTGAGGAGTATCAACTTTAATTTTATTCGAAGCAAAAAAAGGAGCAGACACCAATCGATATCTGTTATCTCCGGTTGTGTAATTCAAAATGGAATGTTTGCCGGACTTTAACAATAGGCCATCGGAAATCATATCTGAATGCAAATTTGCTTTAAATCTTTCAAAATACGAATCATAATCGCGGCTATGTACAGAATCTTCAGCAACCCAAATATAATCATCTTTATAATTATCATAAAGACAGATGGGCAACTTATATTTATCTACAAACTTACCTAATAGTTTATCATAACTACTCAGCATACTAGTTTTAGGATGTGTTTTAGCACACATTCTTAACTCCGGCTTAATTATATAGACTTTTCTACGCACGTTCACAATTTAATGACTATTAGAACAAAATACAATAAAATTATCAACATTTAACGTAATATTGTGAAAGATTCCAACAGCATTTTTCATTACATTTAAAACAAATATACCCATTCTTACGTAATTTCCAACTTTTTCTTTAGCTTATTTTACTTATAAATATAAAAAAAGCCCGAATAAAATTCGAGCTTTGTAATTTATGATATTAGCTATAAATTTATATGGATTTAAGATAATTTACCAATCCTTTACTTTCAAAGACTTTTACCAATTCTGCCGGCAGTGGTTCAAACGGAAACGGTTTGCCATTTAATGTCAGCTTACCGTTTGACATATCTAACTCTATACTATCTCCTGCTTTATATTGATCTACAAAATCAGGAAGAATAATAATAGGTAAACCCTGATTTACAGATGAACGGTAGAATATTCTGTTTACTGATTTAGCAATTACAGCCTTAACGCCTGCATGAGCTAAACCAACAGCAGGATGCTCGCGAGAGCTGCCACAACCAAAATTATCTCCGGCAACTATAATATCTCCGGGCTCTACGTTCTTAGTAAAATTCTCATCGAATCCCTCAAATAAGTGAGGCATAATAGCTTCAGCATCAGAACTTAAAATATTATATGTAAGATTTCCTGCGAACATTTGATCAGTATTTAGATTATCAGCATCTGCATAGTTCCAAACACCATTTAATTTTCTATTATCACCTTTTTCTATAAAAACAGATTTCTCCTCATCTTTTTCAGGTATTTTAAACTCACCACTTAGTTGACCTAAATGTGGATGAGATAACTTGCCTTCAATCGCAGTATAAGCAACAACTGCAGGTGATGCCAGATAAACTTCTGAATTTTTATTTCCCATTCTTCCCAGGAAGTTTCTGTTTGCTGTAGAAACAACTTTAAAACCATCAGCAGGAATGCCCTGTCCTGTTCCTAAACAAGGTCCGCAAGAAGAACTTAATACATTTGCTCCGGCTTCCAGCAGTGTAGTCAATATTCCTTCTTCAATTGCCTGCATATATATTTCTTTAGATGCCGGAACAACTAATAACTGAAATCCTGGTTTAACTTTTTTTGCCTTTCAATATCTCGGCAGCAATTCTAAGATCTTCTATTCTACCGTTTGTGCAAGTACCAATTAAGCCCTGATCCATTTCTAAGCCTTTCCAGCTCAGCAAGAGTTTTAACATTATCTACATGGTGAGGAGCAGCTACTAATGGAATGATTTCATTCAAATTTATTTCAATTTCTACTGCATATTTTGCGTCTGAGTCTGCCCATACTCCATCATACTTTCTCTCCCAAATGAGAAGCTAAGATTTCATCTGCAGGAAATACCGCATTTTTAGCACCCATTTCACTTGCCAGGTTTGCGATAGTCATTCTATCAGATATAGAAAACATCTTTACACCTTCCCCATGATATTCAATGGACATATAATTCGCACCGGCAGAGCTGATCTTCCCTATAATATATAAAGACAGATCCTTAGCATAGACTCCATCTCTCAATTTACCGTTCAGAGTAATTTTGATAGTTTCAGGTACTCTAAACCAAGTTTCGCCTCTTTTCCATAAGCCGGCAGCTTCGGTTCTGTCAATTCCTGCAGCAAGTGTATTGAAAGCTCCTGCAGTACAAGTATGACTGTCACTACCAACAATAGTCATACCCGGTCTAGCATAATTAGCCATAAGCTGATGGCAAATACCATCTCCTGCATCGTGGAACTTGGATATATTGTGGTCATTTACAGTATTTCTAATATCCTGATATTGGGTTGCAAGTTTTGCATTAGTAGGCGGTGCATTATGATCAAGCACCACTAACAGTTGGTTAGGATCATGTACTTTTTCACCGCCCATTTTGCGAAAAGTACCTGCTATAGAAGCAGTGTTATCATGAGTAAGCACAATATCAGGCTTTTTAAAAACTATCGCTCCTACCGGAGCTTTTAGTATCTTTTCAACGAAAGTCTTCCCTGCCATAAAACCATGATTTTTATAGTTAAACATAAAGTATTTCCGCACAATTTAGTAAAAATATGTTTATGAAGGAGAGAAAATTGTCTTAATAATAAGTAAAAATCTCAAGTGTATCTGATTTTGGAATAAATTTGCTAACTTATGGAGTGTACGCCATACTATAATACAGCAGCAGAGCAAATTCATGAATTTGCTCTGCTGAATAATCATTCTAGAATTTTTTTTCTATACCAGCTCAAAATCTACTTCAAAGCCCATTGCTTCTTCAAGTAGCATTTTTCTTCTACCGGCACCCCACAGCTCTATATCAGGAAGAATTTTTTCCTTGTCAGCTCTTAAAGTTATATTGATTTTGCCGTTTTCCATTTTAGCTTGCACATCTTCTACAAGCTGTTGCTGTCTCCTGTCAATACCTTCAGCAATACGCAAAATACCGCTAAGAACTCTGACTGCATTTTGCTTTTCAGGAGAAAGAGTTGCAAACCCCGTGTGCTTCCTTTTTGGATGGCTTTTTCTATGATAACGGGCAATGTTAGCGATTACTTCCGCTTCCGCATTAGTAAAGCCCGGCATCATACAGTGTTTTAAAATATAGTAACTATGTTTGTGGTGACCGTCATGAGAAATGTGATAACCCACATCGTGAAGCATTGAAGCTGCTTCAAGTAGTTCGCGTTCTTTTGAGTTTAGACCATGATAACTTTTTAAATCATCGAAAATCTTCAGTGCGACTTCTCTGACGTGCTCAGCGTGGACTAGATCAATTTTGAAATGATCACATAGATTTTTTATAGTTTCATATCTTAGATGAGTTAAATGACCAAAATTATCACTATTGATTTTTTTATAGTGTTTATCAAATACTATACCTTCACGTAAAGCATATGCTGAAATAGTGATTTTTTCAATCTCTAATTCCAAAAATATCTGCTCTAGAATCAAAGCACCACCGAGTATAATGTCCGCTCTTTTTGCTTCCATTCCCGGCATATTTGATCGAGTTTTACTATTTTGAGCTCTAATTATTTTTTGGATAACTTTTAGAATGTCTGAGGTTTTAATCGTGATCCCATTCAAGATTTCCGGTATAGGGTCGCCATTATCTGCTAAAGCCATTGAGGCAAGAGTTTGAATTGTTCCAGAAGTACCAATAACTTTGTCAAATCCGGTCTGTTTAATCATTTTCAGCTTAGGAGACCATACACCTCTAATATACTTTCGGCAGGCTTCAACTTGCTCAGCAGTTGTATCTCCATTGGGGAAAAATGATTTTGTCATTCTTATCGCACCAAGTTTTTGGCTATTTGAAAATATCATTTCACCTTTATGCCCAACTACTGTTTCTGTGCTACCACCACCAATATCTATCAATAAAGTCTTTGTCTCATAAATAGGCAAAGCATGCATTGCCCCGATATAAATTAGTCTTGCTTCTTCTAATCCTGATATTACTTCAATATCAACACCCACTTCTCGTTTGACTTTCTCCAGAAAATCATCTTTATTCAAAGCTTCTCTGGTAGCACTGGTAGCAACCGCAAAAACATCAGCCCCTAGTGATCTGGCAAGTTCAGTAAAGTTTTTTAGAGTGTTAACACCTCTTCGGATGGCATCTGGTTGGAGGTACTTCATATCTCCCCCACTCTGGCCAAGCCTTACCATTTCTTTGTCACGACTCTTAATGCTAAGCATCCCTTTATTATCTACAGAAGCAACTACCATGTGAAAAGAGTTAGTTCCCACATCAATAGCTGCTATCAGCTGGCTTTTGTTAACCATATACAATCCTTATTTGTTCTTCTTTCCTGCTTCACCTTTCATAACAACAACATCATCTTTTTTATAGATAACATTGCCTTCCGAACCTGCTCGCTGCTGTGTTCTATTTGCTTGGCCTGCAGCAGACTGTGGCTGCTGAAAAGGCATGAAAATATTCCTTACTTTTTTGACTATCCATCCTAAAAATAAAAAGACTGCCAAAAAAATACCGCCTATTATCATTAGAAACTTCATCATCTTATTTTGTCCTACCTAATCATTTTAAAAGAGTGACAGACTATTGTTGTATCGTCTCTTCAATTATACGAGCACATTCTTCATAAGTTATCGGACGAGTGGCAACTTCGCTAAGTGTGGTGCTGTGATCAGAAATATATTTCCTTAAAATTTCTCTTTTGCTCTCACTATTTACATTAGCAATTTCTGCAAGCTGCTCGTGACCTGCACCTATCAATATTGAACCGTGTTGAAGTAAAGTACCCCCAAATAATCTCTGCGCCGAACCAACTAATTTTTTCCCGTCTTTTTCGATTTCATATCTGGCAGAACTAGCAAAGCATGAAACAGAAACAGATTCTCTGGAATAAAAATCTTTGAAATCAGGTTGTGATTTTTGAAAGTCCAACTCCGCGCCTAATTTTTGAAAACTTTCCACAAACAAAGTGTGGACATCTCTGTAGACATCTTGCACAGTGGTACCATAAGGAAGTGGCATTATCACCGAATATGTAATTTCATTTGCGTGAAGAACAGCTCTGCCGCCTGTAGGTCTGCGAACTATATCAAATCCCAATTCTTTACATTTCTCGGCATTAATTTCTTCTACTTTCTGATTTGCTCCAAGACTCAAACACCAGGGCGTCCAGCCATATACTCTAAATATAGGTTTCGCTTCTCCGGCGTCGACAGCCTTAGTATATTCAACATCAAAATCCATATTATATTTGCCGGTGTTAAAACCATGGTCAACGAATTCAAATTCGCCTTGAATCACTTTTTCAGCAAATTTTCCTTTATTTATTATCATCTCTTATTCTTTATATTATTTATAATTTTTTCCAAACCAAGCTTTACCTGGTCATAATTAATCGATTTGATTCCAAAATCTCCCTTTTCAGCTCTGATGATCTCCTTTACAGAGCATGCAGCATAAAACTTCGCATAGAAGTCATCTAATCCACTATATAGACCTAGAAGCGGAATATCATATGCTGCTGCGACATGTACCATTGCAGTATCAGGCGATATCAAAAGTTTTGACTTTGCAATCAGCGAGATTGCATCATTCAGATTTCTAGATTGAAAATCATGTATACCTTTACATTCTGAAAGCAAAAGTTCTGCTCTATCTTTTTCAGTAGGAGCATAAGAAAGTACAGTTTTTCTCTGAAGCTCAGGAAATTCCTTGTATAATTTTATCCATTTTCTTGTATCCCACATTTTATGTTCCATACTTGCTGAAAGATTTAAAACATAATAAGAGTTTAAGCTTTCTTTCTTCAGATACTCAGAAACATAATCTATTGAATCTTTATCCTGATACAAATCAGGAGCAGGAGTTTGAGTAGGAAAATCTACATCCAAATTTTTTAAAGGAATAAATGCTCTTTTTGAGAAATGCATACCCTGATTCTGTGATTCAGATGAAATATTAATATCGAAAACAAAATCACCGTCACTATTATATCCTATTTTTGTATACGCCCTAGCTATCTTAGCAAAAATTCTACTTTCGGAGGATTTGTGGTCTTTGGGGTCGATATAATAATCATATTTAACTTTACGTAAAGCCAGGATAGTTTTAAGGATTTTGAGTGGCGTTTTTTCGTAGATAAATACGCTGTGAATATTTGGATTGTTTTTAAGAGCTGCAAAATTATGTCTCCCTGCAAGAACATCAATTTTTGCATCAGGGAATTTATTTTTTAAAGCCTTAATAGCAGGAGTAAGGAGAATCATATCTCCAATTCTACCCAATTGTACCAAAATAATATTCATCAGACCAAATACCTATAAACAAAAAAAAGGGATGGCAACATACCATCCCAAATTACAACTTTTATCAAAAACAATCAATTATTGTACTCTTATTTTGTCACCAATTTGCATCCTTCTTGGATTCAAATTTCTATTCAGTTTTTTAAGATGATTTATTGAAACTCCATACTTTCTGGCTATTTTCTGTAAAGTATCATACTTTCTAACATGGTAATAAATAGGAGTTTTTGAAGAAGTAGTACTACCTTTATATGATTCATTCGGATAAATTTTCAATCTTGAGCCGGAATAAATTGTATTCCCGCTAACTTTTCCAGGATTCCACTGTCTGATTTGTGAAGATCTTACTCCGTATCTTTGCGCGATTAGACCTAAAGATTGACCACGTCTGACTTTGTGAATAATCATTTTTGGCTTTGCAGCTTCAGATTTTGATTTTGTCGAAACATTTGCCATATCATCAGCATTAGTTCTGATTTTTAGAATCTGATTCGGATAAATCTGATTTTTTCTAATTCTATTATCAGAAGTAATTACTTCTACAGGCACATCATAAAGTTTACTGATAGAATACAAGCTTTCGCCACTTTTTACAGTATGTTTTACTATTACAGGTTGAGCTATCTGTTCTACTTCAGTAGTATTATCATCTTCTTCGGAGTCATCAGCGTCTTCATCAACAGCAGTATCATCATCTTGATCAGTATCGTTATTTGCTGCTAATTCCTGATTGTCGTCTTCTGCTACTATATTTTCTTCATTAGCTTCATTATTATTCTCTTCTACGCCGGCTTCAGCTATTTGCTCTTCAGCAGCTTTTTGAGCTTCAAGAGCTCTTTGCTGTTCTTTTTTTCTTTTAACTTCAGCAAGATCTACATCATCTTGTTTTTTAGCTTTTTTACGTTTTGGAGGCGCTTTAGCAATTACAAGTCTTTGTCCGGGATGAATCCTGTCATTACTATAAGAGATATTATTCAAATTTCTTAAAGTAGTGATACCTAAACCATGTTTTCTTGCAATAGAAGATAAAGTTTCGCCTCTTTTCACATAGTGATAGATATCTACACCATCGCCGCTAACTCCTGAAACAGCTGCCAACTCGTCCATATCTACTTCCAAATTAATTGGAATTTTAATAGACTGATCGCGCTTTAATCTGGATCTAGGAGTAATGTTATTAAGCTCTGCAATATCATATCTGGACACTTTATATTTCTTTGCAAGTGAACGTAACGATTCTCTTCTTTTTACAATATGTTCAAACCAAGGCTGCTTGTCTTGAATTGTTAAAGAATCAAATCGTATTGCAAATTCAGCGTATGTATTTGGAGGAATTCTCAAATCATATTCCGGCAAATCCGGAGGAGTAGTTGCTTTTATTAGCTCAGGATTTAAACTTTTTATTTCTTCAATAGAAACATTAGCACACTTTGCAAGAGCTGCAATATTTACAGGTTCGTGCAATTTGAAAACATCATACTTGTATTCTGGTTGAAAATCTACAGAATCCAAATTGAAACCGTAAGCTTCAGGATTCATAGCTATCATAGAAGTAGCGATATACCACGGGACATAGTATTTTGTTTCTTTAGGTAAGTAATTGGTAAGTTCCCAGAATGTAGGATTAGACTTTCTTGATCTTCTTATTGCTCTGCTAACACAGCCAGGACCACAATTATAAGCGGCAAAAGCTAAGTGCCAGTCTCCAAACCTTACATAAAGGTCTTTAAGGTGACGCATTGCTGCTCGTGTCGCTTTCTCCGGGTCACGTCTTTCATCTACCCAATAAGAATCTTCAGAATCATTCAATCCATACATTTCTCCGGTGGCACGCATAAATTGCCAAAGGCCGACAGCTTTTGCACGAGATACAGCATCCGGACGCAAAGCTGATTCTGTAATAGAAAGATATGCTATTTCTTTTGGAACACCTTCTTCTTCCGCGATATTCATAATCATAGGAAGATATTTTGAAGATCTGGAAAGTATTTTATAGAAAAGTTTTTCACCACGTTTAGGATTTGTCCAGAAAGCAATGTTTCTTTTAACATAATCATTAATAGGCATAGGAATTTCAAGACTATCAGGCGGCAGTACAAAGCCCGGTTTACTTTCAGCTTCAACTCCTGCCTGAGCCTGGAACTTATCAATATCTATAATCTCATAAGTATCAATTTCCTGAAAAAGCTTTTCTCTGATTATGAAGATGTTCGAACCTGCATCTAAGTCGTCAATATTATCAACAAAGTTCTCATAATCCTCTATGATTAACTGAGCTAAATCAGTAAAATTCTCATTCTTTTCAATATTAGGGTAAGAAGCAATGATATTTAAATCTTCAATAGCTTGATTAAAGTATTTGGCAGCAGCAGTTGTATCACCACGTTCAATAAGAATCAGTGCTTTTAAGTGCTTTTGCTTCGACTTTTTCAATGTCTGCAAAACAAAAGCATCTTCAATTATTTCGTTATCTCCTTCATCATCAAGTTCAGCATATTCATCCTGGAATAGTGCCTTTTCTGTGTGATTTTTAACTTGTTGAGATTCAGCATGCTTCGGAGATACTAAAAACAGCATCAATAAAAAGATTAAATATATCATATTCTTAGATTTAGTAGAATTATCGCACATAAATTGCCCCGCATAAAACATGTTTGTGGAACTTAATCAATATACCTTATAAGAGTTAGATAGACAAATAGTATTTACTTATTTAACTTCAATTATCGAGCCATCCCTTACCCATTGTGTTACTATTATGTGCACACATAATGTACTTAATTCAAGATAGCTTTAAAATTTCAAACAGTGAATCTAAAGAGAATCACTCTTCTAATTCTTAATTTTACTGATAATAAAAAACACTGCAAATACCACTGTCTGTAAAATAATTATCACAGCACCGGACGGCAAATCTGTCATAACAGAAATTAGCAGCCCCAAAATTACACTGATTACTCCAATTATAACTGCTCTGATTGTTAAACAATAGAAAGAATCGCTGATTAATTTGGCTGCTGCCGGAGGCAACACCAAAAAAGCAGTTACCAGCACTATGCCTACTATTTTTACTGAAACAACTACTGTTAAAGCAATAAGCAAAGTTAAAATGTAATCATCTCTATCTGTATTTATTCCATCTGCCGCTGCCAAATTTTTATCAAATGTAGCATAAGCCCAGTTATTCCAGTACTTATAAGCAGCTACGGATGAAATCAGCAAAACAGCAAAACCGAAAAACAAATCAGAATAATTTGTGGTTATGATAGAACCAAATAAATAAGAAAATGCATCTACACTATAGTTATCTTTCAATGCGATAAAAATAGTTCCCAAAGCAAAGGCAAATGAAAACACCACACCAATGCCTGTGTCTGCTGATAATTTGGTTTTTTGAGAGAGGTAATTAATTAATAGGGCAACCCCTAATGTAAATGGGAACGCTATATAAATGGGCTCTACTCCAAGAAGCAAACCTAAAGCAATTCCACCAAAAGCGGAATGCGCTAAGCCGCTACCTAAAAAGCTCATCTTCCTTTGCACGACAAAACTGCCGAAAAAGCTTCCCAAGAGTGCTATAATAAGTCCCCCTGCAAACGCCCTAAGCATAAAGGGCATCGCCAATATATCAAGCATTTTCTCTTAGTCCGAATTCTACATTGTGTTTGTGCCCGGGATGCGAAAACGCTAATTGCAAATTCGCATTATCAAAGGCTTCTTTTGCTGCACCGTAATATACTTTTTTTTTGTTTAATAACAATACATTATTTGCATGATAATAAGCTGATGACCAATCATGAGTTACCATTACCACTGTAGCAGAATTTTCTGTCTTATATTTCTCTATAATATGATTTAATGATTGTTCGCAAACCATATCTATACCTGTGGCTGGTTCGTCTAGGAGAAGAATTTTTGGTTTCTTTACTAAAGCTCTTGCTAAATAAACTTTCTGTAATTCTCCACCTGACATTTCAGCAAGTTGCTTATCTGCTAATGAATCTGCGCCAATCATTTCCAAAGCTTCATGTGCTATATCTTTCATATTAGAACTTAATTTTCCGGGCCAGTTTTTCTTATATCCACTGGCAACCAGTTCCAATGCTTTAGCAGGAAAATTACGGTCAAGAGTTTTTATCTGAGGCACATAGCCAATTATCCGGCTTCTGTCTTTGCCGTTCTTTATTCCGGCAACATCAATCTTCCCTTTTGAACATTTCGTAAGTCCGGTAATTGCATTTAGCAAACTGGACTTCCCTGAACCATTCGGCCCAACGATAGCGATAAACTTATCAGCTTCAAAATTTACACTCAAAGAATCTACTGCAATCTTTCCATTATAGTCAATTGTAAGATCCTCTATTTTAATTGCAAAGTCCATTATAATGCCACTTTTAAGATGTTTACATTATATAATATCAGATCTGTATATCTATGTTTGTTTTTATCTCCGCCAACAGGATCGAGCACATAAACTGCAACATTTGCAGCTTCAGCCAAAGTCTCAGCAGGTGCTTTAGCTAATTGCGGTTCGGAAAATATGGCATTCGCTCCGGATTCATTTATCTTATCAGCCATCATTTTTATATGATTTGCAGTAGCTTCTTTACCCGGTACTTCTTCCAGACTACCTCCATAAAGAAGTTTATAATCTTTCAGTAGATAAAGAATAGATGGATGGAATAAAAATACTTTTTTACCTTTATGAGGAGAAAGTGCTTTTGCTATTTGCTTATCCAAAAGTTCAAGCCTTTTGGAAAATCTATCTGCATTGGAAGCATAATACGCGGCGTTATCAGGATCTAATTTACTTAAAGTGTCAACAATTGCAGGAAGAATTGCAACAACTGCATTCGGGCTCATCCAAAAATGTGGATCAGGAACTAAGGAATCCGTCTCTGCATGATCAGCTTCATCCATATCTCCATGATTATGGTCGTGACCGGATTCGTGAGAATGTTCACCGTCTTCATGGTGCTCACCATCAACAGAATCAATAGCTTCTTCTTCATGTACATGAAGGTTGAAATAATTGATCTTATCTTTAGGTAAGAAGTCAAATAAAGCTATAGTAGTCTTTTCATTAAAGTCAACAATCCAGCTATCCAGAAAATCATTTGTATAAAATACCGCATCAGCGACTTCTACTTTCATTAAATCCGAAGGTTTAGGTGAATATGTATGTGGCGAGGCTCCCGGAGGAACTAGTGTGTATAATTCTGCTTTATTGCCAACCACTTCACTTATTATCGAGTAAATAGGATGAGAACTTGTAACAAAGAGCTTCTTCGAAGAACTTTCTCCGCAGCTAATAGTCAGCAATATGATAACTAGTAATATCGATAATCTTTTCATGCGTTCTTTCATTTTGTAAAATAAACAATGTATAAAAGAATGAGCAAGAGCACAAATATTTTATATATGCAGAGATTAAAATTTGAACAAAATATTCAACCTGTTGCTATTCTTCCGAAGGAGATAATTTATTTTTTAGCATCCCTATATCTTTTCTTAGAAACAAATAATAAGTATATTTGCTATTATATTTGAATCACTCTATCAGATTAGATAAATGCCTAAAGAAAACATTTTACTTATTGATAAATCAAACCAGAGTAATTTCGATTGGGTTACTTTCTTTCTAACCATATCGCTAATAATTTACGGCTTGATTTGTATTTATTCTGCAACTTATGATTCTGCTAAAAGCAGCTTTTTTGATAAACAAATTATGTCTGCAGCCATTGGTTTTGTTGTGATGATGGCAATAGCTTATGTACCGGATACATGGCTTAAAGCCTCATCTTATTTGGTCTTTGGGATAGCAATAATAATGCTTGCACTCCTACCATTTATAGGACATTCGAGTAATGGTACAAAGGGATGGATTCGCTTGGCAGGTTTTTCCTTACAGCCATCAGAAATTGCCAAATTCAGTCTGATTCTGGTTCTTGCAAAGCATCTCTCTCTGAAAGGAACAGACATTCAATCCTTTCGGGATTTGGGTATTACGTTTCTTCTGATGATTATTCCTGTAGGAATGATTATGGCACAGCCGGATTTAGGCTCAGCCACAGTTCTACTAGTTCTGTTTGTAGGTGTAGTATTTTGGTCAGGCTTTGATGCATTTATTTTATATGCAGTAGTTTGTATGCCATTTGTACTTATTATGTCCTGGATAGCTCCGGTAGTTTATTATATTGGCGCAAGCATCATGTCCGCAGGTGTATTGTTCTTCAGGCGAAAAATATACCTTTCTATATTAGCAATTGTTGCTTTTTTTGCTATCGGATTCTATGGACCACATTTCTATGAAGCACTGGAACCCCACCAGAAAAAAAGGATAGATACATTTATAGAACCGGATTCTGATCCACGTGGAGCAGCTTATAATGTATTACAATCCAAACTTGCTGTTGGTAGCGGAGGACTCACAGGAAAAGGATATTTACAAGGAACTCAAACCCAACTTAGATTCATTCCTATGCAGTGGACTGACTTTATTTTTTCCGTACCAAATGAAGAATTTGGATTTATAGGCGGTTCTTTAGCCATTCTACTTTATGTTGCTCTGATTCTAAGAACTATCAAAATAGCATACGAGACTGATAGTAAATTCTATTCGATTGTAGCAATTGGTGTTGTAACTGTTCTGTTTTACCACATAACTATCAACATAGGAATGGCTATTGGAATAATGCCGGTTATGGGTATACCGTTGCCGTTTATGAGCCAGGGAGGTACAGCACTCATTATAAATATGGCTATGATTGGATTAATTCTAAATGCTCATAGACATAATAAATTAAAGAGAGCTTTTTAGTATAAATTGATCAAATAAGAGAATTTTGAAATGAAACTGGTAGTATCTATTGGAGATCCAAACGGAATAGGAATTGAGATATTTATAAAAGCATTACAAGAATTAAGTGATGAATATCTTAATAAAATTGATTTCTATCTTGCAGGAAATTTAACTACAATTTCTGATTATATATTTAAAATGGGCTACAGGCTCAAATTTGATAAAGAAGGATTTTATATCAAAAATAAATATGTACGAATCATTGAAGTAGCAGAATTTTCACCTATTGAGTTTGGTCATATTGCTTTGAGTGCAGGTAAGCTTTCTGCTTCTGCCGTTGAGTACGCTCTACAGGAAACCATTAGCAAAAAGTATGATGCAATGCTCACCCTGCCTGTTTCTAAAGAAAGTTTATATAAAGCAGGTTGGAAATATCCAGGACATACAGAAATGCTTGCTGCCGGATGCAAAGTAAAAAATCCACTCATGATTCTTTGCACAAGAAAGATGAGAGTTGCTCTTGCTACAGTACATATTCCTATTTCTAAAGTACCTGAATCTCTTAGCATTGATAGTATCACAGAACTTGCAACCATATTCAGTAGATCTTTGAAACATGATTATGGAATCGAGAAACCGAAGATTGCACTTCTAGGCTTAAACCCGCATTCAGGTGAAAACGGAAATATGGGCAGAGAAGAAATAGACATAATAGAACCGGCAATCAAAAAACTAAATCAAAATAATATTCTTGCAGAAGGAGCTTTTCCTTCAGATGGTTTCTTCGCTCATGGTGCTTATGAAAACTATGACGGAATCCTGGCAATGTATCACGACCAGGGACTTATTCCTCTTAAAATGTCGGCTCAAGGCGCAGGTGTTAATGTTACTGCAGGTCTTCCTATTGTAAGAACATCTCCTGACCACGGCACTGCCTTTGCCATCGCAGGAAAAAATATTGCTGACCACAGAAGCACTCTTGAAGCTATCGAAATGGCTTATGATTTTGTACAAAACAGAAGAAGGATATTTGAATAATGGCTAAAGATAAATTCCCTGTAACACCGGCTATCAGATTATTGAAACAAAAAAAAGCTGATTACACTCCTTTTCAATACGAATATGAAGAAAAAGGTGGCACTGCACAAACTGCTTCTGAGCTTTCTGTAGAAGAACATGCTGTCATAAAAACTTTGGTTATTGATGGCGGTGAAAAAGATCCTTTTATAATACTAATGCATGGCGATAAAGAAGTATCAATGAAAAATCTGGCTCGTGAACTTGAGATTAAAACGGCACAGCCGGCAAGCATAGATATGGCTTCAAAAGCAACAGGTTATCAATTTGGCGGCACAAGCCCATTCGGCACAAAAAAACAGCTTAGAATTACTGCGGAAAAAACAATCTTCGATTTAGATTATATCTATATTAACGGTGGAAAGCGAGGCTTCATCCTAAAAATGAAACCCCAGGTTTTAAAAGACATCTTTGATATTAAAGAAGTTGAAGTTGCGATATAATTCATTTTAACAGAAACATCGCAGAGTAAATTTGAGAATTTATTCTGCGATGTAATAGAAATATAGCGAAGAGATTATTCAAAACTCATTTCTTCAAATGATTCCGCACTTTTTCAAGTTCTCTAGATTCAATTTTAACACTTCAGTGACTTTGCCTTTTTCAGTCATCACAATAGCATCTTCTAAGGGGCTTATATCAAAGTTGAAAAAAGCTGATTTTTTATCATAGAGAATAGTCTTGTTTTGAATCAGATCAATCACTTCAGGCTTCTTCTTCGTTGAGTAGCAAGCCACTATTTTACAGGGATACTTAGTTGATTCAGGTATAGAGTTTACAGCTACTACAGATTCACTTATGCAAGCACCACAAGATCTAAAGTTAATAAATAGGAACATAGTTTTTTTACTTGGTACTTCTTGCTTGAAGTTTTCTAACATATATTTGCTAAATAACTTATTTACTTCTTGCAGATTATCATTAGCCATAGCAGTTTGAATCAGTAAAAGTATAAATAGGAAGATAATATGTCTACAAAGTTTACTCATTTATAGTCACCTCAAATTTGGTAAAGACTAATTGACTATCATCAGTCGATTTATTAAGTACCACTATTCCTTCGGGGATTACATCAAAAAATCTAGTTAGATTATTATCCATTTTGATTTCTTTTACAAATCTTAGATTATTGTCAAACATCTGTATAGACCAAGCTTTATCATTATAATCATTAACTGTTCCATCTTCATTTCTAACCTTTATCCGATGAAGACAAACTCTGTAGAATAAATCTCTGTATCTGTCATAGTACATGTCAAGATATGTGGGTTCTTCAATTTGATATAAACTAGAAAATGCTACGTTGGATTCCTTTGTATCAATCGGAATGAATTTGTCAATATATTTTGATTTGATCTCTTTCTGTATTACCAACTTCCCATCATAGTCATATTTATATATATTATGATCTTTTTCAAAAGAATAATATATATAACCATTGACAACTACAAATCGAGGATAAAAAGACAAAAATTCGTTTCCTTCTTTGAATTTCTGTGGATATTCAATACTAGTATCAAATTTAACAGCTTTGAAATTGTCATTAATTTTAACACTCAATAATTTAGGTTGCTTATAAAAATCAGACGGTGCATAATCATAAGACAAATCCATAAACAAGTGAAACCCTGGGTTCTCTAAATCCATGTCAAAATAATAACATAAATACTGCCTTGATGCAGAATATACTTTAGAAATATCTAGTTCATTTATAATTTTACCTGAAGTGTCAATTTGTCTAAAACTATTGCTTTCAGATGGAAAGTAATAGATAGAATCAAAGTTTCTTATCTTTAAAGTTTCAAATCCATATTTTATTTTTGTTTGAGACTCAATATTTAGATTCTTTAAATCAAAAAAAACTAGATTGTTACTATTATAAGCATATGCCAAATAAGCTTTAGAATGATCTTGAAAATAACTGATAAAATTAGGTTCAACTTCAATTTCATCGTTAATATCAAAGATTAATTCATCTGCCTTTTTAAAATCAATATTTTTAATCTCTTCACTAGACATTCCGCTTAAAGCAATTAAAATTAAAGCTAACAGCAGCACAATATTCTTCATCAATCCTCCTAAAATGTTGATTTCATCTTGTAACATCAAGACTATATTATTGGATTCTTCAAATTGTATAACAAGAAGATAATTATTCCCATACAGATTTCCTAGTATTTGAAATTCACACTTATATTTATCAAAAAAACAAAGGCTGCCTTAAAACTAAGACAGCCTTTATTTTTCGAAAATCTATATCAAGATTATTTACCTAAAGCGTGCTTCAAAGATAGGTAGCCAACAGTACCAAATCCCATTAAAAACATAAACTGGAATGGTATTGCAGCAATTTCTAAATAGAAAGCAGAAATACCAATACCCACTACAAAATATGCGGCAAGCAGTAACTCCACTACTACGATTGTACTAATTCGTTTCTCGCCGTATTTTTTCTTATCCCATTTGTCAGACTTTTTAACAATACCGCCTTTTGGAGTGCGGGCAAAACCTGTTTTCTTGCCTACAATCGCTTCCAGTACAGCTTTTGTATTATTCACCGCAAGCCCCATACTTCCAGCCAGAAATACCGGGAACAGCAGTAATCTTCTCTGCCAGTCCAAATGTATCGCTTTCTGAGCAAAAGTATAAAATAGGAAAGTAGAGATTGATGCTAAAACAAAAATTGACATCAAAGAATAGAATTCGTCAAATCCGCCAATATGATTTTTGATTAGCACTATAGGTACATTCAGCAATGCAACAAGAATAATAAACGGAAATACTATATTACTTGTTAAGTGAACAAAGCATTCCAATTTCATTTTTATTGACATTTTTGAGCGAAAGACACTAGGTAATGTTTTAATAGCAGTTTCTACAGCACCTTTAGTCCATCTGAATTGCTGAGTCTTTAAAGCATTAATATCTGCAGGTAATTCAGCAGGAGAAGTAACATCATTTAAGAACACAAATTTCCAACCTTTAAGCTGAGCTCTGTAACTCAAATCCATATCTTCAGTCAAAGTATCAGGCTGCCAGTTCCCTGCATCTATGATGCACTCTTTTCTCCAGATTCCGGCAGTTCCATTAAAGTTGATAAAGAATCCGGCTTTATGGCGAACCTGCTGTTCTATCACAAAATGACCATCCAAGGCAAGCGCCTGAGCGCGAGTCAGATAGGAATAATCTTCGTTGATATGCTCCCAGCGAGTTTGTACCATGCCAATATTATCAGAGACAAATTGCGGTACAGTTTTTTCCAGAAATTCCGGTCTAGGTACAAAATCTGCATCGAAGATAGCAACGAATTCACCACGCGCCACTTCTAGACCTTCTTTCAGAGCACCTGCTTTGTATCCGCTTCTGTCAGTCCTGTGTAAATACTTAATATCAAAACCAAGATCTTGATATTCTTTTACTAATTTTTGACAAAGTTCTTGTGTTTCGTCAGTTGAGTCATCCAAAACCTGCACCTCAAGTTTATCCTTCGGATATTTGATTTGACACACTGAACGAATAAGTCTTTCAGCCACATACATCTCATTGAAGAGTGGCAGCTGTATGGTAACTATTGGTGCGTTACCCTCGTCAAACTTAATGTCTTCAACTGCATTGCCACGAGTTTTTCTATAATAATATAGAAGAACAAGGCCATGTATACCAAAAGTAAACAAGACAGATAAAGCCAAAAAGTAAGTAATTAATACAAAAAGTTCCATAGGTTGAGATCATCTCACCCTTAATTAACAAACAACCCCTTTTAACAATCTACCAGCCCGAAACAATCGCAAATATGATTTCTTCGGAAAGTTCATTGATGATCTCTCCGATAGCTTCATCGCGGCTGTCCGGTACCTGATTTACATCAAAAAATCGATCCTTGCTAAAGCTTTTATCAAGTAAAACTTTATTATTTACTTTATCAGTAAATACTGCTTTGCAAGCAACGACAACCTTTCTGTCCTGCTCTAACTCATTAGCAGATACAGAAGTAGTCCTTTCTTTAATTGAAGTTATAGTAACTTCAAGCTTAGAATCACCGCCCACTTCTACAATTTTAAGTGAATTGTCCGAGCGGATTTCATCAACAATTTTATTACTCAAGTCAGTAATATAAGTTGGATTCCCGTAATTACTTTTATCAACCACAGGAGCAATATAAACAGTTTTCAAATGCTCCGGCACGGAACCTCCCTTAAAGGAATAGGAGCATGCTGACAAACACAAAAATAATGATATTATTATTGTCTTCATCATAAAAAATTTGCTCTAAACTGATTGTATAGTTTTTCCATACCTATAGTTGAAAATGGCCCGTGCCCCGGTAGCACTTTAAAGTCATCTTCCAATACCATGAGCTTAGTTTTTATTGAATTCATTAGAGTATCCATATCACCTCCGGGCAAGTCACATCTTCCAACAGATTCTCTAAAAAGAGTATCCCCGGAAAACAGTATTTTTTCTTCCTCATTTAAGAAACAAACACTTCCTTCGGTGTGTCCCGGTGTAAAGATAACTTTGAGAGTCTCATTACCGATTTGAATATTCATTCCATCACTTAAATATTCAAAATCAACTACTCCCGGAATATCCGGCATAGTAATAATTGTGTGCTTATTTGGTTCTTCCAAACGATAAGCATCTGACGGATGAATATAAACCTTTGCGTCTGTCTCAGATTTGAGCTCTGCGCAATTGCCTATATGATCAAAATGAGAGTGAGTAAGCAGAATATATTTCAACTCCAGCCCCTCTTTGTGAAGCTCATCGATAAATATATTTTTGCTTTCTAAAGGCACATCAATCGCTACTGCAATTTTTGTTTCCTCACAGAAAACTAAATATGCATTATTCATTAGTGGACCGGCTTCTATTTGGATTATTTTCATCATACTTATGATAATGTGTTACACTGCAACAAGCAAATATATAACAGTTATTTGAATAATTAAAGTAGAAGCTTATACTTATTATTGATAAAATTCCAAAATTTAGCTACTATAGTAGCTAAGTCTTTATTTATCAATATATTTCAAAATACATTTATTTTGAAAAAAGATGTATAAAGTTACATGTTTTATAAAAATAAGATTTAATCAATGCCGTTTTTCTAATAATTGTTAGTTAAACACTTTAAAAAGAGGAAAAAATGACTACTTATATATTAGCAGCACAAAGAACTCCAATCGGTGCTTTCATGGGAGCACTTTCATCTTTAACAGCTCCTGAACTTGGTGCAAAATCAATTCAAGCAGCTTTAAATCAAGCAAAAATAGATAAATCTGAAGTAAGCGAAGTGATTATGGGCAATGTGCTCACAGGCGGTGTCGGGCAAGCTCCTGCACGCCAGGCAGCTATTTATGCCGGACTTCCCTACCATGTACCTTGCCTTACAATCAATAAAGTTTGCGGTAGTGGTTTAAAAGCAGTTATGCTGGCTGATCAGTCTATTAAATTAGGTGAATCTTCTGTTGTTGTTGCAGGAGGTCAGGAATCTATGTCTAACGCTCCATACATCCTCCCTAAAGCAAGAACCGGTTACAGAATGGGAAACGGCGAAATCGTGGATTCGATGGTAAATGACGGTCTGTGGGATGTTTATAATAAATTCCACATGGGCTTAGCCGGTGAGCTATGCGCCACTGAATGTAAAATCTCGAGAGAAGAGCAGGATGAATTTGCAACAGAAAGCTATAAGAGAGCATTAAACGCACAGGAAAAATCTCTTTTTGAAGACGAGATTACTCCCGTTGAAATTACGACACGAAAAGGTTCAATTACTATTGACTCAGACGAAGAGCCCGGCAAAGTTAATTTTGAGAAACTTCCTAATTTAAAAACCGTATTTAAAAAAGAGGGTACAGTTACAGCTGCAAATGCCTCTTCTATAGATGATGGTTCTTCTGCGCTAGTTTTAGCTTCGGATAGCTATGTGAGCAAAAACAATAAAAAACCGCTTGCAAAAATAGTCGCTTATGCAACTCATGCACAAGAACCGGAGTGGTTTACCACAGCTCCAGTAGAAGCTATGAAAAAAGCCAGCGATAAAGCAGGAATACCTCTTGAAGAGATTGATTTATTTGAAATTAACGAGGCCTTTGCTACTGTTCCTATTATTGCTGCCAGAAAATTAGATATCCCTTTTGACAAAATCAATGTCAATGGTGGAGCAATTGCTCTCGGTCATCCTATCGGAGCTTCTGGAGCAAGAGTGCTTACGACACTTATTTATGCTCTGAAACAGAGAAACAAAAAATATGGTATGGCTTCTCTCTGCATTGGAGGCGGAGAAGCAGTCGCACTAATTATCGAGAATATGGATTAATTTCATTTATATTGGGATTCAAACAATGATACTTTCAAACACAAACGAATTACTCGGACAAGAAATCGAGCAGTATCTCGGTATAGTTAGAGGCAGTACTGTCAGAGCTAGAAACATCGGAAGTGATTTCCTGGCAGGATTAAAAAATATGGTTGGTGGTGAAATTGCAAACTATACTAAACTTCTTGCTGACGCCAGAGAGCAGGCTATGGAAAGAATGGTGGAAGATGCTGAAAGATTGGGTGCAGATGCAATTGTCAATGTAAGATTTACTACATCCGGAGTGATGCAGGGTGCAGCTGAAATCTTAGCTTACGGCACAGCAATTAAACTCAAAAAGTAGTACTATGGAAGCAATACCTATGTTAGTTTTATTAGGATATATAGCTTTTGGCGCAATATCTCTGGGCATTCTGATTTATTATATTTTCAAGAGATTCAAAGAAAAATCAGAAGAAACTTTTGAAGATAGAAAGAGTTAGATTTTATAATAAAAATGGGCGATTTATATCGCTCATTTTTGCGTTTAGGTAGTATTGACACTTTAATACACTACCAAAAACCATAATAATTTTAACAAGTGAAAAACATCAATTAGTATAACAGGTATAAAAACAAGAAGTAGCTTCCTTTTTATGCCACTAAATTGCCTCAAATAGAAGATATAAATAGCAAAAATTAAGCTATAAAATACAAGTGTTAATTTACTCCCATGACTCACTCGCTTAATTTTAGGAATGTGTTGTAGATTTGACTGAGATATTTCAATTTTGCCTCTAAAGTCATCAGTGTCATAAATAATACTTCCTATGTAATTATAATCTTGAAATACTTGAGTAATTAGCTGCCCTCTACTTAAAGGAATAGCTACTTCTTTTGTTTCACCTACATTAATTGAATTAGAATAGTCCCAAAACTTTTGATTTACCGGCCAACGGAGACTATAGTGTTCTACTTTGTCATCTTTACTATAAAAGAGTAAATCTACATCTTGTCCTAAGTTATTTATAATTTCAATATCTCTAGCTTCTTGAAAGAAACCACCTTTCTTATTTTCTACACAAAACTGTGTCCACAAATAGAAAATATTTATATATAAAAAGAAGCCTAAAAAGGCTATATCAAATGATCTTTGTGCTGTATATCTTTTTCTCATCAGTCTACAGGATAAAAATATTATATGCTAATCAACAATACCATCCATGTAAGCAAAGGTTCATTTAGTATAAATTACAACTTGAATTGTCTTAGCATTTACAATTTTGCTATATTCCGAAGCTAATATTAACTAATCCAGTTTAAGATGAAATTTTCTCTACAGGAAACAGCAGCACAGGCTGGCTTAAGTAAAAAAATGGTTCGCGCTCTGGAAGTGCGTTATTCGGTAATTCATTCGCTGAGAGACAGTAGAGGAAGATTGTGCTATAGCAAAGATGATATAATACGATTACAAATATTTGCTAGAGCAATTTCAAAAGGTATTAATATAAAAACTATAGCTCATTGTAGCAACGAAGAACTAAACAGTCTCTTAGAATCTCATGTTCAAGCAGAGTCAGACACACTTTTTGAGTACATAAATGAAGCAAAAACTTATATAAGAGAATATAACGCAGCAGACTTTGAAAAACTGCTTTATAATTGCAGAATTGAGTTAGATAGAGAAAGATTAATATTAGATTTTATCTTCCCACTAATACAAAATAAAGATTTCTCTCCTTCAGAAAGATCATTTTTAGAATTAGAATTACTTGTATTTTTATCTCAAATAATTCAATCTGCATACACAAAAGAATACTATCCTACACTAGTTATAATCTCAGACACTCCGTCCCATAGAAATTTTGCTTTGGCAGTCGGAGCATTACTTGCATCCCTCCCACTCAATATTTCTTTCGCTGCCTGCACAAAATCACTCAAAACAATTACTCATATCTATAATAAAACAAATTGCGACGCTATTTTGTATACCGGCAATTTTAAAACTGAAGAATTGAAAGTAATATCTCAACATAAACAGCTATTTTTTACTCAAATAGATTTTTCGGCACAGGAATTGATTGATACCAATTTCTCAGTAGAGAAAAATGTTCTTAAAGAAATAGTTTTATTAACGATAAAAAATATACAACAGGCACTAAATTTCTAATATGTGGTGAAAAAGAACCAACTTTGAATATTAGCCAATCTCGAGCCGTAATATTTATAAATTCGAGATTAAAATACTTGATTTATCGCATTTTTCAAGGGTTATATCTTTGGCATTTATTTTGAATAGATGCTTTTAGTGAATAATACATAAAGGTGAAAACGTGGTATTCAGGAATCATTTATTCAAAGACAAACTGCCTCTGATGAACAGGGCTTTGGATGCTTATGCACTAAGAAACCAGACTACGGCTAAAAATGTGGCAAATGTAAACTCGCCTCATTATAGACCTGAAAACGTAAAATTCGAAGAATTTTTCCAAAATCAGGAAGTAGTTGTAAAGGGCGCTCAAGCAGACGGGAACTCTATACCTCTGGGTAAAGTAGACTACGTGGATGTCGAGGGTGAAGTACAAAATGCTCCTGTTCCAAAACCGGAAATTTATTTCTCCGGGGAGACACATGTCAATATTGACCGAGAAATGTCAAAAATGGCTGAAAACCAGATTCGATTTAGATTTGGTTCGCTTATGGTAAACAAATTCTTTAGGGGAATGTCCTCTTCGATATTCGGCACTAAAGAATAAGTGTTTTTACTTATTGTATTTTTGATATAAACTTTACATATTTGGTGATAATATGCCTGAAAATATATTTTCGTCGTTTAATATCAGTGGCCAGGGCATGAGTGTGCAAAGAATGCGCCTTAGCTCTGTGGCAAAAAATATTGCAAATGCCAATACCACAGTTGGAGAAGACGGCAAGCCGTACCAAAGAGAAGTTGTTGTTGTAAGGGCTATTCCGGATAGTCCGTTTGAAGATGAAGTGCAAAATCAAATTGCTTTAAAGCAGTCAGATTCATCTCACGCTTCAAATGCAAGACCCGGAACTTATCCGCCTAATTACGACGTGCTTAAAGCAGCAGTAGCACGGGATAACTCTCCGGCAAGGTTAGTCTATGATCCAAGCCATCCACATGCGGATGACAACGGATATGTCAGGATGCCTAATATCAACGTTGTGACGGAGATGGTTGAAATGATTACAGCCCAAAGAGGCTTTGAGGCGAATACAGGAGTAGTGGAAGCTACTAAGAATATTGCTAAGAACTCTTTGGAAATCTAATGGGGGGTTATAATTTATAACCGAGGTAAGTATGAAGGTATCATCTGTAGAATCGTACATAAATAATGTCTATACTCAAGGGCTAAATACCAACAGAGTGAATGGCGGAATCGCTAAAGCAAAGCAAACAGAAAAAACTTCTGAAACGCAAACGCAGCAAGCTGATTCCGGTAAGACAAAAGACTTAATTTCGCAGCAGGAACGTGAATTTTTCAAAAGCATGTTCCCGGAAAGCTCAGAACAAATTGATAAACATGTCATATTTAATAGAAATGGCAAAGTTTCAACTCCAAACCTTAGCAAAGGTAGCATAGTAGACGGCAGAATTTAACACTCTGCTTTAAGATAGATCAAGGCAAGGATGCCTACTCACAAAATCGAAAGGAATCGCGTCATGGTAGTTAATGAACTCGCCCAGGGTAAACAGTATTTGCCCATAGTACAACAACGCACAAGTGAACTGGATCTTCCTAAATATGAAGGCGTTACATTCAAAGATACATTATCTGAATTAGTAGATGATGTCAATTCCTTGCAGGTAGACGCAGCTGAACAGAAAGAGAAGCTAATCAAAGGCGAACCTGTAGATTTACATGATGTCATGATTTCAGCTCAAAAAGCAAAAACAAGTTTTGAGTTATTGCTGGAGCTACGCAATAAAGGATTAGACCTGTACCGCGAAGTAATGCGCATGCAAGTCTAAACTTGGATTATTTATTATACTTGAGTGAGTTCGAAAGATGGCAGAAAATAAAGTTATAGAGCAATCAAAAAATTTCTTAGCAAATCTGACAATGATGCAGAAATGGATTTTCGGAGCAGTTGCGGGTGCACTTATTCTTGTAGGCGCATACTTTGCTTTCTCTCTAAATGAAGATCCTGTTGAAATGGGTGTGCTCTATAAATCACTCGATCCTGCCGAAGCATCAAAAATTATTGACTATCTTAAAACTAGCGAAATTCCTTACAAACTTACTGAAAACGGTACAGCTATATTAGTAGACCAGTCAAGAGTTTATGATACACGTATCGCTCTTGCCGGTCAGGGATTACCTGAATCCGGTGTTGTGGGCTACGAATTATTTGATAAAACAAATCTCGGTATGTCCGAATTTGTCCAAAAGCTTAATCATAAAAGAGCACTGGAAGGCGAACTTGCAAGAACAATCAGCTCACTCGAAGAAGTAAAAAGAGTAAGGGTTCACATAGTTATTCCTGAAAAAGCTCTTTTCAAAAAAGATCAACGACCTCCTACTGCGTCAGTTACTCTTCACTTAAATTCAAGCAGAAGTAGCAACAAGTTAAATATTGATGGAATTCAAAACCTTGTTGCTTCAAGTGTGGAAGGAATGAAAGTAGAAGATGTAAGCGTAGTGGATCAGCGTGGTAAACTTCTTTCCGAATCGCCTTTTGACGAGTCAACTCTAGCAGGCAGAACTGCCCTCCAGCACGAACAGCAAAGAAGAGTTGAAGAACATTTAACAAGTAAAGTCCAGTCTATGCTTGATAATGTCATAGGCACCGGTAATTCTAACGTAGAAGTAAGTGCTGAGCTTGATTTTACTAGTATTGAAAAAACTGTTACTGATTACGATCCTGAAAAACAAGTAGTTAGAAGTGAGCAGAGCATAGTAGAAAAGAGTGCTTCATCTGACTCTCTCAGCTACCCGGCTGTTAATATGTCTAAAGATCAGGCTAATAATATCCAAAATTATGAAATTTCAAAATCCGTAGAACATATTGTAAACAGCGTCGGTAATGTCAAAAGATTATCCGTAGCAGTAACTATTAACGGCACACATGACGTAGTAACAAATGATCAAGGTATAAAAGAAATGCAATACGTACCAAGAGGCGAAGAAGAAATGCAAAACTTCCGCGATTTGGTACAAAATGCTGTAGGATTTGCTCCTGAAAGAGGTGACAAAATATCAGTTCTGAATATTCCATTTGATACCACATGGGAAGAAGATGCTCTGAAAATTGTACAAGAGCAACCCTGGTGGAAAATTGAAGAAAATCAGAAACTTATGTTACTCGGTTTAGCTATTTTAATTACACTGATTATATTCTGGAGAGTTTTACGCTCAAAACTTATCAAAGAAAGAATGCGTATTGCGTTATCTCTACCAGCTGAAGTTACTATGGGATTAGAAGAGCTGGAAGAAGATGAAGATGAAATCGAAGCAGAAGAGGATGAACAAGAAGAACTCTTTGAAGAGCTGGATCTGGATGAAGACGAGATGATGCTCCTTCCTGCAGAATTACCGGAACAGCTACTTCTTGAGGGTGAAAAACTTGTAAAAGAAAAAGAAGAAGAAATGGAACTCGATGAGAGTGACGAGATAGATTCTGAATCATTAGCAGCTAGAGCAAGAGCTTCGCTTGAGCAGGCAGACTCGCCTGAGCTTACAGAAGAAGCACTAATGAAAATAGAAATCAAGCAAAAAGTTGAATCTTACTTAGATGAAGAAACTGAAGACGCTGTCAAACTAATAAGACTTCTACTATCACAAGATTTAGATATTCGTAATTTCTAATAACTGACAGTTAGTTTCGTTTCTAAATAGTAAACAGGCAAATGAAATTGAGGCAAGATAAATGGCAAAAGCAAAAAGTGTAGTAGAATTAAGTGGAAGGCAAAAAGCCGCGGTGCTTTTAATGTCTATGGATGTAGATGTCGCTGCAAAAGTGTTCCAGGAACTCGACATGAAAGAGGTGGAGCAGATTGCTGTTGAAATCACTAATTTGCGCGACTTACCTCCTATGGTGGTGGAAGACGTTATCGATGAATTTTATCAATTGATGACAGCTTCATCTTATATGATAGAAGGTGGGCTCGAATATGCTCAGGTATTGTTGGAAAAAAGTTATGGATTAGAGCAAGCCAGAGAAATTATTGAAAAAATTAGAGTGCTTACTACAGTCCGTGGTTTTAATATCCTGAAAAAATCAGATCCGCAACAGCTGGCTAACTTCTTGTCTAAAGAGCACCCGCAAACTATTGCTCTTATTTTGTCACACCTGACTCCTGATCAGGCTGCCGAAGTTCTAAACGAATTTAAAGAAGATGTAAGATCTGAAACAATCCACAGAATCGCAATTCTCGGTAAAGTATCGCCTCAATTAGTTTCCGAGATTGAGCACGTGGTGGATCAAATTGCAGAATCTACTCTTTCTCAAAATCTTGCTACTGCCGGTGGTGCTCAGCTCGTTGCAAACATCCTTAATAAGAGTAACAACGCCACTGCTAAGCAAATGCTCGAAAGTATCGAAGAAAAAGATTACAATATGGCCATTGAAATAAAGCGCATGATGTTCCTTTTCGAAGATATTATCCTTATCGACGACAAAGGGATTCAAAGGATCCTTCGAGATGTCGACAAACGAGACCTTGCACTCGCTCTCAAAGTATCAGAAGAAAAAATACGCGAAAAAATCTTCAAAAACATGTCCGAGCGTGCTTCTGCGGTTGTTCGAGAAGAACTCGAGTTTATGGGACCTGTTAAACTTAAAGAAGTTGAATCTGCCCAAATGCGTATTGTTGATGTTATTAAAGAACTTGAAGATCAAGATGAAATTGCTATCGGAGGTAGAGGTAAAGAGGACATCTTTGTATAATCTCTCAAGAATTTGACCATAGGAGCGTGAGATATGACCAAAATTGTAGTCAAGGTGCCTCGTAAAAAGTCGAAGGTTAAGATAATTCGTTCTCAAGATATTATTGAGCAGGAATTAGAGAAACGTAGGCTTAGGGAATTAGAATTAAAACAAAAATTAGATCAAAGAAAGAGAGAGCTTGCAGCGGCTCAGGAACAATTACAACCCTTACAGGAAATTGCTCCGGAGCCTGAACCGGAACCGGAGATAGTAGAAGAATCATTACCGGATATTCCTGAACAAAAGGAAATTCCTCACCAGCATTTTACGGAAACCTTTGTAATCTATGACAATGAAAAACCGGTTGAAATAAACCTGAGCAATGTCAAAGAAGAAACGGTATCTCTGGATTTGGCTATGACTGAAGTTCAAAATGCCTATGACAGAGGTTTCTCTGACGGACAAAAAGCAAGTGAAGCTGTCTTTGTTACCGAATTAGAAGATTACCGCAAATGGATGTTGCGCATTGATCAAGTTATTGATGATATGCGTGAATCATTCACCAGTGAGATGCATAAATTTGAAAATGTTCTGCTTGAAACTGCGACCATGATAGCTGAACATATTCTGGAACATGAAATTACAGCCAATTCTTATATTGTGATGGAACAAATCAAAAAAGTTATTCGTGATTTAGAAGACGATAACGTCTACGAAATCAGACTTAATAGCGACGATATCTTTGTTATCCAGGAAATAAAAAGTCAAGTCTTTAATAATAAAGAAAAATACGAAAACGTAAAATTTGTATCTGACGACAGAATCAGCCCGGGAGGTTGTATAGTTCTTACTTCTGCAGGAAGTATAGATGCTAGAATCTCCAGACAAATTGAACGTATTAAAGTTGCTATGAAAGAAATAATGAATGATCCCGAACTCAAAACACAGATCTAGACTATGATTAATCCCGATATACTTAGAGCCAAACTAAATGAGGCTGTCAAAAACGTCAAGTCTTTAGAAATGACGGGCAGACTGAATAAAGTAATAGGTATGGTGCTTGAAAGCGATGGCCCTAAAGCTCCAATCGGGCAGCTATGCCATTTGCGGGATAAAGAAGGAAATATCATATCTAAGTCTGAAATAGTCGGATTCAAAGACAGCAATAAAATTTTATCTATGGTGCTCGGTAATTTATATAACATAACACCGGGTATGGAAATAGTCGCTACAGGAGAAACACTAAAAATTGGTGTTGGTGACAGATATTTAGGAAGAGTTCTAGATGGACTAGGCGAACCTATGGATGGCAAAGGACATATATATACATCTGAAAAAAGATCCATATACGCTGTGCCTCCCAATCCTTTACTCCGAAAAAGAATCACAGAGCCAATCTCTACAGGCATAAAAGCAATAGATGGTATGCTCACAATGGGCAAAGGTCAGAGAGTTGGTATATTCGCAGGTTCTGGTGTCGGTAAGTCTACATTATTAGGTATGATTGCCAGACAAACCTCTGCTGATATCAACGTGATAGCCCTAATCGGTGAACGTGGTAGAGAGGTTAGAGAGTTTATTGAAAAAGATTTAGGTCCAGAAGGCCTTGCCCGATCAGTTGTAGTAGTAGCAACAAGTGATGCTCCGCCATTAGTTAGAGTAAAAGCAGCTTTAGTAGCCACCAGCATAGCAGAATATTACCGTGATAAAAGCATGGATGTTATGCTTATGATGGACTCAGCCACCAGGCTGGCAATGGCACAACGTGAAGTTGGTCTTACTATTGGCGAACCGCCTACTACCAAAGGTTATACTCCTTCAGTTTTCAGCTTAATGCAAAACACAATGGAAAGAGCAGGCACTTCAGAGCATGGTTCAATATCTGCACTATATACTATATTAGTAGAAGGTGATGATATGAACGAACCTATTGCAGATACTGCTCGCGGTATTCTGGACGGGCACATCGTTCTATCAAGAAAATTAGCTTCTGCCGGCCACTATCCCGCAATCAGCATTTTGGATAGTATTAGCCGTGTAAAAAATGACATAGCTGACAAAGAGCACCTACAAGCTTCATTAAAATTACAATCAATGCTTGCAACTTATGCAGAAGCAGAAGATTTAATTAGTGTTGGTGCTTATCAAAGAGGAACAAATCCAAAAATTGATAAATCTATGCTTATGATTGACCATATAAACAGCTTTTTAACTCAGGAAGTTCATGCTTCTCACAATTTGGTCGATACTATAAATGAGTTAAAAGAGCTTGCTAAAAGATAAATTTGATTGTGAGACTGAAAACTTGACATAAAATGCATACTATGAAACAATGTAGAGGCTGTTTTATACAAACACTATAACTAAAATTACAGCACTAAGTAGTTGATGTATTGTGATTTGTAAATTCCACTCTTTTCAAAGAGGGGTGGCACATCGAAGATGTGACGGGGTGTTTGATACCACGAAATTTGATAAAATAGATTAAATTTTTACTTATGAGAACTCTACTCAGAACGAAATGATGCTACTCGTATTAAGATATTCTTGTTCTTATAGTATCAATATCTCTAATAAAATTCAAACTAAAAATTTAAACAAGATGGCTAAAAAATTCAAATTCAGATTGGATCCTCTTCTAAAATTGAAGAGCCACAAAGTTGAACATGCCAAAGAAATGCTCAGCGAGATCAGCCATTTGCGTTTTACCAAAGAAGATGAAAAAGAAAAAACAATAAATTATCTGGAAGAGCTGATGCAGCAAAGTAAGCAGTCAGGCAATGTACTTCAAATGCAGGCTTCTGCTTATCATAATGCATATTTACGTTCACAGATTGAAAAGCTGGCTAAAGAAATAGACAAACTTAAAGAAATTGAAAACATCCGCAGAATGCAACTGAATAAAGCTATTCAGGAAGAGAAAGTACTTATAAAGTTGAGAGAAAAGAAAAAAATCAATCATCAGCATGAAGTACTAAAAGAAGACAATGCTTTTATGGATGAGATTTCAATCCTAAGAGGAAACAAAAACAAAGGGAACGACTAATGGATATGGATATAAAAAAAGCCGCAATGATTATTATTGGTATAAGTTTATCGCTTACTTTTACCATTTTAGCTATTATTGGCGTTTATACCTATGATCCTACAATTATGGGGCTTCCTCCACATCCTGAAGACACCACAAAAGTTGTTGTACTCCCACCTCCCCCGAAACCTGTAGAAACAGTCAAAACTGTTGAAATTACAGAAGAACAATTCCGCAAAATGGAAGAAGAACTTATTGCAAAAAGTAGAATAATAAGTAGCAAAGATTCTTTAGCTCAAGCCAATAAAAAGCTCCAGGATTCTATCCAAAGTCTATTGGCTATAAGTAAACAGTATAATGATTCTATTAAAGCTGTACAGAAATATCTGGACAGTACAAAAATCGCAAAATCAGGTCTTTCTGATTCTCTGAAGCAATTAGCTCAAAGAATCAAGAAAGATTCTATCAAAATTCTTCTGAAACAGAACAAAATTGAAAACCTGCAGGATTACTTAGTTGCAAAAGCAGACTCCTCAGAAACTGAAAATTTCACTGTTTTCGCAAAGATGTATAATTCAACTAATCCCGCAGATGTTGCCAAAATATTAGAACAAATCGACGAAAGAGATGCTGCCATAATTCTGAAGCTTATGCAGAAAAAGAAAGCTGGCAAGGTTCTTGAATCTATGACACCAGAGAGCGCTGCCGCTATATTACTTTTAGGCAGTGAATAAACCAGGATTGTAGATTTAAGTGCAAGGACGCACCATGCAAATCTCCTCTGTAAATAATAACAGAAATGAAAATCTCAGTAAAACTTCTGAAAAGCGCTATGCCGATGATGTAGCTATCGCTATTGCCGGAATGGGTAGTCTTTTCAGTGATGTTTTAAATAATTTGCAAGATACAAACAACAAATCTTCTCAAAATTCTGTTGATTCAGAACGCCGAAATATTGCCGTTTATGACCAGGAAGATAGAAATATATCTGAGAAACAGGTGGATAATAAAAGCAAAGAGGCGGATAATAGCCCGAAAAAATCGGATGATGCAAAAGAAGAATCTAAAGAAACAAAGTCAACAGAAAAAACTGAAAATAAATCTGATGAAAAAAAAACAGACCGATCTGACAATAAAAAATCTGACAAGTCTGAATCAAACCATACAAAATCTACAACATCTATTAATGTAAAATCTGAAGCATCTGTTACGGATAAACAGGCAAGTGATCAAGTTAAGATGCAGGATCAGATGGATTTTGTCAAAAAGTTTGAGAATGCAAATATCAAAATATCTGTAAAAAACGAATCTAATTCTGTAAGTACTATTAATGACATTCAAAATATGTTGGCTAATAGTAGTGCGGCGAATATTGATACCATGTCTGATAATGTACTAAAAAGTGCAGAAATTAAAGATCTGTTCGACGGAAAATCCTTCGAACAAATAAAAGAAATCTTTAAAAATGGTGGTACAAATTTCTCTGATATGTCCGGTTTTAATTTCGACATGAGTGGACAAAAAATACTAGACAAAGCTAACAGCCTTAAATTTGATAAAGTTATAAAAACTCAGATAAAAGAATTTGCATCAAAGCTCACTTCATTAGTGAAAAATGTTCCTAATTCTACAAATGCCACAGCAAAGATGATACTTCGTCCCGAATCGCTTGGCACTGTATTTGTAGATATTAACTCGACTGAGGGGGTAGTGAAGTTGAAAATCAAAGCTCAATCACAAAATGTGATTGATAAGTTAGAAGCCCAGATAGCAGAGCTCAGGCAAAAACTTGAAAAGTCCGGCTTGGTTGCCGATCAGATTGAGTTTGCTCTCTACGAGGAAGGAAACGAAACTTTTAACAGCTTTGGTTATTCAAAAGAAAAACAGGACGAAATGGAAGCGCGAAAAGATTTCGTGCGCTCTTTTACCGGACAAACTGCAGAGGAAAACACTCAGGAAGAGCTAAGAATCAGCAGAACTAACGGTATTGAGCAGTACATTTAACCCTTTCAACATGGAGGTTGCAAATGACTCAGGGAGTAACCGGAGCTACTTCAAGTGCTTATAATATGCAAGGCGGCAGCTCATCGGCTCAAAGCGGAAGCGATGTCAGCAAAGATGAGTTTTTAAAATTGCTTACATATCAGCTTAAAGCACAAAACCCGTTGAAACCATACGACAATCAAGAGTTTGCCTCTCAGTTAGCGCAATTCTCTCAATTGGAGATGCTCACTGATATACGTTCGATTATGGAAGAGCAATCGCAGGTAAACATGCTGCTCACGCAGACTATGTCAAATACTGCTTTGCCGGGAATGCTGGGTAAAACTGCAAAAGCTTATACTGATGGTATAGCTTTTGACGGTGAAACTCCTGTGCAGCTTGGCTATACTTTGCCTTATTCCGCATCCACAGGCTCAATCTCGATTTATAATGAAAGCGGTACTCTTATCAAAACTATTGACTTAGACAGCAGCGTGCTTCGCACTGGTGACAATTCCATCGAATGGGACGGCACTGATATGGATGGCAACCCTGTTGACGAAGGTACATTTAGTTTCGAAACTAATATCGCAGATGGAGACGGCAAAGCTATATCAACAAAAACTTTTGTTAACGGAAAAATTGAAGCAGTTCGTTTTAAAAGTGAAGGCACTGTGCTTGTTATCAATGGTATGGAAATACCGCTTGGTGATATTTCAGCAGTTACTTCAAGCTAATTTTCTAAAAATAGGAGGCGTCTATGATGGATATTGAAGGCGTCAGATTACCGTTTGTTCCGGCGGGCGGTGTTGGTTCTTTAAAATCACCGGCTCAGCCCTTAAAAGTTTCCGACGGGAAGAGTACCGATTTTCAGGATATCTTTAAAAAAGAACTTGAAAAGGTTAATTTCTCCTCCCATGCACAATCGCGTATGGTCAGCAGAGATATTAACATCTCTCCCGTAGAACTTGAAAAGCTGGAAACCGCAATCGACAAATTAGCTGCAAAAGGCGGTAAAGATTCGCTTGTGATGATGCAGGATAAGTCATTTATCGTAAATGTACCATCTAAAACAATAGTTACCGTTTTTGACAGCTCACAAATGCAGGATAACGTTTTTACTAATATTGACTCTGCTGTGATGGCATAAGAGCGGGCAGGACTCAGTCTAAATAAAGACGAGATGCTCGAAAGGTCTTGACCGACAGATAGACCTTTTCGGTATAAAATCAACAAGGAGGTTGATATGGGCTTAATAAGATCGCTTTCAATCGGAGCGAGTTCCTTAAAAACCCATCAAAAAGGATTTGACGTAATTTCTAACAACTTAGCTAATGCAAATACTGTAGCTTATAAATCTAATTCGGCGAACTTCGCTGAAGAATTTAACCAGGTTTACAGCTATGGCAGAGGTCCGGGAGATACAGGCACTTCCGCTGCCGGTGGCACAAACCCGCTTCAGTTTGGCTTAGGGGTTAAGTTAAGTTCAATCCAGCAAAATATGACTCAAGGGGTAGTAGAGTCAACTAATAGGCCATTAGACATGGCTTTGCAGGGTGATGGTTTTTTTGTATATAATCTCGGTGGTACAGACTACTATTCACGAGCAGGCGCGGTTTCGCAAGATAAACTCGGAAATCTTGTTGATAGCGGTACCGGCGCATTTTTGCAGGGATATAATGTATCTTATGATGCTAACGGCCGAATAAATAAAACTTCTGACGGAGCGAACATTTTAGATGCCAGCGTATCTAATCTGACTATCTCTCCGGACATAGTTTCAGCGCCTAAGCAGACTGAATCTGTTACTGTAAAAGGTAATTTAAATTCAGAAGCTGACGAGGGCAATGTTCGAACTACAAGCATTGATATTTTAGACAATAACGGTGGTTCGCATACTGTAACTCTAAGCTTCACTAAAAGTGCAACTGCTAACCAGTTTGATGTTACTGCTAAAGTTGATGGTACTGATATAGCACTAGATTCAACAAGCATTACATTTAATCCGGATGGTTCGCTTAGCACTCCACTGGAATTAAATATGACAGCTGCTGATTTGAATACAGCAGTAGGTGCAGATGTATTTGATGCAACTTCACCTAAAGATGTAACTTTTAAACTGGCAGATTCTAATAATCTACTTCAGGGACTGACTAATTTTGCTCAGGCTGACTCTGCAACTGCCTCTTCTCAGGATGGCTACAAACCGGGCTCTTTGCTTTCACTGAGCGTGCAGCCGGACGGAAGAATCGTAGGTAGTTTCTCAAATGGCCAGGCAGAGGTTTTAGGTCAGGTAGTGGTAGCTAAATTTACTAATGAAGACGGCTTAGTCAGAACGGGTAATAACTTCTACCAACCTTCACCGAATAGCGGCTTGCCGGTAATTGGAACTGCTGGTGAAACATTCGCTTCAACTTATGTTGCAGGCCAATCACTGGAAATGTCAAATGTAGACATGACAGAAGAATTTACGGATATGATATCGACTCAAAGAGCTTTTGAAGCAGCATCTCGTACTATTTCAGTGAGTGATCAGCTTCTTCAGGAAATCAACCAGCTGAAAAGATAATAGCTAAGGTTTTCCCGCTAATAGTCGATTAATGATAAAAAGTGTCAATCATCGAGGCAGATGAAGACAAATCAGGGAAGTATATCCCTGATCCTCCATAATGCGGGTAGTTGCAGAACTACCCGTTTTTTTTTTGCATATTGTTGATCCAAAATAAAAGAAGGCTTATATATAAACATACATACAAGCCTCTAATATTTTCTAATGACAAATTTTAATATCTACTCAACTACAAATCCCACACTAAAAGACTCTCCGTCTTTAATGATGGTAAGAAGATAATTACCCCGACTTAGTGATTCCAAATTAATATCTTTACTTAATTTTGACGTAGAAGCATCGTAAGAATACCCCCTATCCAAAGTTTTGATTTTTCTACCGCTGTAATCGTATATTTCAAAACTGATTTTGCTGCTGAAGTCTGCGTCCAATTCTAATTCGATTGATATATTTTTTTGCGCCGGATTTGGAAAAACTTTAGCCATTCTTGGACTTGGGATATTTGTCTCTACCACATCAGTCTCTCCAAAAACGCTGTAACATGCTAGATATGGTTGTGTTAGACCTGAAGAAGAAAATGGATTCACTCTTTCGAAATATATTTTTTCTTTATCCGGAGAGACAGTTGCTCTGTCATAACTTAGCAATTGGTGATTTTCAAACTTGTCCATTGGTATTTCTTCCCAGTCATCTGTATATTTTCTTATATAAAAAGTACTTGTTTTATATCCGGCATTATTTTTAACTGCTTGTATCAACGAATACTTATCATTCCATTCTAATAATTGAAGATAAGTAAAATCTGCATTTTCAAATATAGCGACTGAAGACCAATCTTCTACTTCATAAGATTTATTTACCACATCAAGTTTGTACATTAAATTATCATAGGTAGTAAAATAATATAGACCTTTATATGATATCATTGCAGTAATATTGTTACTATCTTTCAAGTCAGTCATATCTAGTAAATTCAGTGTGTCTTGATAGTTTTTATTAAAAAAGATCAAATTTGAGTTTTGGGCAAAATATACTATGCTGGAATCATATTTATAAAATTCCCTGGAATGACCACCTCCAAAAGGAGCTCCATCCTTATTTTCTGCAAAATAAGGTACATCTCCTTTATGTATTACCGTCCATTGATTTATTTTAGGTTCATATATCAGAACCCCTCCATAAGGATATCTAAACTTAAAATTTGTAAAAAATTTCCCGTACACAAAGCATGCAAACACACCATCAAAATATTGAGCTAATTCTAACATAGGATCTCTATAGTTTAAAGTATCAAATGGCTCTGATTTAGAATTGTATGTATACATTGTGTCAGGAGAAAGGCAAAAGTTGGTATACTTGCTGCTTCCTATTATATATTCACCTCCAAAAAAGACATTAGCTTCTCGATCTCCGTCATCAAGTGTCCGACTAAACCAAATTGTATCTTTTCCATTATTAAGGTTATTTAAATACTCTAATGTATCAGAATCTTTTTCTAATAACCACACGCCCTTATTTGATCCAATCCACAAGTTACTATCAAGGTCAAACGTGATACTTGTGGTATATAACTTTTTGCCTGCGGCGCCAAAAAGTATATCTTCTTCCCATTTCCCTGCATTCAATTGTACACTTGCAAAGAGGATTATAAAATATAGTGTTGCAAATTTCATTTTTAACTCCAATTAGCCTCTAATCTACTGCAAAACCTAAACTTCTCTTTTCAGTTCCATTATCAATTACAAGAAAATAAATACCTGTACTGATTCCTTCCACATTAAAACTTTTTATTGCCCAACCTTCTTTTTTGTCATAACTATATTCACTGTCCAGATCTTTTATCTTTCTTCCCATATAGTCATATATTGCAAACTCGACTTTGTCTCTAAAATGAGGATTCAAAAAGAACTCAGCTGTAATGTTTTTCTTCGCCGGATTTGGATATATTTTGGCAGGCAATAATGTATGCAGAATATCTGTTTCTTCTACATCATCAGGTTCGGCATATACTTCATAACTGACAATATAATTCCAGCACTCTACTCCGTCTTCTCTGATGAACCCGTCTTTATTGTAATAGTAAAACCAGATGCGTTCTTTATCAGGACTTATAAACGGACCTGCCATTTGTTCTCCAACAGGTTCATTTTTATCAATAAAAGTCCAATTGCCTAAGCTATCCAGAATATAGTATAAGCCATAAGTGTCACCTGGTCCATCAGGATTGAAGTCAATATTTACATCATATAATGTAAACTTCTCATTAATTTCCTCCAAATATGCCCGAACATAATTTGTATCAGCTTTGTGGTTCTGATACATCGGAGTATCATCCATATTTTTGACTTTATACTCATTAGTTCTTAGATCTAATTGGTAATACATATTGTCTGAGCTAATAAAATGCATCACACCATCTTTGTACCTATTAATAATAACAGATGGAATAGAATCCTCCACTATATCCTGATATTGTATATATTCCGTATCGTCTGTGTTGAAATTATATCGGACATAGCCATTGACTTCAGATGGGTAGATGAGAAAACTATCTAAAATACATATATAGTTCTCTTTTATACTTAATTCAGAAAAATAGTTAAGATTTTTGAACCTGAAAACATGTTTAAACTTTTTAGTCCTTTCATATAGTTCAAATAATCCCGGATATACTACTCCTGTATTAATACGAGGAGATGTAATAAAGAAATAGTAGGAACTATCATAATAAATTCCATTTTCCAAGCGTGGAACTGTCATCCCAAATTCATTAAAAACAGAGTGAGAACTGTCAATAACTACTATCGAATCAGCTGTGAGGTAATAAATTGCAGTATCTAAATTCAGTAATGTCGTTTCGCCATGTATATAGGCATAAATATTGTTTAGATTATGATAAGGTTCTTTCTTAAAATTTAAAGTATCATTACCTCTAATGAGAGATTCAACAAATGAAATAGAATCTATATCATTATTAACTAACCAAAATCCGGATTTAATCCCGAGCCAGCTCACGTTTGAAGAATCAATCGTAACAATCTTTGAAGGGAATACTCTATGATTCCCATTATCTAAATAAACAGGTTTGTTCCATTTGCCTGCCTGGATATAGGCATAAGAAAAACACAATAATAAAATCAAATATGTAATTTTTTGCGCCATAATAGATTTCCCTCATTTTTCATCTTGAATACGAGACTTGCATTATAAGCAAATCTCGTATTCTGATATAATTTATTCGTCGCACTTTATTTCGCACTCTACCTCTATTTCTGGTGCACCCGGAATTGGGTAAGAGTATAAATAAGTTTCCGGACAAGCGTCATTCACATTAGGAATTCTTGAAACTAAAGTCTTGTCTGGAATCAACATTAGACCATCCGGTCCTAATTTCCAACATAGATTATATATACTTAAACATTTGGCA
This sequence comes from Kapaibacterium sp. (SeqCode), assembly GCA_965140345.1. GTDB lineage: Bacteria > Bacteroidota > Ignavibacteria > Kapaibacteriales > UBA2268 > JBFHIJ01. Next base: position 94,523 of record OZ223199.1, read on the forward strand.
TTTTGAGAACAAGGCACATGCTCAAATATATCATAAATCTCCCAAGGATTAGCTCCTCTACGCGATCCCACCCATATCAGTTCTCTTGATTGACAATAAGCTGTTGAGAAATTTAAAATAGTATAGGATGCACTTTCGCAGAGTATTGGATCTATTTGACCTCTCCCAAAAATCTCAGCAAGAATATCATTCAAATAAACGTCTAAAATTTGCCAGTAGAATTGTTCATACCATTCCCAAGGAGCTAATTCATAATCACCTTTATAGCATTCCTCCGAATTTCCATAGTATTCCCACCAGATTCTTTCGATGTTTATATCTATTGCATAAGGATTCTCTGTAACTTGATAGCAATACGCTACGAAAGTTCTAGTACAACCATCATCGTATTTAAGAGTATCAGGTTCAGTACATTCAAGAGCCTGAGATTCATAAGTAAAAACTGAAATACTAAAAAGTATAGAAACAACCATTAATATCATCTTTTGCATGGTTTTCCTCTGAAATTTTTGATAATAAACTAATTATACACATGACAAGTAGTATATTACCCGTCTACCATTATAAGCATGCCGGGAAGTAACGCCAAATTATGTTCCCGGAATGTGGCTGGGGCTTGGCATTAACTTGCCGAGCCTTCTTTTTTTACAAACACTGTTATGAAATTATTAAATATTCCACTAGTTTTGCATAAACCCTCACTTGTCTTTTCATTAACCTGCGTAAATTTATACAAAAAAAAAAAAAACTACAAAGATATTTTTATAATTTTTTCTTTTTTTCTGAATTTCATTATTATTCGACGTAAAAATATCGAAATAGGAAATACGTAAGCAAAAGAAGAGAAAAGAGAATAAAAAAAGGAGTTAAATCTGTATTTTGTTGGTTCATACTTTAGATTTAACTCCCTTGTTTTTCGCCTAATTTTTTAGCGAAGCTTGAAGGTTGAAAGCGCTATAATTGCCAGTAACACAGCCACTATATAGAATCGATTTACGATTTTAGCTTCGTGCACTCCTGCTTTTTCGAAGTGGTGATGCAAAGGCGCCATTTTAAATATTCTTCTGCCTTCGCCATATTTCTTTTTGGTGTATTTATAATAGCTTACCTGAGCAATTACAGAGATAGCCTCTGCAAAGAAAATACCTCCAAGCACAGGCAATAAAAATTCTTTTTTAATCAGGATAGAAAGCCCGCCAACGGCTCCACCAAGTGCCAGAGAACCTGTATCACCCATAAACACCTGAGCCGGATATGCATTAAACCATAAAAAGCCTAAAGCAGAACCCACAAGTGCAGCAGTGAATATGGTTAACTCACCACTTCCGGGTTGGAATATAATATTAAAATATTCTGCGTATGTTGAGTTCCCTGAAAAATAGCACATAGCTGCAAATGCCAGACCGGCAATACCTACCGTACCTATAGAAAGTCCATCCAGTCCATCAGTCAGATTGACAGCATTGGAAGTAGCTGTAATAATGAATATTACAAGCGGTATATAAAGCAAGCCAAAATCAACATTCCAGCTTTTATAAAATGGTACAGTTGTCAAAGTATTTATCTTTTCAAATCCGGCAGGAAATAAGTCCGGGAAAAAATAAATTGTGCCACCAACTATTAAGCCAATCCCCACCTGACCAACTATTTTATACCTGCCTATGAGCCCCTTAGGCAACTTCTTAATAACTTTAAGGTAGTCATCCAGAAAGCCAACAGCTCCAAGCCAGGCAGTTGTCAAGACAATTAAAATAATATACATATTTAGGTTCGACCAAAGCAAAGTAGGCACAAGTAGCGCCATAAGCACAATAATCCCACCCATAGTAGGAGTGCCTGCTTTAAGAGAGTGGTTGCCGACCTTCTGCAATTCTTGTTTAGCCTGCTCGCCAATCTGCTTGTTTTGCAGACGTTTAATGACTCCGGGGCCAAAAAAGAAACTGATTAGTAGCGCAGTAACAGCCGCAGCTGCCGCTCTGAATGAAATATATTGAAACACACCGAATCCCGGTGGATCAAACATTTCGTTTATCCATTGAAATAGGTAGTATAACATATTCGAAAGAAGGGTTGTGAATAATATGCTGCATTCTAAAAACAAAAGTAAGAATATTTAGGCAGGTTTAAAAATAAATATTTAAAAAGTTTCACTTATATAAATATCTTGCATCTCAACCTGTTGTATTTAAAAGTATCTATATTTTGAAAAAATAGCCCACATTTAGACCAAGGGAGTAGCTAAGACCGAGCTGATATCCGTTTGGATAGCGAAGGACAGGAATATCAGTGAAAACTGCAAAGTTGAAATTATCCCACTTGTAATTGACTTGAGGTGATATCATTACAAAATTACCACCGGTATTATCAACGACAACCCCTTCCTGATAATCATGTGTTCTGTTTGTGTACTGAATTTCAAAAATTCCTATCAAATCCTCCATCAGAGGATATGATGCAACAACTGAACTTGTAACGTTATTGCCAAATCTATATTCATCATCGTTTTCACTTGTTAATTCAAATCTTGAAAGAGCATATAGGTGAAGTCCGAATTCAAATCCTTTATGGAAAAAAGTATTAAAAGTAACAGCTCTGCTGCCAACAGATGTTCTCTGGTAAACTCCTACCGCTTCATTCCCATTCGATTCTGTTTCAAAAGGGAACTTCACTCCTACTCCACCGGAAAATTCGATATCATATTTGGGTTTTAAGTAAAAGATATATTTAGAAGATATTCCAATGTGTGAAAATCCACTAGACTTATGAGTACCTGCACCATCTGAAAATTCTCGGTTAAAATAATATCCGGTCTCAGCATCTATCATGAATCTGTCTGCAATTCCGTAACTTAGATTTAATATCGAATATTGAGCGTTAAAATCATCAAAACGCAGACTAGTGTCTACTGCACTGCCTTCATGATAATAGGTATCTCCGCTCATAGTCTTGCTCATAAGTGACGCAAACAGGTATCTCTCCTTAATAACACCGGTATTATTAATAGACGCAGCGGGAGAATATCCTCCAAAGATTGTTCCACCCCAGCAGTTGCATTGAGCAGTTAAATTATCAGAAAATATCACTAAAAGTAACAAGCATATTGCAGCATAATATTTCATATCAGTCATTGCAGTAATTAATTATATCTTTTTCCCAAGTAAAAATCGGGCCTTCACTTTTACCTTTCAATATACCATTTTTTTTGATAAAGAGTGTAGGTACAGAGTAAATATCATAATTTTTATATTCACCTGTCACTTCTTCAAAATCATCATTTACATTGTATATGTCTATATACTCTTCATTAACATTTAGCTCGTCTAAGATTTTAAATATTTTGGCAAGCTCTTCTATACAATGATTGCACTCTGTATTAGCAAACACAATGAAGCTGCATTGATCAGTATTACATTCCTGCCTCCCTGTGAGAGAACTTACATATGATTGATAAACATCCAGTGAATTAGTTTCCTGCAGCCATTCGATTTTGCTCATTTTTCGGTAATTTTGGTCGATACTTGTTTTAGTCACAACACAACAATTAAACATAAACAAGAATATTGATATTAAAATAGATTTTAGAACCATGATATTATAGACTTTTTTTTGAATGTTTGACAAATTATTATTGTAAATGTAATTTATATTAATTATCTTTTGATTGATTGCCTGCGCTAAATATTGTAGTATAAGTATGAAAAATAAAAGTAAAGTAGAACTTTTGCAAATTATAAAATCTCTCGAAGAGAAATTAGAAGCAAAAGAAAAGCAAATTATCGAATTATCTGAAGAAAAGCTAGCTTCAAAAGCTACTTCAGAAGAACTCATGATGGATAGTAGTTTCCCGTATCAGTCTCTTGACCATGATGGTAATATACTAATAGTTAACCAAGCTTGGTGCGATCTCTTAGAATATAGTAAAGAAGAAATATTAGGCAAAAACTTTGCAACTTTATTATCCAATATGGATGCTCAGTCTTTCGCAGAGCAATTTAAGAGATTTAGACAAAACGGGCTTATGATAGAAGATGAGATCAAATTAAACACAAAGTCCGGTCAAACACTAAATGTTCTGATTGATGGAAGAGCTGTATACAATAAAGAAGGAATATTTTGTTGTAGTCACTGCATTTTAAAAGACATCACAGAAAAAAACAGACTAAAGCAAGAAATACAAACACAAGCTAATCTTTTCAAAAATACATTTGACATGTTGCCAATTGGTGTAGCTCACATTACACCAAATGGAATTGTCCTCAGATGCAATCCAAAGTATGCTGATATTCTAGGCACTACGGTTGAAGATCTGATAGGAAGAAATATCTGGGAATTTGATTTAAAAGATTCTAAAAATGACATAAAGGATGATAAAATCCATAATTTTGAGAAGTCCTACTTGTATATAACAGAAAAACAAAAATTAAAACTGGACGGTACTAAGATATGGATTAGAGCTATTGGTTCTGCAATGTTCAACGAAAATGATGAGCTGGAATATATTATAGGTGTAATTGAAGATATTACAGATGCAAAAAGTCAAATAAACTCTCTTCACCTGTATAAATCCATAATTGAAAACGCAAGATATGGTGTCGCTGTTTGTGACCTGAACAGAAGAGTCCTGTTCTCCAATAGCGCTTTTGCAGAAATGCACCAAAATACTAAAGAAGATACTATTGGGAAAACAATAGATATTTACCATTCTAAATCCCAGATGAAAGATGCAATAGAAGCTTTCGAAGAAATGAGCAGAGATGAACACCATACTCCTCGAATAGTGTGGCATGTTAAAACAGACGGAACAGAATTCCCAATGTTGATGAATGGTGGTATAGTAAAAGGATCTGACGAGCAAATATACATTACCACTTCTGCAATTGATATAACACAAATGCATGCCCAAAGTAAACAACTTGAAGAGAGCCAGGCAAAATATCATTCATTATTCAGTCAATCTGCGGACTGCATTTATTTAGCTGATTATGATACACTTCGAATCATAGAGGCAAATAATGCTTTGCTTAATCTAACCGGGTACACTAATGAAGAAATAACTAAGCTAGAAGTCTTCGACTTAATTGATGCTACAAAAGAAAATATTCTACAAAATATTAAGATTTTAGACAAACAAAGGACTCTCACATTGTCCTCCAGATATTATATATCTAAAAAGGGAGATCGCATTCCTGTAGAAATCAATTCCAGCCTGATAAGAGTTAATAATGTATGTTATATCAGTACAATCGCTAGAGATACTCGCGATCGAAAAAAAATTGAAAACGAATTGCGGGAAAGAGAAAACTTCATCAGAAGTGTTACGGATAACGTACCGGTTATTATTTTTGTATATGACATTGAACTTCAAGAAGCAATATTTGTCAACAATCAGTTAAGCCTTCAGTTAGGATATGAACCTACAGAACTAACTTTATCTGATAAAAGCATGTTGCAAAAAATTGTTCATAAAGATGATTTGGAAATTGTTCATAAAGTATTAAGCCAGTCTATTCCAGAAGCTGAGTCCAATTATATAGAATTTAGACTCAAACATAAAGCTGGTGGATATCATTGGTTCGGTTCTACTAATACAAAAATTTCTCTTTTCAATGATGAAGAATTTCAGATTTTAGGTTTCGTACAAAGCATTGACGCAAAAAAACGCTACAGTAAAGCTCTGATGGAAAGCGAACGAATGTATAAATCTCTCGCAGAATCTCTTCCTGATACTATTATGCGTTTTGATAAAGAATTCAGACATCTGTATGTAAGTGAGAATGTTTCCCAGTTTGTAGATATAAATGCAGCTGATATGCTTAATAAAACTCATTCAGAACTCGGATTCCCGGAAAAATTAACAAAATTTTGGGAGAGGCATATTCAAAGAGTTTTTGATAGCGGAAAAGCTATCGAAACAGAATTTACATTGGATTATAACAATTTTGTATCTGTAATTGACTGGCGTCTTATGCCGGAAAAAAATGAGCATGGAGAAACAGTCTCCGTCTTAGCCATTGCAAGGAATATAAATGATTTAAGAGACACTGAAAGAGACTACCAGCGTCTCTTCAATGAGATGACTTCCGGCTTTGCAGTGCATGAAATTATGATAGATGAAGCTGGTAAACCATTCGACTATAGATTTATTGTCGTAAATAAAGCTTTCGAAGAAATGACCGGATTGAGAAACGAAGATATTAAAGGTAAAACTGTCAAAGAAGTCTTGCCTAAAACAGAAAATTACTGGATTGAAACCTATGGAAAAGTTGCAATTACAGGTGAAACTTTAACATTTGAAAATTATGCGCAGGAGCTTGATACATATTATGAAGTAACCGCTTATTCCCCACTGAAATATCAGTTTGCCACTATTATAGATGATATTACTGAAGCAAAGAAAATTCAAAACCTAATAAAAGATCAGGAAGAAAAATATAGAATTATAGTTGAAAATCAATCAGATTATGTTGTAAAACTTGATGCAAACCATCAAATAATTTATGCAAATCCAAAATTCCATCGGACTTTAAAACTTACGGAAACAGAAGTTATAGGTCACAATTTCTTCCAAATAATTCCAAAAGAACATAGAGCTTGTTTCTTGGATTTATTCAACGACTTCAACAATATGGAGAAATATTTCGCCTCTAAAGAATGTAAAGATCAAAAAACCGGCACTTGGATAAACTGGACTATCAAAGCAATTACTCAAAATGAAAATGAAATTGATTACTTTATTGCTATAGGCCATGACATAACAGAAATCAAGAAAGGTCAAGATCAAATTGAAAAACTCAACAGTGAGCTGGAAGAAAAGGTAATACAAAGAACTATGCAATTGCAAAATGTGGTCACTCAACTTAGAGAAGAAAACGAAGATCATAAAAAAACTAAAATGCAACTTGAGGTAGCAAAATCTCAAATTGAAAAAGCCCTAAATGAGGAAAGAGAACTAAATCAAATGAAAACGCGCTTTATTTCTATGGTATCTCACGAATACCGAACACCTCTAACTGTCATTCTATCTTCTTCATACTTGATTGATAGATTGATTAAAAAAGGTGAAGAGCTTAAAGTAGAAATGCATCTGGAAAAGATCCAATCCGGCGTCAAACAAATGACCAACCTACTTGAAGATGTAATTGCAGTAGGTAAAAGTGAAGAAGGCGTTTTATTGCCAAAACTTCAGTACTTTGACTTCAATTCACTTATCAATACAATCATAGATGAAATATTTTCAATTGACAGCAGAATGCATAAGATTAGTCTGAAATTCTTCCTTCAAAACGAAATAATCTTTTCTGATCCAAAGATGATGAGACAGATTCTAAATAATTTACTGACTAATTCTTGCAAATATTCCAAAATTGGAACAGAAGTAGTTATAACCGTCACTGAAACTGAAGAAAATCTTGTGATTGACGTTACTGATCAAGGTCTGGGTATTTCCGAAGAAGATATGAAGCAGTTATTTACTCCTTTTTTTAGGAATAAACAGCATATTGGAGCAATTCCAGGATCCGGTCTTGGACTTACTATAGTTAAAAAATCTATTGAAGCTCTAAATGGCAGACTGCTTGTTAAATCTAAATTAAACGAAGGAAGCACTTTCAGCGTTCTATTCCCTTTAAGAAAAATCTATCCTGATTTTTACAAGGACTAATGAAATGATAAAAACTCTTATTGTTGATGATATTGAGCAAAATGCTATTATGCTAAGAGTACTACTCGAAAATTACAACCATAGAGTTACCTTTGCACCTAATGGGATGGAAGCTCTTGATATTTTGGAAACAAAATCCTTTGATCTAATAATTTCAGATGTTCTTATGCCTCGTCTTGATGGATTTGAATTTTGTAAAAGAGTAAAACAAAACAAAGAAACAAAAGATATTCCATTTATTATCTATACTGCTACTTATATGGATAATGAAAGCAAGAAATATGGACTTTCTTTAGGAGCTGACCGTTACCTGCTAAAACCGCTGGAACCGCAACAGCTATTAAAAACAATCGCCGATTTATTTGTTGAATATAAAAACAGGATGGAATCTCCAAAAGAAGATTTTATTTTTCAAACTACTTCAATCAATGAAAGAGAGATTCAATTGTTGGAGCAGATGGAACAAGGTTTATATGATCTGGAAAAGAAAAATAAAATACTGAAAAGAATAAATCAACTTACTCTGGATTTGGTAAAATCTGAGTCTCTACAAGAGTATTTCGAGATATTATTTGAAGCTACTCAAAAGTACTTCCCATATAAAAAAATTTTTGTAACAGCATTACGGAATGATCAATTTGTAACAATTTTCAATAAAAACATACCGATAACATTGAAAATTATCTTATTAAGATATATAGCAGAATCAAAACAACTAATGGGATTCGATGGATTTATTCATCCTAGGCATTGCGACAAATATTCAGGTTCTTCTAACCAGCTGACAATAGGTGGATCTTGCTGTTTTTTGCCTTATAACAGCGGCAATCAAAAAGGTGTTATAGCTTTAATGACTGAAGAGAATTATAATTATGAATATGCAGATTACTTTTTTCAAAATTTATATCCGCTTATCAATAATACAATTTCTAAGTTTTCAAACTCCTAAAATTTCCCAAATTTAAAGGCTATATTATAAGATAAGCTACGCAAATCCTGGCTTTCAGTCAAAGATAAATTTACTCCATTGACATATCGATACGAAAAACCTGTACTGATTCTGAAGAATGGTAAAATATTGAACTCTATCGTTGCACCAGGTTCCAATACAAAGAACGCAGATTTTTCATGATGATAGCTATTATTTGCATAATCATTTTCATTTTCCAGTTTTTGACTGGAATAGCTAGCACCACCAGCACCGATTAAAGTATTAACTGTAAAATGTATTATACTTCCTGACATATGAGTATATTCAAAAAACACTCCTCCATAACCAACCTGTAAAGTAGGAATATCGTAATCACTAACCTTAAAGCTTGAAGGAGCTTCAAATTCATCTACAGTGTATTTAGAGACCATACCGTAACCACCACCTCCGATTGAGAAGGTACTGTTTATAATCCAGCCACCTCGCCCGCCAATAAATACAGCAGTGTTCTTATTACCATTTAACTTTACATCTGACAAATGCATTTCAAACGCTCCATAGCCTCCGCTATTGATATTATCAGTATTTAATAAAGTCGCAGGTTTATCGTTATCTTGCAGCTCTTGCGCATGAATTGAAAATGCTAGAGCTAAAAACATAAATATTATATAACTACATTTCATTCTAAATCTAACCTTAATAAAATCCAAAATGTAAACATACACCCCAATATGGCGTAGATATATCTGAATCACTCACACTGAAAACATCATTATAAGAATAAGTAAATGAAGAATTAATAGGAAAAGCTACTCTAAACGAAGCATCCAGCCATTCTCTTACTCTATAGTATATATTTAGTTCCGGCAGAAACGCCAAAATTTGTTTACTTCCGATATCTAAGCTAATCTCATCCCCATTTTTATCTTTAAAAGGAAGCTCATACCAGAAATTCGAATAACCCGCCTTCACTCCTATTGCCAAAGCCCATCTCAATCCAAAATTCTGTTTGAAATAAGCTCCCAGATAATAAAAACTATTGCCAAAAACGGCTTTTTCTGTTCCTTCATTAACAGGAATTTCCTGCACTATATTCTTATTCAAAAGCCCTTCATAACCTATATCTAATATAATAACATCCTCTATCATATAACCAATAGACATACCTGACTTTGCTGAATAAGTATCTATATAGCTGCTAATAGGAATGCTCGAATTAAAATCAAAACTCACCCTTAGTCCCGAACGGCTCGAATCAGTTGGGATATAATCAGCTTGCAGTGTACAGCTCAAAAGCATTAAAAATATAATATATTTTGTCATCTTATAAATAAGTCTTTATACTTAATCCTATCATTGCACCACTCAAATCTTCATTAGTTATTGATTTAAATTCAAAACCTGACATAATTCTATAACCGCCTTGTAACTCCAGCCAAGTAGAACCGCCCATATTATACGCAACTGCAAGCTTAGGCATTACAGATAGACCCCACTGGCCATTTAAATCAGTTGACACATCTACTTGTCCTGTAGTTCCATAACTTATGTGAGTCATAAAAAATTCAACAGATGGTGTAAAATACAAAAATTCTGATAAATTTATATCATAACCGGAAAGAACACCTATATGAGACATCCTCAAAAATGGAGTTCCAAACTCCCCCTCTACCTCAAATTCGATATTCTTACTTAAAAGGGTATGCATACCAAAACCCATAAAAAAATCACCGCCAATAATGGAACCGAAATCAACTCCCATTTCTAATCCGGCAGTTCCATTGATAAGTGGAGCAGCGAGCCTATAATCAGCAAACATACTGCTCTCATCTTTAGCAATAGATTTTTTATTAGTGTACTCTTCTTCTTCCAAACCACCGGGTAATAATTGTGCATTTAGGTTATAAACGACAGGAAGAAATAGAAATATCAATACATTTATTATTTTCATAATTTACTTAATGAAAAATATTGAACAAATACTAAATAAACACGTTATTATATATTGTAATATAGTAAATATTGTGCCACTAATTGTAGACAAATCATGAGACTTTTTAGTACAATCTGCCTTTTTATAATTGGTTTATCAAATTTTGCTTCAGCTGAAACAATTTATGGAATTATTAAGGGAAATGATAATAAAAAAGCACTTCCAGGTGCTTCAGTTAGAATCGTTGGAACTCCGCGTGGCACTTATGCTAATAATTATGGGATGTTTAAACTCATTCTAAATAACAATGAGAAAGAATTGCTGGTTAAATCATTAGGGTATAAATCAAAAACAGTAAACATTAACTCTCTTACAGACACTTTAAAAATCTATCTCGAACCGGCTAGAGTAGTTTCCGGCACAGCTGTAGTTTATGGTGATATTGAACCTCATACTCTAATAGAAAGAGCAATTGCAAGAAAGCAGGAAAATTCAAAGAAAATCAAAACTGTACAAGGGAAACTCCAGACTAAACTTTTTGCTGACGGAACAGAATCTTTTTCATCTTCATCAACAAATGAAACATCATCCATGACTGTTACTTTTAGCAGCGGTGATGATGAGAAAGAGAAACCTGCTAAAGTTCTTATGGAATCTATTTCCATGACTTATATTGATAAAGAAGAGAATATTAATCATTCACATATTATTTCACGTAGGCAAACAAAAAATATTCCTAATGAAGTAAATCAGATAGTCGTAAATGACTTTATAAATTTTTACAACGACAGAATAGACTTATTAAATACAAAGATTGTGTCACCACTGGCAGATGATGCATTTGATTATTATAACTTTGAAATAGTGGAAAAAGAGATGCTGGACGGCAAATATATTTATATCGTAAATGTAAAACCAAGCACTACTCTGTATCCCACATTCAACGGTACAATTATGATTTCTGAAGGAGATTATGATTTTGTAGGTGCAGACCTGACTCCAAGCTCTCATACTGCATTACCTTTCTTAAAAGATATCAGAATGGTGGAAAAATTTGAGAAATATGATGAAAATCTTTGGTATCCAAATTATTTACAATTTGAAACCCGAGTGGATATGGATGTAATTGCAGGAGCTTACAATCTTTCAATAGACTTCTCTGCTACAAGAATATATAGCGATCTGAAACTTAATGAGCCTTTACCTGATTCACTGTATCGTAAAACTATAAATAGAATTACTGTTTCACCACTAGCTGATAGCACAACAAATGAATACTGGAGAGAAAATTCTTTGTTTACAAATTCTGAAGAAGATGAAAAAATATATGCAGAAATTGATTCATTAGTAGCAGAAAACGATTCCCTTCAGCATGAGCATAATTGGGCATTTAACATTGTACCATATATTGATTTCAACAGAGCTTCTGACGTTTCTTATGGTCTAACTCCTTCTATAAATTTCAAAGATGCAGCTCTGGAATATACAGGCTTCTACAGCACAGGACTGGATGAGTTCCTTTCTACTGTGACTTATAATCAGTTATATTATACTAACGAATTTACATTTCAAGGTTCGGCAGAATATTTCCAGGGAATTGGCACTTTTTCTGAGGACAAAACTACTCCTGCTTGGTTGAATACTTTACAAGCCGGAATATTTGGTAAAGACTATTACGACTACTATAGAGAAGAAGGTTATAGATTTTCTCTTGGCATCGGTTATAAAAGCCTAAGTCTGGGGCTGGGCTATCAGAATAGCTCTCAAGAAAGTATAGGAGTTAATACTTCCAATTATCTCTTTGGGGATAAAGACTGGCGAGCTAATCCAGATATAACAAGCACTGAATTCCAAATTGTCAACTATAGTTTATCATGGGGAAATCAAGGTTTTCTTGGGCTCGGCTCTCCATATTTTCTAAGAGTCTATGGAACATTTGGTAATGACAAAGACATGGATAAATCTTTCAATACCTTCCATGCAGAAGGTAGAGCGGCCCTACCAATTTACGAAACAGGCTATAAACCTATTGAACTGACAGTAGCGGCTCAAGCGGCAATTGCATCCGAAGATACGCCTATACAATATCAACTTCGCCTGCAAAATAATGTAATATTCCAAAATAGTATGTTTGGATTGTATTCTGCTCCAATAGCTATGTATGGTGGCAAGGAACTATACAGTAGCAATGTAACCTTAGATTTTTCTGATTTCTTATGGCGCGCACTAGGATTGCCGGTTTACAATGGTAGAGGTATTGATGTTGCATTGATTGGTTCAGTAGCATATACTTATTCAGACAAACAAAACTACTATATGGAAACAGGAGCAAAAGGATACTTGGAAACCGGCTTCCACATAGGGAGAATCCCTACTTTTTTCTCTGATGTTATGTTTTTAGGATTTGATTTCAGAAAACAAATCGATGGAAGTAATACAGGCTGGGGATTAAGTATATCATCACCATTTTAAAAATATTCTTTCCTTTCAATCTTCGTTGCTTATATTGTTTTTTTAGCAACGCCCAAAGGTAGAATAATGTCAAAAAGAATCCTTTTTATAATTTTAGGAATAATAGTTGCATCTGCTGTTGTCTATGTCGTTGAGTTTCTGGGGCATCAGGTTTATCCGCCACCGGAAGGAATAACAATGGAAAACGCAGATAAATTTTTAGACTATATTCAAAACAATATGCCTACAGGTGCTATGCTATTTGTAGTCCTGGCACATTTTAGCGGAACAATCGCAGGTAGCTTTGTAACTGCTAAACTAAATAAAGACAAACCTTACACAGGAATGATTGTAGGTACAATTTTAATGATTTTCGGAATCATTTTAGCTTTTCTATTACCACATCCTTTATGGATGATGATTTTGGATATTGCATTATATCTGCCTGCAGCCTGGATGGGTGTGAAATTTGCGAATCAAAAAAATAGGATTTAAATATGTACAAAATGATTTTTCTTATAATACTCTTCTCTGCTGTTTCAATGTTTGCCGGCAAAGAAAGCGATGCCGTACTCGGCACTTGGCTGACAGCAGAAAAAAATGCAAAAGTCGAAATCTTTAAAGATGGAGATACATATAGCGGTAAAATTATATGGATTAAAGAACCCAAAAATCCGGATGGTTCTGATAAAACAGATAAAAACAACCCTGATGAGGACAAAAAAAGTAGAAAACTTATCGGATTAAAAATGCTATACGACTTTGTTTACGACGAAGATAATGTATGGGAAGACGGCGAAATCTATGATGCTAAATCAGGTAAAACATATTCCTGCAAAATGACTTTAAGTGAAGACGGAAAAACGCTTGAAGTTCGCGGCTATATCGGTTTTTCGATGTTTGGAAGAACCACTGAATGGACAAGAGTGCAATAAGCAAGTGTAACTAAAAAAATAAGCTGCACACTATTAAAGTGTACAGCTTATTTTTGCTAAGGAAAAATTGTAATTTTTAAATAACTACTTTGCCGCGTACCATTATCATTTCACCATCCAAATAAAGATCAGGTTTTTTAACTAACCCGTCAATATGAACATGGACATTATTCGTGCCGCCCATAGAAATATTATTTCCAAAAGCAATATGAATAGTACCAATAGCTTTTTCGTCTTCTAAGATTTGACCGGTAATTTTAGCTTTAGGGTTAGTTCCAATTCCAAACTCAGCAACCCATTTACCTTTTTCGCCATGTTTCTCAAGCATTGCTTCAAGCATTTTTGCTTCCTTGCCACCTTCAAATGAGACAGCAACGCCATCTTTAATAGTCACTTTCACAGGCTCTTCTAATTTTCCTATGCCTGCAATAGAGCCATCAAATACTACTACACCATTAGATTTCCCTTCAATAGGTGCACAAAAGACTTCACCTGAAGGCAAATTACCTGAAGCACCAATTTTTTTCAAAACTCCGGTGCTAGGAATAATGTTCATACCTTTAATCGGTAAAAGAAGATCTGTTCCTGCTTTAGAAACAACTCTTACTTCTTTTGTTCTTTCCAAGAGCTTCGTCAGGTGACTAGTAAGGTTCACAATTTCATCTGCATCTGCGCTGAGGCATCTGGTCATGATATCTTTAGTGATGCCTGGCATAGTCGCAACTCTAACACCAAGCTTTGAAGCATTTCTGCGTGCATCAGTATGAGTAAGTGACTTTGTGGTAGGGCAAACTACTACGTCAACAGTTTTCATTAATTCTGCAATTTGATCAGGAGGTTCTTGTCCGTTTTCTTCTCTGGGCTTCATTTGCAAAATAAAGGCTTCTTTACATAACTCATTTCCGGCCTGATATAATGCCGAACCGACCTCAAAAGTATTTTCGTCCGCAACAATAAGCAAAGTCTCATCTTCATAAAGACCAAGGTAGTCTTTAAGAGCTGTGCGGGCTGCTTTGATTAATCTTGTATTTGCCGCCATTTGTCTCAAAATTTATAATTTACATAACAATTTGCAATATCATAAAGTGCAGTAATTCACTTGAGTATCCTAATTTTGAGTAGGAAGAAAGCTAATATTAACTGCTATTAATGTTATGGGAAATGCGATAGGAGTATCGTGTCGATTTTTAACTTATGGATATATACGATAGTATCCAAAAAAAATTTGAATAAAACTCTTTCATAATTTTTAGCAGAATAATCAATTTTTCAACACAATGACCATTCTAATGACAAATTTACCTTCTAAGCCATTAAATCATTCAAAAAGCAATAATATTTATTAATTCAATATCATTGTTTTTTTTGTAAATAGATATTTTTGTAGTTCTTCCAATCAAAAACAAGACTTTTTTTATTCATTAGCACTAAAATATATCATTTTAGTTGGTGAAATAAGCTCAACAAAACTTACATGTATCTAAATTTATGATTTATATTCATTTTTTTTGAGTTGGAACAGTAAAAGCTTTGGAATTTCGAGAATATAATTCTAAGTTTGTTAGTTATCTACCAAAGTAATTAATTTACGTTTAACTTATATTTAAAGTGATATGGAACAACTAAAAACTTCCCTCAGAGAATCAAAGGCGGCTCGCTGGGGTGCTCTGGGTATTGTAGCTTTTACAATGCTTTGCGGTTACTTCATTACAGACGCAATGAGCCCGCTAAAACCTATGCTTGAAAGTCAACTGTTATGGGACAGTGCTGACTATGGTATTTTCACCAGTGCTTACGGCTGGTTTAACGTATTTGCCTTTATGCTTATTTTTGGCGGTATCATGCTGGATAAAATGGGCGTAAGGTTCTCATCTATTACTTCTGCCGGTATTATGATTCTTGGTGGAGCTATCAAATACTGGGCTATTTCTTCTTTCTTCCCTGAAGGGATGGCAGATATTCTAGGTATCAAAGCTCAAGTATTCTTTGCTGCACTAGGTTTTGCAATATTTGGTGTCGGTGTCGAAATCGCCGGTATCACAGTTTCCAGGATTATAGTAAAATGGTTTAAAGGTAAAGAATTAGCCTTGGCAATGGGCCTTGAAATGGCAACTGCCCGTATGGGTACTTTACTTGCAACTGCAATTCCTTTGCCGATAGCCAAGTTCTATGGTGATGTATCTACTCCTATTTTATTTGGTGTATTACTTCTAGTAATCGGTCTCATCTCATTTATGGTTTATGCTGTAATGGATAAAAAACTTGAAGCATCTGAGGCTGATATGGAAGAAGAAGAAGAAGAACCATTTAAATTATCAGATGTACTTCAAATTGTTACTAACAAAGGCTTCTGGTTAATTTCATTACTTTGTGTATTATTCTATTCAGCTGTATTTCCTTGGATTAAATTTGCAACTGATCTGGTAATAAACAAATATCAAATTAGCCCTGATCTTGCAGGTGTAATTCCTTCTGTTTTGCCTCTGGGTACTTTATTCCTTACACCATTCTTTGGTAACTTATATGACAGAAAAGGTAAAGGTGCTACTATAATGGTTGTTGGAGCAGTAATGCTAATATTTGTGCATGGAATTTTCTCTATTCCTTTCTTAGACAACTGGATTCTAGCATTATTTACAACTGTAGTTCTTGGTATAGCTTTATCACTGGTTCCATCAGCGATGTGGCCTTCAGTACCTAAAATTATCCCTGAAAAACAACTAGGTACAGCTTATGCTCTTACCTTCTGGATACAAAATTGGGGCTTGATGGGAGTTCCACTATTAGTTGGTATCGTACTTAATACTTACAACCCAAATGTACCAATTGCAAAAGAAGTTGTAAAATCTTCTATCCAAGAGACTTATCAAAAAATAAATGGTAATATCGACGGCTTTAAATTAGAAGAGCTTGAACTTGAGAAGTTTATCGACGTTACAACAACAAATGTTATTAACGAGATACTTGTAAATACAGCTTATGAGCCAAATGAAAGTACTGATAACTACGACCAAGTTCAGAAACAACTAACTGATAAAAATATTTCAGCTATAAAATCTTTATCTCTTTCAGGAGACATAGAAGCTAAAAAAGAAGCAATAGAAAAGGTTTGTATCAAAAATGGGTATAAAATCCTTACAGAAAGCAAAATGGATTTGAGATACAATTATACAATTCCAAATCTTGTATTTATGGTATTTGGTATCCTTGCTTTAATTGTTGCTCTTATGCTTAAAGCTGAAGATAAGAAAAAACAATATGGTCTTGAATTACCTAATATTCAAAGCTAGTTTTTCTTAGCAAGACTCAATTATTGCAAAGCCGTTTGAGGAAATATCCTTAAACGGCTTTTCTTTTTGTAATAATTGAACCTTTTTCGATTACAGGAGTATGCAAAAAACTAAGTGGCTACTATCTTTACTCTTTTGTTAGATATAGCTAATTTAGTAAATTGTTAATTGTGAAAAAATACAATATCTAAATAGACAAATAATATGTTTCATAGAAATTTGGTTTGATTTGATGGATCAAAAACTTTTACACAGGATTTTCGGCTTATTGTCATTCGTTTTGGCATTTGTCGTCTACACAATGACGGTGCAACCAACCGTACCATTCTGGGATTGTGGTGAATTTTCTGCAGCTGCTGTTTGGCAGCAGGTTCCACACCCGCCGGGAGCACCTTTGTTCCTAATGATTGGTAAATTATTCCATGTCTTGATTCCATTCGGCGAGCAGGCATGGCGTATTAATATGGTTTCCGTAACTGCCAGTGCTTTGACTGTCTGGCTGATTTATCTTATTACCGTTATGGTAATTAAGAATCTCAAAAAAGAAAATATAGACACAATAGGCGACGCACTTGCTGTTTATGGTTCTGCATTTATTGGTGCAGCTGCCCTAACATTTAGTGATACATTCTGGTTCAACGCTGTTGAATCTGAAGTATACGCTGCATCTTCCCTATTTGTAGGCCTAATTGTATGGCTGATGATGAAATGGAACGAAGAAGCTGATAATCCTAAACATGAAAGATATCTACTTTTGATATTCTATTTGATTGGTCTGTCAACAGGTGTTCACCTTCTTTCAATATTAGCAATATTCTCTATTGTAATGGTAGTATATTTCAGAAAATACGAATACAGTCACAAATCCTTTATCATAATGGGAATTTTTGCTGTTATTACATTCTTTGTAATATATCCTGGTGTTGTAAAATGGTTGCCGTCACTTCTTGCAGGTCACAGTCCTTCAAGAAATGCTGCAAGAGAATATACCATAGAAAACAGTACTGCCCTTACATTCTTTGCAATCGCTGCAATTGCCTTAATTGCATACGGTTTCTATTATGGACGTAAAAAAAGCATGCATATCCTGCAGCTAATTAGTGCAGCATTCCTTTTAGTTTTACTTGGCTACACTACTTATACTCAAATACTTCTTCGTTCAAATGCGAACCCGCCAATGAACGAAAATGAGCCTAAAGACTTTGCAAGTCTTGCTTCATATCTTGGTCGTGAACAGTACGGAGATGCTCCATTCTGGCCTAGAAGATACGAAGACAGAGACATGATGAAAGTTCGCTACAATATGAAAGACGCGTCAGGAGAGTATGAATATGGTCCCTGGTATCCACCTGCATCAGGTAGAGCAACTAGAAAAGATGGTCAAGTTGTATCGGTTCCTGAATTTAGAAAAATCAATACTAAAGGTGAGCTGGCTTATCTATGGAAATACCAGATAAATCATATGTATTTCAGATATTTTGGATGGAACTTCGTAGGAAGAGGAACTGATGTCCAGGATGGTAGCACATACTTATGGGGTAAAAACGAAAGCGAAGTAATGCATTACGACTCAGGTTATGCAGATGAATTCCCTATTGCCTTTTTCGCATTACCATTCCTTCTTGGTCTAATAGGTCTTCTATTTCACTTCAGCGAAGACAGGAAAATGGCATTCTCTTATCTAATTATGTTCCTGCTAATGGGTGTTTTGACAGCAATAGCCCAGAATCAGCAAGATCCACAACCTAGAGAAAGAGACTACTTCTATGCAGGTTCATTCATGGTATGGTGTATCTGGATTGGACTCGGTTCATTCGGTATTTTGAGTAGCCTCAAAAAAGCCGCAGGCAAATCCAACCCTGCAATAGTATCTGCAGTGTTAATTGTTGCATTTATTATAGCACCATTGAATATGGCTCAGGGATGGAAAATCCATAGTCGCGCAGGCAACTATCTTCCATTCGATTACTCTTATAACATTCTTCAAAGTACTGAAAAAAATGCTATCATCTTCACAAACGGTGACAATGATACTTTCCCTCTATGGTTCATTCAGGATGTTGCCGGTGTAAGAAGAGACGTAAGAGTGGTTAACCTTTCACTTGGTAATACACTTTGGTATGTTGACCAAGTGAAAAACAGACAACCTTGGGGTGCTGACAAAATTCCATTAAGTTTTGCTGATGATTCTATTCAAGTAACTGAAGACAGCCCAATGGCACTTCAATATGATTTCAGCGAACCTAGAGATATAACAATACCTGTTAGACCTGAAATCCTTGCAAAATACACTGACAACCAGGAAATTATCAAATCAGGTAAGTGGACTTTCAGATTTACAGGTGGTAAGGAGTATGGTAAAAATGCAGAAGGTCAACCTATTAACTTGTTTAGAATCCAGGATAAACTTATTCTTGACATCTTGAAACAAACTAGAATGGAACGTCCTGTTTACTTCTCTGCAACTGTAGGGCCGGACGCATTCGCAGGTTTAGATCTCTATTTTAGAACTGAAGGTATGGCACACAGGATTTGCCCGGTTATTCAAAAAACAGGTGCTCAGCCTGCTATAGATCCGGAAATATTAGAACAAAATCTCATGAATATTGATAACTCTGATAATTTCAGCAAAACTCCAAAATATGGATTCAAGCTTCGTAACTTGAACAATATGGATGTTTATTATGATGAAGTACACAGACGTATCATGGGTACATATCGCCACTTATACCTGACTTATGCAGATTATTTCGTGCAAAAAGGCAATTTCAAAAAAGCTGCGGAAGTACTTGATGTACTTAATCAAAATATTTCATTATTCCAGTTCCCTGTTCCTCATGATATAGCAATCAGAATGGTTGAGATTTATCAAAAAGCAGGTAGAACAAATGATGTTTCGGAAATTGCTGAAGCAGGTTTAAAATATGCAAACACATTGATTGAAAACCCTAAACTTAGAGAAGATTTAATATTCTATGAAGTGGTTCACTTCCGATATGGTCCTTACCAGGCTGCTATAGATTTATATAAAGCATTGGGTGACTACGCAAGTGCAAAAGGTGTTGTTGATAAATGGGTTGCACAGATAGATGCATTCAGAAACCAAACTTTTGGTGGAAATGTTAAACAATACGAAAGAGAAATTACACAGCTTGAAGGTAACAAAGTCAAAGCAGGCATGATTTCTTCCAGAATTATAATAGAAGAAACTGAAAAACAATCAGGTGCAGCAGCTGCCCTGGATACAGCAAATTCTATGATGCAAAGATACCAATCAGCTAACAATGGCATGATTTCTTACTTTGCTAACTCTGAATTAGCTCCTGTTATTCAGAAGTTAGAAGAAAAAGTAAATCCTCAGCCTGAAGCTGAAGCGACTGAAGAAACTGCTCAAAACTAATAAGATATTTATTTATCATAAGCGGAACCTATATTTGCATAGTGTTCCGCTTTTTTTTAAATTATTTGATTTTAGAAAGGGAATTCATGAGTACTGATTTATCACTAATCATTCCGGCTTTTAACGAAGAAGCAAGAATCGAAGCATCTCTAAAAAATGCTCTTGAATTCTTTGATTCTAAGTCATTAAGCTATGAAATCCTGGTGGTAGATGATGGCTCTTCCGATAGAACTATTGAAGTAGTTTCTAAATTCGAATCTCCTAATCTAAAATTAATTGCTCAACCCAAAAACAAAGGCAAAGGTGCTGCTGTTACTCGCGGTATGCTCGAAGCTAATGGCAAAATCAGAGTATTTTCAGACGCAGATTTTTCTACTCCTGTTGCTGAAATTGAAAAAGTGATAACAGCTATGAGTCTCGGCACTGAAGTTTTTATAGGATCTCGCGCTTTAGATTATACCATGATCAAAAAACACCAACCTGCATACCGAGAATTTATGGGTAAAACATTCAACAAACTTGTCCAACTCTTTCTTATAAGCGGCATTAAAGATACGCAGTGCGGCTTTAAAGGCTTTACAGCAAAAGCTGCTCTTGAAATATTTTCCAGAATGAAAATAGAAGGCTTCGGGTTTGATCTGGAAATAATCTATTTAGCAGATAAACTTGGATTCCATATATCAGAAGTTCCTGTAGAATGGTACAACGACGAACGTAGCACTGTAAACCCAATCAAAGACTCTATAACTATGTTTTTCGATATCTTTAAAGTAAAAAATCTCCACAGACAAGACAGCCTATAAATCCACTCTTATTAATATTATTCATTTTTTGCCTTGCAATTTCGCAAAGATTTAATAACTTGCCTAATTCAATTACAATTTCTTGATATTGATTATCAATCTTAAAAATATAGAGGTTTATTATGCTTAAGAAACTTTGGGCATTTATCATTCTTGCTGTAATGTTTTCAGCATGTTCTTTCTTCGGTTCTGAGAAGCCTCAGCACATGATGTGGGAAGTTAGAACTCCAAAATCGACTGTTTTCCTTGTTGGTTCTATCCATATTGGAGATACCACTCTTTATCCATTGGAAAATATTTACTACGAAAAACTAGATTCTTCTGATATTTTTGTTACAGAAGTTGACATGGAAGATATCGATCCTACAAAAATTATAAAACTTGTAATGCTTAGTGATGGTACAACACTCAAAGATCATGTTCCTGAAGATGTATACAAAATTATAAAGGATAAATTTGCCAAAGCGAACGTTCCTGAAATGGCTTTTCAGCAATTTAAACCAGGCTTTGCGATATTAATGACGCAGATGTTGGATCTAAAAGATAACCCTGCAGACATCGGCTCTATGCCAGAAGGTATTGATAAACATTTGCTGGCACGCGCCAAAACTCAAGATAAATTAGCCTTAGAAGACATAGCTACTCAAATCGATCTTTTAGAAAACATCATTAATGTAGATTCAACAAAAATGCGTCTATATTTAGAATCAGAAACTGAAGACGATATGTTTGGAGACATAAATAATTTAATGCAGGCATGGAAAGATGCAGATACTGATAAAATTGTTGAAATTATCAATAAATCAACAGAGATAGATGAAGATTTTGCAAAATTAAAGGAAGAAATACTTGACAATAGAAATAAAAATATGGCTGATAAAATAGATTCTTATTTAGTTGACGGTGGAAAATTCTACGTAGTTGTAGGTGCAGCTCACCTATGCGGTGAAGGTTCTATCGTTGATCTTTTAGAAAAAATGGGCTATACTGTAAAACAATTATAATAGGGCAATATAAATGAGACTTAAAGGTAAAACGGTAATAGTTACAGGTGCATCTGCAGGTATTGGTGAAGCATGTGCTTTAGCTTTTGCGCAAGAAGGCGCAAGACTTATCCTTACAGCTAGAAGAGAAGACAGAATCAAAGATTTAGCTGAAAAACTTAATAAAGAATACGGCACAGAAACGCTTACTCTTACTTATGATGTAAGAAACATCGAGGAAGTAAAAAAAGCAATGGATTTGCCTGCTGAATGGTCTGATATTGATATTCTAATCAATAATGCAGGGCTTGCTCGCGGCACTGAAAAAATCCAGGAAGGCGTTATGCAAAACTGGGAAGAAATGATAGACACAAATGTCAAAGGTCTTCTTTACATGACTCGTGAACTTCTCCCTCGCATGACTAAAAAAGAATCAGGAATGATAATAAATATCGCTTCAATTGCAGGCAGACAGGTTTACCCGGGCGGGAATGTTTATTGCGCTTCAAAAGCAGCAGTAAAAGCTATTTCTCAAGGCATAGCAATTGACACAAACGGAACAAATGTTAAAGTTTGCAATATCGATCCTGGCTTAGTAGAAACAGAATTCTCTGAAGTACGTTTCCATGGCGATAAAGAAAAAGCAGAGGGCGTTTACAAAGGCTTTCAACCATTATTGGCAGCAGACATTGCAGACGTAGCTTTATTCGCAGCTACACGCCCGGCTCACGTGATGATTCAAGACGTCTTAATCACACCAACAGCACAGGCTAACGCAACAACAGTGCATAAGGAATTATAAAAATCTTAACTTATTTCCCGTTAATCAAAAATTTTTTAAATTTTTTGTCAAACCTTAAAAAAAGTATTTTGAATTACGGGAAATAATTGTATTTTTGTATCTCACAATCGGGAACGGCTGTGAAGGAGAGGTGGCAGAGTGGCTGAATGCACCGGTTTGCTAAACCGACGTACTTCTACAAGGGGTACCGGGGGTTCGAATCCCCCCCTCTCCGCCAAAAGGGATAAACTTAAAAGCCCCATGCAACATTTAAAGATTGCGTGGGGCTTTTTTTATGGGGGGGCTCTGTCAAACCAAAAATACTCTCAATATTCTCACATTATGAATTCTAAAAGTATTATATTAGTTAATTACTAATATTTATTATTTAACCTTATGAAATATTTTATAAGCATACTAGCAGTAATAACAGCTATATTTTTCTTCACAAGAAAATCTTGGCTCTCTGCATTAAAGAAAGAAATGGAAGTACAAGATACTGACTTCAATAGTACAGCTAACCCTTCCTCTTTAAATAATCCTGAATTAGAATTTTTATATAAATGTGTGGCAAAGTTTAGAGATACTCAAACCAACAGAGATCTTGAAGAATATTTGTTAGCACTTTATAAAATAGTTCAAGAAAACAAGGATTCTATATTTACTATCCAACTAGCAGTAAACATGCTTGAAAAAGCATTTACAGCAGAACCAGCAGAATTTAAAGAAGAATGGCTTGAAATCACTGAATCACCACAAACAAATGCAATGAGTAGAAAATTTACTAATCCTGAAATAAAAGATGAGATAGATAAAACAAGAGTGCGTAATATCTCTGATTACAATTATACTTTAGAAGTTATAAAATTTCAAATTGCAGAATTGCATAAAATGCGAGGAAAGCAGTTAGAAGATGAATTTAAGTACTTTGGCATAACTTCAGAAACAGGACATTCATGGTATAATTTCGATCCAATAGGTAATTTGGAATGCGGAACAAGTTGTATGCTAGCTCATAATGAGAATGTAGCCAATATAGATTGGACTTTTATAGGTGATCTATTAGAAGATGGTAGAGTTTATGAATAGCTTAAACCCGTAAATTTTCAAAATATTGAAGTAAAATAAACTTCAAAGTCGCAAACAATAATTAAAGATTGCTTTGTGGCTTGAAATTTATAAAAAACAAATCTTCGAAATCTTATAGGTACTAAATATGGTTTTGTATAAAACTGAAAGGTTAATCCTACGCAGCCTTAGTATTTCAGATTCTGCATTACTTTTAGACTATTTGCTAAGAAATAAAGATTTTTTACAGAAATGGGAACCTAAGAGGCAAAATCAATATTATACTATCAATTCAGTCCAGAATTTAATACTAAATGAAAAAGAATCTTTCAATAATAGAACAGGATTAAGTCTTTATATTTTCAATAAAAAAGAAACCAAGATAATTGGAAATATTACTTTTTCTAATATTATTTATGGTGTGTTCCAATCTTGCTTTTTGGGATATAAGCTAGACAAACATGAAATAAAACAAGGTAAAATTACTGAAGCTTTAAGAAAAGCAATAGAAATAATATTCAAAGACTACAGATTGCACAGAGTAGAAGCTAATATTATACGGACTAATACAAGCTCTATCAAAGTAATACAAAAGCTTGGTTTTACACAAGAAGGTTATAGTAAAAAATATCTAAAAATAAATGGGAATTGGGAAGATCATTTGCATTTTGCACTTTTAAATGCTGAAGTTGAGTAATTGGATGCAATTACCCTCTCACCACACTTATACCCAAAGCCTTTTTACTGCCGGCTAGATAATCAGAAATTCTACCACCTATAACAACTTTCTTTTTTTTGGAGGAGGCGTGCATAAATCTTGCTGTTTTGCCTTCTTTGACTATCATTCCTGTGTGAGAGTAATCTAAACCTGTGATTGAAGTGGCAATGGCAATTATATCACCGGATTGGAGTTCAGATTCTATCTCTTTGACGTGTGCTTTTGGGACATAGACTCTTTTGTTCGAATTTAGTTCTTTTTCTGTAGCAGCAACCTGCTTAACAAATTCAGGATTGTTTTTGAGTTGTTTGTAGTATTTTGGATTTTCGCTCATAAAGCT
Source organism: Kapaibacterium sp. (SeqCode) (assembly GCA_965140345.1). Lineage (GTDB taxonomy): Bacteria > Bacteroidota > Ignavibacteria > Kapaibacteriales > UBA2268 > JBFHIJ01. The sequence continues at coordinate 119,816 of OZ223199.1, forward strand.
CACATCACCCACTTTTTTCAGATTGCTGAAGTTTGGAGTTATGTCGCTTATAATACCTTTCTCAATATTGTTTCTGATCCAATCAGAGGTATAATGCAAACGCGATAGATAATTATCTATCTTCCCGTCACGATAACGCATTAGTGTGAGCTCATTTCTAAGATCAGCTTCAGTAAAAGTCTGTTGTTTGATTATGCGTGCAAGTGCAAGTGCATTTTCGTAGAAAGTCACACAGTCTAATTCGCTTAGATTTAAAACACAGATCTCTTTATCAGATACTTCTAATGTACCTCCTACATAGGGAATTCCTATAAATTCTTTACCTATTGCAGCAGCTAATTCGCCAATAGCCATTGAAGCATATTTTTCAGTAGCAAATTTTTGAATTATTCTGTCGAATTTCCTTTTGTCTGCAGCAGTAAGTTTAGAATAATCTCTTCCGCCTGAAATAGCAGAAACTGAACTTCCTGCAAAAATTAAAGATAAAGCTGATATTTTTATAAAGTCTCTACGATCCATGTTTATTTCTCTCTACAAAAATGTTTTTAATGCATCAATAACGCCTTGAAGGTCATCCTTTCCTATAAAAAAGCTCTTCTCTTTATCACCTTTCTGAATTTTTATTTCAATGAAAGTACCTATCCCTTCAATTTCCATAGCAGAAAACTGATAATCACGATCTTTACCGTTAAAACCCAGGGCTCTATCTATTTTGCGAGTTTCAGGCACAAAAGTTTCATTTTTTTCTTCCGGAACTGCAACTGCACCGTTTTCATTTTCATAACCAGAGTCCGGTTCTGTCGGATTATCTCCTGCTGCTGTTCTTCCGAGCTCATCACATCGCTCATTCTCAGGGATTCCGTCATGCCCTTTCACCCAAACATACTGAACAGTTTTGCCTTTCATTGCTTCCAAAATTCGCAGCCAAAGGTCAATATTAAGTACTTTGGACTTATCTGCCTTTTTCCAGCCTCTTTTCTGCCATCCGCTAATCCAGTGTTTATTGAAAGCATCTGTTAGCAATTTAGAATCTGAATGTAAAACTACTTCATTTCCTTCAGGAATATTTTCCAAAGCAATTGCTGCAGCAAGCATTTCCATTCTATTGTTTGTTGTTTTTCTATAGCCGTGCGAAAATTCCTGCCTTTCGTCGCCATTTTTAATTACAACTCCATATCCGCCCGGTCCCGGATTGCCTAAGCTGCTTCCGTCTGTATATACTATAAATTTACTCAATCTGATCCCTTTTTATATTTGCTTACAAATATGTCGATTTTGAAAGACTTTTTTGCAAAATAAAATTTCATTTTGATTTTAGAGGTAAATTATTTTAATTGTATAATTGCAAAACTTCGGGGGAGTTAGAAGTTTTGTCCTTTCTCTTGCAGCATAAAAAATAAATATGGGAAATGACTATGACTACTATAGAAATCATAGGATTTGAATCGCAAATCGAATCTGAAATAAAGATTCCTTTATTCCAGATGAGTGTCTCTGCCGGCTTACCTACACCTGCTGATAGCACAGTGGATAAAGAAATTGATCTTAACGAAATGCTTATTGCTCACCCTGCCGCTACAATTTTTGCTAAAATCAATGGCACAGAACTTGAGCCTTATGGAATCAGCGATGGAGATATTCTAATAGTAGATACTGCTATTGAACCTGAAGACGGTAAGCTCATTTTAGTTGACTTGTCAGGTAATTTCACTGTAAAGAATTACCGCTTAGTTGAAGGCGAAGAGTTTTTAGAATCTCACGACAGGCAGTATTTGCCTCTAAGTATTGGAGAATTGAACTACAAACCGATAGGTGTAATAACTGCTATTATTCATTCACTATAAGCAAATTCGAAGTTAGATGAAGGCGAAGAAGATTAACTCACTAAAATCGAGTATAGATTACGAAGCACCGCTGTTTAATGCATCTGTGCCTATCGGAAAGCTAACTCACTCTAACAGTCAAAAAATGTACAACCTTAACGAGCTTTTAAAAACAAAGCCCGAAGGTATGTATTTGGTTAAAGTCAACGGTGAAAGTATGATAGACGAAAATATCTTCGACGGAGATATACTTGTTGTTGATTCTACAGAATTAGCCGGACACGGCAAAGTAGTAATTGCCTCAGTTAATGGTGAGTTATTAGTCAAAACATACAAAGTCATTGATGATAAAGTATATCTATTTTCAGCAAATAAGAAATTTCTCCCTATAGAAATCCTCAGCTACTACGACTTCTCAATACAAGGAGTTGTAAAACACGTTATTCATATAATGGGTAAATAAGTCTATTTACTGCCTGATTAATATCACTTTATGAATCTGCTCAGCATTTGCAAAAGCAAGATTATGTGCGAGTTCTTCGAATTCTTTTGGCAAATCCATTTTACTTATATTCAGATTAGCTCCCAACTTTTGCCAGATAGGCGGCATAACTTTTAAGAAATCAACACCTCCGCCCTGTTTATCATCTGCTATGTAAAATATCTCAGTGATTCCACTATTAATAATTCGAGCTAAACACATCGGACAAGGCTCTAAAGAACTGTAAAGTTTCAGATTGGATACATTTTTCAATTTCGTATTTGATTGTTCTAAAGTATTAATCGCATCCATTTCAGCATGTAATCCACTTGAAAAATTGGGGAATATCATTCTATTTTGCCCGTGAGCTACAATCTGTTCTTCCCTGTAAATAAGGCATGATATTCCAAAATTACCCTTCATATAAGCATGATATGCCTCTTCCAATAGAGTTACCGGAGTGATGTACTCAGAAGATCCATATTGATTCTTTAAAGATAGTATCTTTTCTCTGAACATAATTGAACCGTGTTTTATTTTTGGCTTGCTTTTTGTTTCTACTTAAATCTAGAAACGAAATTTTAAAGAAATAATTATTTAGAAGTTTTACGTACGAAATATAAATTTTGTTTATGAGTCTAAGAATTAAACAACAATGTATCAATATTTTTAAATTTTGGGAGATTATGGGTATGAAAAAATTTCTTCTATTAATTTTATTAGCAGTTATTGCTATTCCAACTTATGCAGCTGACATTAAAATCAGCGGCGACGCAAGAGTACGTCCTCGTATGGATATGAAAGATGCTACTGACAATGGAAAAAGCAAAACCACAGATATGTACTATATGTACAGAGCAAGGGTAAAAGCTAAAGTTAGCATAGGCGATGGCTGGGTTATGAATACTATGATTGGCCACAACGGTATCGGACAATATAACGGAAACTTCGCGCAAGGGGATTATCCTGATGTGTTAGGAATCGCTAAAGAAGATCAAATTGGCAACGATGGTGCTAAAAGATCCTCTTTGGACTTCCTCCAAATGAACTTTGGTTACCAAGGTGATAGAATCGGATTTTTACTTGGTCTGATTGGTGCTGGTGCAACGAATAATCCAATATATGACCTACACTTCTATCCTACAAAAATGGTAGATATTCCTTATTTCATCTTCAATACAGATGCTTACTATGGTGGTAGCGCATATCTTAAACTTGGTGACGGCCAATTAAATATGTCAGTGATAGTGGATGATAATAAAGGGATTATTGAAGAAAATGCTGAAGGCAAAGAAACTAAAAATAAAAAAGACCAATATACTGTAATGTTAGGTTATACTCATAATATTGATAAACTTCATTTCGGAGTGGAAGGTTTATTTACTTTGGCTGACGACAGCTTAGCAGCTCCTATGACATTTGGTTTAAATATAGGACACAAAGATGTTGCTGGTTTCACTTTAGATCTATTTGCCGGATATTCGCAACAAAGTGTTGAAACTAAAGAAATGATAGACAATCAGCAATTTGGTTATCCGCAAGCTGAATATTCTGCATATCTAATGAGACTTAAAACTACTAGAAAAATTGGTCCCGGCAAAGTTGTTGCCTGGTTCGATTATGCAAACAGAACTGACAAAATTGTTGAAGACGTTGATGTAAAAAATGACTTCATGTACCTTTGGTTTGGTTATACATGGGTGGTTTACTCTTCTGATAGCGGAAGCTTTGACGTAACTCCTAGAATCAGATATCAAATTAATGATATTAAAACCGGAGATACGGACAAAATCAACCTTTTAACTAGAAACAGACTTGAACTGGAATTCAATTACATATTCAAATAAGTCCTGCTAGCTTTCTTATATAAAAGCCATAATCCAAGGTGATTATGGCTTTTCTTGTTTTTATAAAATAGTTATAAATAATAATGCATTTCGCAAGTCTGTATTATATAAATACTATAATACTTTTCTAAATATTATTTTAGTAAATAAACGACTATTTATTATGATTGATATTGAATTTCAAGATAAACCAACGATTTTAATAGTTGATGATCAACCACAAAACATCCAGCTATTAGCAAATGTACTTAAAGAAAAGTACAAGTTGCTTATTGCCAGTAGTGCAGAAAAAGCATTTAAAATTATGGAAAAAATATTACCTGATTTGATTCTTTTAGATGTTATGATGCCGGAAATGGATGGCTACGAAGTCTGTAAAATATTGCAGGAGCATGAAGAGACAAAAGACATACCAATCATATTTTTAACTGCAAAAAGTGACGTTGAAAATGTCATCCATGGCTTGGAATTAGGCGCTTCTGATTACATTACTAAACCGTTTAGTATAAGAGAGTTAAATGTAAGAATTAACAACCTGCTTAAACTTTCTTTGGCTTATCAATATATGAATATGCAAAAAGATGAGATGGAAGAGATGAGTGAAGAGCTGATTCGCTACACAAGTGATTTATACGAATCACAGAAAAGCGTCGAAGAAAATGCTTTTCAGATGAATAAATTACTTGGTGAACTTGCTGAATCACAAGATAAACTGAAAATTGCAAATACAGACTTGGAAAAATCTAATAAAGAAAAAGATAAATTTTTCTCCATAATAGCTCATGACTTAAAAAGTCCCCTTTCCAGTCTAAGTGCATTACTTCAAATGATTCAAGATGAAAGAGACACCATGAGCGATGAAGAAAAACATGAAATTTTAGGTCTCTTATTGAATAACTCTAAACATGTGTACGGATTATTAGAGAATCTCCTTGACTGGTCACGAGTTCAACGAAAAGCTATTCAATTTAAACCAATAAAAATTTTAGCTAAAGATACAGCAGAAGAAACTGTGCAGCTTCTTGAGGCTCAGGCAGCAAATAAAAGCATCAGCCTGGCTAACGAGATTGACCCTAATGTAGCAATACATGCGGATTATATGATGTATTCCACTCTAATCAGAAATCTTGTTTCAAATGCTATAAAATTCACTCCTGAAGGTGGGCATATAAAAATAAATTCCGAAAAGCATGCTGATTTTATTAGATTCAACATCATTGATAATGGAGTTGGAATGGATGCCGCAACTCAAGCAAAATTATTTAAAATTGACGAACACATAACATCCGTTGGTACTAACAATGAAAGAGGTACGGGGCTAGGACTAATTCTATGCCAGGAATTCGTAGTTTTGCATAAAGGAGAGATCGGCGTTGCATCAGAGCAAGGAAAAGGATCAGTATTCTACTTTACATTACCACTTTATAAACAGATATAATGATAAAAACATTAAAGAATATTGGCGACCCTCAGCTCAGTTTATATACTCTGATGTTCAGAGATAAAGAACTTGAATTCAGTTATAGAAAATCAAATATTAACAGACATTTTTTATCTCAGCGTATTATTTTACTTACTGCGATTTTATTTTTTGCCTCATTCGCCTTTTATGACTACGCTGTTCAACCCTATGAAGCTGAAAATATTATATTTATGAGACTGGGAATTTTTTCTCCCATTCTATTAGCTTTATGGATAATATCATCCTTACAAAAAGGCAGAGACTATCACAATCTTTTGTCTTCCCTAATAGTAATATTTACTGCTGCAGGAATAAGCTATGTCATTTTTCATTCACCTTTTAGCATTGCGGATAATTATACTTATGGATTAGTACTCACACTGATCTTCGGATTCATCCTTGTAGATATTCGATTCCTTAGTTCTGTAATAAATTATGCAGCTATATCTGCAGTTTACTTCATTATTTTGGGGCTAAGAACTAATATCCCTCAGGGTTACGTTACAACTCAAGTTATTTTATTTATTTCTCTTGGTTTCACTCTCATTGTCGGCAGATATACCATCGAGTTCTATAAACGTATCGATTTTCTGACCAGGAAAAAGCTTGAAGAAGAAAAAACAAAGGTAAAACAAGCATTCCAACGAGAAAAACTGTTGAATGATGCTAAAGGAAGATTTACAAACGTAATTGCACATGTTTTCAGAACACCTTTGGCAACTATACAAAATAGTATTCACATCATTGAACATAAAGCAAAACTTGCCAATATTAATATACATGGGGAAACTGATTTACTCATAAGATCTACTGAAAATATAGCTTACAGTATTGAACGTGCCCAGTTTATTATCAAATTCGATTCCGGAAAAATATTTAAAAATTTAAGCACGTTTTCTATACCTGACTTAGTTAAAGAAGTCACTCAGGAAATAATAAGGCTCGAATCTCTTAATAAAACTTTCCGTATTAGTATTGATGAAGATTGCAGTTTAGTTACTTCAGACAGGAATTTACTTAAACATATACTGACTAATTATGTAAGTAATGCTGCAAAATTCTCAAGAAGGAACTCTGATATTACAATTCATTGCAAGCGAGAATCTGATGATTATTTACTATTCCAAGTAACTGATACAGGTTATGGTATCCCTGAAGAACAACTGCTTAACATTTTTGAAGTATACTATCACTTTAGTTCAGACCCAATGATTATGGGCTTGGGATTAGGTCTTGCAATAATTAAAAGATGCGCAGATATGCTGGAAGCTGAAGTTTGGCTAGAATCTGAAGATAAAAAAGGTACAAAAGCATTTCTTAGATTGCCTATTAATTCATAATTTGTCTTTTTTTGATAGCTATTAAAAAAAACAAATACTTACCGGAAATAAAATGGATAAAACATCTAAAAACATTTTACTAATATTTCTTTTTGTTTTGATATTCTACTTGCTCTCAGTGCTTTCATCCTTGCTGCTGCCTCTCGCAATAGCATTTCTGATGGCTTCACTTTTTTCGCCACTTATAACTTTTCTAAGCAAAAAGAAAATACCAAATTTCATAATCCTGCCTCTGATCTCAGTAATTACATTGGCAGTTTTATATGGGATTGCCAATATTATAATAGAAACAGTAGATGCTATATCTTTGCAGCAGGACTATCTTCTAGTAAGGCTTCAAAGTAAGTTCCAGTCTTTGGTATTATGGCTTAATGACATATCAGGTACAGATTTAAGTCAAGCCAGCTTCATTGAAGAATTAGAATCGCTTCTTAGTGCAGAAAGGCTATCAGCACTTATTGGAAGCGTAGCCAGAGGCTTGGGATCTTTTACAGGATCTTTTTTCATGTTTTCGCTTTACTACATTGTACTTCTCTCGGGGATGGCTTCTACCGAGAAATACATTAAATATGTAGCAGGCCCAAAAGGCGATCAAGCATTCAAAAAATACATGCAAATGCAAAACTCTATAATATCTTACATGATTTGGAAGACTCTAATCAGTCTATTTACAGGCGGTTTAGTTGCCGGAGTATGTTTCATGTTTGATATTAAATTTGCAATTTTTTGGGGATTTATAGCTTTTATATTAAATTATATTCCGTCTATCGGTTCTATCGCAGCTACAATTCCACCTATTCTGATGGGTATTATTGAACTTGAATCGCTTAATGCGATGATACTTCTCACAGCTTTACTAACAGCAATTCAGGTAATTGTTGGAAATGTAGTAGAACCGCTTATTATGGGCAACAGACTTAAACTTAATACTTTGACAGTACTTTTTGGTTTAGTATTCTGGGGTTACCTTTGGGGAGTCATTGGAATGATGCTATCGGTACCGCTAATGGTAGTACTAAAAATTGTATTTGAACAAACCGAATCTTTAGGTTTTCTCGCAAGAATGATGGAAACACCTGACGATAATATTGTTAAACTTAATGCAAAAGAGTAGTACGATGAGAAAATTATCAAACTATCTAATTCTATTATTATTGCTAATATTTAGCTCAAATGCGAATGATGTAGCACAGTTTAAAACAACTAAAGAGCATGAAGTATTTAAACAATTCAACGGGAAGTGGAAAGTTCTTGTAAATAGCTATAATCTTGTTGGTGAGCTTGTATCAAATTATTCGGGTAAAGCAGATATCCATACATCCCTTAAAGATAGATACCTAGATTTTGATTTTGACTTTGCCAATACTCAAACGGATTATGAGATGCACTGGCAATTTGGTTATGATAAAAACGCTGATAAATATGTCCTATTTCAAAGGAACAATCTGTTTTCATATCCTTACTACGGAACAGGATCATACGATCCGGAAAAGAATAGATTTGAATTTCTTACAAACGACTATGACAAAAGAGGCAATAAGCTTAGAGTTATCATTCGTTGGGAAAGAGATGATAAATTCCTGCTCGAATTACATAATGTAACTATCAAAAAAGCAGAACGACTTATAGAGGAATATACTCTCGTAAAATTGGACAGCTAGCTGTATCAGCTTAAATACAGTAATTCTTAGTCTTATTCGTATGGTTAATTGAATATCAAATACACACATTTGGAAGGTTTAACATGAAAGCTAATTTAAAATTAGACAGAAATATGCGCATTATTGGTAAAAATGAAAAAGGCTTGGAAACTATTTTTGATACTAAGCCAGCGGTGGGCGGAGAGGACACAGCACCAACTCCTATGGAAATAATGCTTCAGTCTGTTGCTGCATGTTCTTTTATGGATACTATCAGCATCTTAAGAAAGAAAAGAAAAACTATAACTGATCTTCAAATTGACATTGAAGGCGAAAGAACTGACGAGCATCCAAAAGTATTTAAAACCATAGTCCTAAAATATACTCTAACAAGTCCGGACGCAGAGCTAAACGATTTGGAAAGAGCTGTGGAGCTATCTCAAAATAAATACTGCGGGGCTTCTGAAATGATGAGACGTGCCGGTGCAGATGTATCTTTTGAAATCGAACTAAAAAGACCGTAAGTCATTTTTACATATAAATTTTGCCGCTTTCGGGATAATTCTTATGAATTTATTTTGAGAGCGGCTTTAATATATTTATCTTTGTGTTTTATACCCGAACTTATTTGAGATTATATGAAACCCCCTTTTTCAGATCAAGAAATAGTTTTTAATGTACCTGCTTTTGAATCAGGCACTTTGAAAAACGGAACAGAATACTTCCTTATCAATGATGAAAATCAAACAATAACTTCTATAAATATTATTGCCTCAGCAGGTGCTTATTTTGATAAAAAGAATGGTACAGCTGCATTTGCATCCCGCTTGATGCAAAGAGGTACTCAAAAATATACTTCTAGTGAAATAAACAGAAAAGTAGAAAACTTAGGACTTAATTTATCCTGCAGTGGCTTATGGGACGAAGTATCTTTCAACCTTACAGGTATGCCCCAATTTATTGATACAGGCCTGGATATTTTATCTGATATTATCCTAAACCCTACATTTGAAGAAAAAGAACTTAACTTTCTAAAAGCAAAAACTGTGTCTTCCATTGAACAGGACATGGTTAACCCGGGATTTCTAGCACAAGTTGCTTTCAATAGCAGTCTTTATAAAAATCATCCTTATGGGCGTTCACGCATTGGCGGGATAGATGAAGTAGGTGCAATTACAAAAGAAGACTGCATCGAATGGCATCAACAGCTTTTAAAATCCAAGATGACGATCTTTGTTGCAGGTAACTTCGATAAAGACCAGGTTCTAGCTAAATTGGAAAATACATTTTCCGGTCTGCACTCTGCTGAGAAAGAGCCGGAGATTACTCCTGTAGAATACAATTTCGTAAGCGAACCTATTTTAGTAGAAAAGAAAGAGGCTCCGCAAGTAACTGTGCGCTATGGTTTCCCTACTCTTGAAAGAAATGACGAAGATTATCCTTATCTTCAGCTTATTAATACAATACTTGGCGGATATTTCCTTTCACGCTTAAACAAAATTATCAGAGAAGAAAAAGGCTACACTTACGGCCTTCACTCCACAATTGAAAACAGAAAAGCCGCTTCTGCTCTATATATCTCATCTGATATAAATGCAGACAAAGTAAAGGAAACAATTGACGAAATAAGAAAACAAATAGATATTATCGCCAATAAACCGATTCCAAAAGAAGAACTTCTTCAGGCTCAAAGGTATATTCTTGGCATCTTCCTAAGATCCACTGAAACGCCTCAGCAGGCAGCATCTTTAATCAGAACTACAAAAATATATGGTCTTCCTATAGATTATCATAAAAATCTGGTTACTAAAATAAGCTCTGCCACTCCCGAAGAAGTATTCCCTGTGCAGCAAAAACTCTTCGGCAATCTCAAAGAGACAATTGTGCTCTGTGGTGATTTAGATAGAATTAAAAAGCAGATATAAGATTATTTTTCAATAGAGGCGTAAACAATTATCGCCTCTATTACTTAATATTTTTCTAAAATAAATTTCCCCTCTCCCCTATTCTTTTTTCAGGCAAGCCTAAAATAAATCTTCTACATGTTTCGTTATATTCACTGAAACTGATAATTAATACTCAATATTATTCGGAGAAAATAAGATGGCTAAGATCACATTACAAGGCAACCCTTTCAACACAGTTGGCGATTTACCAAAAGTTGGAACTAAAGCTCCTGATTTTAAATTGACAAATTCTGACCTAGGTGATGTATCTTTGGATGCATACAAAGGTAAAAAAGTAGTTTTAAATATTTTCCCTTCATTAGATACTCCTGTTTGCGCAACTTCAGTTAGAAAATTTAACGCTGAAGCTGAAAAATTAGACAATACAGTAGTTCTTTGCATCTCTAAAGACCTTCCTTTTGCACATAAAAGATTCTGTGCTACTGAAGGCTTGGAAAATGTAGTTTCTCTTGCTGAAATGAGAGAAGATGCTGAATTTAGCAAAACTTACGGTGTAGGTATTGCAGATGGTCCTTTAGCCGGCTTGATGTCAAGAGCAGTTGTTGTTCTTAACGAAGAAGGTAACGTAGTTTACCAGGAACAAGTACCGGAAATCGCTCAGGAACCTAATTACGAAGAAGCATTAAAAGCTATTAAATAGTACAGATATACAGTTACTTTTAAAGGGATTTGAGTAATTTTCAAATCCCTTTTTTAATATCTACTGCTATCAAAATCCAAGATTTTGTATTTTAGTAATATACACTGATAGTCCAAATAACTTAAATAGATCATTATGATACATAGAATAGAATTACTAAGCGAAAAAAAGCTTCTGGGCAAGTATATGACAATGTCTTTAGCAAATAATTCAACTCATCTTCTTTGGAAAGAATTTATGCAGCAAAGGCATAATATTCAGAATAATATAGACAGCTTCCTTTATTCCTTACAAGTATTTGAGGCAGATTATAATTTCCAAAATATTGATTTAAATAGAGAATTTACCAAATGGGCTGCTGTCGAAGTCAGTAGTTTTGAAACAAAGATACCTGATATGCATGAATTTATTCTGCAGGAAGGTCTATATGCTGTCTTTCTGCATAAAGGAGGCCCTGAAAAAGCACCTGAAACATTTCAACATATCTTTGGACAGTGGTTTACTCAATCTAAATATACTCTTGATCAAAGACCTCATTTTGAGAAATTAGGTGAGAAATACAAAAACAATAGTATAGATTCTGAAGAAGAAATTTGGATCCCTATCATTGCAAAGTAAAAGTATAAAAAAATGTGACTTAAAAGATTACACTTTTAAGCCACATTTTTATGTATTCAATTCTTTTTATAACTGAAATCATTCCGGTTATTAATCACCACTCATCATTCTTCCCAGTCCGCCTAAAACAGAGCCTTCACCTTTTTGTGATCCGCCTGCTCTCGGAGCATGTTCCAAAATTCTATCAGCCATACGGGAGAACGGAAGTGATTGAAGATAGATAGTACCATGTCCCTGTAAAGTAGCTAAGAAAAGACCTTCTCCACCAAAAAACATAGATTTCAATCCACCTGCCATTTGTATATCATAGTCTATACCAGCAGTAAAGCCAACAATACAACCAGTGTCTACTTTAATAGTTTCACCATTAAGTTCTTTCTTAACGATAGTACCACCTGCGTGAACAAATGCCATACCATCACCACGAAGTCTTTGAAGTATAAAACCTTCTCCACCAAAGAAACCGGCTCCTAATCTTTTATTGAAAGTTATACTTACTTCTGTTCCTAACGCTGCAGCAAGAAAAGCATCTTTTTGGCAAATAAAATCATTCCCCATTTCTGCCATATTTAAAGGTACAATTTTACCTGGATATGGAGCTGCAAAAGCTGCTCTTTTTTTCCCTCTACCAACATTAGTAAAATGTGTCATAAAAATAGATTCACCTGTAAGCACTCTTTTTCCTGCATCAAGTACTTTACTAAAAAAGCCTTGGTTTGGTTTTGATCCATCTCCGAATTTAGCTTCATACTCAATTCCGTCGTCCATCCAATTCATGGCACCGGCTTCTGCTATTACTGTCTCTTGCGGGTCAAGTTCTATTTCTACAACTTGCATATCATCGCCAAATATTTCGTAGTCTACTTCATGACATTTCATCTTAATACATCCTTAATATAAAATAACGTTTGATATTAAACACAATATATGAAAAGAAATATTCATTATATTAAACTTTTTGCCTATCTTATATATATTATCCTTGTTATATACTTCTGGGTAGAAAGAATGGAAGACTTATCTAAAAGATCTTCAGAAAAAGAACTTACAAGACAGATCAAGTATTTTTCGGAACAGCTTATTTATAAACAGCTATTTGATAAAATTCCTGATTTAATTTTGATCCTTAATCAAAATAGGCAAGCAGTCTTTGCTAATAAATCATTTTTTAAGACCTTCGATTTTGTAGATCAAAATACTACTTACGGTAAACGACCTGGAGATATTTTTTCTTGCACAAACTCTATGAAATCTCACGGTGGTTGTGGTAATGCATCTGAATGCCAGTACTGCGGCGCATTTTTATGTATTGTAGATGCTTTATCCAATAAAGAAGGAACCAGGGAATGCCACATACTAGATGCAGATAACAGCCCTTACACTCTTAGAGTAACTGCATCTCCAATCTTTATTGACGAAGAGAAGTTTATAATTTTCACATTATTTGATATAAGCGAAGAAAAGAGAAAAGAGATTCTGGAAAGGGTATTTTTTCATGATATCTTAAATACTGCAAACTCGATTACATCCATATCTATGATTTTAGAAATGGATTTGCCTGATGAGTATTCAGATTACAAAAAGATGCTGAAAGACTCTTCAAAGAGGCTTATTGATGAAATTTTGAACCACAAACAGCTTTTACAAGCTGAAAATGGGAATCTGAACGTACAAAAGGTAATAATTAATTCCAAGACTTTCATTAGAGATCTGATTGTTACTAACTCAATGTACAGTTTTGCTAAAGAGAGTAGAATTATTATGAGTGAGAATTTTACAGACTTTAACTTCGAATCTGATCAAGCTCTTTTAGGCAGAGTTATAAGCAATTTATTAAAAAATGCTTTAGAAGCAGTGTATCCATCTGGAACTGTTACTGTCAACTCAAGCATTACAGACACATATTTTATGTTTAGTGTGCACAATAAACAGGTAATGCCTGCTGAAATAAAGTCTATGATATTTAGAAAATCCTTTTCAACAAAAGGGAACGGAAGAGGAATTGGAACTTATAGCATAAAACTATTCACAGAGAAGTATTTAAAAGGTAAAACCTGGTTTGAAAGTAATGAAGAACAAGGAACTACCTTCTATGTACAATTTAAAATATAAAAAAAGTGCCTTTTATAGAAAATAAGAGGCACTTTTCTAGATATTATATCTGATTACAGAAGTTATTTTTCTTCTGTAGTTTCTTCATTGTTAGCTTCCGGAGCTTGTTCTTCCGGTGTTTCAGCAGGAGCTTCTGCTTGTGCTTCTTCAACAACCGGAGTTTCTTCAACTACTTCTTCAACCGGTGCAACTACTGGTGTTTCCACTTTTGGAGCTACTTTTTTCGGTTTAGATTTTTTCTTAGGTTTGATAGAAACAGCACCATCTTGCTCAGCAGACCAGTCAACTAATTCAATAATAGCAGTTCTGGCACCATCGCCTCTTCTCTGTCCTGTTTTGATTACTCTAGTGTAGCCACCATTACGGCTTTCTACTGCAGGAGCAATAGCATCAAAAAGCTCTTGTAAAACAGCTTTATTTTTGATTTCTTTAAAGACAACTCTTCTATTATGAACATCTACTGTGTTACCTTCAGGAAGAAGACCTTGTTTTTCACGAGCTAAAGCTTGTTTAGCTTTTGTGATAAGTCTTTCAGCGTAAGGTCTGAGCGCTTTAGCTTTAACTTCAGTAGTAGCGATTCTCTTATGTTCAAACAAAGCAGTAGCCAAGCTACGCATAAGAGCTTTTCTGTGACTGCTTGTTCTATTAAGCTTTACACCGCGTTTTCCGTGTCTCATAACTTATACTCAGATCAATTAGTTACTTAAATAATTATTCATTTACGGTAGATTTATCGTCTTTCAAATATTGATCGACATTCATACCGAATTCAAGACCGAACTGAACAACAACATCAGACAACTCAGTCAAAGACTTTTTACCAAAGTTTCTGAATTTAAGTAATTCAGATTCTTGAAGTCTAACCAGCTCAGCCATATTTTTAATATTAGCAGCTTTCAAGCAATTATGAGCACGCACTGAAAGCTCTAACTCATCTACAGGCGTAAGCAGAATTTTTCTCAAACGATTACGTTCTGCTGCTTTAACTTCTTCTTCTTCGATTTCCTGCTGTTGTTGCTCTTCTTCGAATTCGTCAAAGTTAATGAAGAACTTAATATGATCGTTTAGAATCTTAGCGGCTTGGTGTACGGCTTCCTGTGAAGAAATTGTACCGTCAGTTTTTACATCAAGCGTAAGTCTTTCATAGTCAGTTCTGTGGCCCACGCGATGAGGGTCAATTTTATAAATGACATTTTTTATTGGAGTGAATATAGCATCAATTGGTAGCATCCCGACAGGGAAATCCACCATTTGCTGCTCTTCTGAAGGCACATAGCCTTTCCCTTTACCTATTCTAAGTTCAACGTCAAACTCAGCATCATCAGCAAGAGTGGCAATATGCTTATCAGGATCCATAATTTCGATCAAGTCAGAAGCTTCGTTGATATCCTTAGCAGTCCAAGTGCCAGGCCCTTTCAAATGAAACATTACTCTAAACGGTTTTTTCTCGTTTGTTTTAAGAGCAACTTCTTTCAAATTAAGGATAATCTCTGACATATCTTCCATGACACCATTTATGGTCTGGAACTCATGTAAAACGTCAGTGATTTTAACACCGATAATAGCCGCACCGGGGATAGAAGAGAGTAAAACCCTTCTAAGAGAGTTACCGATAGTAACCCCATATCCACCTTCTAACGGCTGCATTATAAATCTGCCGTGAAAATCTGACGATGATTCTTCAATGTGAACCCTATCGGGCATTTGCAATTGAGTATTCATAAAATTTATTTGCCGGATTTTTCAAACTAAAAAAATAGAGAACACCCCAAAACTTATACTCTTCTGCGTTTTGGCGGACGACATCCATTATGAGGTATAGGTGTTTTGTCAATAATGCTGTGGATTTCCAATCCAGCCTGAGTCAAAGCACGAACTGCTGCCTCACGACCTGAACCTGGACCTTTTACAACTACATCCACTTTACGAAGCCCCATATCGTAAGCTTCTTTTGCTGCTTTTTCAGCTGATACCTGAGCAGCATATGGAGTATTTTTCTTTGATCCTCTAAATCCGTTTCTGCCGGCTGATGACCAACACAAAGCGTTACCGTACATATCAGCAATAGTTACTTGAACGTTGTTAAACGTTGCTCTTATATAAGCTTTACCATGTACGTCCGCTACAACTTTCTTTTTTTGTTTTTTCTTAGCCACGGATGTTTACCTATCCTAATTATTTACGAAACCTTTTAAAATTTAAAAGATTATGCTGCTAAATTACTATTTAACAACTTTCTTTTTGCCTGCAACTGTTTTCTTACGACCTTTACGAGTTCTCGAATTTGTACGAGTTCTCTGTCCGCGTACAGGCAGACCTCTTCTGTGGCGCAACCCTCTGTAGCAACCGATGTCCATCAAACGTTTAATATTCATTTGAACTTCGGAGCGTAATTGACCTTCGACAAGAATAGTGTCAATAATTTGACGAATTTGAGCTACTTCATCGTCAGTCCAATCCTGTACTTTTTTAGCACGGCTAATTTCTGCTTCATCTAAGATTTTACCAGCAGTTGTTTGTCCGATACCAAAAATGTAAGTTAAAGCTACATCGCCGCGTTTATTTTTAGGCAAGTCATTACCAGCTATACGAGCCACAATACTTCTCCTTTATAATTATCCTTGTCTTTGTTTAAAGCGAGGATTTTTCTTGTTAATAATATAGATTTTACCTTTACGACGAACGATTTTATCGTCAGGATTTCTTTTCTTAACTGAAGCTTGTACTTTCATCGCTACTTGCTATATATAGTTTTTAAATTATTTATATCTATAAACGATTCTGCCTTTAGACAAGTCGTATGGAGAGAGCTCGACAGTTACTTTGTCGCCTTGCAGAATTTTGATAAAATTCATTCGCATTTTGCCGGATATATGAGCAAGCAATGTATGTCCATTATCCAATTTCACCAAAAATTGTGTATTCGGCAAGGTTTCCTGTATTATACCGTCAGCTCTGATAAGTTCTTGTTTTGCCATATCAGTTTAATCTCTAAGTGTTAGTATTAATGCTTTGTCGTTTTCAATTATCACAGTATGCTCAAAATGAGCAGCAGTGCTTTTGTCTGCTGTTACAATGGTCCAACCGTCTTGTAGCGATCTGATTTCTTTCTTTCCTCTATGAACCATCGGCTCAATCGCCAAAGCAATACCTTTTCTTAATTTAATATTCGGGTACCTTGACCGGTAAAGCAGTGGAGGCACAAAATTTGGTACAGGCGGCTCTTCATGAAGATTTTTGCCTATTCCATGACCTACCAATTCCCTAGTGAGCGAATAACCATTACTTTCGCAATGTTCTTGTATCGCTCTGGAAATATCATAAAGCTTTTTACCAGCCACTGCATTTTCTATACCTTTAAACAGCGATTCATTAGTAACTTTCATAAGTCTTTCGTCTTCTGGGCTAATATTGCCTATTGCGAAAGTTACAGCACTGTCGCCAAAATACCCGTTTAATTCAGCTCCGCAGTCCACCGATACAATATCACCATCTTTTAGTTTTCTTTCAGAAGGGATACCATGGACTACTTCTTCATTTATTGATATGCACAACGTTCCGGGAAAGAACTTACCTTCGACTTCATAACCTTTGAAAGCAGGTTTGGCATTTTTCGAACGAATATAATCTTCAGCTACCTTGTCAATTTCTAATGTAGTCATACCTACTTGCATAAGAGGCTTGATAACGTTAAACGTTTCAGCAACTATGCGGCATGCCTTCTCTAACTTAGTGATCTGTGATTCCGTTTTTATCTCTACAAAATCGTTATATTCGTTTTTATTTGCCATGATTAAAACCCACCTACTCCAACTCTTCCTTTCATTTTACCACTCTTCATGAAACCATCATAGTGGCGCATCAATAAATATGATTCTATTTGTTGCAAAGTATCTAATGCTACACCGACCATAATCAATAGTGAAGTACCGCCAAAGAATTGTGCAAATCCAGGAGGAACTGAAAATATATTGATTACAAATGTAGGTAAAATAGCGACAATTGCCAAAAAGATAGATCCAGGAAGTGTTATTCGAGTGATAATTCTATCTACATACTCTTCAGTTGCAGCGCCAGGTCTGATACCCGGAATAAAACCACTCTGTTTCTTCATGTTAGATGCAATATCTTTTGGATTGAAAATAATTGCAGTATAGAAATAAGTAAAGAATACAATGATTAAGCCATAAGATAGCGCGTAAAAGAATGACTCGTGAGAGAACAAACCTGCTACGGAGGCTACAAACTGGCTTTCAGGGAAAAATTGTTGTATAGTGTTTGGTATAAACATCAAAGATTGTGCAAAGATAATTGGCATAACGCCTGCAGTATTAACACGCAATGGAATATATTGAGTCGTACCACCGAATACTTTTCTTCCGACCTGGCGTTTAGCATACTGTACCGGTATTCTTCTTGCACCCTGCGTGATATAAACCACAGCAGCAATGATGGCAACAAGTCCAACAACCAAAATACCATCAACAATTAATTTACCAGCCGGATTTGGATCGGAAGTAATCAATTGATACTCTTGTATCAATGACATAGGCAATCTCGCAATAATACCAATGAAGATAATAAGCGAAATACCATTACCGATACCTCTTTCAGTGATTAGTTCACCTAACCACATCATAAAAATAGTACCTGCAGCTAAAATAATCATTGTAGATAACGTAAATACGAAACCTGCTTCGGGAACAACCGGCAAGTTGCCTGCTGTCTGAGAAGCTAACTTGATAGACACACCCCACCCTTGCAAAGCTGCAATGGCAACAGTTGACCATCTGGTATATTGATTAATCTTTCTTCTACCCTCTTCTTCACGCTGCAACTTCTGAATTTCAGGGATCACAACACCTGCGAGCTGAAATATAATTGACGCCGTAATATAAGGCATAATACCTAGGGCGAAAATTGCAGCATTTGAAAACGCACCACCTACAAACAAGTCGAATAAACCAAATAATGTGTTAGAGTCGTTGTTAGCCATAGAAGCTTGCAACGTGTTAATATCTACACCCGGTATCGTTATGTGTGCGCCAACACGAACTACAAATAGAATGATCAAAGTAAATGTCAATCTTTGTTTAAGTTCGTCAATCTTAAAAATATTCTGGAGTGTTTGTACGAAACTAGCCATTGCTTACTACTGTCCCTCCTGCAGACTCAATTTTCTCTTTAGCTTGTTTAGAAAATTTATCGGCCTCTACTGTAAGAGCGACATTAATTTCGCCATTACCTAATATTTTCAAAGGTTGTGACTTTTTGTTGATGATACCAAGATCAAACAACACATCAAAATCTACTTTGCCGCCTTCGAATTTTTGTTTATCAGCTAATTCTTGCAAAGTACCGACATTAACTGTCTGGAATTCAGTTCTAAAAATATTAGTGAATCCAAACTTTGGAATACGGCGGTTGATCGGCATTTGACCACCCTCAAAGCTAGGAGAAATCTTCGCGCCAGCGCGTGATTTCTGACCTTTATGGCCTCGAGTAGCGGTACCACCATGACCAGAGCCGGGTCCGCGGGCTATTCTTTTCTTCTTCTGTTTAGCCCCTTCTGAATACTGAAGATTACCTATATGTTTCATCTATCGACTTCTTATATTATTCAGAAACTTCTTCAACATTAACTAAATGTTTCACAACTTCGATCATGCCGCGTGTTTGCGCATTATCAGGCAAGA
Organism: Kapaibacterium sp. (SeqCode); assembly: GCA_965140345.1. GTDB lineage: Bacteria > Bacteroidota > Ignavibacteria > Kapaibacteriales > UBA2268 > JBFHIJ01. The sequence goes on from OZ223199.1 coordinate 139,442, forward strand.
CATTAACATAATGAGGTCTGCCCAGCCCTAAGGCTTCGATCGTAAGCTTTTGCTTCTTCTTAGTTTTTATTATACTTTTTACTTGAGTAATTTTTAGTTTACCCATTTTACCACCTATTAAGATTAGTCCATATTCTGCCTATTAGCAGACTACCCGTTGATAACTTTTTCAACAGTTACGCCACGTCTTTCAGCTACTGCATGAGCATCTTCTAAAGAACTAAGACCTGCAATTGCAGCTTTAACTGTATTATGTGGATTTGACGAACCTAACGATTTAGTTAGAACGTCTTGTACACCTGCTAATTCCAGGATGGCACGAACACCACCGGCAGCAATTACACCTGTACCGGCAGAAGCAGGTTTGATAAGCACTTTTGCAGCGCCATATCTACCGAGTACTTCATGAGGAATAGTGTTATTTTGCAATCGAATCTTAACTATGTTTTTCTTTGCTGTATCAGTTGCTTTAGATACTGCATCAACGACTTCACTAGCTTTACCTAGACCATATCCAACGTGACCATTACCGTCACCAACTACTACCATAGCTGAAAAGGTAAATCTACGACCACCTTTTACTACTTTAGCTGTACGGCCTACGTAAACTAATTTGTCCTTCAATTCGAGTTCTGAGGCTTTAATCTTTGCCACGATATCTCCTTTTCCAGAACTTAAAATTTCAAACCACCTTTTCTAGCTGCATCTGCTAACTCTTTGATGCGGCCATGGTACAAAAATCCATTTCTATCAAAGCAAACAGTATTGATGTTTGCTGCCAAAGCGCGTTTAGCGATTGCTTCACCAACTAATTTGCTTTGCTCTTTTTTAGTTTTACCTTCAAGAGCTGCCTTAATTTCACTATCTAAAGTAGAAGCACTTACCAATGTTTTATGGTTGTCATCATCAATAATTTGTACATAGATGTGACTCAAACTTCTATTTATAGATAATCTTGGCTTTTCTTGTGTGCCAAACATATTCTTACGTATATGTTTTTTTCTTTTTAATCTGCGTTTTTTCTTCAGTTCTTGTACTTTCATTTCAAGCTCTAATTGCTATAAAATTTGAATAATCATACGAACTATTTTGCAGCAGTTTTACCGGCTTTACGACGCACATATTCACCATTATAGCGAATACCTTTACCTTTGTATGGTTCAGGTGGGCGAAAGCCTCTGACTTTTGCTGCAACTTGTCCTACCAGCTGTTTGTCAATACCACTTACAGTGATTTGGTTACCTTTCACTTCGAAAGTAATGCCATCCGGAGGGATGAACAAAATAGGATGTGAGTAACCTAATGAAAGATACAATCTTGGACCTTTCATTTCTGCTTTGTAACCTACACCTTCGATATTAAGCACTTTGTTGAAGCCGTTGGCAACACCTTCTACAACATTAAAGGTCAAAGCTCTTGCCAAGCCGTGAGCAGCTCTAACATGTTTTAGGTTGCTGTTTCTTTCGAAAGTGATCGTGTTATTTTCAAATTTGAGCTCGATATCTTGTGGAATGCACACAGATTGCTCACCTTTAGGTCCTTTTGCAATTACTGTATTACCATCGATTGATATCGTAACTTTATCTGGTACGACGATCGGGTTATTTCCAATCCTTGACACGACTGTGCTCCTTTTTCTTTAAATTACCATACAGTACAAAGTACTTCGCCACCTATATTCATCTTGCGAGCTTCTTTATCAGTTACTACACCTCTTGATGTAGAAACAATAGCTATACCAAGACCATTTTTTACTCTTGGTAATTTTTCCGCAGGAACATAGATACGTCTGCCTGGTTTGCTAATTCTTTTGATTTCAATAATTGAAGATTTTTTACGATAGTATCTGATAGATACTTCTATAGTGCCTTGAACACCTTCGTCAATCACTTTGAAATCTTCAATATAACCTTGATCTTTAAGAATTTTAGCGATTGCCACTTTAACCTTAGATTTCGGTGCAGTAACCTTTTTGTTACCTGCAGCACCTGCATTTCTAATTCTAGTGATAAAATCTGCTATTTGATCTGTTACTGGCATAATTTCTACCGTTAATAAAATTACCAACTTGCCTTACGAATACCGGGAATTTTGCCTTCAGATGCCAATTGGCGGAAGACATTACGACAGATCCCGAACTTACGGTATACACCGCGACCTCTGCCTGTAACTGAGCAACGATTACGAAGTCTAGTAGGAGCAGAGTTTCTAGGAAGTTTTTGCAAACCTTCCAAATCACCAGCTTCTTTCAAAGCTGCTCTTTTTTCAGCATACTTTGCTACTAATCTTTTTCTTTTCTCGTTACGAGCTATAATTGAAACTTTTGACATAGCTACCTTCTTTAGTCTTTTCTACGAAACGGAAAACCAAATTCATCCATCAAAGCTTTCGTTTCTTCATCGCTATTAGATCTAACTACAAAAGTTATATCCAAGCCTGAGATTCTACTAACTTTATCGACATCGATTTCAGGAAAGATAATTTGCTCTTTAATACCGATTGAGAAATTACCTCTACCGTCAAAACTTTTATCAGAAAAGCCTCTAAAGTCACGAATACGAGGAGCAGAAATATTAATAAATCTGTCCAAAAATTCGAACATGTTCGCTTTTCTAAGAGTTACCATACAGCCAATTGGTACATCTTGACGAAGTTTAAAGTTAGAAATCGCTTTTTTAGCTTTTCTTACCGACGGTCTTTGACCAGTGATAAGTTCCAACTCGTTGATAGCACTTTGCAAAAGTTTTTTGTCTTGTACAGCGTCGCCTATACCCATGTTTAAGCAGATTTTTTCCAGCTTAGGAACCTGCATTACTGAAGAGTAATTAAATTTTTTCATGAGTGCAGGTACGACTTTTTCTTTGTAGAATTCAGCTAGTCTAGGTTTAGGTGGCTGTCCGGCTTCCACTTCTTCGAGTCTTTTACCTTCGAAAACGAAGCCGCCTTTTCCTGCAACTACCTGCTGATTATTCTTGTTCTTAGCCATATTACTTTAATATAAAAATTATAAATCTTTACCGTTTGACTTTGCAATGCGGATAGCTTTTCTTTTTTGCTTTCCGTCTTTCTCTTGAAGTTCGTGTCTTACTCCTACTCTAGTAGGTTTGCCATCAGAATCAACTAACATCACGTTAGAGTAGTGAATTGGCATTTCAACTGTAACCTTGCCACCTTGTTGATTCTGTTGGTTTGGTTTCATATGTTTCACACGAACATTCACACCTTCGACAAGTACTCTCATTTTTTCAGGGTAAACTTCTAAAACCCTACCCACTGTACCCGCTGAGTTTCCGGATATAACCTTTACAGTGTCGTTTTTCTTTATTTTTAACTTCATTTAGCTCACCTTTATTAAAGAACTTCGGGTGCTAATGATACTATCTTCATATAATTCTTTTCACGCAATTCACGGGCAACAGGACCGAAAATACGAGTACCTCTTGGTTCCCCTTTATCGTTGAGTATCACAGCTGCATTTTCGTCGAACCTAATGCATGATCCGTCACGTCTTTGGATTTCTTTAGCAGTTCTAACGACAACAGCTTTCTGCACCGTACCTTTTTTTACTGCAGAGTTAGGAATAGCCGCTTTAACAGCAACTACTATAAGATCCCCAACGGATGCGTATTTTTTACCATGACCGCCTAAAACACGGATGCATCTAACTTTCTTAGCACCTGAGTTATCTGCGACAGCAAGATTCGTTTCTTCGTGTACCATGGTTTATTCCTTTTTACTTCGCACGCTCTAAAATTTCTACAAGTTCCCAACGCTTTTTAGCGCTAAGAGGTCTGCATTCTTTAATTCTTACAGTATCACCGATGTTACAAGTGTTATCCACATCATGTGCCATAAAGTTCTTACTTCTTTTGTAATACTTTTTATAGATCGGATGCGCAATCTGTCTAACAACTGAAACAGTGATGGTTTTATCGCATTTATTAGATACCACCTTACCTGTAAGAATTCTCTTTCTTGATTTTACTGCTTCCTGAGCATTATCAGTCATGTCTTTTACAACATCTTGATTTACTTCAGGAGTATTTTGATTTTTCATCTCTTCCATTTTTTCTCTCACTAACTATGAACTTAACGTTCGTTTAGAATGGTTTTCATTCTTGCAATATCTTTTTTCAAGATCTTCAGGTAGCTGGTATCATGAAGCTGCTTTAACGCGTGCTGAAATCTCTGTTTAGCGAGAGTTTCTTCAGCTTCGCTAAGTGCGTTCACCAGTTCTTCCTGGGTGAGTTCTTTCAATACTTCAGCTTTACGAGACTTCATTATACACTAAATCGATACGTTTGACAAATTTTGTTTGAATTGGTAGTTTGTGTGAAGCCAATCTTAATGCTTCTTTAGCTGCTTCTTCACTAACACCGTCTATTTCGAAAAGAATTCTTCCCGGTTTCACTACTGCTACCCAACCTTCAGGGCTACCCTTACCTTTACCCATACGAGTTTCAGCAGGTTGTTTAGTATATGGTTTATCAGGAAATATTCTAATCCATACTTTACCATCACGCTTAAGGTACCTATTGATCGCAATACGAGCAGATTCAATTTGACGGTTACTAATCCATTTAGGCTCTAAAGCTTTCAAACCAAATGAACCAAAAGTAACCAAAGAACCTCTCATTGCTTTGCCCTTCATGGTACCGCGCTGGGTCTTTCTTCTTTTTACTCTTTTGGGCATTAACATAATAAATTACCCGCCGTATATACTACTACTACAAATTTAACCAATTATATCGCCTTTACAAATCCAAACTTTTACACCAATTGCTCCATAAATAGTATGGGCAGTTGCAGTGCCATAGTCGATATTTGCTCTTAGCGTATGCAATGGAATTCTACCTTGCTTATATTGCTCTGTACGAGCCATTTCTGCACCACCCAAACGGCCGGAGCACATTACACGGATACCATTCGCACCGGTTCTCATAGCACCGGAAACAGCTTGTTTCATCGCTCTACGGAAAGAAATTCTGCCTTCCAACTGCTGAGCGATATTATCAGCTACTAACAAAGAATCCAATTCCGGTCTTTTCACTTCGCTGATAAGGATCTTCACATCTTTAGATGTAAGTTTTTTAAGCTCTTCTTCCAACTGAGTAATATCCTTACCGCTGCGACCAATGATTACACCCGGTCTAGAAGTATTGATAGTAATTCTAAGTTGTTTAGCAGTTCTTTCAACTAAGATTCTAGCGATACCGGCTTTTTTCTTACGCTTTCTGATGTAAGTTCTTACACGGACATCCTCAGCAAGCTTTTCAGCTAGGTTCTTTTCATCGAACCAATTAGCATCCCAACTTCTGTTGATGCCTAGTCTAAAGCCGATAGGGTTTATCTTTTGTCCCATTGTAAATCCTTATTTTAATTATCTTCAGTTGCTACAACAATAGTTAGATGATTAGTTCTTTTTCTTACTCTGTAAGCTCTACCCATTGGTGCAGGGCGGATTCTTTTCATAGTAGGACCTGCATCAACCATAACAGCCTTTACAAAAACTTCATCATCGTTGATAGTCAACTGCTCACTTTGAGCTTTTTGAGTTAGATTTGCTACAGCAGAACGTAGCACTTTTTCAGCATCGCTAGCGGCTCTCTTAGGAGAGAATCTCAAAATAGTCAATGCCTCTTCTGCTTTTTTGCCACGAATCATGTCTATAACCAGACGCATTTTACGCGGCGAGCATCTAATATATTTTTTTAAAGCCTTTGCTTCCATCATAACTCCAATGGTATTATCTTATTTTTATTTTTTCCTGTGACCTGCATGTCCTCTATAAGTCCTAGTTGGAGCAAACTCACCCAATTTGTGGCCTACCATATTTTCTGTAACGAATACAGGAATGAAGTTTTTACCATTGTGTACAGCTACAGTATGATTTACAAAATCAGGCGTAATAGTAGAAGCTCTCGACCAAGTCTTAATCACTTTCTTTTGACTGTTGTTATTAAGCTCGTCGATTTTCTTCTGCAATTTATAGTGTACGAAAATACCTTTTTTTAATGAGCGAGACATACCACGCACCTATTATTTTTTATTTCTTCTACGAACAATGAATTTGTCAGATTGGTTACGTTTTTTACGAGTTTTAAGACCTTTAGTGTATTTACCCCAAGGAGTTCTCGGATGTTGACGTCCACCACCTGATTTAGAAGTACCTTCACCACCGCCCATAGGGTGATCGATCGGGTTCATTGCCATACCACGAGTCTGAGGTCTCACGCCTAACCAACGGTTACGGCCTGCTTTACCTTTTATTATATTTTCGTGGTCATGGTTGCTTACAGTGCCTAAAGTTGCATAACATACTTTAGGGATCAATCTCATCTCGCCTGAAGGCAATTTCACTTGAGCATATTTGCCGTCGAAACCGACTAACTGTGCTGAAGTTCCTGCACTTCTTACGAGCTGTCCACCTTTACCTGGTTTCATCTCAATATTATGGATGAAAAGACCCACAGGAATTTTTTCTAATGGTAACGCATTACCATCATTATATTCCGCTTCTGGTCCGGTAAGGATTTCCTGTCCTACTTTCAATTTATCCGGAGCAAGTATATATCTATACTCACCGTCTTCGTACTTAACCAGCGCAATACGTGCTGATCTGTTTGGATCGTACTCAATTGTTTCTACAAAAGCCTTGATACCAATTTTATTACGTTTAAAGTCGATAATACGATATCTTCTTTTATGTCCACCACCACGGTGACGAGAAGTAATACGACCAGTATTATTTCTACCACCAGATTTTTTTAGTGATGTAGTAAGTTTTTTGTATGGCTTATCTGTAGTAATTTCATCAAACGAGCTAACAGAGTAAAAGCGCGTACCCGGAGTTATAGGTTTTAATATTCTTAGTGCCATCTTTCGTCGTCACTTTTTATTTTGAATACTGGAATAATTTAAATTAGCCTTGAGCTCCACTTACCAACTCAATTTCTTGTCCTTCTTTCAGCCTGATGAATGCTTTTTTCTTCAATGACGTGCTGCCTCTCATAAGACCGCGTTTAGTGTAACGCATTTTTCTTTTCCCTTTGATTCTGGCAGTACGTACGCTTATCACATTCACTTCATACATTTCTTCAATTGCTTGCTTAATCTGTATTTTATTAGCATCCGGATGGCATTCAAACACATATTGACCTAGCTCCGCAAGCTTCATCGCTTTTTCTGTGATAACCGGTCTTTTTAATACCTGGATCATTGTAATATACCACTATTAATTATTAAAAGCATTCTGGATGTTTTCTATCGCACCTTTGAATAGAAGGATCTTTTTATGATTTAAAATATCATAAGTGCTAATCAAATCAGCCTGAAATACATCAACACCGGGTATATTACGTGCCGACATTAATAGCTTATGGTCGATATTGGGCAACAATACCAAAACTTTTTGGCCATCTAGCTTCAAGTTTTTGAGCACATTTGCCATATCTTTTGTTTTTATTTGATCAAAAGAAAAGTCTTCTACTACCATCAGATTCTTTTCTTGTGTTCTCATTGAAAAGGCTGATTTCTTTGCCAATCGTGCTAATTTCTTTGTGATTTTTAAGTTATATCTGTGCACTTTTGGTCCGTGGATAGTTCCACCGCCAACCCATAAAGGTGACCTTGTCGATCCGGCGCGAGCCGTGCCACGTCCTTTTTGACGCCAAGGTTTTTTTCCACCACCTGACACTTCTGAGCGGATTTTTGTCTTATGATTACCTTGTCTTTGATGAGCTAAGTAAACAAGAACGGCTTGGTGCATCGCATTTTCATTTGGTTCTACGCCAAAAATGTTATCTTGCAAATCCACTTGTCCGGATGTTTGCCCATCTTTGTTAAAAAGATCTACCTGCATTTTATCGCCTTATTGCTTAACTATTTCCAATAATGAATTAGGTGCACCCGGTACGCTACCTCTTACAAGGATCAAATTCTTATCCGGGATTACTTCCACGATTTCTAGGTTACGGGTAGTTGTTTTCTTATTACCCATTTGCCCACCCATTCGCATACCTTTCAATACTCTTGAAGGGTCACTACTCATACCAATTGAGCCTGGGTGTCTTTGGCGGTTTTTCTGGCCGTGTGTTGCCATACCCACACCACTAAAGTTGTGGCGTCTCATAACACCGGCAAAACCGCGACCTTTGCTTGTACCTGATACGTGTACTCTATCACCTTTTGTGAATGCTTCTACTGTAACTGTGTCACCTACATTATACTCAGTAGTCACATCACGAAATTCTTTCAATACTTTAGTAGGTTTTACGCCGGCTTTTGTGAATTGACCCATCATAGGCTTGTTTGTGCGTTTTTCAGTTGTTTCGCCAAAACCTAATTGGATTGCTTCATAGCCATCTTTATCTTCAGTTCTTTTCAAGACAACAGGGCATGGACCGGCTTCTACTACAGTAACTGGGATATGTTCACCGTCTGCTGTAAACAAACTTGTCATCCCAACTTTTTTACCTATAATTGCTGTTTGCATTTCGTTTGTCCTCCCCTTATACCTTTACTTCAACTTCAACGCCAGCAGGCAATTCTAACCTCATCAAGGCATCGATAGTTTTTTGAGATGAACTGAAAATATCAATCAACCTCTTGTGTATTCTTGCTTCAAACTGTTCTCTTGACTTTTTGTCCACGTGTGGTGAACGGTTAACAGTATAAAACAGTTCTTCGAGTCGGCAGAGGTACCGGACCGGAGACAACTGCTCCGGTCTGTTTTACGGTACGTACTATTCTTTCTGATGATTTATCAATCAGTTTATGATCGTATGATTTTAACTTGATTCTTATTTTTTGTGTTGCCACTTTAATTCCTCAACTTATATACCTGTGTTATTCTATTTACTTATACTCAGGTTCATTAAAACTGACTATTCGATAATTTTTGTAACAACACCTGCACCTACTGTACGACCGCCTTCACGGATCGCAAAGCGCAAACCTTCTTCCATCGCTACTGGAGTGATAAGTTCGATAGAAATTGCATCTAAGTTATCACCAGGCATAACCATTTCTGTACCTTCTGGTAACGTCAAAGAACCTGTTACGTCAGTTGTACGGAAATAGAACTGCGGACGGTATCCATTAAAGAATGGAGTATGACGGCCACCTTCTTCTTTTTTCAACACATATACCTGTGCTGTAAATTTGTGGTGAGGTTTAATTGTACCAGGTTTTGCAATAACCATACCGCGTTCGATTTCTTTTTTATCTACACCGCGGAGCAACAAACCAACGTTGTCACCTGCTTGACCTTCGTCAAGTAGTTTACGGAACATTTCTACACCAGTACATGTTGTTTTTTTCTGAAGACCGAAACCAACGATTTCAACTTCTTCGTTTACCTTAACGATACCACGTTCGATACGACCTGTTGCTACTGTACCACGACCAGTGATAGAGAACACGTCCTCAACAGGCATCAAGAAAGGTTTTTCTGTTTCCCTTTCAGGAGTTGGGATATATGTATCTACTTCTTCCATCAAATTATAGATACATTGCAATCTTTCGTCATCTGGTGAAACACCATCTTCAGAACCAGCTTCTAATGCTAATAAAGCAGAACCTGGTACTATT
>OZ223200.1:0-725965 GCA_965140345.1 Kapaibacterium sp. (SeqCode)
CCTGAGTCCAGGCTAAAGATAAAATCATGAGAAATCATATCTGAGTATGTAGATAAAAGCCAATAACCACTGGTATCAAGTTTCTGCTTAAACAAATAGTATTGAGTTTCAGAGGCATTATTACTCAGAGTAATTTTGTGTGAATGTTGTTGAAAAAGTTCTAAATACTGATTTAAGGCTAGATTAGGAATAATCACAAAATAGACAATAAAACCAAAGTAAAGCAGAGAAAAGTACCTACGAATAATATCTTTAAGATATTTATAAGTAGCAGGTTGAATCTTTTTGATTTTTATTACCCAGTGAGTAGTAAAAAATAAAAAGGCTATAGAAGTTATTATAAGCTGAATAATATCCATAGAATATATATTTAGTACATCATATCAAAATCATCAATGAGGCTTTCAGTGTTATATCTGATCTCATTTACATCTTCATACTTAGATTTAAGTTCATCTGTTTTTGGCAGTGTGCCTTCCCTCAAATTAACATATTCAAGGTAGCTCGAAAATTCCCATTCATCAGGCGTACTTACAAATCCGTGTTTAACAGGCAGGAAGTGTATAGAATTTATATTTTTTTCTATTTCAAATTCTGAAGTAAGTTCTTTAACTACAAGCTGATCCAGATCAATATTTTTCTTATAGCGGAAAAATATCTTTTTACGCAGCTTTTGAAGTTGAAATATAGGATCCTGATTGGTTTCTTTGGTTTCTATTAAAAAATGAAATCCATCAGGGAGTACGGAATATGCAATTACTTCCGAAAAATCGCCTATATATAATCTATATTTATTTAAAAAGAAGAAAAATTGATCGTAATAGTCAAAAAGCTTTCCATCGTGTTTATAACTTAGATAAACAAATTTGCCGGCCGAAAAATCCATTTTATATTCCTTGATTAGTTTCTATTCCAAAGATATTGAATAAAATCATTCAAAACAACGATAATAAGGCAATTTACAGGAGATTAACAAAAAAGGCTGTTTGATGAGTCAAACAACCTTTTTATTTAAATTTCTAAATCGCTGAGCACTTCTTTTTCTTCCGAGGTCAATATCCTCTCAAGATCTAAGAGGATTAGAAGTCTGTCTTCCAATTTACCGATTGCAGTAATATATTCTGCATCGATACCGGCAACCATTGCAGGAGGCGCTTCAGTGATGCTCTTATTGATTCTGATTACTTCGTTTACTGCATCTACAATAAAACCTATAATTTTACTCTCTAATTCGACAACTATGATTCTGGTGTCTTTATCAGCTTCTTTTTGCGTCATATTCAGTCTGTGACGCAAATCAATAATTGGTATAACTTTACCTCTCAGATTAATTACACCTTCGACATAATCCGGAGCATTAGGAACTCTGGTGATATCAACCATTCTGTTAATTTCCTGGACTTTTAAAATATCAACACCGAATTCTTCTTCACCAATATTGAAGCTAACCAGTTGCAGAAGCTCATCACTCATTACAACACTGTCAACTTTTTGGGCATCATTTTTTATTTCGCTCATTGTGCCTCCACAGTTTTGTATTTCAGAATCAAAAGAATGTATATATATTTACATAACGCAATATACAAATAAATATTTAAACAGATTTAAGAAATACCGTTTTACAGCTAGCCTAATCTACTTACTTCCACCAAACCTTAATTTAAATTCAAATTTTTTCCTTTCCTGCAGCTGATTCCGTTCCCCACTGGTTTGTGAGATAGAAACCTGGCCAGAGATATTAGGTAATATGCTGCTATCAAATAACTTGAAAAAAGGTATATTTAAGATAATCTGATTATCTCCCATATTGCCTACAGTAGAACCAACTTGATAGTTTAAGCCCCAAAGCTCCCCGGAAAATTTCATCTTAGATTCGCTAAACTCATCTGAATTTACTTCGATATCAACATTGTTGACAAGGCCGGTGTTAGTTAATATATCGGTCAAATATTTTGAAGCTTGACCAGAGACTAAGGCTTTAAATTTATCAACATCTGAATTACTTCCGTTAGTACTTTCAGTACCTCCCAATCTACCAACTGCCAATAACATCATTGCATCCTGCTGGATTTTGTTTTTATCTCCTGTAGCTTCTTCTCCATTTATAAGATAAGAAAATTCAAGTTTAGGCATATCCTTAGTTCCAGTTACAAAGATTTTTACTGTATAGTTTTTCTGGATTGTTCTATCATACATTACACCAGTGTATTCTGCAGTTAAATTCAATGTTGGATTCTGAAGTTCACCTGTAGGGAAAGTAATTTCGCCGTACGTTTTAAATATTTTAGCAATATTTAGCACTGATGATTCCAGTACTTGGAGTGAACCTATTAGCTGTGCATCTAGCTGATCTCTATTTTTCTTATATATAAGTGGTAAATTTTTATCTTTAATTGTTACATCAGCAGATAGCTGTCCCATCAAGCCTAAATCCATTTGAACACTTAGTTTATCTAAGATTTTTATTTTCAAATCATAATTGATAAGATCAGCAATATCTTCACTTGTTTTAAAACCACTATTTATTTGAGGCGGCATTTCCATTTTGGGATTATCAATGATAACAGTTAAAGTCTCATCATTATTGATATTATATCTCAGCTTGGAGTATTGTAATTTTCCCGTATTCATATCAGGCATTTTTAATGATGCATAAACAACATTAATATCACCTTCCAAATTTGGCTTCAGAAGTGTTCCCCAGAATCGAATAGGTCTGCTGTCAGTTGAAATTACGAAATCTCCGTATAAATCAGGCATACTTCTAACAGTCGAGTTATTCAAAACCTGAAATTGATTCGCTTTAACTGTAATATCAAGTTTATCTGGTAAGAAATCAGCGAGAGTTACATACCCCGTCACAATTGCACTACCTTTATATTTTTCTTCCTTGACATTAGATAAGTTCAATTTTGCTATATTGATAGTATCCTTATTGATAAGGACTTTGCCTGAAGCATTATAAAGTATATTTGTAGCATCAAGACGAAGCTGTGATTTTAGTAGATCTACATAACCTTTCCAGCTGATATGATCCATATCATTTCCGGCAATATCAAGATAAGCATCTGCTTCACCTCTAATGTCGCTTACATTTGGAACAAATGGATCCGCAATTACTAATGGGAATCTCTCTGCCCTTGCCATCACTCTTACAGCAGATTTATGCAATGTTGTATCTTGGGATATATTAATAGGGAAAGAAAAGATATCTGCATATAAGCTTTTAAGAATTTTGCCGTTCACTTCAGATTCTAATCTTGTGTAACCTGTCAAATCATTATCCTTAAATTTCAATTTCCCGTAATATTGACCTACTTGGTATTTATTTAAAACAATATCCCTCATATTAAAGTTTATTTCAGCTTGCGGATTAAGAGTCTCGCCAAATATATTAACTTCAAGGCTATCTAAGCCTCCATAAAGCTCTTCTACATATTCTCTCGAATCTTCAGGTACTAGGGGAACTAAATGATGTAAATCCAAACCAAATAAGGTAATATTTAGATCATCTACATTTTTACTATCAATTTTTCCGGAAATAACTAGTTTTTCAAATTGCTCTCTCTGAAGTTCAAAATTGTTTACTTCCAGTCCTTTACCTGTAAAATTAACATCGATATTTCCTCTATTTTGCCAAGTATAAGTATTGAGGTAGCTTAAGTATAATTTATATAATGTTAAATCCAGACCGGGATCTTTTAATTGTATACCTCCTTTTAAATCAGCACGAATATCATCATTAACTATACTTCTAAGTTCATAATCAAATTTTTGACCGTTAAAATCCCATGAAGTATAAAGACTATCTACTTGCAAATCATTTACAAAAATACTGTTGTCATTTTCCATCATAAAACTAATTGTAGAAAATTCAGGGAGAGAATCTTTCAGAGCAATAGCTAGCTCACCTGCAAGCATCAATGAATTGGTCTTGACATATTGATCTTCTTTCGAAAATCTTAAATATGGTATTTCGCATTTATTTAAAATAAAATTACTAACACCACCTGACGCTTTATAAGTGAAGTCAATGTTTGCAACCATATCAAGATCTATATCTTCCAAAACGCTACGTATAATACTTGTATTTTTTACTTTTGCTTTTAAAGTGATATCCTGTTTCAAAAATTCTGCTTTCTTCTCATACATTGTAGTATCATGCAATGAATATGACATTGCAGAATCTGGCAGTATTGTATTTATCTTGTTTTGAATAAAATTAGATAAGTAAGAAGATTGATCACTTAATGCATCAATTAAATCTGTATAGTTGAATTGACCGTCTATATTTAAATCCAGAAAATCAGAATTCACTTTCAAAAATCTATGGTTCTCATCAAACGAATTTTCTAATGATATACCAAAAGGCATTAGATATTTATCTGACAGGAGCAATTCATTTATTTCAGCATCTATTTTTGCCTTGATTTTATTTATTTCAAAATTTTCTCCATCAAGCCTGACGTCACAAGATAGAACTGACGGCATAATTTTATTATCTAATATTTTAGCTAGATTAAGCTTAACAAGCTCAAGATTAAGATCATACTCTGTAGAATCTGCTCCTAAAAAAGCAAGATAACCACCTATTTCTACTGCTGATTTCTCATTAGGAAGGAAGTCTAAACTTAAAGAGTCATTTGGAAATACAACACTCAAAGTATCAATTTCAAACCAACCTCTGTTTGCTGAGTGTAGATTTATATTTACTTCTTCAAATTTTACGTCGGAAAAATGTCCATTTTCAGCCAATAGATCTATATCTATAAGCATATCCTCAGGCATTACACCTCTTCCTCTAACATTGCATTTACCAGTAAAATTAGATCTGAACTCTGTTGAGTGAAGAAATTTTGCTAAGTTCAAATTCTTAAAATCAATATCAGCGCTATATCCCAATTCTGTTCTAAGATTAACTCCCATTTCTCCACTAATATCACCTGCCTGACTTTTCATCGAAACTTCTGCGGATATAGTATCTAAATTGCCTGAAGACCTTAGATATTGTATTTGAGTTGTACCCAAGTCCGGTATATTTTCCCACGGAATGCCAATAATTTTTTTGGATATAGAAGAATAATTCAATGAAGAGTTTTCTACTTCTATATCAAATTCAAAATCTTCAGGTTTTAGAAGATTCTTGAGTAGACCACTGAGAGCAATCTGTTCTGATCCGGAATAGTAATTCAGGTGTTCTATTTCAAAATCGTTTAATGTTCCACGGGCAATCATATCAATATCCTGAACACCTATGAAATCTAAAGGCATATCTACAAATTTATTAGACATTTTTGGTTCAAGATTTTCACTTTTTACATCAATTTCGAAGACAGCTTTTTCGAGATCTGCTACTCCGAATACATTATACTCTTTCATGGCAACAGTTGCATTTACAATCTGTTCACCTATTCTTATAGTTGTATTCTCAGCAAAAACACCTTCTGGAGATAGTTTTAAGTCGCCAGAAAAATCGGAAAGATTAAGTCCACAGTTTCTCTCTTTTCCTACAAATTTGTCTACAGAAGCTTCGAATGTATTATGAAGTAAATCTGCGCTTGCTTCCAGATCCATTTCTACATCTTCAAAAATCATATCAGAATAGTTTATCTGTTCCCTATTGTCAGTTAATCTCAAAGAATCTATTAGTTCAAATCTGCCCTGCTTAATTCTGATTCTATCTACAAGTATTTGCAGATCAGTATTCCCGGAAGTAGTAGTATCTTGTGAAGGATAAGCAATATGATCTAAATTAAGGGTAGAATCTTTGCTTCTTATAATTTTTATAACTGGATAATTTAGTTCAATACTTTGCACTGATATTTTGTTATTAATCATTGGTATTGCATTCAGTTTCAAATATAACTCCGGAACATATGCTACAGTATCACACCCTGCGATAAGAGAGGCGTGAGTCAGTTTTATACCGCTCAGATTTACTAAATCAATATCTTCAGCGTGAATCTTTCCCTGCAAACCGGCATTAACTGACTCTAAAGCATAGTCAAGCACTTCATGCCTTATAGCAGGAATTTTAAAAATTGCTAATACAAGCACAAATAGAGCTATAATGAAGTAAATCAAGTATTTGAATATTTTATAGAGTATTCTCATGTATTATCTTATATATTTTAGTCCACTATCAACAAACAAAATTATCAATAATTATACCACTCCTCACTACTTAGTACGAATAGATCGAAATATAGTTGGCTAAGCTTTGAAAAATCACCAAAACATTACTCTCAAGCAATAAAACTACACTTTATTCTTATATTCCAATATTTTAATTTTACATCCTAAGTATAAAGCAAAGCTTAAATTCTCATAAACATCTTAATTATAAGACCTTACAAAATATATAATCCACATTAAACTTTTGACAATTTCACGAAAAATAATTTTATATAATTGCTAATAATACATATATTAGGCCATTCATTTACTAAACTTATTTAAGTAACACTTTTTGCTAGTTAAAACGAAGGAAACACACATGTCTCAGAAAAAAACTTACAAAATTGCCTGGCTGCCGGGTGACGGCATTGGAGTTGATGTATTAGAAGCTGCTAAAGTTGTTTTTGATAAACTTGGTTTTGAAGCCGAATATATTCACGGAGATATTGGCTGGGAATTTTGGAGAACCGAAGGTGACTCACTTCCGGAAAGAACTATTGAATTGTTAAAAAATGTTGACGCTGCAATGTTTGGCGCTATTACTTCTAAACCTGTGAAAGCTGCAGAAGAAGAATTAGTTCCCGAACTTAAAGGTAAAGGTTTAATCTACCGCTCACCTATCGTAAGAATGCGTCAAATGTTTGATTTATATAATTGCCAAAGACCTACTAAAGCTTACAAAGGAAATCCTTTAAATTATAAAGATTTTATTGATATCGTTGTATTTAGAGAAAACACAGAAGATTTATATTCAGGTGTTGAATTTAATACTGTTCCTAAGAAATTAGCTGACACTTTGAATGAACTTAATCCTAATTTCAAACGTTTTGCTGATTTGAAAGAAGATGAATACGCAATTTCTACCAAAATCAACACTAAAGAAGGTTGCAGAAAAATAATAACTGAGGCTTTTGAATTTGCTAAACTTCATGGCAGAAAAAAAGTTACTGTCGTCCATAAATCCAACGTGGTTAGAGCTTCTGACGGACTATTTTTAGAAACTGCAAAAGAAGTGGCCGAAAAATATCCTACTATCGAAATGGACGAAGGAAATATAGATGCTATGACTATGTGGCTTCTTAAAAACCCTGAAAGATATGATGTATTAGTAGCTCCAAACCTATATGGAGATATTATTTCTGATTTATGCGCTCAGATGGTTGGCGGTCTTGGTTTTGCATGCTCAGGTAATATTGGTAAAGATTTAGCTGTATTCGAACCAACTCACGGTTCTGCCCCTAAATATGCAGGCCTATATAAAGCTAATCCTATTGCTACTTTCCTTTCAGGCAAAATGATGCTTGACTGGTTAGGCGAAAAAGAAATGGCTGAAAAATTAGAAAAAGCTGTTGCTGATGTAGTTGAAGAAGGTAAAGTTCGCACTTATGATATGGGCGGCGAAGCTTCTACAATGGATATGGCTCACGCTGTTGCTGAAAAACTATAAACTTATTTAGATTAAATAAGAAAGACAGAACAGAGGCTCATTATTTTGGGTCTCTGTTTTTTTATCACTTTAGGGGCACTATGCTCGCTCAGTGAACTTCTTTCTAAAATAGAAATTTGAATTTTATTTCTAATCTCCATCAGGAGTAATAATTACTTTACTCCAATTATCTTCAGTGAAGAAGCGATCTATAATATCTCTTATGTCTTCCATTGTAATAGAATCAATATCATTCATCAGATCTTGCAAAGTTTCGTGTTTTTTACTTAGAATTTCACTTTTTGCAAGAGACTGCATTCTTACAGAAAGGCTTTCCAATTCCATTATAGTTCCTGATTTAAGCTGCTCTTTTGCTCTTGAAAGTTCTGCTTTTGTTATATTTCCGGAATGAAGTTTTTCCAGTTCCCGCATTATAATTTTTTCTGCACGCTTGAGTTTATTTTCTTCTATAGCTGCGTAGATATAAAATGCAGAAACATCTTTATAACCCTGCAAATTCGAATATACTGAATATCCAAGACCATTTCTTTCTCTTAAAGCATGGTAGAGCCTAGAGCTCATTCCGTCCCCAAATAGTACATTGAAACATGCCAGGGCATGGCGTTCATCTGCTCTCATTCCGGGTACTTGCTTGCCCATCAAGAAGTGTAGTTGGCTAATCGGCATTCCTTTATGCATTTCTTTCTTAGAATTACTAATCACAAGATGATTATCTACTAATTCCAGAGGTTTCATATTTTCAAAAATAGGAGCTACTTTTTCTGCAACATAATCATGTGACAGATTTCCCGCAAAAGAAATAACAATTCTATTTGGCGCAAAAAATCTGGAGTGGAATTCTCTCAAAGCTTCAGGAGTGATTTTTTTGACAGTATCAGTATAACCTACAATTGGATGTTTAAGCCTAGAATCTCCAAAAAGAACTTCATCCCCTAAGTCAAAAATTGCTTCTTCAGGATCATCTTCGTAAGATACTATTTCCTCTGCGACTACAGAGATTTCGTTTCTGATTTCTTTTTCTTTAAAAAGAGGATTGAGAATAATCTCAGAAAGTGTATTCAATGACTTTTTGAAATTCTTAGTCAGAGCACGAACATAAAAACAGGTAAATTCCTTACTTGTATATGCATTTGTATATGCTCCTACTGATTCAAATTCGGTAGCAATTTTCCTGGCAGAATATTTCTTAGAACTTTTGAATATGGCATGTTCTAATAAATGCGCCATACCTTCCATTCCAATAGGATCATTTGCTGAACCTGCATCCAAGGATATGCCCATAGCAAAAGATTCTACTGTAGGAATCTGTTCTGTAAGAATAACAATTCCATTATCTAATACAGTTCTTCCAAATCGGACTTGGTTATCCATCCTAGTTTCGGTCATTACTTGCCTTTTCATTTGCAAAATACGTAACTACAAATATACTTGCATAATATGGAAGTAACAAAGAGAAATATTTTGTAGAGTAACAACTATAATCTTGATAAAAATATTAGATCCTTTTTTGCATCCAAATAATATCAAAAGTTCTTCCTTGTTTAGTTATGATACTTACAAACTCTCCACATTTTATAAAACCATTTTTTAAATGGAATGCAAGACTAGCATCATTTATAGAAGAAATATTTGCAAGTAGATTCCTAATACCTAAATTTTTCGCCTCTTTTTCCAGTTTATCTAATGCTTGTTTACCAATGCCATTGCTCGATAATCTTTATGCAAAAAATAGGTTACTGTAGCAGTTTCTTTAAAAACCTGAAGCGGATTATATGCATTCAAATAACAAAAACCAACAACTTTTTGATTTAAACAAATTGCATAAGCAGGAAAATCTTTGGAAATACTTAAAAATTTCTCGTAATAGCAATAATCTAATTTTTCTTCAGGGTAAGCAGAGAATTCATGTTCGACATAATAATTAAAAATATCAATTATATCCGTTCTATGCTTTTCAGATAGTTGTTCAAAAATGATGTTCTCCATTATTTGCTCCTTTAAAGAATTGAGGATAATCATAATGCAGCCAGCAAACAAAATTAGTAACTAAACAATTGTATAAATTCTGCACTTGGACTCGCTTTGAATGCTCAGTAAACTTGCATTTGGTTATAAAATATGAGAAAAAGCCTCTGATTCATGTATATATACAAAAAAAGCTGTCCGAAGACAGCTTTTTTATAACATTTTCTTTTGCTTGACCAGATTAAGTAATATCTTGAGCAACAAACGGCATCAAAGCTAAATGGCGAGAATATTTAATCGCTTTAGCAATTTGACGTTGTTGGTAAGCAGATACTCCAGTGATTCTACGAGGTAAAATTTTACCTTGATCGTTAGTAAAACGACCCAAGAACTTAGAATCTAGGTAGTCAACTACTCTTTGCTCTTTCATTGGATTAGGTTTTTTCTTTCCGGTTCGCTTATTTGGTCTGAACGTCGCCCCGGACTGCATAGGATGAATCGCCATGCCTTATTTCCTCCTTGTTTCTCTAATTTGCTGCGCTTTTTCAAAGCGTTTTTTGAATCTTTCTACACGACCGGCAGTATCAACTAATACTTGTTTACCAGTGTAGAATGGATGCGATTTCGAGTCAATCTCCAATACCATACGGTCTTTTTTGTAGCAAGAACGAGTTTGGAAAGTTGTTCCATCGGTCATTACTACTTCTATCGTACGATATGCAGGATGAATTCCTTTTTTCATAGCTTCCCTTATCTATTTATGTCAATTTTGTCAGCTACACTGTAATCATCAACTTTCACGAATTGCTCTAAGAATTTAATAGAACCTTCTTCGCTCTTGTAGCCTTTAACAACTTTGATTACCTGTTTTTCAACTGGTTTTTTACTTTTATCACCGAAAGTTTGCTTTTTAGCCATTTTTCTTATCTTTCGTTAGTGGTCAAACTTCATGAACAACAAATATAACACACTCGCACATTTTATGCAAGTATAAAACAACATTATTTTTCCACAAACCAATAATCCGCAACTTGGTTTAAGTCTTTACTATTTAAGGACTACAACTTTTTTGCTGATTGTTTGGCTCGGAGCAACTAGCATCATCATATACTCACCGGAGCCGATATTTTCAGTAGAAATGTCTAATGTTTTTTCAGTGCCTGCAAATATAGTATTTTCTATTGATTTTTCATAGATTCTTTTTCCACTTAAGTCATATATTTCTAAAGAATATTGCCCAACTTCCAATAAGAAGGCTCTAACTTTAATAACATTAGATGCCGGATTAGGCTCTATACTTATATCTGTCCTGTTAGATTGCAGCAGTAACCTGTCCCCGCCCTCTTTGCAAATATCAAGTGTGATTTTACCATCATTCTCGATTACTTCACTTATTTTCTCTCCTGGTTTGGGCGAATATGAAATAATCATATCTGTACTTTCTATATGACCAAGAAGCGGCATAGCATATATATTTAAAATTGTTTTAAATTCCTGATCAATTGTATAAATCGTACTATCTTGAAATACTATAGTCAAAGTATCTAATGTTTGATATAGCTGATAAGAAGCGTTATCTATACCCAGAATTTTCATCACATTTCTATCATACACAATTGTAAGCGAATCCAGTTTTGTAGTAATTTCAAATTTTGATGTACTTGCCTGTAATGGAATAGTAACTGACGGAGCAGCAGGATCTACTAGCATTTGTGGCAATGTTAATGTTAAAATATTATCCGGGACACCTTCTGCTGAAAAAGGAACAGCCAGAGTATCTACACAATCAGAATACTGAATTACAATCAATATTTCACCCGAAAACGTATCTATCTGATTTGGGATGAAAGTTAAATTATAAGCAATATCATCGCCCACAGGCAAAGGGTAATTAACAGCCGGGCCGTTAGAGAATAACTCTTCATAATGTAATTCAAAATTATTTCCGGTCGGAAAGATTACTTCAAGAATTTCTAAATCATAAGTTCCTGTATTTGATATTGTCAATTGAATTTTATCGCTATCGTAGCCTTCAATAACGTTGCCAAAATCAATACTGTTTGGAGTTGCCAATACAGCAGACTTACGCTCAGCATCTAAAGTGGTTGTATGTGTAATTTCCTGACCATATTCATAGATTACAAAATTTAGATTTGTATTATAGATGCCATCTACTTGAGCATTCGCATCAAATTCAACTATCACAAAGCTACTATCGCTTGGTGCAATAGTTAATGGAACAGTTGGCTCTTCAATTATAGCAAAACTATTATTGCTCAAATTAATATCTCGCAATTCAATATCAGCTTCACCTATATTCCTGACAAATACAGTATCACTTCTTAAATTGCAAGGCGCCATTTGCCCTAGATCCAGAGCTAAATCAACATCTGCAAGACCATATATTACATCCATTTCAATAGTAGTTTGCACTGAATCAAGGCATGGAGTATCACACTGAACAGATATATCGAAACTTAGATCTAAAGTGTCAGTGTATGTAATTGAAAAATCAAACTGTTTTGTTTCTCCCGGAGCAAATAAATACGAATTTGGATTTATAGTGGCTTCAGGATGATAAGCAACTATATTAAATGCATTCCTTGGAGATTTACTATTATTTGTAATTTCAATAATACCATCATACTTTTCACCAGTCACTATTGTAGTATAAGGATTACTTATATTATCGAAAGAAATATCAAAATTATCTGTTTCTGCAGTCAACGTTATGATGATAAGCGAATCAATATTTGGCTCATCTGTTCTGATTTTTAATTCTGCATTATAATTGCCAGCCGGAGTCTTAAACGCCTGAAATTCGACTATATATTCAACACTGTCACCAGGAGCAATACTAAAAGGAACAGACGGTGATTTCTTCAATTCAAAGAATCCGGCATCAGTTCCGGTAATTTCAGGATCTACTGAAATATTTACATTTCCTGAAGCTGATATATTATTTTTAAGATAAATAGTATCTTCAGGAGATTTACATTCAGGTACAATGCCAAAGTTAATATCATTCTTAGATAACTCTATTGCAGATTGGTAAGAACTTGCTGATACAGGAATATTAATTGATGTTTCACAGGCATTTGTATTTGGCTGCGATTCTACAAGTATTGTTCCACTATCATCTGCTTCTGTAGTCGGGCTATATTCTATCGTGATATTCATTGTCTCGCCCGGCTTTAGAGTAACAGGAGTTGGAAATGGATCGTATGATTTAATACTAAATGGCGCTGAAACAGTAGGAAGATTAAGTATATACACATCCGCATTACCGATATTTTCAATTGTAGCTGTTCTTGTTGCAGTCTCTCCTACCCTAACTGCGCCAAAATCTAAACCATTTACCAGTGAAAGAGTAGAGTATAGGAAATCAACAGAAACAACAACAGAATCTGTAATTGAAGGACACCCGGCTAATTGGAAGTAAATAGTATCTTTTACTTCACTGCCTGGCAGCTGAAAAGTATTGTCATCATATTTAACCAAAATAGAAGCTCTTTCATCACGGTCAATCGGCCCCGGTGCTTCAACAACGTACCAGAAACCTTTGTTTCCCGGAGCAAACCCAAAATTGACAAATGTTAGCGGCATGTCTTGATTATTATTCATATAGAATCTTTTCTCTGCAAATCCGCCTCTACAAATAGAACCTAGATGCACTTCATCACCGGAATTAAAATCAATAGTTTTACCATCATCATCAATAATAGTATAATCATATTCATTGATAAATATCGTAACAGCTATTCTCCATGGCTTTGGCTTGCCTGGGCTATTATCATTATGTGGAACCAATAAAGTATCGTAGATGGGGCCTTTTACACCAGGTTGATAAGTGTATTTAAATTGCACTTTTATTGAATCTTGGTAGTCAGGCAAAGATATATCTGTAGTTGGTGAAACTAATTCCAAACCACTTACATTTTTTACAAATGTTGAAGCAGAGAAATTCAAATCCAGTGGTACTGTGCTTTCACTCCATATATATGCATCTGCAGTTTCATTATTCCCCGGACAGGCGTTTACTGTCATATAAACATGCTCGTCGCCGTCAATAAGTGGTTCATCAACCATCATAAAAATATTTGCTGCTGATTGGGATAACACACCTTCAGGAATATTTAAATACTGATTAGCTCCTACTCCTGTTTCTTCTTGAATGGCATAAAAGTAAAAGACTTTTTCAGATTTGTATGCAGTCAAATTAAAGTCTATCGACCAGTCAGCATTATTCAAAGTAGCAAAAGATGTTACATTGCGCCAAGGTTCATGCCCAATTTTGAACATCAATATTACATTTTTGCCTGAGCCTTTTGTACCTGTGAGTGTAAAAATACGCGGTACATACTGCAATGAATCCGTACTTACTGAGTTATAAATTGGCAAGCCGCCACCGGTATTATCCACGATTGATGATTGATTGGCTGCATTTATTTTTACATACCCGGCACCACCATAATAACCATGTCGAGCAAATCCTGATACATTTGTGATAATATCTTCAAGTCTGGAATTAGCAGAAAGTTCTATTGCTCCACCGGAACCATTCCCACCTTCAGCATCATCTGCGCTTTCACCAGATCCACCAATAGCAGGTATATCAAGTCCAATTATCTCGCGTGCATAAATGCGAATTGCACCACCGCCACCGCCACCGGAACCTGACCATTCATTTTCAACTAATTCAGGTTGAGGATTACCTGAAGCGCCACCGGAACCACCTGCAAGAGGTACGATCATTACATTACCGTGGACTTTACCACCGGTATTTCCAGGGCCGGTACCAGCTTTGCCATATCCTGCGCTTCCGCCGTTCTGGTCATTACTGTAACCACTACCTCCACCATAGTAACCTATTTTAGATTGATCATTCTGCCCATCAGATCCTTCACCTGATTTACCAAATGGGTGACCTGTTCCACCACCTGAACATTCTGCACAAAATGTTTTAGTTTCACCACCCTTCACTGCATTCAATGAAGCTCCGTCAACAGATGTAGATCTTGATAAATCAATATCAACCCAATACCCGGTTCCACTATTCAGATAAGTATTAGATCCACCAAATCCGCCACAAGTAAAACCATTACCCGCTCTTTTTCCGCTGGATCTATTTGTATTTACATCTTCAAAAGCTCCGCCACCGCCACCGCCGCCCGGGCCTGCATCCTGTGCAGCGATCCCTGAGCGAATTGCACCACCACGCATATCAATGATTGTGTTAACAGCTCCTTGTATTTTAAATTTCGCCATTAATATAAAAGGTAGATATGCCTGATTGCCCGGTGTATTCGGATCACAATCCGCTATTGAAGGGAAATATCTGTCATCAGCAAGAATTAAAGAGTCAACAAGCATTGCTCCTCTTGGCGATCTTTTGCCTAAAGTCCCTTCACCTAATATTCTTTCAGGATTACTGACAACATTGCCAAGAGGCATAGGGTTAACTATATAGAAATCCTGATAATTAGTTTGCTTGCCTAAATACTTAACTGAAATTCTTTTTTTGAATTGAGGTTGTAGATTTTCCCAATCCCAATCATTAGGCTTAACATTAGGATTAACAAATATTTGAGTAGAAATTAGCCTGCCATCCCATGATACAACCAGTGGGCCGACAACTACATCATTTGTATCATTTGGATTTTCGAACACGATTTTTAAATCATCTCCCGGCAAGCCAAAATATGTTTTATCCGGTCCATAAGTTCCGACTGAATCAGCATGCGAGACAATCTCAACATAAGTATTCATACCCGGCGAACCTATATCCGGTAAAATATATGCTATGTTCTGGGAAAACGCAGCTATCGCTGAGAAGATAAAGATCGATATCAAAAGACTAAATTTATTCATTTCTATTCCTGTTTAAGTCAGTTATTTTTTATCAATTTTAGTAATATTTATAATAAGAACAAACACTTATTATAAATACGTTGAAATATTGTGAGCATTGCAGTCTTTTTTTGGCTCGATATTTGGAGGTTTAAAGTATTATATTTTGTCGTATTATATCTGCATAAATCATGGATTTTACTACTGCAATAAGAGCTTTTTTAGAATACTGCGAAATTGAGAAAGACTTTTCTAAACACTCTTTGGAAAGTTACCGCCTTGCTATGGCTAATCTTTATGATTATTTCAACGAAGAATATCATGATATTCCCGAATTAAGCAGAATCTCTACTAATGATCTTAGGCCATTCCTTGGCTGGCTTCATGACAGAGGTTTGAAAAAAAACAGTCTTAGAATGAAAGTATCTGCTGTAAAATCATTTTTCAAATTCTGCCATAAACGGGATTATATTTCTAAAAACCCTGCCACTATGCTACATACACCCAAAAAGGACAAAAAGTTACCGTCATTTCTCTTAGAAAAAGAAGTAGCTTCTATGTTTTCTCAGTTTGATAAAGATGATCCGTTCGGGGCGAGAAACCTTGCACTCTGCGAACTGATTTACAGCTCAGGTCTAAGGATTAACGAGGCTCTTCAAATAAATGCAGGTAGTATAAATCTAAAAAGCAGAGTTATCAAAGTTTTGGGTAAAGGCTCTAAAGAAAGGATTGTTCCATTTGGAAGTAAAGCGTATGAAGCTCTGGAAAACTATCTATTACTGAGACCTGCTTTATTGAAAAATTTGTCTGAAAATGCTTTGTTTTTAAACAAACATGGAAAGCGTTTAAGTCATTCCTCAGCATATAAAATGGTAAATTCTGCAATGAAGGGCATAACAGAATCTAAACAGAAAAGCCCGCATGTTTTAAGACACAGTTTCGCCACTCACATGCTCGATAATGGTGCAGACATAAAAGCAGTAAGTGATTTGCTTGGACATGCATCGCTATCTACAACTCAAATTTATACTCATGTTTCAATAGAAAGACTTAAAGAAGCGTATCACAAAGCTCACCCTAAGGCTGAGACTGAATAAAAAAAAGGGAACTTAAATTAAGCTCCCATATTTTAATTTTTTTGATATGCACCTTATTTCACAATAATTACTCTATGCATAGCAGTGATTTTGCCATCACTTTTTACAGCTAGAAAATAGCTGCCCGATGAAATATCAGAAGGGATAGTTATTTCTCGGTTTATTGCACCTGCTTGTAAATATTCTGTCTCAGATAGTATTGGATATTCATTACCGGAAATATCTACTAAAGAGAAAGAATAAGATGCTGGTGTTAATACTTCAAATGACATGCTTAATGAACTGCTGGGTTGCGCCGGATTCGGATAGATTGTTAGCTTATCTATTTTGCTTCGCATCTCTTCTACCCCGTCTTGATCTGATTCCAGTCTTGAAAAAGATAAGCCGTGCATTATCATAACTTTATTCATTGCAGGTGCTGCAATACTTCTAATGGTTTGATATTTGATAGGATCATTAGGTAAATTTGTATATTCAACAGCGTACCACGTGTTAAAATTGTCTACACTTCTGAAAATTTCTTTAGTACTTCTAATATAACCATTTCCGTCATCAAATATATTACAACCCATAAAATATTGGTTCCTGTTAAAATCTAATACTGATTCGAAATCACTCTCGATTGTTTCAGCTTTATATAATCTACCTTGTAGATAATAAGTTACAGTATCGATATTATTAATAACTGTATCTTTTGCCTCAACATTAAAAGTAGTTGCATATAGCGAACCGTTGACATAGTCAAAATCTGAGACTTCCCTATTTTTAATCATTTGGCTGTGCTGCCATGTTTTACCTTTATCGTATGAAAACATAAATTGGAAATCATATTCCCAGTCAAATTGACCTACTTCCAAGTCATATCTGTATCTTTTATGAAGAAGTACAACAACTGTATCACCATACACAAATGTCTTTTCAGGATAGACCAGACCATCTTTATATCGTACAGTATCTATATCTAAATCTATTATTTCTTTCGTCCATGTTTTACCCTTGTCATAACTCAATGCCAGTGTATCCGGCCATACCCCGCATGATAAAACTCCGTCTGTATAGTTAAAATCACCTACTACAAAGTTAGTATCAAAAGGGAAAAATTCATCTGACCAGGTCTCACCGCCATCTGTACTTTCAACTATCATATCATTTTTGTATTGAGCCCAGATGGTACCTTCGCCTAGATCGATAAATTTATCGATATATTCTTTATCAAAAGGTCCACTACAATCAGCACTGTCCTTTCTATATACATTATGCCAGGAATCACCATAATCTGTGGTTTTTTCTATGTAAATATATGGGATGTTTAATCCTCTAAGAGAATGCGAGACAAGATAAACAGAAGTATCAAGGGTTATAATTCTTGTTAACTCTGATATTTTAGTATTACTATTATACCTATCAAAAAATTTCAATTTTTGAGACGATAAGCTTAAGGTGCTAAAAACTAGTACTAAAGAAAAAATAAATAATTTCATAGTGATTCCTTCTGAACACATCAAAGTTCTTTTTAATGATAATAACTTCTCAAAATTGTCAATTTATAGAATTACTATACCATTATGTTCAATAATAGTTCACTATATAATTATTAGTTTTATAATATACCAAAAAAAATACTGAAAGTTATTGTGATTATATCAGAAATTGGATGCCGGAATAGTCTTGAACAATAAATATAATCTAAAACTTTAGATTATATTTTTGGATTTGAAAGTTGGAAGAGATCTTATCATGAAGGATAATTACATTTTGGATGGTATTAGGTATGAATTCCAAATTTTGATTCCAGATAGTCATCCCGGAATCATCTTTTATTTCTAAAGAAGTGGAAGAACTGATTTCGTATAGTTCTGTCAAATCTCCACATTTCAGCTGCAAATTGCTTAATTCATCGGAATAATTAATCTCAAAAAATGGCATTGCGTCATACATATTTACAATTCTGACAAATCCTGCACCGGAATAAACAGAATCTCTTACCTGCTTCACCTTAGTTCGTTTACAGTCATAAAAAAACATAGAATAGTGCCCGGCTTTTTCAAAATTGTAAGTTCCGTTATATAAAGTTTGTCCGGAAGAGTTGTCTTGAATTTTGAAGTTTGTGTAACCTGAAAAAGCTTCTTTATAATCAGGCGTATGTTCTGAGAAAGTAATATTATCAAGCAAAACAATCTGCTTATTCAGCAGGGAAACATTTCCTGACTCATGAGACAGATGAAAAAAAGCTATTTTAGATCCGTTCTCAGGCTTTATTTCTTTTGGAGTGTCTATAGCAGGAATGCATTCGCAGCCAAAAAAGAAAATAGTAATTAGAATAATATGTAAGATTTTTATTAGCATTTTATTTGTAATTCAGATCTATTATTAAGTAAAGGGATATATCTTAAATAGCAATTTGTATCTTAAAAATAACATTTGTCGGTCAAATGAATATCTGAAAGTTGTAATATTAGTTCCCATCCTAATTGGATTGCTATATTCAATTAAACACAGAATTAGAAATGGAGGTAAGCGTTCTTTTTTCTTTTTCTTTGGTTTCCGTTTCTTTTGCTTTTTTACCGCAAAAAAAAGAAAAAGAAATGGAAAGAGGCACCACCAATTTCTTCTATAGAACTCTGATAATGAAGCGATCTAGATACAACTTCCAATTTCAAGAATTCTATTTAAAGAAAATGAGCTGATTAACTAATCTAATTCGGCATTAATTACTATAAATTAGATTTATATGGCATTTACTAACGTGTGCTCAAATCAATTCATCTACCTTCCTCATCATCTACGTAAATATATACAACAATGCCGTCTATTACTAGATATATTTTCATAAAAAGAAATAAACGGCAAATAAAATTAGAAATTATAAGATATTCTATAGATAAATCCCTGTTTATCAGAGTTATAAGTTTTACTGTCTACAGAGTAATATAATACGCCATATTCATATCCTAAATTCATCGATATATTGTTTAATGGAGTTAAACTAATACCTAAACCGGCTTTACTAATTGGCCCTAAAGATGAGCCACCGGCAAAAAGCTCTGCGTAAGGTGATACAAATTCAGTTCCCATAAGATTTGTATATGTAAATCTATAAGTCAAACCTGCAATAAATCTTCTAGGGTACTGCTTCTGTTCTGTAAGTTCACCATAGTAGTTAGTTACGAAACTTTGAGCGAATCTTTCCATACCCACTTCAGCACCCACTGAATGATATTCGTTTATATGATACATCCCAGATACTATCATATTATCATAAAATTGACCATTCAAAGCTAAGTGAGAATAATCATTGCTTGAGGCATCTGATGTATACTTAACACCGAATTCAAATTTGCTGTTTTCATCTCCTCCAAATGCGGGCAAAATGATTGTAGATACAAAAGGAGTTGCTGCTAAAGAAGAAGCTGCACCTGATCCGTTTCTACTGCCATATTCTTCTGATATTGAAGCAATATCTGATCCGTCTGTATACTCTGCTTCGCTTGTAAAGATAGAAGCGATTGCATCAAAAATTGATTTATTACTTTCTAACTCATTATCTTCAGCATTAACTGCTAAGGCATCTGAGTTAGAGTTAGTATTCGAATTATTATTTCTATTTGTAATTTGTTGATTTGACGCATTTGAATAATATCTGCTGTTGTTGCTGTTAAATTGGTTGTTATTATTATTTGCATCAGCTAATGTTTGATCTGTCGTATTGTTGTTGTGATTATTAGCGTTTGCATTTTGATCATCATTTGAAAATGATGATACTACAGGTATATTATTCTGCTGAGAATTAAGTTCTGATTGAGCAATAGTCTGACCGTCACCAAACCAGTTATCATAATTTGAAGTCATGACTACACTAAGTGCTGATGTTAATAGCAGTAACATCGCCATCACACCATACTTTTTAATGTATCCAGTTACTTTAGCAGCAATAGAAGGTGCAGGAGTTTCCAGGTAATCCGGCACAGTGAACCCCAATCTGCCGAAAAGCTCATTAGTAGCTTCAGCGGGCGGAGAAATGTGGTTCATATCCTGTTGTGCAATCAGATGCAGCTTCATTTGCTTATTGAAGTCTGCCCTGAGCTCGGAATCTTTAGAAAGCATATCAAAAAGCAAAGCTTCCTGTGTGCTGTCTATTCCGCCATCAAGATATTCATGTATTAATTTTGAATACGACATATCAACCAATTTATATATGTTAAATCAACATTTCTAATTTAGATCTTCTAGATAAGGCGAAAGAATATCTTTTACTTTTTCTTTCGCGCGCCAGATTCTGTTTTTTACAGCAGCAACTGAGGCGCCTGTTATCTCTGAAATTTCTTTATGAGAGAAGCCTTGATACAAACGTAGAACAAATATTTCTCTATCTTCATCACTCAGCATTTCCAAAGCTCTGGCTATTATATCAAGCATTTCTTTCTGCTCATAACCGGGCTCATCTGCTGAGAACTGAAAATCACTAATATCCATAGTAATTTTCTTATCCCGTTTGTAATTAAGGCATAGATTACGTGTAATGGTTATCAGAAATCCCGGAACGTTGCCGACTTTTTCAGTTTCTTTAGCAGCATTATAAAATTTATAAAACGCTTCCTGAAAAATATCTTTAGCTTGTTCCTCATCTCCTGTTACTCTTAAACAGTACGCATATATTCTTTGCGAATGCCGGGCATACAGCTCGGAAAACGCAGCTTCTGATTTGGCTTTACTTTTCTTGAGTTCAGCAACCAAATCTGAATCAGAATATTTGCTCAGTTTGCGAGCCATTAACGTCTCCAATATGCACTAAAAGCTTGATTTGATATTAGCATCTCGCCTTTAGTATTTACATCTAACATATATAGTTCTGAATCTTCCCTGCTGTCATCGAAAAACTTGGTAAAAACAACTTGCTGAGCGTTATGCGACCAATTTGGATTCGCATTAATTTCACCCGGCAGATTGTCGCTTAACTTTCTGAATAGAGTTTCGGAACTACTTTTATCAGCGATCCAAATATCTCCTGAATTGGATACAAAAAGTATTTCATCCACATTCGCCGGAGAAAATGATGACTGCTGAAATCCAAGCACATTATTCTCTATTCTATTGAGCAGATTACCTGCTGCATCGACAACATAAATTGATTTGATAGTATCCTGCCCCTGTAATTCATCAAATGCAAAACACAAACTGTTGTTATCATCAGACCATCCTGCTATTACCTGACCTTTTCGGTTATCTATTACATTATTCAGAGAATAAGTAGCCGATACGCCTCCAATATTAGATACTTCGTAGATATTTAAAGTAATATTCGGATACATCCCTGAAAAACAAGTAATCCACTTGCCATCAGGCGAAAAGCTGGCTGCTGATTTAGGCAACAAGGCAGATGAAACAATTGAAAACTGTACTCCCTGATTTCCATAGGAATACAGATAAAGTTTGTTGTCCTGGGAATTTAAAGCAATATCACCGCCAATAGGATTTATCACAGGATACGTATAATCAAAATTATTTCCATTAGGGATTATCTCTGTTACATTTTTATCTGTAGCATTTGATAGGTTTGCCAGATATATTTCAGTTTTGCCTGAAGTAGGATTTTCCCTTGAAAAGGTAAAATCTCCATTTTCGGCAGGAGCTGAAAATATTCTTGCATTCTCCCTGATAATTTTAAAATTCGATAAGTCCTGGCTTGCTTCAAATATCAATGGGACTCCGTCACTTTCCGACAATGCAGTAAAGTAGAGATTAGATTTTGCCTCTCCACCACAGCATGAAGGTTCGCAGGTGTTTCTGCACGAGTGCATAGCATTGATAAAGGATATTATCAAAAGCAATTTCAAAGAACTATATAAGATTTGCTTCATACTCATCTCTCTTACTTTAAATAACACTCGTAAAGAAAAAGGTCTCACATTTTTTTTCAATTATTTGAGAATTGTTATAATTTTTTTTAGGGAATTGTGAAGTTCCACATTATGCACTCTGATTATATCTATCTTTTTGTCCAATAGCACAGAATGAAAAAATGCGGTCGGAATGTCTCTATCAATAGGTTGATCAATTCCCATCGCCTGGCCGATAAATGATTTTCTGGAAATTCCTAACAGCAAAGGTACTTCCAATTCCAGAAATCTATCATGCTCTCTAAGCAGTGTTATATTATGCTCAAATGTTTTACCGAATCCGATACCAACATCAGCAATAATATCTTTAACTCCCTTTGATCTAGCCAAATCAATTTTATCTTTTAACCAATCTAAGACGTTATTTACAACATCATTATACTGTGGATTATTTTGCATATTTCTCGGCTGCCCTTGAATATGCATGATAATCAGAGTAGCATTGTATTCTGCTGCCAAATCTGCTAACCTTTCATCAAAAGTCAAACCACTGATGTCATTAATAATGTTTGCACCAGCATCTAAAGCGGCTTTGGCAACTTCATATTTAGTTGTATCAATCGAAATCGGTGTTGCGTGACACTCTTCTCTAATTTGCTTGATAACCGGAACAACTCTTGCAATTTCATCTTCAATACTTACTTCAGCAGCTCCCGGCCTTGTTGACTCGCCCCCTATATCTAAAATGCTTGCACCATTTTCTATTAATGATAATCCTTTTTTAACCGCATGATTAGTGTCAAAAAACGAACCACCATCTGAAAAAGAGTCCGGAGTAACATTTAGGATGCCCATGATCTTGGGGAATGTATTCATATTTCCTCTTAATCTAATTCTTCAAATATCCATCATTTTTGATTATTTGCTCTATCATTTCATGTTTATAGACCATAGGTCTTAATTGGATAAGATGCTCTCTAAGCATTTCCAAGCGAGTATTTTCATTCAAAGTACTAAGTAGAATTTGCCTTTGCTGCAAAGTTAAGCCAGCTTTTTGAGCAATAATAAATGAAGGATTTTTATCAGTCATTTCTCCCTTTTTAATCGGATTAAGCTCAATGGTCCCGAGATGTTTTACTATGTCATTGTAGATATCAATAAGTTCTGAAAGTAGCTTTTCATTAATATCAATTTTTACGTCGGCGATATCTTCAATTTCAGCTTCCAGATAAGGCTTTTCACCATCTATAATATGCTTGACATTAAACCTGGAAGTTCCCATTACAGCTATATCCATTTTCCCGTCCGGATAGCGTTTAATCAAGTCAAATACCTTTGCAGAACATCCTATTTCAGACATTTTACCGTTATTATTGAGTACTATTCCAAATTCTTCCTGCTCTTTCAGGCAATGATTAATCAGCTTCTTATACCTTGGTTCAAAGATATGAAGCGGATAAATTGATTCCGGAAACAGTACAATATTCAAAGGAAAAAGACCTAATCTCACTAAACACCCTCCATTTTTTGAAGATAAGATACGAAATTTTACTTTAATTATTGACAAGTATTCAGCCTTTTGTGAGATTATAAACCAAACCAATGTGGAGTATCCTGTTCTTTTCAATTCATTCTGAATAGTTAATATCTTCGACATTTTTAATGTTTATAGCTTAAGATCTATTAACTTACGAAAGACATTCTTCTGGAAATATCTAAAGAATAATTTTTATCTAGATACAAAACATAGATTTTGCACCTAAAAAAAAGCTGCTCGTAAAATCTATCACAAGCAGCTTTTGAATATCTTTAAAACAATTGTTTTAAGCATTAGTAAAACCTTTTCTGTAGAAATAATTACGTATTTTGGGTTCAATCCACACAGATAACAAAGCTAGTGAAATACCAGCCATAACATCAACAACATAGTGATAACGCAGGTAGATAGTAGCAAAAATCAAAGAAGAACCTACAACAAGTAATACGTATCTCAATTTCGAATTATATTTAAAAGCTAGAATCATAGTCACAAGAGTAACCCAGGTGTGCCCACTAGGCATGCAATCTCTATTGACCTGTATAGCTGCAGAGACTGTAGGATCTGTAATACCTCCTCCCTGATTTACAAAATTTCTAATAGATTCTGTGAAAAACAAACCGGGAAGTTCACTGGAAATCGTATTAAAATCATGCACACTAAAACGCGGGCCAATTGCCGGCATGGCTAAATAACATATATATGAAAAAAAGAATGAGAACATAACTATTCGAACAAGTTCATCAAAGTTAGCTGAATCTTTTCGTCTATGCAATTCAACACCGAGGACTATTGGAATCCAGAAAAAGAGGTAATAGCAAATTTGCAGATATTCTGTTAGTATAGGATTAGCAATCTGAGAAATCCATTCGGTAGGATTTACTCCAAAAATTGCAAAATCCCATTGCTTAAGTATTTCATCATAATCATGCGGATTGATTACACCGATATATACCTGTACCTGACTATAGATTAGATATACAATAGGAACTACCAGCAAGCGCCGAAGTAAAAAGAAAATCCGTCCGGCACTAAATTTGGTTACAAGTACGGCCATTGTAATTATTCCTACTCCAATAACAAAATTCAGAAACAGCTGATTAGCTGCATCCGGTATACTGTTCCAAAAGAATAAACTAAAAATGGAATAAAATAATAACATACCAACTGTATATATTTCCGGCATAGAAAAATATTCTTTTAACTTGAATTTTGTAATCGGCTCTTTAGTCTTACCCATCTATATAATTATCCTTTCAAAATATCATATAACTCAATAAATTCAGTTACACTAAGCGCTTCTGGTCTTTTATCAAAAAATCGAGATAATTGATTTTTTCCTTCCAAATTGATTTTATTTTGCTGAACATAACCAGCTATAGAATTAGAAAGTTTTTTTCTTCTTTGGTTAAAAGCAGCACGAACCAGTTTCATTATCTCTTTAAAATCTGAACATAAAGACTCATCTCTTAATAATAATTCTATAACGGACGAAGTCACTTTAGGTTTCGGGAAAAAACACCCTGGAGGAATATCTAGTGCTATTTTAGGCTCAGAAACAAGCCCGGCTGCAATAGATAATATACCATAGGTCTTGTTACCCTCTTTAGCAACAACTCGCTGTGCAACCTCTTTCTGAACCGTTAAAACGCTTTTTGAAAACAGCTCATAATTTTCAAATATTTTAAAAAATATCTGACTGGAAATATTATAAGGTATATTGCCTACTATTTTGATTCTTTCTGAAGAAATAGACTTTACAAATTCTTGTAAATTTACAGTAAGAAAATCTTTTAATATCACTTCAAAGTTTGGGAATTGTTCCTTAGGATATTTTTCTTGCAACAGATTCACAACTCTGGGATCAACATCTATCCCTATTGTATTAGCACCTGATTTAATTAAATAATCAGTCAAGGCTCCAGGACCCGGGCCAATCTCAACTATAAACTCACCCGCTTGAGGATTTATAGTTTCTACAATTCTCTCTAATTTCTTTTTATCCTGTAGAAAGTTTTGTCCCAATGATTTTTTTGGACTTATCATAATTTTGTCAATTCTTCCTTAATTTTAGTATAAGAATCTTCTATAGATTCAGAAACTACTTTTATATCTGCTAGAGTAGCAGTAAAGCTAGTATCACCATTCCAACGAGGCAAAACATGAAAATGTATATGTCCCGGGAAGCCTGCACCTGCAGCCCTTCCAATATTCGCACCAATATTAAAGCCATCAGGACTATAAATCTTTTCAAGAACCTTCGTAAGCTTTTTAATAGTTAAATTTATTTCTATAAGCTCATCATCTGTAATATCATTAAAATCATGAATATGTCTATACGGAGCAACAAGAAGATGACCGTTGTTATAGGGATAACGATTCATAATAACATAAGAATATTTATTTCTTGACAAAATAAGTGACTCTTTATCGAAGCTACCATCCGGATATTTTGATGCAATACAAAGGAAGCATTCCTTCTCTAGAGGATCTTTCTCTTCTTTAAAAGTATCAATATATTTCGAGCGCCAGGGCGACCAAAGCTGTTTCATACTATCATTTCTAATTTTTTGATAAAAAAAAGCACTGACTCTTAAAACAAAAGTCAGCGCTGTAAATAATATCTATAAGTTTTATAAGACGAATCTAACATCTAACTGTAATTGAAGCGTATGAACTCTCCAGTCAGTATCGCTGGAAAGTTTAGTGATTCCGTAATTATAGAAGATACCTGGAACAACGTAAAGTCCCTGCATACTATACTCATACTGAGCACCGAACTTTAGACCTAATCTAAACGAAGAACCACCGGGGATATCATCATCATAAACTACTATAGTTCTATGGTCATTTTCATAACGAACAACACTATAACCTGAAGCTGCTAAATCTGCTTCAACGAACTGTACGTTATCAGGTTTTAAAATATTTAGCTTTTGTTCTCTTGTACTAGCCATTGCAAAGTCAAAACTTGGACCAACTGCAAGACCAAATCCAGTCAAGAAATCAAAGTTAAATTTATACATGATTTCACCTGTAATCGCAGAATAATCTGCAGAAAGTTCATTTTCAGTTTGATAATCTACAACTTTACCTGTGATCTTATCTCTAACAGGTAAAATTGAATTAGAAACTGTCATATTACCAGGCATTACATTATACAAAACTCTACCTATAATAGATGAAGTTGAGTTTCTCACGTCACCAAGTAAGTATTCCATCGAAATACCAAAGAAATAGCCTGTAGCTGAGCCTGAATTAAATTTAGGACAGTATTGCTTATCTGTTTCATTAACAGAAAAAGACTGATACTCAAGATTATGACTTACACTGTTAAATCCAAGCACAGGACCAACATATAGTTTTGTTGGTTCAGGCTTTCGATTCAAAGGATTATGATCTCGATCCAAATCACCCCTTTGTGCGAAAACAGACACAGTTGTCAATAAAAATGCGGTAAATATCGCTTTTAGTAGTAGCCCTTTCTTCATAATCTACACCCACTATATTGATTTAATAAATAGTATTTTTTTGCTATAAGATTGATATTGAACATGAAGCAAATAGCTTCCAATTGGTAACTCTTCAATATCTAGTTTCATTTGATGTAAACCGTTTTCCAGTAAATTATCTAATCTAGGTAATACTAGCGAACCAGTAACATCATAAACTTCAATAAATACATAGTCCTGTGAAGGTATAAATACCTCTAAGTCAATTTCACTACGTACTATTCGTGAATTTATACTAACAGATGGTAATTTATCATTTATTTTTATAGGAAGCAAGTCAAAAATGCAAATAGGCAGTACTTTTACATCAATTTTTTCCACAATATCTAAATAACATGCGCTAAAATTTGCTGTGAAGTTTACTACACTAGTTTTTTGATTTTTATATAACACTTTAAATGGCAATTCAATCGACCATTCTGCATTTTTATCATCTGAAATAATCTCTAAAGGCTCTGTAAAAATTATTTGATTTTGTAACATGATTATTTTAGATTTTAAAGTGTCGATACTATCATCACGTCTTATTATTAATTCTACTTCCTTATTTTCAAATTGCAATAGCTCCTCATCATATTCTATTTCTATTTCCATTCCTATTATGTCTATATCAGTCTTTGGTAATGTCCCTTTAATGAGAATTGTATCCATCGAACCTATCTCCGTCTCAATGGAGTTAGTTTCAACTATTTCAGCTTCTAATTTGGAATAGTGGAGATCAACACTTTTCTCAATTTTTATAGTATCATTGATTGTAATCTCTACTGCAAGCGTGTTTTCATCATAATATTTATGGATGTTACTGATATTAAAATTATAACTCTTACCTTTAGTAACTGAGATAGGTAATTCAAAAGAATCCGGTTTGTAGGAATAAGGTAATTCCTTGAAATTATAATTTATATTTGTGATATTAAAATCTATATTGCCATGGTTAGATACTTGAACTGTTATATCTTGAGTTCTGCAAATATTTTCACTTTCGTTTATAATCCGCATATCAGCTAAAATTGTATCCCTAGGAATAACATTAGCATATACTTTTAGAGTATCCGTTTTGTACTGATAGTTTGGAAGAGCATCATTTTCTATTAAGAAAAATTGCTCCCGTCTGCCTAGTTCAGTTGCAGTAAATGATACATTAGTTGTTATTGTAGTTCCCGGTAAATAATACTGTGCTTCCTTAGTCTGAATATCTAAATTAAATTCATCGTTTATAGGACTCACAGGCTTTATAGATCTAATATGCAATTGCTCATTACCTTCAACTAAAAATGCATCATAAGTACCATTTTTAGACTCATCAACGTAAACGTTACCAAGATTAATCTCATATATGACTATTTCTGGCAGTGATGGCTCACCTCTTAACTCTATCTGGAATAAACTATCTTCTAATTCAGATATCTCATTTGAAGTAATTATTCTATACAACTCATCTTCGATCGGTCTGTACTTCAAATTAAGTGCGATACTGTCATCTTCAGATATAACTTCATCTAGACCTTCTAAAAGCACAAGATTGTCATCATTATTAGTGCTTATCTCTGTATCTGAATAACTAACTTTTGCCTGCCAATCTCCTGTATTGTTTATATAAACTACTGTATCATTTGTAGTTCCTACTCTCCTAAGCCCCCAGTCAACTACCAAGGACGTCAGAACTGGTGAAGCTCCTATACCGGTTAAAGAAACACTGTTACTGATTTTTTTATTATTATTAAAATACAAATTAGCAGTATAAACTTTCTTCTGTGTAGGAGAAAAGGTGACTTTAAGTCTTAATGTGTCGCCAATTAAAAGATTATATGGAAATACATCTGTTGTATCTACTTGAAATTCAGGTATATAATCAATATAATCTAGATTCTCTAATACAACATCTGTAGCACCATTATTTACAATTTGAAGTGATTGACTTTTACTTTTAAAAATAAGAACTTTTCCAAAATCAACATCTATTGGAGTAATATCAGGTAGAAGAACACTTGAAGTTACTTTAGATCTACTAATGTAATTACAATCTATTCTTACATATATGGAGTCATCTAACGGACTTGCACTATTCACAGGAGAAAATATTATTTTTATAAGGACTTCTTCGCCAGGCTGCATTTCATAAGGTAGACTTTGTCCGTTATCTAACTTATAAGACAATCTATCATCCTTGAAAAAATTCAAAGAATAAATAGTCCTAATGGTATCAGAATTGTTTTTGATAGAATAGTAAGCAAAACTACTCTCACCGATTTCTGTATTAGGGATTCCCATGTCACCACGAAAATCTATTTTTAACCCTTTGTATTGATATCTAAAAACACCGCCATTTCCAGCTAAATCTCGATAGTCAATTGTTAGTCTGGCATCTTCCAATTTATTGTCTGGTTCAGCTGAGAATTCTATAAGTCCATCAGTTTGATTGGTTATTTCAAAGATATAATTATCAGTATCACTTTGTATAGGGAAAACGGTACCCAATCCCCCTCCACTACTGCTTATTTGATCTGTAATTCTACCTTCTATATTTCCACAGGATTCGCTTATAGCAATTTCTGGTGATAAAGAATCGTTACTTACAAAACTGCTCAGAGAGCTTCCTAAAGTCATTGCATAAGAATCTGCATGGCCATGCCCATAAGTCCACGCAGCAAAATATCCGTTCTTAGTTTCAAGTTTATTGCTACCTATCTGTATAGATAAGTTTGTATAATATAGGTTTGTACCTTCGATATTAACTATATTTATTGAATCTATCTCATTTACTAAATTACCATTTATAGTAAGATCGGAAATAGCTGTTTGCGTCATTAAAAGTCCAATTTTATGAGCAACAAACTGTATCTCTTTATTATATCTATAATATTCAGAAATGTATTCAGGTACTGAATAGAATAATTTTTTGACCATTTTATCTTGAGGAGGCAGAATCAGCATTGATGGATCAAATATATCACTATAATTATTGAAATCCAGTGAATGACTCATAAACTGCGCAATCTGAACTGGTTTATTAGAAGTCCAGACTATTGGTCTGTCTACACTATCAATAGTTTTAAAATCACCAATTCCATTTAATGTAAACTGAATTTGCTTATCTCCCCAATCCATATTGACGATTGTGGAATCATAAGCTGATGTTATTTTAAACATATCTCCTGTGTGGACAGTATCAATCTCAAATGGAACAGAGATATATTTTTTTGACCATCTATCTATTGAATAAATCATCTCAACTAAATGATCTTTAGTATCTCTGTCTCGCATTAATCTTTGAGGGATTGCTGTTCTTACATGACCTGTAAGAACTCCAACCGGCTTATCGCTTTTGATATAACTACCGGTTAAATCATTATCTCCGAAATATCTTGGATAAGCTTTTACTAAATAGGCTTCTCCTTTATCAAGCAAGATTTGGGAATCACTGCCTGACCAGTTTTTTTCGGTTGATGCTGATGGATCTATATAAACATTAGTTGAATCCTCTGAGGCAATAATTAGAAACTCTCCTGGGCGTTTAGCATTTCTATAAGCTCTTGTTAAAGAATCAGGTATTGTATTGTCAGGGTAATAATGATCTATTCCCAGAGTTGTTATAACATATTCTTTTCCCCAGGCGGAGACTGGATGCGCTATGTAAGAATCAGATGATGTCGATTGAGAAGAAAATACATAGCATAGAATAGGTTTATCTGATTGAAACTCAAGCAGCTCTTCACCTATTTCTTCTGATTCTTCAAACATAAACGTTGGATCAAGTACAAATTCGTAGGCGGTATCAGGAATAGCAATAAATGTGTTTTGGAGAATGCCTTTATAATAAATTTCTACTGAGGATGTATCTTGAGCATTCAGTATAATTTTATGGGTTCTGCCACCAGTTATTGATGTTACTTCATTTTGCATGAAACCAACTATAAAGTGAGTACCTGCGAAGGCAGACTCATCACTATTCTGGCTCTTCAAAGGAAGTAGCATAAGTAACGTTAATGTAAATAATAGGGTAGCAAACCTCATAAACATTCCTATTCTTTTTTAAAAATTGCAGGCAACTGCATCTCTCTTTTCTTAGGAGTTACTGCATCCCATTTAAAAGCAGGTAAATAATATTGTTTTGGGTCGGAATATACAATAGGATCAGGTACAACATCACCATTTACTTCACCTAGCCAAATAATATTTTCAGGTTCATTATCTTTGAATTTGATATTTATTGTGTCGGCAGTAGATATTGAAGTACCTTCGCCTCCATCCTCAGAAACCATAAAATAAAGACTCTTTGCATCATCATAACCGTTAAGCTCTGCTATCTCATCATTCTCTATCAAAATATCTATTTTATAACCTGAAATTTGATTTATATAATCTGGATTATATTCAGGATTATCTTTCATACAGGCTATAGAATTGCTTTTCGCAATCAGTTTTTGCAACTTATTATCTTTCATAAAAATAGTTATAGAATCAGCATGCAACTGAGTCGAATCATGCCATACAATAGGCTCTTTATATAATTGTATTATTTCAAGATCTTTCCAGAAAGTTGAATAGCCTGCTTTCGCTTTTACATTCTGCCTTACTATTGACACACTATCTGTAAAAATATATTTCTCATTGCCTTTATCTCTATAAGCTTCCATCAACTTAGATTCAATTGTCAAAGTATCGTATTTAATAATTCCTGCATTTTCAGTAGAATCTATCTGAATTAAAACAGGATTCCCTTTGGCAATCGAATAACTTTGCTTTTTGTCATTTGATAAAGTATCTCCTGCAATTAACACATTTGAATAAGTTCCTTTTACAAATGCATTGCCTATTGCCTGGCTAAATCCTTCCTTTCTTCTATGGACTATCCTGTCACAAACTATTGTAGCAGAATCATCAACAACAACACAATTCCTGTTGAAATTTGCTACATTCTCATCTAAATCATAAGTACCACTGCTAGCAGTCAAGACTGTCGCATTATCACTTACTTTTACTCCACCATAAGCGTTGGCGATTCGAGTATTGCCATTATAGTTTACAGTTGGTGCTTCCAGAGTCATATCATCTTCCAAAATGCGAACATTCCCTGTTAAATCAGCTCTGTTCTCATTCAAAAAGAAAATACCTTTATCACAATACACATTTGTTTTTCCATGTACAAGATGAACATTTCCTTCCAGAATTCTTGTAGGCCTGGTACTCATATTTTTGTTATTCATTTGATCAGCATAGATAACCTCAATAGGCTTCCTATCCTGTTTAGCAAAGAGACCGTCATAAGATAGACAGATAATGAAAACAAAAAGCACAAAATTGATATAATTTTTTTTCTTTTCAGGAATCAACATCATTTCACTCAATATACTTACTATAAACAAGTTACAAAAATAAACGAAATATTGCTAAGTTGAGTTGCAAATTATAGAATAAAAAAAGGTTTCCCTTTATTTTAAGGAAAACCTTTTTTTAACATGTATAACTAAATTTATACTATTTCTACTAGTTCCAAATCAAAAATAAGATCTTTGCCAGCTAAACTGTGGTTAGCATCAAGCATAATAGTATCATCAGTAATTTCTTTTACTATAACCGGGAATACCTGACCTTGAGGATTATTCATTGTAAGTTGCATACCAACTTCAGGATTTATTTCAGCAGGAATTTTATCTTTTCCGATAGGGAAAATTAATTCGTCTCTATAAGGGCCATAGGCTTCATCAACCGGAATTTCTACAGTCTTTTTATCGCCAATTTCCATACCTTCGATGCCTTTTTCAAAGCCGGGAATTACCTGACCACCACCCAAAGCAAATTGGATAGGATCTCTACCTTCTGAAGAATCAAATACTTCACCTGTAGCAAGTTTACCCGTATAATGTACTTTTACAGTATCCCCTTGTTTTGCACTCATAGCATCTCTCCTATTCTTTTTGAGAAAAATTGATAATTAAGCCTATAACAATAAGCATTAACCCCAGAACTGCAGACATTTCAATCGCCTCTTTTAACACTGCATTTATGAGAATAAGTGACAGAAACGGGGACAAATAAATTAGATTACTTATTTTGGCAGTATTATCTGAGTAATATAAGGCTTTTCCCCATAAAATAAAAGTTAAGCCCATTTCGAATGTTCCAATATAAGCTGAATATATTATCACTTCTTTTTGAAAAGTTAGAATATCAGCGTCTATCGCAGAATAACATAAAATCAAAATCAAAGAAATAAAAAAATTCCAAAATAATTTTTCGTTTGCATTTCGCGAATCTTTTATATTTAAAATCCAGTAAACTGCCCACAAAAATGCGCTGAAAAATGCCAAGATATATCCTAATAGATGGATTTCTTTATTAGATGAGCTTGCTCCTGCTATAACAATACCAGTGCCTGCAAAACTGACTATTATCCCAATTATAGATTTAGCTTTTAGATGCTTTTTCAAAACAACTGCTGAAAGAATCGCTAGAATGATCCCCCAGGAATAGTTGATTATCTGTGCATGGGATGCAGGAAGCATATCGTATGAAGAGAACAGCACAATATAATATACAAATGGATTTATAAATCCTGGTAAGAGAGATTTTTTTAGATTTGATTTTATATCTGAAATATTATAACTTTTGATTCTGTTGAAATTTGCAAGAAATAATATAATTGTAGAAAAAAGTGCTGAATAAAATACTAGATTCAATGGATTAGCATACTCCAACGCTAATTTGAAAGCTGTCGCTACTGTAGACCAGGCAAGTACAGCTCCCAAACCAAATACTATCGCTTTATTCTCTTTTCTCATAAAATCAATATTCCAAACCTTTAAAACGTCTTTTTCTTAGTTTCACTAAAACTAAGAAAGAAAAATGGGAAAAAAGAGTAAAAATTTGGATAAGCTTAAATGCAAGGGTACTTTGTGTGAAGGAAAGTGTAATAGCAAGTGCAAAAAACTGAAGAAAAAAAAGAAGAAAGATTAAATTTTTTGATCTTACATTTTGTAGAATACATGTGTATTAGCTGAAGTCCGTAAATTATAGGGAAATTCCAACATAGGTTTAACATGACAAAGATAATAGGTAAAAAAATTTTAGATATTCGATATATTCCTGAATCTGATGACGAATATCAAATTTACACCGAATGGAATTATTTAAAATTATCAGAGAATATCTTTATTGACATCCCTCATAATTCAGATTCTTTGCATTATAATGAAGCAGCAAGTCAATATTTTGAAGCTAAATATCTAAATGGACAGAGATATAATAGTGAAGTAGAAGATTATATTATCGGCAAAACAATAGAAGATATTATTTTGGTATACTATGACAATGATCCGGATACTTTTGACAATAAAGTTTTCTTCAAATTAAGTAATCAACTATATATTTCAGAGACCATTTGGCTACCATGGGGGCTCTTCCCTGGTTTGAGAATCTATACTGAAAAGGAACTGAGAGAATATTTTGATGATCCACTAGTTGCACTTAAATCATACAACGATGACATATTACCCAATATAAA
The DNA here is from genome assembly GCA_965140345.1 of Kapaibacterium sp. (SeqCode). GTDB lineage: Bacteria > Bacteroidota > Ignavibacteria > Kapaibacteriales > UBA2268 > JBFHIJ01. The sequence continues at coordinate 34,927 of OZ223200.1, forward strand.
AAAAGCCGATCATTAAGATCGGCCTTTTTTATATGATTTTAGTATTATCTAATTACAGATTATACCCAACCACGCATTTTGCAAGCTTCAGCAACTCTAGAAACAGAGATCATGTAAGCAGCATCTCTCATGTAAACGTTTCTTGATTGTGCTAAATCAGAAACTGCATGATATGCGTCAGTCATTTTTTTGTCTAATTTTTCAAGAACTTCTTCTTTAGTCCAGAAGTAGTTCATGTTACATTGTACTTGTTCGAAGTAAGAGCAAGTTACACCACCAGCATTAGCCAAGAAGTCAGGGATCATCCAGATACCTTTAGCTTTGATAACTTCATCAGCTTCAGGAGTAGTAGGGCCGTTAGCACCTTCAAGGATAAATTTAACTTTGTCATTGATTTTTTTGATAGTTTCAGCATTAACTTGGTTTTCCAAAGCTGCAGGAACTAAGATATCAACTTCTTGTTCGATCCATGCGCCACCTTCAGTAACAGTGTAGCCAAGATCTTTAACTTTATCAGTGTCGATTTCACCAAATTTGTTAGTGATTTCTAACAATTTGTCTACATCGATACCATTGTGGTTGATGAAAGAATAAGCTTTTTGATCTTGGTTGTTCCAGCTAGATACGCAAATTGCTTTACCACCTAATTCTTGGTATAATCTGATTGCATATTGAGAAACGTTACCAAAACCTTGGAAAGAAGCAGTAGTGTTTTTAATGTCTACGCCTTTTTCAATCAAAGCTTCTCTTAATGTATAAACTGCACCATAACCAGTAGCTTCTGTACGACCTAAAGAGCCGCCCATGCCTAATGGTTTACCAGTGATAAAACCAGGTTGTTTTTGACCAGTGATTTTTTCGTATTCATCAAGCATCCAAAGCATGTGCTGACCATTAGTCATTACATCTGGAGCCGGAACGTCTTGGATAGGACCAACGTTTTTAGCAACCTGACGAACCCAACCGCGGCAAATAGCTTCTTGTTCTCTTAATGACAAGTGGTGAGGATCACAAATAACGCCACCTTTACCACCACCTAGTGGAATGTCAACAACTGCAGTTTTCCAAGTCATCCACATAGACAAAGCGCGAACTGTGTCAACTGTTTCTTGTGGGTGGAAACGGATACCGCCTTTTGCAGGACCGCGAGCATCACTGTGTTGGCTACGGAAGCCACGGAACACTTTGTAGCTACCATCATCCATACGAACAGGGATATTGAAATGATATTCTCTATCCGGGTTACGCAAAAAGTCGCGAGTTGCTTGATCTAAACCTAATTGTTCTGCTACAGCGTCAAATTGTTGCTGAGCCATTTGGAATGGATTGAAAGAACCTCCAGCCATATCTTCCTCGGTTAATATTAAGGATACAAAATTATAGTTGTTTTATTGATGTAACAGAAGATTCAGTAAATATTTTCTTCTGTTGAACGACTACAATTTACAAAAAGAATAAGAAATACAAAGAATATTTTGCTAATTTTTGAGAATTGTAATCATTTGTTTTTTTCGCTACTCTTATGATTATCAACATCGGCATATATATACTTGCTTTTAATATTTCTTTTTGTTATTTATATTATTGATTGTTGTTTTTAATTTTAAACAAGGTATCTAAATGGATTTATTTGTCAGGGCGTTAGAAGAGCGTGCCAAAGAGCTCAACTGCCTCTATAAAATAGAAGAAATTTTGAACTCGCACTACAATGAAGAAGATAATTCTGTTTTCCCTCATGTTATTAAAGCTATACCCCAAGGTTGTAAATATCCTTATTATGCTGAAGTAAGAATTATTATAAATAATATTGAATATAAAAATGAAGATTTTAAAGAATCTCCATGGATGCTCAAATCAGATATTATTATTCAGGATGAAATTGTAGGAACTGTAGAACTGTATTATTTGGTTGAACTTCCTGAAGCTGACGAAGGTCCTTTTATGAAGGAAGAGAAAAAACTAATTGATACAATCGCAGATAGATTAGGTCATTATATACTCTATAATAGGCTAAAAGTTGTTTTTAGTGAGCTACAGGCTCAGCAGCAGGGAATGGCTAAGCCAAAAGCAGAATGGCTGGTTATCTTAGATATGCTTAAAAAAACTGACCAGAACTTGTTTTCTATCATAGCGCGTAAGATGATCAACCACCTTTACTTCAAAGGTATTCCTGAAACGCATGATCTGTTTAAAAAACTTGGAACACTTGATGAAGACGAACAAAACTCTACTGAAGTTAACCGTCCATCTAAAAAACAGGTGTTAGAAAATTCTTACATTCTAGGAAGGAAAATTTTCAAGATAGCAGAAAAGAATATGCATGAAAATGAGATTTTAGCTTTAATCCAAAAATGGATGAACGAAGAAAAATCTCACTTCCTTGTGAAAGCACTTGCATCTCTTTCTACTACTCATAATGATATTGCTGATGCAATTAGGAGATATAATCACGTAATTCCTAAATCTGAAGAAAAAGAATCTTCCATTACAAAAGGTATTAGAGTTTCTCTGATTAGGAGATTTTTATCAGATCAACTTGAATTTATTAATATTGCCAAAAACTATGGCTCAATAGAAGATTTCAACAATTTGTTAAATAATATGGTTTACCCTAATGATTCTTATGGAAAAATTGGTGGTAAAGCAGCAGGTCTATTTCTGGCGACCAGAATACTTGAATCTTCTGATGAATTTAAAAAGTTTTACGAACACCTGAAAACTCCTAAAACGTGGTATCTTACTTCAGATGCTTTCATGAGTTTTATCTATTATAATAATTTTGAAGATGTAATTGAACAAAAGTATCGAGACAGCGATCAGATAAGACATGAATACCCTCATATAATTCAAGCTTTTAAAAATTCTCAATTCCCTTCTGTCATAAGCAACGGACTTTCCAGAGCTTTAGATGATTTTGGAGATAATCCTATTATCGTGAGATCATCAAGTCTTTTAGAAGATAGAATGGGTACTGCTTTTGCCGGAAAGTATAAATCATTATTCCTGGCAAATCAGGGCAGTAAGAAAGAAAAAATGGATGCACTTATGGATGCAATTGCCGAAGTTTATGCTTCTATTTTCAGTCCGGATCCTATTGGCTACAGAGCTGAACGTGGCTTGCTGGACTTCAATGAAGAAATGGGTATTATGATCCAGGAAGTTGTAGGTCAGAAATTTGGCAAGTACTTCTTCCCTGCTTTTGCAGGTGTTGCATTCAGCAACAACGAATTCCGCTGGTCGCCTCGTATTAAACGTGAAGACGGTCTTATTAGAGTTGTACCCGGTTTAGGTACAAGAGCGGTGGATAGGATTCCGGACGATCACCCGGTTTTAGTTGCTCCGGGACAGCCTAATCTTAGGCTACACCAGACTACTCAAGATGTATTAGGCTACTCCCCTAAATCTATGGATGTAATGAATCTTTCTACTAATACTTTTGAAACAGTCTCTGTTGATTGGATAGTAAAACAGGTTGGTAATAAGTATCCGATGCTCAATCAGGTATTCTCCATTCATGAACCTGAACATATCAAAACTCCAATAGGACTTGGTATCAATACTAAAAAAGATGATGTCGTAGTTACATTTGAAAACCTTATTTCAAACACCGATTACATCAAAACTTTATATTCCATTCTCCAGATTTTACATAAAAAAATGAAAACACCGGTAGATATAGAATTTGCCTGTGACGGTCATAATTTATATTTGCTTCAAGCCAGACCTCAGTCATCTTCTTATGAGGCTAAAGCTGCCAGAATACCTAATAACGTTCCAAACAGCCGCAAAATATTTTCAGCAAATAAATATGTATCAAATGGTAAAGTGCCGGATATAGCATATATTGTTTATGTAGATCCTGATGCTTACAGCAAATATTCAGAATTAAGTGAATTAAAAGATGTTGGTAAAGCAGTAGGGAAATTAAATAAGTTACTACCTAAAAAAACATTTATTCTTATGGGACCAGGAAGATGGGGAACCCGAGACGATATCCGCTTAGGTGTATCAGTTGGTTACTCTGATATCAATAACACAGCAGTACTTATTGAAATGGCTCGTAAAAAAGGTAATTATGTACCCGATTTATCATTTGGTACTCACTTCTTCCAGGATTTGGTAGAAGCTGCAATCAGATACTTACCTCTTTATCCTGATGATGATGATGTGTTCTTTAATGAAGAATTCCTATTAAATGCCGAAAACACTTTAACAAGATTCCTACCAGAATACGAACATATCGCAGACTCTCTTAGAGTTATCAATGTAAGAGAAGCTACCAATGGAATGATCCTAAGAATCTTTATGAATGCTGATGAAGAAAGAGCTCTTGCGATGCTAGCTGATCCTAAATCTCCAATTGCATATGATGGCGAGGATGTTGACTCCATTGGTTCTGACGAAGTAAAAGAGCCACTTCAGTGGAGATTAAGAATGGTGGAAGCTCTTGCTGAGAGTATGGATCCTAAACGATTCGGTGTTAAAGGTATGTACTTGTTCGGTACAGTGTTTAATGAGACAGCAGGACCTAATTCCGATATTGATTTACTTGTCAGGTTTGACGGTACAAACAGACAAAGAGATGATCTTGAACTATGGCTAGAGGGATGGAATTTGTGCCTAAGCCAGATTAATTATAACAAGTCAGGTTATAAACTAGATAGAATATTGGATGCTTATATTATGACTGATGATCTTATTAATGAGCAGCAGTATTATAAAGACATGATTGATCCAAGCAAAAAAAATTCCAAGGAATTACAGCTGAATAAATAAAGCTTTTATCGTATAATTCTCTAAAAGCAGCTATTCTATTTTAGGATGGTTGCTTTTTTTTTGGACAAAAAGTAACATGGCTCATTTTTCTGTTAAACCTTTCTCCATCTCGTAATATCTAAGCTGTAGAAACAAGATAAACTACTCAATATCATACTTAGGAGAAAAGCTATGTTGAAATCATTAAAAACACTAGCACTAATATCAGCAATCCTTATCTCAGGATTAGTAGCTATTCAAGCACAAGATGAAGATTTAAGCATTCGTGAACAAAGACAACAATTCAGAACAGAACGAAGAGAAAAAATGACACAATTCCATAATGAAGAAGTTGTTCCGATATTGAAAAAAATGAAAGCTAAACTAGACAAATCTATGTCGGCAGAAGATTTAGAAACTCTAAATGACTTAAGAAGCCAAGCTGCTAAACTAAGAGAAGAACATAGAGCTGAACGTGACAAATTCAGGGAAATGGTAGCTAGCAACCCGGATAGTTGTTTCTGCAATGAACGCAAAGAACACAGAGCTAAAGCAGAAGCTCACAGAGCTGAAATGAACAAACTTTTTGACAAACTTGAACCACTTGCTGAGAAATACGAAAAATCACTTTCTTTACTCTATGAAGAATTTGAAGTTGAATTTAAAAACATTAGAGAAAAAAGACAGGAACTACGCTCAGACTTCAGAAAAGGAACAAGACAAGAATTCCGTAAAAATGGTAGACGTGGTGGCAGAGGTCACGGCCAAGGACACGGTTACGGAAGAGGTAATAATGGACGAAGATTTGACAGAGGTAATGGATTTGGAAATGGTGATTGCGAAATGATGTTACACAATCCAGAGCGATTTTTGTTATGGGATGGTTCTTTAATTAAAAAATAAATTAGTTCGCCTCCTTAAACCAGCACAAAAAGACCAATACTCAACACCATGAGGGTATTGGTCTTTTTTTTTATAGACCTTTTAAGGATATCATTAAATTTATATTTACTTTTTTAATATTATTTTGTAACCATTTATAAACCTCATGTGTTTACATAGAAATCATTAATTACTTCATTCACGAGGCATGTTATGAATAAGTTTTCTCTTATTATTTTGACTGCTTTTATTGCAGTGACCACTTTATGTGCTTTTGATCTTAAAGTTAATACTTGCTCAAATATTATCTATGTTAACTCAAACTATGGTTTAAACGGTTACGATGTAAAACAAAGAATCTCAGGCATTACCTGGCCTAGAAACTCACCAGACTATTATCAATTTAGTGCAGGTTTATTAATTGGAGCTAAAACATCTCAGAATGATAACACAGATTCTAAAAGTAAAACGATTGGAATTTCAACAAAAACCGCTCAGATTTCTTTCGTTCCAGGTTCTAATGAAATTGACAAAAATGTTTCAATAGCTGACAATGTTAAAGAAAAATATCCACTTTATATTTCTAGTGATTATAATAATAAGGGAATAGCAAAAGATCCAAATGCTCCAAACTGGCCTCTTTGGAACACAGATAATACTACTTTTGGTAAATATGTTACAGATGATACAAAAAGGAACAAGCAGTATTATGCACAAGGTCCTAGATTCTTAGGCGATGAAACAATGGTTAGTATTTACAAAGACACAGACATTAAGTACCATATCAAAGAACAACAAAATGACATCCCGTATTTGAATTTACAAGTTGAAGAAAAAACTATTTTTTGGGACTCAGATCCGCTAAATGATGTTGTTTTAGTTATTTATACTATTACAAATATGAGTGATAAAACTTGGGAAGATGCTAGTTTTGCTAAATTATTTGACTTCGACATCAAAAAATTTAATAATGAGCCACAAGACAGGGTCAAAAAACACAGCTCAAAAGATATCTATTACTGCTGGACAGATAATCCTGCAGGACCTGATGGATATATGGCTATCTCACTTATGATCAGCCCTGAACTAGATGCAAATAAATACCCAATTGCAAATAACAACTACAAAAACTACTATAACGGAATTAAAATTGCTACTGCTATCAACTTTGATAAAAGTAATCAAATTGACAACTATATTTCTTATGAAGAAATGACTTCTAAAAAATCTATAACTCCAGCAGAAGGCGATGACCAAAGACTTCTTTTGGCATCTGAAACTTTCAACTTGGCTCCGGGACAAAGTGTTACTTTTGGTGTTGCTCAAATTTTTGGAAATGCTACTTTAAATGGCTCTACAGTAAAAGCTAGTGGAGATGAATCGGAACTAGCAGAAATTAATGATAAATGGAAAGCTTTATACGAAGAAATTTATACTGACGGGCTTCCAATTCAATCTACAACTGTAGAGGAAACTAATAATGAACAAGAAAATTTTTGTTACCCTAATCCGACAAATGGAACATTTAATTTGTCTGCAGAATTAAACGAAGAATCAGTTGTCGAGGTATATGATATTTATGGCAATAAACTTCTTACTCACAAAGGTACAAATAGTAATTTTGACTTAAGTAATTTTGAAAGTGGAACTTATTTTATCAGCGTCCGTAATAACAATAGAACAGTATACGACAAAATAGTTTTGCAAAAATAGAAAGCCTTACAAAAAATAATGAATGATAAAAAAACCGATACTCTTACATAGCTGAGGGTATCGGTTTTTTAATAATATTATTTTGTAATCAGAAATTTTGTAGAATCTTTATACTGTTGTGAATCAATCACATAGTTATAAAAACCGCTAGGCAAATTTTGAATATTTATCTGCTCTGTATAAGCACCTGAGAGAATAAACTCTTCTTTAATATTTCTTACTACATTTCCATTTAAGTCTATAATATAAATAGAAGCATAGCCATTTTCCGGCATCGTATACTCAGCATAGTAACCGTTTTTCACCTGAGATACATGAAGGTTAAGACTTTGTTTATATATTTCGTCAACAGAAGTACTAAGTCTTGGGTAATAATACAAATGAGGAATAACTTTAAATGGCCCCATTTCACTGATCGTAAAATAGCCTTCTGCATCCTTATCCCAACATATAGCTTCTCCCTGAGGTTCAAGTAAATAATTAATAGATATTGCTGTTTTGGAAAAAGCTTCTGATATTGATTCTCCTGCTTCTCTTTTATAGTAAAATACATCTCTATAAGACTTTATCAATATCTCATCTCCTTTTGGAGAAATATCTCCACCCACGATTTGATCAAGCATTAAACCTTTATCTCCAACTTCCAGAGTTGCAACTTTTTTTGCTTCATTTATCTTCTTATAACTTTGAGGATATTCTAACTTATAGACTGAAACATTTCTTTCTCTTTTGGACACCAGATATAAATCATTATTCAAAGGATCTGCAAGAAGAGTTTCGCAATCACGTGGACCGTTTTCATATTCAAAATCTATAATATCTATGTCATCTTCATCTATCTTCTCAGTTTTGTGAGATTGACCGGAATTAACTTGAGGTTCTTCTATTCTATATATTTTCCGGGTATCATATTCAGCATCGTTGTCGCCAATATCTCCAACATAAATATAATATTTTCCATCCTTCTGAGATTTTGCAATAGCAATATCTTCCCAATCTTTGGATTTTTTGACATCTAATACAAGCGTTTCAATTAGCTCACCATTAATATTAATGGCATAAATCTCCTTTATATCTCCATCATCATTATGTACCCAAAATACATCAGGATATTGTCGTGACTTTACTATGCCAGACATTTCATCTAATTTGTTATAAGAAACAGCCGCTTTATCAACTCTGTCTCCAAATACTGGTTTTTCTGCAAATATGGAAGCTGTTGCAGTTAATAGGAATGTAGACCATATTATTAAACGGTACATAAACTTTACCATGATGCTTGTACAAATAACAACTATATTTATAATACAATATAATAAATTAGGTATAAAAAAAGGCTGTTGAATTAATTTCAACAGCCTCATCATACAAGATTTTAAATTATCTTATTTTTTTTCAGAAGTGTTTCTTACACCCAACATAATTTTTTGTGCAATTTCTTCTGCAACCATTTTCTGAACATGATCTCCTGATGTCATGTATTCAGAGATAGCAGATTCAACTCTGTTTTTGATAATTTGAGAAGTTTGACCAACCAAAGCTGTAGAAAGCTGGTGGATATCTTCTTGCTGACCTTTAAGTGTTTCAAGCTGGCTACGGTTAGCATCTTCCATTTTCTTAAGCATTTTATCCATACGTTCTTCTTCTTCAGTATAGAATAGAGTAAATGCCATAAGACCAAGCATGGTAAATTCAAGACCAATCGCCAATAAGATCCATGAAGGACGAGCAGCTGGAATAAGTTTCAAACCACGAACACCGATTGCAACGATAAGAACCGCAGCACCACCGTATGCCATACCAGTAACGTTGTTTGCATATTTTTCAGTAAAGTGGTGAGACATATAAAGTCTAAGACCTTTACCAAATTTCAATCTATTACGTCTCCAAAGAAGACCGTTTTTAGTATCTTCGATTTCTTTTACAACGAAGTCAGAGAAGAATTCTTTGATACGAGAGTAGATGGCTTCGTTACGGAACATAACGATATCAGTATCATCATCAAATAACTCGTCGAAAGTAATTGCCTGACGAGAAGAAACTTCAGCATCAGAAACAGTTCTTTCCCAAACTCTTCTAAGAGCTCTTTCAACTTCTCTTCTGTCCATGTCTTCTAATTTGTCATCCGGCAATGTAAGTACATGTACTACATCATCAGAAAATCCTGTTTGAAGACGAATTTTTATTTGAGTATTATCAATCTGTCTGTCAAACAGAGCAGCCATATAACCGATTTTTGTCGGCATTAACATAGTTATGAAGCCGGCAAATATAACTGAAAATGCAATACTTACTAATGTAAAACCAATCCAAGGCTCCAAATAAAGTGGGTGTTCACCAAGAGCAGGTGCTTTGATGTAGAATTCCCATTTACCTTTTACGTAGCCACTTTCTTCTTCTGTTCTAACACCTTGAGAGAAGTCAAAGATAAATTCTTTATTGATATAATCTTTTTTTACTTCTAATTCTTGCCCAAGAAGATTAGCTTCTTTATCTTTTGTAGTTGAAGCCCAAACTAAACCGTCGAATTTAACAAAACCAATTTTTTGCATTAATTCGCCGTCTGGCTTAAATAATGGAAGAATAAATGATGAAAGGCCTGAAGGGATTGCAGATAAGAAAATAAATGCGAAGAACACAGCAACTAAAATCCCCATTACAAAACCATGCTGTAAACCAATCTTCTTTTTGGTAGATTCTGCAGCATTAGAATACATTGCTTTAGCCATTAGTACTTAACTCCTGAATTATAGAAATATGGTATTTATTATTCTCTGTTTTATTGTATTTATTTGCAATTATTTATTGCATACATATATAATATACAAAAAAAATATAGATATTTTAAGCTTTTGTGCAAAACATATCAATTTTTTATTAACATTGAGGCAAAAGCCCACTTTTTTATATCGGTTTACAACTTAATCAAATAATTCATTTCTTAAAATTAAAAATGTGTTAAAATTTATGTTTCAGCACAACTAAATAGAAATATTTTAACTAAATCTTTTTATTTAAGATTTTTTTTCTTATGTTATAACCCATGAGAACAACTACATTAACAGTCGGTTTACTTTTTAGCTGCTGCGGCACGATTCGCGGCGGTTCTTTCATCTCGTGCATAAGCCAAAGACTGATTTACCTTACCATCAGAATGATTACCGGCGACTCGCCAGATCCTTCATTACTTTCGTAATTTAATACAAATATTCAGTATTATTTGGGTTTTATTACTGTTTATTTGACCTTTATATTTATCATTTGTCATTCAAATATTACTATTAGTTATGTTATAGGGAGTAACTATTATGGGAACTTATACGCCTAGATTCTATATTCCTCCTGCAAAAGTCAGAGAGGAACTAAGTAATTATATGCTCGTAGACGGATACGATTTTGTATTAGACCTTGAGAACAGTAAAGGCGCTTCTTTTGTAGAAGCACGCACAGGCAAAGCTTTTATAGATTTCTTTACTTGTTTTGCTTCTATGCCGATAGGGATGAACCATCCTAAAATGCTGAATAATGGGTTTGATACTTATTTAAATAAAGCTGCTACTAATAAACCATCAAATTCTGATATTTATACAGATGCTATGGCAACTTTTGTGAAAACATTTCATGAAATAGCTGTTCCCGGTCATTTTAAATATTCATTTTATGTTTCAGGTGGTGCATTAGCAGTTGAAAATGCTTTAAAAACTGCATTTGACTGGAAATACCGACAAAACGACAGAAAAGGAAGAAACGTTGGTGAAAATCTTAAAATTTTACACTTCAAAGAAGCTTTTCATGGTCGTTCAGGATATACTCTTTCATTGACCAATACAGATCCGAAGAAAGTTAAGTTCTTCCCTAAATTCGATTGGCCAAGAGTTACAAATCCTAAAGTGCGTTTCCCATTGACTGATGAAGTACTTGCTGATGTCATCAAAGAAGAAAATAAATCAATAGCTCAAATCAAAAAGGCTTTTGCTGATTTTCCAAATGAAATAGCGGCGATTATTATTGAGCCAATTCAGGGTGAAGGTGGTGATAATCACTTCCGAAATGAGTTTTTAAAACAACTTAAAGAAGTTGCTCATGAAAACGATGCATTATTGATCTTTGATGAAGTGCAGACAGGTATGGGTTTAACTGGAACATGGTGGGCTCACCAGCAAATGGAAGTTGAACCTGATATCATGAGTTTCGGTAAAAAAATGCAGGTATGCGGTATCCTTGTTGGTCCAAAAATCGATGAAGAACCTGACAACGTATTCCATGTGTCAAGTAGAATAAACTCCACATGGGGCGGTAATCTAGTAGATATGGTTCGTGCAACCCGATATCTGGAGATTATTGATGAAGAAAATCTTGTAGATAATGCTAAAAATATGGGAGTTATACTCTCTGATACAATGCACAATTTTGTTGACGCAAATTTAGATCATTTCTGTAATGTAAGAGGTCGAGGATTATTTGCTTCTTTTGATATGAAATCTCCGGAATTAAGAGCTAAATTTATAAATCAATGTTTTGAAGAAGGTCTTATTATTCTTCCTTGCGGTTCAAATGCCGTTAGATTCAGACCTCCTTTAAATATTACTAAAGAAGAAATTGCTAGCGGTTTTGAAGTAATGAACAAAGCATTATCAAAAATCTTATAGCTTTTTAAAGACGAAGTTCCTCAACTCCACAACTCCAACCCTGATCAGGGAACTTCGTCTTCTTTTTTTTTATATAAAAATCATTTCGCCTGCTAATCTGACTAATTCGGTTTTAACATCATCAATTTTAGCATTTTCAGCTCTGGCACCGGATGCATGTTTATGGCCACCACCATTAAAATGCACACCTAGCTCACGAACGTGATACTCACCTTTTGATCTCAACGAGATTTTGATCATGTTTTGCTCAACATCCTCTTTCAAAAGAATACCAACTTTTACTCCATCAAGCATTAAAGTGTAATCAACGAAACCTTCAGTATCATCATTAGAGCAGTTAAAATTTCGGTAATCTTCTTCTGTGATAGACATAACACACATTTTATCATCATAGAATGTCTCGATTCCGGAAAGTGCCTTGCCTAGAAGCTTTGTTGCTTTAATAGAAAGAGTATTATATATACTATTATACAGCTTCACAGGATCAGCACCATAAGCAATAATATCTGCGGCAATTTCAAATATTTCTTTATCTGTTCTATCATATCTAAAATTACCTGTATCTGTCATGATAGCCACATAACAATTTTCTGCAATCTGCTTAGTAATTCTATCAGCATAATTATTACTAATAAGCTTCCAGACTAGCTCACCTGTAGAAGTTGCATCTGTGTCAACTGCTTTTACAATTGCATCAATTTTAGGGTCAATGTGGTGATCTATCATCAGAACTTTTCCTTTAGCTTTAAGAAAGTCAGATTCGATACTTTTCATTCTTGCAGAATCATTCAAATCCATAACTAAGATTACATCTGAATTAGCCAAAATCTCAGGCCTCGGATTTTCAGAATATATAACGATATCTTCGTACCCTTTTAGAAATTTCAAATTCTCCGGGATTGCATTATCTACCAAAATATCAATTTTCTTTCCTAAGCCTTTGATAAGCTGAGATATCGCCAGTGCCGAACCAATAGCATCTCCGTCAGGATTTTGGTGAACAATAATAGAAAATGTTTCGTATTGATTTATATAATCAGAGATAGTTTTTAAAGCACTCGAAAGTGCCGAATCTAGATCTCTTTTCGCATTGATATTCATTTTTTGCTCTAATCTATTTGTCTAAAATTTATCAAGACAAAAATAACGAACAAATTTCAATATCATTTTGAATATTTTGAAAACTTATAGTACATTGACTATCTTGCAAAAGTGTATTATCCAATAGATATGAATATGCATTATGGAAAACAAAGATTTTGATCAAAACAAAGATTCATCTTATAAAAGTGATTACGAACGATACAAAGATGATCTAAAGAATTATTATAAAAAGAAATCTGCAAAACAAGACACTTCTAAAGATGAAGTTAGACCTGAAGTAGATGACAGTGCAGATTCTCACGTTGAAGTAACTGAGCCTGAAATAAATGAAGAAAACACAACAGGAAAAAAGAACAAAATGATAGGCTTACTAAACTATGCTAAAGTATTGATAGGCTTCTTTTTAATTGTGTATATCGCATATGTGGCGTTGGATAGCTGGATACTACCGGATATGATACATAGTAAGGAAAAAGTGCTTATACCTGATTTAGCTGGTACAAATATTGACGAAGCAAAAGACAAGCTACTTCAAATGGATCTATTAGTAGAAGTCACCGGAGAGCAGTTTAATGCAAAGGTTCCTCCGCAGACAGTAATAAGACAATCGCCAAATCCTAACTCTGAAGTAAAATCAGGAAGAACTGTGTATTTAACTATTTCGAAAGGGAAACAAACAGTAGAAGTACCTTACCTTGTAGGTAAATCAGTTAGAGAAGCTAAGGTAGTTTTATTAAACAAAGGCTTTCAGCTTAAACAAGTTGTATTTAGCAACTCTGAAGAAATTCCAAAAGACTCTATAATAAAACAAAATCACAAACCAGGCAAATATATTCCTATTGGCAGTGAATTTGTACTTACAGTAAGTAAAGGCTCTGAGAATCAGATTCTTGTGCCTCGCTTAGAAGGTATGGCGTTTGAAGATATAGAAGATCATCTAATGGTTAATGGGTTTGTGTTAGGTGAAGTTAAATACAAACAAAGTGACACTTATCTTCCGGGTGCTGTGATTGGGCAATACCCGCTTCCAGGTGAGACTGTTCCTTACAATTCCACTATAGATATTATAGTAGCAGAATAAAATATTAAGTCATTGAGTAAGTCTTAAAATTTGAATGTAAATGATTGCAAAGGATGGAAAAATGAAATTTAAGCAAATGACTTTAAAATCTCAGGAAGCAATCAAGACCGCTCAGGAAATTGCTTCCTCTTATGGGAATCAGGCTTTAGAGCCTATTCACCTTTTAGCTGCATTGATACAAGACTCTGAAGGGCTTACCTCTCAAATTATCAGCAAGATATCGGGAAATATTTCTGAAATAAAAATAGAAATAAATGCGGCGATTCTGAAATTACCTAAGATTTCAGGCGATGTAGATGTATATATTTCCAAAGATTTAGATAAGCTTACTGAGGATGCGTTTAAAGAAGCTAAAACTTTTGGAGATGAGTACATTAGTACTGAACACCTTCTTATTTCACTTTCGGATTTTGATAAGAACACTTCAAAACTATTGAATAAATATTCGATAACAAAAGATAATATTTACAATGTTTTGAAAGATATTAGAGGTAATACAAAAGTTACTGATCAAAATCCCGAAGAAAAATATCAATCACTTCAAAAATACGGTAGACGATTGAATCAAGAAGCTGCGGCGGGAAAACTTGATCCTGTTATAGGCCGTGAAGATGAAATTAGAAGAGTACTTCAGGTACTTTCCAGGAGGACGAAAAACAACCCTGTTTTGATTGGAGAACCAGGTGTTGGTAAGACGGCAGTCGTAGAAGGAATAGCGCAAAGGATTGTAGCAGGCGATGTACCTGAGTCATTGAAATCTAAAGAACTTATATCTCTTGAGATGGGGACTTTAGTGGCCGGTACTAGTTTTAGAGGGCAGTTCGAAGAACGCCTTAAAGCAATCATAAAAGAGGTCTCCGACTCAAATGGCGAAATTATATTATTTATTGATGAGATCCATACTCTTATCGGTGCTGGAGCAACTTCTGGAAGTATGGACGCAGCCAACATATTGAAGCCTGCCTTGGCGCGCGGAGAGCTTCATTGCATAGGTGCTACTACTTTGGATGAATATCAAAAACATATTGAAAAAGATGCTGCTCTGGAAAGACGCTTCCAGAAAGTGCTGATAGATGAACCTACAGTACTGGATACCATTTCTATTTTGCGAGGATTGAAAGAAAAATACGAAGTTCACCATGGAATAAGAATTAAAGACGAAGCCATTATCGCTGCAGCTGAATTATCGGACAGATATATAACCGACAGATTTTTACCTGATAAAGCAATTGACTTAATAGATGAAGCAGCAAGTAAGCTTAGAATAGAGATTGATTCGTTACCGGACGAACTGGATCAGGTAGAAAGGAAATTAAGGCAACTGGAAATTGAAAAAGAAGCATTGAAAAGAGAATTGAAATACTAGATCATTTCTTGTTTTTATTTTGCAAATAAGTAAAGTATTTTTTGAGATATTTAATCTCTGATTCTGAACAACAATTTTCCTTTGAAGTTAAATTTGAAGGGTGCAAGTCAAAATCAAGCCCTAAACTGCTGTTTTGCTGCACCCTGATTTTTTTTTGAGTGCAGTTTTTAATAGCTATTGCCTCTAACTGGCTTAACACATCACTATTTTCCAGTGATTCAATCCAGTCTATAAGCTTTTTTTTACGTTGTTCGTACATGTTGGTAGATTATTTGAGTAGTATAACCATACGTTGAGATGAATAGTAAGTTAATAATATAGTTAGTAAAAACCAAGAAAATAATATGATAATTTTAAAAAAAATAAATGGCTTAGAAATTGTGGTGAACGCGGATGAGATTGAAACTGTAGAATCAGGACATGATACTGTTATTTCTTTAAAATCAGGGAAAAAGATAGTAGTTTCGGAATCTGCTAAAGAAATTATCAGTAAGGTTATTCAATACAGACGAATGTGTTTTGACTCAACTATGCCAATTATACAAGAGAAATAATACTTTGACGCTTTTTCATAAAATATTACTTTTAATAATTCTTTGCCCTTATTTGGCTTTCTCTGCAGAAAGTTATATCAGTACAGGGATGAACAAGCTCTCAAACACTTACAATTTTACCGCATCTTCCCTATTCGAATCAGATTTGTATTGGGGTAATCTTTCACTCGAAGAAAAATATGTTGGAACAGCACTAACAGATATCTCAAATGACTTTCGTGATTTAAACGAATGGATGTTTAGATACTCTGTTCCCCTTGATTCAAATTTCAGCATTTTCGTTAGAAATAGTTGGTATTATTCTAATGACAGACAAGCCGGAGGAGTAAGTAAACTAGAACGATTAAGCTTCTCTCCCGGTTTAAGTTATTCTCTTAACAAATTGGCATACATAGACTTTACAGTGGGTAAGGAATACAACAATAAAATAGGTATCGAGGAAAATGGATGGCTTTATACATCTAAAGCGAATATCCGTGAAACCGTAGACGGCTACAATTATATGTCAAGGTTGGATTATGAGTATCTTAAATTAGATGATGGCAGAAATAACAGTAGTCTTAAAATTGATGGAACTATTGCAAAAGGATTTGAAAGTAATGATAATCTGGGGCTTCGTCTAAACTACAACAGGAAAGACTTTGATAACTTTGCCGGTGTTGGAAGTGATCTCTTCGACAAATCAATTTACAAGAATAGAATTGAGAACAAAATAAACTCCAACATTTCTCTCACATATTCAATACTAAGTAATTGGAAAATATCAAGTAACATAGACTACAACCTTGTCAAAATATCTGAAGAGTATAACAAAATTGCTACTAATCTAAAGTTTTCGGGTATTCAAAGAAATCTTGAAGAACAGTTCCTTAAAGTTGACATAAATACAAATTATTTATTCAAAAATGCTGATTATAAGCTGGGGTATAGAATTACTTACAGAGATGAAAAAAACAGGGCAATAAACAAATATGATCTACTTTCTATAGAATACGATAACTTGAGAGATTTGGATAAACAAAAAGACAACATAACCAATATAACCAGCTTATATACGGAAACATATCAGGCTTTATCTAAGAAAGATACTATATACTTCGATGCGGACTTGTCCATTTTAAGATATGACACACCAGATGAGCAAAATTATAGTGATAGAGATGAGCTTAGTTATTCTGTAAGTGCAAAATACAAACACAATTTAAATAATAATTTAGCGTTTAGTGTTTTATTTGCAACCAATTATTTGCATCTAGTGTATTTAAAATCTCAGAACAGTGGTTCAAATAACGTAAACAGGATTTTTAGATTCAATCCCGTAGTGCACATAAATTATGGGAAGTTTAGTATGAACCCTAGCTTTGAAGTTCTTGCAAATTATACTATTTACGATTACGAAACAATAAACAGCGGACTGGAAAGTTATTCCTTTAGACAAATATCTTATAACGATACAATCTCAGTCAAATTAGACAATAAAAGAGAAATTCAGCTCCAAAATAATATAAGATATTATGAAACCGGTACTTTATACTGGAGTGATTTTAAAGAATCACCTGAAACAGGTAACTATGAACAGTTCTCCAAGATGATGTTTTACACAACCCCTGACCAAAACTATCGTATAGGTATAGGAATAAGATATCATTTCCTGAATCAGGAGCATATTTATGACCTATCAGAAACAGGAATGAATCCAAATATTTACTCGGGGAAATCATTTTCTCCTGAAACCGAGATTGTAATTAAATTTAATTCGAAATCCGAAATTTCATTACAAGGTTGGTACGAATTTCAATATATTAAGGGATTAGAAAAGAAAGAAATCCCGAACTTATTTTTGACAACAAGAATTGCACTCTAAATGAACGATTATATTTTTAAAGAAATAGTAAATCTGCCCAGCAAAAAAGAATCAATGGGCAAAATAGAACCTATCTTAATGCAAGTTCAAACAATTGCAGATATACCCGAAGACAGATTTTATAATTTATTAATCTCTGTAACTGAAGCTGTGAACAATGCAATTATGCACGGAAATAAATTCGATGCTGAAAAAACTGTTGTAGTAAGTTTGCTGGCTACAGAAGATTTTGTAGAAATCGAAGTACAGGACGAAGGAGACGGTTTTAATCCTGATGAAGTCGCTGACCCCAGAGAGCCTGAAAATCTTCTTAAATCAAGCGGAAGAGGCATTTTTATAATAAAATCTTTGCTTGATGAAGTATTGTTTGAAAAAAATGAGATAGGAACTAAAGTTACTATGAAATTTATTATCTAAAAATTTTGTTTTATTGAATAAATAGATTACTTTAAATTTGCAAATTACCTACTTGATTTTTTCATACTAAAGATGGTTGCAAATGTATCTTATTCACGAAAAAGAGCTCTTTAGAGCATTTGAATGTTTAAAAGCAGATTTAGATAATGATTCTTCTAAAAAAATAGTTTTAATCAACGGTACATTTGGATCCGGCAAATCTTTCTTTCTAAAAAGTTTGTTGCCAGCTTTACTTGAAGAAAACCACGTAGACTATATATTTAAATCAGACTTCGACAATAATGCAAAATTTACGATTGATATTTTGCAGAATTTAGCACAAAATTCTTATTATGTAGAATCTGACAATCTTCCTGCATTCGCTAATAACGAATCTTCTTTTATGAATGAGCAGTTTGCTTCCACTCTCACTACATTAAGAAATAAGGATACCTCCTTATTTGAAAAGATTTACGAAAGAGAATATCTAAAAGATAATTACCAGTTCCACCTTTCTTCACTGGATGAAGAGGAAGATTTGAGTGACGAAACTGTTTGTAATTCGATCGAATCTATATACCCCAAACAAGACAAGTATAAAACATTCTTTAGCAACCCGACAAAAGTTGCTATGGAATCTCTAATTGTTGACCTTATGACTGTTTTGTTTTCAGGGCGTACTGATTTTACGATACCTGAAAAAAAATATAAAATTGTAATAGTGTTGGATGGATATGATAAACAGTCCTGGACTGTACAAAATTGGATTTTAGATAAATTGATTCCTGCAGTTAATAATCTCAAATTTGGAGATTTTGTATCCTACAACACTGATTTTATAGATCCAAATGTTAAAATTTGTGATTTTTTTGATTTCCGTTTTGTTTTCAGCTTCAGAGAGAATGTACTTAATGGACGATTGAAAGACAAATGGGAAGCATTTGCCGACGATATAGAAAATATTTCTCTCTCTCCTGCTTCTGAGTTAGTTATGAATAGCTTCTTCAAAGCAGAAGGTATTGGAGAAGAGGACTTTAGCGACTTAGCCAAAAATTCTTATGGTATTCCTTATATTTTCAATCTTAAAGTTGAATACAAAAAAGTAGGTGATAATGAAATAGATAACATATCCCTTGTTTATCATCTGGCTGGACAAAAGATATTAGATGATTTTGAAGAACAACAAGCAGATTGGATAAGATGTGCAGCTTTTTTAGACGAGTTTGATGCCAGAGGGCTTGAATTCTTTCCACTTATCGGAGATAAATCAAAGAAAGCATTCAGTTTTATGAGTCATTTGAGTGATATGTTTTTGCACATTGATGACAAACTAAAACTAAAACCTGACTTAAAAGACTTATTACAAAAAGCCACCAAATTTGACTCTCCGGGATCTTCTCAGGGGTATAAGAAAATTGCAGAAAGATACTATGAATTAGCTCCCATTATAAATAAGTATAATGACTATGATTTCAATATCTTATGCGAATTAGCTTACTTCAAATGGTTCGATAAAGATTACTTATTAAAAGAAATATTCCCTGATAAAACTGAAGAACTAACAGGCTTTATTGATAAGCACGAAGAGCTTTTTGAATATGATTCTGATATGTTTAAAATCGACGAAGACCTTGCATGCAAACTTGATACGCTAAACCAAATTCTAGATGCTGAGTTTTATGCTAATAAAATCAAGTATTTAAAAGAAACACAGACAAAATACCAGAAGACATTACAAGTTGAGCTAACAGCACTTGGTAAAGATAAAAAAGATATCTCAGAAAAGCTGACTTATACCAGAGAAGAGCTGGATTTGGTTATTGGCGAACAAAATGAAAACTCAAAATCAAATAATAAAAATCTATTCAAAAAGCAAACGAAATACAATGTAAGTTCTAATTCAGGATATGTGAAATATATCGCAATTGCTGCAGTATTTGCTATTTTAGGTATCAAACCTGAATTACTATTGGGTATGCTGTTTGATAGTGAAAGTACATTCGATATTGCTTCCAAAATGTTCTATATCCTTTCTTTACTTATGGTTGCATATATAGGCATTGATTTCTTTTCTTCAAAAACTAAAGTAAAACCCAAAAAATCTAAAATGAATATTCCTTCGGATGCAGATTCTGAATCAGATAAAAAGGTGCAGGAGCTTAAACATAGAGAAGAATTCTTAAAGAACGAGCTTAACAGGCTAGACAACGAAATTCGCTTAGTTAGCAACAAGTTAGCCAAAGAAGTTGTAAGAACAAATAGTAAGTAAGAGAGTATAGAAACGATAGCTTGTGAATCATTCGTCACAAGCTACACTTCGACTCGCTTTGTTGGCTCAGCGACCTTTGTTTGGTATAAGCAAATGCAAAGTATTTCAAATGACAAAACCGGCTAAAGAGCAATATCACAAGTGGTATTACAAATCTCTATGACACTATTATTCCCGGTTCAATGTGCACTGTGGCTTTCATTCCATATTGCTCATAGATTTTGTGTTCCAGCATGTCAGCTATATTATGAGCTTCAACTACAGTCATACTCTCAGGGAGCCTGATATCTAAGTTCAGTTCTTTATGATCTCCATAACTATGTAATTTTAAATTATGAATCGAACTTATCCTGTTATCTACGGCATTGGATATATCAATAATCTCATGCAGCATATTAGCATCCGGCGTTTCGCCAAGTAAGCCGTCTATAGTGTCTTTAATAATCTCATACGCAGCATAAAGTATCATAAAACTTACACCCAGACCGGCCACCCCATCAAACCACCAGCCAATCCCTCCAAAAATTAAACCAACTAAAATTATAGCAGAAGAAATTGAGTCTGTTCGATGATGCCAACCATCAGCTATAAGAGATTGAGAATTGAGGCTTTTCCCCATTCTTATTGTAATTTGAGCTAAGACTTCTTTTATTATGATACTAAAACCAATAATATATGCACTGTATGCTCCATAATGCGTAGTTTCAGCGGAAGCTAGACGCATCCCTGATTCAATTGCAAAGTTTAGTCCTACCATTCCCAGTATGGAACCAACCATAAGTGCTGCAATTGATTCAGCTCTTCCATGCCCAAATGGGTGCTCTTTGTCCGGGGGCATCGCAGCAACTTTAAATCCTACCAATACAATGACTGAAGTCATTGTATCTGATAATGAATGCCACGCGTCTGCAATAATGGCTACTGAATTATCCATTATCCCTGCAAAATATTTCATCCCAAAAAGGATTGCATTTGCAATAATAGAAGACCAAATGAGCAGCTTAACTTCTCTTTTCATAGCTTACTCTGACCTGAATGATGCAACAATATCAGTTGTAGATGCTCTTTGAGATGGAAAATATGTAGAAATGGCTGATAGTATCAGCGTAAATAATACCGTAATAATAATATCTAAATAATCCATTTCAACCGGGATAGCATCGATAAAGTAAGTCCCGGAATTAACAGTAAACAGTTTGAATTTGACCTGCGCCAAGCATAACGCAATTCCTAAAATACTTCCTGCAACAGAGCTTATAACTCCTATAAAAATTCCTGCATTACGAAATATTTTTTGAATATCACGAGTAGTTGCTCCCATAGCCATTAAACCAGCTATGTCTTTTCTCTTTTCAATAACAGACATCGAAAGAGAAGCAAGAATATTAAAAATAGCTATAATAATAATCAGACCAATAACAACAAAGGATGCAAACTTTTCAAACTTCATCACATTGTATAGAGCTTTATTTAAATCTATCCATGATTCGAAGTGTAAGGTTGTTTTTTTGTTTAGAGCTCGAGCATATTTTTTAGTCAATATTTCTTTTATTTCTGGTGCTTTTTTATAATCAAATAGTTTTATATCCAAAGAAACTGTGTTAGATTTTTTGCCATATAGACTCTTAAACCCTTCAAAAGAAGTAAAAGCAAGCTGGCTATCGTAATCTTTGATATTTGTCTGGAATATGCCCGTAACTTCGAATTTTTTTCCTTTGAAATTACTATAAGCCAACATTGATTTTTCAATTATTTCAGGCGAAAATAAAGTTATTGTATCTCCGGGAAGAATCTTCATTTTATCTGCAAGCTCCCCTCCAATAATTATTCCCGGGAACTGACTTGTTCCTACAAAAGAAAACTGACCGTAATTCAAGTCATATTTAATACCATAGAGATAATCTAAACTATCGCTTTTATAAGCAGTTACTTCAAAAACATTTAGTCTGTCTTTGCCTATCGCCACTACTCTTCCGCTTTTATTCAGAGCTGTATTATTTATTTCATCATGATCATTGATTTCTTGTTGTAACTCTAACAGATCTGCTTCTAAACCAGAAATTCTTATATGAGGATCAAATCCAACAATTTGCTGTATTGTCATCGATTGAAAACCGTTCATGATGGACATTACACATATCAATGCAGCAACACCAACTGTTATGCCCAACATGGATATCTTAGTTATAATTGAAATGAAGTGAAGAGCACTACGAGAAAAAACATATCTTAGTGCTATTTTATTATAATATTTCATTAACTTCTGCTGTTTAGGATTTTGATTGCGTATTCAGCATTATGCCTGACACAAAAGTAATAAAAATTGATAATATTTTCTGAAAAAAGAGCAAAATGAAAACTTATGACTTCTTATCACTGTTCTTTAAAACTTTGACGAAAAATGTACTTCCAAAACCAACTTTAGATGCGACTCTTATATCACCTTTCTGCAAAACTGCAAATTCCTTACATAGCATCAAGCCTAAGCCTGTACCCTGCTCGCCAGATGTTCCTAGTGTAGAGTTATTGCTATCATAAGCAAACATATTTTCCAATTTGCCGGGAGGTATCCCAACCCCCTCATCTTTGATATATATTTCAAGATAATTTTCGTCAATATCCGTAGTTCCTATCTCAATATTTTTACCTTCTTCAGAGAATTTTATTGCGTTAGAAACTATATTTCTAATAATTGCCATAGTAAGATTACAATCAACATAGACAATAGAATATTCAATTTTATTGATAAGATTTATCTTTTTTGATTTAGCTTGTGGTATTAAACTATCAATGGTATTATCCACAATCAAAGTTAAATCCAGTAAATCCGGATTACATTCAATCTGATCTCTTTGAGTTCTAGACCATGTTAAAAGGTTTTGTAACAAACTAAACAACTGATTTGCTGTTTCTTTTATTTCTTGTAGGTATTGCAGCTTTTCCTCGTCTGTGATATCTTCATAATATCCAACTATTAAATCTAACATAGAAACAAACGATGCTACCGGATTTTTCAGATCATGGGCAACTATAGAAAACATTGTATCTTTAACACTGTTTGCCTGTAGGTATTGTTCAGTCATTACAGCAAGCTCAACGTTCCTATCTGTCAGCGCAGTAACAAGATTTCTTTTTTTTCTAAATAATATAAAAAAGACAATCATTAGAATTACTGAAAGCAAAAAAATAATCGAACCGTATGTAATTCTAACATATAATAAATCTTTATCATGCTGAAGCTGGTCAATCATCCTTTCTTTTTCGTGCACTGATTCTTCAACCAAATTCCGATACAATGCATTTATTGCAATAACATGATTAGAAGTATCCTGATATTGCAATAACTTCTTAAAAGTATACATAGACTTCTTATATTCTCCAAGAGACTGGTAGAGTAATTGTAAAGCAATATTTGATTGATTAATAAAAGTTAAATTACCACTTTGGGTAGCAAGCGAATCAACTTTATTGAAATATTGAACTGATTTTTGCTTATTATCATCCAAAGCAAATACCAAACCTAAACTGATATAAGTTTCCAGCAAATTAATGTGGTGATTGTATTTATAGCTATAATTCAAAGCTTTATAATAATACTTTTGAGCAAGAAAAACATTATTTTTTAAACTTTCATAATGACCTTTCAATAAGTACTTCTTAGAAAAATATAAAGAATCATTAGATTTATCCACTAAGGACGATACTTTTTTAACAGCATCCTCGGCATCATTAAAATTGTAGCTATTAATTATCTCATTGAAACCTGGATTTTTGTTTTCTAACAAATAATTTATTGTTTTTACTCTATAATTTGAATTGACTTGTAAAAATTGCAAATAATATTCAGCTTTAAGAATTGCAAAATCTAAAATGGAATTATCATCATTATAATATTTATCAACTAAAACTTCAAGTTCGTTTAGCAGATACCAGGCCTTTTCAAATAATCCCTTATGAATATAAATTGTCAAAAGATTGAATTTTGTAGAAAGCATTCCAAGTGAATCTTTTTTAGAACGCTCGATTTTCATTGCGGCATCTAAAGCTAATATTGCATCGTTATAGTTATACTGTTCTGTATTAATGCACCCAATATTGGTATAACAAGTTGACATTCCGGACGAATCATTAATAGATTTAAAATTTCCTAAGGCTAAGTGATAATAATACAAAGCACTGTCTACTTGGTCAATCAATCTGAACGCATATCCCATATTTTGCTGTGATATTGCTAATAGCGAATCAGACTTCATTTTAAGCGCCTGATTTAAGCCATTTTTTGCGTAAAACTGCCTTTGCCTGGCAGTTAAATTTTCTGACTTTGAAGTCATATCAATCATAGAATTGAAATATTCTACATCCTTAGGCGAGTGATTGTTTCTTTTTAGACTACCGGCAAAAACATTTAGATTGCATATAAAAAATAAATATAGGAATACGATTTCAAGTACTTTAATCATATATTTTATATTCTCTTTTTGAAAAAATAAAATATAATGATTAGAAGTATAGGATATTTAAGAGTATTTACTTAATGCAGATTCAAAAGTCTGATATGAATGCAATAAAATCTCGATAAACTACAAACATTATCATATTACATTTTTATATTAGTATTTTTACTAATAAATATTATTAAATATACTATTTTATGAGTATATATACTGTTAATACTAAGTAAAAGGCAACAGTACATACTGCTGCCTTAGTTTGTGTTATGGGGTATATATCAGTACAATTACGCTTTAGATGATGCAACTTCTGTTAAACACTCAACACTACCAAGCTTTTTAATACCTGAGCATGCTGTTTGTCTTCTTAATAATGTAAAGAATAGCGCCACAGAAATCAGCATAGTAGAAAGGACGACAGCCATCATA
Source organism: Kapaibacterium sp. (SeqCode) (assembly GCA_965140345.1). Lineage (GTDB taxonomy): Bacteria > Bacteroidota > Ignavibacteria > Kapaibacteriales > UBA2268 > JBFHIJ01. The sequence goes on from OZ223200.1 coordinate 60,440, forward strand.
ATCGGATTTGGTGCAAATGCTTTATAGAAAAAGCTTCCAAGTACTGCATACGCAACAAAAGGGCATACCAGTCCCCATTGGCTCACATAGAATTCTTTCTTGAAAAAGTGGTTTTTGAAGTAGTCTTTAAGTAGTGCTAAGCCAAACATCATGTACCAAGTAGCAAAAGCAAAAGAAACAACTATGATTGCATTTGAGAATAAGTGCATATCAACACCATGCTGATGGCTGATGTAATGCCCTAATCTAAAACCGCTGATAGCAAATAATGTAATATTAGGCAATACAATCAATAAACTTGGCAATAGCTGTTTAGCTGGCAAACCATCAGCCGCAAGGTGTGATTTAAATATAGAAATCATTTTCACAATTAATAAGAAAAATCCCATTCCACCGGACATTAAAGAAGCAAACGCTGCGATATGTGCTACATTTGGATCTTTTGCCATCGCTGCAATACCTGTTCCGGTTACTGTTACCATCGCTAATGCAAAAGGACGCAACAGCCAACCAAAAGAGATTTTATTTACGTCAAAACTTTTTTCGAAAGATGTTTTAAGAAGTTTTATTTCCATTCTCATAGTTAAAGCCCAAAGAGCAAGCCAAACTATTAGAGCAGGTAACATAAATGCTTGTAAATTGGAGTAAAAAGCAGGCACAAAAAATCTTACAGGTCCGATAAATACATTCATTGTCATCGCTGTAGCCACAAAAGGTGCCATAATAGCAGAGTTTTTTACAGGATCTTTAATTAAACTTTGATAGCTATCTGTTTTTAAATATTTAAAGAGTTTGCCGAATAGATTTCCTAAAAGAAACAAGTGAATCACAGCAAACACTATCATTATCGTTTCTAAGCCGTAAAAAAGCATTTCTGTAGCAATTGGATTAGTTCCGTGGGATAATCTTTCAATATTGACAAGACCTTTGCCAGAATTGAATGTGTACTGCAAAAATGCGAAGGGCATTACAGCAATACCACCTGCTCCAAGAGCTGCCAGAAATACCAAAGGTGAAAAGTTTTTTTGCGAGTTGTCCATAAGAGTAATCTCCTTAGTACTTATATTTGTTACATATCTTTTCAGCAATATAACGAATATTTTAATTTATATTGCCACTTGGTAATATAAATTCATAGGAGTAAACAGCTTTTTTTATTTTTTAGATTATTATAAATTTATTTTATATAGCTAACTACTGAAACAGTGCGCTTTTAATAGCTCTAGGAAAAATATTAATGTTAAAAAGATATAATCATAAAATTGATTTTTTTACCAATTCATAAAAAAAAAGAGGCTACTTTAAAAGTAGCCTCTACAAATTTGTTTTGATCAACCCGGCAGAGATATTAAATTGGATGATCCAACCAATAAGTATCTCTAATATTTATTTAAAATTAGAATCTTCTGTTGTTTCCGCGGAAATTATTAGGTCTTCTGTTTTCTCTTGGTCTAGCTTCGTTAACAACCAATTTACGGCCGTTAAACTCGATACCATTCAATTCGTCAATTGCTCTTTGTCCAGTCTCATCGTCGATTTCAACGAATCCAAAGCCTTTAAGTCTACCTGTTTCAAAATCTTTAACAAGTTTTACAGAAGTTACTTCGCCGAATTCAGCGAATAAATTGTTTACATCAGCTTCTTCTGTGCTGTAAGGTAAATTACCTACATAGATATTCATAATAAATCCTTAAATCGTGCTGCCATATAAGTCTCTGCCCTACTTATTCCACTAGCACTTATTGAAAAATAAAACAAATGCAACACAATTTACAACAGTTTTGAATATAAACCTACTTTTATTTTATTTTTTCTAAAAAAAATATTTTCAATAAAACATTGTTATTGAAAAACTTACAAATTTTCGCAGCTTCCCTCTGATTATAAGCCATGTTACACTATTTTTGAATAACTATCGACTATTTAAAATAAAATTGATTCATTAGGAGAAAAAATTTAATGCGATGGTCGCTGGAATATTCTGTTGGCATAAAGCAAGTTGATGAAGAACACAAAATGTTATTTAAGTTGATTTCTGATATTGGCAAAGCGATGAATGGAAAAGTTACTCAAATAGAAATTTTAAAATCTATGGTGGAGTATTCAAAAAAACACTTTGCTTCAGAAGAAAAACTTATGAAAAAAATATACTATCCCAGATTAGATTACCATATACAGCTACACAGAAATTTCGAGAATGAAATAATCAAATATCTTAATCAGGTCAAAAAAGGTGAAGAACTGGATTTACCTCAGATCAAAGAATTCCTGGAAAAATGGCTAGTTAACCATATACTTAAGGAAGACAAAAAAATCGGAGAATTCAAATACAGTAAATAACTATAGTGATTCTCTTCTGATCGGATATGTTTTTCTAAGCTTGTCAAATTCTACTAATCTCTTTTCTTCATCAAACGGAATGATAGAAAGGAGATTTTTTGTATCATATTCAAAATTTCTTTTTTTCTGAAGCAAATGTATTAGACTATCTGTATCTTTATATTCATCTGTATCTATAGGTGCATAGCTGCTTAGCTGTTTTATCATCAAATCTTTATGTAGCTTCTTACCCGTAAATTTCTCGAAAGCTTCAGCAACCATCAAACTGCCTCTGATTTTACCATCAAAAGAATACCCAGCAACATGTGGTGAGCAAAGCAAAGCAAGTTCTGCCAATTCAGTATTAAAATCAGGCTCACCTACAAACACATCAATACACGTAAATAATTCTTCTGCGATTAATCTATCCAGTAAGATATTCTCATCTACCACTCCACCCCGTGATGCATGTACCATTAAGCTTTCTATATTCATAGCTTTGATAAATATTTCGTCTATCAGGTTAACTGTGGCGTATTTTCCATTTGTAGTTAGAGAAACATGATTTGTAATTACATCACATAAAAAAGGAAGCTCTTCCAGTTCTTTATATTCAAACTTCTCAGGAAATTCAAATCCTGCATCTTTCAGCGGAGGATCATTTACATAAACAATCATTCCTAATAAATCTGCGTATTTAGCGACTAAACGTCCTATATTTCCGTATCCGATTATGCCTATTTTTTTATCATGTAGAATAGTTTTTTTGACTGAAGCCCATTTAAGCATGGAATATATTACATATTCTGCAACAGAATTGGCATTAGAACCTAAAGCAGAGGCAAATTCAATACCTTCACTTTTCAGATAATCTTTATCAACATGATCTGTGCCTGAAGTTGCAGTAGCTACAAATTTTACAGCTGTATTTTCCAGAAGCTTCTTATTTACTTTACAAGTAGAACGCGTAATTAAGCAATCACAGTTATTTTCTATCAAGTCTTTATTGTTCAAATCCCTGCCTTTATAAGAAATTATATTGCCTACTTCTTTAAAGGAATCTTGTAAGAAAGGGATATTTTCATCTATGAATATATTCATTCCAAGCTCTATTTATTTATTACAGCGAAGAGATAAGACTATATAACAAAAAAAAACGGCAAAGTGAAATTAAAAAAAGGAGAGCAAATTGTATTACTCTCCACATTTTTCTGCATAGGAAATTATGCTATTTAAATCTAATCGATTTTGCTGATTTTTCTAATGTAGGAAGATAGTCATTTGCTTCCAGCTTATTCCATGTGACAATAATTCTAAAGAGTTTAGAATTATGCATAACAAACCAAACTTTTGCAGAAAGATTAGTAGCCGGAGAGTAAGTCAATGTATAAGCTTCTTTGCCTGCTAAAGTTGTTTTAGTAGTAGCAGCATTTTTGAAACTAGCTCTGCTATTTTCAACGATTTTTTTCAAATCAGTTGTTTTTGCAGCATCAAATTTATCTATACGAACTGAACAGTAAGCGCGAGCATCAGTATCAAAATAGAATGATGATTCAGCAGAACCATTTCCACCAGGAGCTTGACGTATAGACATATTACCGGGCATACCGATTGAGAAACCATCAAACTTTGTTTTAGTTAAATGCATTGTCGCAGGTGCAATATCATCAACCAATGTTTCTTGATTCTTAATCTCATCGGTAGGCGAAGACGCAAAAGTCATCCCTTTAACAATTTTGTCAAATACCGGTTTATATTTATCCCAGGTACTACCAAATGCTTCAAAGTTAACAACTGTAGCCATTCCCGAATCTTTAGCAGCAAAATAATATGCGCCTTTAAACAAGCCATCTTTTAACTCAAATTCGTAGCTTGTAGTTTTTGTAAGAGTACCATCAATAGTAAGCTCCTGCATAGGCGTAAAATATTTTTCTTCCAAAAAATTCTTCATCAAATCTATGACTTCTTCAAACGTGCGGTTGTAATGAAGTTTCACGCGAGACACTGTAATTTTAGCTACAGGTGCACCATCTGAATCATATCTTGGCCAGCGTTTCATTCCTTCTTTCAAAGAATAGATTGAAATAAAATCTTTTCCTTGAGTAAATTCCCAGTTTTCAGGATATTCAAAACTTAGCCCCGTTTCTTTGTGAAGATATTTTTTAAAACCGGTTACTTCTGCAGGCTTTATTTGTGATTTTGTTTCATCTTCCTGAGCAGTAGATATCCTACACATCAGCAGAGTCATAACTACAAAAAGAAATGTAAATTTCAATGTTCTTAGCATAATCCATCTCCGGATTTAATAATTATGTGTTTTTTGCCAACTAGAGTAGGTAAATCTACTCTAAAAAGTATTTACTTAAAACTTAACCATAATAACATCAAAAAACAAATAAAAAAAAGGAGAGTGAACTGAATCACTCTCCCAATATTTCAAGAAATCAAATCTGATTATTTAAATGAGATTGATTTTGCAGATTTTTCTAATGCAGGAAGATAATCATTTGCTTCAGCTACATTCCAAGTTATAATAGTTCTGTAAAGTTTTTTATTATTCAATACAAACCATACTTTTGAAGAAAGATTAGCAGCTGGAGAGTAAGTCAATGTATAAGCTTCTTTGCCAGCTAAAGTTGTTTTAGTAGCAGCAGCATTTTTGAAGCTTCCTCTGTTTTCTTCAACGATTTTTTTCAAATCAGTTGTTTTTGCAGCATCAAATTTATCTATACGAACTGAACAGTCAGCGCGAGCATCAGTATCAAAATAGAATGATGATTCAGCAGAACCATTTCCACCAGGAGCTTGACGTTTAGTCATATTACCAGGCATACCGATTGAGAATCCTTCGCCATTTCTAGTAGTTAAATCCATTGTTGGAGGTTCAAGTTGTTCTACAACAGTATCAATTCTAACTTCTAATGATTGAGAAGAAGCTAATTTCATTGTATTGATGATTTTGTCAAAAGTTGGTTTATACTTATCCCAAGTTTCGCCAAAAGCTTCAAAGTTAACAATTGTTGCCATGCCTGAATCTTTTTTAGCAAAGTAGTAAGCACCTTTGAACATTCCATCTTTAAGAGGGAATTCATAAGTTGTTGTCGTAGCAGAAGTACCATCAATAGTAACTTCTTTAGCTGGAGAATATTGCTCTTCTCCTAAAAATTCTTTCATTTTAGTAACAACTTCTTCATACGTACGATTAGTATCTAAAGCTGCACGCATAACGAATATTCTTGCAACAGGTGCGCCTTGTGATTCATATTGTGGCCAGCGTTTCATACCTTCTTTTAATGAATAAACAGCAACAAAGTCTTTCCCTTCAGTAAATTCCCAGTTTTCTGGGTACTCAAAAGATTGCTTATACTTTGTATTTTCATAAGTTTTCATACCTGTTACTTCTGCAGGCTTTGGTCCAGATTCGCCACAGCTATAAAGCAAAAATGCTAAAGCAATTGCCGGTAGCAAAGAGAAGAATTTTTTCATGGAGAAACTCCTTAAAATAATATATAAATTCAGAAAAACTTTTTGTCTTTTACGATAATACTAATTTACACAAGAAATTGATAACATGAAATAAAGATAATAAGAAAAATGCAAAAAATCAATTCGCTTTTGCACCTTCATTTATCCAGGTACCGATTCCTTTCTTGACAGATTCTTCTACATAGCCTTGATAGCAATATGCTTTGAAAGGCGATCTTCCATCAAGTTTTTGCATAAGATAACTATTTGCCGAATCACCCGGCATCACAAATAATGGAATCTGCATAAGATTAATATGTGTTTCCATTATCAGCCCTCCTGCAATTGTAGTAGAAGAGTGGCAGCCAACATAAGCACAAGTGAGCTTCATATACGGATGAACATGCTCATAATAGCTTACATTTTTATCCGGAAATTCAACATCATTTCCTGAACTTATAGAATTATCTCCGCAACAGGAGATAAAAAAAGAAAAGGAAATGATTAGTATAAACATTTTGAGAAATTTCATTAGTAACTTTCCTGATCTGTTGGAAAATTCTTTTCTCTTACATCATTACCATATTGCTCAAAAGCTTTTTTCATATCTTCGTACATATTCCCATAGCGGCGTACAAATCTCGGATGAAAATCTACTGTCATCCCCAACATGTCAGTATAAACCAGAACTTGTCCATCGCAGTACTGACCTGCCCCTATTCCAATTGTTGGAATTGATAATGATTCGCTTATTTTTTTACCTAATTCGGCAGGTATTTTTTCCAGGACTATTGCAAAAGCTCCAGCTTCTTGAAGCATGTGTGCATTTTTAAATATTTTTGCAGCTTCTTCCGGATCAGTTCCTCTAGCTCTATACGAGCCAAATTGGTTAATAGATTGCGGAGTTAAGCCTAAGTGTCCCATTACCGGAATACCGGACTCGGTCATCTTATATATTGCATCTACAACATGCTCGCCACCTTCCAGTTTCACAGCGTGACAACCTGTCTCTTTCATAATTTTACCGGCATTGCTAAAAGCTTCATTCGCACTTACCTGGTAGGACATAAATGGCATGTCGGCTACTACCAATGCACGAGAAACGCCATTAATAACAGCTTTTGTATGGTAAATTGTCTGCTCCAAAGTAACTGGAATAGTCGTTTCCAACCCCTGGACTACGTTACCTAGTGAGTCCCCTACTAGAATCAAGTCAACACCTGCTTCATCCAGGCATCTTGCTATTAATGCATCGTAAGCAGTTAAACAGACAATCTTCTTGCCTGATTTTTTCATATTATATAAAGTAAGTGTAGTAACTTTCTTGATATTGTCAGATTTTGCTAAACTCATATATATTCAGTTCCATGCAGCTCTAAAAGAAATAATTTAGTTACAAAAAAAACAATTTCCAACTTGTTTTCAAATATATCATTCCTCAGGCAAATATATTAGCATTGTGGACAAGTATTCTACTCATCAGCCTCTTAAAATAATATAAGATCACTCTTAGTTCCTACACTGAATTAACACATAAGGTTCGGAATTTATCAATACTATGATTATTTAATATATTTTTTCTAAGATATATTTGATTTTCATTCGTATGTTTGAAAATAAAGATGTATGTTAAGATAAATAGTTACACGTTTTAATTGTTTCTTAAATTCTATTCAAGATAAGAAAAAACTCAATACCATAAGCTCCAATTCGTGATTTTGTAATCTAAAATATTGATATTATATTGCTAACAAGCAATTTATAAACTTCCCGGAGATAAAATCAATGATTATCAGAAAAGAAGATGCATTAGACTATCACAGTAGCGGTCGTAAAGGTAAAATTGAAGTAAATACAACTAAACCTTGCCTAACGCAAAGAGATTTATCACTGGCTTATTCGCCGGGGGTAGCTGAACCTTGCCGCGAGATAGAAAAAGATGTAGAGAAAGTTTTTGAATACACTGCAAAGGGAAACCTTGTTGGTGTTATTTCTAATGGTACTGCCGTTCTTGGACTGGGAGATATTGGACCTGAGGCAGGAAAACCAGTGATGGAAGGTAAAGGAGTACTTTTCAAAACTTTTGCAGATATTGATGTATTTGATATTGAGTTAAATTCAAAAAATGTTGATGAGATTATCAGGACTGTAGAGCTCATGGCACCTACTTTTGGTGGTATTAACCTTGAAGATATCAAAGGCCCTGAATGTTTTTATATAGAAGAAGCTTTAAAAGAAAAATTAGATATTCCTGTCTTTCACGACGATCAGCATGGCACTGCTATCATTAGTGGGGCAGCATTGCTAAATGCAGCCGAACTTACCGGCCGAAAACTTGAAGATATCAAAGTTGTCTATAATGGTGCAGGCGCTTCAGGGATTGCATGTGCTAAGTTTCATATCAGCTTAGGAATAAATCCGAAAAACGTGATTATGTGTGACTCTCAAGGTGTCATATATAAAGGCAGAGAAAGAGGTATGAATGAGTTTAAAGAAGACTTTGCTGTAGAAACTGACAGAAGATCCTTAGCTGACGCTCTCGTTGATGCAGATGTATTTTGTGGTCTTTCTAAAGGCAATGTAGTATCTAAAGAAATGGTTAAAACTATGGCAAAAGATCCAATTATTTTTGCGATGGCTAACCCGGATCCGGAAATTACTTATGATGACGCTGTTGAAGCCCGTCCTGACGTAATAATGGCTACAGGTCGTTCTGATTATCCGAATCAGGTAAACAACGTACTCGGCTTCCCATTCATCTTCCGTGGCGCTCTTGATGTTCATGCTACGAAGATTAACGAAGATATGAAACGCGCAGCAGCTTATGCTTTAGCTTCCTTGGCTAAAGAAGAAGTACCTGAATCTGTAAAACAAGCTTATGGCGCTGATACGATTACATATGGCAGAGAATATATCATTCCTAAACCATTCGACCCTCGCGTTCTTACATGGGTAGCACCTGCAGTTGCAAAAGCTGCTATTGATACCGGTGTTGCAAGAAAAGAGATTACAGACTTTGAGCAATATGAACTCGATTTAAATATCAGAATGGGCAGATCTCATTCTATCATGACTAAAATATATAGAAAAGCAGGTCAACACCCTAAACGTGTAGTATTCCCGGAAGGCAATGATCCGAAAATCATCAAAGCTGCTCAGCTTAGTGTGGATTATAATATTGCTCAACCGGTTCTTATTGGTAAAGAAAAAGAGATAAAAGCTGTTGCTGAAGAATACGGATATGATTTAGAAGGTATATTTATCATAGATAATAAAAAATCTGAACTTCTAGATGAGTATGTTGAAGAATTTTATAAATTACGCCAGAGAAAAGGTATCACTAAAAAAGAAGCAAGACGCCGACTTACAAAAAATAGAAACTATTTCGGTGCAATGATGCTTCATCAGGGACATGCTTGCAGCATGATTTCAGGTGTTACTACTCACTACCCTGATACAGTAAGACCGGCACTGGAAATCATCGGAAAAGATCCTAGATATAAAAAAGTATCAGGAATTTATATTGTTTCAACAAAAAAAGATACTTATTTCTTCTCAGATACAACTATCAATGTCAATCCTGATGCTGAAACTTTAGCTGATATTGCTCTGCAGGCAGCAGACTTTGTTACAAACTTTGATATTAAACCTCAAGTGGCAATGCTTTCATATTCTAACTTCGGTTCTGCTGAAGGTCAATCTCCTGACACGATTAGGAAAGCTTTGGAAATCATTCATGAAAAAGAACCTAATCTAATTGTAGACGGTGAAATGCAAGCAGATACGGCAGTAGAAGGCAGCATTTTGAAAAAAGACTTCCCGTTCAGCAATATTAAAGGTGAAGCCAATACTTTAGTATTTCCTGATCTAAACTCAGGTAATATTGCATATAAACTTCTTGCGCAAATTGGTGGTGCAAATATTATCGGTCCTGTTCTTCAAGGCCTAGATAAATCAGTACACGTTATGCAAAGAGGCTCTGAAGTAAACCAAATCCTGGATATGGTTGCAATCGCAGTTGTAGATGCAAATCACAAAGGTGATAAATGTGTCAATATTTTCTCTTAGAAAATTGAGTTAAACGAAAAAAAAGAGAATCGGGATTTACCTGATTCTCTTTTTTTTATATAAAATAAAGGTTACTAATATCTATAACTAAGTCCGATACCAAAATACATACTACTATTACTAATATCATATGTAGTATAAGTTTCAGGTGTATCTGCAACTCCATATAGAACCTGAGTTTCATCTCTGCTTGAAGTAATAAATGTAAAGTTAAGCATTACATTCTCGCCAACTATTACACCTAAACCACCGGAGATTTTATTAATATCACTATATAGATCTTTTTCCCTATATGGCGAACCTATTCTTGTATAACCTGCTCTAACAAATACATTAGTAGAAGGAATTTCATATTCAAAAGCAACACCATATTTCAATTGACTTCCTAGATCTTCCAAGATATATTGATTGATTTCATCAATAAATGACTCAATCTCAATATCAGAAGTACTGAATTCCATTTGAGATGCATCTGAATATTCCACGCCTATACTAGTAGTTAGACCAACAATATTGAATGAAGCACCAATAGTATATACAAAAGGAGTATAGATAGAGTAATTACTATATCCTATCTTATCCTGCATCATATAATTATCTCTTGTAGCATCATCAAAATAAGCGTAATAATCTGTATAAAACTCTTCTTCAATGCTATATTTTGTTGGGAACTTCACACCTACACTAATTCTTGAGTTACCGGTAGGTTTAGCAATAAAGCCAACAGATCCTGAAATACCAGCAATATCTTGACTAGTACTTGATTTCATAACAAATTCGTCTAAATCTTCATATGGGTCTGTATTTCCGGAATTATTGTAAGTATTATTTACATCTTTTTCAGAATAATTTTTACTATAATTATAAACGCCCCATTTTCCCATTAAAGAAAATCCTATGCTAAACTGATTGCTAAGCTCAAAACCGGCACCACCTACTACATTATGAATTCCACCTGATTCATCAATAAATGCAGTTTGTAACAAATCGTTTTGATATGGCGTTTCAGATCCATTTGCTAAGTACATCTCATGAGCAAAATATCCATTTTCTCCTCGTCTTAATGCATCGTCACGGATCATTGTGCTGTTCATGTTTAAGCCTTCTATTTTGATATTATTATCAAAACTTGCTTCACGGAAATAACCGACAGCTATAACAGAATTTAATTTAGAATTTGACCTTAATGGTGATGCAACTCCGACATGAGACAGGAACTCATCATTAACATCCATCGACTTCATCTGACCTAAAAAAGAATTATCATTATTGATATTCCCTAATCCCAAACCTAAAGAAAGTTCTGATTTTGCAATCAGACTCAGCCCTGCAGGATTGTAATATAAAGAACTAAAATCATCAACTACACCATTAAATCCAATTCCCATCGCTGCCGAACGGCTTGAGATCATTCCGTTATTATTTAATAACCTTACACCATCTTCCATATACTGTGCTTTTGCTTCAATAACCACAAACATCAATATCATCAGTGTAAATATGCGTTTCATAGTCATAATAATTATCCTCTAAATCTAAGTATTCAAATTATCTTGATCTTCTTGAAGAACCACCACCTCTGCTGGAACTTCCTGAACTTCGTGTTCCGCTAGAGCTACCGCTAGAACTTGGTCTGCTGTATGAACCGGAACTGCGGGAAGAACCGCTTGAGCTTGGTCTGCTGTATGAACCGGAACTACGTGAAGATCCACTAGAACTTGGAGTATAAGAGCTGCCTGAGCTACGTGTAGTTCCACTAGAACTTGGTTTATAAGTAGCACCGGAACTTCTGGAACTTCTTGTACTTGGTTTATAACTTGAACTAGGCGTCTGAGCTCTTTGTGTACTTGGTTTATAAGTAGAACTTGAACCTTTTGTGCTATTTGTATTTGATTGATAGCTTGAACCTGAGCTTCTTGAACCGCGACTACTTGAGCTTGGGGTCTGTACTGATCTTGTACTTGATTTATAAGTAGAACTTGAACCTTTTGTGCTATTTGTATTTGATTGATAGCTTGAACCGGAACTTCTTGAACCGCGATTACTTGAGCTTGGTGTCTGTGCTGATCTTGTACTTGATTTATAAGTTGAACTTGAACCTTTTGTGCTATTTGTATTTGATTGATAGCTTGAACCAGAGCTTCTTGAACCGCGATTACTTGAGCTTGGGGTCTGTGCTGATCTTGTACTTGATTTATAAGTTGAACTCGAACCTCTTGTACTATTTGTATTTGACTGATAGCTTGAGCCGGAACTTCTTGAACCGCGATTACTTGAGCTTGGGGTCTGTGCTGATCTTGTACTTGATTTATAAGTTGAACTTGAGCCTCGGGTATTATTTCCATTTGTTTCATAGCTTGAACCGGAACTTCTTGTGCCTCGAGTACCTGAATTTGGTACTTGAGCTTCTCTTGTACTTGATCTATAAGTAGAGCTTGAGCCCCTGGTATTATTTCTGTTTGCTTCATAGCTTGCGCCGGAACTTCTTGTGGCTCTAGAGCTTGAAGCTTGAGCTGAACGAGTAGATCCAATTATACTTGACCGCACTGATGAGTTACGCACATTGCGCGAACTGACAGCTGATGAAGTATAAACACCTCTTGAATCACGTGTACTTGAAAGACTTGAGCTACGTGTACCACTTCTTTTGTATAAATCTCTGTGACCATTATTATAAGACCTGCTTGTATAAGTTTTTCTATGAGTTCCAAAGTTTCTGTATGAACTTCTCATAGGTCTATTATAATGAGTATACACAGGTTGTCTGTACCAGCGGAAGTATCCCGGATGATAACTTGAATGCCAGTAAGATCCATAATATGGGTGATAGCTGTACCAAGGAGAATACCAATCATAACCCCAATAATATCCCCAACCTACAGAAACATTATAATATGATCCGTAATAATAAGAAGGATAACCACCCCAGCCGTAATAATGACGCCACCAAGGCACCACAACAGGTACGTACATAGGTTCTACATAATTGTAATTATTTACTACATAAACAGGATCATTACCTGCTGAGTAAACACCACCGGCAGATTGGTTATCTTCTGCAAGAGGATTCACCCATTCATCATTATTTTGTTCTTCTTGAGCTGCTATGTTTCTTTCATTTTGAGTTGTATACTGAGGAGCATTTCCTGTGTTTGTATACACTTGACGAACTTCAGGTTCCGGGTCATTATTATAACCATAATAATGCGAATGTCGATGGGTTGCACAAGCACTCAATGAAAATACCAGAGCCAGAGGCAAAAATATTTTAAAAAGGTTCGATTTCATAGTAGACTCCTTATCACAAAAACAGCGATATAATATGATACTTTCCGACTTTACTATTTATAACGTTTGAAACTAAAAAAGGTTTACTTTAGTTTCAAAGTAAAGTTAAGATATATAAAAAAAGTCGAAAAAAATAAAATTTTAGGCTCTCTTAGCAAAAAAACATTTAAAAAAAAACTTTTTTTTATATCTCCTACTCCGTAAATTTGTATCAGTTCGATTGACAAAGGGCTCGGATGGCGGAAGTGGTAGACGCACAGGACTTAAAATCCTGTGACCTTTTTGGTCGTGTGGGTTCAAGTCCCACTCCGAGTACAGAGTACTTATTCTGTACTTATGACTTGTTAAAGCTGTTGGCAAAACCGACAGCTTTTTTTTTCAATTGACTAGATAATTATTCCAATAGAGAATATATTTTACAGAAAATTCTTTCTCTGTAAAAAAAAAACTTTTTTTTGTATCACGAACTATGTAAATTTGCATCAGTTCGATTGATAAAGGGCTCGGATGGCGGAAGTGGTAGACGCACAGGACTTAAAATCCTGTGACCTTTTTGGTCGTGTGGGTTCAAGTCCCACTCCGAGTACTCGGATACAACCCTAATATCTTGCTAATCAAGGTGTTAGGGTTTTTTATTTTTAGTATCAACCCAATATCAACCCAATTTGATTAAAAAACCACCTAAATCTACATCATCAAATTCATTTAGCTACTTAAATCAGATTTTAAAAAAACTCTCCTGTTTACCAAGACGATAAAGCTTTTGAAGATATTTAATATAAAAAAGGTCAATAGCAAACACTACTGACCTGATTTTTATATTCTACTTTTCAGATTTTATCACATCCATGATCTCTTTTAAATGAGGACAATCCTGATTCAAGATTTTGGATTATTTATTCTGCTATGTATAATACATAAAAGGAATAATCTATGATATCTATCCACATATTTTAGCTCCTAAAGAATTAAATACATTTACTTTGCATCCAAATTATCTATACTCGATTTTATATGTTCAAAATTATCTTTATCAAAATTGGTTTAGAATCGAATAAATAGTGGATCGCACTGTATAAGGTTGCCATTACTTCACTCCTTCAAAATCTCTATTACTTACAACCTTATTCCACTTCAGACACTCACAATAAAAGTCCTGTAAATCTTCCTTTGCATTTTGATCTTGTATAGCTCCAAGCCATTCTTCAAAGCTGATAACTTTTTTACTCATTTTATCAGCTATATACAAAATGGTGTCCATATTATCTGTAACAGAATCATCTTCCAGGTAAGCCAAAAACCTATGCTCAATTTGATCAATTGACTTATCTAATTGTTTTTGGATCTTGTATTTTAGCAATTGTTCTGATGGTGCAGCAATGAAGAAGAATGTTTCACAGGCAGAATAACATCTTGTATTATGTGCAATGCAGGTTATATTCCTTGAAGCCTGATTATAATTTTTAGCATGTGTGGTTCCCTGGCTTAGATTACTACCCATTTTCGCTTCAATAATCCCGAAGATCGAAGCATTTTTTGCTACGATGATTTCTCCACGTTTAGAATAATCTACTTCAAAATCGCCTAATGCAGCATCAGCGTGTGTGTAACCTTCTCTTCGGTCTTTTGCGAAAATAAAAGGGCTTGAGATTAACGCTTCGGAAGTCCAATTTTTGATTTTTGAAAAATCTAAGCCGTGTACGATTAGATGTACTGTTATAGATTGTTGAATCAATAGTCGCAACATCCATCCTCCGTTATAAATTATAGTCGGATTTATATTGGAATTCTTTGATTCTACTGTTTTGATTATGTCTATTATTGATTGCATTGTGTTTCTGTTTTACACCAACATATTTTAATAAACATCCAAGACTTCACAGATTTCACTTGCTTGATAAGTTTCAATCTCTATACCCATGTCTATTGCATCTAACCCTTCTAATATTGGTTCTAAATTTTTATACATAGATTCCACATTGATACAGATGTTTGGTTTTGTAGAACATTGTCCTTGGGAATTAGTTGGATACCTAAAAGAAAAAGAACCTGAATCGATATCCATATATTCTTTAACAATTGGTGTGAGTTTGTCATCCAAAAATGATTTCAACCAAATATTTTCGGGAAATAATCTAAAAAGTATATCTCTCACTTTATCAAGTAGGAAACTTAAATTATGTGTTTTATCTATTCTATCAGTTAACCCATCTATATCTTTATAGTTTGCAAGGATTGCAGAGCTAAATAGGATATTTTTCAAGTGCAATTCAATGGAATGTCTATATAAGAAAATCATTGGATATGGTTCATATACACTGAAACGTCTTGACAACATATCTTCTGCTAATTTTTTAGCAGACAAATGGTAGCTTTCAGCAAAGACACCAAAAGCTTCTACTGGCTTATCCTTAAAAAGAATATCTATACTATTAAAATTGCTGATATCATCATAAAACGCCATTTGACTACCTCACACATTTATTTCGTATTATAACTCTTAATAAAGCAAACTTTGAATTTAAATTTCAAGATTCCAAAATATTGATTTCTGTTGCAACTTCTTTCCCAAGTTCTGTCAAGTGGTCATGCCAAGACGTAATTCTTCCACTGCCATAACCTTGCCCCTTCTTGTTTAACATCAATTGAAGAAACAGGTCTAAACTCTTTTTAGGAATTCCTTCCCAATTTGTTTTATAGTCTTGAATCATACCTACTGTAATTATAAAATCTTCTAATGCACTTTTTTGTTGAAGTTTTTTTGCTATTTTCTGAGCTTTTGAAGTGTCGTTAGCAGTTAACTCATTTGTATTTTCAATTTTCTGAAGTTGCTTTTTTATTCGTGAAATCCACACCGAGAGTATAACTATACCTGCAATTAAAATAATTGCGAAAGGTGTAAATTGGGCCGTAAAATCTCTTGAGAAGTTGTTTAATTCGTTTTTTCCAAGGTAGATATTGCAAAGTGAACCGAATATCAAAAAAACACTTCCAACAACATAAAGATGATGTATAAAGTTTTTTACCCTTCCCATATACATTTCCAAATAATTTATAATGCTAAACTCTAAACTCATATACACCTACAGCTCTGCAAGTTCTTCTAAACTTATTCTTCATAGACATAATGGCATAAGACAAAGCCAGTTTTCAATTGTCATAATTTATAATCATTTTATTCTTCATTATCAATCCAAAATAATAAATAATAATTTATATTAATATACTAATTAATATCTAAAATTCGATATTCAATATAATATTCCAAGAATTCTATAGAAATTTTCTTATTTAAGAGATTTAGATTTTTTATTGGTTTGAGTAACATAGATTTTACTATACCTTTAATTGATAAACAGATCGATAAAGATATGCAATTATAGATAACATACGACACTGATATATATACTATACTATTTGCAGAAATATGATATTCAGGATTTTTATTAATAAGAACAGCTATTTCTGTATTAATCAATCAAAAATAATATTGTTGGAAGGAAGTAAAAATAATGGTAGAACAAGTACACTATCTGAATGTAATCCCAAAAACGCTTCGTAGAATGCGTGGATTGGAAGGAATCAATAAAATTGAACAACGTAAGATACAGAAGTTAAGTGATTTCTTTTTGGATCTTGACAAAAGTCAAATTGACTCTATGACAGCTAATAACAATCTTTCCTTTGAAGAATGGCTACCTTTAGTTCGAAAATTGGAACATTTTAACGAACGAATTCGTAAGCTAAATACGCTTATCATAAAAGAATTTAAACGACTTTTCTATGAAGGAGCTTCTAGAGTCAATGATTTAGAAGATTGGGTTAAAGATTTTGATATTGAACTTGAAGTTAAATTTTTTATAAGTGAAGATGATCCTGCATTTGATATTAGTGGTGAAAATTATATCGCAATACATAGAAAAAGTATTCCGTATAAATCAGGTGAAATTTATATAGATTATTTAGAAACTATTGGATATAACAATCAACACAATCATGATTCTACTTGGCATTTTGATGGGCTTCCAAATATTTTGCGAAGATTTAAACATACTGAAATTTTACAGGAACTATATCTTATACAAGACCTTTCATTTTTAGAAATTTCAAGAATAAAAGATATAAAATTTGAATTTAAAATGATTTATAAAAATTCTTAAGTCATCTGACTGGCAATTTGTCAAATCGATCGTCTTATAAATACTCTGACAATTTTTTGTCTCTTTGCAACAGTGAACAGTGAAAATATAAAGGATGCGATTCAAACATATTTACTTATGATCGCATCCTTTATTTATGTGTTTAAAACAACTAAAGCAGTAGTAAACTTGCCTAGCTCGTAGTCCACTTTACGTACGCCGTGGTCGCCCAGTTCACTTTCGGAGTCCAGTTCCTTGCCCAGGTAGGCGGTGCGCTGATCTGCATCTCCTACAGGTATTTGCTTACCAAATGGAAGATAATCAAATTTTTCGGTTTCGTCAGGTGAAATTACCATTTTTGTTGAACCCATACGGTCTGTCAGAATTATGTGTTTTTCCCAAGTTGCTTTTTGGAAGAAATCCTGACTTTTTTTCGGACGGTAACTGACACTTGAAGCTGCGTTATATTCCACCGGATACATAAATACTATATTGTAATTCGTATCAGGTGCATTATAGTTGCGACTGTATGGTAAGCCACCTAATTCAGCACTATAATTGCGCCCCCATAAATAACCACCATGACCATCATTTAATACACCATAAACTCCCGGATCTGATACCTGAACTCCGTGGTAAACTGCCAAAGGCGTACCGTATGCTCCAAGAAGGTTTTACATCCACGGGTAGAAGTTCCAGTTTTTATCACTATCAGGTGTATAGAAGATACGTCTCTGTTCACGGTCTCCCATCGGGTTATAAGCGTATCGCCATTCAGTTCTTGTTTTATCATCAATATCCATCATGCAATCATAGTTAACATCTTCACGAGAAAGAGCAACCTGTTCTTTATAATCATATCTGTAAAGCAAGCCTGCATTGTCATATTCGAAAACTTCACGTTTTTCCTGCCCTACAGTTTTTATACCTTGATTATTGTATTTGGACAGGCCATTATCGAAGCTGCGTTTGTATTTCAAAGCACCGTCAGAAAGATAGACCATTTGAGATTCAAAGCTGTTATTATCTGTATAAGTAATTATTATTTTATTTCCATCGAGCATGTTATGGATATTTTCTACATTACCTACGAATAAATTCTGAATAGTTCCGGAAACTCTATTCCCCATCAAATCATAACCGAAGGTTTTTGCATTACGTTCTGTTTTGATATTATTCTCATCTTCTTGTACTTGCACCCACGAATTCAATTGCCCCATTCGATCATAATAATAATTGATTTGATTTACCAAAATAGAATTCTTCAGGATCAATATTTACCCATCCAATTGAAGCAGCTGAAATATTAAGCAATACGTCTCCTTTTTCAACGATCACATTCTTCAATTTTTATGGCTTTTTATCATCTAAAAAAGCAAGCTCTTCATATTTAATAAAAACAGGATGTATATTCATAGAGCGAATCGAATGGATACCAGAACTGTGACAACTTAGTTTGCCACCTTTAGGTGTTGAACCTGAGCCTATATTAATATTTATTTCTATTAAAATTTCATATTCTATATTCTTAAAGTTCTCCCCTCAAAATCCTTTTTAAGGACGGACTAGCGTTAAATTTTTTTTTGCTCTTGTGCTGTTTTAAAGCTTCTATGCCTTTATCAAGTGAAGTAAACAGATTTTCTATTTTGTTACTATGGCACGTTGGATTTGTAGCGGTTTGAGATGGAATTCTAACAATTGAATTTCTTCTAGTGCAGCCATATTTTGCATCCCTGTTCCTCGTGAATCTTTTAAGATCTTAGATTGGAACGTATTAGATTCAAATTGAAATGTAAAATAATCTGCATTTATTTGTTCCTCATTGATTTGGATCTTCATCAATGCTTGATGAATAATACCAGCCTGCGATTTTTTTTGAAGTCTTGAAATTTTCCCCATCGATCATGAGCAACTGACTATAAAATCCCCTGGTTGAATACTACATGCTTTAAGCAATTCATACCTATCTTTATCAATGTAATATCGACCAAGTGTGCAACCATTCTTTATTGTATTTTGTTGTTCATATACTTATAACCTGAAGGAACAAAAAATGATTTTTTTAAATCTCCACCAAATGGTTCTCGTTTCATATTAGAAGTTATATCAACAAACTTACATTCTATCCAATCTTCTGGTATCATCATTCTATTCTGCATTTCTTTTTCGTGCCTCATAAATAGCTTGTTCTTCCTCCTTTAAATTGTTCTGCACTCTGAACGGAATTTCGCAAATTTTAACCTCACCTGATATGGGAGCTGCATTATCAGCATAGACAGTCCAAGTAAAAGATTGTTCGTCTCTTTCAAGATTATCAGACATTGGGATGTCTTTCATCCATTTGCTTGTTTTAGGCAGCAGCGGATTGAACCAAGAAGAACCAAATTTTGGCATTGGATAAACACCATTATTCTCATACCCAACAACGTCTCTTTCTCTATTATCACCGTTGATTGTACAAATAGTTCTTCCTTCTTCAAAAACAGATAGATAATTATTTTGGTCAGACTCTTTTAAAAGCGTGATAGGCATCCTAATAAAGATATTAACATACTTTGCATATACATTCCCTTTGTTTTCTGCAGATACCTGTATTGTGAATTCTTCGTTGAATGTAATTTTATGAGATCCAAGAGGATTGGTGTGATAAGGTTGAGAAGCAAAAATATGTTTTACTAATTCCAATGACAAATGTATTTGAGGATGAACTACCCTATTCATAATATCCTTAATTTCATAATCTTCCATAGCAACAGATTCGAAATTGTATCTTTTATAATATCTTTTATCATTTGCCTGATGAACTGTGTTACTTTGAGGTACATCAACAACATAAACCACTCTATCATCATCTACTGAAATAGGGAATATTTTCAATCCATCAATCTTTGGTCTGATTGTCCCATTAATCACTTGTTCCAACCATTCTTTAGAAAATTCACATCTCTTTATTGCATCAATACATTCAGGTTTATGCCGCTTATCTTTATCATCAAATTCTTTTATGCCGTAAATTATTTGTCCACCTGCGGAATTAGCCATCGCAGAAACATCTTTTGAAATTTCTTTTTTCTTACCATCTGTTTTTAGAATTGCTGCAGCAGCTTTATAATCCAATTTCAGATTTTCTTCAACTTCATCTTGAATCAGCTGTTCCAAATATGATTTATCGTATTCCATCTTACCACCCAATCTACTAAAGTAAATTATTATTTTCCTTTCCCTATTTTCTCTAAAAGACCTAACATATTACCGGGCATAGTAGGCGAGGATTCGTCTTTAAGTAATCCTGAGTCTGCACGACTGAATAGAGATTGTAATACTATCTCTCTTTCTCTATCACTCACAGCAGAATCTTTATGTAATGCTAAGAAAAGATAGGTTAGTTGCTCCTTCTCCTCCGCATCTCGAGCCAAGTGATAAGCACTCAAAGCAAGTTTACTCAAGTGTTTAATCCCAAAAGCAAGCAAAGATACAAAAGTTATAAATGTAATCGACCATTTGATTGCAGTACTAGTTTCTTTAAAGATTCCTTCCATTATTCCATTGGATAAACAGAATAAAACCCCGACTGCCAATACTATTCCACCAATGGAAACACCCTTTAACCATTTATTATGTTTATCACCTTCAGCTTTCAACGTTTCTGCTCTTTGTTTCCAATAGGTGGCAGGTTCTTTAAGCTTAAGAAGATTTTCGTAAGTATTTTTTAAATCCGTGATTTCTTGCTTTGATTTGGCATACCAGTCATCAAATGATTTTTCTTTTTCA
Source organism: Kapaibacterium sp. (SeqCode) (assembly GCA_965140345.1). Taxonomy (GTDB): domain Bacteria; phylum Bacteroidota; class Ignavibacteria; order Kapaibacteriales; family UBA2268; genus JBFHIJ01. The sequence goes on from OZ223200.1 coordinate 81,490, forward strand.
GTTTTAATATCTTCAATCTTTTGAGCATACTCTTCACCATCTTTAGTAGCTTTATCCAAAACACCTTTGAGATGAGCTTCAGATTCAGTGAGATATTTAGAAAAATCATTCCTAAGCATACTCAAAGAAGATTTTTCACTATCATATCTTTTGGTAATTTCAGTATAATCACGTTGGATAAATTCGTAAGCAATAGTATATGCTATGAAATTTTTCGTAGTATTTGGTGGATTTATATTCCCATTTCTTTCAAAAGAAATTAAAAAATCAAATACTTCTTGATTGTATTTTGGTTGCTCTTTGTGTAGTTTAATCAAAAACTCTGTTTCAGGACGGTCATATGTTATTATTTTACGTCGTGAATTATTGTCTGTATAATTTGCAAAATGATTGCTCCATTGTTTGCTTAGCTCTTGTTTATCAAATTCTTTAGAAATATTGAGAAATTGAATAAGATGCTGATGAAATCTTTTAAAATATGAAAATGAAGTATCTAAATTAGAAGGTAATTCTCCTAAACTCTCCCAACCTTTTTTTTGTTGTGACGCATATGTGTATATAGCAATAAAACCGACTTGATTGCAAGTAAGCATAGGAAAATCAGGAAACGTCCAATCAATTGAAACAGAATCAAACCATTCAGGATGTTGGGTTTCTTTTATTTTGGCAATAAGTTCTTTTTTTGTCATGATAGTAGCCATGGTTACTAATGTATTTAGTAATAATTGGGGTTACATTTGTTTGATTTCGAGTTTGTTTTTTGTTGTACCAAATTTTCTTTTCAAATTCCAACTTAAACCACAACCATCACTTTGTTCCTTTCGTTCCTCTTGGAGGTTTTGAAACCCCACTCAAAGGTGTCGAACGCTTAGTTTTATTCCCACTACTTTTTTTAGATTGAGTAGATTTAACATTTTTCTTAGAAACACCCTTCGACGAAGAACCTGTGCTTTTTTTTGCAGCTATTTTAGGTTTCCCTTTTTTTGCAGTAATTTGAGTAGATTCCGTTTTTCTACCATCTTTTGTTGTTGGTTTCGGTTTACTTGGTTTTGTGACTTCTTTTGAAGTAGAAGAATTACTACTTTTTTTCGAAGAAGAACTTGTTGTTGATTTTGGTCTGCCTGGTTTTGTGACAACTTTAGAAGTTTGATTTTTAGCCATATTATTACAAATTAAGTGATACAAATATTACAAAAGCTGAGATAGCAATTACAAGTGTAATAATGGATAAATAATTACACGTTATAAGTTTCGAATTCAATGAATCGCTTTTTTTAGTTTGTTCTTCTAATTCTAAATCTATTACTTTTACAGATATCAGATGCGATATCAGATTAATAAGAAGAGTAAAAACAAAAGCTATCCATGATATTATCAAAATATACTGATACTGAGATTCATTAAGTTTTACAATATCTTTTACAAAGCCCACACTAAGTACCAAACCGCCACTTGCAAGCATCACCATTAGTTTATCAAATTGCTCACTGGAGTGCATTCTTATTTTTCTAAGTTCTTCAATCCAAGCCTGTTGTTCAGGATCTGCTATTTTTGCTGATTCAATTTCGCTATTATTGGAGGCATTATTTTCAAAACCTTGAGGATATTTTGGTTCTTCAGTAACAACAATCTTCTCACTTGTAGTTTTCTCATAATAATTTTTACTCATCACGCAGCAAAAGCCTCATTAAGTTCATCAATAATTTTTTGCATATCATTTCCAAAGAGTTTGTACATCATGCCTATGCCCCCTTTTGCATCAAAAGGAGTATAATCAAGGTCATCTAATTCGATATGATATGAGCTGACTACGTGATCTTTAATCATGTGCAGCCAATCCATCTGCTCAGGAGTGAAGCGGTTATACTGCCCTGCATTTTGTTGGAATATCCACTTTTTGAAATTTTCATCCACTGTTATATCATAAGGATTGAGTTCTTTATCAATACCACATGCACGGCGGATCAGCGGAATAAGGTCCGTTAACTCATCCTTAGGTTTGTTTTGCTTGACCTTTTCGATTGAATTATAAGCGTTCCATACATATTCGGGCGCAAGTTTAGGTTTTGCACTTCTTAGCTTATTAAGCACTTCATTAAGCATTTTAAAGGTAATCTCACTTTATAGTGTTGTTTGTAACATATGCTCAGATCCTTTATTTCGGCTTAGAAAGGTATTGCATTTATTACTTGAATTTAGATTTAAGTAATAGACACATTAATCTTATTGGCCTGCATTTGAGATGTGGCTCCATAAAATTAAATTTGATTATTCTTTCTGAGCGAACAATATTGCTGCATCTTTTATTATTTCACGTTTACCCTTTAGGCCCGTTTACCTTCCAGTTCTAATTTGCGTATTTGTTCATCTTTTCGTGATCTATTACCATGACCATAAAAAGATTCTGCTTGATTATCCTGATATTAACGCTTCCATACATCCAGTAAAGTAGCGCTTATTCTCAGCTCTTTAGCTATTTCATAAGCCTTTCTTCCTATTTCTATAACTTGTTTATAACATTAATTTTAAATTCTTGAGAATAGCTTTGTCGTTTTGGCTCTTATATTATTCAAAATCCGTTGTTTTTTGAAATAAAATATATTTTACTATCTTTTCTCTGCCCTACTTTTTTAGGATCGCTGCAATATTCAATTTGATACACTTTAAGTCAACAAAATAACAGAGAAAAGACTGTCATATGGTATTTCAGAAAAAACAAAATTCATCAATCTTTATATGGATTTTATATGATTCAAATAAAATAATATTTTCTAATTTATTGTCACTGTCTTAGTGCCTGTTGTAATATTACCAGCTCTATCAGTAATTTTGATAGTAAAAGTTAAATCCCCTTTTGGATCTAAAGCTTCAACAGGAACTCTATATACATAATAATCAGAATTATGCTCATAAAGGGAGATCTTGTTTCTTAGAGATTTATTTGCCTTTATAGATATATCAGAAAAATCTAAGTCATAACTTCCAGTATCGCTTGTATTAAATGATAAGGTTATCATATCTCCTGTAGTATAAGTAGTAGCATCTGATTGTATATTAGACAAATTAGGGTTTGTTTCATCTATATAAAATTCAAATCTAGAGCTACTATACATTTCAGCTTCATGCCCCATATCATCTGTTCCTGAGATTATGATTTGATATTTACCTTCTGCTTCGTTTGAACTTATCGGAACAGAAAAAACTAATCTTTCTGGATCCGTATGAGTTCCTTCACCAATTCTATCAACAAGTGTAAACTGATTTTGTAAAGATGGACTTGTTTCTATTATTATACTGTTTTCATCTACATTTCCATCGCCATTATACATTAAATCAAAACCTACTAATAATTCTCCTCCTTTTGATACAAAAGGAGAATCAACGACGACATTATCAAAATCTGCAGTATTGTTAATAACGACTTCAAATTCAGTGCCCGATGGATCATAAACACTAGTATTACCAGTTGCATCAGTCATATTTATTGTAATATCATAGTTATTTAAAGATGTTGTTTCATCTGTTGTAAGCTGATAAATATAAGTATTACCATATTCTGAAATTAATTCAAATTCTTTACCTATGTAAGGAGTTGTAACAATCGTAATGCCATTAGGATCAATAAAACCACCTTCACCATCACTTGTAACCAGAATAAGTTTGATCGTTTCATATTGTTCATATGAATACTCTGAAAGATGCATATTTAATATTTGTGGGCTGGTATTGTCAATAAAAAAACCTTTGTCACCAGTATTGATAGTATTTGAACGACTTCCGTTATTATCTTCAATCCACATTCTTACAGCATATGCTCCTTCTGTCAAAGCAGAGGAAACAATAAGTCTATATTTGAAAATATATGGATCAGTAGAAGTACCTGAACCGGTTAAACTTACATAACTTGGTACTACGCCGTCTGTAATATCCCAATTCACATTAGTTCTTAATATTGTCACATAATTTGAGTTTTCTACTTTAAAAGAAATATTGATAGTATCTGAAGTTTTAAAGAGTGTACCATTCTCTATTTGAAAGTCAAAAACTTTAACTTCCACCTTATCTATTGTATTAAAATCACTACCAGTTGCTAAACCATGAGAATTTGATATCAAACTATAACTTGTATTTACTGTAGGAGTTGAAGTTCCATTAGGAATAATTTCAGCTAAATATTCATCTCTTTTATAATACAATTTATTTTCTAACTTACTCTTTTCTATATCTCCACTATGTCCTGTAGTTCCATATATATAAGAAGATTGTGCCGAAGTACCATCCAAATTTGCTCTTCCGACTGTCAAATTAGAATATTTAGTCCAATATATTTTACTATCTGATAAATTAATTGCTAATCCTTGTGCTCCTCCTGTAACTGAAATCAAGCTTGTATTAATATTACTTCCATCAAGATCTGCCTTACAAATCTTAGATGTTGTCCCATTAATCCAGTATATTGCTCCAGCTCCGGTTGTGTCTATTTCCACATCTCTTACATCTCCACAATTCACTATAAAATCATCTATAGGATTTTTTGCATCTAAATCCCATCTACTTATTCTTCCGTTGTGACCAACATAGATATATTCATTTTTTGTGTCTAATGCAAAACATTTTATACTATCTAAAGTTTTTAAAAAGTGTGGAACATACTCAGATCTATCATAGTTCATTCTGGAGATAGAAAATACACCATTTGTCCATAGCACTCTCTTTTCTTTTTCATCAGTTTCAACTGATTCCGGTGGGAGAGCTACTTTGTAATAATTTTTTGAATATATTGAATCCACAGGAGATAACCTAGCAATTGAAGGACTCGTAGATTCCTGTAAAGAACAAAAGAAAATATTTGACATTTCTCTTTGAATTGGTGTATCCTCAAAAGGTAATTCAATATCTAATGTATCACCTGAAAGTGAAATATATTGTGCAGTATAAGTTGAGTTAGTCATATTTAAATTTTCTTGTTGTTTAGTTATTTTCACGATACCATCTTTAACTACTTGCAAAGAAGGTTTTAAAACTTCCATATCTGCAGGAGAAATTTTTAAACGACTAATATCAAAATCTTCTCCTGAAGGCAAATTCACAGAAAGTTCCAATGAACTACCTTTGTTTACTGCACCCAAGCATAGATTTGTCGGTTGGATTGTAAAATCCTGTGCAGGAATTGGTATACTGAAGTTATCGCCATCTTCATCATGACCTATATATAATTTACATGAATTTGAAGATTGTAAATTGCAAGAGATCACACGATCATCTGAATATTGCTGATAACCATTTATACTTAGGCTTGTTGGCGAAGGATCAGCACAGAGCTTAAAATTTGAATTTTGATAATTACTTTCTACTTCTGGCAAATAGATATAAAATTGAGTCAGTGTATTCTCTATTAAAGTTGTTCTTTCATTTTTAACTGATAATGGCAAAGAAGTTCCACTAGTTAAATCACCAACAAACTCAACATCAAAAGCATGATCAAACAATACAAAATCAATTAGACTGTATGATGCTCTAGGTATATCAAACAAGTTCAGATCATCTGACAACTCGGTTTTACTTTCAGTAAAAGGTGCAATGTAAGCTAAGTCAGGATCTAAAAACTTGCGTCTTCCACCTTTTTCGTATAATGACATTTCATTATCATAATTCAGTTCCTGCGTAACAAGAATCTCATATATGTCATTGATAGGACACGTACCCACAGTCGATTGGTGCATATTGATCCATGCTAAATTACTTGTTTTAACAGTCGTAATTGTATTGCCGGGTATTTCCATTCTATTATTAGAAACATTTTGAGCTGATTCTGTGGTAGTCGTCATAAGTTCTAATTTATATGGAGACCCTCCAAAATCGAATAGAACGACTTTATCGTTGATATCTTCACCTGTTTCTGAACTCTCTTCTGTAAGAGCTCCAATCTTATAATCTAACCAGTTTGTCCATACCAACATAGATTTTGTATTATTCTCAAAATTTATAAATTTTATATCAACCGGACCAAAACAATTGGTTATGTATTCTTGCTCAACAGCTTCTTGACCAAAAACTCCTAAATCATCTATAGAAACTCTTCCTATCGTTCCAAAGCCTAACTCCCCTCCTAGAAAGTTAGTCCAATACAGAGTATTCGTTTTTGAATCATAAGTAATTCCGACAGGATGTTTACAATTTGTAATATATTCATCATCTATAAAAGTAACTTCATAACGATCTGTAGTCGAACTATACTCAATAGTAGCAAATCCGATAGAGTTAGTTCCCGAATTTGTCCAAAACATTTTATTACCAACCAATATCATATCACTAGGTTTAGAGCAATTGTCACCGCTAATTAATACGCTTTGTTTTAAATTACTTTGTCCGTTTGTTTCTTGGATATAACATATTTCTATTCTATTTCTGCGCTTTGAAAGAACAAATAAAGCATCATCAGAGCAATAAATAGAATTCGGATATGATTCGTCAAAATTTCTATATTTATATTTGAGCAAATAATCAGCGTTGTACCATTCATTATTAGTTGATGGCACTAAATATGGGAAATTATAACTATATGCATTTCGTCCACCGGCATATAATCCTGAAGGCATCAAGAATATACCATCTGAAGCATATTTAAATTTAACAAAACCAGTTGTTCTTTGTTGTTCAGCTGAAGATAAGTTGTTTATCAACAACAAACTTAATAACACGTAAATTGTAATTCGCATTTTTGCTCTCATATAACATTGAATTAGAAATTTTATTTATCATTTACAATTATATCAAAAATATAATTATCGTTTTGTTCTACGGTGATTGTGTCTCCCCTGCGTCTTGCCATTACTCCTTTGTAAACTGAAGTATAGCAAACAAAGCCATCTTCTTTTAATACTAAATAATTGTCTACTTCATATTTATCTGAAAAATCTTTATCTGCAGAAGTTTCGAATATCTCTATCATCCTGCCATTTCTTACTAGGTAATACTGATCAATTATCAATGTATCAGGACTTATTAATTGATAATCTCGATTATCTATAAACAACTCATTTATATAGTGATTATCTTTTTCTTTGATTAATTCATCCCCCATACCTGAACCTTCACACACTATTCTATCATCAGTCATAAATATATCACATTCTATATCGCTAAATTTATCTACATATACATGTGTTGTGTCGTGATGTTTGCTTACAATCATATCAGGACTCTCTTCTTCTACTTCTCTTCTAATTATAGAATCATTTACTTCACTGATTACATAGCTTTCACCTTCTAACCAATCATAGACTCTGACTTCTTGTTTTTTTAAATCAATATTAAAATAATCCAGTACATTAATTGACAGATTATTATTGGCATCTAAATATAAACTGTTTCCCAGGCTCAATCCAATATAGTGATAATCATATCTTATATATCTTCCTGAAGAATCTGATCCTAGTGTTCGTGAATCACGATTCCTGTGCCCCGCAAACATTCTAGCTCGCTTCAAGTCTGAGCGTATACCCAAAGGCTCTATACTCGGTTCTATTTTAAATTTTTCCGGCCAAATTAGACCGGTTTTATCCAATGCATATTCTCTATCGATATCTCCAAAATTTAAATCTACAAATCTACAAGAGACTGCAACGACACTGAGTAATATCAGAATTAATAAATATGGTCTATTTTTTATCATAACATTTTCTCTATAATGGTGATTTCGATTCTGTTTTGTTTTCTTGTTTGTAATTATATAATTCTTCACATTTTATTATAATGGACAGTTATTTTTTACCTATACTTCATTTATATACTAAAAATATTAATTGTATTTGGTTTGCAACATTATTCATCTTACTTTATTTCTACATTAATGATAGGGAAGTATTTTAGTTTAATATAGTATCCCTTTGTCTACTGTTTTAGGGTCGATGCAAAGGTTATATCAAAATAACAATAATACTTATAGACGAAATGTATTTTGATTCCACCTCCTCACCGTCCGCGAATCATATTCCCAGGACATAGCATTGTATGTATTCCCCAAACTTGCATGTCAGCATTTATCGGTTATCGAGCTATGTCGAGATGCCATGCCGTTGCACTTCGATACTTCGGCAAGCTCAGTACATCGCTCGCTTCAGTCGTGGTTATCGAGCGAAGTCGAGATGCAGTGACCTTGAATCTTGCTTTTGTAAGCGGATCCTGATAGTAGTTTTCAGGCATCAGCATACCGAACGGGAAGTAGTCCTATTTGAAGAAATATATTACCATGTTTTAGTACAAACTTCTGATTCATGTATGTAATAAGAGAATTTCAATCTCAAATGCCTAAATAGTTTCTTATTCTATTATTGCTTTATTTTTAAGTATGTATTAAAACATAATAGATTCATTAATTATAGTATAGGACGTAGGACGTCATTTCGTAAAAACAGCATCAATGACTTTTCCAGTTCCTATGTCTACAATATAACGGCAACATCTAAAACTCCACACAATAAATGTCTTTTTATCATACGGATCAATATCAATAAATACGTCATTTTCTTCATCTTTACACTGGTCATCTGAAAATATTAAATTTTTCCATACAATTACCCCAGTCTGATCAATAACTATAATATTGTTAAATTCACTGATTTTTAACAATACAACTATATTGTTTCCAACTTCTAATATCTTCCTTATATTACATTCAGCTGTAAATATTTTTTTATTATTATAATAAATATTCTTGTTTTTATTGGTTGCTTTCATTATTTATCTCTCGTAAGTTTTGAAATGATTCTATAGGAATTTCTTCTAACAACTCGTATTGAAAACCTCCACCATCCGTACCAAATTCTTCAACAGGAGCCACAGATCCTGCCCTCATTTTTGTTCCGGCAGGCACATCTACATCCAATATATGTGTAGGGCCACCCTCTATAGGTAAAGAAAATTTATTTTTTATTGCTTCTGGAGTTAACATTTTGCCGTTTTCATCTAATAAATCTTCAGCTTTCATTAAAAATGCTCCGTTGACCTTATTTTTCCCTTTTGTAATCACTCTTACAAATTTTTGTTTTGTACTTAAAACAAATTCAGCAACAACTGAACCTGAAGTATAAGCAGCTTTCCAATTTTTTGAAAGAAAATGCAATTTATTGACTACATCTGCAGTTCTAACCATAATCCTTTTAGCCATTCTAGAAAGTTTTAAAGGAATGCCAATTTGCGGTAACATCTCTAAAGTAGCATCTATTGCAACTGCATCTTCGTCAAAGTCAACATTTTCAAAGATAGGTTTATATGGTCGTGTCTTTAAAGTTTTTGGATCTAATACACCTGCAGCACCATACTGATACAGAACATATCCTAATTCGTTAATTGTTTGTTTTAAAACTTCTTCAGTCACAATAATGATAACAGCAGCATCTATAGCATGCTGTCTGTCATGTTTTTCAGCAGTTTTTCCTGCTTCATCTGCTCCTTTAGTCAATAAAGTGCCCATTACATCTGCCCACTGAGCAGAAATCCATGGGTCTGAAGCATAATTGCCATTTTTATCTATAAACCTTATAGGATTGTTATTGGAAATCATATAAGGTGATAGACTAGTGAATATTTTTCTATAATTGTCTAGAGAATTAAACCTCGCTATCCTACTATCATACTGCCTTGCTCCAAAGTTGAAACTATTCCCCACACCTGCTATTTCATCATCACGTTCCATGCCGTTGAAGCCAAATCTTGCTTTTGTAAGCGGATCCTGATAGTAGTTTTCCGGCATCAGCATACCAAACGGGAAGTAGTCGCTTTTAGAGATTACTTTCAGTCTTGGCAGAGAATACTCTTCTCTATATTTATAATCTGAAAATGTTAGTTTCACATTGCCCAAGTGATCTGTAATTTCGTAATGTTTGTGACCAATTTGGCGAGTAGAATAATATTCTTTTGAGTCCTCATCTCCCAAGGCAGCTATTGTTTGACCTTCATCAGGGAAAGTATATCCCATTGTTCCAGGAAATTCTCCATCCTGATATGGTTCAACTACAGCAACTCTGCCATCACTGCCCGAGCCGTACAGATACCAAGCATCAATATCCCAATAAGGAACATCATCAGTATTAAAATCAGAGAATGAAGCTAAAAGTAAATTATTAGCATCATAAAAAGAAATTTTTGCAAACAAACCAAAGTGTTTCAATGCTCTGTAAGTATCAACATGTTGGACTCCATAATGGCCTGCTATATCTTGATACAAAGCATCGGATTTTACATTATGAAATATTCTGTTTCCGGCAGCATCATAAAAATTAATTACCATAATATCATAAGTACCGTAAAAGAAATCATCACCGTTATAAGTATTATTCTCATCAATGACTAAAGGAACTGTTACAGTATCAATTTTTCCGCTTATATTCCAACTAATCTGCTTGTTATTTGATCTAGTCAAATTACCTTCTGAGTCATATCCGTAGACCTCATCATCATAGAATTCTTGTGTGCCATAATTTTGAGTATTTATAGCATCGGTAACAGTTCTTAGCATATTATTTTGTTTAAATCCATTAGTTTGAGTGTAAGTATAACTCAGGTCATCAAAATTAACACCACTAACTGTTCTATCTAAAGACTCTATATTACCACTTGGATCATAAGTATAATTTGCATTAGTGGTAGTAGGATTATAACCATTGAAATAGCTGTAGTTTTCAAAAGAAGTCAGACGATAAAGCTTATCATAATTATAATTGTTTACAGTATTTACAAATCCTGACAATCCTGTTTGAGTTAAAACATCAGAGTTAAAACCTTGCTCAACTGCATTTATATTACCATTGTAGTAATTTTTGTCTTTAATTGTTGTATATAAGCTAGATCTGTCAAAATAATCCGTATTGTTAACAAAATCGCCGTTATAGTAATCAATAACAGAACCGAAATAATCTTGAACATATTCATGACCTACAGTATAATAGTCTCCACCCGGATCATTTTCAGCAGGATTATTGAATATTACTGATAAACTTCCACCTTCTGTATTCATCTGACTATTATTAATACCTTTAAGCCATCCTTGTATGGTATAAGTATAATCTACACCTTGTAGAAGATCAGTACCATATTCAGTTCTTTGCAGAGGTCCATGCATATAATATCTATATCTTGCATCTGATTCCCAAAGGATACTATCTCTAGAAGAAGCAACTTCAATTATGCGATTATCAGTATCATATTTATATTTTTGGATAAACCTAAAGTCAGTAATATCATCTATCTGCCAAAGGTCGAATAAAGGGAAAGCACCTTGATCAAAATCAGGCTCAGGTTTTCTAAGAGCAGTAAAGTCAACCTGTGTCACTTTGCCACTAACCAAATCATATTCATATTTTATAAGTGCTAATATCTGAGGTGAATGACTAATACCTTGGTACGAGTTATAGTTAGGCAGGTGAGCAGTTGCAAGCCATTGGACATTTCCCATTGGATCATAGCTGTAAGCAACCTCAGAAACAGTAAAAAACTCATTAGATTCATCTATTTGTTCTTTTACTACATAACTGACTCTTGAATAAATATTTTTTTGCAACACATCACCTACAATTTTGCTAAATGGTTGCGAATAAAAAGTTTTAGAACGAGATATTACATAACTCGAAGCAGGATATTGATCATCTCCAAACAAAGCATTATCAAAATCTGTTTGAGCTTTATTATTCAGAAAATCAAAGTCATTTTGTTTTGAGACATAAGCTTCACCACTCTCAATTACTCTTCCGTAAATATCATATTTTAAATAAGAGAACGACCCATCAGAAATTTGGTTTGGAGAAACAGAAAAACGCATCTGTCCGGCATCATTATAAACCACAAAAGATTCATCTGATTCATCCGGAGATTTTTGTTTTAATAATTTATCATTACCATCATAACGATATCTAGTAGCTAAATCATGATCAATTTGATCAGTTTCATCAGCAGTCGCGTCATAATGTACACCTGCAGGAGGCACACTACGTATTAGATTCCCTTTTCTGTCATAATAGAAAAGAGTATAATTTTGATCAATTCCATCTGTGTAGTTGAGTTCATATTCAATTTGATAATCTAAGTCATTTTCTTTAAATTCTTTGATTTGATCATCTAAATTTTGAAGTTTTGCAAATTTCCATTCACTAAATTGATTTAAAATTTCAGCATAAAGTTGATTATAAAGCACATCTGAGCAATTGGTAGATTCAACTAACACTGCATCATCGTATTCAGATTCAGCATCATATTCATGATAATCTATAAAAAATTGAGGATACTTCTCAGAATAGCCTAAATTTAAATTTTCAAGATTGAAGAAGGCATAATTTCTATATGGGAAATAAGTTTCATTAGATTCAATTTTATAACCAAACCAAGTAGTACTAAACAAAGGAATTTTAAAATTCATAGTAGGAATAAAACTCATAGTACTAGAGCTACCTGAATAATCTATAGTTGTACCAACATCGTACATAAGATTATTAAGTTTAATATCTTCATCAATAATTTGAGTTTCATCAGCCCTTATGGAATTTTTATTTCCAAACATTATACTTGATGACATTTGATAATAATCTTCAAACGTACCGTTTTCGTCTCTAATTGTAACCTCATAAGTTTCAGGCAAATACAAATATTCAAGCACATATATAAAACCAAGCTGAAATTCTTCAGAATACATATCAATATAATTACCATATTGATCTACCACTCTGTTCAGTCCATTGTTAAAGCCAATAGTGGTAAGATCAAATTCATCAAAATCAGAATCAATCAGGTATGGATCTTGAGTAGGATCAGCAAAATATAATTCTACTTCTGTTTGACTGATTCCTAAATATTTAGAGTATTCTTCAACGATAATATCGCGATTAGAAGCCCTGACATCTATATCGCACAAATCAGCTAAATTGTGTGTACCTTCTCCTAAAATATTTTTAATATTTTCCGCTAATTTAGATTGCAAATGAAGCAGAAACTTCTCAAAATAGAAAGTAGAAAAATGTTTGCCTAAATGAGACAAGAAAATTTCATTAACCTTGGTTGTATTAAAAATCACTTCTTGTTGTGCAACATCTTCGATATGAACTAATTTAAAATCACCACGTGTAATCATTGTATCAAGACGTTTATATTGATTGGCCACATCGATATCAGTTGCATAACCAGGCAAATCCATACCGGCATTAGTGATTGAATTAATATCTTTAATAGATTCAGCCAACATTTTGACATCATCATACAGTAAGGTAAGATCAAGAAATCTATCATCACTTGAAATGCTAGCAACTCCATCGACTTCAGGCAAAATAGGAACAGATGGAATATTATTATAAGCATCTCTTACTTTTGAAATAAAAGTAGACCTCATGTATTCAGTTTTTCTTCTCTGCTCATTAATTAGTTCAATATCTCTTTCAGAATAATTATCAAGGTCATAAGGATCAATAGTTTCATCAACAATTGTAGCATCATCACCTAGTATTTCCTGATTTCTATCACTATCAGCATTAGTTAATTCTGCAAGATTATTATTGTAATAATTTAGTATGAGCGATGCCTGTTGTCTTTCGTAAATATCTTGTAGCGTTTTATATTCAATATAATTTTCATCTTTTTCTACAAAACCGATTTCATCTTCATCCATTTCATCGGAAAGTGTAGTGTAGGAAGTATTGGAAATTGCCTTGATTTTTTCGAAATAAACAGCCATAGAAGGATATTCAAAGTCACCCTCTCCAACATTTTCAAGCGCATCAAAGTCTATTTTCCAATCAGCATATGGTATTTCCCAATTTTGTTTTGTAGTATTGTAAGTCGGAACAACATAATCTTGGTAATCATTATCGGGATCATCAGAATTGTCTACATATGCAAAATATCTATGAGCAAATTGTATAAAATCTTTACCATAAACTTTTATTTTACTGTTATCAGTAAAAACTTTATTATCATTAGCAACAGCAGTACCATCAGAAACTTTACAGAAATTAGAGATACCAACGTACATTCTACCTGTTAAATTCAAAAATTCTTTTATGATGTCAAAATTTCTGTTAAAAACAGTCATTCCTTCAAGACCATCATCCGCTTTAGACTTTCCATCAGAAATATGAAAAGCTAGATCCTCATAATTATCACAGATAAATTGCCATGCAGAAGCGAGGTGTTTCGCAGAGTAAACCAAGTTTCCACTAACTTCTTCATCCTTCATATTATAAATTAAAGTATTAATAGGATGTATTCTATTTACAAAACTAATGGAATTTGTACCATCAGTTTCATATAAATCTTGAGGAGAATAAACCCTTTGTCCATTTACATAAATATATTTACTAATATCATTAAGTAAGATATTATTTTTATCATCTATATAATTATACTCTAAATCATATGCTTTATCAATAAGATATTGTTCAAAATTATTCCATTTTACAGTATCTTGGACAGAATCATATAAATCTTCATCCACAAAAGTTCCGCAAGTCAATTCTGGTAGAGTCAATTGTACACAATCATAATCATAATTATATTGATGATTTTCTGAATCATAAGTCCAATTTGGGAAATTGTTTGAAACGAAACACTCTTCATAGAAAAGCTCAATAGAAATATCGTTTTCTAAATAATATGCAATTGAATCAAGCAGAGCTCCGAAGGCTACCTGAAATTTAGGATTCAAAACATTTTGCTGATAATCATTTCTAAAAGTTTCAATAGCGGAATAGTCTGGTGAATAATTCAAATAAAAATTGTATATCGAAGCAACACTGTTAATATTAACAGATTTACCATTCATAGTTTGTGAATAAGTATCTCTGATCGGATCAGATTCAATGATTGTTTCACAAACAGATATTCCATAATCAGAGTAAATATAGCCTAAATTGACATCTTTCAAAGGAACATCTAATTCTTGCGTTGAAATACAATCATCAGAAAACATAAATTGAGGTATGTTTCCGACAGAAAAGTCCAATGTTGGGTTTTCATCACCTTTTAAAAAGACAGATGCATTTGATTCTACATCTTTATTTTTTGTAAGTTTTGGATTCCATAATTCAACATTTGTATTTCTGCTTCCAGCAACATTTATTGGATCATTATTTAAACTTTCCAAAAAATCAACAGAATTTGAAGAAATTGCTGTTGCAATTGTTTTCCCAAATTTATTTTTATATACATACGATATATTTTTATTTTCATCAATAATTATCTCTTTATAGATAGCAGATGCAACAGGCCTTTCTTTACCCATAACAGCCAATAATTCATCAGATGAAATAGCAGCAAAAATCACTCTCGTGTTATGCTGATCATTTTCATCTATTTTATGAGTTGCACCAGGCATAGAAGCAATACTTTCATCGCCAAAATCTATTACTCTACTAAAAGGATAGCCTTCTGCAGACGGGATGCTAGGGATGTCACCACCATAATAATTTTGGAATATGCCGGCATCAGCAGGATCAATATTAAGATATTTTGTATTCCCATCAAAATGTTTTGCTGAATAAATTTCACTTCCAGATTTAATTATGTCAGATTTGAAAGATATATTACTTTTAGTTTCAGAAATATTTGTCGTTGATTCAGTAGCAATTGGCACAGGTAAAGTAATGAGTGACGGTTGAGCAGAATAATCAAGAACTGAATGCTGAACTACAGCTATATCATCTGAATAAACATATCTTTGAGATTGTAAAGGATTTAAAAGACCATCTGCATAACTGATTGCACTTGCAATCTTTGTACTATCTGAATAATCTTCAAAGTAAAATTGCTGGAATGTCCAATTTTTATCACTCTCTGGTTGAAAATAGAAAAAGCCTTTAAAATCGTCTAAAGTTGTTTGGTCATAAATACTTATTTGATCTCCATCAGAATATAACTGTTGAGTTTTATCATCAGGTAAATATGAAGCCCATAAGCCATAATTAGTATAATTAGCAGAATTTCCAAAATTATAATTCCCAATAGGTCTCACTCTCCAAACATAGTACCCTGTACCATCTGTGATAAAAAACCATGCATTTGTTAACTCACTTCCAGTTTCAAACGTAATTGCATCATCCCAATTCACTGTCGCACTTATTTTAGGTATGCTATTACCATCTGAGTCTGAGAAGACTTTGCCAATTAAAGAATTGTCTATATTATGCAATTTCAATATTTGAATCTGATAAGAATTAGGTCGTTCTACTTGAGAATTATAATCAGGATGAAAAGTCCAATTTAGGTTAGTAGGAACAAGATCCACATGATTTATTACTTTTAAACTTTCTTCATCTCCAATATAAATAATTGGCTCAGTAGAATTACTAAAATTAGGCTTTAGCTTATTAGAAAGTTTACAAGCAAAATTCAATATATAACCATTTAACTGGGTGCCACCTGAATTTAAATTTACATTATTCACTATTAGTTTAATATTTACAACTGATCCATTAGCAACGACATTTTGAGACAACATTTGCGTTAACTGAGCCACAGGATTAGTTTCGTTTATATGTAACTCATAAGAACCTAAATCATTAATATAACCATCACTGAACTCTACAATTATATTAAAATCAAGATCTAGAAAAAATATATCATTTTTTGAATATTCTCCATTATCTCCTCCAACATAATCATCTCTAGCCAATAGTTTAACATCTATTGTAGGTATTCGCAACGTATTTGATTGTAAAATCCCAGAAGTAGGAGCGTCTAGACTAAGTTCCAGTTCACTTCCAGCTACCAAATTATTTGCTCTTACTGTTTTATCCGTAACAACATTTAACGAAGTACTCAACAATACATCTTGATTATTTTTCTGAATTTTTGCAATATTCTCAGAATGCATATCGAAATTAGAGAATATTATAAGAGTCAATAAAGACACTATCAATAAGTTTATTTTCATTTTAATCCCTATTTTCTTATTTTTACTTGTTGTGTACCATGTTGTTCTATAACAGATTTTTTTTCTTGCTCTAGTTTATTTTCACTTTCACTTTTAACTTTATTCTCTATTTCATTAGGATCTAAATCCAAAATTGGTTTAGTAGAAAGACTATCTCTCGATATTTGAGGAATAAAGTTTTTATCTATTTCATTAATTTTATCTATCTCTTTCGGCTTAAACACATCTAGATCAATACCATCAGGGCCAATATTAATATTTAATAAATCAAATTGAGAATCATTATTTTTCTCAGTAGGATTTTCAGTATCAAATATATTTAAGAATGGTAAATTATTATTTTTATTAACTATTATTTTACTAGCAGTTTCAATATCTCCGGAACTAATTGCTCCAGCAGTAAATCCAGTTCCTGCACCTGCTTTCGCTACTTTTTGTAAATTAATACTAGAAGTAGAAATCGTTTTAATCCCCTGGTAAGTTTCTTTTCTTACTGAGACCAGTTCATTCCGTAAGTTATAGTTAAACAAAGTTGCCAAATGTGTGTTATCAAATGCAGCATTGATACTTAAATCATCTTCATTGTATACATAAAAAGAAACTGAGCTTTCTACAGGGTAAATAGCAATATCATCAATTGGAGCATTGAATAATGAAATGTTAAAATTGATATCAGTCACACTACTCGGAATAGTAGCTGTAATCAAAGTCCATTCTCCACAAGGAATCATATTTTCAATTACTGCACTTATCCCAAGCATATTAATCATATTTTCCGCATTTGTTAATGCAGTTTGATAATCTTGAAAATTTTGAGTTTCATCTGTATTCTTTATCCAAAACTTCAAATAGTACATTTTATCACTTGATTTTTGAAAATGAATATCCGCTGCTGAAGCACAGTTTCCACCCGTATGAGCTTCATTTGATTCAATTTCAACATTATCTATGGACCAATTTGACGAAACAGATACTACCGGTATATCTTCAAAAGATGTAAATAGTACCTCATCATTATTAGCAAAAGTTGCAGTTAGTTTAGGTACTTGGTCGTTATAAACATATTGTTTACAAGAAGTATTACCGATCATATCTTCAACTTCAGTTACTTGCCCATTTATAGTGTAGTTTTTATTAATGCTAGTCAATTTCCAATTTTCAGTAGAGTTAGCGAAATCCATAAATTGCCACGGTATCATCTCGAAGGTATTACTCGTAGAATTTTGTAAGTTATTTTTAAAATCAGTCGGCAAAAGTTTACCAGAAGTCGTCACGTCAGCATTACTGTAATCCATTTTAGGATCATTCCTATAGTAAAACTGCTTAGCAATATGCCATCTACCTTTGCTTCCATTAAAATAAGGATTTTCAGCAACCGAAGATTTGCCTGACCATTCATCATTTAACGTAACTGCTGAAGCAGATCGAACATTTGTATATTGATTAGAATAAAATATTTTTCTTGCAAATTCTAAAGGAGTAATGTCATCAGCGATATAAAATATATCACTTGAATTTCGTCCTCTTAATCCCGAATACACATTATTTACTTTAGGAGCAAAAACAGATAATAAATTTGAGTTGGTATACGACACTCTGTCAATTTCTGTAGATGCATCTACAGAAACTTGGGTATTATATGTGAACATACAAATATCATTAATGATTCCAGAAGGAAAATATTCAGCTAATACTTTTGTACCGTAAGACGGCCAAAACATAGGATGAACTACTCTGATGTTTTTATTAACTAGTAAACCGTTTCTACTTTCATCAATTTTGAAATACTCAATAGAATTACCATAAAATAAATCATGAAGGTGATCAAATATAAATGAACATTTCTCTTCGTCATTATTGAATTGATAAAATTGATCATAAATTTCTTGATACTTTTCTTTTAATTCTTCCATATTGTCAGGACTGCCGGTCAAAATCATTTCACAATAATCTTTATCAATAGAATTATCAAAAGTTATCAATTCAAAGCTCTCCTGCCCCCCAGATGCGCCTGTAGAGAATTTACTATCGACAATTTCAATTGTAGGTAAGATTGAAAAATCAGTATGATAATTGAAACTGATTTCACTTGTTGAAGAAATACTTCCTGATTCCGGTACATAATCAGCATAAAGATTTGTAAATATCCCTTGAGCTGTATTTGCAACATTGCTTTGAGCAGGACACTGACCAAAACCTATCCATTCAGAACTATTATCATCAAATAGCTTTAATCCAATAGCGACAATATAAAGTGATGGTTTTGTCACAGAAGACAATAAATTACCTTGCGTGTCAAAATCAGAAATACTTACTTGCTTAGTTAAGTCAACCGCATAATATATTTGCATTTTTTTAAGCATTTCTTGTTCAGAGTAATAAGTCGTTGAACCACCTGTAGGATTATGATACGTGAATGGATATTGAACTACCTTCAAAACTTTATCTAAGTTAAGAAGTTCATAAATATCAGAAGATTTGCTTGTAGTTGCTTTATAGATAGCATATTGTTTCGTTGAAGTTTTATAAGAGGACGATTCTTTAATTAAATTCCATTTCCTATAGATATCAGTTGTGTGTTCCTCAAATAAATCCACAACATTATTATTTCCAGCTTTAATAGTATAAGTCCAAGCATTGTCATAAAACTCATTCAGTATTTTTAAAAAAGCATTATTAGTTAAATCTTGATTTATATTATTTGATCCTACTGTAGAAAATAATTTATTTCCAGACAAATCTCGATCAACTTTTAGTCTGAATGTATGAGGATTACTAGGAAGTAAAGTATCACTTTCTGTTGGAGAATAAAATATTTGAAGTGGAGCAATGTGTTCAACTATTATTTTATTAGAGAATAAATCTTCTAAATTTACACTAACAGTATCTCTTTCAATATCAATAAAATCAATATCTAAGCCAGATACACTAGTATTATTATATAATCTTTCTGCTTCATCAATAAATTCCTGAGCAGGAATGATCTGACTTTGTACTTTCTTCTTATATCTATTTAATACATTATTCAAGGATTCTATAAATATATTTTTCGCATTTAAATCATCATCTGTGAAATATTGAGGATGATAAACCTTGTCTGAATTTGTTTTCATTGTGGATATTAAATCATCATCACTGTATATAGATAAATTTCCAATAGCTGTTCCCAGAATATTTTTTCTAGTAGATTTGATAATTCTGATATCAACAAGTTTTTCACTCTCAGTAATTGGAACATAAGTGTTAATACCTGAACTACCAATCGGGATCATAGTTATGTAATCACCATAAGCATATGTTACATTATAATATTCAGGAAAACTTTGTTCCTCATCACCAGCAGAATATACTTTAATAACGTCTCCTGGTAACAAAGTAGAAACTATTTCTTTATGGTTAACACTCTTTCCTAAATTTGCAAAATCAAATCGTAGCGAGTAAATATTCTCTAGAGGATGCGATGGACTATAAACTCTATTTTCAACTCTTCTGTGAATTTTTAATTTATCGGAGGAAGAAATGACAGTTCCTTCTCTTAAAGATTTCATTCCTATACCAGGATAAACAGCATCTCCTGGAATACTTACTTGATATATTTTACCATTAGCACTACTTTCTTCGTTATACTCATCTGTAGTTCTAACAATAAGTGGTTGTAAACTTGTAGGGTCAAAGGCTAAATTCTCAGCATGTGTTTCTAGTTTTTCTTTAGATAGAGTAGTTACTTTTTTCACAATAGCTGGATAACTTGTAATTGAAGAGCTAGTTACTGTATTAATCTCTTTTTCAATTTTACTGGTTTTTAATTTTCCAGATAGGTCAGGCCACCCCCACGCTTTAAATGTAAAGTCGAGTTCCGCACCATCCTTGGATTGTATTGATGAATATTTACGAGTTTCAAAAACAATTTCTTGTTGTTTTCCAGGCTTGAATTTTGTTAAAGTATTCCCATCAAATCCTTCTAACTGCTCTCCAATATTGAAATATTCATATTTAGTAGAACCATTCAATATCATCTTACTGGAATTCGTTGATTTGTCATATTTAACAATATAAGAATTTTCCTCTTTTATCTTTCCGTGCATATTTTGCTTGATAAACCTGAAGCCTTGTGAAACAGATATTTTATCATTTTTGATAGTTACACCAAAACCAATAGGAAATTCGGCGTCTGTAAACTTTTTTGATATAAACCCGGACATAGCATTAAAAATATAATCACCAACCTCATTAAACCATGGTTTATTAGATTCTAAATTCGAATACTGCGATCCTATAACTCCATTTTTGTAATTTTTTGGATTAAAAATGCTAGTATTTATATCTTTAACAAAATATGGATAGTCCTTATAAGTATTAAAGATTTTTTCTTTAACATAAGGCACAGTGATACTACTATTTATTGGTAGTACTTGAACTCTAGAATAACTCACGGATGGTCCTGGCAGTAAAGTTTCTCCAAAAGGTCCTTCATATTTATAATAGCCAATTCCAGCAAGCCAATCTTGAAAATCCCCTTCTAACTCATTTTTTTCAATATGCTCTTTCAAAGAATTATCTTCAGGTATAGATAAAGGTTCAGAAGAAGCTACTCCATCAAAGTATCGGTATTCCATGCCATAAATATTATCTAAACCATCAACTTGTTTAGAAGGATTCAACTTATCAACTAAAATTAGTCTCTTTACTCTAATACCACCGCCTTTCTTTGTTGTTTCAGAAGGAAGAGGCAAACGCAAATATGAATAATCCGCTAAAATTGACTGGCAGGTTTGAGTTTCTATATCTTTTCCATCTTTTCCACTAACTTCCGTTAGAAATGATCTAGCTAAAGCCTCATCAAAATACTTTGTTTCAAACGCACCACCTGTTATATTTGGATAGGCTTCATCTCTTAGTTTTTTTTGTACAGGATCGAACCACATAAAATTTTTGTAGTGTTTCACCATAGATTTGGCAACACTATTAGGAATTGTACTGAAATTTTTTGCTCCTGTTGTCCAAACTGTAGGAGATATATCAAGTATAATAGAATTTGTATTACTTACTCGTGTTATATCCTTTATATAAAGATAACCGTCAACATAGTCAACATTTTGAGAATTATATTCTGGAGACTTGACATTGTAATTTTCCCAGAGTTTATATAAAAATTTAAAATATACAGGCTTAGTCAATAAACAATATTTTTGTAGCTGACTCACATAAGCATTAATATCAACATCGGTTAAATCTATAGTTTTACTTAAATCAATTTTTATCTCTTTATGAGTTAATTCTTCATCATTTGTCAAACGGAATGCAGTTTTAACAGGCTTATCCTGCACATAGGAGTACTCATTCTGCTCATATTGAACATGAATTTGACCACCTGTAGGTAAGAGTATCTTTTTTAATTGCCATGCTGATAAATCATAATCTGAATAAGCATCTGATAATTGTTGTGTCCAATGCCTACCATACTTATATTCGTTTTCTAAAGCGGGATTATAATTTCCCCAAGCATCGGTAACTTGTGGATTATAGTCTGGGGTTTCAACTCCACCAGAAGGAAGCTGACTACTTATAGAAGTGTTGGAATAATTTATTTCATCAGATTCGAAATTTCCATTCCCATCATCATCATAAGCATAAGAGAATTGATAAGGACTTACAGAATTATTTTGTTCATCACCATAGTCAAACCAAATTCTTTTAAGTGTAAGTTTTCCAACGCCATCGATCGAGCTTGGTTGACCCGACCAGGATGAATAATCATATTGAAAATTAACAGTTTTTATCGGCTTCGAAAAATCTACTCCACCATCTCTATTTTTAGGATATAAAACAATTTTTTCAAGTAATTCAAGGTTATTCGAAGTTGGATTATAGTATTTACCTTTTGAGGCATCAATTTCTTCAGCCGCAGGACATGCATCTTTTCTTTCAGAATCTGAACCTTGTAGTACCACAACTCCATTTGTATTTTTTATTGTAGTTTTGTTAGTCACAAAAAATGCTATATGTGTTTTTGTCTCAATTGATTCTAAATAATATATTTCCTTTTCACCTGAAGAATATGAACCTACATCGTCACGTAAATCAGATTTACTACCTCTGTTATAATTTAGACCAGTATATGGCTGCCTCCATTTGTACCATTCTTTAGTTCCTCCATATGCAAGATGGTAGTTAAATCTCGTCCAACTCCCAAGATCATCATGGCTTACTCCATCTAAAGTCAAATCGATATAATTTGATCCAGTTATTGACGTCAATAAAAAAGTATTAGCATACTGTTGTGGTCTAATGTATCCTGTAATTACTTCATTAGATTCTATATTCGGTTCCTTTTCTAGATATATTATTTTATTAAACCATTCATTATCATAAAAATCGGCTTTTGTATATTTATCCAACCCGTAATTTATATTATATTCATTTTTAGAATAAACAGGTAAACCAAATGTATAGGAGACACCACTCTCATTTACAATATTAAACTCCTTGAAATTTGATGATATTTGATCTTTCTTCATGTAACTGCTATTTGAAACACGCTCTTTAGGATCGACGCAATATAGTTCAATATTTTCTGCTACATTATCTTCACTTTTTTGAGCACTACTAAAATTAAATCCAATAAATTTTGATTTTTTTCGAACATCTGAATATTCGTCATTAAAATCCTCACTATATCCATTACCATCTATGTGATAATGAGCAAGAACATCAGTAGATTGATATTCTAAACTTCCACCCATATCGTTAATAAATGTAGGAAATACATTATTTTCTCCATTTTTATATGAATTAAAGTTTTCACTTACTTTGTCATTAGCTAGTATTTGAGACGAAGAAGAACCCTGATTGTAGCCAGCACCAATACCAACTCCGGGTTCAGCAGAAGCATTAACTCCAACCTCCCCTTCATATATTGAAACTTTTGAGAATGTGTAATCAGGTCTAAATTGTCCAATATGCTTATTCCAAAATCTAAAAGTGCCACTCAAACCAGAAGCAGTTACTGTAAACATATCAGGATTACTAAATGGTATTGGTAAATACTTATCTTTTTCTATATACGATCCACTCTCTTTTTCACAATAGTAATCCATCACTGTGTGAATATTTTCAACATCTCCAGAATAAAAATACCCGTTTACTTTTTTCTTATTTTCATAATTAATTGGTTGCGATTTACTGATTTGAGTAAATACAGGAATATCACCCTCTATTGCCGGCAAATATGTTGTAATATTTATTCTACCATTAGTCTTAAAATATTTATCGATTCCTTTTTGTGAAGTAAGTGTTAGTGGATAAGAATTAAAAGGACTGAAGGGTTGAATTTTTAAAAAATCCATACCATTTTTAACCAGACCGTTTGCTAAATAAGTGCTTAAGTCTGTTAAACCTTTATCCAAATTTATCTTTGTAATTAAGTCAGATACTTCATCCATTAATTTTTTACTAGGTACAAATCCAAAACTTAGCCCATCAGAATTACCACTAACTTCTCCTCCAAAGTAATCGTAGGTGACTCCAACTGAAAAACCAAGTTCTCTAGTCATGCCACCAAGAGTATTAAATGATTTTGTAAACTGAACACTAGCATTTGCCTGTTCAAGATCTTCACTTGAATATTCTAAACGAGCAGACCAGTAGTCTCTTACAGTTATGTTTTGCCTTGGTTTATCTATATAAGTAATTTCTGTTTCTTTATAGTCGTCAGGGTATCCTTTAGTATTTCTAATGATAGCACCTGGGTTTAATGTCCAGCCGTAACCAACCCAAGAAGCATCTGCTTCTGGTGATTGTCCAGAATGATAAGAAATTGACAGAGGGAAACTGGATCCCTGAGGCCCCGGTACTTCAATAATTGGTATGTTATATGTAAATTGCCCAGTAAATTCATCAACCATTTGAGTATTTCCTACAGGTTCAAATCCTGTATATTCAGGCTGTGAAGGTCCATTATTTGAAGCATTCAAGCGAATAGGCATAAATATGTTATATATTAGTACTAAACAAGTTAAATAGCTTATTGTGCCTAGTAAATATTTAATTGAAGTGCTCTTACTCATTTTTCTATCCTAATTATCAATTTTGATTACTTTTATTACTGTGGTTTTTGAATTACATTCCAGATTGACAAAATATGTTCCATTTGGAACTTTTTGATAGTTTTTGTCATATGCATCCCAGACTAGATTGTTACGTCCTTCATTTTGACATAGAACTCTTCTTTTCCAAACTAAAGCCCCATTTATGTCTGTAATCCTTACATTTACTTCAGACCAAATTGGCATATCAAAAGATAATTTAACTTGATCTATAAATGGATTCGGAGCTACTGTTATATTCAATCCATTTTCTACATTGTTTTCTGTTAAATCAAAATCTTCTATATTATATCTTCTATTTATATCCAAATTTGAAATTACTCGATCGATATTACCGTCTTTATCACTCACAACCAATGAATCTATGATTGTATTTTCTTCTAAACCAAAATGTAAGATATTAGGTCTTTGAATCAAAAGTCCTTCCTGATTGGTAGGGTGTGAATAATAAATTCTACCATTCGCAAAAACAGTATAAGTATACTTAGTTTGGTTGTTATACTTAGAATCATTAGCCACAAGGTCAAGATAATTGTTATCAGAGTGGTTGTTTTTAAAAACAACTAAAGATCCATGTTCAAAACTTATTAAATCTAATTGACCGTCATTATTTAGATCAATCAAAGCTGAATTTTCTCCAAGGCTTCTATTATGCAAACCAGACTGGAAATCAATATTATACATTCCGGCTTCATTTGCAGTATAAAACCTTGAGTAGTTACATTCGCATGGCGTTGAGCAGAAGAGTTCTAAATCGCCGTCATTATCTATATCTCCAGAAGCAATACTAGAATAATTGATACTCTTGCCTGCGACTGATAAATAATTTATATCACCGGAATTATCAACATAAGGAGTTTGAAGATTTTGATTTGAGATCCCAATCAACGGATAAAACTGTTCTTGAATACCATCATTATCAAAATCTAAAAAACTAAAATCAATGTAATTTGGATTTACATTTGTATCTTCTAGTTCAATATATTGGAGCCATTCTTCGGCATTTTTATCTTTTTTACTTATCCATACTTCATCATTTGCATTATAGTTAATTATATATATATCATCTATGCCATCATCATTATAATCAAATATTTTGCATCCAAAACTTTGCTTATCAATACCGTTTGATAGTGGTATCTCTTGGAATTGTTTATTACCTGCATTCAGAAATAAGTAGTTTGGCAGTGACCTAATAGTGTCGTCAACTTCTAGTGAAGACTGCATTACTACAAAATCAAGGTATCCATTCTCATCTATATCACATACTTTAATGTCAGAAATATTTTCGAATTCAGGCAAGTTGATTTCTGATATTTCAAATTCTAGTCCATGATTGTGAAGATATAAATAAGACTTTCGTGACGAGCTATCATTAAGAGATAAGAATAGCATATCTTCCAATCCGTCATTATTAATATCCAGAATAATATTTGCTTGGTAAGTACCTAAATTAGAAACTGAACTATCAGCACATAAGAACTCAAATTTTTTATTGTTTAAATAAATCCTTCCATTATATACAAAATCTAAATACTCGTCATTGTTCAAATCTGCAAAACTAATTGATTGATTCAAACTACCATTGAGTACATAACTCAAATCTACAGGTTCAAAGATTGGAGTTTCATTAGCTTTTAAATAGTCACAAAACAATGTTATGTCAAATGCCAGATTGCCTACAGTCCACCCCTTGTGATCACTTTTTATAACCTGATTAAAATATTTACCATCATAATTTGAAGAACATGTCGGTTTTCGTTCTTTGCTATCGGATACAAGATAAATCGGTCTGTTATTATTCTCTATTATTACAAATATTTGCGAAGAATTGATTTCTAAGGCATCTTCAAGTTCTATTTCGGCTTCATTTTGTCCGGATTTGGGTATGTTAATTTCGATTGGATCTAGGAGGTTTATTTCTTGAAGTGGTACATTATGACCTCCTTCATTACTTACAACCCTCAAAAGAAATGTTCCTTCCTTAAGATCAGTCCAATATTTGAATTTTATTTTTTTTAAGATGACTTGTTCAGAAAAAGAGAATCTTTCTCCCTGAGATATAACATCTTGAGTCTGGTAGTATACGTTTCTAGTTAGTTTTTTATAATGACTAAGTTCTTCAGATTGAGTTTTGATATTTTGAAATAATAAAGCCATTCCTGCTATTAATAACCAGGTATATCTTTTCATATTATTCTCCATTTGAAGAAACTATAGATTTGTATTATAATTTGATTTGATTAATAACATTATTGACATATCTATGATTTCTTGCATTAGTTATTATGAATATTGCAAAATTATTGTTTTTTTTTACAACTACAAAATTTATTTGGCAATATAGAGCAATTTGACAATCGAATTTTCGATTTGAACATTGTCATTTAACAATATTGTTATTGTAATTTCTTTCATTTCATTCTGTTATAAATATTCTAAAAATAATTTAGAATTTTAAAACAATTGCTATTTATTTGTAATCAGTTTTTATATTTATCATTGTATTAACAACCGTATTTTTATATTATGTTATTTTCATTTCACAATATTTAATTACATAGTAGTTTATCTCTATAGCGCCCCTATTAAAATGGACTCAGTGATAAGGTTTAGAATATATTATATTACTACGAAAATTGAGTCTGCATAATGAAAGAGTCAAAACGACAAAGCTATTCTAAAGGATTTAAAGTCAATGCTATAAAACAAGTTTATCGAAGCAGGTAGAAAAGCTTCTGAAGTAGCTAGAGAGCTTGGTATAAGTGCTACTTTACAGGATGTATGGAAGCGTAAATATCAGGAAAATCAAACAGAATCCTTTACCGGTCAAGGTAATAGATCAAGTAAAGATGAGCAAATCCGCAAATTAGAACAGGAAGACAAACGCCTTAAAGATGAACGTGATATATTAAAAAAAGTCAGCGATATTCTTCGCTCAAAATGAAGGC
This sequence comes from Kapaibacterium sp. (SeqCode), assembly GCA_965140345.1. Lineage (GTDB taxonomy): Bacteria > Bacteroidota > Ignavibacteria > Kapaibacteriales > UBA2268 > JBFHIJ01. Next base: position 109,458 of record OZ223200.1, read on the forward strand.
TGCATACAAACAATAAACTCTGTCAGTTTTAACTTTAGAGAAGAAATATAAATAATGACGTGTAGCTCTTGAGGCATGGTGACATAATAGTAAATTATATAATATATTTAGATAATTGTCACCATGTGTAGATTCAAACAGTAGATAACAAAAGGCAAATTCACATCAATCTTATCATCACTGGAAACTCATCGCATCTCCACTACAAAATCGATTTTCTGGCAGTAATAAATTATGTAGATAAACTGCTTTTACATCACATTTAGTCCTTAACGGGTAAGGTACGAATCTAAAATCGTCATAACATATGCATTTTTAACATTGTATTTTGTACCATGTATTGTGATATATGTTGTATCATTATCCAAAGAATCTTTAAATTTTGCTCAATAAACTTTATGCTTGTCATCATAGAACCCTGATCCTAATTATATCATCTCGACACTGAAATTTCTGAAACTGTATAGAAACAATTAAACATAGTTATACCTGTTCATTCTGCATCTTATAAATTTTACTATAAAAGTAGATAATTTGATAAACTTCATCTACCGATGTAATTGGAAAATTCATATAAAGAGGAGCTTCGTTTATTACTTCGAATTTCCACTCAAAACTTTTGAGATTATGTTGTTTTTGTTTTTCTTTTTCTTTTTCATTGTCAATTATAAACGTCTTTTCTGTTTTTTGTTTGAAAGAATCATCTATGACTATTTTATTCCAGCTTACGAATCGATCTTGATATTGAATACCTTTTTCATCTATTCTCACGTCTGCATATTTAGAAAATAATCTTGAAATTGAATCCCATCCCCGATAGATGACTATTAGAAGAGCATAGAAAAAAAATACTATTCCAAACAACCCACCACCAGCATCACTGTTAAATAAGACTTGTAGTTCTATTATTATAAAATATGTAATAATGACTAGTGTTGGAATCATAGTAGATAAAAAGACAAAATTCCAAAGCCCTTTGAACATTAGTATAGCTTTTTTACTTTTGAAAGTCCTATAACTTGAAACATAAATAGCGTTCTCCCTAGATTTTATCGATTGTGGATATTCAATCAAAAAGGCTTTGATATCAGTATCTATATCTAAATTTTCTTTTATTGAATCAATATTCAAATCATCTGTGAAGAATATAAACTCAATTATTTCCCTATATTGTTGGCTCTTAGGATTAAAATTTTTGACAATCCATTTTGTTATCCTATGATTTGAGTATTTCCCTATAAGTGCACCAGATATAGATATGGCTATTAATAAATCCACAAAAGTCAATACACCAACATCATCTTCAGCAATAACTTCTGAACGAGTAAATAGGAAATTTAGAATAATAACGAATGATATCGTACTAAGAATAAATATTATGAATTGATATATTTTAGTCCTTCTCTGATAACTGAAAAATTCGTTTAACATTATTAAATCTCCTATAAAACTTAGAAATTTAGGTTTCATAATTTGTGAAATATATACCTGACTAAATTATATCCTACGCAAATTATCATATCAGTCCAATTTGAATAATTATGATCTTTAAAAAAGTCGAATACTTATTCTATATGTAAGCAAAACTTTTAGAATTTTATATTTTTACTTTATTCTAAATTGAAATTGTATATTCATAATATATTATCATCAAATTTTCAGGCAGAGACAAATAAATGCACTACTGCCTGAAGCACTTGTTCAAAGACTATTCTTTTTTACATCCCTTCTGCCGGCATTTCACCTAGAATTGACATAACTAATCCACCAATTGCAAGTCCCATGACTGCAAAAAGTATTATTCCCAAGACAATAGCTATAGCGATGAGTATCAAGGATGCTTTAGCCCAATTTGCTTTATTTGGCTTTGTATCAGATCCAAATGCCCAAACAAATAGCATTATAAATCCGACTATAGGAATTGCTGTAATTAAATAGGTTACAAACCACTGCCCGAAAGACATTTCATCTTGATTTGATGCAACATCAAAGTTATTTACTACTGTGTTTTCCATTGACTTTCTCCTTGTTACATCATCATGCTTAAAATAATTAAAAAGAATGCTATTGCTTGGAATGCTAATAATGCTTTTGCCCAGTTTGCAATTATCTTCGGAGTTTTGTCTCCTGCTACCCAAACGAAAAGCATTATTAGGCCTATGATTGGAATTGATGCCAGAATAATCTTACCAATCCATTGACCTACTGAAACTGTTGAATTTTGCGTCATGCTAATTTTTCCTTTTATTATGAATGTATGTTTTCATAGATTAGAAGTATTGCAAAAAGAGAGGCAATATCTATGTTTCCTGAATAGTTCATAACTATTTCAGATTGATTTTGATATCGTCCTTTATAAATTATATTACTTTTGACATTGTATAAAATATCAGATTGATTTTGATATCGTCCCTTATAAAGAATCCCATTACTGAAGTTACAGAGAATGTCAGATTGATTTTGATATCGTCCTTTATAAACAACACCATTTTTTGTGTTATAAAGAATATCAGATTGATTTTGATATCGTCCTTTATAAATTATATTGCTTTTGATATTGTATAAAATATCATCCTGATTTTGGTATCTTCCCTTGTAAACAACACCATCTTTGATATTACAGAGTATATCAGATTGATTTTGATACCTACCTACATAGATTATTGCTTCAACAAAGTTTGCTGATATCAAATATGCAGACATGATAATAAAAATAAATACAATTGTTTTCTTCATATCTTATTTCTCCAATATTAAATTATTATTTGAGTTCAATCCATGTCAGTTGTGAACTGTTTACTTGCTTTATAAGAACTTTTTTTCTATCTGCCGATATTTCTTTTATCACTCCGTCATTAAAACTGTCACCAATTGAAAGAGTTTTTAAATATTCAATCCTTTCCAACTCTATATCAGACAATGCTATTTTTAAAATCTTATCTGCAATTTGAATATATTTCATTTCCTTTGGGATCTTATCATATATGGTTTTGTATAAATCTTTGCTTTTTAAATCTATTTTCATATTTGTTTTAGCTAGAGGCAGTATAGTATCGTATACAACATCATAGCTATTTTTGAAGTGTTTAAAAATGAATGTTCTTCTTGATTTATCTAACTTTTTTAAAAAGTCGCTTATTTGTTCTTCTTTTGATGTGTTCACTTTGTGTCTATCCCCCTTCTCTTTCGCAAGTTGAGCTACATACAATGCCGCATCGAAAATTTCACCTCCGGCGGATTTTAATTTGTCATAATCCTTAGTTATGATTTTACCAATATCATTTTTTAATGCTGGATGTGTTGCAAACATTATTTCAGAATAAATGGCAAATCGTAAGAAAACAGCATCAATTAGATTTGAATCTAAATCCAAAACAAAGTTGGCGTAAACAAGAGACAAAAAGATGTCTTTATTATCTGAATCATAGCATTCAATAGCATATTTTGAGTATTTTTTTGCAACTTCTTTCTTATCTATTTCTTCAGAAGCAAGTAAACTGCTGGAAAAGCAGGACAACAAAATTGATAAAATAATTATTTTGACAGTATACTTCATATACGCTCCTTATATGTAAAGTTGATTCGAATAGATCAGATCAAAAGAATTTGATCTAGTGTAATATTATAAGATGCATCTAAGGGTCTTTGGCAAACAGAGATGTAGAAAATGCTGGTCGTGTTTGTTACGATGATATTAGGCATAAAAAAAGGATGCCTTATACATATCTACACTTAACAAGCCCCGCAAAAGGCATAACTCATAGATACATACAGACATCCACACGTGTGGAGTCCTTTTAGCATCTTTGGGAGTTATTTTAAAAATTTGCGGTTTTTGTTAAGTCCAAAGAATCTAAGATTACTCTTATTTATAATATTTTAGTTATATGTTTTTTCGTTTTATTTCAGTAAGTACAACTCTCGTATGTATTAATAATTGCTACTTAACTACTAAGATACAAAGTTTCAATGACAGAAACTAATATAATTTACATTTTTATTACCAGAAGATTCCAATCGTTGTGGCTACAGTGCATAACAATATGATTGATGCTTAAGGGATCACCAAGATTTCCATATCTTTTTCTTAGATTCTCCGATATTACTTGTTATAAGCTGATGTGTACGCAATAAATTAAACTCTCTCTCAATAGATCTACAACTAACAACATCTCCACAGCTATCAAGCCTAGTTAATATCTCACAAAAGTGCCACCTGGCGTTTATTTAGGAAGAGTATGATTAAAAATATTATTCTTTCAGACTTATTCATAAGAGTCAATTAAAAAATTCTTATATGCTACATTAATGAATTGCTTGACTGACAATAGGATGATCTTTGCAGAAGCTTTTTTTGTTATAATCTTCTGTAGTTGAATATAGCTCTTATTCATTGTTACGCCTGGGATGAAGAAAAATTTCGAAAAAAAGGGGAGCTTTAAGCTCCCTTGCTCCATTTTCTCAGAAATATTTCAGAGTGTAAGAAAAAATCATGACTACACTCAATAATATTCCCTTCGAAACTGATTTTGAATTCTACTTTGAGTGTATTGTTCATAATCTTCTCTATATCTTCTTTAAGTTGCTTTAGTTTATTATCACTTGCAAAAACAAGAATTGAATCATGTCGTCTAATAAAATATTCTGGGATATCTGATTCTACTTTTGAAATGATTTTCTTTAATCGATTTTCTAAATCTTTTGTCAATTTTTTTTCTATTTTCGAAAACAAACTGAAAACCTTACCTCTTTTTATGGTCATTCTTGATAATTTTTCTGCTAAATGATCGGGATAATAATTCATAAAAAACTTTTCTTTTTCTATAATTCTATCAGAACCAGCCAAATTCAGCATTATATTATATTTCTTTTTAGCAATCTTTCTCGTACAACCTTCCCATTTCACTATTTTCTCATACATAAAATGCGATCTATTGTTATAACCTGTATCAATTATGTTTAAAACCATATCAACGATGCTTGGATATAAAGAATTAAAATCTATTTCAAGAAAGCTAAACATATTTGATTCTTTAATTATTGACATGTTTAATGAAGTCAATACAGAATATTGTCTTGAACCTGTTTCGAAGAAAAAAAATTGATCGAATTTCGCACAATACATTACAAACATTTTTTCTAAATTATTTATTGCATTTTTAACTCTTGTTTGTATAAACAATTCAACTTCTTTTTTATCAACTTTATTCCCATCAAACTTTTGCTTGTTTGACATTTCACCATTTTCTTCAATCTGTTTCTGTTTTGATTCTATAAATTTATTTTTTGCTACAATTAGTAATTGTTCTGATTCTCTCTTATTGTATTGATTCGACGTATTAGGTTCGATTTTAAATAATGTATATTTCATTCTTTTATTTATCTTAACTTTATTTAGTTCAATGAGCTGCTCTATCATAAGTGCATATGGCTTGATAAGTTGCTCACCAGTTGAACAATCAAAACTATTGTAGAATTCCGCAAATGGATTTACATCTAACCAAATTTCTTTAATCTCTTTATATTTCTGCTCTGATACCACATCTGCTACTCTGCGTACTCTATATCGAAAATCATTTGTCTCTTCTGTTGAAGAATTATTTATAATTGAAACAAACTGTTGATAAATACTTTTTAAACACAGATGTAGAGATTTACCACTTTTCTGATTTAAACCACTGATAAGATTTCCTATTTGTTTAACTTCCTTAACACCAGAAAGATATAATATATATGCACATAATACTTGAGAAAGAAGAGTAATGCTATAAGATCCGATTTGCTTATTCTTACTCTGAAATCTTAAGTCTGAAGAAATATCATCAATTATTCTTTTCCATCTTTCTTCTGCTACATTGTGCAGCAAATGATCTATTTTCTCACCAATAGACGTTGAATTATTCTTACCTATATTATTTAATACTAAAGATATATCATCATAAAATATAAAACCATTTACACGCAGTTGATCTTTTTCAAATTGATCAGTATTTAGATAGTAAGTGTAAGATTGAAAATAATTTTGAATGTAAGACTCTATAATCTCTTTTTCTACATATTTGAAATATTTGTGTTTCGTATGTTTCGAATGATCAATCATTCGTTTTAATTGTTCTCTTAACTCCTGTTCTATTCCAATCTTATGTTCTTTAGTAAGTGCGACGAGATTGTTACATGAATAAAAATATCTACAATTCTCTCTATTCCGATTTCTTGCAAGCGCTTGTTCGAAGCTATACCACATCACCAAATTTGTTGATTCGAGATTTCCCAATTCTATAGACATGTAAACATCTGCATCATCTATATACATTGAATGACTGTCATAACCTGCTGAGCTAACAATAATTACATCTGCATCCTTATAACTCACAACTTTGTTTGGGAATTCAGAAATTGTTTTGTTTTCAATTTTAGAACCTGCTATCAACGCATATTTTGCTTCAAATTTAACTTTTTGTTTAATAATTTCAGTCTCAATCATACTGACAAATTTTTTTATTCTTTTTGCTGAATTAAGAAAAAACACAACTTTCCGATTTTCATACAAAAGAGTAGATACTGCTTTTTTCATGAGTTGATCAAGATTCTTCATGCGAATTAAATCTCTTAGTTCTGCTTTATATGAATTATCGGGTACAATCTTTACTTTTTGAATAGGAGGCAACATGCTAACATCATTCATTGTTGCTGTGAATAAATTGAATCTCAAATATTCTTTGTAATTATCAATGAAGTATTTCAAAAAGCAGAATGATTCTCTATATAAACAAGCTTCTGTCATTGTATGAACTTCATCACACACAAATAAAAATCTCTGAAGTTCTATAATAACATCTTCTTTTGAATTTGATTCAATCGATTTTGCGTAATACCGTTGCAATTGATCTGGAGTTGAGATGATTAAATCGTAGTATGCTAATGTTGTTATTTCCCATCTTTTTGTTTTAGATTCAGCATGTAAACATACATACTTAAAAGAATCGTCAAATTGATCTTTGTTTTCCAAAATAAATCGCTCTTTATCTTCGACTGATTCTACATTTGGTAAAAGTAACCACATTGGTATATTTTGACTCTCTATCAGATATCTTGTCGACATACCGCATCCAAGGAGTTTTTTATCTATCAATAATGAGCCGAATGCAGGTGTATATGACCGAACCAATTTTCTTATAACATCACCTGAAATATACTTATTGTCAACTAATTCAACGACCTCTTCAATTTCTTTTGAATTATACTTATAGTTTATGTTCTCAAGTTCTACATTTAACTCATCAACAGTTGCTTCATTCATCACAAACATCAAATCCTCCCCAACTGAAATTTCTTAATAGCATCTAAAACTTCACTTTTTTTATAGTAAATTCGATTAGAAATTTTATAAAAAGATATCAAACCAGCTTCTTTCCAATTATGTACTGTCCCGTGACTCACTTTCATCATTTCTGCAACTTCGAATTTTGTCATTAGTGGATCTTCTTCATTACTGCTATTAGTGATTAATGCAGCTATTTTATCTTCAATTACACAACTCACACTCGAATCAATTAAAGAGCGCAATTCGTCAACTGAGAGATTTGTTAAAATTACCTTATCCATCAATTTCTCCTGCCAATTTTTCATAAATATTTTATTTAGATCATTTATCAAATTTGATATAAGTTCTTTGTACATTACAATACACTATACAGCTAGTAGAATGAAATGTGTCAACTTTGTTCCGTTTTTTTTTAGGGGGGAAGAACTATTTAGATTTTTTTGAGGACAAAAGGAAATTCTCTTCTTTAATGATTTGAGATTTTGGGATGTAGTCTATATCATATTTTAGGAATGATATTTTGATATATACAATAAGACTTAATCAGAAATTCTGTTTCTTTTCTGATTAAGTTTTTTGTATTTTTATTTTTTTAGGAGAATAATGGTTGAATCTATCAATTTGAAAAAGATACTACAATGCAGAGTGTATTTATAATCTTTACTTACTTACCCCAAGCTTTCTCATAGTCGCTCTGTACAAAACCTTGCGTTATTTTGAGATATTTTTTCATCATCTTCATATCCTTATGCCCCGTAATTCGCATTATAGTCTCCATATTCATCCCTTTCATCAGAGATAGGGTAACAAATGTTGAGCGTGCTTTGTGTGAAGAAATGAGCTGAGATTTAGGTACTGTCTTTTCAACTCGTTCTTTACCAATATACCATGTTTTTGTTATCATCTCATCTATTTTTGCAAGCTGACAAATTTCGGACAGGTAATCATTATATTTTTGATTTGAGATTATAGGAAGTGGTCTTGAAAGTTCTTTATATTTATCTAAAATTCTTCGTGTTTCTTGTGTAAGTGGTATAGATATAATATCTCTTGTTTTTACAATACGAATTTCAATACTATTCTGTTTGATATTACTCCATTCCAATTTTTTAATATCAGAATATCTTTGTCCTGTCAGGCATTGAAATACAAAAACATCTCTAATTTTATCTAATTTACAATGTGTTGATAGGTCAAGTTCAATTATCCGTTTGAGTTCTGATTCAGTTAAGAAAATAATTTCAGTTTTATCCTCTTTTGTTGAAAAGACTTTAAATTTTGTATTTGCATGGATTTCACGCTCTAAAGCCCAATTCAAAAAAGACTTTAGGCAACTCATATTTTTGGCTTTTGTTGAATTCGTGAGTTTGTTTGTTTGTTGTAAGTAGTTTACAAATTTGTCTTCAAATGTAAGATTTATATTATCGAAGGTGATTTTATATTTTGTGATTTTTTGAAAATCATGCAGATGTTTCTTGAGTGTTTGATAATTCTGTATCGTATTCTTACTATACTGACTTTGTCTCACTTCTAAAAATAGATCTAAGACCTTGAAAAAATCGTCAATTGGTTCTTCCGTTTTAAAGATATCCCTAATAGCTTTCTCGTAATCAGAATGTCTAGCTTCAGATTTCGTATCCAATGATACGATTCGTACCACTTCTTCAATCTGCAAAATTATACTTTCTAAAACTGAATTGATTTCTTTTGCATTGATATGTTTGTTCTTACCTGTTCTAATCACTCGCTGAACATTGTTATCCCAATGTATTGAAAATACTTTCTGATTTGTATTGATTTCTATTCTTTTTGTTAGAGGTTTCCCTCCAACTCTGACAAAAATAGAACGTTCCTTTTTAATTCGTGTATCTGGTTGCAATCTAAAATTGATGTTCATAGTATAACTCTGATGTTTGTATTTAGACAAATATAAACATTATAAACCCAATATCAACCCAATAAATTTGGTATTTATTATAACTATTGTTAATTTACAACAATACCTTAAAATACAAAATCCTGTTATAATCGACTTATTATAGCTTTTAGTTATTTATAATTATGAATAATTATCAAAAGTTCAAGTCCCACTCCGAGTACTCGGATAAACCCTAATACCTGTTAAAGGTGTTAGGGTTTTTGTTTTTTTGGGATATATTCAATTTTAACAAGCACGACCTATACTTTAAAATACTGTACAAGCCCATATACATCCATCCTGTATATTCATTTACCATTGATGCATTACCTTGAACGGAATACAAACAAGAGTATACAAAATAACCTTTTAATTTTTCTCTTTGATTCTATAACAGTCATTCTCTAGAAGCAATATCTGACATTTTATAGCTACATAGGAATCATCATTGTAAAATATACATTTTTTATACCATCGCTAAGTATCAAATGTTATAAAATCAGAAAATCTTAAACTCTTTCGATTCTCGGATTTCATATATCTAAGGTCTCTAAAACTATAAAATAAGTAAAATTAACCTCACTCAGAATCTGGCGAAATTTGTAAAAGCAATTTGTTGATTTTTTTAAAATCAACATCTTTATAATCTTTCACATATTTTTCAAAACAGTGAACTACTTGCTTATGAAACTCTTTCGTATTATTTTTGTAATACCAATAAAAAAGATCTAGATAATGCTCATACATCTGACTAAGTAAGTCTTTATGCTTCTCAGCATTAGATATAAAAGAATCAATAGCGATAAGCTTTACATCTTTTTCTTCTTTTTGTTTATTTATGGAATAATTAATCAACAAAGCTAAGGCGATATATCTTTTTTCAAGTACTATCTCATCAAAATCATTTTGATACTTTCTAGAAGAAACAACGCTTGATTCGAAACTATAGCGATGAACTTCAAAAAATCGCTTGTAGAATCCAGTATATAAAGTACTATCATCATATTGAAACTGCAAGAGGTAAGGAACAATATCATCCTCTGCTGTAAAAAATACATAAAGACTATAGTCTAATTTTTGAACATTACTAATATTGCTAAAATTATTAGGAACGGAAAGTTTTATAACTGATGGGTAATCATATTTTTTAGTTAAATTTAAACTATCTAAGTAACTTAAATCTTCGAATTTTAGAAAATATAGAAAATCTATACCTTCAAATATTTTATCATATTTCTGCTGGTTTGTATTGCAATTTGCAGTACAAATGAATATTAATAATGTTGCGACAACTAAAATGGCTTGCTTCAAATTATAACTCCTGATTTATACTCAAACAATGAAAACTTATTCTTATTACTATTACTAAATAGTCTCCTTCTAATTAAATATATAAATAAATCATCTATATTAAAACTATAATTACTACCAATTAAGCGAAAACCATACCCCATTTAATACCTTTACTTTACAACAATTAATCACCACTATAAGAATAATTACACACTGACTGCAATTAGATGCAAATCCGCTACAAATCAGATTAATTAAGATGCATAAATATTGAAACTTGATATTGTAATGAACTTATTTCATAGATTGCATTTTTTCATTTCGACATATTTTTCAAAGGCTAAAATTTAGATGCTAAAGAACTTTAAGGAGGTAATCAACATACCTTCTTTTTCTGATTTTAAATCTAATGTAAACTCAGGTATTACAGTAGGTTTAGTAAATATTCCTCTTTCTCTTGCGCTTGGTATTGCATGTGGAGCTACTCCTCTGCAAGGAATTATTACTGCTATCTGGGCAGGGCTTTTCTCCTCTTTATTTGGCGGATCAAAGTTTAATATTTTAGGCCCAACGGGTGCTCTATCAGGTTTATTGATGGGTTTTGCTATTATCAATGGTGCAGCCTCCCTCCCATTTATGGCAATTGCCGTGGGTATCAGTATATTTTTATGCTACCTGTTTAAATGGTACAAGTATATAATTTTTATACCTGTCAGTGCAATTCAGGGCTTTACTCTGGGTGTGGCATTGCTGCTTACCTTGTCGCAGTTTGATTTTATCTTTGGTACAGTGTTTATCAAAAACATGGATAAGCTTGACAAACTGGCTTTGGTGTTCACTGAAAATGCGGCTACTTCTATCCCATCTATTATTATATTTATTTTGGCTTTAACATTTCTGCTTGCAGCTAAAAAAATAATACCGAAAATTCCTGCAGCTATTTTAGTATCAGCTTTGGGTATTGCTGTATCTTACATGGCTAAATACGGGATAATTCCATATACTGTCCTAAATTTGAATAGTTTATATTCCAACTTTGAAGGTGGCATATTTCAAAATATATTTCCTGCTTTCGGAAGTTTAAATATCAACAAAGAATTCTTTTCTGCTACTGCAGCAGTGAGTGTTGTTGCTATACTGGAAACATTAATTTCTGCAAGAATCGCTACTGAAATGACAGGCATAAAGTTTAACCGTCCCAAGGAAATGGTTGGTTTGTCACTAGCTAATATATTTTCCGGATTTATGGGTGGAATCCCTGCAACTGCAGCTCTTGCAAGAACAGCATTAAATATAAAAAGCGGAGCATCACATTATGTTTCTGCACTGATAAGTTCAATTGCAGTTGCAATTGTATGTCTCTTCTTATTTGATTATTTCCAATATATGCCTTTGGCTGTTATCGGCGCAATTTTAGTAAATGTAGCTATAAATATGATAGAATTTGATCATATAAAAGGTATGTTCAAGTTAGATAAAGTTTCTTTTATATTGCTTTTTGTAGTGGCAATTTTAACTGTTGTAGAAGATCCGATTATAGGTATTTTGGTAGGATCTATTATTTCTTTGCTAAGATTTGTCTCTACAATTTCGAAAAGCCATGCAGAGATAACTGTTGTATCATACTCCGAGGAGGTGCTTTCCTATAGAACTAATATTCTGGATTATCTCAAATCTGAACAGGAAGGCGATATACTCTGTTATAGATTCGCAGGCGAGTTAACTTATATTACAGCTCCGGTACATTTGGATTATATAAGTCAAATTAAAGGCAATAAAACAGTAATTCTCTCTTTTAGAAATCTTTATTTTATGGATATTGAAGGTTTGCAAAATCTAAGCGAAATTATCACACACCTTGAAAACAGTGGCCACACAGTGGCTGTGTCTTCAATAAGTGACAATTTGAAAGCAAGTTTTATGCAAGATGATCAATATCGTAAATTATATACAATCGGCTTAAACTTTGAAAGTGCAAACAAAGCCGTAAATTATTTCAAAGGGAAGAAAATCCTGGACGATTCAAATCTTCTGACTGAGCCAGTCACAAAAGATATGCTATCTTAATTTTAAGCAGAGCAAAAGGGCAACATAATCCGTATTTATATTGCCCTTTTGTACTGAATAATAAACATCTTAGAAATAAAGTAAAAACTACTTTGTAGTATCCAAAATAATACCGCTATAGCTCATATTTTGAGACTGCACAAAGCTCATCAAAGTTTCCAGATCTTCATCTGTAGCAGTGCCACTTTTGAATTTATCTGCAAAATCCTGCATATAGTCAGGTAGACCTAAACCACTATTTGCACCTTGAGGAGGTCTATTCCCTTGCGGTTTCTCCGGAGGTTTAAAACCGGCTTCATCCATACGGCCTTTTAAATCATCTCCCGGTTTGATACCTGCTGCCTCTAATTCAGAGCGAAGACTTTCCATATCCTCTTTCGTCATATTTTCAGGGTCATAGTTGGCAATGATTTCAGAAAACTGACTTTTTTGCTCATCAGTCATCTTGTAATTTACTCTCTCCATTTGTGGAGCCTGAGAAAAACCATTAGTACTGATACTGCTAATCATAATGTTTCCTCCATGAAACAATAGTATATAATACATGTAGATAAAAGCATCTACCCTGACTTGGACTATCTGAACTCATAAAGGTTTAAATTTATTTAGAATTTGTAGTAAAATATTTATGTAAACACTTGTATAATTTAATATTATAGATTTACATACTTTTATCATAGCTTATATTAGCAAAGATTTCAATTACTTAAAAAAAAATGATAACTTGCACAAGTTTATTAATTTGTTCAAGAATGGATTATTACCATGAAAAGGAAATTTTATCTTCTCTTGCTGCTGGTAGTCTTGATTATTTCATCGCTGGCTCTCTTTTCCGGAGAAACTAACTTTACTTTCTCTGACGTGATGAGATTCCAAGGGATCACTTTGCAAAATATTTCTGATAACGGGAAGTGGGTTTCTTATTGCACTTACCCTGACAGGGGAAACCCAACTGCTTTTATTCGTTCTACTTTGAATGAAGATAGTCACTTTGTTGATAGAGGAACATCAACTGTTTTCTCTAATAATACTAAATGGGCTGCTGTAAAGAAAAGAGCAGACTATATTGCCAGAATTAATGCAACCGGTAAAGATAAACCTAAAGACGGTCTGTCTATATTAAATTTAGAATCCGGTTTTATAAATGATATTGATGATGTTCATAATTACGAGTTCACTGAAGACAGCAAATGGATTGTCTATTTTAAAGATGAAGATCCGGTAAAGCATAAAGAACTTAAAGAAAAAGTGACCGGAAAAACTTTCGTACTTAGACATCTTAATTCAGGCACTGAAATTAAAATGGATGATGTAATCGAATATGAATTAGATAGTAATTCTACATATCTAGTATATTCGGTTTCGTCCTCTGAAAGTAAAAAAGATGGATTGTACTATAGAAATTTGAGCCAGGAGTTTGCACCGGAAAATGCAATCAAATTAGCTGAAAACACCAAGTTTTCAAATCTTGCATGGAATCATCTGCATAATATTCTTGCTTATACAGAATCTCCTTTAGATGAAGAAGGCAAAGTAAAGAATTCAGAGCTTTATATCTGGGATGCAGAAAAAAATGATACTTTTGTAGTTCACTCACAAGCTTCTGAGACTGGTGACTGGTTTTTACCTGAAAAAAACACATTAAAATGGACAAAAGACGGCGAACGTATGTTCTTTGGTTTGAAGCCAAAATGGGAAAAACTGGAAGATGAAGACGATATTAAATATGATGTCAAAAATTTCCAAAATATAGATACTATTCTAACAAATACTAAAGTAGACGTTTGGCACTGGAATGACCCAAAAATCATACCTAATCAGAAAAAAGAATGGAACGAAGTAAAAGACCGGACATATTCCGCTTGCTATTTCCTTTCTGCGAATAAATATGTTCAATTAGCAGATACTTCATTACCGGAAGTAAAATTCACTGACAATCCTAATTATACTATCGCTTATAACTCAAAACCTTACCATAAACTAATAACATGGGATGGCTGGTACCAGGATATTTATGCTGTAGAGCTTCTAACAGGTAAAAGACAACGAATCTCTACTAAAAATATATCTCACGGACATCTTTCACCAAATGGTAAATACATTGCATATTATGAAAGTGGTGACTGGTATTTATATAATACAATCAAAAATACGGCTATTAATCTTACAAATAAGATTGATGCAAAATTTTACGATGAGGATAATGACAAACCAGAAGCACCACAACCATACGGCATTGCAGGCTGGTTTGAAAATGACGATGCTCTTTTGATATATGATAAATATGATATTTGGAAATTCAATACACTAATGCCTTCAAATTATTCTAACATTACTAATGGAAAAGGCAGAGCTGATACGCTTAGATTTAGGGTTAAAAATCTTCTTGGTGACAGAACTTATTACACTTATGAAGACTCTCTTCTTTTAGAAGGTTTCCATTATAAGCAAAAATTCCAGGCCATATATACAATGAAGTTCTCTGACAGCCAAATTAAACCTTTGCTGAAAGAAAACAAGAGATTCAGGATTATTGCCAAAGCTAATAATGCAGATAGAGTAATATACTCAAGAGAAAGTTATGAAGAGTTCCCTGATTTATGGGTTACAAATTTCAATATGGAAATGCCGGAAAAAATTAGCAATGTTAATCCTGAGTTGGCAGATTACAAATGGGGACATGCTGAATTAACAGAATGGAAAAACGGGCGTGGTGAAGATTTGCAGGGAATCATTTTAAAACCTGAAAACTTTGATCCTAATAAAAAATATCCGGTTTTAATTTATTTCTATGAAACGTTTTCTGATAGAATGTATAATTTCACTTTGCCTCAGATCAACCACAGACCTTGCTTCCAGGTTTACCTAAATGACGGATATGTTGTGCTTCTACCGGATATCAAATACGTTGACGGTAACCCGGGCTTAGACGCAACTGACGCCCTTACTCGCGGTGCTCAACATTTAATAGATATGGGTATAGCTGACCCTAAAAAAATTGCAATTCAGGGTCACTCATGGGGTGGTTATGAAACTGCGTTTATGATAACTGAAACAAATATGTTTGCAGCTGCCTGCGCTGGAGCTCCTGTTGCAAATATGACAAGCGCATACAGCGGAATCAGATTAGGCTCAGGCTTAACTCGCCAATTCCAATATGAAAAACAGCAAAGTAGAATTGGTGGCACTCTTTGGGATTCTCTTGATAACTATCTGAGAAACTCACCAGTAATGCAAGCTCCAAAAGCTCAAACACCTTTCCTATTTATGTTTGGTGATATAGACGAAGCCGTGCCTTGGGAACAAGGAATTGAGTTATATATGGCATTTAGAAGATTAAACAAAAACTGTATCTTCCTGCAATATAGAAACGAACCGCATCACCCAAGAAAATATCATAATAAATTAGATTATGCTATTAAAATGAAAGAATTCTTTGATCACTATTTGCTTGGAACTCCTGCACCAAAATGGATGACAAAAGGTGTTCCTTATCAAGGCAAATAATTCATTTAAGAAATAGATCATTCTTACCGCAAGGCCTCTCTGTTAGAGAGGCCTTTTTTTATTTACCAAACTGGCAAAACAAGATTTTTTTTTGAGATTCAATGTATATATATAAAAAATTCTTGATAAAAACATTTAGTTAATTGAAAATAAAATCATATTTTATAGAAAAGAATTAAATAAGATTTGAAAATCAATTTGAAGGCTCAACCATGGGAAAAAGATTACTCCAGTGCATTATATTAACGATGATTTTAGGATTTACATACAACTCGCTTTTGGCTGATAATTGGACTAAAGTTGAAGGAACTGAACAATCAGTAAATAAAATTATAATATTTCCAAATTCTCCTTCTTCTTATGCTGTTGCATCCGATTTATACTCCTGGGCTCCTGAAAAAGCAGAACCCGAGTTTTATATAATAGATGGGAAAGGGTTTAAGATTACTGACAACAAAGGTGATAGCTTTAATGACGCTATGCTTGAAGGTCATTATATCTTAGATGTTATGAGATTAGACAACAATACTTTAATAGCTTCTACTGTGAATAAAACCAGAGGCGGAATTGTAAAATCTACTGATAACGGTGCTACTTGGAATGATGCAGAAGTAAGCTTTAATAATACTTACTTTGTTACAGAATTTGCAAAATCAAATAATAAACTACTTGCAACAGCAATGAATACTGCCAAAGGCATATTATTCTCTGAAGATGGTTTCGATACATATATTACTGATGATCAACTCAGTATTTCTTCAAGAGATATTTCTGTATCAAAACTCAACGAAGATTTGATTTTTGTTGCAGGTGATAACAGCTATTCAGGTGGAGTTTTGCGCTCTAACGATGGTGGAACTACCTGGGAAAAATATGATCAAGGTATAGAAGGTTTGAGAATTCATACAGTTCTCGCTTCAGGATTAGACGAACATATAGTTTATTGCGGAGCTGACTCACTAACAGATGATGGTGTTTCTTTTGGTAAAGGGATATATCAAAGTTTGGATACAGGTAAAACTTGGCAGTCAGCTGGTGCCAGCGGCGCAACAATATATTCTTTAGCTCATCATCCACTCTACCCTAAATTCATGGTAGCAGCTGCAGGTATGCAAGGTACTTTTGTAAGTGCAAACAATGGCTGGTGGTGGGAACAATACGGTTCAGGCTTACCTGATGCATCAATGGTAACAACTGTTGCTGCTCCTGCCTGGGATACTACTGGTTCAGGTGCAGTTTTCTTAGCAGGTACTGCAACTCACGGACTATTCGAATCAGAACCGTTAAAAACTGATGTAAACAATAACATTATAGTAAATAACAGCTTAGAAGTTGAAAATTTATACCCAGCTCCTGTGAATGATAATTTCACTTTAAAATGGAATAATCCTGAAGCGGGTCAAGTAAGCATATATATTTCTGATTTGCAAGGCAGAAGGGTTGCTAATCTAATAAGTAATTACTTCCCTGCCGGCACTAATGAATTAAACTGGGCTCAGGCTTATAAATTAGCAGTTGGCTCTTATATGTTAGTACTTCAAAGTAGTGAAGCAACTGCAGTGTATAAATTTATCAAGCAATAACTCTAGTCAATATTTGAATTATTCGGTTGTATTAATAGTTTTAGTGCAACCGAATTTTTTTTAAATCAATACAAAACTAAACAAGGCAAAATAAAGAAATAGATACTTGGATAATTAAGTTTTGTGCAATTATATACTACACATATTGAACAACTATGAAAAGATTAGCCTCATACACGAATGAACAGCAAGCTGCTCTAGTTGAAGTAAAATTGAAAGATGCAGGGATACACTGTTTTATTAAAAACCAACATGTTACTAATTTAAAATTTGGGCATGGAGTGAATTCTGCTTTTGAAATAGATTTGATGGTAGCCAATGAAGACTTTGACACTGCTGCAAAAATATTGGGTATATCACTTAAACAAGATAAAATTTTCTGCCCAAATTGCAATTCTACTAACACAGAACCAAAATTTGCAAAAAATCCTGCACTTATGGTTTTCATGATGCTGTTTGCATTTATTCCATTACCTATATTCAGAGAGAAAAATATCTGCAAAGATTGTGGAGCTAAGTTTTAATAAGCTAATACTATGAAATATAAAATTCAAAAAGTAAATCCTAAAGATTATCCGGAACTTATAGAAGTGTGGGAAGCATCTGTCAGAGCCACCCACCACTTCTTAGAAGAAGCTGATATAGACTTTTATAAACCTCTGATTCTTAATACTTACTTTGATGCAGTAGAGCTCAGATGCATAAAAAACTCTAAAGATCTAATATTAGGTTTTAGCGGAGTGGCTGATCATAATCTGGAAATGCTCTTTATTCATCCTGAT
Organism: Kapaibacterium sp. (SeqCode); assembly: GCA_965140345.1. Classification (GTDB taxonomy): domain Bacteria; phylum Bacteroidota; class Ignavibacteria; order Kapaibacteriales; family UBA2268; genus JBFHIJ01. Next base: position 127,932 of record OZ223200.1, read on the forward strand.
TATAGAGGTAAAGGTATCGGCAAAACCTTACTGGAATATTCTATCGAACATCAGGAAGTTATAAAAGTAGATGTAAATGAAGATAATAAACAAGCAGTTGGCTTTTATCTTAAGAATGGATTTGCAATAGTATCACGCTCAGAGTTAGATCCTTTGGGTAAACCATACCCAATATTACATCTGAAACTTGAAAAATAAATATTCCTATTTACCTTATTTCTAATAAATTTCTATAAATTTTATAGGAATTTTGCTTAACACTTCTCAATATCATTCAAATCTCTATTTATTTTAAGATGTTTTAACTGTAAGCTTACAATAGTTAATTCTATATTCTTTTAGTCTTAACACTATTTAAGATTAACCTCGTCAAATTGTTTGGTTGGACTAATCATTCTATATTTTTTAATCTTATCACAGGTGTTATATGAAAAAGTATCTTTTACTTATGGTGGTTCTTTTGAGCTCACTAGGAGCTTCTTTGCAAGCTCAAAACTTCGATCCTTCTATTCCAGCAGACTGGAATACTACCTGGCTTACTGACAAAGTCGTAATGCCGCAATCTCCATTATACTATCAGGTTTTGTTTATTGGCGGTCATGATGAAGTTCAGACTGTAGATAATAACGGCAAACCAAATGGCAGTACACTTGCTAAACAATGGCATGACTTCATCGGCTTTACTTCTGATGACAATTCTGCTGATTTAGGCTGGATTACTATCAACCACGAAATGGTTGCTTCCGATGACAAAATCGGTGACGGCGGCGGAATGACAGTATTCAAAGTAAAAAGAGATCCGATGACTGATACTTTGATTATTGTAAATCAAACCCTTGAAGATGGCAGAAAGGGTAAATTCTTCAACATTGACTTTGTTAATACTGTGGGCGAAACAGGTATGAACTGCGGTGGTATCAGTTCTTTCAATGATGGAAGAATCTGGACTGCTGAAGAATGGTTCAGAACTTCGAACTCAACTATATTTGAAGATGGTACCGGTGTCAGAGACACCAGTGACTGGACTATCAGCACAGATATTGAAGGTGATTTTAACGGTCAGCAAATCAAAAGATATGAAAACTTCAACTATATGGTAGAAGTTGATCCAAGAACTGCTAAAGCTGTAAGAAAACAATATAACTGGGGTCGCCAACCTTTCGAAGGTGGTACAATACTGGCAGACAACAGAACTGTAATCTTAGGAGCAGATGACACTCCTGCTCTTTTAACTAAATTTGTAGCAGACACTCCGGGTGATTTCACAAAAGGTAAAACTTATGTATTCAAGCAAAATCCAAACTCTTATAAAGGTGAATGGCTAGAAATAGATAATTCAAAACTTGACAATATGCTTAAAATGACTACTCTTGGATTTGAAGAAGGAGCTACTGCTTTCAACAGATTGGAATGGGTTGCATTAGACAGAAATTCCGGTTTAGTATATCTTACTGAAACAGGTAGAGATAATCCTGGTTCAAAATTGAAAAAAGGTGTTAATCTTGGTGGAGAAATTGCTTACCACCACCACGAAAGAGCAATGGCTCAAGGTACTACTCCTACAGCTTCAGAATATTGGGATTACTATGGTCGCGTTCTTGTATTAGATCTGGAAACAAATGAAGTTAAGCCTTTCTTAGAAGGTGGTCCTTTTTATGCAGGTATTGATGCAGAAGAACCAACATACGAACCATATCCTGACAATCACTTATCAAACCCTGACGGTTTGCACATTATGAATATTAATGGCAAATCTTACATGGTAATTTGCGAAGATTTGAATGGTACTTCTTTCGGTCGCGTTCAAATTGGTGTCGCTAACAGCACTTGCGAACTTTGGATGTTTGATATGTCAAAAGAACCATCTGTTGAGAATTTGGTTAGAATCGGCGTTGTTCCTTTAGGTGCAGAAGTAACTGGTGTTAACTCAACTCCAGATGGTAAGACTCTATTAGTTGATTGCCAGCACCCGCTTCCAACTAACCCGTTCCCTTATAACAACTCTTTAACTTATGCAATTACCGGTTGGGACAAAGCTATTACTTCTGTAATGGATGGTAAAATTGATATGGGTAACGGTCTTAAAATCTGGCCTAACCCTGCAACTCGTGAATTGCATTTTGATCAGGACACTGACGCGGCGATTTACGATATAAATGGCAACAGAGTTAAAGTTATCAGAAACTCTTCTGTAGTTGATGTAAGAGACTTACATACTGGTACTTACTTTGTAAAAACTGCAGACAATAAAGGTCAAAAACTTATTATTCAATAAGAATTGACAGAAAGCAGAATGTTATTAGTAAAAAATGCGATAGTGTAGTCAATATTTGTCTGAGTACAAATGTAAGATGTAAACTATGAAAGTTCTTTAAATGGTGAAACCACCCCGGCACTACGTAGGTGTGGTCAGCAGAATACTGTAGGGGTAGTCTGATAAATAGAAAATCGGAGTTGGAATAATAATGTTTGTGGTATCAAACACCCCGTCTCGCTTCGCGATCCACCCCTCTTTAAAAAGAGGGGAATTTTTTAAGCTAATTATCTAACAACTAGTTAGTGATGCTATAAGCACTCGGTCATTGCCTGAAATAGGTTGACATATCCTAGGAGAAGGATATGAAAAGAGACGAAAAATTTGTATATTTTTCAGGACGTGAATACTACAGTGAAAACTTTAAGAAAAAAGTAGTCCGAGAAGTAGAATCCGGTGAGTTAACGAAAGAGGCAGCCCGAATCAAATACCAGATAAAGGGGAACTCCGCAGTACTAAACTGGTGCCGTCAATATGGCAAAAACAAATATTCTCTACCTACACATAAGGTAATGCAAATGGCAACAAATCAAGTATTAAAAGAGCGCATAAAAGAATTGGAACGTGAGCTGTCGAAGGCGAAGATGGGAGAAATCTACTATAGAAGCGTAGTAAATCAACTGAATAAAATAGGTATAGATGCAGAAAAAAAGTACGCAGAACAAGCTTTGAAGAATGCAGAGGAACATGGCAAGAAAAAGTCGGCAGATTCTCAGTAAGCTTGTTTTGTGAGGTTCTCGGACAAAGCCGACAGGCCTATTATCAATATATAAATAGCTCACAACAAAATATGTTAGAAGAAGAGATAGTAGTTGATCTCAGTCTAAAACATCGCAGGCAGCAATCAAAATTAAGCTGTCGTAAGATATATGAGCTGATAAAACCAGACTTACAACTAGCCAATATAAAGATGGGTCGCGATAAAGTAATAAACATATTGCAGTCCAGAGGTTTAGGAGTAAAGCGCAAGCATCGTAAAGTAAAGACAACGGATAGTCGGAATACAAAGCGTTACTATTCAAATCTATTGAAAGAGAAGAGTCATGTAAAGCCAAACGAAGTATGGGTAAGCGATATCACCTATTTACGTACGTATAAAGGCTTTGTATACTTAGCTCTGATAACAGACTTAGCAACACGCTATATAGTTGGTTATCATGTTTCTGAACATTTACGAACAGAATTATGTAGTAAGGCATTAAATCAAGCTGTGGCAAACAATAAAGGTAAAATAGCGCAAATCCATCATTCAGATAGAGGCTGCCAATATGGAAGTGATGAATATGCAATGCTATTATCTGAGTTGAATATCCAAGGAAGTATGACCAAAGGAGGCAGTCCGTCACAAAATGCGGTAGCCGAGAGAATAAACGGAATCTTAAAGCAAGAATATGCGATAAGTGATAAAAATCAGAGCATAGGTCAATGTAACAAAGCAGTTAAAGAAGCTATATATTTATATAACAACTGCCGACCGCATAATACTTTAAAAATGCGAATGCCGGCAGAAGTTTATTGGGGAGACAATACAGATTTTGTTATGCCTCAGAATATTTATAAAGGTAAAAAACACAATGAGATATAAAATCTCAGCATTTTGTTCATTTAAATTGTGTCAACCTTTTTTAGGATTAGACCCTCTAACATTCCCCTTCTTCTCAAGAAGGGGTGCCCGAAGGGCGGGGTAGTTGCGGCAATATCAGTTATTTTTCACTTATGAGACAGTCTCTACAAATAAACCTAGTAGGGCTCTCTAAGAACGTGATGGTAAAACTACAAATAGAACTTTACTAATAACAATCTCTAAAAAATAGTATTTAACAGTAAATCCGGCGGTTAGATTTAGCCGTCGGATTTTGTTATAAAAATCTTTTATTCAAACATCTCAGAATTATTATGCTTAGGATATTTTTATTAATCTCGCTTGCTCTATTAAGCTTTGCAGTCACAGGTTACTACGGGAATAATCAAATTGTGGCAAATCAAGCATTGAAATCTCTGAAATCAGATTATACTGATTTTATTAAAAAAGCAGAACAGCTGAATATAGTTTCTGCTTCTATCGACATATCTAATATTAAAAATAAATATTTAGACGTTCGATATTCCTATAAAAAAATTGAGTTTCTAGTTAGTTATATTGATAAAGAATTTGCTGATAAATATTTCAATGGAATACCTCTCAGTAAACCGGAATCGAATGCGCCATCTGCTTCAGTATTAGAACCCGAAGGATTTCAAATTCTGGAAGAAGAAATTTATGCTGATGAACCTGATTTCAAAGCAATATCACAGCTAACAAAAAAGCTTGCTCATTCAGCTAAGTTATTTCAAACTTCTCTAAATGCCGGGCAATTATACGACAGACATATTTTTGAAGCTATGCGTTTTGGCTTGATAAGAATAATGTCTCTCGGAATCAGCGGTTTTGATTCGCCTTTTTCAGACAAAGCAATCATTGAAAACAGAGTATCTATGAATGCAATTCTGAATGTATGGTCTTTATATGCAGAAAAATACGCTGATAAACCGGTTATTTCTGAAGTGCAAAAATTGCTTACAGAAGCAGATAAATATATAACTGAGAATCAAAATTTTGAGACTTTTGACAGACTTTATTTCACTAGAGAATATATTAATCCTATATTTTCGAAAATGTATGACTCTCAAATTGCACTTAATATCGAATTCCATGATGAAGTTTCCAAGATTAAACAAGCTGTCAATTTCAGAGCTAAAGAGATATTTTCCACTAACTTTTTGAATAAATATTACTATATGACACTGGCTGAAAAAGACGACACAGAGCCACTCCGCGAGCTTGGCAAAACTCTCTTTTTTGATCCGATTTTGTCTTCAAATAATAAACGTGCGTGCGCTTCATGCCACGATCCAAAGCTTGCTTTTACAGATGGACATGAAAAAAGCACAAGCATCAATTTTGACGGAACTGTGCAGCGCAACTCTCCCACTCTAATAAATGCAGTTTATTCAGAAAGATTTTTCTATGACTTGCGCGCTCAGAAGCTGGAAGACCAGGTTGACCACGTTATTACCAGCTCAAAAGAATTTGACACTGACTACCGCGCTATTATCGACAAACTTCAGGGCAATCCGGAATACACAGCCATGTTTCAAGAAGCGTTTCCTTATATCGAATCGCCTAAAATTGTAAATAAATATACTATTACAAGTGCATTGGCAGCTTATGTCGGTAGTCTTACTTCATTTAATTCTGAATTTGACCGCTACATGCGCAAAGAAATATCTCAAATTGATTCTTCAGTTATCCGCGGATATAATCTCTTTGCAGGCAAGGCTCTTTGCGGAACTTGCCACTTCACCCCTACTTTCAACGGAACTGTGCCACCAAACTTCACAGAAACTGATTCTGAAAACTTGGGTGTAACTCTTACTAGTGATTTGAAAAATCCTGAGCTTGACCCGGATCTTGGCAGAGCAAAAGGACTGCTTAAAGACAGGCTTGATATATTCGAACATTCGTTCAAGACTGTTACTTTGCGCAACATTGAGCTGACTGCACCTTACATGCACAACGGCGCATTTAAGACTTTAGAGGAAGTTATTGACTTTTATAATGAAGGCGGCGCACTTGGTCTGGGCTTAGAAAATCCACAGCAGACTCTCCCGGAAGACAAACTCAACCTGACAGATCAGGAGAAAAAAGACATAATTGCATTCCTAAAATCTCTGACTGACAATATAAAAGTTGAGATTCCAAATTTACCAAAATACTCTAATATAAAAAGAGTTGCAGGCGGAGAGTACTAAAACTTAATTCAGATATCCGAAAAGCATACAAAAAGCTGCTATATGTTTTATTGAAATGTATAGTGGCTTTTTTTTGTATTCTAAACTTGTGCACTTCGACTCGCTTTGCTCGCTCAGTGACCTTTTTTTGCTGTAAGAGATGTCATTGATTTCTGGCAAAAATATATTTATCATAGCATCATGATTCATATGAACGATCAAAGCGAGCGGTGAGCTGGGCTTGTCGAAGTATCGAAACATAGTCCAATATAACTTCAAGATCATTAATCAAACTAATCCCCTCCCCCAAGCAAAAAAAAGCCGCAAGTCAAAGACTTCCGGCTTTTTTTGTAATATATTATTTCAGCTTCTTTTAGAAAACTAAAGTGTCTGCTGTGTTTCTTCTGCCGTGGACTACGTTTGGAGCTACGAAAGAGCGATCTTTTTTAACTGCTTTTTCGAATTCTTCTCTGAATTTAGTAACGAAGCCTCGCACAGGCCATGCAGCAGCATCTCCAAGCGCGCAGATTGTATTACCTTCAATGTTGTTAGCCACTGAGATAAGAAGATCCAAATCTTTGGAAGTGCCCTCTCCTGCCACCAACCTTTTAAGAACTTTTTCCATCCAGCCGCAACCTTCTCGGCATGGCGTGCACTGTCCGCAAGATTCATGATGGTAGAAATGCGCAATTCTTAAAGTAACCTTTACGATGTCCGTGTCTTCGTCCATAACCATTACGCCGCCGGTACCAATGTGAGTGCCTAAAACTTTAAGCGACTCTTCGTCCATCCTCACACCTTCTATTTCATCACCACGCAACGGAGGCATTGAAGAACCACCAGGAATTACTGCTTTGATACCTTTGTTATTCATCATGCCACCACAGACATCATAAATAAGATCAGTAAGCAAAATACCTGTAGGAAGCTCATAAACGCCAGGTTTATTAATGTGACCACTTACGCCGTAAAGCAAAGTTCCTGCGTGCCCAGGAGCACCAATTTTAGAATATTCCTCTGCACCGATTCTAAAAATAGCAGGCACAGTTGCAATAGACTCAACATTATTTACTGTTGTAGGTTTGCCCCAAAGACCTGACTGGGCAGGGAAAGGCGGTTTAAAACGCGGATATGCGCGAATACCTTCTATTGAATTCATAAGAGAAGTTTCTTCACCGCAGATGTAAGCACCCGCGCCCTTATGCACATATATATCAGTTTTAAAGTCAATTCCGAAAGTCTCTTTCATTTTGTCGCCGAGCAAGCCTTTTTCGTAAGCTTCATCTACGGCTTTCTGCATCAAATCTACCCATTTGTGATATTCACCACGGATATAGATATAAGCAGCAGTCATTTTCATAGCGTAGTTTGCTATTAAAATGCCTTCAATCAGCTGATGCGGGTTATATTCAAAAATCTGGCGATCTTTGAAAGATCCCGGTTCTGATTCATCACCATTGACAGCTAAATATTTAATCCCGTCATCCTTAGGCATAAAAGACCATTTAAGTCCTGTAGGGAAACCAGCCCCACCTCTGCCACGAAGACCGGATTTTTTAACAGTTTCTATAACTTCTTCGCGTGACATAGTGAGAGCTTTTTTATATTGCTCATAGCCACCATTCTGCATATATACATTAATATCAGATAGATTTTCAATTTCTCTTAAAATAAGTTTCGGGGATTCAGTAGCCATTTTAAAATCTCAAATAGTTAAGTTTCCAACCTATATGCAAATATAAAACGATTTTGCTATATTGCTATTCCCATTTGACGAAAAACCTGCGTGATATATTATATTCAATTGCAGTAATGTCCAATATTTTTAAATTTGTGGAAAAGAAAATTTTTCTACTTGCTCTAAGATAGCTAAATTCGTAAGCTTTTGAAACTAACACATAGTAGCTATGAATTTTGATATTTCAGGCAGATTGATTGAGAAATTCCCAACTCAAGATATTACTGCAAGCTTCAGGAAAAGAGAATTTGTGCTGGAAACAGTAGAGAACTTCAATGGAAGAGAGTTTTCAGAGTTGATTAAATTCCAGATAACACAAGACAGATGCGACATTCTGGACTCTTTTTCTATCAATGACGAACTTAATGTTAAGTTCAATATCAAAGGAAGAAAATGGGAAAAAGACGGTAAAGTAAGTTACTTTACAAACTTAGAAGCTTGGAAAGTTGAAAAGTTATCTAATGAATCGACTCCTCCGTTCGATGAAATGCCACCGGATTTGATGCAGGAAGGCGAAGATTTAGTACCTTTTTAAAAATAAAGCTTGTATAGTTTCAAAGAAACACGTATATTTGAAATTCATGTAAAATTAGCAGATGACTGAGGAAAAATAATGTCTAGACGTTGTGAATTAACAGGTGTCGGCGTATTAACAGGTAATAATGTATCTCATGCACATAACAAAACTCGTCGTCGTTTTCTGCCAAACTTGCAGAAAAAAAGAATTTGGTTGCCTGAAGAAAAACGTTATATCACTGTAAAAGCCACAGCAAGAGCAATTAAAACTCTTGATAAAAAAGGCTACCATGCAATGATGAAAGAATTGCAGAAAAAAAATGCGAAATAAAAAAGTGCCCTTTTGAAGGGCATTTTTTTTATCTTACCTAATAATCAAACCTCATATACTTCTATTCCATATATTTCGCGTTTATAAGGTTTATCATGTTTAGAATTGTAATATTAATTATTGTTGCTTCTTTTTTTGCAGCATGCAGCTCAACTATTGTACCAAACCACAAAGGGCTCACTAAAAGCTTCAGAGAGCCTTATATGCTGGATTCTGCTTTTTATAAAGAAACTGTGCGCCATAAAGTAATTGAAGCTGCCACACTCCGAATGAAAAATCAATTTGCAAATGCAGTTGTTGAACTGCAGGAGCTGTATTTATACGAAAAAGAACCTGCGATAGCTTATTCTATATCTCAAAATCTATTATCACTTAAAAAAGTCGATTTGGCAAAATATTACATAGAACAAGCGTTGGATGCCGACTCAGCATTTGTTCCTGCTTACGAACTTCTAATAGATATCTACCTTGCCCAAAGAGATGTTAATAATGCTGTTGAAGTTATAACATTTTTGCAGCAAATTGATTATAAAGTTGAGAGGGATTTCGATCTTGCTTTTGCCTATGAATTTACGAACCCGATAAAGGCTGTTGATACTTACGAAAAGCTGTATGAAAAATTCCCGGAAGAAAGATTATACAATCGACTTATAAATCTATACGACAAAACAGGTCAACCAAATAAAAAAATCTACTTGCTTAAAGATAAATTTTTAAGCAATCCCAAGAATACGGATATAACTAAACAACTTTTCTCATACTGGATAAAGCACGGCGACATAAATGAAGTGCTGACATTTGCTTTTGATAATGAAGATAAAATTGAATCAAAAGATTTAGTTCTTATTTACGGCGCTTCCAGCCAAAGTATCTTAGATGGTGCTGACTGTAATCCAAATATTTTGGACACTTTACTTTCCAAGTTTGACATTAGATATGCTGACGACTGGCAATTGTATCTTCAAGGATTTTATCTGGCAGCTAATAACTCACTAGAAAACCAAGAGAAACAATTTTTAGCATTGATTGAACGTTTTTCTGATAAAAAACAGGATGTCTTTTTAGAACTGGCTGTTTTTTTTCAGACAAAAAATAGATATATTGACGCTGAGAACTTATTAAAGCATTATTATACCAATTTCAGTGATGATTTTAGATATCCTTTCCTTTTGGGTATGAACTCATTTTATCAGACAAAAGATACTGAGGCCTTAAGCTGGCTAAATAAAGCAATAAAAATTAACAGTAAATCTGCTGATGTTTGGGTAAATATTGGTATAATATATGATAGGAATAAAAAGTTAGATTCTGCTGCTTTAGCATATAAAAGTGCTTTGGAAATTAATCCAAAACATGCTATGGCAAATAATAATTATGCATACTCTTTAGCAAGTAGCAATACTAAGCTTAGAGATGCTCTCGAGATGGTGCAAATATCATTACAACAAGAGCCAAAAAATTCAGCATTTTTAGATACTTATGGCTGGATTCTATTTAAGCTCGGAAAATATGAAATTGCACTGGAGCAAACTATAAAAGCGATTGATGCCGGAGGAGCAGGTGCAGAGGTTTATGAACATCTGGGCGATATTTATAAAGAAATCGGCAAAATTGACGATGCTAAAAGGGCGTATGAAGTGGGATTGAAGATTTATCCTAATAATGCAGAATTGCTTCAAAAACTAAAAAAAGTTAGTAAATAAATAACAGGTAAGACTATGTTTGTTATTATAGGTATTGTTCTTGTTTTCGCCTCACTAATCATTGGTTATACCATGCACGGTGGTAACTTACTGATTCTAAACCAGCCTAACGAGTTTATTATCATTGGCGGTGCTGCAATAGGATCCCTATTAGTTGCCAATCCCATGTCAGTAGTGATGGGCGTAATCAAAGGTCTGATAGGAACATTAAAAGGTCCGACAGTTAACAAGCAATCATATTTAGACTTAATGAAAATGCTCTATGAAATTTTCCAGTTTGCAAAAAGAGAAGGTTTGATTGCACTTGAACAGCATATTGAAAATCCTGAATCAAGTTCGATAATATCTAAATATCCCTCATTTCTGGGAAATCACCATGCTGTGGAATTCATGTGTGACACATTAAAGGTGGTATTATCAGGTGGTGTTCCGGCACATGATCTTGAGGAATTAATGGATCTGGATATTGAAGCTCTGCATCAGGAAGAACACAAACCGGCTCATGCCCTATCAATTGTATCAGATGCCTTCCCTGGGCTTGGTATCGTGGCTGCGGTGTTAGGTATCATTATCACTATGGGACACATTAATGATGGTGCCGAAGCTGTAGGTCAGTCAGTGGGTGCAGCACTGGTGGGTACTTTCTTTGGTGTATTGATGTCTTATGGTGTTGTAGGCCCTCTAGCAGCAGCAATGGGTAATAATGCAGCAACTGATGCAAAATATATAGAGAGTATAAAAGCAGCTCTATTGTCTTTTGCTAAAGGTGCTCCAGCGGCAGTAGCAATTGAATATGCAAGGAGAACTATAGATCCTGTAAATAGACCAACATTCGACGAAACTGAAAGTGCTTACAAAGGTGGTTAATAGGAGTAAGTAATATGGCTGACGATCAAAATCAAGGCGGAGAAAATAAAGAACAACCCATTATAGTCAAGAAAGTTAAAAAAGTTGTTGGCGGTGGGCATGGTGGAGCGTGGAAAGTAGCATATGCCGATTTCGTTACGGCAATGATGGCATTTTTCATTGTGATGTGGATTCTTGCGTCTTCTGCTGAAGTGAAAGAAAAAGTGACAGCTTACTTTGAAGATCCCGGTGCATTTAGCTTTGTGACTGGTAAGAGAACTATACCAATTGATTTGGGTTTGCAACAGGAAAAAGGTAAAGGCAAAGGAGAAGCGGATACCAAACTTGATCCAAAAAATAATAATTCGAGTGGTAGCCCATTTGGATCATTTACACCGGAAGTAAAATTAGATAAAGAATCTACAAACGCTTTAATTGACCAATTAGAAGAAAAAGCAAAAAACGATAGTCTTGCAGCTCAGAAACGCGTTGAAAGTATGGGTAAAGAGCTGGGAGATGCTTTAAAAGAGCTTATGGCTGAGCAACCCAAGCTTAAAGAGATACTTTCGTCTATTATTATAGAAATGACAAAAGAAGGTCTAAAAATAGAGCTTATTGAGTCTGCAGAATCTATGTTTTTTGAAGTAGGCAGTGCAAATGTCAGAAAAGAAGCACGTGATATTTTACAGAAACTTGCTGCTGAAATTGGTAAACTACCAAATCGAGTTGTATTAGAAGGTCATACAGATAGCCGTGCTTATGCAGCTAACGCAAAATATGACAACTGGAATCTATCTACAGATAGAGCTAATGCAGCCAGAAGAATCCTGGAAACTTCAGGTCTTTGGGAAGGCCAGGTTATTAGTGTTCAGGGTTATGCTGATCAAAAGCTTAGAAATATACAAAACCCTTTTGACATTTCTAACAGACGCATAAGTATAATAATAAAACAAATCAGTGCTGATCAGTTTATGCCTGAAGCTGCAGCAGCGGAGTAAGTTATGGCAGATACCAAACTATCCTTTTTGTTTGTTGATGACGAGCCTACGGTAATTGCTTTACTAAAAGCAACAATATCCGGTTATTTTAAAAATGCTGAGATATATACTGCATATAACGGCAAATCTGCCTGGGAAATAATTCAGGCAAAAAAACCTGACATTATTGTCTCAGACATATCCATGCCTGAAATGGATGGCATACAACTTTTGATAAAAACCAGAGCGCAGGAAGAGCTAAACGATTGCTATTTCATAGTAATGACTGCGATGGATACTCCAGGCCAAAGTAATTTAGCTTTAGAAAAAGGAGCGGATGATTTTATCAAAAAGCCACTTGAAACAACTTCATTTCTTGCAAGACTCCGAGCTGCTATTAGATTTGTAAAGCTTCAAACTCAGAAACGTGAAGAAAATGAGCTACTTCATCAACTCGCTGACGAACTAAAAAATGATATTCAAGATACTATCATGCTTGCTGTCAAATTCTTGGAAGCTAGGATTCCAGCCAGCTTTGACGCTCTTAAAAGGATTAGTGAATCTGCACTATGGATTGCTAAACATCTAGAATTTGTCAAAGAATCTGAATATGACGACATTGAAATTGCAGGTTATTTAAGTGAAGCCGGTAGAATATTTTTACCGGATCATCTTGTGAAAAAGCCTGTTTTAGATTTGGGTATCCCTACTGATCCAATCATGTATCAAATTCCCAACTCGGCAAGAAGTATCGTCTCTTCTGTAGGCAGATTTAAAAACGTAGCTAATATACTTTTTCATGTTTATGAAAATTTGGACGGTAGCGGATTCCCTGATAGATTAATCTCATGGCAAATTCCTATAGGCTCAAGAATAATCAGAGTGGCCTTGGACTACGAAGAAGCCAGAATCTTTTCAGACAGAAGCCCTCGTAAAATCTTAAACCTTATGAATAACGATCAAAGTAAATTATATGACCACAGAGTTGTAGTACTTTTTGATCAGTATATCAGAGCCGTAAGAAAAGAAGATTATGACCCTACTGAAATAGGTATAACAATTGCTGAATTGAAAGATGGAATGAAGCTTACTAGAGATGTTATTACCGATAGAGGTTTAAAATTAATTCCTGCAGGATCAGAATTAACACAGAAAACGATAGAGCGTTTAATCTCTCATAACACAGCAGATCCGATTCTCGGAAATATTTTTGTAAAAAAAAGCCGCTTATAAGTAAGCGGCTTTTTATTTCATATTTGAATTTAATTAGTCATGCTTCCTTTTAGCACCCGGAACATTCAATTCAGTAAATAATTTGATTGCTTCATCGATACTCATTTTGCCAATATCGCCAACTGTATGTTCACGAACTGAAACAGTACCTGCTTCCATTTCTTTTGCACCAATGATTAGAGCAAAAGGAATTTTTGCTTGTTCAGATTCAGCAATTTTACGATTTACTTTTTCGGCACGGCCATCATAGATAGCTCTGAAACCAAGCTCTTCTAATTTATCAGCTAATTCTTTAGCGTATTCCTGCTGATCGCCACCGATAGGCAATACAGAGATTTGCTCAGGAGCAAGCCAGAATGGGAAGTTACCTGCAGTATGTTCTATTAAAACAGCCACAAATCTTTCCATTGATCCAAAAGGAGCACGGTGAATCATAATTGGTCTGTGTTTATTATCATCAGCACCGATAAATTCCAAATCAAAGCGTTCAGGTAAGTTATAGTCAACTTGAATAGTACCAAGCTGCCAGCTTCTTCCTAATGCATCTTTAATCATAAAGTCAAGTTTAGGACCATAGAATGCTGCTTCACCTGTTTCAGTGATTGTATTCAAACCTTTTTCTTCGCAAGCTTCAATAATAGCTCTTTCTGCTTTTTCCCAGTTTTCTTCACTCCCGATATATTTTTCTTTATTATCAGGATCACGAAGTGAAATCTGAGCAGTAAAGTTTTCAAAATCAAGAGCATCAAAGATGATAAAAATAATATCAATTACTTTCTTAAATTCATCTTTTAGCTGATCAGGAGTACAGAAAATGTGTGCATCATCCTGAGTGAAACTACGAACGCGAGTCAAACCATGAAGCTCACCACTTTGCTCGTATCTATAAACAGTGCCAAATTCTGCAAATCTTACCGGTAAATCTCTGTATGAACGAGGTTTAGTTTTATAAATCTCGCAGTGGTGAGGGCAGTTCATTGGTTTAAGCATGAACTCTTCACCTTCATACGGAGTGCTAATTGTTTGATAAGAATCTTCAGCATATTTTTGGAAGTGACCTGATGTTTTATATAAATTCACATCACCGATATGCGGAGAAATCACCTGATCGTAACCGAATTTTTTCTGTACTGATTTAAGGAATTTTTCTAATTGTTCTCTTAAGATTGCACCTTTTGGCAACCAAAGTGGAAGCCCCTGCCCTACTGCTTGTGAAAAAGCAAATAAACCAAGTTCTTTACCTAGTCTTCTGTGATCTCTTTTTTCAGCTTCTTCGCGTTTTTCTACCCATTCGTCAAGCATTTTCTGTTTAGGGAAAGTAATACCATAAATACGAGTAAGCATCTGTCTGTCAGAATCACCTCTCCAGTACGCACCGGCAATAGAGTAAAACTTAACAGCTTTGAATACTCCCGTATTAGGAACGTGAGCACCACGGCAAAGATCAACGAAGTTCCCTTGTTTATAAAGAGTAATTTCATCTTCTTTCAAGCCTTCCAGAAGCTCAATTTTATATGGATCGCCGACTTTTTTAAAATAATCGACTGCATCATCCCATGATATTTCCATTCTTTCGTAGTCAGATTTAGTTTTAGCTAACTCTTTAAATTTCTTTTCAAGAGCAGGTATATCTTCAGACGAAATTTTTACGCCTTCAGGCAATTCCATATCATAATAAAAACCATTTTCAATTGAAGGACCAATACCAAATTTTGTACCAGGGTAAAGAGCTTCCACTGCTTCTGCCATAAGGTGAGCAGAAGAGTGCCAGTAAATTTCTTTACCTTCATCATCATCAAAGGTCACAAAACGGATGGCAGCATCTTCATTTATTTTACGAGATAAATCATATTTTTTGTCATTCACAAAGCAGCCGAGAGCGTTACGCGCAAGGCCTGCAGAAATAGATTGAGCTATTTCCATCCCTGTTGTTCCGTCAGCATACTCTCGAACATTTCCATCAGGAAAAGTAATCTTCATAACGCATTCCAATTCTATATACAAAAATATCTATTGTTTCAATTTACAAATATACATAATGTTCCTAAAGAACGTTCAAATACTATGTAAATTTTTTTTATTATATTGATTTAGCATATCAATAATAGAATACTAAACTATTAGAACGAAGAATCAGTCTAGTATAAAAAAGACGATTAAGAGGCTTATAAATGTACTTAAAAGAAAAATATATAAATCCATTTACGGATTACGGTTTTAAGAAGCTTTTTGGAGAAGAGCCTAATAAAGATTTGCTCAAAGACTTTTTGAACGAGTTGTTAAAGGACGAGGAAGGTGAAATTATTGAAATCAACTACCTCAAAAATGAGCATCTTGGCTCTACGGATATGGATAGAAGAGCTATCTTTGATTTGTATTGCGAGAACGAAAGAGGTGAAAAGTTTATAGTTGAACTACAAAAAACTAAACAAAATTTTTTCAAAGACAGAACGCTGTACTACTCCACCTTCCCTATAACAGAGCAAGCAAAAAGAAATGACTGGAACTTCGAGCTCAAATCTGTTTATACAATTGCTATTCTTGATTTTGTATTTGATGAAGATAAAAATCAAACAGATAAATACAGGTATGATGTAAAATTGACTGATATTGCTACTTGTAAAATTTTTTATGATAAACTGACTTTTATTTACTTAGAGATGCCAAAATTTAACTTGAGTGTTGATCAACTAGAAAGTCGATTTGAGAAATGGCTGTATGTTCTAAAAAACATGACAAGATTAGATAATATCCCTGACAAACTGAGAGAAAAAATATTCCTAAAATTATTTGAAACAGCAGAAATTGCAAAATTCTCTCCTGAGCAGGCCAAATCATACGAAGAGAGTCTAAAACATTATAGAGATTTAAAAAATTCGTTGGATACAGCTCATGATGAAGGGTATGACGAGGGATATAGCGAAGGTCGTGATGAAGGATATAGCGAAGGTCTCGAAGAAGGAATACTTGAAGAAAAGAAAAACACTATAAAATTACTGCATAGTCTTGGTTACAACATTTCAGATATAGCTGCGCATACTAATTCAGATTCCGATTTTATAAAAGCTGTATTGGATGAATTAAAATAATTGTGATCACTCTAACAAACATGCCGACTTTAGTAATAAATGACTCAAGTCGGCATGTTTGTATAAAGATAAGATTACTTATTCTACTATAAAAAATTCTTTGCTATCAATTCCGAACTCAGAAGTAATCTGTATAAAATATACTCCCGGGCTTAGTCTGGCTACAGAGAATTTAAGCTCATTGGTATTGCTATTTTTTACTCCTTTGAACACATCTTTTACTTTTCTGCCATTCAAATCCACAATTGATATTTCATGTTGACTTGCAGCAGGCATATTGTAAATCAGAGTAGCAGTTTCTCCGTTACTTAGCACATTTGGATATAATCTTGTCGCATCAATCTGCTCGTCGCTCGCCACTAGATTATAACCTCCGGGTATACTTTGGTATAGCACACTCATAGAGTCAACAATTACATTATCAAATCCATTTGGCGCATTAAATTCAAAATGCTGATCTTTCCTATCGTTCATAAACTGCTGAGTTGTAAAAAGTATGTTGCCTTCCAAATCAGTAGTTGAAAATCTAATCGGCATTTTATAGAAATCAACATCATCTTCAGTAAGCTTTTCCTGGTTTATACTTACGTACACTTTTGTGCTGTCATCTGATAAATCTTCTGTTTTATAGCCAATTCTGTATATGGGATGCCCTGGAGTAGTTATCCATTGGTTGAAGAAAGTATCCCAATCAACCGGAGGATCAGGAACAAATTCTTTGAGAGCTGAAAGAAACATTTCTGTAGTTACAGATTGAAATTTGTACTTTTCAATGATATTTCGAAGAGCTGAAAGAAAGTTTTCTCGTCCAAGCATCTCACTCATCATGTGATAGAACCATCCACTTTTATAATAAACTAAAGAGTAATGAGCTCCGAATAAAATATTTGTTTTCACTTCATTTATAGGAGTAAAAAACTTTGCATCATCAATATATTCGTGTCTATAATTTAAAAGTACTTTATCATATCTATTAGTTTGGCTATAGTAAAGAGCTTCGCTCCAGGTAGCACCACCTTCATTTATCCAGATATCCTGCCATGTATTACATGTGATAAGATCGCCTAGCCAGTGGTGAGCTAATTCGTGTACAACTCCATGAGTGACCCAACCGGTCAACCAGTTTCTATGTATTGTAGTTGCTGTTTGATGCTCCATGCCTCCAAATTCATAAGGTGCAACTGTAATATGTGCATATTTTTCAAATGGATATGCACCATAGTTTTCTTCAAAGAACTGCATCATCTGGGGAAATGCATGAAAAGCTTTATCCGGATGATATAACCCGCCGCTTATAGTATCAAGAGCCCAAACGTAATACTGAAGTTCTATTGACTTATCAGGACTATGCAACAAAGTGTAATCCTCAGTAAGTTTTACAAATTTTGAAGCATTGGCTACTGCTAAGTAAGTTGCCATAAGATCTTTTGATTCCCAATGAAAGATAGAATATTCCTCTGTATCTTCAGTATTTTTCAAAAGACCATTAGATATAAATTGGAAACCGGCTGGTACTTTTGCAGATATACTAAATAAAGCTTTATCTGAAGGCATATCGTTACACGGATACCAAAATCTTGCTTCATCTGGTTCACTCATAGTATAAGCAATTGTTTCAGGATTGCTCAAATATCCGGGTGTAGGATCTTTTTCATAAAGATAAAAGCCTATAGTGTCTTTACTGGAAAAGGTATAATTAATATTCAACTCTAATTCTGTACCTGCAGCTAGTTTATTTTCAAAACTTACTTTTAAAATTTCAGTGTCCTTAGTGAAGGTCTGTATTTCTTCTCCATTGATAGAAACAGAATTTATCAGCAAAGTTTGTTGAGCATCTATATTTATCTCATTTGTAGCTTCCGTCAGAACTAATTTAATATCATTTTCAGCATTAAATTGCCTAAGCTCTTCACCAGGATTATTTAAAATATCAAGCCAATCCAGATATATTTTATATGACATTGCATCATACTTTTTTTTAGTAGGTTCTGATAATAAACCATCTTTATGGTTATAATCTTTAACATGTCTACAAATTTTATGTTCAAAACCTGAACCTACTTTAAGGTATTCAGGAATCTGAGCATTAGCATTTGAAATAAATGCAATAAAAAATAGTACGTATATAATCTTCATTCCTTAACCCTTATTTATGTAAATGTTATAAAAATTACTCTTTTTCTAAAATAATCAAAAATCATTAAATGCCTTAGCCGTTTACTAATTAAACCACAATATACGGAAAAGTTACATTAATACTCGGTAATAGCTTATGGATACCAATTACAATATTCGCATGAATAATGGCTTAGATATACCTGCTCTCGGTTTAGGTACATATCTGACTGATCCGGGAGACGAGACTTATAATGCTGTTCGTACTGCTCTAGACTATGAATATAGACATATCGATACTGCATCAATTTATGAAAATGAATCCGATGTTGGTAGAGCAATCAAAGACAGTGGTGTACCGAGAGAACAAATTTTTGTTACAACGAAACTCTGGAATACAGATCAAGGTTTTGAAAAAGCTTTAGTTGCGTTTGACAAAAGTATGCAAGAGCTTGACATAGATTATATAGACTTATTCCTTATCCACTGGCCGGTAGCAAAGATAAGAAATGAATCATGGAAAGCTCTGGAAAAAATATACAGAGACGGGAAAGTAAGAGCTATTGGAGTAAGTAATTTTATGGTTAAACACCTTGAAGCTCTACTTGCAGAAGCAAGTATCGTACCTGCTGTAAACCAAATTGAATTTTCTCCGTATTTATATCAAAAAGAACTATTAGATTTCTGTAGAGAAAAAGACATAGTTGTAGAGGCTTACTCTCCGCTGACTAGAGGATTTAAACTGGATGATCCTAGACTTGTAGGGCTGGCAATGAAATATGGTAAAACTCCGGCTCAACTACTGTTGAGATGGGTATTACAGCATGATATGGTTGCGCTTCCTAAGTCAATTAGAGCTGAAAGAATTAAAGAAAATGCTGATATTTTCGAATTCTATATCTCTTCAGGTGATATGAAAATTCTCAGTTCTTTCAATGAAGGATTCAGAGTTGCATGGAACCCGTCTACTATTCCTTAATTTGGCGTGAATATTGCTTAAGCCTTTACAATACACGGAGTTATTGTAAATGGCAAAAACATCAGGCATAGGATCCGGATCTAAAACCGGAATGGTTACAAATGTTGGTTATAATTCGAATAATAACCAGTATTATTCTATGCCTAAAAAAAATAAAAACACACAAATTGCTCAACTTAGATCAGGAGAAATTTTACAAGGGAGAATACTTGAAATTATAAATGACAAGCTTGCAAAAGTAGGTCTTCCAATTGGAAATTTCAACGCATTGCTTCATGGGAAACTCAAGCAGGGCGATAGTTTGTTTTTCCTTGTAAAAGCTCTTGAACCGTCTTTAACACTCCAAGTACATTCTGTTTCTTCCAAGCAAAAAGGCAACCTTTTGCCCGTTGAAGAAGCTCTTAGAATGCTTGATATTCCTGACAACGAACTGTATGTTAAAATTACTTCCTGGATTCTCAAACACGAAAGTAAAGTCACAAGAGAAGATGTACTTCTTACTGCGGCTGCAATGAAAGAACTACCGGCAGAAAGTTTGAAAGGAAAGCATATTGATTCTGTGATTAAACTGATTTTTAATCATATCCACTCAGATGATGAGTTACCTGTAGATACTTTTGAAAAGCTTTTTCCCTTATTCAAAAAACTGGATGAGCATGAAGATAAATTTGATACTATTGTGAACCAAATTTTAAAAACAAGACATCCTAAAGTTTATAATGATCTGACTAAAATTTCGAATATAAAGACTTATTCGGGTGTGATCAACTTAAATAATCATAGCCAAATCAATGATATCTTGGATGTACTACTTACTCCTGAGGAGTACTCAAAGTTGAACGATGCAGCCAAAAAGAGTGTTGCTGAGTTTTCAGATTTGGTAAATGCTGTAGCTATGTGGAACACAATGGCCGCTCAGAATAATCTTACCATGTATTACTTCCTCCCTATTATGTGGGCTGGAACTTTTTATGCTGCTCTTATCAGTCTTAAAAAGCAACGTCACAAGCAGAGATACAAGAAAGGAAGAGATGAATCTGAAAGCGAACTTCTGGAATTTGATGACAGTTTAAAACTTACCGGACTCTTAGGCAATTTTTTAGATGGGAAAGGTGATCTTCGCAGCTTTCTTAGTAATTTTGCTACACAACTCCGCCAGCGGTTGTTCTCTTTGAATTATGACATGAATTCTTTTAAGTTTTCTATAGATGGAAGCGAAGAAGAAATGCTAAATAATAATTCGCCTAATTCGCCTATAAACTTTTCTGTTGTAGTTTAATTCAAAAGAGAATTAATGAAATACCTTATTTTAGCAATATTGCTGAGTGCCAGTGCATATTCAGCAGATATAAATCTGCACGTGAAAGGTTTGGAAAGTAGTGAAGGCCAGGTCATTGTTTATCTTTATGACAATGAAGATGACTTTCCGACTAAGTCCGAAAATGCTATTAAAACTTTATATAAAAAGGTTGATAACAACCAATCTAAGATTATTATAAAAGACATTCCTAAAGGCACTTATGCTATAGCTGTTGTCCATGATGAAGACAATGATTCTGAAATGGATACAAACTTTATAGGAATGCCATCTGAAGACGTAGCGGCTTCAAATAATGCAAAAGGTTCTTTTGGACCTCCAAGCTTTGAAGACGCTTCTTTTGAGGTAGGCGAAAAAAATATTGAACTACTTATAGATTTTAGCAAATAGTTTATAAGTTTTATGTATTTTTGTCTCGATTTTTTATTCTTTTATACACTTTATATTGTAAAGGTTGCAAAATATGGCAAAATGGCAAATTGATGACTCTGCTGAGCTTTACAACATACGTGGCTGGGGTGCTGACTACTTTTCTATTAATGAGAAAGGTAATGTTTGTGTAACAGCCGGGAAGCATAACGCAAAAATTGAATTGAAAGAAATTATCGATGAGTTACAGATAAAGGATATTTCAACTCCTGTACTCCTTCGCTTTTCTGATATTTTGGCTGATAGAATCGAAGTTTTTCACAAATGCTTCAAGAGAGCTGCAGAGGAATACAACTATAAAGCAAGTAATTATGTTGTCTATCCGATTAAAGTTAATCAAAATAGGCCTGTGCTTGAAGAAATAGTAAAACACGGCAAACAATATAATATCGGCTTGGAAGCGGGATCTAAACCTGAATTACATGCAATTTTGCCAAAAGCAGACAAACCTGATTCGCTTATCATTTGTAACGGCTACAAAGATGAAGATTATATCGAATTAGCGTTGCTTGCCCTAAAAATGGGTAAACCTATATACATAGTTGTTGAAAAATTACGCGAATTGCGTTTAATTCTTTCGCTTTCTAAACAACTTAAAGTAGAACCAAATATTGGTATAAGAATTAAACTTGCAAGCTCCGGCAGTGGCAAATGGGAAGCTTCCGGTGGAGACAGATCAAAATTTGGGTTATCTTCCGGTGAACTTCTTGAAGCGGTCTCTATGCTGGAAGAAGAAAATATGCTTGATCGACTTAAGCTTATTCACTTCCATATCGGAAGCCAGGTTACAAAAATTCGCACCATTAAAACTGCGATAAGAGAAGCATCTCACTTCTATGTCCAACTAAGAAAAATGGGAGCCGGTGTCGAATTTGTTGATATTGGCGGAGGTCTTGGTGTTGATTATGACGGTACAAATACTTCAAACCAAAGTAGCGTTAATTATACAATCCAGGAATACGTTAATGACGCAGTATTTACTATGGTTGATGCTTCTGACAAAAATGATCTTCCTCACCCTAACATAATTACTGAATCAGGCAGATCTTTAACTGCTCACCATTCAGTACTTATTTTTGATGTATTGGAACAAACTTCTGTTCCTGCATGGGATGGAGATTATACCGTTAGTGAAGAAGACCATGAATTAGTAAAAGAATTATACGAATTATATGTTAAGCTCAATCCTTCTAATATGCTTGAATCATGGCACGATGCTACTCAAATTCGCGAAGAAGCATTGAATTTATTCTCTTTGGGCTTATTCGATTTAACTGGAAGAGCTTTAATTGACAGATTATACTGGTCAACTGCAAAAGAAGTATTCAGAATGAGCAGAGAACTTAAACATCCGCCTCAGGAACTTAGTTCATTAAGCAAACAGCTGGCTGATAAATACTTCTGCAATTTCTCTTTATTCCAGTCTTTACCGGATGCATGGGCTATTGATCAGGTCTTCCCTATCATTCCAATTCACAGATTGGATGAAAAACCTGAAAAATTAGCTTCTTTACAGGATATAACTTGTGACTCTGATGGTAAAATCGAAAACTTTATCGGATATGGTGATTATGCCTACAGCTTGCCTGTACATACTATAAATGAAGAAGAACCTTACTATCTTGGAGTATTTCTTGTTGGTGCCTATCAGGAAATATTAGGTGACTTGCATAATCTTTTTGGAGATACTAATGCTGTCCATATTTCGTTTACTAAAGAAGCTAACTACGAAATAAAACAAGTAATCGATGCAGAAACTGTTTCAGAAGTACTTTCTTATGTGCAGTATGACTCTAAAAAGCTTGTTAGAGCAATGGAAGCATGGGTAACTAAATCAGTTAAAGATGGAAAAATTTCTGCTATGGAAGGTAAGGAATTCTTATCTATTTATAGATCAGGACTATACGGAACTACTTATTTAGAAAGATAATGTCTAAAAGAAAATATAAAATATATGATCCGAATACTATAAAAGTCGTCAAAAAAAGCGATGGAACTACCAGTATTCATAAGGTGCAACCTACTGAAAACAAACAAACCGGCTCACGTCCTGCTCCAAGCAGAGAGGTAGTAAAGCACACTTTTGGTGGCAGTACTGATGCACAAAAAGCTAAAAGAGAGCAGATTATTAGATCTCAGTCTCTTGCACTGATTCGCAAAAAATACAAGATGGTATCGGATCAGGATTTAAAGCTGGAAAGCAGAATTCTTATTTTCAATAGACGTTTAAAAGAATTTCCGATTAAAAATATAGTGACAGTTATCAAAGCCCTACTTAAAGAAAAGTAGGGCTTTGCCTTATAAAATGTTTGATTCAATATACTCTGTTAGCCATAATCCATCTTGTTTTATCTTATCAAACTCTATCCAATTTTTTACATGATAGACTTTATTTGCTTGCCAAGCTCCATTTTTCCTTCTCTTTTTAAACAAGAGATTGAGAGCAGGTTCACATCTAACATCATCAATCCTGTTATTTGCCTTCATCAGGGAAAGCAGCTCTACAATATTCGTTCTATAATTAAAAGGATAAGTGAATTTGATCATATAATCTCTAATTGGCAGACCATCTGAGCGACGCTGATATAAATTCTGATTCAGGATATATTCCAATCCCTGATTAAATTTCGATTGTATTTCATCATTTTTAGAATTTTCAGCTATAATGTAATCGCTCAGAGCGATCGTTGATTTAACTAGTCCAACATAACAAGGTGTTTGTTTTAAACATCCTCCGTACTTTTTTGCTCTACTACCATGCCATGAGCTTTTACAGTCTCTATCAAAAGTTTGATATTTCAGTATCCAGTCAATTCCTTTTTTTACCTCCGAGGATCCACTTCTACCTGATTTAATTAGTACAGAACATATCATTGCATTGTAGCAGGATAAAATGTCATCACTTTTGCCCAAAAGAGAAAAACCATCGGATGTAATACTAGATTCAAGCATGTACTGAATCCATTGCTGAACTTTAGGAAGTTTATGGGCAAAAGGAATTTCTATAATCTGAATGAGACGATTTAAGACGTTTGCCACGTCCATCTCAAAATCAGCCAGAAGTTCAGACAACAGCTTTGAATCCTCAAGTAATGGGAATGCTGAACTATAATCTTGAATTTCTTCTTTTCGCACCAGTTTTTTCAGTTTAAGAGCAGAATCTATCTCCATTTTCAGCTCTACTTGTCATAATTAGACAAAATATTATTTGCTTTGATTTTGATTTCTGTGATTAGTTTTTCAGGTTTTCTGACGGTAAGAATGTCACCCCAGCTCATCACCCAGGAAATTAGATCCGGAGCCACCGGGCAGTGCATTTTTATGATTGTTTTTCCGTTTTCTTCTTCCATTATTTGAGAAGGATGAAAAGTGCGGTTTTTGAAATAATGCTCGAATCCGTTTCTGATTTCTAATTCGCAGTGCTGCTTATCTCCATCAAAAACGCCAAATCTGTCTTTTGTAAATTTATCAAATTTAAACTCAGGTATCTCTTCCGGTGCATCTTTTGCAGTTTCAATGTCAAGAATACATTCCAGTTTAAGTGAACGGTGTTTCTGATATTTAGGCACATAGTAAGCTACATACAGCGCACCGCGATATGTAAATATCTTTTCAAATAGCGCCATAAACTTCTTTGGGTCTCTTATAGGTGAACTTTGATAGTTAACCCAAACATATTCCTGATCATTGATGTAAGAAATAACTTGTCTTAAAACGGCATTATGCTTTGTATAATCGTATTGTCCTACATTTTGATCCCAGAATAGGCTGTCTGAAGAAAAAGGACTACCAGGCGCTATTTTCTCTAATTTACGCATTAGTTCTTTGATAGTATCATCAATATCAGTGCCCTTGAATGTTTTCAAATGAGCTTTTAGCAGATAAAAAGATAGTAGTTCGTTACTTGAAAAATTCAGATCATAAGTAATATGCTTTTTTCTGGTAGGAATATATTCAGTATATCTCCCATCTTTTGTTGTATCTATTAAATCAAGCCTTTTAAGAAAATTTATGTAGCGGTTCAGAGTGCGTTCCGAAATATCATCCACATTTATATCAGACGAAGTTTTATAAGCCTGCTGTATATCCTCTAAACTAAGTCTGCGATCAGACTGGTAAGCTTCTTTGATTAAGTCATAAAGAAACAAAACTTTTTCTGCGTAATCTGCTTTTTTACTCATGGCACTGCTCTTAAATTAGACTTTTCTGTTTCTGATATTTTTAATCTTTTCTCTTACTTCTTCAAGATAAATCGACTGAGGGAATTCAGTTAATATCTTTATGTAGATTTTTTCTGCATCTTCGTATTTCTTTTGCTGCACAAGAAAATCTGCTTTATAAAGAAGAACTTTATCCAGAATCAGTGATTCAGAATTTGAAGCGATATAGTTTTCTACTTTCTCCAGATACTTTTCAGGTTGTGTTTTCTGAATTATATCCAGAGTTCTTAGAATGGCATCATTAGCCAAAGATGTACCTGAAGCAAGCATATAAGCTTTATCAAATCTAAGAATTGCATCCTGTAATTTATTTTGCTTTTGCGCTTTCAGACCCATGGCATATTGTTTCAAAGCTTCCGTTTGCTCTTTATTCTGAGATATAAGAAGATTTCTCTGCAAAGCATCATTTGCAATATTCGCATCTAAAGATTTACCAACCTGTTTATAAAGAGAATAAGCTATTTCAGCATTACCTTCATAAAATTCTATTTCAGCTAATAAAAATTGAGCTCTTAGAGCAAAATCGCCACTTCCTTTATTGAACGATCTTTTCAGATTTTCCAGTACTGTTTTTGCGGAATCTAATTCATCATTTTTAATATTAATATCCGCAAGTAAAAGCAATGCTTCTGCAGCCTGACTGCTTCTCATAAACCTTCTGTCACTCGCCAAAGCCTGTATACTGCTTTTTGCTTTAGCGTCATCACCTATTTTTTCTGAGTATATTTCAGCAATTCGCAGCATTGCATTAGCTGCAACAGATGAATTGTTATATTTATCAATAATATTTTGGTATTCTTTTATAATCTCCAGATACTTTTCTTTAGTAATTTCTTTTGTAGAATTTTCAAGTCTTGAATCTAAAGTTTTCGCATAGTTAAATAATGCAGATGAGAAATAGCGATTCTCTTTACTATTGCCTTCATCAATTAGGATTTGATATGACTTTAGAGCTAAATCGTATTCTTCGTCATTCATAGCCGTAACAGCAAAAGTATATATTTCTCTGCCATTTGCATTGCTCAAATCATCAATTTTTTCTACTAATTTAAGAGCTTCATCTGATTTGCCTATCTCTCTTAAAAACCAACTGTAAATCTGCAGAACATGCAAATCATTCTGATTCTCTTCATATAGATTCTTCAAATACTGACTTATATACTCCTTAGATTCCTTGTTTTCCATCAGAGCATAAATCCTACCCTGAGCCTGCTCAGGTCGCATAGTTACATAAAGTAGCTTGATGATCTCTACTATACCATTTTTATAATCATTTGAAGCGATATACATTTTAGAGAGCTCATCGGCAAATAAGTTTTGATCAGATAATCTTTTTCGTCCATCTAGTAAAGTCTTTACAGCTTCATTATATAGTCCGACTTTATTTTGGATTAAACTAAGACTGCTGTATGTTTCTTTAGATTTGGGGAATTTTGACAATCCCACATTCCAATAATGGCGCGAAGAATCAATTTTGCCTTTAGCATAATAAAGCTCTCCTATCAGGCTGTAAATCTCAAAATTTTTGGAATATTTTTCATAAGCCAGGGATTTACTTAAAAGCTCATCGAATCTATTTTCCTGATATAGAATTGTTTTCAGACCTTCGTAAGCTCTTTCCGAAGAAGGATTCGAATCAAAAATTTGCATATAAACCCGGAGCGCATTTTCTGTATCGCCGCCATTTAAATATGAATCAGCTAAACGCAAACGGTTCGCCTCTATATTCTGTGCAAAGCTAAGAGTTGATGAAAATATTAAAAAAGTTAGAATTATTTGCAGAGTGTATTTCATTGTTTATTATTTTCGTATATATGAGTAATAGATTAGAACTATAAATATAACATAAAATAACGAGTTATTATAAAATCTAGTTGATTTTGAAGAATCAGGTTCTAAAACTCGAATTATCTCAAACCAAAAAGTATTACAAGCATAAAAGAGCTAAATATGAAATTTTTCAAGTATTTTGTTATTACTTTTTTTTCTTTTATAGCTTTAATAATTATCACCAGTTTTTTTCTGCCCAAGACAATTGATGCAGAACTAACTCAGACTATTGAAGTTAAAAAGAAATATTTATATAAATATCTTAGCGATGTTCAAAATATGCATGAATGGAGTATGTGGGGATCTTATAATGATTCGACGTTGACTTACTCTACAGAAATCAACTCACAAAGCAAGCTTCCGACTTACAAGTGGGATGCTGAAGTTCTTGGAGCAGGCTCAATTACAATTACTACAATAGCCACCGACACTCTGGAATTTCTCACAAGTATATACGAAGACGAGTTTGAAATGTTCGGGCTAATGACTTTCAAGCAACTCGGAAATGAAACTATTATTTACCGAAGACAGACTATAGATTTGGGCACAAATCCGGTATATAAAGTTGTGGGTTATTTCATGCAGGATTACATTACAACTGATCTTGAAAACGAATTACTTAGAATAAAGGAGCTTGCTGAAGCAATGACACCATTAGAACATAGAATTAAGGTTTTGTATGACAACAGCGCTCAAGGCACCGACTACAAATACGGTTGGGGATTTTCATGTTTAATTGACAATACTATACTTTTTGATACAGGCGAAGATTTTGAAAAACTTGATTTCAATATCAAAGCAATGGAAATAGATCTTAACAAAATTGAGACTTTGATAATTAGCCACGACCATTGGGATCATACTGGTGGCTATAAAGAAATATTACCTTTACTTCCGAATCTTAAAAAGATATATCTTCCTGAAGACATGAACATTGAGATGACAAAACAGGCCACTGACAAAGCAATTGTCGGCAATTCAGAATACATAAATCTGACTTCTGATATAATCCTTACAAAGAACTTTAAAACAACATATAATGGAAAATCTCTTTATGAGCAGTCACTTCTGCTAAAAACGGAAGATTCCCTTTATACTATTTTAGCGGGATGCGCACACCCAGGAATAGACTTAATGGTAAGAGAAGTAGAATATGATCGAAATATAAAAATTAAAACAGTTATGGGCGGCTTCCACTTAACTCATACTAAAGAAGAGAAAATTCAAGAATTGATTTCTAATCTTAAACAACTAAGAATCACTAAAGTAGCACCTACTCATTGCTCAGGTAAAAATGCTAAAAAAATATTTGAAAAAGAATTCTCAGACAAGTTCATAAGTGTCTATACAGGAAAAGAGGTTGAAATAGATTAGCATGAGTGTTAAAAAGTTCGAATTATCTAATGTTATGACAGTTATGCTGAATCATTTTTCACATGACTTTTTCCCTGCAACCATTCCTGTATTAGTTCCAATTCTATTGGAAAAATATGATTTAAGTTTGCAATTGGGTGCACTGTTTATCATAATGATTCGAATGCCATCAGTGCTAAATCCATTACTTGGCGCTTATGCCGATAGGTTTAAACTCAGATATGTAGTAATTTTTGCTCCATTAGTAACAGCACTATTTATAAATGCTGTTTATTATTCTCCGAACTACTATCTGACCTTATTTCTGCTTTTAATGACCGGGCTTTCATCAACGATGTATCACATCCCTGCACCGGTGATGATGAAACATTTTTCGGGAAACAAAATAGGCACAGGGATGAGCCTATTCATGGTTGGCGGAGAAACAGCCCGCTCACTTGGCCCCTTGGCACTATCTGCTATTTTAGAATATTATTATCTCGGCACAGCTTCTTTTCTTCTGATAGGAATCTTTGCTTTGACAATTGTATTCTGGAAAAAATTCAACAAAGCAACAATTGCTGAAGAATATCAGGCAAAACAAGCTAAAACCAACGGTATAAAAGAAGTGCTAAAGAGAAACAAAAAACTCTATATGGTGCTGGCTGTTATTATTTTAGTAAAAACATTTTTCACTGCTTCACTTAGCGCCTTCCTTCCAACTTTTATGACATTCAAAGGAGTAGGAATTGCTAAAGCCGGCGTTGCACTTGCAATATTAGAAATTGCAGGAGCTGCAGGTACATTTTTAGCAGGTACATTATCTGATAAATTTGGAAGATACTCAGTTCTGAAAGTTTCAGTTGTGCTTGCACCACTTCTTTACGTTGTATTTCTACTCGCACCTGGAGCTTGGGTTCTTGCACTATTAGTACTACTTGGACTAACTGTATTTGCAGTAAATCCGATTATTATGGCTTTGATTCAGGAAAATGAAAAGGACTATCCAGCAGCTGCAAACAGCATTTACATGACAATGAATTTTGCTTTCAGCTTCAGCATTTTATATTTGATCGGCTTAATCGGTGATATTTGGAGCTTAGAAACAGCCTATACTGTTTGTTCTATCGTAGGATTTGTCTCTATTCCTTTTGTATTTATCTTACCGAAGATAGAGATTAAGAGTTAAAAAAACACCCTCATTATTTCTGATGAGGGTGTCAAATATATTTACTCTATTCGCCAGCTTTTGCTTTTTCTTTTTTGATATGTTCTTGAACCATTGTTTCTATATTCATCCCCATCATAGCGCCGGCTTGCATAAGTTCCAATAGATTCACTTCGCCTCTAAGATTTGCAATAAGAATATTATCTTTATCTATTTTGAATAACATGTGATCTTTAGTCTCTTTATTGGAAAGAAGTTTAAAAACCTGACCTTCGAAATTCATTTCCATAAGCACTTCGTAATCTTTGTAATTAGAATTTAAATGCTTAATAATAGCATCTACTTTACCTTTGCTCACTTCTGCTTTTTTCACATCAACATTTAGAACCAGTACCCCTTCAATATTAGATATTATTTGAGCTAGCTTTTTGCCTTGTTCAGTTTCAGTTTTTCCTTTAGTAAATGAGTTCATTATAGCTTTTGTCACATTTAGATAAGTAACACCATCCTTGCCTTTAAACTCACTATTTAGCTTTTTAATATAGCTTTCATCAGCAGTGGAAGTAGCAATAATGGTGAAAAACACCACAGCAATAAGGCTAATCATTCTTTTCATTTTTTTGTTACCTTCAAAATTTGGATATATATATTTTATAAAAAAGTCAAAATTTGCTCTCTATATACTTTACTTATTTATTAAATTCGTCTTGTGAAGCCAGAAGAACTGCAATATTCATTAAATCGCCAATTTCGATATCACCTTTTGCATTGATTATGATTATAGATTTCTTCTCCAACTTATAAAACACAAAATCTTTGGTTTCTTTGTCAGACATTACTTTTAAGTTTTGCCCATTATAATTAAGCTCCATCATCAAATCATATTCAGAGTAATTTGAATCCAACTTCTTACGAATTTCACTGACTTTATTATTGCTAATATTAGATTTTTTAACATCAACATTGATAACTGTAATACTCTCAATTTTTTCACTCAGTCTGGCTAAAATCTTATGAGTTTCTGAATTATCTTTACTTTTAGAAAAGGATTTGATCATAGAGTTTGTAACATTAATGATTTTAACTCCATCCATACCTTTTAATTCGCTGCTCAATTGTTGAATATAATTCTCTTTTGCTGAGCTAGAAACTATCATCATAAAAAGAGTTATAATAATCAAGCTAATATTTTTCTTCATTGTCATGCTCCCCTTTTTTCAATAGCAAATTCGGTGATATCTCATACTTTTCGAGTTTTTTTAAACTCATAATATTGTCTTGAATCAGGTTACATTTTTGAATCTGTTTATTACTTTCATTAAGAATTACAGCAAGAGTCAGTAGTGCTTCTCTAGTTTGTTCAATCTCTCTTTCTTTCTCCATTTGTCTATTTATATATAGCCCTGAAATTGTTCCGGTAATCAAAATAACAGCTGCTGCAGCATATTTAAAATAACCGAATCTTGATTTATTTACTTTTTCAGGATAGTTGACATCATTTTCCTTTTTCAGAAAAACGAAGTAGCTTTTATACTTTTCAAGCACCGGAGCAACTTCACCACTAAAATATTCTTTAAGAATATCTTCTTCGGCAGTACTGGTCTCAGCTTCAAAGTATTTTTCTAATAGTTTATTTATATCACTTGTGTTCATAATTATATTGCTTTACTAGAATTTCACGAATCGTTTTTCTTGCTCTAGATAGGTTAGTTTTAATTGAACTAACTGAGCTTCCTGTTATTTCTTCAATTTCGCTGTATTCGTATCCCTCTACGTCTCGTAAGTGAAATATCAGTTTCTGTTTTTCCGGAAGTTGAGAAACTGCAAACTGGATCATTGAGTTTGTATCCAGCTTTTCTTCCAATTTGCTCTCAGTTCGCAAATTTAGAATATTGCTATCGCTCAAGCTTACTTCTTTCTTCCGTCTGAGTTTATCGACACAAAGGTTCTTTAGAACTGTCACAGTGTATGCTTCTTTGGAAGGATGTTTACTAAAATCCTTCTCCTTTTGAAGTATTTTCAAGAAAGCATCCTGCACTGCGTCAGCTGCATCAGATTCTGATCCTAATAATCTGCCTGCAATCCTGAAAAGTTTGTCCCTGATTGCCCAAGCTTCTTTTATTTTCTTTATGTCTCTCATCTAATAATCAAAACGCTTAAGCCAAAATATCGTTACATTGTTTTTTTAGTTCTGCGATTTTTTCGAATAGTTCTTTTGCTACAAAAGCAAGTTTTACTATAAATATTTAAAGTAGCTAGAAATTTTATTTATTACATAAATAAGATAATGACTTAGTTTCTACTATAATTTATTGATCGACTTTGTATACTTACTTTCAATTTAAGAATGTAATTATGCAAAATCACAGAATGAGAAGAGGAGACAAAGCGTTCTTTGCTTTCAGTTTGATTCACTTTCCTATATCTTTTTCTTGTCAAAGGTTACTGAGCTTGTCGAAGTATTACCGCAAAAAAATAAAAAGAAATGGAAAGGCAAAACCACTACATTTACTCTATAGCTTTTGACATAAATGTTTGTATCATGATAGATCCTTTAGTACCCTTAGTAAAGTAATTCAGATAGTATTAGGCTAGTAGTATAGTAAACAAAAAATATTTGAAAATGAGCCTAAAAAAGTTTATTATTGTTGTTTGTATATTTTAAGTAACAGTTAGAATGGATAGTTATGTTTAAGCCACTACCCGAGAACTTGTCTTACGCGAAATTAGAGCATGAAATGCTTAAATTTTGGGAAGAAAACGATATATTCGAAAAATCTTTAAAATTAAGAGAAGGCAAACCTCATTTTAGTTTCTTTGAGGGACCTCCTACTGTTAACGGTCGTCCGGGCATTCACCACATGATGGCTCGAACTATCAAAGATACTGTTTGCCGTTACAAAACTCTACAAGGTTACTACGTACGCCGCCAGGCAGGCTGGGATACACACGGTCTTCCTGTGGAAATTGCAGTAGAAAAAGAACTTAAGCTTAAAGATAAAAGAGAAATTGAAACATACGGTATTGAAGCATTCAATAACAAGTGTAAAGAATTTGTTTATAAAAATATTGACATGGATGAAGGCTGGAAATATTTAACTCACCGCATGGGCTACTGGGTAAATATGGACGAAGCTTACATCACTTGTACAAATAACTATATAGAATCTGTATGGTGGGCTCTTAAATCATTCTTTGATAAAGGCCTTATCTATAAAGGTTTCAAAGTAGTTCCTCAATCTCCTACAATCGAAACTCCTTTGAGCTCTCACGAGCTTTCTTTGGGTTATAAAGATGTAAAAGACCCGAACTGCTACATTATGCCTAAAATTCTTTCTTCAAATATTGAAGGTCTTGAAAATGCAAGACTTCTTATTTGGACTACTACTCCTTGGACTCTTTTTGCTAACGTAGCTGCTGCGTGCGGAGAAGATATTGATTATGTTCACGTTCGCAACACGCGCACTAACAAAAAAAGCGAAGAGACTTTGGTTTACGAATTAGTAATGGCAAAAGAGAGAATCCCTGCGCTTGATGGCGAAACTGAAATTTTGAAAGAATTTAAAGGTAAAGATTTAATCGGTACACGTTACGATCAGATTTTACCTTTCTGTAAAATAGATAATGAAGCTCATCCTAATGCACTATCAGTGATTGCCGGTGATTTCGTTTCTACTGAAGATGGTTCCGGTATCGTTCACCTTGCTCCTGCTTTTGGTGAAGACGATTATAGAATGTCTCGCGAATGGAATTTACCTTTCTTACAACCTGTGACTCCTAACGGTCACTTGACTGAAGATTGTGGCGAATTTGCAGGCAGAGCTATCAAAAACTTCACTTATGAAGATCATAATGAAGAAGGTGTAGATAAAGATGTAGTTATCTGGTTGAAATATAACGATAAAATTTATCGCTCAACTAATGACTATCTGCACAGTTACCCTCACTGCTGGAGAACAGGTAACCCGATCATGTATTATGCCAGAGAGTCTTGGTTCATCAAAGCTCCTGAGTATAAAGAAACAATGATCAACCTTAACAAAAATGAAATCAACTGGCAACCACCTGAAATCGGTGCCGGAAGATTTGGTAACTGGCTTGAAGAAGTAAAAGAATGGTCACTTTCAAGAGACAGATATTGGGGTACTCCTCTTCCAATCTGGGTTAATGAAAACGATGATACAGATATTTTTGCAATTGGATCTATAGAAGAACTTAGCCAAGGTCTATATGAAAATGAAGACGGCACATTAACTCCGGTTCCTGAATGTCAAAAAGAAATAGATTTGCACAGACAGTTTGTAGACCGTGTAGTTTTTGAGAAAAACGGCAATAAATACAGACGTGTTCATGAAGTAATCGACGTTTGGTTTGACTCAGGTGCAATGCCTTTTGCTCAGTTCCACTATCCATTTGAAAATAAAGAATTATTTGATAATCAGTTCCCTGGTGACTTTATTGCCGAAGGTATCGACCAGACTCGTGGTTGGTTCTATACTTTGCATAGTATATCATCTGCCCTATTCGGCAAACCTGCTTATAAAAACATCGTTGTAAACGAATTGATTTTGGATAAGCATGGTATCAAAATGTCAAAATCTAAAGGCAATACTATTGATCCATTTGAAGTAATGGAAAAATACGGTGCTGATGCAGTTAGATGGTATATGTTTGTAAATAATCCACCTTGGAAAGCTACAAAATTCAACACAGGTGATATTGCTAAGACAGTTATTTCTGACTTCTTGCGCTCACTTACAAACACTTATGCTTTCTTTACTTTGTATGCTAATATTGATGAATTTACAGGAAAAGAAGCTAAAATTGCTATTTCAGAAAGACCTGAAATCGATAGATGGATTCTTTCTAGAACTAATTCATTATTCAAAGAATACATCAGATTAATGGATGCTTACGAGCTTACTAAAGCTCACAGAGCAATTCAGGATTTTGTTATTAACGAGCTTTCTAACTGGTATATCAGACGTAACAGACGCCGTTTCTGGAAAGGATCAATCGATAATGATAAATTGGCTGCTTATCAAACATTAAGAGAAGTATTGCTTAGCATTACTAAAATGATGGCTGCTTGTGCGCCATTCTTATCTGATGATTTATATCAGAAATTGCGTTATGAAAATGATCCGATTTCTATCCATTTAACTGATTATCCTACTATTGAAGATAGTGATATTGATGTTGACTTGGAACGCAAAATGGATATGGCGCAAAAAATTGTATATCTAGCCCGCTCTCTTAGAGAAAAAGCTAAGATCAGAACACGCCAGCCATTGCAAAGAATCTTAGTACCTGTTATCTCTCCTCAGGACAGAAGAGATATT
The DNA here is from genome assembly GCA_965140345.1 of Kapaibacterium sp. (SeqCode). GTDB lineage: Bacteria > Bacteroidota > Ignavibacteria > Kapaibacteriales > UBA2268 > JBFHIJ01. The sequence continues at coordinate 163,204 of OZ223200.1, forward strand.
CAGTTAGTTGAAGACATCATCAAAGAAGAACTTAACATAAAAGCAGTTGAGTTTGTAAATGAAGATACTGCTTCTATTGTACAAAGATCTGCTAAAGGTAACTTCAAAGTTATTGGTAAGAAATTTGGCAAATCAACTCAAAAAGTTGCAAATGTAATTGCTTCGTTGAATAACGATCAAATTGTTTCGCTTGAACAAGGTAAAACTCTTAACCTTCAGGTTGAAGACATGAACGTTGATATCGTTTTAGAAGATATCATCGTTGCAGGTGAAGAAATTGAAGGTTGGTTAGTAGCAACTGAGCAAGGCGTAACAGTAGCTCTGGATACTCAAATGACTAAAGAACTTGAGCAGGAAGGCTTAGCTCGTGAGTTTGTTAGTCGTATACAGAATATGCGTAAAAACGCCGGATTTGAAGTTACAGACCGCATTACTATCAAATTTAATGCTCCTGAGGCTATCAAAACTGCAATTGAAGCTATGAGCGACTATATTAAAAATGAAACATTAGCTGAATCAATTGATTTCGACGCTGCAACTGCAGGCGAAGAAGTTGATATCTTAGAAGATAAAGTAAACATTGTTATCGCTAAGTAAAGTCAGTTGATATATATCTAAACAAAAAGCTGCTCTTATTATTAAGGGCGGCTTTTTTGGTATTTTAGAAAGATGTTGAGCTTATCTTACTATTTTCAAGCTTTCAGTATATTTGTTATTAGGTGTTTTAAGCACTAGAGTATAAGATCCAATAGCCAGATTTGTTAAATCTTCTGTGATATTATACTCGCCAGGAATAGCAATATTTTTTTCAAATATGCCAAGTACTCGTTTACCTTGTGTATCATAAATCGCAAGACTTGTATTCCCTTTTTCCGTGAGATTCAGTTTAATATTTAGAATATCTTCTGTCGGATTAGGGGAGATAGATATTTTTGAATCAGCAGATTCATTCTCTAATACACTGACTTTTTCAACACCCCTACCTGTTATAGTCTGATATAAAGTGTCCGCTTGTGTAATAATTACTATTTCTGCTTTGTATTCACGCAGCTCTGTTGGAGAAAAATAAAAAAGACCTACCTTAGATGATCCACTTTGCAAATTATATTTTGGCATTGGCCCTTTATACTTAAAATATTTCGAATCATTACCTACCAAATTTATAGAATTGATTTTACAATCCCATACACTTATATTTTCCATGAAAGGAGAGATTAAAGTATCTATAGACTCGTTAATATAAATATCTCCCATAGATATTTCATAGCTTTTAATTTCAGGTATTGCGAAATAAAATATATCAGAACTATCTGATTGTTGTATACTTTCTTCAGGCGCAAGTTTGATTATGAAGTAATCTGATTTGTCATTTTTATTTACAATATCTCCATCTGATGAATATGTTTCACCAGCAATAACAAAACCTCCATCCTTTGTCGGGAACACAGAGTGCGCTTGATCATCTTCAGAACCACCATATGTTTTTTTCCATTTCAAATTACCATACATATCTAATCTAAGAATCCAAATATCATCTTTTCCGTGGTTTACTGAAACATCTCCATCATTAGAACTAGTATAACCACTAATTATAAATCCTCCATCTGCGAGAGTCTTTATTTCGTCAACATAATCACTTTCAGTACCGCCAAAAGTTTTTTCCCAAATAAGTTTTCCTTCATCTTTATCAATTTTTGTAATCCATATAACGTAGTCGTCAAAAGTTGGAGTATCTTTAATATTAGAAATAAACTGAACACCTGCAATAACAAAATTACCATCTTTAGCCTGAGTTATTGAGTTTGCGAAATCAAAATTTTCTTGTCCAAAGACTCTCTCCCAAATTAAATTCCCATTTTTATCTAATTTTACTATATAGTAATCATATTGTCCGTAACCTTCAGGAAAATTATCATATGGAACCTTAGTATATCCAGAAACTAAAAAATCACCCTCATCGGACTGAATTACTTGAAGCGCTTGGTCACCGTCGTTTCCTCCAAATGATTTTTCCCATACTAGATTACCATCTTTATCTATTTTAATGATCCAATAGTCATCTTTTCCATTATTTTTAGATACATCACCATCAGAAGAATTACTATATCCAGCTATAACAAATCCAAGATCTTCTGTTTCGACAATTGAATGAGCATTATCATCTCCGGAGCCACCATAAGTCTTATTCCAAATGACATCTCCCTGTTGATTCATCTTAATTACTCTGTAATCTGAATCTCCACCCGATTGACTTAACCCTGCAATAACAAAAAAACCATCTTTAGTTTCAATTGCAGAGTGTGCTTCATCCCATCCATACGATCCAAGAGATTTTTCCCAAAGCATATCTCCATATTGATCGAGTTTTAAAATCCAAAAATCATAACTACCAATATGGTCTTTTATATGACCTTCTCTAGACTTAGAATTTCCGGCAATTAGAAACCCTGCATCACTCGTCTGAATAATTGAGGTAGCATTTTCAAAGTCTTCACCACCAAATGTTCTTGTCCACTCTGTCTCACAACTTAAATTTGTACCTGGATTATTTGTTATTGAAATTAAACATGTATCTGAGATTTTTGCATCGGGCTTCCAAGAATACTCTAATTGTGATGCTCTGTTACTTATAAAATGCCATTTATTTCCATTATCATAACTGTAATATAAAGTTACAGTATCACTAGGCATAACTCCATCCCAAGTGATATTAATATCACCACCTGCTGGAAAAGTTTCGCCACCATTCGGATAGGTAATTTTTAATGTATTTTCTGTTGGTTTAGTAGTTGTTGAATCTTTAGCTTGCATTGAAGCTTGAATCAATGCAAAGCTTAAAATTATAAGAGCAAAGAATATAGATTTCATTTCACATCAAAAATATATTTATAATTATTATAATGCAATATACAGCTAAGCATTACTATTTACAAAATCAATTTTATTTTTTGATTCATTTATAGTATCTAAAACAAAAAAGCTGCTCTTATCATTTAGGGCAGCTTTTGTCTTATTCAATTCTAGATTTTATCTATCGTGCTATTATCAGATTCTTAGTCTGTTTGTAACTTGGCGTTGTTAAAATGATGGTATAAGAACCGCTTGGCAGATCTTTTATGTTTTCATTTATATTTCTTTCGCCCGGAGTTTGAACATTTTCTTCTATTATTACTTTTGCAAGCTTGCCGATAGAATTATAAATCTCAAGCTTTGTTTCACCCTTTTCAAGCAGATCCAGGGTTATTTGCAGTTTGTCCTCGGCAGGATTTGGAGACAGACTTGAAATCCCGACTTCACCATCAGGATTGAACAGTCTCGTTCCGCCTTGTTCACATAAATCGGTTATAGTTATACTGCCATTCTCAACATTAATAATTAGATCAGCATCTGAAGGACTAAATTCACAGAATTCTATATTGCTGGTCTCTTTATTTCCCAGTAATGTCTGGAATTGGATAGTAATAAGTGTATCACCTGAATTTATGTCGAGATTGCTTAAACTCAAAGTTCCTTCGCCTTGATTCACTTCAGCATTCAAATTGACAGGATACATCACAGTGCTGTTAAACTTGATTTTTGCATCAAAACCGGAAGCTTTTAATTTGTCCATATTTAAGGAAGAATTTAGTACAATAGGTATGTTGATAAAATCACCAACTTTTGCTGATATATGAGGCAAACTAAGATTAATTTCAGGTATTCTAATATCAAGAGCTACCCCTCTGACATCAATATTCAATGAAGTTGGTGAATTAGTATGTAGAATTTCTATATTAGATATTTTTGTTCCCTCTGTTTGCGGATTAAAAGTTAAATCTACAAATAATGTATCATCCGGTTGCAATGTTGCACTATTGAAACCATCTCCAGGTTCATAGTCACCTACGTCACTGCCTTTTAGCATCACTTGAGTCAGCACCAATTCTTCAGATCCTTTGTTAACTAAAATCGGTATTCTAAGACTATCTACTCGTTGACCTAGCTCAATTGTACCATAATCTATTGAATTAGTCAGCATTTCAATATTCAAATTTATTCCTCTTCCGCGCACAGTTCTTATAAGTGTTTCTCCCTGACATACCATATAAAGATTTGTCTGCTTGTCACCCGGACTTGTTGGTAAAAATCGAATATCTAGGTCAACATATTCGCTACTATTAATACTAAAAGGTATTTGCGGGTTAGTAATTTCGAACTGATCTGCATCACCATCTTTCAGGTATATATCCTCTACAGTATTCGTATATAATCCACTGTTATAAAAATAATCCACAACAGTAGAATCATTAGCAACATCCACTATTTGATTAGCAAAAATAATATCTTCAATGCTTGTTGTATTACTGCAATAGTCTAAAGCTAAGAGGTTTATCCTGTTCGGTGAACCCGGTGCATCATGGTGAAATAGCAGAGTTGCTACTTTATTTCCTTCATCATCTGCACTATGAGATAAATCCATTTTCCAAGTATCGCCGGGATCTAGTGTAAAAGGTGCATCACCACTTAAGATACTGAATTGATCAGCATTCTGTCCGGTAATCTCTACCTGTGAAATATTTACAGGTAAACTTCCTTGATTCGCAATAGTCACAACATTTATAGTATCTTTTATATCGCCAATATGCACTCTGCCAAAATCAATATTTGGATTGATTACAACTATATTCGGCTGTATACCCTCTCCTATAACTTTTCTGACAATAGTATCCATCTGACAAACCATATAGAGATTGGTCTGTTTGTTACCTATGCTTGTAGGGATAAACGATATTTCCAAATCATGAACTTCATCACTAAGTAAGTAGAATGGAGTTTCCGGATTATTTATTTTGAACTGATCTGCATCGTTGTTTTTTAGGAAAATAGTATCGATTTTGTTCTCATACACACCAGTATTTTCAAAATATTCTACCAAGGTGGAATCTTTTGAAGTGTTAATAGGTTGTTGAGCAAAAACGATATCTTTAATATCAGTAGTATTTGTGCTATATCCTTCTGCAAATAAAGTTACTTTATTAGGTGATCCCGGTTTATCATGATAAAACAAAAGTTGACCTGAAGTTCTCCCTAGAGTTTTCGCAGTGAAAGAAAGATCCATCACATGAATTTCACCAGGTTCAAGAGTAAAAGGCCCGGCACCATCTATAGTAGTAAAGTCAGTAGCGTTAGGGTAAATATGTTCAGTTTTGGTTATTGTAACAGGCATATCACCTACGTTCTGTATAGTCATTGCATCCAATGTATCTTTTGTATCATTGATATAAATCTTACCAAAATCTATAAATTCATTGACGACAACAATATGTGGAGCAATCCCATCTCCTGATATATTCTGAATTATTGTATCAGCCTGAGTAACAATAACTATCTTAGCTTCGTAATGCCTAACTTTATTAGGAGAAAATTCTATTTCTGACCACTGAACTGTATTTTCCGGCACAGTATAAACGGGATAAGGATTATTTACTCTAAAGAAATTAGCATCTGCACCTGTAAAATAAATTTTGTCTATTCTGCAAGGCCAGGCACCGATATTACTAATGAAGTCAGTTATAATAGAATCCTTGGGAGTGCCTACTATAGCAATTCCCATATCAATATCGTGGCTTTCAACTTCAGGTTTTACTATCGAAAATACTGCATCTGATGTATCCGCCTGAGTGTATATCTTATCCGGGAAAAGCTTGACAACCCACAAATCACCATCTCCTTTGTTGCCTGAAACATTTCCATTAGTAGAATAAGATTGACCAACAACGATATAACCTCCATCAATAGTTTGCTTTATGGAATGAGCTACGTCATAACCACTACCACCATAGCATTTTGTCCATGACTTTTTGCCCATTTTATTTAATTTTGCTACAAAGTAATCATAGTCGCCATGAAAATTCTTAACATCTCCATCATTAGAAACAGTAAATCCAGCAATGATATATCCTTCATCTTCTGTCTGCTCTATAGAGTATGCTACGTCCTGCTGAGTTCCTCCCAGGCATTTTTGCCATTGAAAAATTCCAAAGCTATCTAATTTGACAATCCAATAATCAGTATCACCGTGATTTCCAAATACTTCACCATTTGTTGACTTGGAATGACCGGCAATTATAAATCCTCTATCTTTTGTCTGCAAAATATCATAGGCTTCTTCCTCATCAGTTCCGCCAAAACATTTTTTCCATTCAATTTCTCCCTCTTTATCCATTTTGACAACCCAATAGTCAGACCATCCTTTATTTCCGACTACATCATGATCATAAGATTTAGTATAGCCTGCAACAATATAGCCATCATCGTCAGTCTGTTTAATAGATGTAGCAACATCAATATAGCTTCCACCAAATGTTTTAGTCCATTCTATGACACCATCATCATCTATTTTTACTACCCAATAATCATATTCACGGTAGGAAGTATCACGATCTCCATCTTCAGAATTTGAATAGCCGGCGACTATAAAGCCTCCATCATTTGTTTCTTGTATTGAATTGGCTTGATCAAATCTGTCCCCTCCAAGATTCCTTTGCCACTCAATAACACCTGACACATCTAATTTCATGATCCAATAGTCATAATCACCTTTGTTATTAGTCAAATCACCATCAGAAGAGTTTGTATATCCTGCTACAATATATCCACCATTTATTGTTTGTTGAACAGAATACGCTTTATCATACCCGCTGCCTCCTAAACATTGCTGCCATTGTATATTACCAATCCCATCGAGTTTAAGAATCCAGCTATCACTAAGTCCTTTATTTCCTTCAACATCTCCATCATTTGATTCAGAATAACCAACTATTACGTAGCCACCATCTAAAGTTTTTTGTATGCAGTACCCGGCATCATCATTACTGCCACCTAAAGATTTGGTCCATTCTATAGTTCCGGAATTTTGTCCTTGTTCAGCTACTAAGTTTTGTTTAACAGAGATAAGACACTCATCGGAAACAACATCATTATCAATTTTCCATTGATAAGACAAATCAAAAGCATCTTCAGTTAGTATGTCCCAAGTTTCTCCGTTATTCGAGCTAAACTCTATTGTCATCTCATCACTTTCTAAAACTCCTTCCCATGTAACTATTGTATCACTTCCGGCAACAAATACTTCACCACCGTTTGGGTGAGTCACATTTAATGTCCTTTCATTAGCAACCTGCCCTAAGAATCCACCCGAACTATAATATTTTATAATACAATTATTAACAACAAAATCCATCGTAACCATGTTATAGCTACTGTCTACAGGTGTATAGCTCAATGTTAATTCCTGAGTTTCACCTTTTAAAAGTGAGAAGTCTTTAGGAGTAATTTTAAAATCGGGATTATCGAGAATAATATCAGTTACTTCCATATCATTATTTAAGGCTTCAATATATATAGTAGTATCAGCTTGAACTCCAATTTCCTTGTTTTGGAAATAAACTCCAGAAGGTTTAAATAATACTCTAGCCATGGCTTTCTTAGGAATATTATACTCTTTCTCTGCACTTAAACCCATTTTAGGAATTTCTATTTCCAGGTCTACATCTTGATCTGTGCATTGTGTAAATCCACTTTCCCATTCTAATATACATGGTTCCTTTTTTTGAGTGACAGATAAAATAGAAAGGTATATATTTTTAGCATCAGCAACAGTAGTTACATTTTCAAACCACATACCTCCTGTTTTTTCTGCAATATTTCTTAAAACAGTAGGGCAACCACAGCCTAAAGTGATACAATACACTGTAGCTCCTATTGTATTTGCTTTGTTAATTATTTCAGCCTCATGTCCAGAAGAAAAACCATCAGTCATAAGTATCATCACTTTTTGGTACTTAGCTTTTTCCAAAACTAACAAACCACCTGCAATTGGATTGATAAAAGCAGCATCGAAACTTGTTCCTCCACCTATAACTATACTATTAACTTTTGAGATTAAAACCCCTTCATCAGTAGTAAAATCCTGAATGTATTGATTTTGTGATTCAAAAGTAGTAATTGCGCATTCTGAATACCCTTTGGGTAAGGCCTTAATCCATGCTGTAGCAGCTTGCAGGGCGATATCTAATCTGTTGCCGCTCCACATAGATCCACTAACATCTATTGTCAGAACACTCGAAATTTTTACAGGTTCAGTCTTCACATTGCAATACACATCCGTAACCAACCTTTCTTCATCGTTTTCTGTGACAACAAAGTCTTTGACATTCCAGTTAGTAAGTTGTTTCCCATCATTATCGAAGACAAAAAACTTAGCACGCATTGTTGGAAAATCAGAATAGTCAATATCATAGACATTGAATGTTTGGCAAACCGCAGAATAAACTATAAATACAAATAAAAAGGGTAGCAAAGTTTTCATAATATCACCTTAAATGCAATTTATATATCATTGCTATATTATATATTTTTGTTAATACTAGAATATACGAATGATTTTCCATTTTACTATGACATAATTGATCTTTTTATAAGAATATAGTTTTCTTAACTAATTCTAAAACATTTCAATAGCTTGTTCGTAACCTACTTAAATAAAGACATTTGGGCGTGTGTGAAAATTATTTGAAAATTTATTTGTTTTTTCCCGCCATTTATGATTATATTGGCGTTTTCATTTACAAACCCCGGTTTTGAATTTATAAGCGAGGTGCTATATGCCTAGAAAGAAAAAAGATGAAGTTTTGGATCAGGAAAACATGGAAAGCACTGATACAAACGAAGATACTGCTTCAAAAAAACGCGGGCGACCTAAAAAAGAAGCTACTCAAGAAGAAAATAACGATGTAACTACTATCAAAGTCGCTGCGCCTAAGGGCAAAGTGAAAACTAAAGCAATGCTCGATGCAGAAGAAAGAGCTCAGGAACAACACACTGAACCTGAAGAAGGTTTGCGTTATAGTGATGAAGAATTAGAAGAATTCAAAACTGTCATCATGCGCAACCGAGAAGAAACTTTAGATGAGCTAAATATGCTAAGAGAGAGATTAGACGATTTAAATAGCTACGATTTTGCTGAAGAATCAATGATTTACTCTATGCATATGGCTGAGCAAGGCTCTGAAGCTATGGAAAAGGAAAAAACTTATGCTCAGATTCAAAGAATCAATGAATACCTTAAAAAGCTTGATGATGCTTTAGAAAGAATTGACCTTAAAACTTATGGTATTTGTAGAGTATGTGGATGCCTAATTGCAAAAGCTAGATTAATGGCTGTACCTATCACTACTCTATCTGCTTCATACAAGATACATAAAAAATGTCCTGATGATGGAGTTGATAGAATTGAGCCATTGAAAAAATAAAAATATTTGTCTTTTTTTATTTAAATTGGGACTTCTTTAAGTCCCATTTTTTTTGCCTATTTATTATATGAAAAATATAGCGAACAGAAACTATTTTATCCTGGCTCTGGTATTTATTTTCCTGGACCAGATTACTAAAATTCTAGTCAAAGGTTTTAGTATTTTTGGTTTTGAGCATTATGGATTTAATTACGGAGAGTCAATTAGCGTATTAGGCGATTTTTTGCATTTTACTTATATAGAAAATCCCGGAATGGCTTTTGGTATTTCTTTTGGGGCAGGAAAAATATTTCTTTCTTTATTTTCAATTATTGCTGCAAGTGGTTTAGCCTGGTATTTGTCAAAAATTGATTTTGCCAAACGTGCAGTAAAACTCGGAATTGCTCTAATACTTGCCGGTGCAGTTGGAAATCTTATTGATCGTGTTTTTTATGGCGTACTTTATGGTGAAATGCCACTGTTTTATGGTAAGGTTGTAGATTTTATTCAAGTTGACATACCTGACATAAATATTTTTGGTCTTTCATACTCTCATTGGCCGGTATTTAATATAGCTGATTCATGCGTTTCTGTTGGCGTTATAGTTTTGCTTTTCGTACACAATTATATGCCGAGTCTTGAAACTATCCGACCTAAAAAAATAAAAGAAGAAACCTCTGAGGAGGGCTTGGACTAGTGTGCGGGAATGAAAAAGTTTTTGATCCTAATTACCCAGACCCAATAGAACATATCTACGAATTTATAGTTACAAAACACCAAAAACCTATCAGAGTAGATAAGTATCTTTCTAATCAAATTTTGAATGCAACCAGAAACAAGGTACAATCTGCAATTGATGCTGAAAAAGTAACAATTAATGGTATTGTGGTCAAATCCAGTAGAAAAATCAAACCGGGCGATGTAATTAGATGTGTGATAATGAAAGCACCTCCAATTGAACTCGTGCCAGAAAATATACCTCTTGATATCGTTTTTGAAGATGATTTTTTAATTGTAGTAAATAAACCTGCAAATATGGTCTGCCATCCGGCTCTAGGTCATAGGATTGGAACTCTAATTAATGCATTACTTTATCATCTAGGTGTAAGAGAAAATATTGCTGTAGAAATGGATGATGAAGATACTGATCTGGAGAATAATGATGGTGCAATTTTCGCTCAAGATGAGATCAGACCGGGACTTGTGCATAGGATAGATAAAGATACTACCGGCTTATTAGTTATAGCAAAAGACTCGTGGACTCATGCAAAACTCGCTGAACAATTCGCGAATAAAACAAGTGAAAGAATCTATGAAGCTATTGCCTGGGGCAAATTCAAAGAAGATGAAGGTTTTGTAGAAGCTCCTATTGCCCGGTCTCCAACTGACAGAAAGAATTTCTGCGTACCTAGAAGAGGTGACGGCAAATACGCTTATACTTCATATAAAGTTGTTGGGCATTACCCATTTGCGACTCATCTGCAGCTTAAATTAAAAACAGGTCGCACTCATCAAATTAGAGTTCATATGACTCACATAAATCATCCACTTATGGGTGACCCCTGGTATGGTGGAGATAAAATGGTAACAGTCTCTTCTATGCCTCATCAAAAAGCAATAGCAGAAAAATGCTTGACTATTGCAAACAGGCAGATGCTTCACGCTAAAACTCTTGGATTCGAACATCCACATACAAAAGAATTTCTACGATTTAATTCAGAACTTCCTGTAGATATGCAGGAAATCCTTAAGCTAATCAGCAGTCATTCATCTACTGATTAAAAAGTAAGTGATAATATCTCTGAATTTTGTCTTCAAGAACTGGTACGCTAATATTCCTACTTTCCCTAATTGTCTCTTTGCCTTGAATAAAGACTAAAATTACAGGAATAGTAAATATATTAAACTTACCGGAAAATTCCTGATTCTGCTCTATATCAATATACACAAGATTCATTTCAGGAAAATGAGCAGACATTTCTTCTATTTTTGGTTTGAGTACTTTACAAACATTGCAGTGCGGAGCTGAAAAATATAGAAGAGTTATATCTTCCTTTTGAATATTATTTTCTGCTTCTAATACTGAATCTACTATTTTAAATGTTTTTGTTTCCATTTTCTTTATGATAATTATTAGATTATGTATATATTGATTGAAACTATGTTAATATGGGTAGCATATGAGATTGATTGATACTTTTTACAAAATCTATTACGGAAAATACTTTAGAATATTTTTAGCAGGTGTAGTTTTTATTGCAGGTTTCGCAGTTGTTAATACTATAAATAGTCAGCAGTTCTACGACGAGCTTCTGGATCTTAGGAAAACAGAAGTCAAAAGAATCACAGACATTGCATATAATACAATTAAACCTATTCTGTTGGAATTTAGGGAAGGTCACATTTCGAAATCAGAAGCTTTATCGAGAGTCACTTCTACAGTGAGGAATATGACTTTTAATGACAATGTCACTTCGAACTATGTATTTATGAGTAGTTATTCCGGGATTATGCTGGTTCAACCGTATGAAAAGGAAAGAGAAGGTATGAATATGCTTGAGCTAAAGGATATCTACGGCAAGTACATAATAAAAGAATTAATACAAACTGCTAAATCAAAAGCCGGCTGTGGGTTTGTCGAATATTTTTATTACCCTCCGAGAGGACCGGAACCAAAATTAAAAATTTCTTATGTTAAAGGTATTCCTGAAATTGATGCTTACATTGGTGTAGGTATGTATGTTTTCGATTTAGAAACAATATTTCAAAATGGCCGTAAAAATGCTATCTTGTTTGATGGTATTGTTCTGATACTCACTTCTGTTCTAATATTTTTATTCATTTTACCTTTTTTAAAAGCTTATTCATTATTTGCAAAAATATTTGCTGAGATACAATCCAATCCGTCTCTTAGACCAAAGATAAAAGGCGTTAAATCAAATCCAAGAAGCAGCCTTGACAAATTGCTTAAATCTTTTGATGATATGCTTGTGGCGACTTACAAGAGACAAAAAGACTTGCAAAAAACTCAAGATCTACTATTAGAAGAAATAGAACAGAAAAAGCTTACTCAGCAGGAACTAAGTAAAACTATGGCAATACTAAAAGAAGAACTTGCTCAGTCTCCTGCAGGTATTGTTGTGACTGACAGTGACTCTATCAGAGCAACTATGATTTCCAAAACTGCAGTAGAAATTTTAGGTCTCAATATAAATCACTTGCCTCATCTTTCAATATCAGATGAGCATACTTTGCCTTTCCAGTTTTACAATCTTAATAACAAAAGAGTCTTCTTCAAAGATCTTTCTCTCTACCAATCTACGACAAGTGGTAAAGTCAATAAAAATGTCGAATTACAGGTCATCCGTCAAGATGGTGAAAAACGATGGATACTTGCAAATACAGCTCCGGTTTATGATGATCAAAACAGACTAGTAGCAGGTATTTCTGTTTTCCTTGATATTAGTGACAGAAAATCATACGAATTTAGAATAGAAAAACTAAATAAAGAGCTTGAGAACAGAGTGCTTGAAAGAACATCTCAGCTTGAAGATGCTATGCTTGAATTGAAAGTATCAAGAGAACAGATTATAAACGAAACTCAAAAGCTATATGAATTAAACCAACAACTGAGCAAATCTCAGGATGATCTGCGTGCTGTGAATGCGTCTAAAGATAAATTCTTCAATATTATCGCTCATGATATCAAATCACCTCTAGCAGGATTTCAATCGATGCTGGAAGTGATGTCGCTTAACTACGAACGTATGTCCGCTGATGAAAATAAAAAGTTTATTGAAATGCTTCAAAAAACGTCTAAACAACTTTTTGATTTACTTGAAAATTTATTAAACTGGTCACGTTCTCAGACCGGTATTATAGAGTTTATGCCAACCCCAACTGATCTTAGTAATATAGTAGAATCGACTGTGAAACTATATAGAAACAATATAAGCAATAAAAACATAGATGTTATAGTAGATCTTAAGCAGATAGACATTAAGGCTGATACTTTTATGATAAATACTATCATAAGGAATCTACTTTCTAATGCAATAAAATTCTCTTTTGAAAACTCCAAAATTGAAATATTATCAGACCTAGAAGATGATTGTGTCAAGATTGCAGTAAAAGACTATGGTGTAGGTATTACAGAAAAAGATATTTCTAAGCTATTTAGAATTGATGTTAACCATACAACAATCGGTACAAAAAAAGAAGTGGGTACAGGTCTAGGACTTATTTTATGTAAGGAATTTGCCGAAAGACACGGAGGAAGAATCTTAATTGAAAGTAGTCCTGGTAAAGGGTCAACTTTTAAAGTTTTTATTCCTATATTCAAATAAATGTAAACACTCTTCTATCTTTATCCTATGCTATATCTTTAGTATAGGATTTTTTGTATCAAGCCTCTAATTTCAAGCTGTATACTTTAAACATATACATTGTCACTATCATTTCATTTTATAGCATTTTTAATAAATAGTCAGTCAATATAGAGACTTTGAAAGCGCGTATTTTTAATTGACTCCTATCAGGTAACAAACTTTTACCACGATATTATCTTCAATTATGTAATTTTTGATAATAATAAACGTTAAAATAAAGCATAGTTAAACTCAAAAATATTTTAAAATAAAAAAAATTCAAGGATTACTGATTTAATTTTCGGAGTCAGTGATAGGATTGTAAAATGTAATATATTACGTAGACGGTTAAAGTTCATTTAAAAACAAAGGGAGGCGTTCATAAACACCTCCCTTTTCATATATGAAATTGTTTAATTTTAGCGTCCAAGATTAACTTCTTCGTCTGTAGAAGTTTCTCTCATTCTATAACCAACACCGCGAATTGATTGAATCAATGGTTTCGCATCATCAGATTCGATTTTAGAACGAAGACGTTTGATATATACGTCAATAATGTTTGATTCAGGATCAAAGTTGTGTTTCCAAACGTGTTGAGTGATTGTAGAACGGCTCAAAATACGGTTTTTGTTTCTCATCAAGTATTCTAATAGAGCGTATTCTTTAGTAGTTAGCTCAATTTCTTTACCGAAGCGGTAAGCAAGGTGAGATACAGTATCAAGAATCAAATCACCGCAACGCAATTTAGTTGATTTTTCAGGGCTAGAGCGGCGCAAGATAGATCTCAAGCGAGCTGCAAGCTCTTCAAAGCTGAATGGTTTTGGTAAATAATCGTCAGCACCAAGATCAAGACCAGCAACGCGATCTTCAGTTGTGCCGCGAGCAGTAAGCATTAATACAGGAGTAGCAACGCCTGCATCACGCAATTCTTGTAATACTGTAAAACCATCTTTACCTGGAAGCATAACATCAAGTAAAATAGCGTCGAAGTGGTTGTTCATAGCCATTTCTAAGCCAGATACACCATCTGCAGCTGTTTCTACGATGTAGCGTTCTTCTTCAAGACCATGTTTGATAAAGCTGGCTACTTTTCTTTCGTCTTCGATAACCAAAATTCTCATGACAATACCTTTTAATATATTTGTGTGAAAACTGAAATATTTACTTAACTAGATATAGCGGATATATTTCTTTTACACCGCTTGAAAATTCTAAGCTTATATAATACATACCATTAGCTGCAGGTGACCCATTATCTTTGGTGCCGTCCCAAGTTTCGCAGTATGCTATGCCAGGTGATCTGAGAATATTAGATACAGGCTCTGCTACAACTCGGTCGCTTTGGTCGTATATTCTTAATGTAACGTTTGTTTCTTCGGGAACCCTATAAACAACCCTTGCCTCTTCCAAAGGCGGTCTAAATGGGTTAGGTGCTACGATTTCGATATATTTAGGTTTATAGTTAGAAATTACTGTATCAGTCCTTACACAGGATCCTTCACAGCAAACACGTACTACTAGTGTGTCGGGCGTTTCCAAAGGTACATTCCAGATGTATTCTTCCTCTGAAGTTGCCACTCTGTCAATCATCGTAAAAGTCTGTCCCATATCAGGTGAGACAGAGACGGAAATTGTATCGCAAGTATATTCTATATCGTTAGCCTGCCAAGATATACGAATATTTGGGCAAGCTGTTTCAGATTTTTCAAATAACACCGGTGCTAAAGCCGGTTTAACTTTTATAGGCAGGGTTTCGGAATAACCCTGATAATCTGCTTTTTTAAGATTTAATCTAATGTATATTATGCTATCTGAATCGGGAGACGAACAATTATAAAAATTAACGCATGGAATTTCAAAATTTATAGAGAATTGTGAAATTCCTCCCATATCTATATGACAATTATCTAAGTCACATATTTTATCCCAGTTTAAATTATCCTCACTCCACTCTACTTCCACAGAATCAACACATGATGCGCTTCCTGTTAGAGTTACTAACTCTCCTACCCTGTAATATTCCTCTACTAAAGGATCAAAAACTATATCAGGATATCCAAAGCTTAGCAAAGTTGTGGAGTCACACATAACTCCAGGATTTGAACTGCATTCTAAAATGAATCTTCCCTGCCGACCGGCAACTAAGGTATCTGCAATATACGAATAAACTATAGTATCAGTCAAGTTCTTTATACCTTCATCAATTAAAATTGCATTATTGACGGGCAGACCTGAAGAAAACTCTTGGAATTTTAAAATAACGTCAGACGTGTTCCCCAGCAGGTTTTCCCAGATTATATCAAGTGTATCACCATAGCAAATCTCCATCGGAGGCTCTTGATATTCATTAGGGAATAATACTTTTAGTGGTTTGATTTTATTTAAACCTATAGCATAAGTGCTGTCATAAGTAGTCACAATTATATCGTTAAGCTCATCTCCTTCCAAATCAGAGATGGCCACAGAGGAGATGGTCTGCATTGAAAATTCTTTTACAAATAAGGTATCTAATATCTTACCTGTCTGGAATCTTTTATCTGTGTAATCTCTGAGGCGAACAACCAATAATTTAGAACCATCAACAAGTACTATTTCATCTTTCCCGTCATCTGCACCATCTAAATCATTTACAGCTGCAACCCAGCCATTAATATTAGTTGTTGCAATTGTATCAAATGGGAATAAATACTGGTCAGGTAGATTCGCTTTTGGAGTTGCCTGCCCTGAGTTGTATCTCATTATCATTAATTTGGAAGATGCATAGGCAAATTCTTTAGAAGTCTGTGTCAAAATTAATTCATTACCGGGATTATTTGGATAGTAGTCTCCCCATGTGTTAGTAGCATTGCCATCCACATTGCCTACAGCAACTGACCAGTAATGATTTTCTCCACCTGTAAACGGAGGATTTAAAGGGTCATCAATAATTGTTACAGGATCGCCTGCAAGAGTAACTGAACCATCGCCTTCGGCATAATAAAGATGTAGACGAGATGTGCCGAATGATCCATCAATGCCTTTGTATTGTTCTGTTAATAATATAAATTTATCCTGACTTGATGTAGGATCTTGTAAGTCAATATAATATGGAATAATTACCGGACGGCTTATGCCATCAGCAACAAAAGATAAATCTTGAGGGAATACACTCTGACCTATACCATTGGACAATGTACTAAATCCAAATAGATAAGGAGTATCAGCATAAGTAGTTCCTATATCAGTAACAGTCGAATTAGCATCTATTCCAGTCTGCAATTCTGTGGAATTGTGAACAGGAAGCAGAATAGAATTCTGACCTTCTACAAATGAAATCGATGGAGTTGTAAAAGATACTTCCGGTGCTAAATGCAATCTAAAGTCCGTATCATCACCAACATTCGGCAATGGGAAAGAATTTAAATTCCCACCTGTGTTAAACACAGTTAAGCCTCTGAAATATGGAGGAAATCCTGAACCTGCATTATCTACATTTGGTTTTGCCATATTAACAGTGGCATAAATAAGATGCTCACCATTTTCTGTTTTTGCAAATATGGGCTTGATGCTTGCAGAAACATTAGGATCGAATGGACGCAAATCTATCGCTAACCTGCGAAGCATTTCCGGTTCCATTGTTTTTGAATCAAAACCTGCTACATAAGAATAAGCTAAAGTATCATCATTTTGGTACTCTATTGTTTCCAGTGCCATTAGCATAATCCCCTGCTCCTGCAAGCCAACACCTGCAGACGTGGAGTCAAAGAGTAATGATATGCCTTTGATTCCTTGCGGAGTTACACCTTCCATCCCCTGAGTAAAAGAAGATTTTCCTAGCAGCCTGCCTGTGCCGGAAAGAACAACAAGTTCATCGCCGATAACGGCAGCAATCTCATTAGGAGCATAGCGAAATTCGGTCATTAACTTTCCGTTATTCACCACATTACCTATAAGTGGCTGAACATCACCAGAAATATCAGGGCTGGACCACTTCACAAGGAAGGAATCTATATCCTGTTTTTCTGATTTTGTCGAAACATATTTAGTAGATTCAGCATTTCCATTAGGATAACGCCAATTCACAGGGCTGGCATTATTCACCTGAGCGTTTGCATCCACTAAAAAAAGCGGAATAGCAAAAACCATTGCTATCACTAAAGATAGAGCATATTTTAAATTTCCGATTTTCACGGTACTTATAACAGATTCTCTTTGTAAGCACATAAGTCCCCAATCCAAAGATAGTACATTTAACACATTATTCACAAGGAATTTAGTCGGATAAATATGAAAAGTTTTCCACATTACACCATTCAACTGTTTTCATGCATAAACTATACCAAAAAAGGGAGAGGAAAATAATAGGTTTCATAGAAATAGATATGTTAGTAATGCAATGCAAAATATTTTCAACTTAGATTGATTTAATCAAATTTATGAAAAGTCTTGTTCACACTGCCCTTTCAGATCTCTATTTTCTGGGTTGGCTTAATTTCCCATAGCGTTGTATGGGCAGATTTATGCCAGCCTTTCAGGTTGAGGAAAACATACGTAACGAATAATCAGGTTAAACACATTTTATCCCTGATAAAATTATATGGCTTGTGTTTATGTTTAGTTCCGCGACCGGTAAGGTAGGTTTCGACTCGCTTTGCTCGCGGTTATTGAGCGACTGAAAGGAGTCGAAATGCAACTATCATATATACTCTATAAATGCATAATTATAAAGGATTTAAAAGTTATCGTATAGTCTACTAGCTAACCACTAACTAACACTTTATATTATATCTAATTATATCTTTGTGGTAAAATATGTAGCATTATTATACTTAGTTTTACTTCAATTATTCTTTATATCCGTAAATTCCAAAATCTTTAATTTTGCAAAAATGGTAGCCAGTAAACTGCTACTAATAGAAAACATTGTATATGGCATATCTCTAAATTACCTTCTACAAATTGTCAGTGCTGTTTAAGATTTTAGTAAATTTTATCTTCATAATCTTATTTATAGTAAAAAAAAACTCCAACCCGTGAGGACTGGAGTAAAGGAAAATCCGTCGGCTTATTTCAGCCTTATTGTGTATAGTAACAAATTTTATTTTTATATTCATTCACATGTTTTATATTTATGCAACTAATATAATACAGATAATATTTATATGCAAGAGAAAAATAGTTATGAGTAAAATTTTAGGCTTAGATTTAGGTACCAATTCAATCGGTTGGGCTCTTGTTAATACTGAACAAGAAAGTATTATCGACATGGGTGTTCGCGTTTTTCCTGAAGGTATTGAAAATATTGCAACCGCAAAAGAACAATCTAAAAACTTTACACGCAGAGAAAAACGACAAATTCGAAGGCAGCTTCATCGGAGAAGGTTGAGAAAATATAAGCTTTTGAATCTACTAAAGGAGTGGAATATTATTCAATCAACTAATCTTGATGATTTCAAAGATTCTAACCCATACAATCTAAGAGCTAAAGGGTTGGACGAAAAACTATCTCTCTTGGAATTTGCTCGAGTCTTGTATCATTTATCACAAAGGCGTGGCTTTAGATCAAGTAGAAAAGAAGGTAGTGCTGAAGAAAACAATGATAAAAGCCCTGTCAAATCAGGTATATCTGAGTTAGCAGAACAAATAAAGAAATCAAATTTTAGAACTATAGGCGAGTATTTCTATTCTGTAAATCCTCATGAAGTTAGAATCCGTGGCAGATATACTTCTCGGTCTATGTTCATTGAAGAGTTTAATTTGCTTTGGGACAAGCAATCTGAATTTTATCCTGATTTACTTACAGATGATAGAAAGCAGTTTCTTAGAGATAAAGTTTTGTTTTTCCAAAGACCTTTAAGATCTGTACGGCATTTAGTTGGTAAATGTAAGTTCGAGATAGGCAAAAAACGTGCGCTCAGACATTCTTTTGAGTTTCAGGAGTTTAGAATGCTACAGCAGGTTAATCAACTCAGAATTGCTGGTGGCATAAGAATAGACGATGATTCGCAACAGCTGACTTTGGATGAAAGAGAACGACTCATCAAATTCTTATCAGAAAATTCTGAATTGAAATTTGATAAAACACTCAAAAAATTCAAACAAGTTATTGGCATTGACAAAAATTCTAAAACGGAATACAAAGTTAATATCGAGCACCTAGGTAAATTGAATGGTCTTGATTCTCTGGTTAAAATAAAAAAAGCTCTTGGCAAACGATTTAATGACTTCGATCAAGAGAATTTGGAAAAACTCCGTAACACTCTTCACTTTGCAGAAAACAATGATTGGTTGTCTCAATACTTAGCTGTAGAATGGAACTTAGATTCTGAAACTATTGAAAAACTTAGCAAAATTAAAATTGAAAAAGACTATGCTTCTTTGAGTCAAAGAGCTATTAAGAAGTTATTACCACACATGAGAGAAGGCTTGCAATATCATGAGGCGTGTGAAAAAGTAGGATATGAACACAATTTATTTAGCAAAGAAGTTGAAATTTATGATGAACTACCAGCACCTAACAGAATTGCAAATCCAATTGTGATGAGTGCTCTGCATCAACTTCGCAAAGTTGTAAATGATATTGTAAAACACTATGGCAAACCTGATCAAATTAAAATTGAAGTTGCCAGAGAAATGAAAATGCCTGCTGAAAGAAGAAAGCAGATTTTCAGAAATAACTTAGAAAGACAAAAACTAACTGATAGCATCAAGTTAAAACTTAAAAACGAATTTAATATATCGAATCCATCTCGAGATGATATTCTTATTTACAAATTGTTGGATGAATGCGGCCATATTTGTCCATTTACGGGAAAATCTATTGAAGCGCATCAGCTTTTCGATCCAAAATATTCGGGAGAAGTACATATTGAGCATATTTTGCCTTATAGTCGTACTTTAGATGATTCCTTTGGTAATAAGACTTTATGCTATCATCATGAAAATGTCAATGTTAAGAAAAATATGTCTCCGTATGAGGCTTATCATCAAGACGAAATCAAATATAAACAGATACTTGAAAGAGTAAAATCGTTTCCGTTTAGTAAAGCCAAAAAGTTTCAACAAAAGACTATCGAGACTGATAGCTTCATCAGTCGCCAGCTTAACGATACTTCTTACATTGCAAAGGAGTCTGTAAATTATCTAAAACATCTTGTTCCGAATGTTGATATTGTCACAGGACATCTCACTTCTACTTTAAGAAGATATTGGGGATTGAATCCAATTCTTGCTGAAAGAGATGAATTCGGAAAATTTGTTAAACCGGAAGATAGAGAATTAAAAAATAGAGAAGATCATAGGCATCATTCTATAGATGCTCTTGTTATAGCTCTTACTACAAGATCTTATCTACAAAAAATTCATACTATCCATGCAAAAGGTCAATCTCTTTACACAGACCGTATAAAAGAACTCTTCCCAAGACCTTGGGAGAACTTAAACCAGCAGGCTGAAGTTGCAGTTGCCAATATCATAATATCACATAAGCAAAACAAACGTGTGAGAGGTCAGCTGCATGAAGAAACATTATATGGTCAACGTTTTATAAACGATGGGAACTCAAAACACTCTGAAGAAAGACTCGCATTGAAGTCTCATGATGGTAAATTCCTTTTTGCTGTGAGAAAACCAATAGAATCGCTCACTACCAAAGAAATATTCAATATTATAGATGCAAAAGTTAGAGAGCTAATTTTGAATCGCTTACAAGAGCTAGGAGTCGATATTACAAATCCAAAATTTACTATTCCAAAAAATGCATTTAACGAACCTATTTTTATGTTTGATAACAACGGAAACCAAAGATACCAAATCAAGAAAGCTCGTGTTAATAAACCAATGACTAATAGCCGAAAGCTTAGAAACTATAATATCCACGTAGAGCCGGGTAATAACCACCATATAGTTATCTACTCTGAAGAAAATAAAGTAAAAGGCAAGGTTGTACCTCTCTTTGATGTTGTGAAAAGAAAAGCCCAAGGGCTGCCTCCTATTGATAAAGAACTTGCTATCGGGCAGGAATATATTATGTCACTTCAGGCACATGAGATGGTTATAAACGGTGAGCCTCATATTGCTTTTGACAAATATGATAAATCTACTTACCATTTTTTGTTTGATCAGGTTTATAGAGTACAAAAGATGGATGTTACAGGTACAATAGCTTTTAGAAAACACAACGTTGCTATTCTAAGTAAGAAAGACTCTAAAGGAAGTAATATTGAGCCGGGAAGGTTATTTGTGAGACCTTCTACTTGTTCTGTAAATAAAATTAATGTTTCTCCTGCCGGATTTATAGAAGACTATTATGAGTAAAAGAATAATATACATAGGTTCTCCGTGCATTTTGAACACAAAAGACGAGCAGCTGCAAATCACCAATACTGAAACTGGTGAATTTTCTACTGTACCTATTCAGGATATGGAATATCTTGTTTGTGATAACTTTGGTATATCCCTTTCAGGACAGTTAATTACTAAACTAATGGTGGGGCAAGTTGCAATTTTGTGGTGCAACTTTTCCCACCTCCCTTGTGGTTTGATGATACCAGAAGAAGGGAATTACCTTCAGGGTGGCAGAATTCAGATGCAGGCTGAATTGCATAAATCAACAAAGAAAAAGATATGGAAGCAAGTGATTGAGTCAAAAATATACAACCAGATGAAGTTACTTCAAAAAAGAAATAAAAATTGGCAAGCTCTTGAGCGTATCTTAGATGGAGTCAAAACCGGAGATTCAAGCAACGCAGAGGCACAAGCAGCTAAACAGTATTGGAAAGAACTTTTTGATTTGCCGAGTTTTAAACGAAGCAGAGATGGTGACTTTCCAAATAACTTTTTAAATTTCGGATATGCTATTATCAGAGGTTTAGTTGCTCGAAACTTAGTGACTGCAGGGCTATGTACAAGTCTTGGAGTATTTCATAAAAATGCAGCTAATAATTTTGCACTGGCTGACGACATTATGGAACCATACAGACCATTTATTGACGAGGCAATTTGCGATTTTATGAAAGAACATGAACATGTAGAAGTCCTTGCAAAAAGTCAAAAAGCATACTTACTTAATATTACTCAAAAGCAAATATGCTTAGGAAAAGAAAACAAGACTATTCACCATGCTATTCATGACACATGTAAGTCACTTGTGAAGGTGATGAGCAAAAAAACAGATAAAATATTATACCCAAAACTATGAAAGAACTAAGCCCATATAGGATCATGTGGATATTTGTATTTTTTGATTTACCTACAGAAACAAGTAAAGACCGAAAAGAATATACAAGATTTCTAAAATGTCTGAAAAAAGACGGATATATTAGAATGCAGTATTCGGTTTATATGAGACACTGCATTAGCAAGGAAGTTTTAGAATCCAGATTGAAATACTTACGATCTGTTTTGCCAAAATTGGGCTATGTAGCAGTGATGCAAGTAACTGAAAAGCAATACTCAAAAATGGAACATTTCTGGGGAGTGGAAAAGACAAAACCACCGGATGAGCCACAACAATTGCAGATGTTTTAAAGAAAAAAGGGCATATTTATGCCCTTTTTTTACTCTAGATTCTAATCTAAGTCGTTGTAGATATTAGGCTTATAAAACACCTATTTAGAATCTACATTTTTTGTTACTGATACACAACAAGTTTGGAAGAGAACAGAAATGTCTGGTGATTTAGAATCTACATTTTTTGTTACTGATACACAACGGTCACTTTATACTAATGAAGAACTAAAAGATTTAGAATCTACATTTTTTGTTACTGATACACAACGACTAGGAGTCAATCCTGTTAGGAATTTTTATTTAGAATCTACATTTTTTGTTACTGATACACAACTGTTTGGGATATATTTATTCCAGTCATTACATTTAGAATCTACATTTTTTGTTACTGATACACAACAATTAGCTCTCGATGCTCTTTATTTTCTGTATTTAGAATCTACATTTTTTGTTACTGATACACAACAAGAGTACCACGTACAACCATTAGCTTTAGATTTAGAATCTACATTTTTTGTTACTGATACACAACCACTCTTGTAGAAAGAGATAACCGATTTGAATTTAGAATCTACATTTTTTGTTACTGATACACAACTCTGAAGTTAAAAGAGCAACATCGATATATATTTAGAATCTACATTTTTTGTTACTGATACACAACATTGTTATCCAGCAACTCAATTTCTTCAGAATTTAGAATCTACATTTTTTGTTACTGATACACAACGGTAATTAAGGTAATTAGTGATATTTGCCTATTTAGAATCTACATTTTTTGTTACTGATACACAACTAAATTGCAAATATTTATTTGACTTAAATTATTTAGAATCTACATTTTTTGTTACTGATACACAACATTATGCCACCGTTGTTATTTTGTTATTAAATTTAGAATCTACATTTTTTGTTACTGATACACAACACAACTTTATAAGTAGTAGCTGACAAAGCTATTTAGAATCTACATTTTTTGTTACTGATACACAACAGGTTCATAGATAAGATAGAAATTGTATGGATTTAGAATCTACATTTTTTGTTACTGATACACAACTAATTCAGCTTCCGGAACGTTTGGAACTGTATTTAGAATCTACATTTTTTGTTACTGATACACAACATGAAAACAATAAAGAGGTTGGGTTCTTTAATTTAGAATCTACATTTTTTGTTACTGATACACAACAATACTCTGACTGTTATCAATAGTAACATTATTTAGAATCTACATTTTTTGTTACTGATACACAACTTAGGGTTAAGTATATTTCTCCAATAATTTATTTAGAATCTACATTTTTTGTTACTGATACACAACAGCTAGAGGGCGGTTCTTCAGCAATATTTCATTTAGAATCTACATTTTTTGTTACTGATACACAACGTAGTGACAAATAGCACGCTCGGATTTTCTATTTAGAATCTACATTTTTTGTTACTGATACACAACGTAGTGACAAATAGCACGCTCGGATTTTCTATTTAGAATCTACATTTTTTGTTACTGATACACAACGCATATAAGCCCCTTCTTGTATTTTTAGATATTTAGAATCTACATTTTTTGTTACTGATACACAACGCATATAAGCCCCTTCTTGTATTTTTAGATATTTAGAATCTACATTTTTTGTTACTGATACACAACTTGGAATACCTTAGGGATAATTTATAAATAATTTAGAATCTACATTTTTTGTTACTGATACACAACCAGTATCTAGCGTGTACGCTGTTATCTTCAATTTAGAATCTACATTTTTTGTTACTGATACACAACCAGTATGAGCAACAACTACAAGTTCAATATATTTAGAATCTACATTTTTTGTTACTGATACACAACAGGTTGGGAATATATAGACTTTAAAGTGGAATTTAGAATCTACATTTTTTGTTACTGATACACAACAGGTAAAGGTAAATAATCATATGGGGTACAATTTAGAATCTACATTTTTTGTTACTGATACACAACGATACTCATAATGCCATGCATTTTTATCAAATTTAGAATCTACATTTTTTGTTACTGATACACAACTGTAGAAATACATAAAGATGCAATATTAGAAATTTAGAATCTACATTTTTTGTTACTGATACACAACACTGTTATATCAAATCCGTTTAGATGTAACATTTAGAATCTACATTTTTTGTTACTGATACACAACGAATAGTTAGGCTTCCTAGTAAAGACTTGAATTTAGAATCTACATTTTTTGTTACTGATACACAACTAGTGTGTTCGTCTATGCCTTCAGTTAGTAATTTAGAATCTACATTTTTTGTTACTGATACACAACAATCCTTAATGTGTTTTAAAAAATCTTCTTATTTAGAATCTACATTTTTTGTTACTGATACACAACTGATTTGTCATATGATGATATTTCTGATGAATTTAGAATCTACATTTTTTGTTACTGATACACAACGTGTGACTGTCTCGCTCGGATAGCCAGACTATTTAGAATCTACATTTTTTGTTACTGATACACAACTAGTGTGTTCGTCTATGCCTTCAGTTAGTAATTTAGAATCTACATTTTTTGTTACTGATACACAACAGTGCGTGGAAAAGTGGAAAAAGTGGAGTAGTTTATATTCCTCCTGTATTTTATTCTCCTTTTATATTCTACATACTTCTTTCTTCTTTTTCTTATTATATTAATCTATATAAATAATAAAGAAGAGTAAGTATAAGAAAGTAGATAAAAAATAAAACTTTGTAAAAACATTCCATTTTTTCCACTTTTCCATTCTATTGAAACCCAAATTCAAAAAAGACGTTCTTTATATATAAGGTCTTTATAATTTGGAGAATCCCTATGCTAGATTTTGATAATATCGATTGTGCTTGGAAACGAGCAGTTGCTGATCCTGAAAACCATCCCTTGTTTCATATGAGCTTTGTAGGAGAAAGTAGATCACTGTCTGCTGATGTGCTTGAAGAACTCGTAAAGGAAGAACCGGACTCTTCGGAAGACAGGGTACTTTCTGATAAAGCTAAAACTGAATTACTTCAAGAGTACTTAAAGTTATAATATTTAGCAGTACACAATTTGTATCGTTCGATGAATAAGTCTTACAATGTATGGTTACATTATACTTTTGTCGGAATTTGTGTGCATTTTGTCGGAATTTGCGTGCATTTTGTAGGGTTTTGCGTGCATTTTGTAGGGTTTTGCGTGCATTTTGTAGGGTTTTGCGTGCATTTTGTAGGGTTTTGCGTGCACTTTTAAGTCTAATTAGTTACAAAATTAAAAAAATGCCGACTGGATCACTACAAATATATAGTGAATCTAGATGGCATTTTTATTTCAATATTTCTTATGTTTATGCACTTGCTTCTACAAGCTATTAGATTTGTAGTAAATCAATTCCATGCAAATAATTTCTCTTCCCTGTTCCTATGACTTTTTCAATGCCAAAATCGTTTCGTAGTCTGTTATAAAATTTTTGTCTCGATAAAGGTAAATTACCTGCTTCATTTATATATTGTATATATTCTTTATAAAGAGTATTTGCTTCAATTTTTTTATCATGTTCCATTTCACAGCATTCTTCAAGAAAATCTCGGCATAAATCACTGCTGAAACGGTACTTATACAATACATCTTTAACATATTCCGGAATTTCCAAGCCGTCTTTTTGATAGGATTTATAAGCTTCTAAAGCAAGATTAAGAATGCCTGGGAACTCAGGTCTAAATTGATTTAATAAATCTGAAAAGTTCTTTTTCTTATTTTCCGGGACTTGATAATCAAATGGAATGACGAGTATTCTCCGCCATATACCTTCATCTGTTCCTTGGATTATTGGAAAATGATTTCCTGAAAGCCAGTATGATGCTTGTGGTCTAAAGTTTACGTCTTCATTAAAAAGCTTTCTACCATTGATTTCTTCACCACCAGATAGGTCTTTCAATAGAGATTCATCTAGTCTTCTATTCTCCGGAATTTCTCCAAAAGTTATAAACCTCATTCCTGGGAGTCTAGCTTTTTGTGTTTCTGAAAGGTTAGTGTTTTTATTCCCCTGAAAAATTGCTTCTGTATTCAATTTTTGAGCATATGTTCCCATCATCTCAGAAATTACTTCTAAGAATGCACTTTTGCCATTATTCCCCTTGCCTATGCAAAACATAACTTTTTGAATATCCATTTTACCATCTAGACTTAATCCGATCAATTTCATAACGAATTTGATTAAATCCTCTCTACCTAAGAAAATATCTTGAAGGAATTTTTCAAAATTTGGCGCTTTTGCATTGGGGGCATAACTGACATTCATTTGTTTGCTTATTAAATAACTAGGATTGAAATCTTCCAACTGATGTGTGTCAAGATTATAATAACCATTTTGAAGAGAAATAATATTTTCCTTTGTGTTATACTGTTCTGTGAACTTTACAACCTTGTCGTTACTTTCAGCAATTTTCACGGCATTGACTAATTTTGCTGCATTGCCACTCATCCTTTGATGTTTCTTTAGACTTTGCTTCAAAATTGCGTTCTCAGTAGATTCAATTTCTTTAGAGATTTGACTTACGGTATTTATCATCAATTGTATCACTTTATTTGCCATGTCTTTCTCCCAAATCATTGAATTCCAAATCAACCACCACCCATTCTGACAGTCATAAGTAATTTGATCTCCGTACAGTTTTAGCAGTCTATATGCATTGCCCGTGTCATTTAAATCATATTTAGCTTCTATATCAGCTACACTAATATCTTTTTGTTTTGTAATTCGCTTTGCCTGCGTTTGATTATGGCATTGAGATAACTTATACCCATATATTTTAGCAAAATGAAATAAACTTCCTATTCCTATTTGTTTAAGCCTGTGATTTAGCTTTTGTCTAGTTCCTACAACTTTATCAGGTGACCATTCTTCTATTAGCTTATATGCTGTTTCTATGTCAAAATAATTTCCGATAGCTGAAACAATTCTTAACCAGTCCATATAAAGCATTTGTTTAGGAATGTAAGTTAGAATCTCACGTACTATCTCAGGAGATACTTCCTTATATTCAAGCTCTATATTGGATTTGTCTTCATTATATATAAGTTGCTTAGTTTCAGATATAGTGGATCTTGAAATTCGATTTGTAGGATTAAAAGTATGACACTTGCAATTTCTACTTCCATACCATATCCTTTCTATTGAATTGCAACTGACATCACTATCAAATCTTTCTATAAAAGATGTCACAACTTTTTTGTATACATTTGCTTCTTGAATATGTATATCAAACAGAAATACTATTCTAAATCTATGAAAGTCCTCATTATGAGAAGCAGTCGTATACATAAATACTGCATGTTTTTGCAACCATGGGTCAGTTAAACACGACTCAAAGGATAAATATCCTTCGCTCTCGGTTTTTTTTCTTTTAGTATTATCTTTTGTTGTTATTACATTGTCTATGTCTATTGCAAATCCCTGAGCATAAGAAATGAATTCTGTTTTAGGCTTTTTATCTGGAAAGAACTCCTTAGTTACACCAAAAGAAAAGGCATAACCAGATTGAATGTGTTGGATCAATTCTTCAACCTGAATTGTATTAACATTCCACCCTCTATTTTGGGGATCACTTTTATTTATAATGTTTGAATTTAAAAGTAGTGTAATATTATTTTTTGAGTTTTGCATTAGCTCTTCCATTGTTCACCTCCCGATAAGCATATTCCTCGTTTTGCCATTTTGTGTTCTAGTTTTTCAATATCTTCTTTCTTAAATCTTACCTTTCTTCCAAACTTTCGATATGGTAGTATGCCTGCATCTCGCCAGTTCTTAATTGTCGGACGACTGACTTTAAGCATTTCCATTACTTCTTCTGTATTGTAGTAATAATCTGATTGAACTCTTTGTTTGATATGAGGCTCTGGATTTTGATTTACATTATTTGCTTTTAAAACCAATTTTTCATAATAGCTTCTTGAGACCATAATAAAATCTTCCATTTTGTTCGGTTCTTCCATTTTTTTTTCAAGCATTTTTGCCACCCTTTTGTGTCTGATTAACCTTTAATATTTACAAGCGCACACGCAGTCCATTTCGAATCAACTTTTAGAAAGTCAATGCTTCTCTGTTCTTGTTTTTTATTAGTAGTGCTCTTGTTACAAGTGTGAGATTTTAATCTTTAGCTTTATTCGTACGTACTTTTTCTGCTTAAGCGTGCTTAGTGATTATTATCTCTCATTATTTGAACGCAATATAAGGTGAGAGAATCCTAGAGCAAAGTTCTGGAATTCATTATAGAAATATTTTGTGATGACAGCATTTAGATGTGCATTAATAGAGAGTATTTTGAAATAAAAAAAATTCCAGAAGGAGATAAAGAATCCTTCTGGGATTTGTAAATGTAAACTATTAGTCATGTAATCTTGGTTGGAGTTCATTAACAAGTGGGTTCATGTTTTCAGCAAACGACTTCATGAGTTTAAAAAATAGATCTGTTGTACATCGTGTCTCGCCACGTGAAATGTCATTCTCAATTAGGATATACTCTTTAGTTAAACCTTCATATTCAGATACAAATCCATTGATATAATAGGAGTTATCTCCGTGAATATATACAATCATTTTTTCAACAGCCTTCCTTATATCTTTTAATGGTACTTTTGTGCCATCTTGATTAACCAAATGACCAGAAAAAAATAACGAAGCTATTAACCAGCTAATTCTAATTTTTTGTCCTCCGAAACGATAAGGAGATGCGTAATTTGTTGATATCTCAGATTGTCGAGCTTCGTAAACGTCTTTTGTTAATCCAAGTTCAATTTTTTCTTTGATGAGATTAATCTGCTTTTGAATAGAACAAGTTATAGAATCAATATTCTGTAAGTTATTCTCTATATATTTTGACACCAACAAAAAAATGGGATTGATAAAGCCAAATTCAAACTCTACTTTTTCAGAATCAGTTGAGGGTGAATTCCAATTTTGGCTAATTAGTAAGTTTTTCAAAGTAGAAATATTGTTCGACATTTCAGTCATAATACTCAGTCTGAAATCAAGTAAACATTCAATATCCTTTTTATAACTTATTGATTTCTGAAGATTATTATTCATGAGATCAACTGATTTAGTTGTTTGATCTAGCATATATAAAATACTATTAAAAATATCTGTTTTATTAGATTCATCCAATGATTTACTTAAGTCAGCTATTAACTGTTTATTCTCTAGCTTTTTTAAATCAATATCATTTTCATCTTTAAGCACAATATCAATAAGACCTTTTAGCACCTGTTTTTGTAGAAGTGGTAATTCAAAGATTAGAGATGCAATCGAATTGTATGATTTAGTGGTAGCTAATTCGTTTTTTATGTTAGTATTATTTTCAATAGCCATTTTTGGTTTCCATCAAGTCGTTCATAGTAATTAATTATCATACTTTCAATCTAACTAATTTACAATATCATTACAATATTATACTTATATACTAAAGAATATATTGTTAATATATTTATAGTAAAATATTTTGGTGTGTGTTAAATAAAAAGTTGTGTCAAGTAAATAAAGGGTAATAAATCAACTCACTTACTTCTGATTCCCAACAAATAATTGTTCTAATATCTCTCCGTATTTATTTATCTAATTCTCTTATATTGACTTTTCTCCAACTTCAAACTACTCTGATTAATGGAGAGATGAATAAGCCAATTTCTCCTTTCTCATGAGCATGTCTAGGTCTAATTATAGTTCTTCATTTTATATTAACAAATACTCCCTCAATTAAGTTTGTTATTCTTATGCTCCTTCTGTGTACTTGAGGAGATCCCATATGCTTTATACAAGTAGAAAGGTTTTCAGTAAAACACTTTATCATTACAGGGTATTGTTTGATATAGTCACATATAAATCTTTCGACAATGCATCAGCTGTTCCTCTGACAGGCATATTATAAATTGATTTTTATTCTACTTCTGATTTCTTGTATTAAAACATTTATACTTTTCTTCTTTAATCACTCATTTCTGCGTTGCATTTATTACTTGAATTTAGAATAGTTGAGCTAAACCCTAGTGTTAATTATAAGTTAAATATTGAATTTGCAAAAAATATATTTGAATTAACCTATAATAATGCCTAAGTTTAAATAGATATAAAAACAATTATGACGAGGAAAATGTGTTAAAATATATCGCCTTAATATCATTTTTACTATATCCATTGAGTTATTATGCCGAAACCTACGAAGGTGCAGACTCTTTGAAGCCTCATAAAGATTATCAGTATAAAGCGAAAGCCGGTTCGGATATAGATCCGGAATTGCTTAATGATGAAATCCCTGATGATCCCCGTATTCGTTTTGCTACTTACTTCGGTGGAACAGGAGCAGATGCCGCTCAGGATTTTAAAATTGATTCTAAAGGCTATTTATACGCTATAGGAAATACTATGAGTTCAGATTTTCCTATGGTAGGAAATTCCTTTGACTCTGAAAAAACAGATGAAGATTACATTGATGCTTTTATTGTCAAATTTGACACTTTAGGCTTTCCTGTTTGGAGTACATATTTTGGTGGAACAGAGGAGGATAGAGGAATAAGATTAGAAATCGATTCAGAAGATAACATAATTATTACAGGAGCTACAAATTCTCCAAATTTCCCATTAAAAGGGGAATTTGACCAAGACAGTATAAAAGGGGAAGCTGATATGTATATTGCCAAATTTGATAAAGACGGTAATTTACTGTGGTCTCGCCTGTTTGGAGGTACATACTTGGATCAGTCTTTTGGTCTTGCTTTGGATGCTGACGATAATATTTATGTAGCCGGCAACACTATGAGTTATGACATTGTTCGAAGCGATTGGACTTATCAACCTGAATATGCTTTTTATTATAAACATTTTGCAGAATATTCTGACGGAGTATTTGCTAAATTTAGCCCTGAAGGTAAGCATATATGGTCAAGCTATCTTGGTGCGAGTGAGACAGATCATTTAGAAGATATTGATGTTTATGGTGATGAAATTACTGTTGTAGGTAGAGTCTCAGCAGATTATTACCATAAAGACATTAATCCAAGATATATCATAGGTACAGAAGATGCAATCCAACAGTTACCATGTGATACTACCTATTATGAACACTACCAGTTTTTCGATCCCTTTATTGCCAAATTTACAACAGACAGCTGTAAACTGAAGTATTTTACTTATTACTGTTCTGAAGGCAGACTTGCAAATCCAAGTGATAATAATTATTATTTCTCAGATTATGACGCAGATGGAAATTTTATTTTAATTATTGACGCAGACCACAATTCTATACAAGTCAAAGGTTCTCCGTTTATAAGCTATAGTATGAGTGCTAAAGATTATTATGGTGTGTTTATGTTGTCTTTAGATCGGAGTAATAGAGTAAACTGGGATTTCGATTTATATGGCAAAGGTGGTTTCATTTATAGTACATATACAATAGATAAGAATGTTATTTGGGGTGAAGTAAATTCTGATAAAAATATTTTCCCTGAGGACAGTAATCATATAAACAACAGAGACAATGGGAGTACCACGAATTCTTTGTTAATGAGATTTGACCTAAAAAAATATACTCAGTGGTATTCCTATCATCCACACTTAATAGCAGACCCAAATCTTCTTGTAAAGAACAATGATGTTTATATTGTTTCAAAAGCACATTCTGCTCACTTACTAAAAAAAGCTTATTCAGAAGAATTCCATGAGTATTGTTTATATCTAATCAATTTTGATTTGAGAGGAAATTTTGGGTATTCTGCGATAGATACAGGAAAATATGATTTGTCAAACATTTCTGTATATCCATCTATTGCATCTCAATCCATAACTATATCTTCCGAAGATTCCATTAAACTACTACAAATCTATGATTTGCTGGGCAAGCAATTATACTCGACAGACATGCAGTTTCCTCTCAATGAGCTTGAACTAAATGTTGAAAACTATGCAGATGGTATGTATTTCATTCTTATAAACAATAAATACAGTCTTAAATTTATTAAGGAGTAGATTTATGAAGTCGTTTATAATGATTCTATGTATAATCATTTTTATCTATCCTACCTATTCTCAAATACTGGACAGGGAGGCAGTAATTCAGGACGAGAACTTCATGTATATTGGTGATCCAAATATAAAACAATATTTTGATTTGGATACTATCCCACATGTGCTTAATTATAAATTAGCCCAATTAAAGTTTAAGAATATTAAACAAGTATGCACAGGCGATTTTAATAACGATGGTTATAATGAGCTTGGAATTTTGTCTTTAGGAAACAGTACAAATGAACAAGATTATCAAAATGCAAAATTCCAGATTCATGTCATGGAATCAAAGGCTTATGAAGTGTTACATCCTGATAATAATTATGGGAATTATGAAACCGTCCATAATCAAGAAGGTTATAGTATTCCTATTTATTTTGACATTAAACCTAGAGTAAAAAACAATCCTATAATTCGTAGATATAATCAAGCAAGTGAATGGAATTATACAAATTTTTTTGCTGAAGCAGGCAATTATGCTGACGGAACTGAAAGTAATGACGAAATTGTTGTATTGAATGCAAATGAGACAAATGATGCCTTAGAAATATCTTTGTTTTCAAACAACAATACATCCAATCAAAAGTGGAATTACTCCTTCGATAAAGAGACATATATAATGCCTTATACTGTGTTAGAAAATGCTAATTTGCAAATTGATAATTTGATGTTTGTTGTAACGGAACAAAATTTATCTTCAACAGATAACTTACTTTTACTTAGTAATGACGGTGGAGTATTAAAAGTTCACAGATTGCAATATGATTCAGTTTTAAGAACATGGACATTATCGTTTTTAGCGGAGCATATGCAAATAGAAAGAGAGAAGATAAAAAGTATTAAAAATTTAGTTCTGCAAGGCTCGAATAATATTGCAATTATATATGATAATGATGTTAATGAGCAACAGATTTTAGTAGTTTATGGTTCTACATATTCGACTCTTGAACTGATTTATCAAGCAGAAAAATCGTACATAAATTATGATTTTTTAGAGAATGTTGTTGCAGGTGATTTTAACGGAGACGGTGATTATCAATTAGCTTTTTTTATAAATAATGAAGCTGATAGGATACAACAGATATTCCTCATGAAAAAATGCTCCAATTGCAATTATAGTTATGCCTTTTACCAGGAGTTAGCGACCAAAAATAGTTTAACTATGTTTGATAAAAATGTCATGCCTTTTGTAGCAGCAGTAAACTACGATTATGACATTAAAGGTCGAGATGATTTAGTCGCAATTTATTTGGAACAAGATGACAATAGGAATGTCAATGAGAGTGATTATCAAGAATTCAATACAATATTAGGTTGGAGAAGCTTACCTGAGTTTTCTGAAAACGATTATATGCTTGAAGTAACAGACAAGGATGCAAATGGAGAGCTAATAACAAAATCGATGATTCCTATCGGGCCTGCAAATATTCGAATGATAAGTTCTAAGGATACTTTGGTTCACACTGCGGATCACAAAAATTATGGATATTATTCTGATGAATACTATACAAAAATGACTGAAGTATATAATACTTTATTTCCGGACAGAAGATATTTTACCGACAGTTATTATGATTGGTGGAAACCGAAATCATTTCCTGCTGATAACCAGTCGCTTCCAGATGAAACATTTGATTATTTTTTAAACTTTGATAATGCCTTGTTAGAGTATTTAAATAAAGCAGAAAGATTTGGTTATAAAGTAATGCCATTTATTGACCCTTTTGAAGTGTATTCATACGATATTGCCGATACAGTATCTGTATGGTATCATCAATACAATGATCTTTCTGATCAAGGCGATATACCCGAATATTTCAGAAGATTATTAGAGAAACAAGAAATATGGGATCACACCGCTTTAGCTGGTATCTACTTAACTGATGAAGTGCATGGAAAAATAGATCCTTATCCTACTAAAGATGTTTGGTCTGTGTATTATGATCACTTTATCAGGAATTATAATAATTATCCGGGACAGGTTTTAAATAATCCGAATTATATGGAAGATGTATGTAATAATGCTTTTGATTTGTTCAAATCAAATATTCCAAATAAACCACTTTTTATAAATTATTTATCCGGCGGCAGCAATGTTGAATACTATGATATTCATTCTGACGCTGTTGGTATAGATGTATATCCTTATCAAAACATGGCTAATCATTTAGATTCTCTAATAATTGTAAATCAACAATACGGTTCTAGCATCAATGCTTATGCCAGAAGAATAACAAATAAAATGATTCGAGAAAATAAAGATTTTTGCTGTGAATATTTACAAGCATGGAATACAAAGTATCATCCAGTATCTAGCGTAGATAACAAAGATACTATGGTATATGCAGATATTGAAAACCCTTCTTCCGCATACCTTAGATGGGCTCTTTTTGGTTCTACAATGCAAGGAGTACGAGGCCACGTTATTTGGGAATACCCTAACGCTGGATTCGAGAGTATAATACATTCAAGAATGTACTATACTCTCAAAGAATTTAATTTTTATAAGGGATGGTTTGCTTCTAAATCTTTGAAAAACTTTATTACAAATGATCATAGTAGAAATAATGGTTCTCAGAAGTGGCGTGATATTAATAATTTAGGTTTTTACTACTTCTATTCAGACATGTATATCAATAATTCAGTGCCAATAATCCTTACTTCATATGCAGAAGGGAACGAGTTAAACACAGAAGCTGTAAAAACTACAGCTTATCTACCAAACTTGACAAGTTCAACTGTATATTTACTTTCTCCTGATTATTGGGCTAACGGATTATATGAAATTGTTCCTTCTATCTATGACGGA
Source organism: Kapaibacterium sp. (SeqCode) (assembly GCA_965140345.1). Lineage (GTDB taxonomy): Bacteria > Bacteroidota > Ignavibacteria > Kapaibacteriales > UBA2268 > JBFHIJ01. The sequence continues at coordinate 199,200 of OZ223200.1, forward strand.
AATTTTGTTGAGTTTACAGATACATTGAACGGAAGAGAAATTAGAATTTATGCAGTAGGACAATTACCTCCATGGGATAAACCTGATGAATTTATAACAGGTGAATTTGGAAATTCAAACCAACAACAACTAATTGCATATCCTATTGAACAAGCAGGTCAAGATGACACTGGAAGCATTGATTCTTTAGTTCGTTATCATACTGTTTATCAAAAATTAGACACACTTCGAGGTATCACTAATATCTATTACAGAAGAAGTCTACCTACAAGCTGTAGTATTCCTTCTAACTTAATTGAATGGGAGCATGAAATTTTACTATCAGACAGTATTGCTCCAAGGAACAGCATAGGTATTAATAGAAACCACAGTCTCAGTTTTTGTTATGAATGTGCTAATAAAGTTCAACTATATACCTCAATGAATCCATCACTTGTAGTAAGATGGAATGATGAAACTAGACGAGCGGAGGTTTTTGTAACTTACAATTCAAAAATATCCTATAACGAAGATGCAATCCAGTGTAACAATCAAGGCATCAAAACAGATCAATATATAATTGCCGAGTGTGTTTTCCCTGCAAATTCATTATTTCAGGATTATAAATATGATCCTTACCAATTAGCAACATTTACAGGAGATTTTGAAACACATGGTTGTCCGGTAATTAATGCATCAGATTTAGGTAATTACTATGCTTGGGCTGACCGTAAGAATGGTATCATTGTCGCTTATAAAAATACTAATGATAAATGTTTTAATTCTGTTTTAGACTCAGCCTCTTTTAGGTGGCATAGTGGAACTTATTCTTATGCTTTACACCCAAGTATAAATACATACAGCAGATTCACCGAAGACCATGACAATATTGCCTTAGTATGGCAGGAAAAACCCAACGGAGCAAGTGATGATGATTTTGATATCTATTATACACGAATAAGTAGGTTTAACCCTGACAATCCTTCAGATGTGACGCTTCAAAACTATTTAACAAATGATAGTTGCCATGAATGTTCACACGGATTCAATTATGATAAGTCTAAACAAATGATAGAATTAAGTACTCTATGGGGTACTCAAAACCATCAATTTCCGGTAGTTTATAGAGGTGTAGAACTTGAAACAGAAGGGTGGAGAAGAGAATTAGATTTACACGAAAGAATATTTTGGAATTCTTACGATATACCGACAGGGAACAACACCATTGGCTTTGCTTATATTGATTATATAGATAGTTCTGACAGTCAATTTGGATATGTACCTTATTGCAGAACTTATATGGGACCTTGGCATATCAGAGGAATAAATAAAAATTTGAAAAATCCAGTAGTAGTTCAAGGTAAAATGAAAGAAGATCCGTTTGATTTTTATAGTATACATTCGGATAGCATGTATGTTTTAAATTTTGTAGATGAAAACAAAACAGAAACTAATTCGACAATTTGGCAAATCAATGACTCATATTGGGGAATGATTTACAATTGGGAAACTATTCAAACTGATTTTACAGAATTTGCTTCTGAAGAATATGTAGATAAGAGTTTTAATTCACATCGACGCAGATTTGCTAAGCCTGTAATAGGTTATGGTAATAATCCACAGCTTTCAGCTATGCCATTTATGACAGGCAAACACTCGTGGAGTTTAAATAGAAGACTATTTGAAGTTGGTCGTGAACCATATACAGAAATAGTACCTTCTTATGAACACTTTGCTAAAGCTACTATAGAAGATGAAACTGAACATCATTTAGTTGGATTTGCCTTTAAAAATAACAAGCTATGTGTTGTTTCACGAATAGCAATTGTTAACAGAGAAACAGGGGACTATCAGAAATTATTTTACTATCCTTCAGTTGACCAAGATACAATTTATTCTTCTTTCTTTGATATAAATCCTGATGATGATGTAGTTTTCTACTCTCATAAAGACTTTGACAACAACAGAGTCAAACTTTATCTAAAACTTCAGGGAAGTGAAGAATTGATTCATATTCCTGTAAATAAGTCTATCAACCATCAGTTTACTAAGCTTAGATACGGATTTTCTGATCAGTTAACAAAAGCACAATTTGTGTTAGTTCCAAAATCTCCTGAATATTGGATCTACAAAGAAATGGTACTTGGTGGTTTACCTGAATTAGATAAGGAGACAACAACTTCTCCGAAAATGCTTTTCGCTGATAACGACAAAACTGTTTTGGACGTTAGCAGTTCAGCGGAGTTATTCCAGGTCAAAGCCTATCCAAATCCTACATATAACGGTAAAATGAATCTTAAAATTGCTTCAAATGTAACAGACCAGTGCCTTAAGTCTGTAGTATATCAGATCACAGACTTAAATGGTAAAATAGTAGATACATTTACAGCAAATAGCACAGACATTTTGCATCTTGAGTTAAGCAAATACGAATCTAATATTCTTATTATTTCAGCGAAAACAACTGATGATTGTAGTAACAAAACTATTGAATCCACAGTTAAAGTAATCGTACAATAAGAAAATAGCATTTACTCATTTTAGGGGCTGACTTGTAAGAGTTAGTCCTTTTTTTTTGATCTTAATGAGTGACTACCTTTGTTGATGAAATGCTCTTCTATAATGCTCAAGATCAAGTGTATATAATTCTTTTGATTATATAAGCTGGTAAAAAAGTAGAAACTGTTTCGTTTATTGTGATTCACTAAACTGTTCAGAACTGATACAATTGGCTCATATCGTAAGATGTGAGCCTTTTTTTTATCATTTTGGTATAAAGTTACTCGCCAAAAACCTTGCTGAAGCTTTCAATTGCTTTTTCTCTACTAGGATTTACATAAATATCAAAGCTACGTCGGTTTCTATGTCCAGAAATTTTCATTACTTCCTCAGGCAGCATACCAGCTTTTAAAGCAAGCGTAATCATCGTTCTTCTAGCGGTATGTGAAGATATTAATTCATACTTTGGTACTACGTGCTCTTCTTTCACTGTTCCTCTCATGATAGAATAAGCTACAGGTTTATTAATACCGGCATATTTACATATTTTTTTTATTTGTACATTGTAATTTTTGGTATTGATTTGTGGGAACTTGGTTGGATATTTTTGCAGAATGCTTTTGATGTAACTATTAAATGGAATAATAATATTATCACCTGTTTTTTCCATTGTCAAGTAGATTTTTTGATTAACCATATCTATCTTTGATGGTCTTAGTCTTAAGAGATCAGAAATCCTTATACCAGTATGTAATTGTATCATAAATAGATCTTTTGGTATTTCCAGATGAGGCTTAACATTTAAAGATTTAATTGCTTCAACTTCTTCAAAATCCAAAGAAACATACTTGTTTTCTTGTCCCTTATGAGAAGAAGAGGATTTAATATAATAACGAAAACTTGAATTAGTCAATAAGCCTTTTGAAGCAAAATAGTTTAAAGAAGTCTTGATATCTTTGTTTATACGATGTACAGTATTATTGCTCAATCCTTTGCCATGTAAGTAATTTTCAAATTTTTTCCACAGGATCTCATCCAAATTACTTAATGTAATAATAGTGTTAGTTTCTTTCTGAAAATTGGCAAGTTTATTTTTTGCAGCTAAGCAACTTTCATTAGTACGTTTAGCACGAGTATGTTTCGTCATTTCGATGTAATTTCCATAAAGCGTAAGTAAATCATCGGATTTATCATTTGCTATGTTTGGATTTTTTAATAATTTGATATACTCTTTAATATCGTTCCTATTAAGAATAAGATTTTCGAGTTGTGCTTTTGAACAAAAGGTAGTTATTTTAGACTTAAAATCATCCAACAAAACATTAGTTTCGTCACTATTTGTAACGGAAGCTTTTACACGGTTACGTTTTTTATCCCAAGATTTAGATCTTATTTTTATACCAGTAGAAACTTGAACCCTAAATCCATTCAATGATATATTCATCATAACAGAAGTAATTTCCTGATCAGGTTTATTGAGATAGAAACTAATTTTTGCCATTATCTTACCTAGTATAAATAAACTAACAAATAGCTAACAAAATAGACGAATAATAGTTAGTTTTTGTTACACTTTATTTTATACAAAACACGCTATAAATCAGTATATAGTGTATATATATCAGTAAGTTATATAAAATCATGTAAAATATAAGTTAGTCGAAATGCAACGAACTTAATTATAATATATATATATCAAAAATATAACAAAAAAAACTCCCGACAGTTGCCATAACCATCGGGAGTTTTTGTTATATTTATCTTATAATGACTAACTTAAAGTGTTTAGTTATTTTTGAGCTTTTTATTTGTAAGATATAATGCCCCGATGAAATATCTGAAATATCTTTTGTGCTAGTTATAGAGGTATTGCCACTGATATTTTCGATATAAAATGTTTTAACAGTTACCCCCAACATATCTATTAAATTGACTTCTAATATATCAGCATCTGTACCGAAATAATCAATAGAAATTTGACTTGAAGCAGGATTAGGATATACACTACATGTATTTGGGATGTCTAGTTCTTTTACATTTGTTGGATCCAACAATTTAAATAAGCCAGAAGAGAAATCTACATCATAATCAATCTCTTTCCCATGAGTATCATACCATGTTACCATACCAAAATCTATAAATGTGCTGTCTTTATCAATCTTCTCTTTTGTTTTCAGTGGAATATTACTAATCATATTTTCTCCTGGATTTATAATGCCTGAGAACTTTATATACGCTATTCCTTCTTCTATCTTTATTAGATTTTGTGGGTTTTGAGGTTCCAGTATACTTGCATCGACCTTAATGATACCATCACATGAAGCCACTAAATCAGCAAAAACTCCACCATTAACTTCGCTATATCTAATCTTAATATCAACTGTTTTATTTGGCCTTGCAGAATCATCAATTGCAAATACTTCCGGACCTGTTCCTTCTCCAAAGAGACTAAATATCTTAGGAGAATTATCACCATCATGATATACTGCAATTTTTGCGTTCTTTCTTCCTATTTTAGTCGGCTGGAATCTGATCCCCAAATCATATTGTTCTTTAAATTTAAGTGCATAAGGTTTAATTTGGTTTGAATCTATAAATGCAAATTGGTCTTTATCATAGCCAATAAATTTGATTTTACTAATATTTATAGTTGTATCAATATTGTTATAAAATAGGTTCTTAATCAGTTTATCTTCTGTTTTATGTATCGGAATTGTATCACAGTAAAAATCATAGTTATTTGCTAAAAGTACTTTATCGCTCGTTGTTAAAGTCACTTTGATTGGAATATATAAAGTATCAGATTGTGTTACAACTATTATTTCAGATGTTTCTTCTCTATCATAATGTCGATTAGTATAAATACTGCATTCAATTGGCAATGAATCTTCTGGTGCTAATACAACATCTTGATAAATCCCCCATATTCTAAATACACTCGATTCTTCTAATTGAACTGATTTGATAACGATATCTCTAGCGCTGACATTTTTTATAAAAGGTGCGATAAGAGTATCAGAAGTCCAACTATTTACATAAATGCTTCCCAAATCTATTTCTCTAAATTCGAGCTTTGGTTTACTAATTGAAAACACATCATCAGAATAGCCATATACAGAATTATCATCACTTAGATTTAGTTTAACAACACCAATATCTTTTTTACCATTATATTCCTCTTGAAAGGAAATATTTGACTGGACATTTAAAATAGCAAGTGCATCGTTATTATTGTCTAAATATACATATGATACGATATCATTTCCAGCAGACACAATTTCTTTCTCCCAAGTTATATCTAGATTTTTATCCAGTTTAAAAATCCAGTAACTGTTTGAAGTTTCTTCATCAGCATCAGATTTTACACCTCGAAGGTATAAACCACCATCATCATTTTTACTTTCAATTATTGAAGCCATTACTATATCATCAGAAACATTTTCTTGTATAATTGCTCCATTTTCATCTAACTTCTGAGTCCACCATTTTGGCGTATCATGATCTGTGTCATATTTAAGCCCAAATAACATGTATCTATCATCTTGAATTAAGCAATCGTAAATATAGTCATTTGGGTTTTCTCCACTACATCTTTCCCATACTAATTCTCCTGATGAATCTATTTTACAAATCCACTGTCTGTATCCCTCTTTTTGATCAGAAACATCACCATCTGCGGATTCAGTTGTACCAATTAATATAAAATCTCCATCTTCTGTCTCGAATGCCCTGATATAGTCATCAGAATTGCTTCCTCCATAACTTTTCTGCCAAACTATTTCGCCTTTGTCGTTTACTTTTACTGCAACAGCATCCTCTTGCCCTTTATTATTAGGGAAATTACCGTCATTAGAGTAAGAATATCCATAAAATAGAGTTCCATTATCTCTAGTTGGTAAAATGAAAGGTAAAAAGTCTTTACTACTACCACCTAAAGAGTTCTCCCATGTAATATTGCCAAGTGTATCTAACTTACAAAACCATGTAAATTCGTAGTCTTTTGGCGAGCTAATATCACCATCTACAGATTCAGTCTGAGAAGAAATGATAATACTTTTGTCTTCAAGTAATTCCACTTCCCATAGATCTTCATTCTTACTTCCACCTAATGCTCTTTCCCATACAATGTGTCCTTCAAAATCAATTTTAACAACCCAAATATCACAAATATTCGATGCACCTGATTCATGAGCTCCTGTGACATCTCCATCCTTAGAATATGTTCTTCCGACCAGAACCACTCCATCAGTTAGGAAATAAACACTTCTGAGTTTTTCATCAGAACTTCCACCCAAGCATTTCTGCCACACGAGCTTACCAGCCTTATCAACGCGAATCACCCAAATATCCTGTCCATTTTGACCATGAAATCCCTCAATATCTCCATCATTTGACTGGGTAATACCGAGCAGTATAAATCCTCCATCTTCAGTTTCGAAAGCATTATACAAATATTCTTGCTTGCTACCACCGTAGCACTTAGTCCATATCTGTTTTAAATTTTTATCCAGTTTAGCAATGAAAAAGTCACTCAATCCATGATTATTTGTTATTTTAGAATCTAAAGAACTACTATTGCCAGCAATTAAATATCCATCATTTGTTTCTATTATCTTAGAAAAAGTATCATCATTATTCCCGCCAATACACTTAGAGAATGTGTTATCGGAATGTATTCTTAAGAGACAACTATCTGAATCATAACTATTGACTTGCCAATTATATTTATGTTTTTTTGCAGAGTTAGTGATTGGCTCCCAGGTTCTTCCATTATCCGGACTAAAGTCAATATCTACTACTTCATCAGATGGAACCCCCTCCCATGTGACTAAAGAGTTTTCACCTGCTGTTAAAACTTCGCTACCGTTTGGACTTGTCAGAGTTATCTTTTTATTTAGAGTTGGGTTTGAGCGCTTATATGCAATTAATTCAAGATTTTGAGAACACTTCTTAGAATTAAATTCTATATTTGAGTAAACATAACTACTATCGACAGGCGTAAACTCTATCGTCAACTCTATAGATTCATTTTCAGCTAAAGAAAATTTTCTAGGTGCAATCGTAAACTGAGGATTATTCAATGTAATATTTTCAATTTCAATATCCTGATTTCTGGCTGTCACTATAACTTTCTTAGAAAAAGTAAGATCAATTATACTATTTGTAAATTCAATCATACGAGGTTCAAATTCAAGAGAAGGGATACTTTGTTTAGGAGTTACAACTTCAATATTTTTAGAAATAGTGTCCTCTAGAACTACTTGCAAATCAATTATTTTTGAATTATCACAATTTTTTTTGCCTTCCCACTCAACTTGTGCTGCAGGATAGTTCTGACTAAACAGTTTAAGTAATAGAGCTGCTTGACTTGCCTCTTCTTTTGTATTTATATTATCAAAATATATCCCACCAGTTTGTACTACAATATCTTTTAAGACATCAGGACATTTATTTCCAATATTTACACAAAAGATAGTTACATCATTTTTCTTAGCAATAGAACCATAATTAAACTCTAGCTCACCTCCAAGTTCTCCATCAGTAACCAAAATTATTATTTTTTTTAAGTCCTCATCAGGTTTCAATCTGAAAATTTCTCCTCGCATAAGAGGTCTTAATGGCGTATCGATAAATGAGAAACCACTTCTAGTTATTTGATCTAGTTTTTGAGACAATTTTTCTTTATTTTTTGTAAAATCTTGTAAAATTTGATACTCATTATTAAATGTTGTAAGAGCACATTCCGATTTCCTATTATCAAGATTAGAAATCCAGGTTTTTACAAACTCTTTCGCAACATCTAGTTTATTCCCTGTCATTGATTTACTTATATCTATCGAGAGTAAACTAGAAAGATCAGTTTTCTTCGAATTTAAAGAAGTATTGACATCTACAATTGAACATGAGTTCCAATTTTCAAATACCTGCACATCTGACATGTTGAAATCGCTTCTAAGTATGCCTTCTTCGTCAGTAGAATAAAAGTCTGCCTTCATCAATGGATATGCTGTTGTATCTATATTGAAAACATGCAAAATTTGGCTACTAAGAGATGTACTTGCAACTAAACATAAAAATAAAAAAGTTAAAAATTTCATTTTATTTCCTATTAAATGATTCATTATTGTTATAATAACACATTATCATCAAAAAAGTATCATTGTTTTATATGTTTTCTTACATATTAATTGCATCAGATAAATGTTTAATACTTAAATTTCAACACATAAATAAACAAAAAAAAACTCCCGACAGTTGCCATAACCATCGGGAGTTTTAACTTATCTAATAAGCAAAATTCTAGTAGTCGAATTTTTCACCTTGAGGTGCTTTCTGATTTGGAGGATTAGTGCCGTGCAGAGTTAAAATATAACTTGCTACCTGCTCTATTTCATCTTTTGAAAGTAATGCTTTCCAGGAAATCATACCTTTTGATGGCACACCCTGATGTATTACTTTTACTACGTCAACCATGCGGTTTCCATGAAGCCAGTAATCATCTGTAAAGTTTGGTCCAACCATACCTTCACCACTTTGTCCGTGGCAAGCAGCACATTTTTCTACAAAAATTTTCTGTCCACCTGCTAAGCTTGCTGCATCGCTTAAAGCTACCATGTTTTCATCAAATTCAGGACCTTTGCCTGCATTTGCTGCCAATAGCTCAGCTTGTTTTTGCTCGAATTCTTTGTATTCCATTGCAAACTCTTCGGACTGAGAAGGTCCTATACCTGCTACATGGTAATACATAAAATATCCGGCAGCCCAGATGATACAAATTATAAATAACGCTACCCACCAAGGCGGCAATGGATTATCATATTCTAAAATACCATCATAATTATGATCTAATAGTTTATCTTCAGGTTCTCTAGCCATTTTGCTCTCCATTGTTAGTGAGTACAGGATATTCTGAGCTGTCTAATGGAAGATTAGACATTTCATTTATATATCTTTTGTCCAATTTTACAACTATCCAAGTTAAGCCTACAAAGAAGGCAACAAAAATGATTAGTGTAAATATCGGAAATAGATGTATATACTGTATATTATCCATCAGATGTTTAAACATAGCTTACTCCTTCACCTTGATATCAGTACCTAATCTCTGCAAGTAAGCTATAAGAGCAACTAATTGCTTATCTCTGTCAATTTCAATATTTGCCTGTTTAAGCTCATCAACAATCTGCTGAGCTTGTTTATTCAAATCTTCGTTAGCTATTTTGTCATAGTCTTTCGGATAAGGCACACCTAATGCCATCATAGCACCGATTTTATTCTCTGTCTTATCCAAGTCGATTGTTTTTTCAGCTAACCAAGGATATCTTGGCATCAGAGATCCCGGAGACATTTTAGATGGCTCTATCATATGATAATAGTGCCATGAATGAGGGTACTTACCTCCCACTCTGTGAAGATCCGGACCTGTACGCTTAGATCCCCACTGGAATGGTCTGTCATATATAAACTCACCGGCTTTTGAATATTCACCGTAGCGTTCCACTTCAGATCTGAAAGGGCGCACCATTTGAGAGTGGCAATTATAACAGCCTTCACTTACATAAATATCTCTACCATGCAGTTCCAAAGGAGTGTATGGTTTCACATTCGTAATTGTTGGTACGTTAGATTCAATAAGATACATTGGCACAATCTCAAAAGCACCACCAATGAAAATCACAACAAATGTAGCGATGAACATAGGAACTGGTTTTCTTTCAAGCCACCTGTGCTGAAAAATAGTTTTGTTCTTGTATGTCTTAGCCAAAGGAGCTGCTTTAGCTTCTGTATTAGCTTCAAAGCTACCTGATTTTACTGTTTTATAAATATTAACAGCCATCAGAACAGTACCTGATAAGTAGAGTGCACCGCCTAATGAACGCATCACATACATCGGAACTAACTGCAATACTGTTTCCAGGAAGTTAGGATATTGGAGCATACCGTCAGCAGTAAACTGTTTCCACATTAGACCTTGAGTAACGCCAGCCCAGTATAATGGAGCTGCATAAAGAATGATACCCATGAATCCAATCCAGAAGTGCGCATTTGCCAGCTTCTTCGACCATAATTCTGTCTTATATAATTTAGGTATAAGCCAATATAAAATACCAAATGTCAAAAATCCGTTCCACCCCAATGCACCAACGTGAACGTGAGAAATAGTCCAGTCAGTAAAGTGAGAAAGGGCATTTATAGATTTAATAGATAACATCGGCCCTTCAAATGTTGCCATACCATATGTAGTAATCGCAACTACCATAAACTTCAGAATCGGATCCTCTCTTACTTTATCCCATGCACCACGAAGAGTAAGCAAACCATTAAGCATACCACCCCAGGACGGAGCAATCAGCATGACTGAAAAGACAGTACCCAAGGACTGTGCCCAGTCAGGCAATGAAGAATAAAGAAGATGGTGAGGCCCTGCCCAGATATATAAGAATATCAAAGACCAGAAGTGAATAATCGAAAGCTTATAAGAATAAACTGGTCTATCCGCAGCTTTTGGCAGATAGTAATACATTAGACCCAAATATGGAGTTGTGAGGAAAAATGCTACGGCATTATGACCATACCACCACTGTACAAGTGCATCCTGAACACCTGCATAAACAGGATAAGAACGGAACCAGTCATAAGGTAATTCAATTGAATTGAATACGTGTAATACAGTAACCGTTATCCATGAAGCTATATAAAACCATATAGCGACATACATGTGCCTTTCGCGGCGCTTGATTAACGTCATCAGCAAGTTTATACCAAAAATAACCCAAACTATCGCTATAGCAAGGTCAATTGGCCATTCCAATTCAGCATACTCTTTAGATTGAGTAATGCCAAGAGGAAGAGTAATAGCTGCTGAAACAATGATACCCTGCCAGCCCCAGAAGTGGAACCAGCTCATGAAATCACTGAACATTCGTGATTTGGTCAGCCTTTGCAGTGAGTGATAGACGCCCATAAAAATACAGTTACCCACAAAGGCAAAGATAACAGCATTTGTATGTAGTGGACGCAATCTGCTAAATGTGATATACTCGATACCTAAATCGAGTGACGGAAAGTAAGCAGGAACGTAAAGCTGAAACGCGATGATAAGCCCAACAAGCATACCAACGAGCCCCCATACAATAGTAGCCAACCCAAAGGCTCTAACTATCTTATTGTCGTAGTAAAACGTTTCCAAGTTTTGTGCTTGAGTAACATTTTCACTCATAAAACAACCCTAATTATGTATTTAATATGTATCTATTTTTCGTCTCTTTCTTCATTAAGTATCCTCAATGAAGGGGTGAAAGTATCCTCAAACTGCCCTGTTCTGGATGCCCATATAAAAGCAGCCAAAAACGAGACAGCTATGCCGATACTTACCAATATGAGAACTATAATAACTGACATATTTATTTTTATGCTCTACTAATCAATAAATTTATTATAATCTAATAAAACATACAAGAATCTTAGCTTTAATATTAAGAATCTTTATATTTAATAGTACAGTCAATAAATCTGCAGACTGATGAATGAATATCAGCTTTGACTTAAGTATAAGTTTATGTAAAGTTGAACTTAACGGCTCATGTCCTAACACCCCGTCATGCTACGCATGCCACCCCTCTTTGAAAAGAGAGGAATTACAACCTTTTATATTAACAATAGTTAGGTATAGTATCAGATATCTAACATTCCCCTTCTTCTTAAGAAGGGGTGCCCGTAGGGCGGGGTAGTTGTAATTTTCTTTACACTTCAATAAATATTTATGACACTATGCTAAAGTTTAGCTAGAACTTATTTGACTGTTCTTATCTCTCACTTATTAAATTTTCTTACTTCAATTTTTTAATAGACTACAAAACTCAATTTTTCTTGTTAAGAATTTATAATCTTAATAAATTATAATTTTACTCTTTTTGAGTCTAAATAGCTCTTCCCTACTGTAAATGCAACAACTGACACAGAGCTCACAGGCATCAGAATTGCTGCAACAACCGGACTTAAATTTGCAGTTAATGCAAAAGATAAACCTACGATGTTATATAGTATTGAAATACCGTAACTTAGATAAACTGTTTTCAAACTTTTTCTTGATAGTTCAAAAAATCTATCCAGTTTCTCCAAGTCATCTGCATTTAAAATCGCATCAGATTCCGGTGTAAATGAAGAAGTATTTTCTGTAACAGCTATACCCAAATCTGCTATTTTGAGAGCTCCTGCATCATTGAGCCCATCGCCAATCATAATTACTTTTTCGTTTTTCTCTTTAAGAGATTCTATATAATTATATTTATCATCAGGCAGATAGTTAAATATCATTTCTGAGTTGTTCGGCAATATATCTTCAAGACGCGCTTTGTCTTTGTCATTATCACCTGAAACAACGCTGATTTGCATTTTAGCAGCTATATTCGACAGCGAATTAGAAATACCTTCTCTATACTGGGGCACCACAGCAAAGTACCCTTTTACAGAATTGTTGATTGATATGTAAACTTGAGTTTCATTAGAAATATCATGATGTTCGTAATTAAATTCTTTTCTATTTATCGCAGTCTTTAAAAGCCAGGATAACTTACCTATTTTTATAGTAATCCCCTTATACTCTGCTTCAATTCCCAGTCCGGCAATTTCTTCATAGTTATTTATATCAAGATTATCCAGTTCTTTCAGCTTCATATTAATCATTCTGGACAGAGGGTGAGTTGAGCTTTTTGTAGCAGCTTTTACCAGAAGTAGTTCCTGCACAGAAAGTTCCTCTCCGTAAAAAACGATATCTCCGCCTTCCAGCTTTGTAAGAGTGCCGGTTTTATCTAAAACTAAATGATTGCCATAAGCCAGTTTTTCTACGATTTTATCATTTTTCAAAAAGAATCCATGCTTACCAAACACACGCATAATAGTGCCGTAAGTAAATGGAATAGTCAAAGCTAAAGCGCACGGACATGCAATAATCAATACCGCAGTTAATACATCCAACGCATGCGCAACACTAAACGGCAGCCAGGCTAAAAAGCCTACACTTGCCACAACTACAATCAAAATCGTAAAATATTTGCCCGCCCAGTCAGATATGGAGGATATATATCTGTCATTATCATGTTTTGAAATTTTATTATTCCATAGCTCAGTCAGATAGCTTTGTTTAAACTCTTTTGTCACTGCCACTTTTATAGCAGAGCCTTTCTGCTTCCCACCTGCGTATATTTTTTCTCCGGCAGACATTCTTACCGGTGTAGATTCGCCTGTCACGAAGCTATAATCTATCATAGCCTCACCTTCCAGCAAAACACTATCAGCAGGAATAATTTCATTATTTCTAATTAAAAGCAGGTCGCCTTCAACCACATTTTTAACAGGTATATGCTCTTCCCTATCCGCATTTATTCGAACTACAGACAAAGGAAAATAAGATTTAAAATCTCTATTGAAAGATAATGTGTGATATGTTTTTTGCTGGAAAACTTTACCAATAAGAAGGAAAAACACTAAGCCACTCATGGAGTCAAAAAAACCGGCTCCGGTATTTGTAGAAATTTCAATTATTGATCTGATAAAAAGAACCAGAATACCCAAACTAATAGGTACATCAATATTCAGATTTCTAAGTTTAAGGCTGTTGAATGCTGATTTGAAATAATCAGATGCTGCATAAAGAACCGGCAAGCCAAGAGCAATATTCAGCCAGCCTATAAAGCTTTTGATATTTAGCTCAAAATCTCCACCTGAGAAATACTCCGGAAAAGCAAGCAGCATTATATTACCAAAGCTAAATCCGGCAACTGCTAATTTGATAAAAAGTGACTTGTTGTGATTTTTCTGTTTAGGAGCATCTATATCAGCAAGGTTTAGTTGAGGCCTATAACCTATTGAAGTCAGAAGTTCGACAATCTTTCTTATCGAAGTAGCTTCCTGAGAGAATACAATTGATATTTCTTTTTTAAGGAAGTTGACTTTAGATTCTATTATACCTCTATCTAATCTGAATAAATTTTCTAAAATCCAAATACAGGCACTGCAATATACTTCAGGTACATAAAGAATAATCTTTCCGTTGCCATTTATGGAATACTTCAGCAGTTTTTCTATAATTTCAGGGTCATCTAAAAATTCAAATTCGTTTTTGCCAACAACTTTTGGCATTATCCCCTGCTCTTTAGACATATCATAGAAATCCTGCATCCCATTTTCATGAAGCAGATCGTATACAAATAGACATCCGGTACAGCAAAAGTAATTACCATCCTTTTCTACAGTATCATCAGGGCAAATTTCGCCACAATGTGCGCAAATTAGCTCTTCCTTTGTATTTTGATCTAAACTTTCCGGTTTGCCCTTAGCCATAAAAAAAGTCCCATAAATATCATGATATGATGTTATGGGACTTCGGACGAATAATATATGTATTTATTCAATGATATTTAACACTTTTTCAGCTAATTCTTTTGCAAAATCCATCGTTTCGGCTTCGCTAATTACTCTTACAATTGGTTCGGTATTAGAAGCTCTGATTTGCACCCAAGCATTTCCTAATACCACTTTCATGCCGTCTTCTCTGATTATTTCATTACCCTTGAATACTTCCTCTACTTTAGGAAGTAAGTCATTAATATTGCCTGTAAATGTTTTTTTGAATTTTAGCATTTTGTAATCAGGAAATTCACCTGCTAATTCGCTTAAAGTCTTACCTGTTTCTGCCATAAGAGAAAGCACTAAAACTATCCCAACCAAAGAATCTCTGCCATAATGAGCAGAAGGAAGAATAACGCCTCCGCTTCCTTCACCGCCTATTACAGCTCCTACTTCTTTCATTTTTTTGACTACATTGATCTCGCCAACAGCGCTTCTTTCTATTTTAGCTTCATATTTTTTAGCTACAAAATCAGTGAACATAGAAGTTGAGTGATTTACCACAACTTTTTGATTTTTTTTATCTAAAGCTAAAAGAACCGCATAAGTAGCAAGTGCAATAGTTTTTTCTTCACCAATAGGATTTCCATTTTCGTCGATCAGCACTAATCTATCTGCATCAGGATCCACAGCTATACCCAATTCGGCTTCTTCTTCTTTCACAGAGTCAGCTAAATCTTTTAGATTTTCTGGCAAAGGTTCGGGAGTATGCGGAAAGATTCCTGTTCCATCAGTATATAATTCGATTACTTCACAGAAAAGATTATTCAATAACTGAGGAACAATTATAGAACCGGATGCATTAACAGCATCTACTACAAGCCTGAAGCTTTTTGCTCTTATTGATTCGATGAGCTCTTTATCTTTAAACAGATCATTATCCAATATTGCCTGAATATGTCTGTTATTGGCTTCTTCATCTATTTCAATTAGATTTTCTGACACATTATCAGAATAAGTAAACTCTTTACTGTCCATAGCATCCCAAAGAGTTTTATTTTCATCTGCATCTAAAAAGACACCTTTTGAATTAAGAAACTTCAATCCATTCCACTGATCAGGATTATGAGATGCTGTAATTGCAATTCCCCCTGCAGCTTCACTTTTTTCAACTTCAAGCTGGACTGTCGGAGTCGGCACCATTCCAATCATTCTTACCTTTCTTCCAGCCGCAGCAAGAGTTCCGGCAACAATTTTTTCTATCCAACAACCTGAAGGACGACCATCCCTGCCTACAACTATTTCACCTTCGGGTATAACTTTTGCGAAGGCATTTACGTAATCTATTATTATATTTGGAAGAAGAGAGTCTCCAATGGTAGCTCTCAGGCCTGAAATCGATCTGATAAGTGGCATTTTGATTTTATATTTTTATTTACAAAGATTTTTAATTTACTTTGTAAATATAAGTAAATAAGTTAATACACAAAAAAATAAAGATAATAGGATATAAAAATGAAGAAACTTTTGGAAAATGACATACTTCAGTTTGTGCTGAGATTTGCTTTAGGATTTCTGTTTATTGCTGTTTCAGTTGGTAAAGTTGCATCTCCTGATTTGTTCGCAAATGAGATTGGCAATTACTCAATATTTCCGGAATTTTCTTTGAATATAATTGCGCTTATAATGGCTTGGTTTGAACTTCTAATAGGCTTTTTACTGATTGCAGGTGTTAGAGTCAAAGCAAACGCATTACTTGTAAGTCTATTGATGATAGTATTTAATATTTTAGTTCTTTCCGCAATGGTAAGAGGATTAGATATTAATTGTGGTTGCTATTCCAATATCGGAGCACAAAAAGTAGGTTGGACAAAAATTTTAGAAAATACTGCTACATTTTTGCTTTCAACTTTACTATATTTCACAAAAACAAACAAATACTCACTTGAGAACTTAGCTCTTAATGATGCTAAAGCTTAAGCAAATACTGCAGCCCTTACTCAACGGAGCGGAAAGTCTAATCACTCCAAGATACTGCCTTGTTTGCGAAACATATATAGAAGAAAATGCAAAAAATAAATTTATCTGTTCTAAATGTTTAGATGCTCTGCCCTACGCACCTGTATCTGAATATTTGACCAACTCACTTTTAGAAAATCTTAAAGCGGATGAAATTGCCATTAGCAATGCATTCGCTCTTTTTCTTTTAGGTGACAACTCAAAATATACAAATCTAATCTACAATTTAAAATATTTCGGGCTCTATTCAATAGGTGAAGAACTTGGAAATATGCTTGCAAGAAAGGTAGATCTGGAAACAAAACATCAATATGATTTTATAATCCCTGTTCCGATTCATAACGCAAGAAAACGTGAAAGAGGCTATAACCAGTCAGACTTAATTGCAAAAAGCGTAGCAAAATTCTGCAATTCAAACTACGCACCGGACTTATTAACCCGAAACGTAAATACAGGCACTCAAACCAAACTAAATGCATCTGAAAGAAGCAGAAACATCAGCCAGGCACTGCATTTTTCCGGCAAATACAATATCACCGGAAGCAAAATCCTTATAGTAGATGATGTACTCACCACCGGAGCAACTCTTAACGAATGCGCGCTTATCCTCTTAAATAATAAAGCAAGATTAGTGGATGTTGCAGCACTAGGAAGAAGAGCAGCAGAGAAGTAAAATAATATATTACATTATTAAGTTCGTTGCATTTCGACTATAAATATCATCAAGTTCGTTGAGCGAGTGCAACGAGTCGAAACATGCCTTATCCGCCACTGTACCTAAATTTTACACGACAACATAAAACTCATTCTCTGATTTACCTAAGCAAGCTAAAGCAGGCGGTTGCACTATATTTATAAAAAAGTTCGTTGAGCGAGTGCAACGAGCTTGATTTTATAACAAGACGAAATGCAACGATCTTTTTTATTTTAATTTTACAATACATTCATTTATATTGCAATCTATTTTCTTTACACACACGGGATATTCATGTTGCAGAAATTATTACTGCTTTTTATACTTCTAACAACTTCTGCTTTTGCAGAAGAAATGATTATTGACAGAACCAATAAGACGATAACTCCAAATACAATAGCTCCCGGTACTTTACAAATAGAAACCGGAGTTATGTTAGGAATGGCCACAATCGAATTACCTCATACTGAAGTCAACAAAGAAACTCTATCGTTTCCATCATCATTGTTTAGAGTTGGGATATTTAACTTCATGGAGTTAAGATTGGCAAGTTCGTATTCAAATACTACATTTGATTTTCCAACTGATGATTTAGAACGTGAATACTTCTCTGCATATGATGTTTCTCTAAAGTTTAACATCTTTGATAATGATTTTGATTTAGGATTTGTTTTAGGATGTGAACTGAATAACGCAAATATCGGCGGAGAAACTCATAGTGCTAATCCTTATGCGATAATAACAGCTTCTCATAGCGTAACAGACAACTGGTATTTGGGGTATAACCTGGGATTATTGCTCACTGATGTAGATCCGAATCACACTGAACTGGATTATTACTTAGCTTCTGTGTCTTCAAGTTTTAGAATTAATGATGAAGTCGGAGCTTTTATAGAATTGTACACTGAAATTCCTGAAGGTAAGGAAGTACAACTTCATTATGATAACGGTATTACTTATAAACTTTCTGAAACTCTTAAATTGGACTTATCATTAGGTACTTGTATCACTGACAGATATAATTTCTACTCCTGTGGAATTAGCTGGCTTATCAAGTAATCTATTTTTTTACAATCGATTTTTAAAACAAAAGAGAATATTATGAAAAACATACTCCTTTTATTAGTACTTATTTCTTCTTCAGCTTTTGCAGAAGAAATGATTACTGACAGACCTGATATGACTGAATCACCAAATACTGTTAAGCCCGGAACAATTCAGATAGAAAGCGGTGCTATGCTGGAAATGTATACAGTAAATATTGATAAATTAGATGTAAATGCAGAAGTTATGTCTTTACCTTCTACTTTATTTAGAGTTGGCGTTTTTAGCTTCATGGAAATAAGATTGGCTAGCGCATATTCTAAAACTACTTTTGATATGGCGGTAGATGATATAGAAACAAAACATTTTTCCGCTTATGATGTTTCTCTGAAATTTAATATTATTGATGGTGGTTTTGATTTAGGTTTTTTAGCAGGTTGCGAACTCAATAACGCTAATCTCGGCGGAGAAACAGAACAACCACATCCTTATTTTATTTTCGCTGCGGCACATGGAATAACTGATAAATGGTCTATGGGTTACAACGCCGGTATTCTATATGGTGTTCATGATTTAGAAGTTGACGACTTTAATAAAGCATTCTGGTCTGTAAGTTCTAACTTTGTAATTAATGATAAAGTCGGTGCTTTTGTGGAATTATATTATGAACTTGCTCGACATTTTAACTATAATCTTATATATGATAATGGAATTACTTACAAAGTATCCGAAAATGTACAACTTGACTTTTCTTTGGGTACATCTTTTTTAGAAAGATATAATTTCTACTCCTGTGGAATT
This sequence comes from Kapaibacterium sp. (SeqCode), assembly GCA_965140345.1. Taxonomy (GTDB): domain Bacteria; phylum Bacteroidota; class Ignavibacteria; order Kapaibacteriales; family UBA2268; genus JBFHIJ01. Next base: position 218,584 of record OZ223200.1, read on the forward strand.
AGCTGGCTTATTAAATAGGCATATGGAGTATTACAAAACTTTAGGAACTTTGAGCTCATTTCCTATTCTATTTGGGAATTGAGCTCTTAGTTTTTCTACATTATCAAATTTAACCGGAATATCTTCCTGAGACTTGTCTTCATAAAGCTCTACTTCAATATTCTCATCTATCTTGATTTTATCTAAAGCAGATACGGTTTCAATATTTCTGACCAAATCTTTCTCTAATTGATCAAGATCTTCTATTTCAGGATTAAAGCCTGAGATTTTGCAAAGTTTTTTGATGTCATAATACATATTACAAACCTCTTAAAACATAGTCCAGGCAAAACTTACAAAAGGAGCAAAAAATGGAGCAGTAGAAAAAGCAAAACCAAAATCAGATGAAAATTCTGTATTACAAAGCCTTACACCCAGTAATACTGCAGTATTTGTAGGTTTTTCCACGTCATTATTCCAAAGCTCACCTATAACGTGCACTCCGTGCCAACCATCTATTCTCGTATCTACACCCAGACCTACACCAAAAGCACCATCTGCGTACTGTAGATCTAAAAGTTCATCTTTGAATCTGACATCATAATAATCAGCACTGCCCGCTTTATAGAATATGTTACCTGTTAACCTGGATTTCGCTCCGGTAAAAGTAATAGCACCATAGCCATGAATCAATCTATTATTATCATTTATAAAAGCAAGATTCGTTCCTACTGCCAAAGCTATACCGCCGTCGTAATCATCAAACTGCTGATCATAAAATGTGACTTTGGCATCAAAGTTTGTAATCTGGTCACTTCCATTTATATATGGCAAAACAGATCTTCCTATCATGATAGAAACATAATCTGTTATTCCAATACCGGCATTGAAAAAGAGTAATTCAAAAGAACCTAGATAGTGGTTATTCTTTATTGCTTTTGCAGTTGGTAGTAAAAATACTCTGCTGTCATGTCTGTAATTATCTTCTTTAAGTTTAATTTCCTTTATTTGATCAGCATATACCGTTGCTGTACCTATCTGCATCTGAAAACGGAATCCTTCACCTCTTTCGGGGTTATTTTTAAACTCCACGATAGATCCGGTCAGTACATCACCGTTTTTCATTCTAATGACATAGGTATAATCATCGCCCATCATCAAATCTTTGGGCAACTCATCTGAATATATTGAAATATAGGAGAAAATAACAAAAATCAATACAGCAAAATACTTCATATCTCTCTCTTTTTTAATCGTTGGACAATGCTAACTGGCCGCATGCGGCTTCTATATCTCCGCCAAATGTATCACGAAGAATAACAGGTATTTTATTCTGTCTGAGTTTATCCGCGAAACGCTTCATATTCTCTTTACTTACGGGTTTAAGTTCTTTTACAAATCCATCAGCACCTGTAAAAGATATATCATTAAATGGGATAACGTTCACTCTTGAAGGCACACGTCTCGCAATTTTAGTTAAGCGTTTTATGTCTTCGTCAGTGTCATTTAGTCCTTCGAATAAAATATATTCGTAAGTCACTCCCATTTTAGTTTCTCTATAATATTCTTCCACAGCATCCATCAGTTTTTGGATAGGAAAAGATTTAGAGATAGGCATTAACTTTTCGCGGAGACCATTAGTTGTAGCATGCAAAGAAATTGCTAATTTTACAGGGTACTTTTCTTTAGAAAGCTGTTTCACTCTTGGTGCAACTCCTGAAGTAGAAAGTGTAATTCTCTTACGAGAAATCAACTTAATTCTTTCATCAGCCATAATTTCTATAGATTTAACCACATTATTATAGTTCATGAGCGGTTCGCCCATGCCCATGTATACAATATTCTTTATCTTACAGTTCAAATCTTTTTCAACAAGCAGGATTTGATCTATAATTTCAGCAGATGTTAAATTCCTCTGGAGACCTAAAGTACCGGTGGCACAGAAAGCACAGCCAACCGGACAGCCTGCCATTGAAGAAATACATAAAGAAACTCTTTCAATATTTTCACCTGATTCGTCAAACCAGGGCATATATACAGCTTCAATACTAAAGTTATCTTTCAGAGTAAAAAGGTATTTGATAGAACCATCTTCACTTACTCTTTTTTTAGCAATAGAAATAGAAGTTATATCAAAATATTCTTCAAGTCTTTCTCTTAGTTGAGCTGAAAGAGTATGGGCATCTCCGAATTTTTCAATTCTTCTGCCGTAGATTTCATCAAGAATCTGTTTAGCACGAAACTTTTTTTCGCCCATATCAAGTAGGTATTGTTCTAACTCCGCCGGGCTAAAATCTTTTATATTCAATTTATTAGACATGTAAATCCTTTGTATCAAAAATATATACTTATTCTTTTATGCAATTTCGCTCTTTTCTTTGACTTCTCTAAATTCTAATTAGTCTAATGCATATTTATTTTGATTTTTTGTTTTAAAAATTCCATATATGCAAATTATTGATTATTTTGAAGTGATGATTCTGTGTAATTATATATATAAATATTGATATAAAAAAATTATACTCAATCTCTTAGGTAGTATCATACTAAAGTGTAGTCTAACATAATTGGGCAATTGATAATTACCACGATATATTTTTAAAAACACTAATGATGAATTAATTACATGATCTCTTCGAATTACAATCCGATATTGATAGTTTTAACAATTTTTCTTGTAGCAATGCTGTCATCGTGCACATTCACTAAAGTGTATAATCAATCTGTTGATACTGAAAACACAATCTTAGAAAACAGTTCCATCATGACTCCTCGAATTGATATTGATTCTGTACTTTTTCAAGATAAGGCAGTTCCTTTCAGACCTTATAATCGATTTGAAAGTAATACAATTCCGGATACAGTAGATCCAAGAACGGATATTGAATATGCAGGTGTCTTCAAGAATTTTGAAACAAACTTATTATCTGGTTATAACTATTATTATAAAATGGCCGGAAATAAACCAACATTCATGAAACTTGCTCTAGAATATCTCCTGGAAGAACCATATTTAATAAGCTCAAAGACAACTAAAATTAAAGCAAATATTCTGCAGTTTGATATTAGTTCGAACATTACTTTTGACGAGGCTACTTTTATACAGACTCTTTCAATTGATTTTTCATATTACAAAGATGGAGAGCAAATCAATTTCCTGGCTCAGAGCATAGATACTTCAAGTTTTAGAAAAGCTCATTTATCTAAACTCGATGATCTTGTTTATACAGGTGTCAGCAATTGTGCCTTGCAATTTTCAGATTTCTTCTGTCAGGCTAATGACATTGACACAATAAACAGAAACAAGCCTTACAAGACAAATATCAACTACAGATCTCTAAGTAGAAGAAACAATTTTTCCTCAAATCCCAACTATTCTCGGCTTAATCCTGTAGATATTTTTAAACCTCATCCATTTGCCAGAATAGGTGGCTTTTATGTGCCTTCTTCAAATTATGGTATAGAGATTAGTGCATTTTTTAGGCAAAAAGATTTGGGAAGCTACACTCCTTCAGCTACTATAAAATTTACAGATGACTTCGTATCTGTAGGTTTTGCACCGCTTTTTTATACAAACAAATTTAGAAAAGGTTTCTATTTTATTGCCTCTGTAGATTTAACATATTTCTACTCTAAAACTTATAATAGCTATAATTATAACTATTATAATAGCTATAATTATAGTTATAAGAGTGAGGCTGAATGGGCTCTTTCCTCGATACTTGGATTTGGCTGGAGATTAGGAGTGATTGATTTAAGATTTGGCGGAATAGGCTTCTTAAAACTAACAGATAATAGTTATATCGATGACAATACTGAAGTAGTTGTGGGCGTTGGAATATGTTTCTAGTTATAAAGAGTAAATCAATTTATTTGATTATTACTCTTTTAACTCTTTTACTTACATCTTGCATAACAAATAAGACTTATACTGAAAAATTTAATCCAATTGGGAAATAATATTAGCTCAGGAGTAAAAAACGAACGTGCCGTATTGTTGCTGGGTGCAGGTTTCATGTTCCTGTCAAAAGACTATTACAAAAAACTGGGAGTATCACTGGATTTCAGGATTGGAATATTCCTATAACTCAAATAAATTTTATACTATAATCATATCAGAATAAAAATACTTATGTTCTTATTGGCTTACAATTTGCTAAATTGTTATCTTTGTATAGTTTAAACAAAAAATAGCAGTTGAAACCATGAGAATTGCATATTTATCTACATTTTACCCTTTCAGAGGCGGTATAGCTCAATTTAATGCTCTTCTGTATAAAGAATTAGCTGATAAGCATGACGCTATTCCATATACATTTTTAAGACAATACCCTGATTTTTTGTTTCCTGGACAGACTCAATATGTACAAGAAGGCGACACTGCAGAAAAAATAGATTCTAAAAAAGTTCTGGATACAGCGAATCCTCTTAGTTATGTGCGTGCAGCAAAAAAAATTGCTCCTTTTAAACCAGACTTACTTTTAACAAAATTCTGGATGCCATATTTTGCACCTTCTCTGGGAAAAGTGGCAAAACACTTGAGCAAAAGCGGAACAAAATCTATTAGTATTTTAGATAATGTTATTCCACATGAAACTAGACCCGGTGACATCAGTCTTATAAAATATTTTCTGAAAGCTAATGATGCTTTTGTTGTTATGAGTGACACAGTCAAAGATGACTTACTTAAGTTAAAACCAAATGCTGTTTTTGCGCATCATCCTCACCCACTCTATGATCATTTCGGTCTGAAGATGCAGAAAGTCAATGCAAGAAAAGCAATGAATATACCTGAAAAAAGCAAAGTGCTACTGTTCTTTGGATTTATCCGCGACTATAAAGGACTTGATTTGCTCCTTCAGGCTATCAAACAATTGCCGGAAGATTATTTCCTATTGATTGCAGGTGAAGTCTATGGAAGTTTTGATAAATATGAAGAAATGATAAATAGAATGGATATCCGATCTAGAGTAGGACTAAATGTGAGATATATCGGAGATGATGAAGTCAGCAGATTTTTCTCTGTAGCAGATGCATGTGTGCTTCCTTACAAATCCGCTACTCAGAGTGGAATTGTAGGAATTAGTTATCATTTTGATCTTCCGGTAATCGCCACTGATGTAGGAGGATTAAAAGAAATGATTGAACCATTCGGCACTGGTGCAATGATAAAAAGACCTAATGCAAATGATATTACAACAACTATCAAGGAATTTTTTGAATCTGGCAATTCTGCAAGTAGCATAGAAAACATCCAGCAGTACAAAAAGCAGTATAATTGGAAAACATTAGCTGATAGTATCGAAAATTTATATGATATGTTGTAGAATTTTAGTTATTTTAAACTTTTTTAGCTTAATTTCGAAAAATATCGCCATTTAGTAATATTTTTTCTTATTGTCAATATTTTTTGTGCAACTGCTTTAAACTTATGGGGTATTTTAAGTATCAAACATACAGAAGCTTCCAATATGTTTGAAACAAATACTTAAAACTATCCTTAGGGGAATTCTAATGAAAAAGACTATTTTAACATTCGTAGCCATAATAATGGCATTTGGTCTGTATTCTTGTGACAAAGAAAATGTAGGTGGAGTTGATTTAGGTACAATCGATACTCCGTCAGATTATTTCGTTTTAGTTGATGATGACTCATCAGTGCCGGATCTCTATGATGCAACAATGGAATCAGATTTCTGTATGTTGCCTACTGAATATGAAGGTGCAATGATGATGCACAAATATCAAGGTAATAAACATGGTAAAAAACCACCTAGAGGTCAAAGATTCTTCCAATTTGGTGAAATCTTCAGATCAATAAATCTTACAGATGAACAAATTGCTCTTATACCTGACATCATCAAAGATCACTACTTGTGCACGTTTGAAGCCAAAATGACTTTACGCACTGAATTAGAAGAAATCTTTGCTTCAGCTAGAACAGCAAGAGCTGAAATTATTACTTCGTTTAGAAATGGCGAAATTACTCGAGAAGAAGCAAGATTACAACTGGATACTTTAAACGCTTCAACACGTGAAACTATTCAAAATTCTGATACTCACAAAGCTTTTGAAGAAGTAATGTGCGAATGCTTTAATACCATGCTAACTTCAATAGAAGAGATACTAGATGACACTCAGCTAGAACTTTGGAAAACATGGTTAGAAACTTCTGAGCACCCTTGTTTAGACTAAAACATAAAAAGCAATTATAATTGATTTTAAGAGAGCCAAATTATCCAACATAATTTGGCTCTTTCCTTTTCTACCCCTCATAAACTATTTTAGTTTATATTTTCGTCTTGCCTAAAAATATAATAAGATATTGCGAAAGCTATGGATTTATACAAACATAAAATTAAACTAGCAGGCTCGGAAGAATATATATCTCTAGAAAGATATAGAAACAAGGTTCTTTTAATTGTTAATGTAGCCAGTCATTGTGGCTTTACGGGGCAATATGAAGAGTTACAATCTCTATATTTGAAATATAAAGATCAGGGACTTGAAATTTTAGCATTCCCTTGCAACCAGTTTGCAAATCAGGAACCCGGAACCGATGATGACATTAAAAAATTCTGTTCCTTAAACTATAATATCAGTTTTCCTTTATTTAGCAAAATTGATGTAAATGGCACAAACACTCATCCCCTTTATCAGCAACTAAAAAATACGGCTCCAGGTACTTTAGGAAAGGGAATAAAATGGAATTTTACTAAATTTCTAGTTGGAAAAAATGCGGAGATATTAAAAAGATTTGCTCCTTCTACCAAACCAAGATCTATTGAAAAACAAATTATCATACTTTTAAATAAATAAGGAATATTCTTATGAAACAGTTTGTATCTCTAATGTTGATTGCATTATTCGGCTTGTTTTTTACAGGCACAGTCTATACTTCAGAAAAAGCTGATATTTATGATTTTAAAATCACAACAATAGACGGTGATGCTACAACATTGCAGGAGTATAGTGGAAAAGTTATGCTTGTTGTAAATGTAGCAAGTAAATGCGGCTTAACTCCTCATTATGAAGGCTTGCAGCAGTTATATAAAACATATTCAGACAAAGGGCTTGTCGTGCTGGGATTTCCATGCAATCAATTTATGTCTCAAGAGCCTGGGAGTAATGAAGAAATCAAAGAATTCTGTAGTACAAAGTTTGATGTTACTTTCCCAATGTTCTCCAAAATAGAAGTAAATGGTAAGAATGCTCATCCTTTGTATAAATATCTTACTAATCTGGATATTGATGGTTATAGCGGTGACATAGAATGGAATTTTGCTAAGTTTCTTATTGATAAAAAAGGTAAAGTTGTAAAAAGATATCATCCTAAAACTGCACCCAAGGATATTGCAAAAGATATTGAAACACTGTTATAATTAATACTATATCATTAACTCAAATCCAAAAATAATTACTTTTTTGTGATATAATAGCAATCATGGGGTTTTGAACAACATAATATGTGAATATGTTAATTTTAACAATTAATATATTCACATATTTATTAAACAGCCATAAAAACATAGCGAATTTACAAACCTTGTTAATATTTGAATACTCATCATAGCATGTCTTATATCATAATGTATTGATTTTATTATACTTATAAATATATCTTATTTTGTACCATAATAACAAAATAATAATTGGCAATAAAAATATAAAATAGTAAATTGTGAAGAATGATTAGATGCTCAGGCATCACGTATTGTTGACTACAGGGAAGTGTTATTTATAGCACTTCCTTTTTTTATGTATAGATATAATTGTGTTGTCAGAATATATAAATAATAAAAGTGAGTCTTTCCTCAATAATGACAAACTATGAACAGCCGTATTCACCCACTTTAATTGCTCAGAAGAAAAACTGTATTTTCTTTCAGGCATTTTCCGTAATATTGTATAATTATTTCTTATAATCATCATAGACTTCAATGTTGAAAGCATTTATAATTATTACTATAGCAATTATTTTTGTTGCATGTTCGCAAGATAAGTCCGGCAAAGAACCTCAGCCGAATCCTAAGCAAGATAGCATAGCTAAATATATTGCTGATTCAACAAAACTAGCAAAGCTCATTTCCAGCTATGAAAACCGCTTTGATACAGTAAATTATCTTAAAACTGTTATCGAAGATAAAGAACACTTGAAAAAAATTCGTTCAGACTGGAAAAGATATAAAGAAGACATTTACTCCAATAAAGTCTTCATTACTTTAAATAGAAAAGAACGAAGATTTCTAAGTGTCGGAGACACGATTATAGTTCCTGATACTATAATTCAAGATTTGCGTGCTTATTCAATATTCCCTCAATATTACCACGCAGCAAAAGATATACCTAAGATAATATTAGTATCTAATAAATATCAGTGTTATGCATGCTATGAAAATGGAGAATTAGTTCGTTTTGCAGCTTGTAACTCAGGTAAAGAACGAACTCCTACTTTTCCCGGGCGTTACGCATTGACCTGGAAGGAAAAAGAAAGAAGATCATCATTAGACAGCACTTGGGTTATGCCTTACACTTGGAATTTTCACCCTTACGCCGGGAATGCTTTTCATCAATTTGCTATGCCTGGAAGACCGGTTTCACATTCATGTGTAAGACAGTTTGAGACTGATGCCAAATGGCTTTATACCTGGGGTGAAAGGCAAAAAAGAGACACCGCAAAAAAAGCAATTCCTTTCTCGGGCACTCCTGTAATAATTCTGGATGTTTTTGACTTTACAAGGAAAAAGTTCGGACCTTGGCTAGATTTTAGCAATAACTACTTTAGAATAGATAGTTTACCTTCAAATCCGTTAGAAATAGAAGAAGCTCTGATTCCGATGTGCCAGATTCCTGTTAGCAGCCGATGGAGATATGCACAAAACAAGAAATTTATATATGCAGAAGATACTTTAAGAGCACGCGGCATTATAAGAGAAGGAGTTAAACTAATAGAATCTGTTAACTTCAATGAAAAACGACGAAAAGAAAAAGCAAGAAAAGCTAAACTAAAAAAATTGGAAGAAGAAAAGAAAAAAGCAGCTCAGCTGGATAGTTTGAATCAAATCAAGGATTAAAATGAAAGCCTGGAAAGCAGAAACATTACTGGTAGTTATGACTTTAATTTGGGGTGCTACTTTTACTTTTACAAAGCAAGGACTAAACGACAGCTCTCCTTTTCTTTATAATATGTTGAGATTTATTCTTGCATTGATATTATCTACAGTTACTTTCAGAAAGTATATCAAACTTATAGATAAAAAAATGGCCATGCAAGGTATAATTCTTGGCCTATTTTTCGGGGGAGGTTTTCTGCTCCAAACTTTAGGCCTTAATCTTACTGAAGCTTCAAAATCAGGTTTTATAACCGGAATTACAGTTGTAATTACACCATTTATATTTTCTCTTATTGAAAAGAAAAAAGTAAAGTTCTGGAGCAAAATCGGAGTACTTATTGCGACTCCGGGCTTATGGTTATTCAGCAATCCTGATATTAATAACATTAATATTGGTGACGTCCTTACTCTACTATCTACTGTATTTTGGGCATTTTATATTGTATATATGGATGTATTTACAAAAGACAGGAACAGAAAGGGAGAAAGTGGTGCAATGGTTATTTTGCAGTACGTAGGTGCACTTCCTCTAACATTAATTGCATTTTTGGTTTATGAATTGCCAAATGGCTTTCATTTTAATCCAACTTATAACCTTCTAACATCAGTTCTATTTAACGGAATAATGGCATCTTTCATAGTCACCATTATTCATACCAGTGTCCAAAAATATTCCTCTCCTGTAAAAGCAGCTTTGATTTTTGCATTAGAACCTGTCTTTGCTGCAACATTTGCCTTTATCATCCTAGGAGAAATGATGAACGGTACTGAATATCTTGGTGCAGGAATACTGTTAAGCGGAGTTCTCATCTCTGAATTAGGTAGTTTTATTTCAAAGAAAAATTAGACATTCGACAAACTTGTTCTACAAAATCGACAGTATTGTAAATATTATTTATTCTCAAAAACAGCAATATCATCATCAACTCTGATATAATCATAACTTAGAACATGAGATTATATTTGGCATAGTAATTGGACTAATCCATTCAGGAGAAAATTATGCGAAATATAATCATCATATCTTTATTGCTATGTTCTTTTGTATGCTTGTCTGATGTAAATGCTTTTCAAAATCGGAAACAAGGAAAACATAAAAATCAATTTAAAAAAGACACGGTACAAGTTCAAAAAGAGATAAAGCAAATAAACTGCTGCACTGATTCAACAGCGAATTGCGACCGTTTTATAGATAAAGACGGAGACGGAATTAATGACAACCGCTGTAAAGGGTATGGTGTATGTAAGCATAAAAACCACCATCACAAAAAAAACAACTCTAAATAATCATAATATGCAATAGTTTAGTCATAAAACGTTTTTTATAATAAAAAACAGGTTGATTTATGGCTTTTCTAGATAAAGTAAAACTTCGTACTAAACTATTTCTAAGCTTCACTTTTGCAGTTTTGCTTACATTTGGTCTTGGCAATATTTTGCTGTTCAGTCTTTTTTATATATCTATAAAAGAGAATACTGATCAGAATTTATCTAACACATCCAATATGATATTCAATATGATTGAACTGACTGCCAGTTCTTCTCTTGAAAATTATCTTAAATCAGCAGTAGAAACAAATTTGCAAAGCCTGGGTAGCATTTATAGCCAATATTCATCCGGGACTCTGACTGAGACAGAAGCAAAACAAAAAGCTATGGATCTTATTTTAAGTCGCAAGATAGCTTCCGAAGGGTATATGTTTATCTTAGACACTACTCGCAAAATTATTGCACACCCGGATAAATCTCTAATTGGTAAAAATATAGCAGATATTGAACCAATGAACAAAACGGCTAAACTGTATGGCAATTTCTTAGAATATAAATTCAAACAAGATAACAAGACGATTAATAAAGCTATGTTTTTTCAAACATTTGAAAAATGGCATTGGATAATTGGAGCAAGCACAAGAAGGCAAGAATCACAGCACTTAATTAATATTAAAAATATCAAAAGAAAACTCGATACAATCAATATTGGCAAAAACGGTTACGTCTTTATAATTGACACTTTAGGCAAATTTGTCTACCATCCTTATTTGGATTCACTACCTAGTTCTGAAAATATATCTTCTTATGAGAAAATAAAAGATATAATTCTAAAAACAAAGGCAGGTACTCTCACCTACACATGGAAAAACCCTACTACTTTTGAAGATCAAAAAAAGATTCTTAATTATAGATATATAGATGATTTAAATTGGATCGTAGCATCTTCAATGTCAACCGTTGATGTGTATGCTCCTATAAATAAAACTTTAAATATCATAATAATTACTTTTATTATTAGTGTAATAATTCTTCTCATAATTGCTACGAAATATAGCAGCTACATTGTGGATCCTATTAAAGCTTTGAACGATAAGTTTAAAATGGCTTCACACAATGACTTTTCTGTGCGTATGGAATATGACAAAGAGGATGAACTCGGTGAACTCAGCAACCATTTTAATCTCTTTATGGAACAATTAAATAAGTACTATGACAATTTAACTCAACAAATAAAAGACAGACTTGAAGTAGAAGAAACTCTTAAAGAATATCAGGAAGATCTGGAACAAAAAGTTGTAATGAGAACAACTGAACTGGTTAATCTGAATAACAAACTCAAAATGGAAATTGAGTTTAGGAAAGAAATTGCAGAAAACTTAGTTGAATCTGAAGAACAGTACAAAGTTCTATTTGAAAATACTAATAATATTATCTTTCTAATCGTAAAAAATAGAATAGAGATTGCCAATAGCTCTTTTGTAGAGAAGTTCGTTCCTGAGAATTATACTGATATTAAAAATATGAGTTTTACTGAAATATTTGAACCGGACATAAGAAAAAAATTCCTTGAAACATTCACAGCAATGCAACAAGATAAACTCAATTCAATCTCTTTTGAGTTCAAAACGAAAGACAATTCTGCCATAGATAAATATTTTGAAGCAACAATCAATGCTATTCATTATAAGGCTTCATTGGCATTCCTTGTTTCTATTGCTGATATTACAAGTAAGAAGTTTATGGAAGGCAGAATAATGCAGACTCAGAAGATGGAATCTATAGGTCAGCTGGCTGCCGGCATTGCACATGAAATAAATACTCCTATGCAATTTATTGGGGACAATAATTCCTTCTTAATATCTGTTTTCGATGATATTTTTGAATACATTGAAATGCTTAAAAGAATGGTTCTTAAACATGACCCTAATAGCATGCAAGAAATAGAAAAGCTGGAAGAAGATTATGATATGAATTTTCTAAAACAGGAAACACCTGAAGCGCTTTTTAGAACTCAAAGTGGAGTCAAAAGAATTAGTAAAATAGTCAGTGCCATGAAAAATTTTGCACATCCATCGGGCAAAGTCAAAAAATTGTCAGACATAAATCAAGGTATAGATGTAACTATTACTATTTCTAAAAACGAATGGAAATATCTGGCAGATATAGAGACAAATTTTGATCCTAATCTTCCTTTAATATCCTGCTATTTAGATGAATTAAATCAGGTTTTCCTTAATATGATTGTTAACGCAGCTCATGCAATAGAAGAAAAACAAAAGTTAACAGGTGATACTCAAAAAGGTATCATACGTTTATCAACTTCTTCAGATGGCGATTTTGTAAAAATCATAATTAGCGATAGTGGTGTAGGTATTCCGGAAGAGACTAAACACAAAATCTTCGATCCTTTCTTTACTACTAAAGAAGTTGGTAAAGGAACAGGACAAGGGCTTTCTATCGCCTATGATATAATAGTGAATTCACATTATGGCAATATTGATATTAAATCAGAACCTGGAGAAGGAGCTTCCTTTATCATTACGTTACCAATTAAGGACACTAATTAATAAAATTGCTCCATATATGTCTTATATTTGGTGCGAATTTCATACCTATCAGTAAACCAAAATAAAGTAGTACTACATACAGAATGATTAGATAACTATTGATAATATCATTAGAAGTTCTGTCGCTAGGTGCCATATTCGTATATACTTTACATCCGATTTCTTCTTCATGGTCTGAAACAAGAGTTGAACCGGGTAGACCTGCTAGTATTTTGTATACGATAAAATCGCTTGCGGCAGATATGCTGAAGATTATTCCCCATAGAAGTGCAAGGAAATTACCTGTAAACATACCCCATAAGCCCGGTATCAGACCAACGAATAAACCCGGTAGAATTATTGAAATCCTATAAGCGGATAATTTCACGGGCTGAGTCAAGTGAGCATAAGCTGATACAGATTTGATATCTATTCCAAACTTTATATCTTTAAACGATAACTTCCCGAAGACTATCCATGCAAGTGCATGAACCAATTCGTGCAACACATTCCCTAAAATAAAAGCAGGTATACCAAAAATTGCAATTGCTTTTAGATTAGAAACATTGTGCACTCCTTCAAATCCATGCAAAAAGTAATAAGTAGGTATAAATAAAAGTAATATCAAAAATATAAACGGAAAAGAATATTTATTTACTTTGTTTATAGGGACTATATAATCTTGAGTGTTGACTTCCATTTTTTATATCTTTCGTAGATAAATGATTAGATTTATGATTCTATTTTGCAAATATAGCTCCAAAATATCAAAGATTTAAATAAGAAAGCCCAAATTATATTTTTGGGCTTTCTTTTTACGACTAAAGACTAGATTAACAGTTCATATTGTATTTTAAAATTGAAACCTCTTTCAGGCATAATTTGCCTAATTCTAGAAAGATGGTTATAATATTCTGTATCAAAAATATTATCTGCACGGAAAGACAAAGTATGATATGAAGATAGCGCCAAAAACGAATATCTGCCATAAATCCCCATTATAAAATAGGAATCTGTAGGCAATTCAAATTTATCCAATTTGTTTTGCTCTGCTACATATTCCGCATTTACTCCAAACTCAAGCTCATTAGCCACATATCGCATTTCTAAAAATGCTTTAAATGGAGGAATTTGAGGTAAAGGCAAATCATCTGTTTTGTTATTTCCAATCGTATAACTAAAATTAGCTATTGCTCTAATGCATTTACATATTTTATGATCTATTTTCGCTTCTATTCCATAAAGCTCTGCTTCTACCCCTTCACTCTGATAAATCGGAAGAAGTTGGCTAAAGTTAGTTTCGCCGGTATTACGTGAGGTAACAAAATATGGCAAATAATTATAGAAACCATTGACTGAAGCAAAAACAAGATCAGACTGCCAATACCCGAACAACTCAGAACCATATCCATACTCTCCATCAAGATCAGGATTACCCATTTCATAAGAATAAGCTGCCAGGTGTGGCCCTTGGCTGAAAAGTTCTTCTATGGAAGGAGCTCGTGATGTTCTGGAAAGATTAGCACCAAAGTAAATATTATCAAAAGTTTCTTTCAGTACTGAGATTGAAGCAGATACAGAATGAAATGTCCGCTCAGAAACAGGAAATGATGAAGACTCATAATTTAAATCAGGTGAATAGTTATCAAAACTATATCTTACTGCAAATTGCATCATGTACTCACCCAACTTGAAATCTTCAAAAATATACGGAGCTACCGTAGTTTTTGAAGTAGGAGGAGTAAATACAAAACCTCCAAGCTTCAAATTGCGATAATTGAAAAATGCTCCCATTGTACCGAATTCAAATATCCCATAATTTTTCTGATTCATTTTAAAATCAGCAGTAATATCTCTAAATACAAATTCGGCTCCAATAGAACCATTAGACTCGTATTCTGTATGTCTGTAATAACTACGTTGCAAATCAAGTGAAAAGTTGTCTACAAAGTCCTTATGAATGTCTAAAGTGAACTTACCGGAATACTTTCTTTTAAGCATCTCAATATCAACTCCATTTGGATGCGCACCAACAAATCCACCCGGGATGCCATATTCTGTATCAAATTGATTAACTGCAAAACCTGCAGAAAAATTAGGCAGCAGGTAAGCCCCGCCTACATTAAAAGCATTAGAGTTTAGATCTGTATTTTGGAGTTCTCCCAAAGGAGTATTCATATTACCCGCAATCCTTTGAGAATATGACGCCTTAAATGCAAAATCAGAAACAGGAATAATTGCTTTGACGAATCCCAGTTTACTTTGATTTGCTGACTCAAAAGAGGTTTTTGCACTTAGCGAGCTGTTAGCAGGTTTTTCCTGAGGGATGTCGTTTTTAACAACATTTACTACACCGCCAATTGTAGTAGTTGAACTAAGAAGAACCTTTGGCCCTCTTATAATCTCAATTTTTTCTGATCCTGAAGGATCAATTGTAACTGCATGATCAGGAGAAGATGCAGACATATCAGACACTGGTTCATTGTCCTGACTAAGCATAATACGATTTCCACCCAAACCGCGAATAACAGGCCTTGCCGGAGCCGGTCCCATAGATCTAACTGCAACTCCTGCCTCATTTTTCAAAGTAGCAGCAATAGAAATACCTATTTGCTTTTGCAGATCTTTTCCATCCAGTTTATTCGCGTGTTCTGAAAGCTCCATAAATTTTGTAGAAGTATTATTCCCTTTTACTACCACCTTGGCAGAAGTCACACCATGAGGAGTCATTTTCACTACAAAAGGTGTTTTATTTGCATCTGACTTTATTTTGACAAGACGTCTTTGACTTATATACCCAATCCTGCGAAATTGGATATAATACTCCCCTATTTCTAAATCTTTAATAAGGAATTTCCCGTCATCATCTGTTGCTGTGCTGCCATTAATGCCTTCGACTTTTATCAGTACTTTATCTACAGGTTGCTCGTTCTCTTCATCAAGTATAATACCTGACAAATCTGCCCCAAAGAGGGACAGATTTGCAGATATAAATAATAGAGCTATTAAATATTTCATTTGCATTACTTAGTTACTTCAACCGGAATTTTAGGAGACTTAAAGTCAGGGTGATCATTATGCAAAATCCTTATTTCAAGGTCAGTTGTTCCTTCTTTTAAAGCTTCCAGATCAAACATCCATTTATTATCCGTTTTTGGGGTAAGCTGTAGGATTGTTTCATCATCAATTATCCAACCTAAAGATTTATCTTCATCATCAGTTTGAAATTCATCGCCATCATGATCTAAGAAGAAGACTTCTAAATCTGACATTGCTTCGCCTTCTTTAAGGCTTATTTTGCTTAAGTAATTTGTGTCAAACTCACCTTCATCTATTCTCATGACAATATCTGAGCCTGATTTTAGTACTAGGCCATCTGCCTCTGCGTGATCGTGTTGTTCTGAAACAGGATCATCTTCAGAGCAAGAAATTACAGAAAAAGCCAATAATGCAATAACGAGTGTTCTTAGTATATTTTTCATTTTAAAATCCTCTTTTGTATATGTTGATGAATTCTCTTAGCACACTTTATGCTATAAGAGATAAAAAGCAATATGATTCAATAGTCTGATTCGAATCGGACTATCCAGGTATTTAATTAAGCTAAATATTATTGAATCAACAAACAGGAGGATCTTTGTTTGAGTGACTTACAGCATATTCTTCGATATCTGTTTTACTTATTACGCAGTAATCACTAGTTTCCGGAGGGAAAAAATCTATATCAAAAGATAAAGCAATTGATATTATAGAATGGGTATTAATAAACTTACAGACATTACAATCGTCATCCGATTGATTATCATTTTGAGTCGGTGAAGTATGCTCTGATACTACTTTACAAGACTCTACGCAACAGGATTTTTGATGTTCATGAAGCAGAGGCAAAAAGACAATATTGAGCAAAGTAACAACAAGAAACAATGCTGTTATTTTACTTTTTGTATTCAATATATTCTTTTTTAAGCTTATCATAAAGCTATATAACGAATTAATTGCACATTTGTTAGCTATTTTTTAGCTAAAGCAAATATTTTTATTTGGCAGCTTCAACTTGTTCCTCAATCATTTCTTTATCAGGAAGCTTAGTTATTTTTTCTTTCGATAAGAAAATAAGCCCTACAATTAACTGAAGGAAAAAGCTTAATGCATGATTTAGGGTTGCATAAGCAAATCCAATCTCATATGGAATTCCATATAACAGTTCCAAAGATTTGGCAATAACGCCATGATATATTCCAATGCCTCCGGGAGTTGGAGCTAAAGAAATAGCTATCCCTGAACCTATCAGTAAGATCAAAGCATCGCTAAGCCCAAGACCGTATAGGTTGACAAAATCAAAACAATAAAATGTAATATATAAAGGAAGTGCATAGCAGAACCAAATTAAAGCAGACTCAACAATTAATCTGAAATATTGAGACGGACGTTTAATGATAGCAAAACCGGATCTGAATTTAACAAACAAATCAGATATTTTGATATATAGTTTCTCTGAAAATGGCTTTATAATCCATTCAAGTATTTTATCTACAAGTGGTTTATAAAAGCTTGAAACCATCGCTATAATAACAAGTCCTGATATCAATGCAATATTTTTTTCGTCTAACTCTTCAGGCAATATTTTAACAATGGTATCAGAAAAAACAAAGAAAGATACTGCAAATAATCCCAGCAAAGTAAAAACATCTATAATTCTTTCCATAATGATAGTAGCAAAAAGAGATGTATAAGATACATTCTCATTCTTTGCAACGACATAAGGCCTTATAAACTCTCCTGATCTGGGTAGAACACTATTAACTCCATAACCGATCATCACAGCTTTAAAAAGATTATAGACTGATTTAGGTTCAAAAATAGGCCTAAGCATAGTCTTCCATCTAATCGCTCTAATCCAGTGGGAGAGCAGAATGATTGGGAGCGGCAAAACAGCCCATAAATAATTTATATTTTGTAATATATTATATACTTTTTTAAATTCTATGTCTTTAACAGCCCACCAGATAGCAACTACCATAATGACAAAAGAAATCAGGTACTGTATCGACTTTTTAACGTTTTTATTCATTGTAGATATTAAGCTTTATGTATAATTAGCAAAGTAAGCAAACTTACAAAAAAATACTTAGAAATAAGCTCACAAAGTCTACATTTATTCATTATTTCAACATAAAAAAAGCCTCTCAATACAAATTGAAAGGCCCTAAACTGAAATATCTTGATTAATAACTATGCAATAGTTACATCATTACAAAGATAAACATCCTGGATTGTATTAAGGAGTTTAACACCGTCTTCCATTGGTCTTTGGAAAGCTTTTCTACCTGAGATAAGTCCCATACCGCCCGCACGTTTGTTGATAACGGCAGTTGTTACTGCTTGTCCGAAGTCATTGCTTCCTGAAGCCCCTCCACTATTAATAAGACCGGCTCTGCCCATATAGCAGTTAGCTACCTGGTAACGAGTCAAATCAATCGGATGATCAGAAGTAAGTTCAGTATAAACTCTTTCATCAATTTTACCATAGCTTGAACTGCCCATATTCATAGCTTTAAAGCCACCATTGCATTCAGGCATTTTTTGTTTGATAATATCAGCTTCGATAGTAACACCCAAATGATTTGCCTGAGCAGTTAAGTCAGTTGAAACATGGTAATCTTTATCTTTATTAAATTCGTTATTTCTTAAATAGCACCAAAGAACCGTACCCATACCCAATTCGTGAGCCAAATGGAATGCTTCAGATACTTCAATAATCTGACGGTCAGAGTTTTCAGAACCAAAATAGATAGTAGCTCCAATCGCAGCAGCCCCCATATCATAAGCTTGCTCAACTCTACCAAACATGATTTGATCAAAGGTATTAGGATAAGTAAGGAGTTCGTTATGGTTCACTTTAACAATAAAAGGAATTTTGTGTGCATATTTTCTAGACATAATACCAAGCACACCAAAAGTAGAAGCAACTGCGTTACATCCACCTTCGATAGCTAATTTGATGATGTTTTCAGGATCGAAATAAGCCGGATTTTTTGCAAAGCTAGCACCGGCAGAGTGTTCGATACCTTGATCCACAGGTAAGATAGACATATAACCTGTGCCGCCTAATCTACCATGGTTGAATATCCATTCCAAGTTACCTAATACTCTGTTGTTTCTATCAGAATTTATTAAGATATCGTCAACAAAAGAAGGTGAAGGCAAGTGGAGCTGTTCTTTTTTGATTTTCGGATTATCAAACCCTAATAGGTTTTCCGCATCTGCTCCAAGATACTCACGAATTTGTTGAATCATGGTGATTTCTCCAAATATATAAAAGGAAATTAGTATAAACTAAACAATGATTTACTTAAACTTATAAATAAGTCTATGGCAAGATAAAAAAAAGGGGACTCATTTCAAAGCCCCCTTGTAAACCTTTTTTTAGGATTTGCTATTTAACTACTGCTAGTCTTGTTGTTGTCTGGTACAAACCTGCTCTCATTGTGATATTATAAACTCCTGATTCTAAAAGTTCGTAAGGAACTTTATCAGAGTAATCACCTTCAGATGTGATGCCATCTCTAAGAGTAGCAACTTTTTTACCCATTGAATCATAGATGTATACTTCAACATAAGTTTCATAAGCTACACTATAATCAATTGTAGAAGTCTCATTAGCAGGATTACCTTTTACAAGCAAATCACCCATCTGGAATTCACTTATATTGATAAGATTACCTTCCACAAAACAGCTGATTAGCTGAACTGGCAGTAAATCACCTTCTGAATCCAAACAACTCATGCCTGGATATTCAGCATCAAGTTTAATATTCAAAGAATCTGTATCACCAACATATCCTTTGAAAGCAAGACTATGCCTAGCTGATTTTACTGCACCGGCTTGAGGTTCAACAGTAATTTTAATAACGCCATTATCTTCCATACTTGTATTTTCTTCTACAAGGCTCCAACCTGAAGCAGTAACAAAAGAACCTGGAGTATATCGCATTGTATTAGAATTATCTAAATTTAAAGTATAAATCACAGTTGACGGAAGCGTTTCCAAGTTTGCAGGAAGTCCGGTTTCAATTTCAAAATTTAGTGAATTTAAACCTGACAAAATCGGAACTTTTACAATTTCCAAATCCTTATTACCTATTTTGAAATCAGTACTAACAACGGCACTGATGGCTGTTCCGCCCAGAGTTACTATCGCAAAACCACTGTTAGTTTCTATATTTAATTCTGCATCAAACGTACCATCTGATCCGGGAGTAAAGTATACTTTAAGTGCATCAGATGAGTTAGCAGGAATAGTATAATCCGTTTTTTCTACATCAAAATCAGATGGATTATTACCTGTGATTGTAACCTTAACAGTCATTTCAGACGATGAGTTATTTGGTATAGTAACAGATAACTCTTTTGTATCACAAGAAAGAATTTCACCATAATTTAAGCTGCCCGGATTAACTTCCAAAGCAAGCCCTTCGCCTTCTACTTTTACTATTGTAGTTTTATATGTAACTGGCTCTTCACCTTTTACTGCATCATTAATCACTTCAATATCAGCTGTAATTAAACCGCCTTTTGTTGGAGTAAAAATGACAGGAATATTTATAGAAGAAGATTCATCAATTGTGATGTCTGTTAATTTTGCACCTGTATCAAATTCGAAATCATTAGTTGCAGTAGCAAACTTGATTTCTTTAATATGCATTTTCATATAAGATGAAGTGTTTTCAATGATAATACCAATAGGAGAAGAAGACAGCCCTGCTTTCAAAGAACCAAAGCTAGCTCCCTGAGTTGATATTGTAGGTAAACCGCCAATACCTGTAACTTTTGTAGAAACAGAATTATCTAAATCTTCAACTTCCAAAACCAAATCACATTCCTGAGTACCTTCTGCTTTAGGTGTAAATTTGATTTCAATATCAGTACTTGCACCAGCTGCTAATTTGCCTGTAAATGGAGTAACTAAAGTAAAGATATCAGAATTATTTTCTAAAGTCATGCTTGTAATATTAGCTTCGCTTGTTCTGTTATTTTTGATAGTATGTGTAACAGTTCTTGAAGCATCAACTCTAGTAAGTGCAATATTTACTGCATTAATAGGAAAATCTGTAGCAACTGCATTTGCTGTTACTGAAGTTTTTGCATTACCACAATAATCTGCATTAGTTATCTGATAGTTCAACTCTGCTGTTTTAGTTCCTGCAGTTGAAGGATTTACTTCTAAGCTAATATTTAAACATTCAGTCGGGTAAAGTGTAAATGCTCCACCACCTGCAGTAATTGTAAAGTCAGCAGCATCTGTACCTTCTATAATCAAATTACCGGTAATTGGTTCAGGAGTTGTATTTTCAAGTACACAGTTCTGATTAAAAGATGTTGCAGCACCTACAGGAGCATCTCCCATGTCTACAGTAAGCATTGTTTTACCATAGCAAGGTGCTATTAATTCTACTACCGGAATATCACAAGGTTCACTTACAAAAGTCAACTCATATTTCGCAGAAGCATCTGCAGGGTCTTTTAAATAAGTGACTGTAACTTCAGTTGGAGTAGAAGCACTAACTGTAAAAGGAGGAGCAGGGCTAATTGAAAATCTAGTTTTATCATCATCCCCACTAATTGCATAATCAGTGATTTTGAAACTTGTTTTATTTGCTGTAATTTGGAATTTGTTAGAGTTTTTGCCTTGGCTAATTGAACCAAAGAAAAGTTTATTATCAGAAACTTCAGCAGTAGCAACAGCTTCGTCGCCTAACATATAATCGTAAGTATCTGTTATTGAATAATATTTACATAATACTTCCAATTTCTGCTGTTTAGAGTCTCCTTCACAGATATATGGATTATTATAGATAAACTTACAAACATTAGTAATTTCTATTTTATGTAAAATTTTATCAAGAAAATAAGAGATATCATTTTTATTATTAGCTACGTAACTTTCACCTTTTGTATCAAAAGCTAGATAATTTATACCTGAATCAACAGTAGTTTGCACAGAGATACAATAAAATATTATACCATGAGCATTACAAGAATCAATAATCTCATCATATTTAAAATGATCAGGACCTTCGAAAATACCATCTGTTATCATCACAATAAATTTTGGTAATTCAGGATCTACCTGCTGAAGGTATTTGACTGCTCCCATTTTATCAGGGCTGCTGGACTGCAGAAATGCATCATTAAAATCAGTGGCACCATTAGGATCCTTTAGATTTTTATCAATCCATTCGCGAACTTGTGTTTTATTGTTATACCAAGGAGAGGAAGTCCTTTCATCAGTAGAAAAAGGAACAACTTTCATTTGAGATTTTTCGTTCATTCGAAGTGAATCAACAAAAGCAAGCACTCCATCTTTTAGCCAATCGAAGCGTCTTACTCCATATTCAACTTCATCTTCCATTGAACGGGAACAATCTAAAAGCAAAGCACAAGCAAACGGAGTTGCATAATCTTCAACTTTGCAATCCTTCTGCAAATTAGCAGTAGCATCGCTTGAAATATTTTTGCCATTCAATGTAACTTCAAATTCATTGAGACTAAGAGAAGGATTTACTGCGCCATTTTTATCTTTGACTAAGTAATAAGCTTCAACCTGTGGATAATTTTTTGTTTCAACATTCAAGATATCGAACGTCTGTGCTGAGGTCGGTGTATTAAACATAGTAATACAAAATGCACAATAAAGAATCATGCACAACAAAGATTTTGTGTTTTTCATAGATGCCCCAAAAGTAATAGTTTACAGATCTAATCTGTAGCAATTTGCATACGTCCTCCTTTTTGTATAACTTATATTATATGATAGCTTATGAGCTATACCTAAATTAGAAATTATTTTCAAATAAACAAATATTTTATTGATATGAGTGAAAAATTATTTACATCGCACTGCAAAATCATATTTATATTGACAGTCTTCTTCAGTTTTAGTTACACACTTTTTTCAGATAATTGTAAAGACTATATGCTATTGAATGGCGCTGAAGATTTGGTAGAATTCGGAATGGACACCACTTATCACTGGTGGGCTGTCACTGCACCGTTTCCGGAAAGATACAGGCTAACTATTGACGGGGTAGAAACTGACGTTTATGAGAGTTTCACAAGACCCGTTTTTTCTCCGGATGGAAATAAATATGGATTTTTTGCTGAGTTTGGAGGTGACTGGAAGCTTATAACTCAAGATAGTATTATAGATTTAGCAGCCACTGAAGCCGGAGAAATTGTATTCAGTCCCGATTCTGAAGTTATGGCTTATAGCTATTTCGAAAGTGGAAGTGAAGTTATTTTATGCGGTGGTATGAAGTTTGAGATGAGTGACCGGATTGGCAAACTCTATGTAGGACACAGAGGATTCAGGCTCGCGTATCTGAGACAGCTTGGAGGCCAGCAGAAACTCTTTGTAAATGGTAATGAAGTAGAAACCTATGACGTTATTAAACCTTTTGGTTTCTGGATGAATGGACAAATTTTATACGCTGCAAAAAATGGTTATGACTGGTCTATTTATCGCGGTGAAGAAGAGATATCCGAAACTTATAAATCGATAAGTGATGTAAAAATAAACTTACGTGGTGATGTTGCAGGATTTTTAGCAGGTAAATCTTCCGGCAAATCAACCGGAATTATCATTTCTGACAGATATAGAGATTTAATTTACGGTCAGGATTATGATCAGGTGTCAAATCTTGACATCCACCCTACTGAACCGATGATTACATATAATGCAAAAAAATATGATGAGATGCTGGTTGTACTTAATGGTACGGATTATAACGCAGGACTTGAAGTTGGTACACCGCATTTTACTTATGATGGTGAAGAAGTGATCTATGTTGGTTGCGGATCTTTTGACTGCTTTTTGGGAATCAGCGGAAAAAAAGTTACTATTCCTATGCAACTCTCCTCCACTGCAACTTATGCTTATAAACCGGGAACTCAAACTTTGGCTTACAGTACCAGTAGTTCTATGATTGTTAGAGATCTTGATTCAGGTACTCAGTATGCAGGCAAGATGATGGATTACCTTAGCTCACCACGATATAACAGGTTTAATGACAGATATGAAGCTCTGGGAAGGATTGGGAACAGACTTTATTTAATGACTTGCAGTTTTTAAGTTTAAATAATATAAAATTTTGTAATAAACGTATTATAGTATAAAAATATTTTCTTTGGTCTTGTTTTATAGCCGTATTTTTAGCAATTTTGCTCATACTTTTTGAAAAGATATATTATTTATAAATATTTCGTTTTAGAGGAGAAAATTATGCATAAAGATCCTGCTATGAGATTGCAAGATTACCAGGTTTTTGGTGAATTCGGTGGTGTTAACCCTTCAATTACTGATTCAGCAACTTTTACTTTCATGACAACTGAAAAAATGCAACAACTTTTCAGTGAAGAAGTAGAAGGCTGCTTCCTTTATTCCCGTCACTTAAACCCAACTAATATGTTTTTGTCAGCTGCTTTGGCAAAAATTGAAAATACTGAAGACGCTCAGGTAATGGGCAGCGGTATGGGTGCAATTACTTCTTGCTTGATGCAACTTTGTAAAGCCGGTGACCACATTGTTTCTTCAAGAACAATATATGGTGGTACTTATGCATTCTTGAAAAATTTTGCTCCTGGCTATAACATCAATACAACTTTTGTAAATATTACTGATTTAGCATCTGTTGAAGCTGCTATTACTGAAAACACAAAAGTAATCTATTGCGAAACTATCAGCAATCCTTTGCTTGAAATAGCTGACATTCCAAAACTTCGCGAAATGGCTGATAAACATGGCTGTACTTTAGTTGTCGATAATACTTTTTCTCCAATGGTTGTTAGCCCTAAAGAATTAGGTGCTCACGTTGTAGTTTATTCAATGACAAAATACATCAATGGTACTAACGATGCTACTGCAGGTGCTGTTTGTGGTGATCACGACTTTATTCTTAGCATGAAGAGCGTAATTGACGGCGCTGCTATGCTTTTAGGTCCGGTTATTGATCCATTGCGTTCTACTTCTATATTGAAAAACTTAAGAACATTGCACATCAGAATGAAACAACACAGTGCTAACGCTATGCATGTTGCTTCTGAATTAGAAAAAGCAGGTATCAAAGTATTCTACCCTGGTCTTCCTTCTCACCCGCAACATGAATTAATCAAATCTATGATTAATCCTGAATATGGCTACAGTGGAATGATCACTATTGACTGTAAAACAGCTGAAACTGCAAACTCATTGCTAATGAAAATGCAGGATGCTAAAATTGGTTACTTTGCTGTTTCTCTTGGTTTCTACAAAACTTTATTCTCTGCTCCGGGTAGCTCTACTTCTTCTGAAATTCCACAAGAAGAACAAGACGAAATGGGCATGACTCCGGGCTTAGTTAGATTCTCTATGGGCTTGGATAACAATCCTCAAGATACTGTAGACAGAATCAAAGCTTGCCTTAAAGAAGTTGGTATGTTATAATCAAATAGATTATATTAAAATCAAAAAAAACGGAAGCTCTTAGTAGAAAAAGCTTCCGTTTTTTTATGTAAACAATGTGCTATTATTCTATTTTTTGATTTGAGTACCTTCAAATTCCATACTATAAACATAGATGGTAAATGCCAGGTTAGCAATGCAATCATTCATTATTTTAGGATCAATTTTGTCAGGAGTATCTGAAGGCGAGTGATGCTCTCTAAAGTATAGATTGCCGTTTTCTGCCCATACTCCAATACCCGGTATTCCTAATTCCATCATTGGTCTAATATCCGTACCGCCTCCGTGTTCCATTATTTCGAACTTGCCTGCAATTTTTTCATAGAAAGGTATAAGAGAAGTAAGTTTTGTTCTCATCGAGTCGGGCCCTGAAAAACCAAAACGATTTGGATTAAACACGCCACCATCAGATTCTAACATTAATACGTGAGGTTCGTCTTTATGTTTTTCAGCATATTGCTGTCCGCCTTGCCCACCGGTTTCTTCAGCACCCCAAAGCACAACACGAACAGTATGATTTGGAATTAAGTTGAGTTCTTTTAGAAGCTTAGTTGCATACCATGTAGTAAGTAAAGGCCCGATATCGTCTTGAGCGCAAGTGCCAATATCCCAGGAATCGATATGCCCACCGACAGCTATTATAGATTCAGGATATTTTTTGCCTTTTAGTTCGCCCATAGCATTGAATGTATCATAATCTTCAAGAGTTTTACAATTCATTTCAAGATGCACAACAGCTTTGTCACCTCTTGTCTGAATTCTGGAAAACATCATTGATTCTTCTTTTGTAATTGCAGCAAGAGGAATTTTGGGAACTTCGTCGTTATAACGCATTATACCTGTATGTGGCAGTTGAAAGCCATATGGACTAACTGAACGTACAAGTGCAGCAACAGCTCCAAATTTAGATGCGCTGTCTGCTGCAAAAACTCTATATTTAACATGCTGGGAATAATCTTTAAAATCAACATCAAATACTACAATTTTATTCTTGATTTTATTAGCATTAGGGGCTAATTCACTCCAGTCATGCACAACAAATACTTCTGATTCTATTCCGCCTTCAGGAGTCGGCACAGAGCCACCTAAACTCAATAGATTAAGCTTTCTTTTATGAGGCTGAATCAATGTTAAAGTTTCTTCTCCTCTATCCCAACGTGGAACAGAAATTGGCTCTTTTCTGACATTAGTAAAACCATCTTTTAGCAAGAGTTCTACACATTTTTCTATAGCTCGATCAAGTCCCTCGGAGCCGTTTATTCTTGGACCGTAAGTATCACAGATATATGCCATTCTATCCCATACAGAAGAGTCAGCATGAGCTTTAGCATAGATTTTGTCAAAGACATCTTTGTATTTTTCTTGTATAGTCTCACTAGCACAAAGCTGAAGCATGCCACTAAATAGAAGACAGCAAGTAATTACTACTATTTTCATTTTAATTCACTTTTTCTTCTGAATAATTATTAGACTCAGCAAAGTTAAGAAATTTTTGCATCACACTCTTTCATTCTAAAATATTAATCTTTTGCTATTGAACTTTACATATAAAATAAACATTATAGCAAATTGTAATATCGTATTTTGAAGTGGTCTGCAAATTGCCTAATTTTATATTATAATAATTACAACATTACATTATTTATATTTTATGGCGCGAAAATGATGAGAATTTTTATTTTTATCTGTTTTATTTTGAGTTATTCTTTTGCTTCAGCACAGTCTCTGGACGTATTTGATTTAGATACTTCTGATTTTCCAACGATGAAAGCAAAGTTTTACGCAAAAAATAAAGAGAAAAATCAACTTTTTTATTTAGATAAAACCCATTTTATTATTTATGAAAATGGAT
Organism: Kapaibacterium sp. (SeqCode); assembly: GCA_965140345.1. Classification (GTDB taxonomy): domain Bacteria; phylum Bacteroidota; class Ignavibacteria; order Kapaibacteriales; family UBA2268; genus JBFHIJ01. Next base: position 245,845 of record OZ223200.1, read on the forward strand.
CACAAAGAAAAGTATTAGATGTTAATTGCGCTGATACTTCCAAAACAGTACCCCTATCCAGTTTATTAGCAATTGACGTTAGTGGCTCAATGGGAGGCAGATATTTAGATTTAGCAGCAGATGCTGCAAGAGCCTGGCTTGAAGTACTTCCTTTTGAAAATTCTGAATGTGCAATAACGGCTTTTGGAAGCAATAGTGAATACCTGCAGTCATTTACACAGGAAAAATATAAATTACTTAGTAAGCTAAACTTTCAGGGAGCCTCTGGTCAAACAAATTTTGATGCTGCCTTCCTTTCAGGAAATGCGGCAGGTCTTCCTGCCCTGGAACATGCAATTCGCAAGAGAGTTATGCTACTAATCACTGATGGTAACGGTACAGGCGATGCAGATGAAATAGTTGAGAAAGCAAACGAAATAAATGCTACTGTCTTTTGTGTTGCTATTAGCCCGGAATGTCCTCCAATATTGAAAGATATTTCTCAAAGAACAGGTGGTTTGTGGTTTGAAAATATAAATAATCCGAATCTGGCTGCAGATGTTTATAGACAGATTTTCGAATATACTCAAATCGGAGATCCATGCACTATAGAATGGGAAAGCTACACATCCTGCGAAAAAGAGCTAAGAGAAGTAGAAATTCTTTGTCCTGAAATTTTAAGTAAAGATATTGTCTATTATGATTTACCTGAACAAGGCATAACAGCACTTGATATCATGCCTAATGAACTTGAATTTGGAAAAATCTCAGCAGGTAACTCTGTTACGAAACAAATTACTGTAACAGCTATGGGCGCTGATTTTAATATCAATAATGTATCGTGCAACGATCCAAGCTTCAGCATACGTCCAAATCATTTTGTGTTACCAAAGGGTCAACAAATCACGCTTGATGTCACTTATAATTCTAGTGATGATAAATATAAAGTTGCAAAATTCACATTCGAACATAGTTTTTGTCAAAGGAACTTCTTCTGTAGAGCAGGAGATTGGGACTCTTTCTCCAAATCTAAGAGTCTAAAAGTAGTATCGCCTAATGGTGGTGAATTGTTTGCATTAGGAATTGACACAACAATTTCATGGGAAGGAGCTTTACCTTCTGACAAAGTAAATATTGCAATCAGCAGAGATAATGGTACAAATTGGGAAGAACTGATTACTAATGCCACCGGTATGAAGGCTAAATGGAAAAAAATCCAAGGGCCGGCTTCTACTAATTGTCTTGTGCAAGTAAGTATGAAAACTCCGCAGAAGCAACCTAAAATAAAATGGGAAAAATCTTTTGGACAGGACAGATTATTGGCCGGAAATAAAATTATTAAAACCAAAGACAATGGTTATGTTATTGTAGGTAGAACAATTTTTAAATCAGTTCCTGATTATAACGGATATGAAAAATATGATGCCTACATTATGAAATTAGATTCCGCCGGTAATATTCTCTGGAAAAGAAGCTTCGGTGGCTCCGGGAATGAAACTGCAAATTCAATAAAACAAACAAATGATGATGGATTTATTATAGTTGGAACAACAGATTCCAAGGATTTGGATTTCTATGGTAGAACTGGTGAATTTGAAGATATATTTGTGATGAAGCTCGACAAATATGGTATACCTCTCTGGCACAAATTCTATGGTGGAACGAGTGAAGATCAAGGTAATGATATTATAGCTACAGGTGATGGTGGTTATATTATTTCAGCTACTACAAAGTCTAAGAATGGATCCGTAAAGGGCAAATCAACTAACTATCCTTCTATATGGACATTTAAAATTGATTCTAATGCATCAATCGTATGGCAGAACATTTATGATAAAGGACAGGAAAGTTATGCAAATTCTCTTCTTGACTTAGAAGACAACTCTTTTCTTCTTTTAGGTAATACGATAAATAATGATCCTTATTTAGGATCGACTGAAAGCGGAATAGTGAGAAAAGTTGATGGCAATGGCAATCAACAATGGCTCAAAATAATAGATGCTCCATACAGTCAGAATGCAATATCTGCAGTCAAAAAAGAAGGAGGAAACTTCTTAGTATTATGTTCAAACGAACAAACTGCACCTAGAATCGAAGGAGTTCAAAAATATTATTGGCTTGTAGAATTTTATCCGGGTGGTACTATAAAAAGCAAAAGTAAACTTTATGGTGGCACAAAAGATGATATTCCTTCTTCAATAATAATGACTAAAAAAGGAGATTTTGTTTTAGTCGGTAACACACAATCAGATGATGGTGATATAACTGGTCAACATGGTTCCACTGATATATGGTTAACTAAACTATCTAAAAATAAATCTTTTGCCTGGGGACACTGTCTAGGTGGTAGTAAAAAAGACGAGGCGTACTCAATAATAGAGGCCGCTGATGGCGATTTTATCATTACCGGGCAAACTAACTCAAACGATGGAGATGTTAAAGGATCTAATTCTGACACCGGTTTATGGGTTGTAAAAGTAGAAGATTTCGACACAGATGATATAATTACTGACGCGTCTAATTCTATTTTCACAATAGCAACTCCAACAATAATAGTTAAAGATCTTGATATAGGGAAAGTTGTAGTTGGTAAAGAAAGAGATTCTACTTTCAACAATTTTATTTTAAACACTGGTTCTTTACCTTGTCAAATTAACGATGTAGCAATAGGTCATGATTCTGCAAGAGTATTTAAAGTAGGTGCATACAGTAGTTCCAGAACTTTAAAACCTGGAGATAGCCAGAGTTTATCTATCAATTTTGAGCCTCAGAGTGTTGGAATGTTCTATGCAAATGTACGCGTCACAATGGGAGACAAAGAATATTCCAGTGTAATAAAAGGAGAAGGCATCGCCAGCGATATAAATTTAGTTTCTAATATTGTTGATTTCGGTACTATTCAGGTATTTTCGAACAAAGATACTTTAAGTAATCTTATTAAAAATACTTCTGACAGAGATGTACAAATTACTGATTTTACATTTGATGGCTACACTAAAGAACACTTTGAAGTATTAGATTTCGCACCATTCACATTGGCAGCCGGACAAACTCATGAATTTTTACTCCGCTATACTCCCACTGTAGTAGGCAGATCAAGCGCATTTGCCACAGTTCATTACAACGGAGTCGGAGAAACAATTAGAGTAAAACTATATGGTGCCGGTGTTGGAGCAAAAGTTAGTGCTTCGATTGATTCTGCAAAAGTGGGTGAAAATGTTAATATCAGACTTGAATTGAATAATAGCAGCACTGAACGACTTTCAGAAGTTGTAGGCTCATTTGAATGTACTTTGAAGTTTGAAACTAGTATTCTAGGTATCATAAGCAACTTAGAAGATGTGAAATACGAAGGTGATTCTACCTTTATAACTATTAAACAGAATATTGATGAAAATAATAGTACACTTGCTTCTATACCTATGGTAGCAATGCTCGGTAAAGTCAAAGAAACCAGGATAAAAATTACTGACTTCAAATGGTTTGATTTAAATCAGAAACCGATGTTCTTTGAGAGTGATTTTGCAGATGGTAATTTCAAATTACTTGAACTTTGCGAGCAAGGTGGCACAAGATTATTTAATCCTACAGGGGATATTAAAATCGCAAGCCTCTCTCCTAACCCGGCGATCAATCAAATAGAAATTGATTTTTCTTTAGCAGAGAAAGGTCAAACTGAAATAACTGTTACCAATCTACTTGGAGAAACTGTAGCTACATTATTCTCTGAAAATATTTCTGAAGTCAGAGACATGAAGATAACAAGAGACATATCCAAATTAGGTTCGGGTCAATACTTTATTTCACTTAAGACCCCGACATATATGGAAAGAAGAAAATTGATTATAATCAAATAGAAAATCGAATAATTTATCAAAAAGCTCTCTGACCGTTATTCTCAGAGAGCTTTTTTGTTTAATTTATTGCTTTCCCTTCAGCGTTAACTTACTCTCATAAAATTTCCAACTTCATACAATTTTTCCAATTTTTACTCCGTCTCAATATATATATGTTATTTATTTGACAACATATTAGGAGAAATCACCATGATGACTAGTATTAATTCAACGGAAGCTTCATATCAGGTAAGAGAAACTGAAAAAGCTGCTACTATGAAAAAGTCAGATAATGTAGAAAAAGAAATTTCTGCTTTAAATAACAAACAGGAAGATAAACTGGAAATCTCAGTTGCAGCCTCAAAGAAATTTGACACCTTGAAACCGGCACCACTTCCGGGCACAAATTTTGAACCTAAGGCAGATCCTTCTCAATTAGGCACCCCAAAAGGCGTTAAAGTGGATGCAAAAGCTTGAGGTATGCTGAAATATTCTCTATTTTTCTATGTTAGTATCTAAACTTAGGTGAGTGTTAAGTATGTAAAACAGGTTTGTTTTTACGGTTTAAGATTGTGCCGATACGTGTATAATAAAAAGTATCAAAGTAAATATGTAGAGAATCGACTACTCTAAATTAGCTTTATCAAGCCTTTCTGTAATTTCAGCACTAGTTGAGCACAATAACACATCTTCAGCCAAGTCCTGAGCATCTTTGTGAGTAATGCTTCGAATTCTGCTTTTAGTTTCAAGAAGAATAGGTGGAGCAACAGATAGTTCATCCATGCCCATACCTATAAGTAGTGCTGTAGAAGCAGAGTGACCAGCAAATTCCCCACATAGGCCAATTGGTATATTATTCTTTTTAGCTGCATCTATGGCTAGTTTTATCAATCTTATAACAGCAGGATTAAATGTATCGAAAACATTAGACACCAGATCATTTGTTCTGTCTGCAGCTACAGTATACTGTGTAAGGTCATTTGTGCCGATACTGAAGAAATCAGAATATTTAGCCAGATCATCTGCGAGCATAACTGCAGCAGGTGTTTCAATCATAATTCCTACAGGCATATTTCTGTCATAGGAAATATCATTTATATCCAAGTCAGCTTTTACTTCATCAAGAAGCTTGATTGCAGCTTTTAATTCCTGCACGGAAGCTATCATTGGAAGCATAAATCTTACATTTTTATTATTTGAAGCTCTAAGAATTGCTCTGATTTGAGTTTTAAAAAGATCTTTTCTTGAAAGTAAGAACCTGATTCCCCTATAGCCCAAAGCAGGGTTGTCTTCTCTGGTGGGCAATCCTTCAGCCCATTTATCAGAACCGACATCAAAAGCACGAATCGTAATATGCTTTGGGTATGCCGTATCAGAAAGCTGTCTATAAAATTTGAGCTGTTCTACTTCAGTTGGGAAATAACCTAAACTTACGATTAAAGATTCTGAGCGAAATAACCCAATACCTTCAGCACCCCACATAAAAGCAGATCTGGCTTCTTCTATGAGATCCACATTCGCATAAATATGGCATTTCCTGCCATCTAATGTTTCAGCATGAAGGTTGACAATTTCACCTAGTTCGCGTTTGTGTTCTTCTTCAGCAGATTTCTTTCTTTGAAATGCTTCTAATATTCTACCGGTCGGGTTAACGATTACTTGTCCGGTATAGCCATCGACTATAACAGTATCTCCCTCTCGGATAGTATCAGTTACATTCTGGACACCTATTACTTCAGGTAATTCAAAGCTTCTTGCCAAAATAGAAGAATGAGAAGCAATGCCTCCAATTTCTGTTACTATTGCTTTCACTCCGGCATCTTTAAAATTGATTACATCAGTTGGAGTCAACGATTTAGCTATAACAATTGCATCTTTAGCAACAGCATAGTAGATACATTGATGGCGAAGTGTTGCCAATAAACCTTTTTTGATGTTATCTAATTCAAAGATTCGTTCTCTTAGGATATCATCTTTCGTTGTCTTGAAAAAAGATTTGAGTTTATCAATCGCAGCAACAATTGAGCTTTCTGCTGGAAATCCATCTTTAATTTTGTTTTCAATTGGTACTGTTAATGTAGGATCTTCCAACATCAAAACATTAGATTCTATAATTGCTGAAAGATTTGCTTCGTCTGACTTTACATTGAATGCAACTTTATTAAGATCATTTTTGTATGCTTCAACAGCTTGTTGGAAACGTTCTATTTCACTTTCAATCTGGTTTGGTTCTAAGGTATGTTCCGGGATGATAAGGCTTTCAGGCTGTAAAACAACAGCCCTTCCAATCATTATACCTGAGGAGGAAGGGATGCCTTTGTAGATTTTTTGTACTGTTTTGCTCGAACTGTATCTTTGCACAGAAGGAGCATTCAAATTGAGATTATCAATCACTTTAAACTACCATTTAAATTTCACCAAATCCGGATTCAAAGAATTTGGAAATTTCATTAATAGCTTCATCTTCATCATTGCCATCTGCTTTTAAAATTAATTTGCATCCTTGCTCTGCAGCCAAAGTCATTACTCCAATAATGCTTTTAGCATTTATCGGGAAGCCATCTCTCACAAGTTGTAAGTCGCATTTATATTTTGCAGATAGTTTAACCAGCGAAGCTGCCGGACGAGTATGCAGGCCGGCTCTGTTCAATACCGTAAGTTCTACTTCTTTCATCCTTTGAAGTCATATATTATCAATAGTCGCTAAATATATGATAAAAAAACGTAAAAACCTACTTAAATAATCCAAATTCTGTCTTATTATATGTACCTAAAGTTTACACTTCAGAAATATCTCAAGTTCACTTTTAGTAATCGCTCCTTCTCGAAGAAGCCTAGGCTTAGAACTACTAATATCGAGGACGGTGGAGTCTTTTTTGTATTGAGTTTCTCCATCGTCTATTACGCAAGGAACCATACCTATAAGATGATTGATTGCGTCATCAGCAGACTGAGGGGATTTACTGCCAGAAATATTTGCAGATGTTGCAGCAAGTGGAGTACCATACTCTGAAATTATTTCCAAACATATTTCATTAGAAGGGAATCTGATACCTATGGTTTTAAATCCTGCAGTTACAACATCAGAAATTTTGTCATTTTTAGGGATAATTAATGAAAGAGGTCCCGGTAAATATTTCTCTGCTAACTGATAAAAAATATCCGGAATATTGCTAGATAAAATTGTGACTTGATCCATTGAAGAGATATGAGCCGCCATTGGTTTATCTAATGGTCTGTTTTTAATTTGGAACACTTTTTCTACAGCTCTCACGTCAAAAATACATGCTCCGATACCATAGACGGTTTCGGTGGGAAATACTATTGCTTCTTTGTTTTTTAAGTGTTTTACGGCTTGCATGATAGCTTCATTTTTGTTTCTTTTGGAGTTATAAATATGTGTTTCCATAGCATTACTTTTATATTGATAATAAGATTGAAGATACAAAATTTGTATAAATAAATACCGGAGAATTTTGATGAAACCTGTTCATAGCTTTGTGGTGACAGCTAAACTGCCTGAGAAAATTTCAAAATTGAAAGAAATCGCATATAACTACTGGTGGTGCTGGAATTCTGAAGCGCGAGAACTCTTTCAAAGGATGAATCGCCAAATCTGGAAAGATGTGCACCACAATCCGGTTATGCTTATTAATCGGCTATCTCAGGACGAACTGAAAGCTCTCGCAGAGCAAGACGATTTTGTAAGATTTTTAGACAGTGTTTATGTAGAATTCCAAAATTATATCTCCGGTAAAAAATGGTTCCATAGAAATGAGATATACCGACAAGGGAAAGTTGCCTACTTCAGTCCGGAATATGGAATCAATGAAAGTTTCCCTAATTATTCAGGTGGTCTTGGCGTTTTAGCAGGTGACCATCTCAAATCTGCATCAGACCTGGGCATTCCATTAGTTGGTGTTGGTTTACTTTATCAGCAGGGATATTTCAGACAACATCTTACTCAAAACGGCTGGCAAAATGAGCTATATAATTATAATGATTTCTACTCTCTGCCGCTTGTCTTGATGAAACACGACAACGATGAGCCAATCATCATTGATGTTGATATGCCTTATGGTAAAGCTTTTGCGCAAATATGGTGCTTAGATGTTGGTAATGTTACTCTATTTATGCTGGATACTAATATCGATTTGAATGGAATTGAGGAATATAGAGAAATCACAAATCAGCTTTATGGAGGTACTCGTGATACCCGTATTCAACAGGAAATATTGTTAGGCGTTGGTGGAATGAGAGCTCTGGCAGCAATTGGAGTAAATCCTGAAGTTATACATATTAACGAAGGCCATGCTGCTTTTGCTTTGCTTGAAAGAACATCTATGTTCATGAAAAAATATAATATGGACTTCATGACTGCCAAACAGATTACAAAAGGCAGTTCAGTATTTACAACTCATACTCCTGTTCCTGCCGGAAACGAAGCATTCCATTTAGACAGAATGGGCAGTTATATGAAACACTATGCTGAGTCAATCGGCTTAAATTGGGAAGAATTTTTAGGTCTTGGTCAGATGCAGGGATATAATCCCAATGAAAGCTTTTCTATGACTGTGCTAGGTCTAAAAATGACTTCTTATCATAATGGTGTAAGTCAGCTCCATGGCAGTGTTTCCAGAGATATGTGGCATAAGATATGGAAATGTTTCCCTGTTGAAGAAGTGCCTATCAGAGGAATTACTAACGGGATTCATACCCATACATGGATTGCCCGTGAGTTTGAAGAGCTTTATGATAGATATTTGCCGTTCAGCTGGAGAACAGAGACGGATAACCAAGCGATTTGGAATCAGGTAGATAATATCCCTGGTGAAGAATTATGGCGCGAAAAACAGCGCAGACGTGTTAGACTCGTTCTTTTTGCAAGAGAATATCTCAAAACAAAACAGAGAGCTTTTCTGATGCCAAATCAGAGAAATAAAATTAATGATTTTTTAAATCCTGATGCCTTGACTATTGGTTTTGCACGCAGATTTGCTACATATAAACGTGCGGCTTTGTTATTCAGAGATATGAAAAGACTTTCTGCAATTCTGAAAGATCCTGAAAAACCGGTTCAGATTATTTTAGCAGGTAAAGCACATCCACATGATACTGCAGGTAAAGAAGTTATACAGTCAATTATTCAAAAAATTCGTGACTACAAACTTGAAAAACATGTTGTCTTCCTGGAAGATTATGATATGGTAATCGCCCGTTTGTTGGTAAAAGGCGCTGATGTCTGGCTTAACAACCCAATCCGGCCTATGGAAGCAAGTGGTACCAGTGGAATGAAAGCTGCCTTGAACGGCACTCTGAACTTATCTATTTTAGATGGCTGGTGGGATGAAGCATATAACGGTAAAAACGGTTTTGCTATCGGCGACAGAGAAGAACGCGAAAACAACGAAGAAACTGCGATTATAGAGTCTGATATAATATATAATCTATTAGAAAATACTATTAAACCTCAGTTCTATGATAGAGGTTTGAGCAGAGTTCCTGAAAAGTGGGCAGAACTAATGAAAAATGCCATTAAAACAATTGCAGGCAGATTTTCTACTCATAGAATGGTAAAAGATTATGCAACTCATTTTTATATTCCGGCATTAGACAGATATCAGAAATTAGTTGAAAGTAATGCTGTTAACGCACGCCAGCTAAAAGACTGGAAAGAAAAAATGCGTAGTGAATGGAAAGATGTTGAAGTAATTGATACCAACATGAAAGAGCATACTCTGCAAACTCATGTGGGTAAAGTAATTGAAATCTCTGCTACAATTGCTTTGGGTAATTTAAGTCCTGAAGATGTTGTAGTGCAAATCTACCACGGTGGTGTAAATCATCACGGAGATTTAGTTAATACAAAAATATCATATCTGAAGTTGGTGCGTTCTGAAAACAACTATCATTTATTTGAAGGTTCGTATACTTGCGAAGATACAGGTATGCAGGGATATACAATCAGAGTACTTCCTGATCATGATTTGATGGAAGATCCTTCAGAACTTTATTTATGCCACTGGGCATGATGCATAATTGTATATAAAAAAAAAGCGCACCTGGTGCGCTTTTTTTATGTCTAATTTTATCTGATAAATCAATTGGATCTTTTATATTCTATCCAATATCTCTTCTACAATCACTTTGCTTGAACCTAATGCACTGTTTACATATTCGCCTGAAAGTTTAGATATTTTTTGATATTCTTCTTTGTTTTCCAGCAGTAGTAAGAGATGTGATTTAAGCTCATGTGAGTTATTGACACTTTTCAATGCACCGATTTGTTCCAGTTTTGGTGCATCAGGTGAATTTGTATTTTTTTTGCCTGTAATAAGCGGGATAGCATATCCGGCAGGCTCAGTGACACTATGCACTCCAACACCAAAAGCCCCACCTATATAAGCAATATCAGCCGATGCATACAGTCCTAGAAGCTTACCTATGCTATCAACAATAATGTGGTTTAATTTTAATAGATTTGTTTGTTCCGTAATATCCAGTTTTTCTAATTTAGAGAGTAATATTGTGTTTGGAACCAGTGCTTGCAATTCTTTAATATGTTCTGGAGTGGGTTCGTGCGGCACATATATCACAGACAGCTTATCTACTCCAATTTCATTTACAGCTTTTGTAATTATTTGCTCGTCAGGCTGCCATGATGAGCCTGCCACTAATACTTTTCGTCCGTTAAAAATTGATTTGTCTAAAATCGGAGCTTTTCTTGCTTCTTTTACTTTGCCTGCAATTCTATCTAAGCGAGTATCTGCAAGAGTCTCTACTTGCCTAATTCCGGCATTTATAAATTTATCAGTCTGTTCCTGATTGACTGCATAAATTTTATCAAACTTAATAAAAGCAGTATTTATGAATGATTTGATTCCTCCTAACATACCAGATGGGAACGTAGCGTCTATAAGATATAGTGGAATATTTCTGTTATGGGACTGAGTCAGCAAATTAAGCCATATTTCGTAACGAACCAGGATTATAGCTTTAGGAGTAATAATATCTAAGAGATATTTTACACTTGATTTTGTATCTAAGGGTAAATAAAAAACTGCATCTGCATTAGTATAATTTTTCTGAGTATTATATCCTGACGGTGAAAACAAAGAACAAACTATATTTATATCATTTCTTTCATTTTTAATCATTTCTATAACCGGTTTTGCCTGCTCGAATTCTCCCATCGAGGCAGCATGAAACCAAATCGTCTTTTTTGATTTATCAATACTATCCAAAGATTTTAGGGTTTCTCTGACGGCATCCTCCCTATCTTTAAATTTTGGAAGTATCATTTTAAGAATGGGTTTCAGAATAAAAACAAGAGGCAAAAATATGTAGTTATAGATAAAAAGCATCTCTACTCCTGCTTCTCTGATAATTCTAACCATCGCATAGTAGATTCATCGATTTTTTCCTCCAGAACTTTCAGCTCCTCAGCTTTATCTTCCAATTCCTTATAGTCCGTCAATGTACCTGAAGCAAGCAAATCTTCTAAAACCTGTTTTTTCTCTTCTAATTCAGGAATTTCCTTTTCAAGCTTATCAAATTCTCTTTGCTCCATATAAGGAAGTTTTTTTGATGTATTTTTTGGCTTATTGATATTTTTATCTTTTGGCTCATCTTTCTTCGCTGCTTTTGCTTTCCTAATCTCCTCTTCTTTCTTTTCAAGATATATAGAATAGTTACCGGGATACTGCTTAATATTACCTTTACCGTCAAAAGCATAAATAAATTCAACTGTTCTATCCAAAAATGCACGATCGTGAGATACGATTATCAGCACACCAAGGAAGTTGTCCAGATATTCTTCAAGAGCTGTTAAAGTTTCAAGATCAAAATCATTTGTAGGCTCGTCAAAAAGAAGGACATTCGGGTTTGCCATAAGAACTCTTACAAGTGCTAAACGCCTTTTTTCCCCACCGGATAGAGTTTCTATCAAAGCTCCCTGTTGCTTTCTTGGGAATAGAAATTTATCTAACAAATCTCGGCATGTAAGATATCTATCTTTTCCTACCCCTACATTTATATATTCTGCAACTTCTCTGATTGTACCCAACACTGTTTGTGTAGGTTTCAAGCTCTCAATTTCCTGTTCAAAATATCCGAACTTAGTAGAAGCACCAATTAGTACATTACCCTGATCCGGCTCCATTCTGCCGCACAAAGTTTTCAGCAAAGTAGATTTACCTGAACCGTTCGGTCCGATAATTCCGATTCTGTCTTTAGGCTTTGCAATGTAGGTAAATCTATTGAAAAGAAGTCTATTGCCTAGAGTTTTAGTAATATCCTGTGCATCGATTACACGGCTGCTAAGGAATGAATTACCTAATTCTATTTCAATTTTCTTTTCTTTTACTCTGATAGAATGTTTTTTAAGCTCATCGATCCAGTCAATTTTAGATTTTTGTTTTGATCTGCGGGCTCTGGCACCCCTTTTTAGCCATTCCAGTTCTGTTCTTAACCGGGATAGATTATGCTCCAAAGTAGCTTCTTTGGTTTGCATGTATATTTCTTTTTGTTCCAGATACTTCTCATAATTACCCGGATAATTAAATATTCTTTGCTCACTGATTTCAATAATCCTGGTTGAAACTGCATCAAGGAAGTATCTATCGTGAGTAACAAAAAGTAGAGAAATATTTGAGGCAGAAAGCCTATCCTGAAGCCACTGCACAGAATCTGCATCCAAGTGGTTAGTAGGTTCATCAAGTATCAAAAGTTTTGGTTTAGAAAGTAAAGCTTTTGCCAGTGCTACTCGCTTTTTCAGACCACCTGAAAGATGCTTTACCTGTTTATGAAGCTCAGTCATACCTAATTCAGTAAGTACTTTCATTGCTTCATTTTCGTAATTCCATGCATCTTTTTCATCTAAAATATGCGTAATTTCTTCCATACGAGGAGCATCTTCAGGTCTGTTCCTTTCGCATAAATCTCTATATTCTTCGGTAATTTGATGTAAAACAGGATCAGATGAAAGCACCGCTTCAAGGACAGTTTCCTCTGTTTCAAATTCCGGAAGTTGATCTAAAAACTCGAAAGTAGTTTCATTATTAAAAACTACCTCCCCGCTGTCCTGATCTTCCAAACCGGCGATAATGCGCATTAAAGTTGTTTTTCCGATACCGTTTTTTCCGATAATACCGACTTTTTCGCCTTCTTCCATGCCAAAAGCGACATTATCAAAAAGTAGTCTTTCGCCGTAGGTTTTGCTTATATTGTTTGCAGAAAATATTGTCATGGTGCTAAAAATTCATCCGTTTGTGTAATAATTTGAGAAGATACCAATTTAGTATATTTCTCGACAAGGGCATCAACTATTTTTCTCTCTTCATCTTTCAGATCTATCTTCACAGAGATAAACTTAATCGCCTGATAGACCCAGTCAAATTCATGTTTATCAGCCTCTCCTTTGCCGATCATTTCAACAACCAGCATTAAGCGATCTTTAGCTCCATCGCTCCTGTCCCACAGGAATGGTAAAAAATAACATGAAGAGCCATAAATAAAAAGAGATTCTATATTAGTAGAATCAAGAGAGATTCCTTTATCTATGATAGGAAGTGCAGTGTTAACCCATTCGATTTTTTTATGAGGCCATCCAGTAAATACAGCTCTACACATCGTAAGAGAGCCTATATAAGTAACTGAAACGGAAGCCAGACTGGTATCTGATTTGCCTAATACTTTAAAATAAGTAATTGCAGAATCAAGTAAGTCCTCATCCTTAGTCGCTTTCATATATAATTTACGGGCATCTTTTATATTATAGGTTTGCTTATCATCTGCATTGCTGACGGCAACACAAAAAAGAAGCAAAAGCAGTATGTATTTCATAATCTCGGTAAATAATTGGAAATTGTCTATTCCTAAAAATGCATTATAGCTTTTCACAGGAACACAAATTTACGAAAACAATGCTTATCTTCTAAATCTCCTTTTTCTGAGGACTTATTTTTATTCGATACCTTTCACATATTCTATGTCTACCAAATCTCAAATTCTTCAAAACAAAGTTGCCTCAGAATTATTATATTGCATTATAATATTATGGAGGCATCTCGAATGAAATATTTAATATTGCTTTTTTGTTTGATCAGTTTTGCGGCTGATTCAGTAATTATTGACAGCAACCTTTCTGAAAAAGAATCTTTGAAAGGTACAAAAGCTACGAAAGAAGTTCTTCAAAATATCAAACTGATTGATGTGGAATATTTCTCTATGGATGGCAAACTTCATAAAGGTCAATTACAGGTTCATAAAGACGTAGTGAGCGATATCCAAACCATCTTTAAATTGATGCGTGAGATAAAATTCCCAGTTGCCAAAGCAGTTCCTATTGTGAATTACGGTTGGTCTGACGAAAAATCTATGAATGATAATAATACTTCCTCTTTTAATTTCAGATATATCGCCGGAACAAAAAGGATGTCTAAACATGCAACTGGGGTAGCAATTGACATAAATCCGTTTTTAAATCCGGTAATATATTCGGACGGACGTATCTCTCCTAAAGGTGCTAAAAGAGATGTAAAAGTGCCGGGAACTTTTGATTCTAACCATCCTATAGTTAAGAAGTTCAAAGAACTTGGTTGGAAATGGGGAGGCGATTTTAATTCTTTCAAAGATTACCATCATTTTGCTAAATAGTTAAATAAGATAATATTGATATGAAAAAACTTAGATTAGGATTTTTAGCTTCCCACGGTGGAAGCAATATGCTGGCTATAGTTAACGCTATTAAATCAGGTAAGCTAGATGCTGAAGCAGCTGTTGTAATCTCTAATAACTCAACTTCAGGTGCATTAGAAAAGGCAGAAAATGAGAATATTCCGAACTTCCACGTGAGTAGCAAAACTCATGGAGCTGAAGAATCTTCTACTATTTGTGAAATTCTTAAAAAACATAAAGTTGATTTGGTTATTCTTGCCGGATACATGAAAAAAATCGGTGATGAAATTTTGACAGAATATAAAGGCAAAATATTAAATATACACCCTGCTCTTCTGCCAAAATTCGGCGGTGCCGGGATGTATGGGATGAATGTTCATACTGCAGTTATTGAAGCTCAGGAAACTGAAAGCGGACCAACAGTTCATCTAATTGATGAGCATTATGACCGAGGAAGAATACTTGCTCAGACTAAAGTGCCTGTAGAAAAAGGTGATACACCGGAAACTCTTGCAGCACGTGTGCTTAAAGTCGAACATCTCATTTATGCTGATACAATTCAAAAGATAGTAACTGGTGAAATAGTGCTCTAAGTCACTACTTTGTTACGACTAATCTGTTCAAATAAATCTTCTTGATTAAGGAGATTTATTTTTTATATCTACCTAACTAATTGATTTTGATGATTTTCTCTGTATTTGAATGTCCGTTCAAATCTATTTTAAGGAAGTATGCTCCTTTGCTTAGATTTACCATGTCAATTAAAAAGTAAGTTTCCTGTTTAATCTCCTTTCTTACTATGATATGTCCTAAGGCATCATATAGAGCATAACTACCTGAAGATCCATCTTTTACATATAGCTCCGTTTTTTGAGAAACAACGTTCCCCATCAATTTATACGGCATGTGTGTAACTGATTGTCGCTTTAAAAGCATTATATCTTCTAAGCTGAATGCGAAAATATTGAAAGAATGAGGAAGTATTTGAAGTGATTTATTGAAGTTATAATCCAATGTTTTATAAGGCATAGAATATCGATTGACTGCATCGACTGCATCAAGAGCATTTTCACTCCACAGCTGATAATGTGTACCTTCTGCATCTTTAAATATAATTAGATCTTTCAATGTCACTTCTAAAGTATCATATTGATATCTGTTTAGCAAAGTGATATAAATTGAATCTTTATCTTTTGTTACATGAGCATCCAGATATGGCACTCCCCAGAACCAGAGTTCCTCAATACCATACATCTCACCTTCAACTGAGGATACAATCAAAGAATCTCCTGTATGATTGCTTAGCATTGACATTGCTTCTAACGTTGGCAGAGCTGTAAAATACCTTTTACCGTCTTCCTTTATATAGCACCTGTTCATCCCCATTCCGAAAGTTCTGGCTGCCGTTTTTACATATCTGGCTTTTCTTATTAAAGCATTAGTAAATCCGGCACAAAACAAACCACTTTCAAGCGAAGCATTTCTGATATTAGTATCAAGTGTCCAATCAAGATTTGTGGCATAGTCCAACCACCACTCACTGGCAGATAGCTTAACTTCAGGATAAAGATCCATTCGTTTGATCTCATTTATCATTCTCTCGATGTCATATATCTCGTGAGAGTGAGGAGCTGCCAGGAGTGATTTAAAGACTTTATCATTGTCCTTAGTAAAATCATATTTCCCTCTGAATGCCGGATGATAACCGTAGAGTTGATTTTTGCGTCCTACAATTCCATATAATTTCTGAATATCTGCTGCACCATTCCAATGGTTGCCATCAATCAAAATATTTATATCCGGGTCAACAGCTTTCATGGCATCATAGAATTTAAGATAATCATGAGCATATTTTTCCTGGTTTTCCCATTGCTCATTTCCTATCTCAAAATATTTAACACTAAATGGCTTTGGATGTCCATGCTCTGCCCTAATTTTGCCATAGTATGTATTAGTATCAGCATTGCAATATTCTACCCAGTCAGCTGCTTCCTGAGGAGTCCCATGTACATAATTAACTGTTATATGCGGTTCTATATCCAGTTCTTCGCAGAAAGTAAGGAATTCATAAGCTCCCCAGTCCATACGTTGTGAAGCCGGTGGCCAAACAACCAATGGAGAGACTCGTTGATCAAGTTCTCCAATACAACTTTCCAAAAGTACATCAGGGCTGTCTGCAAAACATCCACCCGGATACCTTAACATCCCGGGATGCCAATATTTGAACATCTCATAGAACTCGTGTCTCAAGCCGTTTACATTATTGGATGGTATCAAAGATGCTTCATCGATATGCAGTTTGCCATTAGTATTGCCTATTTGAAATCTAACTTTGTGAGCCTCTTTAAGTGGAGGAATTTCAATAGAATATTTTTGCCATTGCTCGCTAACTGATCCAAAATTATGGGAGTATACTATTTCAGAATTTTTGATTAATTGGATACATAAATCTGAGTTGACAGGCGATTTGGCATAAATATAGAAATCATGTGAAATTGAATCATTTAAAAATACTTCCTGCTCTAAGCCTTGAAATTGTTCAGATAGATTATCTATTTGAATAAAATATTCGCCTCGCTTATTGTAACCACCTTTTTTTAGGCTTATAGATGCATTATCATCTCTTCCAAGTATATCCCATTTTATAGAAGAATTCCAGCTTTTATTTTTCCAATCAAAACCTCTATCTAAAAACTCCTGAGCATAAATCCCTTTTGGGTCATTTATATAATGATACAAAAATTCTAAAAATCCACCGGTGAGTTCTCTATTTACTACTGTTGGCGGAAAATCATCATGATATATTTTTAAACCAGCTGTTTTAATATCGGCTTTCGAAGTATAAATAATACAGATAAAACTGATAATAAATATGAAATATCGAATCATAATTTAGCTTTAACTCGTTGCAAACACTCTTTGTAAGATACATAAATAAAAGACTTAAGTTCAATCTTTATTCAAATTTAACAGAAATCATGGTGGGATATAAAATTGAATGCTATATAACTCAATATTCCATCCTTTTGTGATATCTTTAATATAAAATTTATCTATTGAAAATTCTTTTAAAGATATATTTTAACTATATTTGCTAGCAATTTTTCCTAAACTTATTATTACTTTATTCGTACAAACAAAGTAACTACTACTTTATTATATGGATAAATTCATGATAATATCTATACTTTTGGTATTACTAATTTGCATAGGCTCTTACCTATCGTTTGCAGAAAAAATTGAGTGTACCATAAAGGTGTAATATTTAGAATTAAACTAGTAGTCTTTTGCAAAATTTAAGCAACAATAGGTAAAGATAATTTTGGAACTATATACGTAAGTCAATCGGTACTGCTATTTCAGTTCGGGTATTTATTTAGAATTTAACCGGATATTTGATTACTATTATTAAAACAGACAGTTTTCAGGAGCATGAGATGAAGCGCATTTTATTATTTTTTATAATGTTTTTTTGTATTTCTTACTTTTCTTACGCAGACAAAAAGGTGATTTTGACAAGTGGTAAAACATACCAGGGGCAAATTATTTCAGAAACAGATAATGATTTAGATCTAAAAACTCATGATGGAGTTATGGTCAAAATTATGAAAGACAAAATTGAAGCAATTACTGAAGCACAAGCTAGAATTGTAGTAAAATCAGGCAAAGTTTATATAGGACAAATAATTGAAGATACTGAAAACTTCTTAAAAATAACTACAACTGATGGTATTACCATTGATATCCCCAAAACTCAAATTGTAGAAAATGGTTACGAATCAGATGAACCAGTAAAACCAAGTAAAGAGAAAGCGTATTATGCAACAAGAAACCTTAATTATAAACCTCTAGTGTCAGGCTATGAGAATTATTATCACAATGATGAATTTATTCGTAGATATATTGGTCTAACTTTTCTTTTTCCGGGAGGAGTTAATGCTGCTTATGCGCATACTGCTAAAAACGTTGGTTTCAGAATACAAGCTGGATATGCAGGGGAAATTTATGGCTATATGGGTACATTTCTTATGAATATTAGCAAAACAGGAAATTTCGACATAAATCTGGGGCTATGTGCAGGGTATACAGCCAGAAAAAATGAGGTTCATTACAATTTGGATTACTACTGTGGTACTTATACAAAAACTGAGTTGGAAACTTATAAATATTACGGAATTACAGTTGATTGCAATTATAACGGCTTCTTCTTAGAATTAGGCTTAGTAAGTGGAGATAATCCCTTCAAAACTGCTTTAACTGAGGATTTGAACCTCTTGATTCAGATTGGATATTTATTCAAGTTATAGAAATCTTCAATTGAATAATATCGTTTTAAAAAAACAGGCCTTATAATGTAAGATAGCTAAGAGTAATAAATACTTAAACTATTATTTTAAAACATCCACAATTAGTAGTTAGATTATCTGTCTGTAATATTTAGCGCAGCATATTCAAACTGGTAATTCAAATTTCAAATAATTTTGGGAGATTATAATGAAGAATATACTTTACGTCATGGTTTTCTTCTTTAGTTTTAGTATTGCTGCTTACGCAAATCAGTATTGGAGATATAATAAGATAATAAAGGTCACTACAAAATCAGGGACAACTTATTTTGGAATACTAGTTTCCGACAATATAAAATTTATAACGATTAAAGACATTGATGATATCAAAATATCTATTAATAAAGAAAACATTTTTTCGATAACCGACAATACTTACATTATTGCAACCAAAAGTGGAAAATATTATTCCGGAAGGAAAATATCAGATAATTTTTCTTCTATTACCATAATAACAGAAGATCAAACAAGATTAGTAATCCCAAAATCCAGTATAAAACAAATTTCTAAATCTGTTACTAAGTGGTTTGGGGAGCCTACATTTGAATATCAGCCTTTAGACAGTAATGAAGTATATGAAAATGATAGATATCAACCACTTGTGCCGGAAAAGGAATCTGACTCGGATGAGTAAAAAACTAAGTTTTCTTTGATCATCAGAATCAATTAACTATATTCTATGATTTTCTGCAATGTTGTATAACTAAATTACTAATGGTAATAAATTTGGGAAGATTGAAAATATGAACAGAATACTATTTATATTAGTTCTAATCTTAAGCATTAGTATCGCTGCTAATTCAGATCAGTCATTATTCTTAAATAAAAGTATAGAAGTCACTACAAAGTCAGGAGAGTCTTTTCAAGGGACATTAGTGTACGAATCATCAGATTATTTAACAATAAGAGATGTTGATAATATTTCAATTTCAATTCCAATTGAGAATGTCTCAAATATCTCCGAATATGTCTATACAGTTAAAACAAAAAGTACAAAATATCACTCAGATTCAATTAAATCGGAAAATGGAAGTTCCGTTACTATAAAAAAAGAAGAAAAGACAATTCTAACTACTCCTAGAAATAGAATTCGAAGCATTACCAGGCCGGTCCAAACCTGGCTTAATATCAAAAGCCCATCTGAAGAAACATATAGACATATAGACACAAATGATGTAGAAGCAAGAGGAAACTATAGCTCTCTGGATACTTTGAAAGTAGATCAAAAAGATAGATATCAACCACTTGAGCCGGAAAAGGAATCTGACTCGGATGAGTAAAAAACTAAGTTTTCTTTGATCATCAGAATTAATTACCAAAATTCTATGATTTTCTACAATGTAGTATAACTAGTTTACTAGTGGAAATAAATTTTGGAAGATTAAAAATATGAAAAGAGTACTATTTATATTAGTTCTAATCTTAAGCATAAGTATCACTGCTAATTCAAATCAGTCCTTATTATTTAATAGCAGTATAACAGTCACTACTAAGTCAGGAGAAACATTTCAAGGGACATTAGTGTACGAATCATCACATTATCTAACTATAATGGATAATGATAATATTTCAATTTCAATTCCGCGTGAGAATATTTCGAATATATCAGATAAGGTTTACGTAATTGAAACAAAAAGTGGAAAATATTACTCTGGTTCAATTATATCTGAAAACGGAAGTTCTGTTACAATTGAGAAAAAAGATCATACAATTATAACAATTCCTAGAACTAGCATAAAAAAAATTTCCAGACCGGTACGAAAGTGGTTTAATATCAAAAGTCCATCTGAAGTAATCTATCATCCTCTTGATACAAATCAAGTCCATCAAGAAGTAATATATAGACCTTTAGACTCAAATGATGTAGAAAAAAGAGGTATATATAGCTCTCTGGATACTTTGCCAGTAGATCAAAGAGGTAGATATCAACCACTTGAGCCGGAAAAGGAATCTGATTCTAACGAGGAATAAAAAAAGATGCATCCAAGAATATAGACTTATAACAAAACAGGAGTTTGAACTATTTGATTCAAACTCCTGTTTTTAAATATAAATAACAATTCTCTATTTCATTTCTTCTGCATCTTTATATACTTTTCCGTAAATCAGTAGAGAAACAGCTGACAATAGCCCTATTCCCGCAAAAACGTACCATATATAATGCGCATGCGCATATAATTCTGCATGAGGAATACCTGCATATTCAGGTAAGCTAGGATCCGGGCAGAATACATCTAGTAAAACACCAGATATAATAAATCCTAATAGGTTAGAAACAAAAGAATGTAAATGGCTAAATCCCATATAAAGTCCCTCTTCTCCTTTCGGCGCCTGCAGTGAGAAATACTCCAAATAACGTGGCGAAATAAAGCATTCAGCTAATCCCTGGAATACAATACCTATTATCATCATTAATGTTACAGGATGCATAGAAAAGCCTAGAATAGCTATAGAATTACCTGTAATTTCCCCTAAGGCGTGACCTAATGCCATAGTAAAAGCTGCCAAAGGCATCAAAAGCATACCTATGCTCATAGCGGTTATTGCTTTTAGCTTTTTCAGCATTTCAGTAACTAAATAAACCATTGAAACCACTACCAGCGGATTTACATTAGCTATCCATTCAGGTTTCGCCTCTTCGCCTATAAGTCTTATTACGTATTTAGGCATTGAAGCATATAGCTGCTGTTGGATTAGCCAGAAGCCTGAAATAATCAATATTAAAATCAATAAGCGTTTTTGAGTCAATAAAGATTTAAGCCCATTTATTATCTCTTCAACTGATTTTGTAGCCTCGTTTGTATCTACATTTTTATAAAACATAAATACCATAATCAATGCAAGGAAAGTCAACACACCTGCATAAATATTTACCCACTGCACACCATATTCCAATCTTATAGGATATGCAAATGTTTTACCAATAAATGAGCCTACATTTACCATCATATAAAATATAGAAAATGCTTTTGCACGCTTCTCTGCAGTAGACGACTTAGCTACTGTTCCCGTTATAATTGACTTTATAAAAGACCCACCAAACATAATAATTATAAGAGCAAGAATTACAGTCAATTTAGTGGGCAGAAACGCAAGTGTAAAATAACCCACTGTTAGTAGTGAAAATGCAATAATTATAGCTTTACGGAAACCTATTTTATCTGAATAAGTTCCTGTAAACATTGGTAAAAAATATAAGCCTGAAGTGAATATACCGGCGATCACGCCTGTCTCAATATCAGTAAAACCAACAATATCAGTCAGATACAGTGTTATAGAAATAAACATCGCATAAAAAGCTGATCTTTCCAGAAGCTCTACAAAATTTGCATTCCAGAAAGTGCCAGGATACCCAAAATAAGTCTTCAATGTGCTATTCAAAAGAATTCTCCTATTCTATTATTATAATATACTTTTTTTAACTTTCCGGCACAATTTAAGAAATATTTGGTATTCCAACTGCATATAATCAGACAAATTGCTAATTAGATCAAATTGTAGGATTATGAAGTAAGTAATTATCTAATCAGAACTTCTAAGAATTCAACTATTAAGCTTTAACTTTGATCACTATTTACTTATTTATGTAGTTCTATTTTAAATAAAATATTATTACTATTGTATGATTTTGATATTTTCAGGACAAAAGAAGTGTTTTTTGGAATTGGGAGTATACAAAAAAAAACTGCCTCGAAGAAATCGAAGCAGTTTAAGCTCTTTTTGAAAAACCGGGATTTTCTTACATTAGTACGCCAGAAAGGATTCGAACCTTTGGCCTACAGCTTAGAAGGCTGTTGCTCTATCCAGCTGAGCTACTGGCGCGTCATTTAATGTGATACAAACTTAAAGTTTTTTTTGATAAGATGCAAGTAAAAAAAATATTTTTTTTACGTGTTATTTTTGCTTGCATTGTATCGCATTTTGCCGTATATTTGTACTATAAATTTTTGGTCAAGCCCTTTGTGGTTAAGGCAAGCCCAACCCCGCCAGGTCCGGAAGGAAGCAACGGTAAGTTTCGTCTTAAGGTACAAAGCAAGCTTGGCCTTTTTTTATATATACAAGCTTGTAATATAAGAAATAAATTGGGAATTTTACACCCTAATCCTACTCCTCATATCTCATCACTAGATAATTTTCCACTCTTTCTGCAAATGCAATTGTATAAATAAGATATATCTTATAAATTGCAGGATTGATTTAATACAAAACGACATTAACAGTGATAGAATCTCCAATACTACTAATTGCTAATAATAAGCCGGAAATATTAAAGCATAATATAGATATATGCCGAGAGGTGGAAGCCGAGCATATTATGTTTTTTGCTAACGGTCCCAGATATGCCAACAAAAATGATGCTGGTAAATGCAAAGATATTCGCCAGATGACACATAATTTCAACTGGGGTGCTTCGCTAAATACCCGAATTAAGCATAAACATCTTCAGTATAATGAGATGATGAATGTAGTAATGGAATGGTTTTTCCGCTCACACGAATATGGTATCATTATCAACGACAAAAGCAAAGTATCAAAAGAGTTTATCATTTTTGCAGACGCTGCTCTCAGAAAATATAAAGATAAAAGAGAGATAATGTCTATTTCCGCATTTGTATCTGATGATAAACTTAATTTTGAGCTTGATGATTATTTCTTTTCCCATTTCTGCAATCTGGAAGCTTGGGCGACCTGGAAAAGAGCCTGGGAACTCTACGAACCAAAGGGCAGACACGCCAAAGATAAAGGCTTAAAAGAGTTTTTAACTCTTGTCTTTAAGGATGAGGCACTTTCGGAAAAAACAGCAAAGATTATCAAATCTAACGTTTTTGAAAAGTCCAACAACTGGGATGCAGTCTGGCAATTAAATCTACTGGTAAATCAAGGATTATCCTTATATCCGAAGTATAATCTCCGCAGCTCGGAAAAGTCTTCTGCAAAATCTTTCCTTCCTGATATAAATAAAGACATTGCTATAGAAGCTAATGTCAATTACGACAGGTATATAGCTATTGGAGACAAAGGTAAAAACAAATTGCTGGACTTCATCAAAGGCTTCAAAGAAAGATTTGTCGGGTAATATCTATAAGATATTTATGGAAATGTTACTTCATTCAAGATAAGACTGGCTGATAAGTAAAACACATATTCAGAAACCTCGATTTAAGCACTTCCCTATCTCGTAATTTATTTCCATAGCTTTTTTCTAAAATGCTTATTTTTGTATTCCATTTAAGAACAAAAATAAAAGAGATATATGAATTGGTTAATTGTGGGATTGGGTAATCCGGGTGAAAGATATCATAACACAAGACATAATATAGGCTGGCTGGTTGCTGATGAATTTGCTAAAAGACGAAAAATTCAAATTGCACCTGTTTCTTCTATTTATAATTTTGCAGAATTTAAATATGCAGGTAAAGTAGCGGGAATTGTAAAACCTACTACTTATATGAATGCTTCAGGTGAAGCTGTTCGCAAGCTTGCAAATAAGTATTCAGTCCCGGTGCAGAATATTATCGTAATTGTTGACGAGTATAATTTCAATGTTGGCAAAATTCACCTTAAAAAAGACGGTAGTGACGGTGGTCATAACGGGATTCTGTCAATTATTGAAGAGATGCAGGCGACTAACTTCCTCAGATTGCGTTGCGGTATAGGTAAAGATTTTAGCCCGGGCGGTATGGTAGAATATGTATTGTCAGAATTTAAAGAATCTGAAAGTGAAGACCTTACACTTATGATCAATAAAGCTTGCGACGCAATAGAATTTATCATGAAAAACAACAATATTGGCAGATCAATGTCAGCTATCAATTCTGAAACAATCTGGAAACCTAAAGAAGAAAAGAAAGAAAAGTCAGAAGAAACTGAAGATAAACAAGTAGAAGTTAAGGAAAAAGAAAATAGCTAAAACACAGCTATCTTCTTTTATAATATTAAAACCACACTTCGACTTGTTTCACTTGCTTAGTGAACTTGTCGCTGTGTGGTTTATATTTATTCGATGTTTAAGTCAAGAAATTATACTTTCCCTGACATCTCAGCCATTACTAGTAAGTGCTTCATTTCTTCTACTGTAGATACTGGAAGTTCGCAAGCGTAGTTTTTGCAAACGTAAACAGTAGTTTCATCATTTACTTTCATATTTTTAAGATAAGAAGCATATAAATCCATAGCGTCATTTTGCTTATAAATAACAACTGCATTTGGGATGAATACATTTCTTAATGCGTCTACAAATTCGCTTTCTTCAGGCTTTTCTTTAGAAGTAATTACAATTTCCACTGCCGGATTATAGATATAATCCAAAGCGCATTCAAAATAAGCATAGATGGAAGGATATGAATCCACTTTAGCAGAGAAGAAATCTATTAATTTCTGAGCTGCCACATCATATTCAGAATTACCTGTAATTTTAGATAATCGCACTAAATTCATAAGTACTACTGAATTTCCTGAAGGCACCGCTCCATCGTAAAGATCTTTTTTTCTGTGGATCAATTGTTCGCCAAAATCTGCGGTATTATAAAATCCACCTTGCTCTTTATCTTCAAAATGAGTTTCCAGCGTATCCATCATTTCAATTGCATCGCGAATATACTGATGCTTGAAAGTTGCTGAATAAAGCTCTATAGCTGCAAAAGTTAGGAAAGCATAATCATCTAGCATTGCGTTTACTGCAGCTTCACCTTTTGCAAATCTGTGTAACATGCCGACTTGAGTTTTAAGTTTCTCATTTACAAAAGAATACGCTTTTTCAGCAGTTTCAATATAATCTGAATTTTTGAACACAAATCCGGCTTTTGCAAAGGCTGAAATCATTAGCCCATTCCAGTCTGTCAGCACTTTATCATCTTTACCAGGACGTACTTTTTTATTTCTTGCATCAAGTAATATTTTTTTAGATTCAGAGATAATTGTTTCTAGTTCAGCTTTATCTATTTCATGTTTTTCTGCAAGTTTATCCAAATCATCTTTGATATGGAGGATATTGCCTTTTTCAGGCATATGTCCGGCAGCATTTTCGTAATTACCTTCTTCTTCGATATTGAAGTAATCGATGATATATTTAGCATTATCGCCTAATAAATCTTCAATTTCACTCTGCTGCCAGATATAGAATTTACCTTCCACGCCTTCGCTGTCAGCATCTTCTGCACTGTAAAAACCACCCTCAGGAGCAGTCATATCTCTTTTTACATAATGCAACGTTTCTTCTACAATTCTTTTGTATTCATCATTTTTTGTAACAAGAAAAGCCTCAAGATATGCATGGGTAAGCATTGCCTGATCATATAACATTTTTTCAAAGTGAGGCACAAGCCACTCTCTGTCCGTAGAATATCTGGCGAAACCACCACCCAGATGATCATAAATCCCACCTTTAAGCATTGCATCCAAAGACTCTTTAGTGATCTTAAGAGCTGTTTCGTTGTCTGCGCTTCTGTTGTATCTCAAGCTATAAAGGAAATTATGCGGAACAGGGAATTTAGGTTTAATACCAAAGCCTGCATGTTTAGGATCAAATAGATTATCTATTCCATCAAACGCTCTTTCTAAAGTTTTTTGGCTAAGAGCTACTATATTTTCTCGCTCTTCCATTTTTTTCATTTTTTTGATTAGCTCATCTGCATTAGCTTCAATATTAGATTTTTGTTCCATCCAAGCTAAAGCAATTTTTGGAAGTAGTTCCATCATGCCGATTCTGTTCATTACAGATTCTTTCGGGAAATAAGTTCCGGCAAAAAATGGTTTCTGGTCAGGAGTCATTACGATAGTCATTGGCCAACCACCTGTTCCAGTCATCATCTGGCACACCTGCATATAAACAGCGTCAATATCAGGTCGCTCTTCCCTATCCACTTTTATATTAATAAAAGCATCATTCATCATTTCCGCGATTTCTTTATCCTCAAAAGATTCATGCTCCATAACATGGCACCAGTGACATGTAGAATATCCAATTGAAAGAAATATCGGTTTATTCTGATCCTTAGCAGCTTGAAATGCTTCTTCGCCCCATGGATACCAATCCACCGGATTATAAGCATGTTGCAAAAGATATGGGCTTTTCTCATTTAATAATCTATTAGCTTTCGTATGTTGACTCATTTTCTAATATTCCGTTTGAATTACTATAATCGTTCAAAAATAAGAAAAATATTCTTTCTATATAGCAGAGACTAAAGAGATATGCTAAATATTGGATTCTCAATCAATTTCAGATTGAAAAATAATTTGCTGAATAATAATTTTTTTTAACAATAATATCTTTTTTATCTTACTGTATAAAACAAGTATCCACTAATTTTAACTTAAATATGAAATCATATCTATTGACACTAATTGCATTTGTTTTAGCTTTTCTAAGCTTAAATATTTCAAAATGTGACGCTCAGCAGAATATTTTCGAGCCCACTATGATAATTCTAACTCCATTCGAAACTAAAGCGGTTGAAGAACTTCAGGGAGAAATAAATAAAGAAAACACTCTATTAGATAGCAACAGACAAGAGAATATTAAGATCATAGAAAGTCAAATACAATACATTGATAGTGACCAGGAAAATATTAAAATAAGCTATCAAAAACAGATTGAGTTTGCTCAAACAGCTACCTATTATTCTACTTTTTCCTTGATGGGAGAAAGATTTTTACAGTATTTTTTATACTCTAATTTCCCAAACATGCTGATTTATGCTGTACCAAGAAAATCAAATGGCATCATTACAGATTTAGAAAAACTGGCAGATTCTTTGAAAGTCAGATATGTCCTAAACTTCCCAATGATAGACTCCTATCTTGAAAATGATAAACCTGTTTCAAAAATTAGAGTTCAACTTTATGATTATAATCAGAAGAAGGTAATTCTGGACAACATTTACACAGGGAACAGTGTAAATCACGGTTTCGAATTTACATGTGATGAAGCCACGCTAGATTGCACTTTTATAAACGCTCTGAATCCTGCACTAAAAAATATAATTGATTTAATAATTTCTAACAGCTCAAGCATTAAGGATAAAGAAAATTTAAAAAATCTGAGGCTTGAAATATTATATAATTTTATTTCAAATATAGGAATTGATCCAAATATTGTTAACATAGTAAATAGAAAAGACTCAACTACTTTAGCAGATAAATGTATTTTCACTCTTTCAGATCAGACAAATACAAATTTTATCAGCTGTTTTATGGAACCTTTAAGCATTAATAACTCTGAAAGAACAGATTCTTATATTGTGTTTGGCTCTAAATATAATTCAGAATGGTATATAAAAAATCCGGGAGGATTACATTATCCTGTGACTAGTCTTGAACTTGCTATAAAATATATTTCTACTGAACTAATACAGTTGGATTATTTTAAACCTAAGACTACTGATTTCAACCCTGATTTCTGGTCTACTAATTACTTTAACATAGTAAAAAGCATTGTAGAACGTGAGAAGGATAAAATCAATGAAATAGAAAATAAGATAAAAAACTCAAACGATTCATTAAGAATATCAATGTTAAAATCTCAGATTGAAGATAAATACGAAGAAGATGCAAAGAATAAAAAATATTTCGGAATTTCTGAAATTGCAGTTGATGGTCTCCAAGAGATAGAAAAGATAGAGAATCACAAGTTCGAGGATTGGCTCTATGAAAATGCATTTAAAGACTATTTTAAAAACTTAGTTGATAATTCTGACAGCATTTCAGAAGTGGAAACAATAACTTATGATGGTTTTACCTACATTTATCCCAGCAAACATGATAAAGCAATAATATGTGCTGACATTATAACTGAAGACGAAAAATCTCAACTCAAATACTATGTAGCTCTGACAAATGGAGATAAAGTTGAAATCTTCGAGTGGAATTATTTCAAAAATGATAAAACTAAAAAAGGCAGACACTTATCAAGCGACATAGTTGACCAAATCAGCAGCCTTACTTTTTGGAACTACTCATTTATGTATTTAGATGATGAAGAGTTTTGGGATAACTACGTTCTGGCAAAAAAAGGTGGTAAGTATCTTTATCTTCAGAAATAAATCGAAGCAAACAGAAATTAAAAAAAACACCGCTGTGTCAATTCACAGTGGTGTTTTTTTATTCTTTTAAAACAAGAGCTTTAGTCTATTTCAAAAATTCTGCAATTTTTTCAACAACAAAAGCAATTTGTTCTTCAGCTAATTCAGGATAGATAGGAAGAGCGATAGTTTCTTCGCAAATCTGGTTAGACACAGGGAAATCTGCATCTTTATATCCTAAGTCAGCAAAACATTCTTGTCTGTGGAATGGCACAGGATAATAAATTTCACTGCCAATTTGATTTTCACCTAAGAAGGCTCTCAATTCATCACGTTTTTGAACTCTAATGAAATATTGGTTGTAGATGTGGTAATTTTTGTGACCACTAGATTTATATACAGCTTTTGGAAGCAATACTTTGTTTTTGTCATCATATTGCAAGAAACCTGTACCTTCAGCAATTCCTGCTTCCACAAATAATTTATTATATAATTCAGCATTGTCACGTCTAGCCTGGTGCCAAGCTTCAAGATGAGGGAATTTTATGTTAAGCACTGCAGCTTGCATTGCATCCAATCTGAAATTACCACCAACAAATTTGTGATGATATTTAGGTTCCATGCCGTGGTTTCTCATCTGACGTAGTTTTGTTGCCATTTTTTCGTCATTTGTAACTACTAAACCGCCATCACCAAATCCACCCAAATTTTTAGTAGGATAGAAAGAATAACAGCCGATAAGACCCATAGAGCCAACTTTTTTACCATTTTGGTACTGAGCACCAATTGCCTGAGCGCAGTCTTCTATTACTATAAGATTATGCTTACACGCCACTTCTAAAACTTCATCCATATCCGCAGCCTGACCGTATAGGTGAACAGGAATTATTGCTTTAGTTTTATCAGTGATTGCAGCTTCTAAAAGTTTCGGATCTAAGTTATTAGTAACAGGATCAGAGTCTACAAATACCGGTTTTGCATTCATTCTTGCTACCACACCTGCAGTTGCAAAGAAAGAGTAAGTAGGTAAAATAACTTCGTCACCAGGTTTAATATCAATTGCCATTAACGCGCAAAGCAGAGCGTCAGTTCCACTTGAAACACCAATAGCATATTTACAGTCGCAGTATTCTGCTAAAGTATTTTCTAATTTATTTACTTCTTCGCCCAGAATGAGCATTTGTGATTCTGCAATTTTGAGGAGTACCGGCTCAATTTCGGATTTTAGAGTTTGATATTGAGCTCTAAGGTCGAGTAAAGGTACTTGCATCTTGTCTCCATAATTACTGTGTTTAAAGAAAACAATCTAATAAAGTTATCTTGATTGACAAATAAAAAAAGGCTTTCAAACGAAGCCTTTTCAAATTCTGTATCATTTATGTTTCATATCATATTCTTTACTTGCTTTTATGAATGCATTAGCTATAGGTGATGAAAGTGGGCTCGCAAAATCCAATCTTTCAGGATGCCACTGCACAGCAAGCATGAATGGCTTAGATTCTTTATCTTTCCATTCGAATGCTTCTACTATTCCATCCGGACTGTAGGCGCTAGGTAAAAGACTATTGGCAAGTTGATCTACAGCCTGATGGTGATTTGAATTCACTTCTACGATAGTCTCTTTAGCCAGCTCATGGAGATAAGTATCTTCGACTATCTTTACAGGATGAAAGCAGCTGTCAGGATTCTCTGTCTGATGCACGACTGCATTCGGGTAGTCGCTCGGAATATCAATTATCAGCGATCCGCCTTCAGCAACATTAAGTATCTGCTCACCTCGGCAAATACCTAAAATAGGTAAGTTCATTGCCATTGCTTCTTTAATTAGAGATAATTCTAAAGTATCTCTTACAAGATCAATACTGCACCTGGAGCTATCTTCCTGTTTACCAAAATAAACCGGGTGTAAATCAGGGCCTCCTGATAGAAGCAACCCGTCACACTCTTTAAGTACCTTTAAAGCTTCTTCTCTATCTATAAAGTATAAGTCAATATATTCAGCATTAGGCTCAACATTTTTTAGCCATTTTGAATAATTTTCATAATGCTCACTACCTTTTGCTTTAGATATAGCAATTTTTAAAGTTGGCTGGTCACTGCACGAGTAAAGCGCAAATGACATCAATAGTGCAAAAAGAATCTTTTTCATGGTGTAAACTACTCTATAAGTAATGCTTGTTTAAGCAAGTCTAAAAATTGTTCTTTGCCTTCTGTAATTTGAATTTTTACAGGTATTACATAAAACATGATGCCGGATTCTGCAATTTTTACAGCATATTTTTTGATCTTTGCTGCATCTTTTTCAGTTGTAAGCAGATTTTTAATATCTTTTTCTTTTGCTAAGGATATTAATTTATCAACATCAGCTTCCGAATACTTATGATGATCCGAAAATTCCACATGTTCATCAACATTATATTTCATAGCTTCAAGCATATTTTTGAATCTTTCAGGATTGGCAATTCCTGAAAATATAATGCTATGCTCTTTTATAGAGAAGAATTCCTGTTCCATCACAGGTTTATCATTGATAAGTCTATACGGCACTGATTGCTTAGGACATATAGAAATTTCTATGGCATCTTCTCTTTTATATTTTCTGATTTCTTCTCTATTTTGGATATTACCTTTAAAACAAACAACATCCGCTCTTTCCAGAGAAGAAAGAGGCTCTCTAAGCCTACCTTCAGGCATTAAATATGGCTTTTCAGCTGTATCTTTATCAATAATTACGATGTCAAGATCACGTTCAAGCCTACGGTGCTGAAATCCATCATCAACTATAATAGCATCTATATCAAACTTTTCGTGGATATTTTCAGCAGCATCTGACTTGCTGTCATGAGCTACAACCGGAACACGAAGCGATTCTGCTAACATTAGCATTTCATCGCCTGCTTCTTCAGCTGTGGAAAGAACATTAATACCGTCACAAACGATAATCTCTCCTTTAGAATCTCTGTTATAACCTCTACCTATAATTGCAGGTCTGCGACCTAGTTTTATCAATGTACCGGTAAGCATCTGAACAAATGGCGTTTTTCCTGTTCCGCCAACTGATAAATTTCCAACACTAATAACCGGGCAATTGGCCTTGACGGTATCGTTATTGTTATTGTCATATCTATTGTTTCGTATCTCAACCGCCTTACCAAATATTTTAGAAGCGAATCTTTTGATCATTTTGTACCTAAATAACTAATCATTTAACATTGAATTCAGTTCTGATTCTACACTTAATATACATTCTTCCGTTTCTTTTCTTTCTAAGCTGTTATTTATATAGAAATTTTGTGAAAAGCAAATTTTAATTGAAGAAAAAGGTAATGGGAATTGAAAACTATCCCAGCTTTTCTTGAATACAAATTTATTTTTGATATTTGCTCTGCATAAAACCAATGGAACATTTGCTCTTTGTGCAGTTATAACTGCGCCTGCTTTAAATTTTTGTTTCGGACCTCTAGGGCCATCCGGAGTGATAAGTAAAAAAGAATTTTCTGCATGTTCAGTCATCATCTCTAAAACTTCTTTTCCACCTTTAGACGAAGAGCCGCGTAATACTTCAAATCCCCAAGTTTCCAACAAATTTGAAAGTATCTCTCCATCCTTACTTTGACTCACGACTGCTTTAGGAGAATATTTCCCGAAAACTTTCCAGCATGGCAGCATTTCGCCGTGCCAAAAAGCAATAACAGCAGGCTGTTCGGGGAATGAACCTTCATATTTGATTCTCCAGGTTTTGCTTATGAGATTCATTATCCAAATTGATATTTTTTCCTTAGTATTCAATTTCATTAATCAAAACCTAAAATTAATTCTGCTGCATTCTGAGACGCGCCTTTACCACCAAGTATTTCTTTTACTTTGCTAAATTCTTCCAGTAGGTAATTATTTTTTGCACTCTCTGCAATAATGGAGTTAAGCTCAGCTGCAATTGAATTTTTATTCGCTTCGCCCTGAAAAAGTTCTTTAACAGTGTGGCGCTTTAATAGAATATTTACCAAAGAAATATATTCAAGATTTATCAGCCTTCTGCCCATGTAATATGTCAGAGGAGAAGTTTTGTATATCATCAAAAACGGCATGTCGCAAAGAGCAGCTTCCAGAGTGGAAGTTCCTGTTTTAACTATCCCGCATTTTGCCTTTTTCATCAGTTCTCTGGAATTTGCAAATACTTCTACATCAGGAGAAATAAACTTATCTAAACTCACATTACCTGCTTTAGCTACTGCTATAGTAAAATCTGGATTTGACTTTTTAAATTCTCTGGCAGATTCTATCATCACAGGTAAATTTCTGCCTATTTCCTGTTGTCTGCTTCCAGGCAATAAAGCTATTATGTTCTCTTTAGCAATACTCTTATCATGAAATATAGGTTCATCTAAAAGAGGATGTCCACAGAAATAAGTTTCAATTCCGTATTGTTTAAAGAAATCAACTTCAAAAGGAAATACAACGATTAATTTATCAACTGATGCTGCGAGCTTTTCCGCACGATTGCTGCCCCAAGCCCAAAGCTGAGGCGCGATATAATAGTAGACAGGAAGGTCGATTGTTTTAGCATAACCTGCTATTTTCATATTAAAACCAGGATAATCTACAGGAATAAAAGCTGTATACTTCCCGTTTTTCAACTCATTTTGCACAGTGTTAATAAGTTTACGAAACATTCCATACTTTTTGGCAACCTCCCAGAATCCCACAACAGAAATCTCTTTCTGTGGAATGATGGATTTAAATCCTAAAGCTTCCATTTCCCTGCCGCCGATTCCATGAAATTCAACGTCAGGTTCAAGCTCTTTCATAGCTTTAATTAGTTTCGCAGCATGAATATCACCGGATGGGTCACCTGCTATTATGAAGTATTTTTTTTGCATATTTAAATAGGCTTCAGTCTATTATTCAATATTATTTAGAAGATTAAGAGCTGCTTTTAGTTAGAATATTGTGAGTGTGTTTAAAAATGTGCTATTATATTTACAAGGCACTTGGGAGTGTTCTCTATAGAAAAAATACTTTAAAGATTTTGTACAAAGTATATCTAATGCTGTAACTTCACCCTACGGCAGAGGTTATCTCATAAGTACAATAATATTATGACAAAATAGAAAAAGTGGAAAATATATACTCAGTGTCTTGACAAATGGAAGCCATCGGTTGCACTTGTAAGATATGACAGAGGCTGTTTAAAACTTACAAAATGGAGTGATAATGTCATGTTTGTGGTATCAAACACCCCGTCTCGCTTCGCGATCCACCCCTCTTTTCAAAGAGGGGAATTTTACAAGCTAATTATACAACTGCTATTAGTGATTCTATAACTACTCTAAACATACCCCTTCTTCTCAAGAAGGGGTGCCCGAAGGGCGGGGTAGTTGCGGCCATATCAGTTATTTTTGTAACTTATGAGACAGTCTCAATTCTTTAAGCTATTTCTCTAACAACTTGTTAGAGAATTTATAACTACTCTATAATTCCCCTTCTTCTCAAGCGATGTGCTGAGCTTGTCGAATCAGGGTGTTTGATACCACAACTCTTGATAAAATAGCTCAATTTTCTCTTATAATAAAACCTCGTATCACTCAAATACTTGACAATGTGATCGTGAGAAGTGAAAAATATACTCTCCTATTCCAACTACTCACTTTACAAAATTATTATCTAACCACTCATTAATATTTCAAACAAACGCATTGCACATTGTGCTCTTCTTATCTTCTTTACAACAAATATACAAATAAGACGACTAAATTTGGAAGACTTAAATATGAAACTAAAAAAGAAATAAATCGTAATAACATAATTTGTTAAATGCATAACTAATGGATCAAAGTAAAATGAAACTTTTCACAAAATTGTTCCTTTTACTTTTTTTGTTTTCAGGGATTTCATCACTTGCTGAAGATAACAAAAGTAAATTGAACTCATCCACTCTATCAGGGCTCAAATTCCGAAGCATTGGCCCGGCTCAAACTTCCGGCAGAGTAATTGACTTTGCAGTCCAACCAAATGATTATAATACGTTTTATGTTGCAGTGGCTTCCGGTGGTGTTTGGAAAACTACTAATAAAGGTACAACTTTCACACCGATTTTTGATAATGAAAACTCTTATTCTATTGCAACAATTCGTATAGATCCAAATAATTACAATGTTTTATGGGTTGGTACTGGCGAGAATAATTCTCAGAGAGCAGTATCTTATGGTGATGGTGTTTATAAATCATCAGACGGCGGTAAAACATGGAAAAATATGGGACTAAAAAAGTCAGAACATATCGGAGATATGCTGATTGATCCACGTAATTCTAATGTTGTTTATGTAGCCTCTCAAGGGCCACTTTGGAATGCTGGTGGTGATAGAGGACTATACAAAACAACAGATGGTGGTGAATCTTGGAATAATATTCTTGAAATCAGTGAAAACACAGGTATTTCTGATATTGATTTCGATCCAAGAAATCCTGATGTAATTTATGCTGTTGCTTATCAGAGAAGAAGACATGTTTTTACTTTGATAAACGGTGGTCCTGAATCTGCAATTTATAAATCTACTGATGCAGGTAAGACATGGAATAAACTTACTAACGGTATACCTGGTGGCGAATTAGGTAGAATTGGTATTGCAGTTTCTCCTGCAAATCCTGATATTGTTTATTCCATCATAGAAGCTGACGGAGATAAAGGAGGACTTTTCAAATCTACAGACAGAGGGGCTTCCTGGGCAAAAATGAATGGTCATAAAACATCATCAGCCCAGTACTATCAGGAACTCATAGCAGACCCTCAAGATCAGGATTTAATATATTTGACTGAAACATATTCCAGATATTCTGACGATGGTGGTAAAACTATTAAATATTTACCTGTAAAAAATCGTCACGTGGATGACCACGCACTTTGGATTAACCCCAATAACACAAAACACATGCTAATAGGTGGCGATGGTGGAGTCTATGAATCTTTTGACAGAGGTCAAACTTGGAGATTCTTTGAAAACTTGCCTACTATCCAATTTTATAGAGTCGCTGTAGACTATGATACTCCATTTTATAATGTTTATGCCGGAACTCAGGATAATAATACTCTAAGTGGACCTAGCAGAACAACATCTGAAGGTGGAATCTATAATCAGGACTGGTCATTCCCTTTAGGTGGTGATGGTTTCGAACCTGCCTGCGATCCTGAAGATCCTAACACTGCTTACGTAGAATCACAATACGGTGGTTTGATGCGCTACAACCGTAGCAATGGAGAAGTTACAAGTATTAAACCAATGCCCGAAGAAGGTGAAGAATTAAAATGGAATTGGAATGCTCCGATAATAATTAGTCCGCATAATCATAAGACTTTATATTTTGCTGCTAATAAATTATTCAAATCTACTGACCGTGGCAATAGCTGGACGAAAATCAGCGGAGATTTAACGGCTCAAATTGATAGAAATCAGCTTGAAGTAATGGGCAAAGTTTGGCATCCTGAAGCAGTTGCAAAAAATGCTTCTACTTCATTGTATGGCAATATTGTTTCTTTGGACGAATCTCCTAAAAAAGCCGGTTTGCTTTATGTAGGTACAGATGACGGACTTTTACAAGTTTCTGAAAATGATGGCGGAAGCTGGACTAAATACTCTTCCTTCCCGGGTGTTCCTGCTAATACTTATGTTTCAGATGTAATTGCAGATATGTTTGATGAAAACACTGTTTATATTAGTTTTGATAATCGCAAACGTGGTGATTTTAAACCATACTTATTAAAAAGTACAGATAAAGGTAAATCATGGGTGAATCTTGTTGCAAACTTACCGGAAGATCAAACAGTTCATGCATTATTGCAAGATCATGTAGATCAAAATTTACTTTTTGCAGGTACTGAAAAAGGTATATTCTTCACTGCGGATGGCGGCAAAGAATGGATCCAACTTAAATCTGGCTTGCCTACAATTGCGGTAAGAGATATTGAAATTCAAAGAAGAGAAAATGATTTAGTTATTGCTACATTTGGTAGAGGTATTTACATATTAGATGACTACACTCCTCTTCGTAAAACAGAAGTAATAAAACAAGAAAAAGCTGCTGAAATACTTCCTGTAAGAGATGCAGCGTTGTTTATTCCAAACACAACTCAAGGTAAAAATTGGCACGGAGATACCTTCTACAGAGCAGACAACCCTCCTTTTGGTGCTGAAATTACATATTACATAAACGAAGCTCCAAAATCTAAAAAATCAATTAGAAAAGAAGAAGAAGGCAAGCTTAAAGATGGTCAGAAACTTGACTATCCAAGCTTTGATGAGTTAAGAGCGGAAGACTTGGAAGAATCAGCATATTTGCTATTTACAATTACAGATGCTAACGGTAATCATATAAGAAACATTAAAACCGGATACAGCTCAGGAATGCATAGAGTAGTATGGGACTTGAAATATGCTGACGCATCACCTGTTACTTCAAAAACAGATCCTAACAGCATAGAAGGACTTCATGTATTAGTGCTTCCCGGTACATATTATGTAAGCATGAAAGAAGTGATAGACGGAAAAGTGAATGAACTAACACCGAAAGTAGCAATCAAAGTAGATTTACTTGAAAACTATGCTGTACCTGCTTCAGAATTCAAAGAAAATGTTTCGTTCCAGCGTGATATTCAAGAGCTACAAAAAGCAGTATTTGGATTTAATAATATCTTGCATGAAACTGATAAAAAAGTAAAAGCAATGAAAAATGCAGCTTTAAAAACTGCAGGAGTTGATGTAAAAATACTGGAAGATATTAGAGCTATCCAATATAAAATTGAAGATATTGATTTGGTTCTGTCAGGAAATAATTCTATCAAAAATCGCAGTGGCAATCAGACACCATCAATCAAAGAGCGCTTAGATGAAATTATGTGGTCAGTTTGGTATTCTTCTGCAACTCCAACAACGACTAGCAGAGATTCATACAAAATAGTTGAAAAACAACTAAATGAGTTAAAATCTCAACTCAATCAATTAGAGTTATCACAAATATCAAAAGTGGCTAAAGCTCTGGATGCAGCGGATGCTCCTTGGTACGAAGGAAAATAATATAGGTCATATTTAGAAACGACCATAAAAAAACCGAAGCTATTTTTTTTAGTTTCGGTTTTTTTTGTTTTCTATTCTTTAGGGATTGTAAATTTAAATTCGGATCCTTGTCCATAATCACTCTCAACCCAAATCTGTCCACCATGTTTCTCAATAAACTCCTTACAGATAATCAGTCCTAATCCAGTCCCTTTTTCTTTAGAAGTTCCAATTGTAGTGTGATGAACATCAATTCTAAAAAGTTTATCTAAGTCATCATCTTTAATACCAACGCCGGTATCTTTAATTGAGAATACGTAGGCATCTTGCTGTTCTTCTGAAACAAAAGATACAGTGCCACCGGAATCAGTAAATTTTAAAGCATTGAAAGCCAGATTCCTAACAATGGTGGAAATCATGTTCCTATCAACTTTAATAAATATATCGGGATCTACTTTGTTAGCTAATGTAATGTTTTTCTTAGCAGCGCTAACTTCACACAAATCTTCTATCTCAGAGAAAATTTCAAATATATTGATCGGTTCCGGTTTAAACTCAATTCCACCTGACTGAGTTCTAGCCCATGTCAAAAGATTATCCAGCAAATCTCTAAGAGACACAATAGTTTGATTTAATGATAGAAGATATTTCTCCATCTTTTCTTTATCATCTCTTTTCATATAAAGAGACAGTAAATCGGAGGAGAAAAGCAATAATTGAAGCGGATTTTTCAAATCATGAGCAATAATATTAAAGAACTTATCTTTTGCTGCATTTGCTTCTTTTAGTTTATATTCAGAATCAAGCAGTTGCTCATTAAGATCCTGGAGTTTACCGGATTCTCTGGCAATCTGTTTATTCAATTTCTGAAGCTCTTCGTTTGAACATTTAAGCTCGTCTTGAACTCTTCTTCTTTCTTCATTTTCGTATTTGAGCTCTTCCATTGCATCTTGAAGTTGAGCAGTTCTTTCTATTACTCTTTCTTCAAGATCTTCATTTAATTGTTTTATTTTTTCTTCGTTTTTCTTTCTTTCAGTAATATCTACAACAATCCCTCTAAATCCTTCATGGACATTATCTTTAAAAATAGGCATGGTATAAATGATTACCGGTACTTTTTCTCCGGATTTAGTAACCAGCGAATACTCACTGGAATGTTGCAAAGTATTATTTTGAACTAATTCTTTTAATTCGTACTTTGCTTTTTCTCGTTCTTCTTCCAGAAGCAAATCAAAAATGTTGAGACCTTTTTTTGTATCAAACTCATTATAACCTGTTAAAGCAAAACCTTGCTTATTTGAATAAGTAAAGTTCGCCTGAATGTCAGTTTCAAATACAGTCTGTGGCAGCAAATCTGCTAGATCACGAAATTTCTGTTCACTTTTTCTAAGGTCTTCTTCAGTTTTTTTTCTTACAGTGATCTCTTTTTGGAGTTCTCTGGTGCGAATGTAAACTAGTTCTTCAAGATGTTGTTTGTACTGTTCAAGTTCAGTTTCCGCATTTTTTCTTTTAAGAGCGTTTTCCACAGTAATTGGTAGAGTCTGAAGATGTTTCCCGTTAGTATCTTTTATAAGATAGTCATAAGCTCCTTTTTTCATAGCTTTAACGGCTACTTCCTGATCACCAAGCCCTGTCACAACGATAAAAGGAACACCATTCATATATTCAAAAAGATCGAATGCAGTCCCATCTCCGAGGTTGAAGTCAGTAACCACAACATCAAAATCAGTACTCCCTAATGCACTGACAGCGGCATCCACTGAGTCAGCCGTTTCAAAATCATAAGGGAGATTATTTGCTTTTACAAATCGCTTAAAAGCCATTCTATCGATTGTATCATCATCGACAAAAAGAAGTTTAATACTTTCTTTAGTCATATTTTTACTCAGGTAATTCGCTTAATGTCCAGTAAATATTAATCGTTTTAATTACATCAACAAACTGTTGATAGTCTACAGGCTTAGTCATATAGCCGGCTACACCATTTTTAAAACTATTCATTCTGTCTCTTTCTTCAGAAGACGTGGTGAGCACCACAATAGGAATTTTTCTCAGCTTTTCATTTTCTTTTGCAACCTTCATAAATTCTAAGCCATTCATTTTTGGCATATTTAGGTCTAAAAGAATAATGCAAGGCATTTCACTATCAGGTTTTAAAAGGTAATCGATAGCTTCCTCACCATTAGAAGCAAGAATTACATTGTTAGTAACTTTAATTTCTTTTAGTGCTCTCCGAACAGTCATGGCATCTACTTTATCATCTTCTACAAGTAGAATAGGCTTTTTGCTTTTCATATAGTAACTCACAGGGTAAATTTTATTCATATGCTACTTTTGATTTTTCAAGTGTAAAATAAAAAATTGTCTCTTTCTCTGGTACGGATTCTATCCAAATAGTCCCGCCATACAACTCAACGATTTTTTTTACGATAGAGAGTCCAATGCCAGTGTTTTCATTGTCCTCTTTCTGTTCTAACGTTTGAAATATACCAAATATTTTTTCATGGTATTTTTTATCTATACCAATTCCATTATCCTTGACTCCAAATGTATAAAACATTGAATCTTGTTCAAATAGAAATTCGATAACACCAATATCTTTGTCTATATATTTTATAGAATTACTTATAAGATTTTGGAATATTTGTTCAATTCTAATCCTATCAGCATTTATGACCGGTAAAATATCCGGCACTTTAAACTGATATTTTTTGTCAGGATTAAGTAAATCAATGACATCGTAGAGCAGCTCTCCAATATCGATTTTTTCTTCCTTGTTAACAATTCTACCAACTCTTGAGTATTCTAAAATGCCATTTATCAGCTTGTTTAGTCTATCTACTCTTTTTATCAATAATTCTGCCAACTCCTGGCCGTCTTTATCCAGAGTATCTTTATAATCTTGCAGGAACCACTGAGAAAGTTGGCTAATCCCTCGAAGAGGAGCCTTTAAGTCATGTGATACTACGTAAGCAAAATCTTTTAATTCATTATTTGCCGATTGCAGCTCAGCTGTTCTTCTTTTAACTCTGTCTTCTAACTCAGAGTTCAGCGTTTTTACTTCTTCTTCAATAAGCTTTCTTTCAGTAATATCAGTAGCTATTGCTTCCACTGCTATAGATTTGCCTAAGCTATCTCTTACAATTACCGATCTCTGATAAAGCCAACGAATCTCACCATTTTTATGAATTATCTGATACTCGTAAGCAGGTAAAACGTCACTCTTCATTAAATCATCCCAAATATTATCAAACCAAACATGAAATGCAGGATGAAGTATTTTCTTCATAAATAATGGTTCTTTATAAAAATCAGCGGGGGTATATCCGGTTATTTCAGATATAGCAGGGCTCATATATTCATAAAACCCGCTAGGTAAAGAAACTCGATAAATAGCATCTTTGGCATTTTCAGTTAACCTTCTATATCTCATTTCACTGTCTCTTAGGCTATCCTCTGCTCTATCTCTTTCTTTTTCGCGTTTCTGAATAACATCAAGCATCTGATTAAATTCGTTGAAGAGCATCCCAATTTCATCATAGTATAAATTTTTGAGCCTAACTGAGTAATCACCTTTATCTGTGATTTCATTAGTAATATTGGTCAATTCCAAAATAGGTTCTGAAATAATTTTTTGCAGTTTAGAGGCAAGAAAGTACGCTAACACAAAAAGCAATAATACTAAAATTATCATTATATAGACTGAATCTAAAATTTTCTTTGTTAATTCAGTATTTACTCTAATATAAAGAGTCCCAAGATTTTCTCCCATGTATGCGATAGGCTCGTAAACATGCAGCAAATCTCCGGTAAAATGAGTTGTAAGATCAACTTTATCTTTTTCTAAAGTCAAATCAGAATATCCATTTCTAGCATAGGAAACTATCTTAGTATGAGTTGTATCATAAATTTGGGCATGTGTTATATTTGACATGTATTCAAGTTCACCCAGCACATCTCTGGATTTATCTTTCATTCCGTATAATATACCAGGTGCTACAGATTCGCTGTAAAGTTTTGCATTTAATTGAAGTTGAGAACTGATTTCATTTTTGAGGGTGATAATGTTATTTATAGTAGTTAAGGACATACCTAAAAGAATCACAAAAGAACTTATGATTAGTATGATTACTATCAGTTTATTTTTTATGGATAGTTTTTTTAGCATTTACTCGCCTACTATTGTTCCAAGGTTGAGTATATTCAAATCAAATTCGAGTTTTGCTTTGATTATTTCACGCGGATTGATTTCAAATGCGGTAGTTCCTTTAGATGTAATAAAAAAGTTAATCATCACACCTTTCTCTCCATATCCTTCTTTTTCTCCCATGGAAAGAATTGAGTTTTTACTGCAAAAATTGATTACTTCTTCCAAATCACCTTCGAAATTTTTAGAAATAAATAGAATATGGCAATCCTTACAATCTCTAATATCAGAATATTGTTTAAAGGTCACAATTTTATTTTTAAGCTTAGCATTCTCGTAAATCCTTTTCGAAATTTTATAAATCTTACTTTCGCCCAAAACTCCTATAGTAAAATTCTTACTTTTATCTGGCTCCGGCCAGCTAAATGATTTCGAAAAGTGCTTAAAGAAACCTGCCTTTACTTCGTATTCCAAGTCAGAATTATATGCGAAGGCCGGTATTATAAAAACAAATAATACCGCCAACATCAATCGCATACTTAATTTATATTTACTGGCTTTATCCACTCTAAAAATTGAGACTCTGCTCTAAAACTGAATTTTTTGTTTATTCAATGAGAAAATGAACGAAGAGCCCACCCCTACTTCAGATAGGACTTCAATTGTTCCACCAAAATGCTCAACTATTTTCTTTACTATACTCAAACCAATTCCTGAAGAATCTTCATTTTCGGCATCTATAGTCTGGAAAATATTAAATATTTTATTAAAATATTTCTCTTCTATACCTTTACCGTTATCACTTATTGAGAATCTGTAAAAATCTACAGATTCTTCAAAGCTAACTGTAATCTGAACTTTGTCTTTGTTGTTATATTTAAAAGCATTAGAAAATAAATTTTGGTATACTTGTGAAATACGTGTCTTATCCGCTTTTATTACAGGCAAATTAGAATCTATTTTTAATAATGATTCTCTATCATCTTTTACTAAGTCAAATAATTCTTTTAGAAGTTCATTTAAATCTATCTCTTCTACTTGCCCTTCGATCCTTCCAACTCTGGAATAGTCCAGGACTCCGTCAATCAATGTATACATTTTTTTTATTCTTGATTTTAGCAAATCAAACATTTCTATGTTTTCATCTTCCAGCTTATCCTCTAT
Source organism: Kapaibacterium sp. (SeqCode) (assembly GCA_965140345.1). GTDB lineage: Bacteria > Bacteroidota > Ignavibacteria > Kapaibacteriales > UBA2268 > JBFHIJ01. Next base: position 289,060 of record OZ223200.1, read on the forward strand.
ATCTGATCTAATCCAATCAGACAATTGGCTTATACCGCGTAAAGGTGCTTTTAAGTCATGCGAAACAATATACGCAAAATCTTTTAGTTCTGTATTAATTTGCTGAAGCTCGTGAGTTCTTTCATCTATGCGCTTTTCGAGAGTTTTATTTAGTTGTATTAACTCATCCTGGAAGTTTGCTCTTTCTATTTCAGCTGCAATTCGACCACCAAATATCTGAAGAACTTCTTTTGACAATATATCATCTTGTATAGGTCGAGTATACAAAGCGATTAAAACTCCTATCACTTCATTATCTGAACTTACAAGATGTGTGCCCACGTAACCTTCTATTTTTAAATCTGATAATATTTTATCTTTCGGGAAAATCTTTGAGACATCTTCATGGTACACAACAAGACCATTTTCCATAATATTTTTGCTAGGCGTACCTTCAATATTAAAATCTACATTTTTTATTATAGTTTGATTTTTTGCTAAAGAAATTGAGCGATATAAATCTTCATTTCTTTTAACAGCTATCATAGCATAATCACTTTGCAAAATTTTATTCAAATTAAGAGCAATAGAATTGAAAAAGTCCTGCCCCGTGTAAGCCGCAACAGCTTCCACTATAGATTGAATTGCGTCATATGCTCTTTTCCTATCAGATACATCTCTGACAAACACTAGTGCCAAATTTCTATCCGGAATATCTAATCTGGTAATTGACATTTCAGAATCGAAAGTAGAACCATCTTCTTTTTTATACAACCAAGGTATGTGTAACGAGTTGCCCTCTAAGATCATATCTATAATTTCAAGAGCTTTTTCCTCTGAATCTTCACCCTTGTACTGCAATGCAGGAGAATAATCCAGAATAGATTTGCTTTTCATTTGTTCAGAAGTCGTATTAAATAATCTGTAGAATTCAGGATTTGCTTCTAATATTATATCTCTCTCTAATATTAATATTCCATCTATAGCATTATTAAATAATGACTTATACCATTTTTCACTCTGCTCCAATGCATTTGAAATATTAATCTGCTCAGTCTGATCTTCGTACAGAATTACAATATCAGTAATAACATTATTATCCGATAAAGGATAAACTACACTATACAACCATTTTGATGATTCATAGCTATTTTCAGAAAACTTCTCAAATAGGAAAGGTCCTATCATGGAAGTAAGACCGGCTCTGGCTTTATCAAAAGCATCATTGTAGCCATACTTCATGTGCTGATGTTCTTCATAAACATTAAACTTTTCAACTCTTCCGGCAATATTTCCCCATAATTGATTCCATGCTTCGTTGGAATACATCAAATTACCATTAGTGTCAAAAATTAGAGTAGACATTGGAGATTGTTCAAGTACTTTAGATAACCTTTCTCTGGAGTTTTTTAATTCGTTTTGCACTTTCTTAGTTTCCGAAATATCTCTTCCTTCGGCAATGGCTTGCTTAAAATTGCCGTTTGAATCATAAATAGGTTTAAGTGAAAAATCGACTGTTATTACTTTTCCGGAATGATTTGTATGAGTTGCCTCAAATCTCACAAATCTTCCTTTTCGTACATCTTGAAAACCTGAAATAAGCTTTAATTTAGCTTCAAAATCGTTTTCCCAGAAAAAAGTATCCCAAAATAACTTATCAACAAATTCTTCTTTTCCCTTCTTCAAAAAGCTATATGCTGACTGGTTAATCTCTTTGATGTAACCATTTTTATCTAATACTGCCATAAACTGGAAAGTTGAGTCGAAGAACACTCTGAATTTGGATTCTGTTTCATACAACTGTTTGTATGCCTTATCTTTTTTAGTATTTAACTTATGAGTATTCCTGATAATATAAGCGGAAAGCGATAAGATAACCAATCCTATAAGGAAAAAGGCAGTGGACATATCCGATTTTAAAGAAGCGACATTTGTTTTTATATCATCTAGATATGCTCCTGTACCAATAATATAACCCCACTGATCAAATCTTTTGATGTATGCTACTTTTTCAGAATATATTTTTTTATTTAATCCTGGCAAGGTCCATTTATAATAAACAAATCCTTCTGAACTATCCTGACCTAATTTATGCATCTTAAGTAATACTTCTTTTTCGGGAGTATTATCAAGATCCTTTATCTTTTTCCCTAAAATATCTAAGGAATATGGATGACTAACTAAAACAGACTGGCTATTAATAATCCAAAAATAGCCTGAATTATTATCATACTTCATGGAAGAAAGACGACTTTTTAATCGAGACTTGGCTTCCTGTTCTGTTAATTCTCCTGATTCGTATCTTTTATAATAATCAAATACTAAACCTTCAGCACTTGAGACCATATCCTTTAAAAGATTTTTTCTGGAGTTATAGTAGGACTCCTCTATTTGAGGTAAAACGAGCCAATAAAATGTTGATATAAAAAGCAAAAAAGAAATAACAACTAGTGTCAAAATCTGAAATGCCTGATTAGAAAGATATTTTATTAAGCTGTTTTTACTATTTTTAGTATCAATTTGTTTCATACATGTGTTCTTGTAGTAATTAAATACTTCATTTTCTCACTAATAAAAACAAGTGTAAATAGTCAATATATGCACATTTAAATCACATGGACGGCATTTATTTTTGTCTAAATTAGAAATCTAATAAACAGACGAGTATCGCCAACTTAGATTTTTTTAATCAGAATGTACTTTACCATAATATTATATTATATATTTTGCATTGCTTTACCTTATCAATTTAGGAAAGACACTTGAAGTTACAAAGAATTATTTCGGAAATGAATGATATAGAATCTAATAATTTATTTTTTATAGATTCTATCAAAACTCCAGCTCTGCTAGTTGACTCCGGTAATTCAACCTGCATCGCTAACACAGCTTTTTTTGCATGCTTTAACATGCTGGAATTTACAGATTTAGACTTAGATCTATTCCTTCGAGATAAAAACTACAAAACAAATTTTTTGACGATTGACGGTAAAGATTTTAGCCTTAATATTTTCGAAACAAAAGCTAGTAGCTTTGACAAATTCTATAGCTCTGTGTTTAATAACTCGCAATCAGCTATATTTTTTTTAAAAGACAGCAAATTTTTTCACTGTAATGACTATTGCTTAAAACTTTTTGAATGCACTCATGAAGAATTTATAGGAAAAACACCTTCTGATTTCTCTCCCTTTACACAACCAGGAGGACTTTCAGCCAAACACTCTTATTATTTAATTGAACAGGCCAGGCTTGGTAAAAATCAAAAATTTAAATGGCAGCATTTAAGTAACAAGGGAAGAATTTTTTGGCTTGAAGTTAACTTAATGCCTGTTGAAATTGATAACGAAATCTTCGTTCAAGCTATTACAAACGAGATTACTGATTTAGTAAATCAGAATGATTTATTAAAGGAACAGATGCATTTTTCGGAAGCTGTACTTACAAGCATGGGAGAAGCTTTAATAACTACTGATACTTTCGGCAAAATCACTTCGATGAACAGCAAAGCTGAAAAATTAACAGGTTGGCACTCAAAGTTGGCAATGTCGCAACATATTAATTCAGTCATTGACATTTATATTCCTATTTCAGGTCAAAAAGACAGCTTCAAGTTAGAAGAGTTAATCCAATCAGGTGAACCTATAATTTCAAACACGCCTCATACTCTTAAAGCTAAGAACGGTAGAAAATATACTATTAGTTATAAAGCAACTCCATTACTTGATTCGAAACATAAAATATACGGTTCCATTTTTGTTTTTGGTACAATTGATATAGACGAAGATATACAAAGAGCTCTTCAAAATGAACATGATAAATTTGTCAAATTGTATAAAAATTTACCGGAATCAATAGCCATTTACGAAATATTGAGAGATAAAGAAGGCAATATAGTTGATTACATAGTTAGAGACACTAATGAAGCATATAACTTTGTAGTAAAAGAAAAGCTCAAGATTACTAATAAGAAACTTATTGGCGAAAAGATGTCAAATATTTACACATCTTATGCCCATAGATATACTGACAGGATTAATAACCTGTGTAAAACCGGAGGATCTACTTTTATTAGTGACAAATTCGAGTTTTTCAATAAGCCCGTATTCTTAGATATCAGATTCTTCCTGCTCGATAAAGATTTAATTGGTATGGTTGTTAAAGATGTTACAGATTTAAGAAAATCTATGGATGAGCTCAGAAAACAGGAAAGTAAATTGGAGGCAATTTATAATACTGCCGACCAAACAGCTTTCGTATTAAGTGAGTTAGAAGCACCATACCGTATTTTAGAAATATCTCCCGGTGGTTTGAATATTTTAGGTCTTAAAAAACTGGAAGAAGATACCTCAGTAATGAAATTCCATCTGCCGGAAAATAGAATTAAAGTCGCTAAATTCACTGAACAACTAAAAGATGTCAAAACTCTTTCAAATTATGAATTTCAATTGCAAAGAGCTAATGGAACCGTTTTTGACGCGCTTATTAGTTTGAAAGTAATCAAGCTTGAACCACATAAAAATGTAGCATTAGCTGCTATCACTGATATCTCGGTTCAAAAAGAATCTCAAAGAGAATTAGAAAAGCTCAACCAAAATCTGGAACAAATTATTGAAGAAAGAACTATGGAGCTTAAAGCTACTCTCGAGGAACTAGAAACATCCAATCTTGAACTCAAAGATTTAAATGACTCTATTGCCAGAGAGACTCATAAGCTTCTAAAATTGAATGACAAACTAACTATGTCAGAAAAAGATTTAAAACATGCTAATGATGCAAAAAATAAATTTTTCTCTATTATTGGTCATGATTTGAAAAATCCTGTGCACGCTCTTCTTCTTTCTCTTGATATACTCCAAATGTTACATAAAAAAAATGATCGCACAAAAACCGATAAGTATTTGGACAATATGAAAGAAAACACCTTAAGGCTTCGTTTAACTTTAGAAAATCTACTCAGCTGGGCTCAATCTCAAGATGGAAAGCTTAATGTAAAAAAAGAAACTTTTTTTGCATGCTCTGTGATTAATGATATTACAAAAATCACTTATGAACAAGCTAACAGAAAAAAAATTACAGTTCAAAAAGAGCTTAAATGCAATATGAAAATTTTTGCTGACAGAAACATGATAGAAACAGTTCTTAGAAACATTGTTACCAACGCTATTAAATTTACTCCAAACAATGGGACAATAAGCGTCAGCACAGAACATGCCGAAAACTTTGTGATATTTAAAGTCAAGGATAATGGAATAGGAATGACTAATTCTGAGTTGAATAATATATTCAAATTAGACTCTCACATGATTAAAAAGGGTACTAATAAAGAGTCTGGCTCAGGTTTAGGGCTTATCTTATGTAAAGAGTTTGTAGATAAGAACGGCGGGCAAATTTGGGCAGAATCTAAAGCTAATGAAGGATCAACTTTCTATTTTACTGTACCTATTGCCGATTAGTAGGAATATTTACAGTACTTTATTTGGATTATTTTTCACATAATCACTCCAGCTGCTTCCTTTTGATTGAGGCATATTGGATTTTAATCCGTGACAAATCGCTACTGCAAGCGCATCAGTTGCATCAAAAAACTCAGGCGTTTCTTTAATATTTAAAATTTTACGTACCATAAACGAAACTTGCTCTTTTGAGGCAGCTCCTCGTCCTGTGACGCTTTTTTTCACTTCTTTTGGACTATACTCCAAAACAGGCAAGTCATTCATTGTAGCTGCTAATATCGCGGAAGCTCTGGCATGTGATAGTTTCATTAATGATTGTGCATTTTTAGCATAAAACATTGATTCTACTGCTGAACAATCCGGATTGGTTCGTTTGATAATATTATCTGTTTTTTTATAAATCTCTTTAAGTCGCTCATAAAATTCAGGGGTAGACTTTTTGGCATGTATCACTCCATATTCTATAAGCGAAAAACTGTTATTTCCCTGCATATTTACGACACCATAGCCACAAACTACAGAGCCCGGATCTATTCCAAGTATGATCATTATTCTTCCTTTTCTTCAAACTGCTGATGCAATTTAGAAATAAAATTCCATTATTCCATATAAAGCAGTACCATAGTTTGAATATTCAGTCTTGTCATCGCCGTAAAAATACATACCGGCAAGCTTTAAGTTTATATTTTCCAACCAGCTGTAAGCTACTATTCCTCCAAAGTAGCCACTGCCGTCATTTAAATTCTGCAACATATTAGCTGAAACATTCCATAATGCAGATAATTTGTAGCTCACTTGCTGAGTTAAATAATTTTTGCTGAGGTTTTGAATTTCACCAAATGCCAAACGCAGATACTCATATTTTGATTTATCAGATTTACCTTCTCCATTAAATTGATATTCAAGCATTGCATATAAGTCAGCAGTAATTTGGTAATCAATACCTAAAACAGCTTTAATATAAGACACTCTATCTTCTTTATTTTCAAATGAGTATAGCACCTCACCTCTTAAACCTGCTTCATATAAATTTCCTGCAAAATCTCCGCCTAATACGGCTCTTTTATCAAAGTAGCCGGACATAAATGACATATCATAACCTGAGGTATTAGTTCTTATTCTTATTGCGTAATTATTGTCTTCAATATTTTCTCTGAAATTGGCAACCACTTCTATATCAGAAAAAGAACCTAGATAATATTTAGCTGTAAAGGCATCAACCCCATCCCGTTCATATTTAAATATATTAGCCGGATTTATAGGATTAAACAAATCTGTTGGTTGCCATACTCTACCGCTACCCCATGAAATCACCTGTCTGCCCAGTGTAAATTCGAAATCATCAAACAGATGCTTGTAATACAGCATATCTACAAAATGATTCACTCTGTACTTATTCCCACTCGCAATTTCATCTGACAAAGATATAATTTGTCTATTTGTCTTGTTAACCATGGACATCCCGGGTAAAAGCTGTTCCGAAAGCAAAAAATCTACTTCATAGTGTGCTGTGATTCTAGCATCTTCATTCAAATTCAGAGTAGGTCTTAAACGCAATCTGGAAAAATTTATAGCTTTATAATCAGAACCCGCAGGATCGTCGACTTTGAGAAGTGCAGGCATTTCAAAAATATATCCGTTGATATCAAAATCAACTGCAAATAAGCTTGGCGCTGCAAGCAACATTATGATAATTAATTTCTTCATTATCTTTGCACAGTATCTTCTGTAATCATCCCATCTTTTAGTATTATCAATCTCTTAGCTCTATCCATTACTTGTTTGTCGTGTGAAGAAAACAAGAAAGTAATCCCTTTATCCTGATTCATTTTCTCCATTAAATTCAGCAAAGAATCTCCGGTTTTTGAATCAAGGTTTGCAGTAGGTTCATCTGCTAAGACAAGCAAAGGATCATTTACGATAGCTCTGGCAACTGCTACTCTTTGCTGCTGTCCACCGCTCATTTCATTGGGTCTTTTCTTTGCAAGATCAGCTATTCCTAACTCATCCATAGCATTTAATGCTTTCTCATGTCTGATTTTCTCAGGAATATTTTTCAAAACCATTGCAAATTCAATGTTTTCAATAGCAGTAAGTACAGGAATTAAATTATAAGCCTGAAAAACAAACCCCATTTTATGAAGTCTAAACTCAGCTAATTCTTTACTGCTTTTTTGTGATAATTCCTGATTATCTATAAAGATTTCGCCGTTGCTAGGATTGTCGAGAGTACCTATTAGATTCAGCATAGTAGTCTTTCCCGAACCGGAAGGACCGGCAATAACAGTATATTCTCCTGAAACAATATCCAGACTAATACTTTTAAGAGCATTCACTGCTATCCCATTGGAATTATATGTCTTTGCAACATTTACTAATCTAATCAAAGGCATTATTGGATTTGTCACTTTTATATTTCCTTAAATTTATATTTTTTTAAATGAAACAGCTAAAAAGATTCATCAGCCAACATATCTCATTGCATCTGTAGGCAGTAGTTTTATAGCCTTAATTGCCGGATAAATTGCACCTATCACAGTAGCAAAAGGCATAATTAAAAGAGAGTTCAATATTGTTTGCACTTTTAATATCGGATAAACAGTAGAATCTAAACCAAAGCTTGAAAGTCCATCTGAAAACAAACTGAAATCAATTCCTGTATTGGAAAGAATTAAAACAACTAACATTCCTGAAATGAATCCGACAGCAGTCCCAAATCCTCCAAGCACAAGAGCTTCCTGAATAATCATCATAAATATTTTAGACTTTTTCATCCCTAAGCTCATCAAAATTCCAATTTCCTGTACTCTCTCGAATACAGACATTAGCATTGTATTTATTATTCCAAACAAAGCAGCAACAACAAATATCATGTACATGATATAAATCATCTGTTTATAGCTGCCGATATATGCCATTATCATTGGATTTAAATCTTCAAAAGAAAGCACTTCATAAGCTTTATCATTGAGAATATTTATGAGTGATTCTTTGTAGCTATAAACATCTTCCGTATTATCAGTTATTATTGCTATCTCATTGATATTATTACCTAATGCAAGCATATCCTGAGCATCTTTTAAATTTACATAGATATACATTCTATCATGATTCGAATTTGAAGATTTAAAAATACCAGAGACTCTAAACAATCTATTTTCTACAATTCCATCATAACTATTAGAAACCAGAACCAACTTACTACCCAGCTTTACATCCAGCTTTTCAGCCATCTTTTTTCCGATAAGAATTTCTTTAGCTTTGCCACTTAAATAGCTACCTTCTATAACCCTTTCAAATATATTTGTAATTTTAGTTTCTTTATCATGCTCAATCCCTGCAATTGCACAGCCGGCAGAACCCGATGGACTTGTAAGCAATCCAAAAGCAACTACTCTTTTTGAATAGTCTGTAACAAATTCCTGATTTTCTATTGCCTTCAAGACTTTATCTTGATTTGGCAAAATCGATTCAATTTGTTTGTCACTATTGAAACCGTTTGCATGAATCTGAATATGAGAAGTATGTGTCTTAACTTGATTAGACAGCATAGAATATACAAGGCCGTTAGTAAATCCTTCATTTATAAGAAGAATTGCCACTCCAACTATGATTGAGATGAGAACTATAAGCGATCTTCGCTTGTTTCTCCATAAATTACGCCAGGCTAACTTTAAAAGCATATTAGCATCCGATTTTATTTACTTGTTTTTCAAATAGTTACTAAACATATCTTATACCTTTTAGAGCCTGCAATTTTGACAATCTAAAAGCAGGATAGATATAAACTAAAATGGATATCAACAATACAGTTCCATTCGCATTTAAGAAAATCCATGGATCTAAAGTTGAATACATCGCAGGGATAAAGCCGTACTCCCGAATCATATCTGCAGTCGGACCTGTTAACTCAATCGGACTGGAAACGACATAAGCATTTGCAAAATATCCGAGCATTGTTCCGAACACCATCCCAATAATTGCAATAAATATAGTTTCTACGAACATAACCATTACCAGAAGGCTGTTTTTAGTTCCAAGTGCCAACATTACTCCAAATTCGCTAAAACGCTCTGAAATTGACATTACTACTGTATTTAAAATTCCAAAAGCAATAATGATCATAAGTAGTCCAAGATAGACCATGCCTGAGGCATTATCGAATTCTATCATCTGTTTAAACTCAGGTAATACTTCTTCCCAATTCAATACCTCAGCTTTTTTGTCTCTACGTAAAGTATAATTTGACATCACATTTGCAATCTTATGTTGTACTTCTGATACCTGTTCAACATTTTCCAGTTTAACAGCCACCATTGATATCATACCGTACATAGAAAATAAATTATTAGCATCTTCTATGTGCATGTAAACAGATGAAGCATCCAGTTCTGTAGTTCCGGTTTTGGTTGTACCAACTACTTTAAATTTCATATTCCCCATGGAGCCATCAAATCCTGAGGACAAAACCACTAATTCATCTCCAATCTTAGATCCTAGATTTTCCAACAACTTATAGCCGACAACTATTTCACCTCTATTGTCTTCTTTTAGGAATCTACCCTTGTCAAGCCTTGTGTGCATTGTCGAAACATTTGCTTCTGCTTCCGGATCAATTCCAAAAATAGCAGCACCATAAGATTTCTTTTTATGTCCAATGAGTCCTTCGGAAATAATCCTCTGGCTCAAATGCTTCACTCCATCAACTTCCAGAACTTTTTCCTGCATTTCATCAGTAAAAGTAAAGCATTTCTGCAAAGTCGGGTTATCTCTATACCCCTCATACTGAATTTGTATGTAGCCCGGAAACATTTCAATTGCATTTTTTATATTAACTTCATAAGTTCCAAGTTGCATGCCACGCATAAATATCATAAGGAATAGCCCAAATGCAACAGCTGCAATTGTCAGAAAAGAACGCGTTTTATTTCTAAAAACATTACGCCAGGCAAGTTTAACTACTAACATTTATTTACCTATAATTTCAATCATTTATCTTTCTAACTCTCTCAAAGAAAATATTCTGCTTGGAATTTTTTTATCAAATTCTACATTTTCATATTTAAACTCTGTATAATATCCTTTTTTAGTTTCAGATATTACTTTCCAAACTGTTGGTATTTTTCTACCACCCATTTGTTTTATGTCCTGAAAAAGCATTGTTCTGTGCAAGACACCATCTTCGTCATAATAAGTTACTTTACTCGGTAAATAATCATTCTGTCTTACCCAATAGAAAATCTTTCCCCAAACAACAGGAGCATCCGGTTTAGGTTTAAGCTCAAACTTCCAGCATTTTGAACCATCTACATTTTCATCATTTAAGTACTTGATATTATAATCATCTACCATATCTGATTCTCTGACTAGATCATCATTAGTAAGATCTGATCCGTTCCAGCTTTGAAGCATCATAGAAGCCGGCAACTTCATGGAAGTTTCAGTTGCTTTAAGATAGCTGTATAATTCTCTATCGATTTTCAGCATCTTATTGCCTGCTTCTTTCTTAGGCTCTCTTGTTATTATTAATGATCGTTCTTGACCGTCATTCCACATATCCATTGTAAGATTTCTGGTATAATCAGGAGTAACAATCTTCATTTTAAAAGTTCCCTGCATTGTTTTCCCTTTAGACATATCTTCCGCTTTCCTGATTATAGCTTCAGAATCGATATTAGAGAAGACTGCCACTACTGACAATAATATCAGTATAATATAAAAAGCATATTTTTGCATAAATCACCTCTACTCCTAAGATTTATGATGATGTTCAGACATTTTTCTAATTCTTTCTTTTACCTTTTCTCCAAAGAGATAATACTCTTCCAGCACTATTGCAAAAGACTCTCTCATTAGATTAAGTTTATGAGACAAAGCTTCTAACTCATCACTTTTAACTAAATCTTTTGACTCTTTTTCTATCATTTCATGTGCTCTATCGATTCTTTCCATCAAGTTTTCCAGCTTGACTATTCCCGGATCAATTACCATCTCCATGGAATCATGAGTGAAAATGTAAAAATCTTCTCTTGGAAATTCCGGTTTATAAACCTTCTGCAAAAATCTAATCTCAACCAAAGCTTTGATAGTTGTTGATATTGCAGGCTTTGAAACTTGCAGGCGTTGTGCAATTTGAGTCAATGACATTGGTTCATGTTTGGTTACAAGTAAACCAAATATGCGCCCCATCATCACCTTTCCACCAATAGCATCTATATATCTTGCAAATTCATCTATTATAAAATCTTCTACTTTTTCTATAACAATTTCTGATGCATTCATATTATTCCTCTCTTTCGTATCGTTAACAACCTTATTAACGATACAAATATAATTAAGTTTCGTAACAAAACAAAAAAAAATGGCTATGTCAATACAACAAAGCCATGAATTTTTCTATTCTATCTTGTAATTATATATATTATCAATCTCTTACATCATTTATCTATTTTTTTATCCAAAGCACTAAAATTTCTTTTTATACCTTCTAACTTTGTACGTTTTATTGGTGATTTAGAGAATCTGGCTCTAAATTCTTCATCCGTCATTGAAAAGATTTGCTCTTTGTTGAAGTTTGTTTCTCCAAATCTTGGGTATAACAATTCATCAAAGCTATTCTGTTTTAGTCTTTTATTCCAGGGACAAACATCCTGGCAAACATCACATCCATAAGCCCAGCCTTGCATATTTTGAGCTATCTCTTCAGGAATTTCTTTCTCAGGTTTCGCTTCTATTGTCCAATATGCCAGACACTTATTTGAATCAACAACTCCGGGTTCAATAATAGCATTTGTAGGGCATGAATCCAGGCAGGCCGTACATTTGCCGCAATGATCTTTAATTAGAGACTCTTTCTCAAATTCTATCGAACTTATGATAAGCCCAATAAAGAAGTAAGAACCGTATTTATTATTGATTATGTTACCGCTCTTCCCCTGCCAGCCAAGACCGGCTCTGATTGCCCATTGTCTGTCCATTGTCGGACCTGTATCTACATAAACTCTATGCTCTGAATCCGGCACTAGTTCAGTGATATTTCCGGCAAGTTGTTTAAGTTTCTTTTTAATAATATCATGGTAATCTGTTCCCCATGCATATCTGGATATTTTAGCATACTCTGATGTGTGTTCAAATCCAGTGTTATAAGGATAAGCCAATGCAATAACTGATTTTGCATCTTCGAAGAGTAGCTTTATATCCTCTTTTTTATCGAAGTTTTTATCTAAATAAAACATATCAGCATGGAAGCCTTTCTCGATCCATGCTTTATAATAATCTTTTTCCGGAGTCAGCTTGTTACCCACTGCAAAACCAACATCTATAAAACCATATTTTTCGGCTAAATCTTGTATTTCCTTCTTAAGATTCAAGATTTTTCCTCCATAAAGGCGTTGAATCTGAAGTCGGTTTTTCTACAAATATTCTACCATTCTGCTCAAATATCTCAAACTGCTTAAGAGATTTAATTCCCTGATGAGTATTGATATTCTGCCCTGTTTCTAAAGAATATGTCCAGCCATGGAGCGGACACATAAGCTCAGTACCGGATAATATTCCATTATATATTTGCGGCTGATGTCTATGCGGACAAATATTCGTCACGCAAAACAGCTCACCTTCAATTCTAAACACAGCAAGTTCCCAGTCCGAATCTTCTTCAAAAGTCACTCTTCTGCCTTTCTTTTCAACAAGATCCTTTGCTGACATTACATCGCAAAAAATTTTACCTTCTTTTTCAATTTCGGGATAATGTTGTTCATCATCATTCAAAAATTCAAGATCCATTTTATTTCTCCGTTAAAACAACTTCCTCTGATTTGACAAATCCGGATTTATGTTCTTTTATTCTGGCTGCCTGACAAAAGGCATCGTGTTCGAATATTAAAATTGCATCTCTTTTGTGCAATTCCGGCAGAAGCATTTTTTTTTCTTCAATCGTAGTAAGTGGAAAATTATCGTAGCCCATTACATAAGGATACGGAATATGAGCTGCAGTTGGACATAAATCTGCCATATAAACAAATAAATCCTTTCCTGTGTCAATTTTGATCAGCTGCATTGCTTTAGTGTGTCCGTTCACCGGAATAACACTAATCCCGGGAAAGAGCTCAGTTTCTCCCTCAACTTCAATAAGCTGATTGCTATCTAAAACAGGGATAAAGTCATCTTCTATAAAAGACGCTTTATCTTTAGGCTTAGGAGCTTTTGCCCATGCCAAATGCTCTTTCTGGATGTAATATTTTGCATTGGGGAAAGCGGGTACTGCTTCACCGTCTACCAACCTTGTTGCTCCACCGGCATGATCAAAATGCAAGTGTGTCAAAATTACATCTGTAATATCCTCAGCACCTACATCAAACTTGTTCAATGCTGCAGTAAGATCGCTTGCTTCCAAATCTATAGCAAACCTATCTGCAAACTTCTGATCATACTTTGTTCCATTTCCAGTATCAATCAATATCTTTTTATTATCGAATTGAATAAGGATTACTCTTGCAGCTAAAGGAATTCTATTTAGTTCATCCCCCGGATGGTAAGCTTTTGACCAAAGTGTCTTTGGAACTACACCAAACATAGCTCCTCCATCCAAAGCAAAAATCCCTGTATCTATTGCATCAATCTTGTATTTTCCTGAAATCATAATAAAATTTGCATAAAAATTTAACAAATACTTGTATGACGCAGTAAAAATGCGCATATTTTCGAATGTAAATTAGCAATATTTCAATAAAATTTCCCAATGTGCATAAAAAGAATTGGAAATTATATGAAAGCTATATAATTTTGTTGCTTGACTTATTGCCAAATTGTACTTAGTCAAAAAATAGAAAAAAGTATTTTAGTTTTATATAAAGGAGTTTTAGATGGGAACTATTGAAAGGATTCGACAAGTGTCACCTTATGTATTTGCATTTTTCGGTGTGATGCTTGTGGCATTTTTCACTATTGGAGATCAAACAGTTGTATCGGGTCTTCTTGGTTCAAAAAATAACAGTGCTGATAAACCAATCGCTATTGTAGATGGTGAAGAAATAGCTTATAGAGACTATGCAGGAATGCTTCAGCAACAAACAGAAAATCAAAGACGTCAAAATCCTGATCAGGAAATAAACGACTTACAGCTTAAACGTCAGGTATGGCAAAGTATAATCGACCAGAAAATCCTGGAAATCCAAGCGGAAAAAGCAGGTATTACGGTAACTGATGCTGAAATTAGAGATCAGTTACTAAATAATCCTCCGGATTTCCTTAAAAAACAATTTTCTGATTCTCTTGGCAACTTTGACCAAAGATCATACTTAGATATTATTACTAATCCTGAAATCATTATGTCAAGATTACCTGAAGAAATGAGCTACGAAGAAAAAGAAGCTCAGGTAAATAAATTCAGAGCTGACATTCTTGGTATTCAAGATTATTTATTGAAACAAAAAATGTCTAACAATCTTTCTTCTATAGTAAGCACTACAGGTTCTGTAATTTCTCCTGAGTTTGCCAAAGAAAAATATCTTGCAGAAAATAGTTCTGCTTCTGTAAACTATATTGACTTATCAATCAGAAATATTGCTAACAAAGACGTTACAGTATCTGATGAAGAAATTAAAGCTTACTACGATGCTCACAAAGAAAACTTCAAACAAGATGCGAAAAAACAGGTTACTTATGTTGCTTTCCGCATGATACCTTCTCACAAAGATACTTTGAAAGCTCAAAAAGCAATTCAAGAAATCATGAATACTTTTAGCAAAGCTCAAACTGCAGACGAAAAAGATAATGCATTTGACCAAATGTGGAGTAAATACAACGGCGAACCTCACGATTATACTTTAGTAAATGAAATAGACCAGAGAGTATCTAACTTTGTTCTTTCTTTAGCAGAAAGACAAGTAGCAGGTCCTTTCACTTTAGCTGACGGTACTTACTTCTTTAGATTAGATGGTAGACGCGAAGGCGACAACGAAGTTGTTAAAGCAAGCCACATCTTAATTAATGCTAATGATAACAATTTAGATAGCGCGAAAGCAGAAGCTGAAAAAATTCTCAAAAAAGCTAAAGCCGGTGAAGACTTCGCTGAATTAGCTAAAAAACACTCTGAAGATCCAGGCTCAAAAACAAGAGGCGGCGACTTAGGTTATTTTGGTAAAGGTCGTATGGTTCCTGAATTTGATAAAGCTTGCTTCGGAAACAATGTTGGCGATATCGTTGGACCAATCAAAACTCAATTTGGTTACCACATCATCAAAATTGTAGATAAAAAATCAGAAGAAATCAAATATAGCGAAATCAAAATTGCTCCTCATATGTCAACTTCTACTCGTAACCTACTTATGAGAGACGCTCAGATTATGGCTAAACAAGCTGCTGAAGAAGGTATTTCTCTTGATACATTAGCAGCTCGCAAAGGCCTTAGAGCTACGACTCCAAATTTCTTTGAAAAAGAAAAACCAATCTTAGGTTCTCAATATTTAACTGACAAAGCTTTCGAATTGGAAGTAGGCAAGGTTATTGAACCAATAGAATTAGATTATTATGGTCTGATCGTTGCTCAGGTAACTGGTGCTAAAGCTGAAGGTATTGCATCTTTAGATGACAAAAAAGATGAAATCAAACGCAAATTGACAGATGAGAAAAAATTGGATGCTCTTAAAGCTCAGGCAGAACAAATGTATGCTAAAATTAAAGCTGCAGGTTCATTCGCAGCTGCTAAAGAACAAGATCCAACAATAGACGTAAAAACTATTGACAATCTTAAAAACGACGGCAAAGTAAGTGGATATGGTAGTGAACCTGCTTTCACTGCTTATGCATTCAATCAGCCTGTAAATAAAGTACTTGGTCCAATTCGTGGCGAACAAGCTTACTTCATAATTGAAGTAACTAACAGAAATATACCATCTAAAGAAGATGTTGAAGCAAATCTAGCTTCATACATTGAAACTTTGAAACAACAATCTTCAGGTATTACTTTCTACCAATGGATCAATGCCATTAAAGAACAATCTAACATCGAAGATTTCAGAAAAGATTTCTACAGAGAATACTAATAGATTGATTCTTAGAGTTTTTTATTCAAAGACCTGCTCATCTGGGCAGGTCTTTTTTTTATACTTCCGGTTATTTCTCTTTCATAGTCGAGTCTTGCATAATTGAACATTTACACCTTTTCAAGGTTTTAAATTTTTATAATGAATTAATTTCATTTTCCTGATTTGATGTACTATATTATCGCACAAGAAAGAATATTAAAATATATGATTTCTAGTATGATTTTAGCTTATTTTATTGCTTAAAGATATATACTATTCAAAGGGGGCTTCAATGGCAGGTATATCGAGAAGAGACTTCTTCAAAATTTCCGGCGCCATGTGTGGAGCTGCTGCTCTCAGTACTACTGAGTCAAAAGCTCAAAGCAAACCGGTAAACATACTATCTCCGGACAGGATGGGTGTACTGGTTGACACAACCGTCTGCATTGGTTGTAGGAATTGTGAATGGGCCTGTAAAACGGCACACAACATTCCTACAGATCATATAGACACATATCAAGATCGAACTGTATTTAAAGAATACAGAAGACCAAACGAAAAATCTCTAACCGTTGTTAATGAGTACAAGAATCCAAAAAGTGACTACCTTCCTACTAATGTGAAGATTCAGTGCATGCATTGCGATCATCCTGCATGTGTTTCTGCATGTATCGTTGGTGCTTTTTCTAAACATGAAAACGGTAGTGTAGTCTGGGACACAGAAAAATGTATTGGCTGCCGTTACTGTATGGTAGCATGTCCATTCCAGATTCCTACTTATGAATTCGAAAAAGCAATCCAGCCAAATATTTCAAAATGTGATTTTTGTATTGAACGCACAAAAGAAGGAAAGCTAACAGGATGTGTAGAAATTTGTCCTGTTGAAGCTCTCACTTATGGTCCAAGACAAGACTTAATAAAAATCGCTAGAAAAAAGATTGCAAGACATCCGGAACGCTACATGGATCATATCTATGGTGAAAAAGAGGTTGGCGGAACTGGTTGGTTATACCTTGCAGGTCAGGACTTCGGAGAAATTGGATTTAAGAAAATGAATGACAAACCTGCACCGGGTGTATCAGAATCGATTCAACATGGCATTTTTGCTTATTTCGTGCCTCCTGCGATGTTTTATTCACTTTTAGGCATGATTATGTGGATTGCTAAAAAAAGAGACGCTGAGAAGAAAGAAAAGCTTGATGAGCAAAAGGGAGGAAAGAACCATGAGTGAGAATTTCATTACTGTTCCTCTTTCAGGAGAGCATAAAAAAGTGAGCTATTTTACTCCTGGAGTATTCCTTTTAATCCTAGTTGCCTTAAATGGACTTGTGTTCCTTGCAGGCAGATTTATTTTCGGGATTGGAGCTGTAACTAATTTAGATAATAACTATCCATGGGGTTTATGGATAGGTGTAGACGTAGCAGCTGGTGTTGCTTTAGCTGCCGGTGGTTTTACTTCTTCGGCTCTGGCTCACATCCTGCATCGCGAAGATTTTCATGTTATTGTCCGCCCTGCATTACTTACGGCAATGCTAGGTTATACATTTGTGGCTATCGGAGTTTTTACTGATATAGGACGTTGGTATTATATTTGGCATCCATTAGTTAACTGGAATCCGAATTCCGCACTATTTGAAGTAGGTATTTGTGTAATGTTCTATCTTACTGTTTTGTATGTAGAATTCTTACCTGCCATCGTCGAAAGATTTATGTATAAAGTCAACTTACCTGGCATTTTGAAAGGTTTGAATAGTCTTGTTGATAAAGTGCTAGGCTTATTGGACAAAACTTTGCCAAAAGTAATGTTTATCTTTATCATTGCCGGAGTTGTACTTTCATCATTGCACCAGTCATCTCTTGGTACTTTGATGGTAATTGCCGGTAGCAAAATGCATCCGCTTTGGCAAACACCTGTCCTTCCATTACTATTTTTCTTATCAGCAGTGATGGTAGGATTCCCGATGGTAATGTTTGAATCTCTGATTGCTGCTAAATCTTTTGGCTTAAAGCCTGAGATGCACGTATTGAGCAAATTGGGCAAAGTTATGCCTCTATTGCTTGGAATTTACCTTGCATTCAAACTTGGTGATATGTTCATCAGAGAAACTTTTGTGTACCTGTTCGAATTCAATACACAAAGTGTGATGTTCCTTATAGAATTATTTGTTGGTGTTATTATACCAATCAGATTATTCTTATCAAAAAAAGTTCTTAATAAACCATGTTTATTGATGGTTGCATCAGGTATGGTAGTCTTTGGAGTGTTCCTAAACAGAGTAAATAACTTTGTAACAGCTTATACTCCTCCATACGCAGATTACTCTTACTTCCCGTCATACGGTGAAATTTCTGTTACACTTGGATTTATTGCGATCTTAGTATTGTTGTATAGAGCATTTGTTATGATATTCCCGGTTATCTCAATCCCAAAAGATCCTGAGAGAAACCAGGTGGAGGAATGCTAAAATGAAAAAAGTACTATATGTATTCACACTGCTTATTTTAGGCATTGCTATTTCTTTTAGTTTCAATAATATTATGAAAAGTAATACTGAAAATAATATCAGTAACAAAATAAACACAGCAGTACCACAAGTTAAACTGGAAGATGTGCAACTTGAAGATAACCATGCTAATTCTGATTTAGAATGTATTACCTGTCATGCATGCCTATATCCAACAGTTGAAGATCCGTGCTTAAAAGAATGCCCTAGAGAGCAGATTACTATTGAACACAGTCCTGAAGAAGGCCCTGATGTAATTCAGATTGCTAAATTATCTGAAAGGTATGGTCCAGTCGTTTTTTCTCATAAAGTACATGCAGAAATGTCTGAAATGGCTGGTGGATGCGATGCTTGCCATCACTACAACACTGCCGGTCCTGTATTAGCCTGTAAAAAATGTCACGAACCTAGAGCAACAAGAGAAAATCTCGCTATTCCGGATCTGGAAGCAGCATACCATAGACAATGCATTCAGTGCCATAGGCAGTGGAATCAAACTACTGGTTGTTATTCATGCCATCTACCAAAAGACAGCAAAGATACTGAAATTAAAGAACTTATCTCACGTTATCAAGGCATAGTGCATCCTGAAGTGGGACATCCTAATAAAGTTGTCTATGAAACTAAAGCAGACACAGGCAGAATAGTTACATTTTATCATGACCAGCATATCCAGCTATTCTCAATAAGCTGTGAAAGCTGCCATAGTGATGAATCTTGTATAGAATGCCATGATTTACGAAAAGAAGTAACCTATCAGGCTGATTTAAGAAAAAAAGTGCACAAAAGCTTTGACGAACATCATAAACCTTGCTCCACTTGCCATAACAATAATGATTGTAATAAATGCCACAGAGAGAAAGAACTGGAACCATTTAATCACAATAATTCAACTAATTTCAATCTTGGCAAGTATCATAGTTTGCTTGCATGCAATAAATGCCATACTGACAATAAATTCAGCAAGCTAAATACAGGCTGTCTATCATGCCACAAAAACTTTAAGCTTGATCAATTTGATCACTCTAAAACAGGTTTAACTTTGACTGGAGAGCATTCAAGTCTGGATTGTGAAAATTGTCACTCTAACTTAAATAAACCTCTTAAGATTAAGTGTGACGACTGCCACGACGAAGACATTAGCTATCCGGCTAAGCTTCCTGGTATTAAAAAATAAAATCAGTATCCATAAAAAAAACGCAGGCTTTTCAGTCTGCGTTTTTTAAATAAACAGCTAATTGATATTTCTTAGTTAGATTCGTTGATAAGAATATTCAAAAACATTGAAGATTTTTTGAAGTCTTCTTCTAATTCAAATGTAAAAATTTCAACATCCATTTCTTTTAGATTATCATTATTATCTACAAGAATATTCCATTGAGTAGATTCTGCTACTTCTAATTTCTCAATACCTTCATAAAACCCAGCTCCCCAAACTTCACAAAGTGAATCTGCAAGCCTTACAGCTGCTACTAATTCTTTATGCTCAGTAGCATTTTCAGGAAATGTATGATGAGTAATAATTGTAGTCAATTCCGAAGGTAGCTTCCATAGTTTAGCAATCTCAGCACCAACCTGGTCATGCGATACTGTAAATACCTCATTTTCTGCTTCAATGTCAGTTATATGTTCACTTTGAACAAGCTCAACTACTTTTTGATATTTGATAGGATCAAACTGCAACATTGCCAATTTGCCGATATCATGTAACAAACCTCCAATAAACTCATTCTCTTTATAGAATTTATCTATCTTTGTAGACAAGGACTTAGCAACCATACCAGTACATGATGCATGCCACCAGAAGCGCTTCATCAACTCAGCAATTTGCTTTTGAGAACTCATTAAGAATTTCGAAAAAATAGACACACCTAAAACTATATTAGTCAGCCTATTAAGTCCAAGAGTAATAATTGCCTGATGAATGGTATTTACCTCGTTTCGAGTAGCATAGAGTGGAGAATTAGCCACCCGCAGCAACTTTAAAGTCAATGAAGCATCAGTTTCAATAACTTTAGAGATATCTCTGATATCTATGTTGTCGTCTTCTAACAATTGCAATACCTTAGTAGCCACTGGCGGTAAAGTAGCAAATTCTTGGGTTTCTATTAAAGTTTCAATTACTGACATATAGTTTTTTGTCTCAAATATCGTACACGTATGTTAACTTAATTAACGAAAAAAATACAATAAAACAAAGCTCAAATATGAGAATATTCTAACATATCTTACAAAACGTATTTATGAGATACTTTATTTTGTAAAAGCTTCCGAAATAATTGCTTTTTGTTCTACCTGATGCATTTTATAAGAACCTGTTGCAGTACTTGCGCTTGCTTTTCTTCCAATATATTTAAACATTGGAGCATATTCTCTTTCCAGCAATGAAGTCAGGAAGAAATTCCATGCACCCATATTTTTAGGTTCTTCCTGCACCCAGAAGAATTCAGAAGCATTCCCGTAGCTTCCTAAAATATGTTCAAATTGTTCGTGATCCATAGGATAAATTTGCTCTAGTCTAATGATTGCAACGTCTTCTATTTCATTATCCATTTTTTCTTTGAGCAACTCATAATATATCTTCCCGGTACACACAAGTATGCGCTTTATTTTCGATTTATTCTGAATCTGATCATCAATAATAAGCTTAAATTCCGATTGAGTAAAATCTTCAAGTGAAGAAACAGCTAGTGGATGTCTAAGCATAGACTTAGGCGTCATCAAAATTAAAGGAAGTTTGTGAGCCATAAACATCTGCCTGCGAAGAATATGGAAATACTGAGCTGGTGTTGTCAGATTAGCAACAATCATATTTTCCTGCGCGCAAAGCTGCAAATATCGCTCTAATCGTGCGCTGGAATGCTCAGAGCCTTGTCCGTCATAAGAATGCGGCAAAAGCATTACAAGTGAAGCAGATTCGCCCCATTTTACCTGAGAGCAGGCAAGAAACTGATCTACTATTGAAATAGCGTTATTGGCAAAATCTCCAAATTGTGCTTCCCATAAAGTAAGTGTATCCGGAGACACAATGCTATAGCCATATTCGTAACCTAGTACTCCCATTTCTGAAAGAGGACTATCATAAATTCTTAAATGCCCCTGATCTTTCTTAATATTATTCAAAGGAATATATTCATCTTCAGTGATAAAATCAGTTAAAACTGCATGGCGTTGACTAAATGTACCACGTCGAGTATCCTGTCCGGTAAATCGCACATGTCTGCCTTCACCCAAAATACTTCCAAAAGCTAAAGCTTCAGCCATTGCCCAGTCTATGGCAGGATTTTGGCCATTGACCATTTTATCACGTTTTTTAAGAAGATTTTGCACCTTAGGATTAGCATTAAAATCATCAGGATATGATGTCAAAGCTTTAGTTATTTGCAAAATATCATCTTTTTGGATCGCTGTAAAATACGGTCTTAGAGCCGTACCATCTATCATCCTGTAGGCTATTTTTTGAGCATATTCTTTAGCTTTACGCTTGTTAAATGCATCATCCAGATCTTTTTCTACTTCTTTTTTTAATTCTTCTATCTTATTTTCATCCAGTACCTGTTCTTTCATCAATTGTTTGCTGAAAATACTGGATATAGGTTTCATTTTATTTATTTTTTTGTACAATAGAGGCTGAGTATAACTTGGTTCATCTGCTTCATTATGACCATATTTCCTGTAGCAAATCATGTCAATGATAACATCACCACTGAATTTTTCTCTGTATTCAAAAGCTAAATCTGCAGCTCTAATCACTGCTTCAGGATCATTGCCATTAACATGGATGATTGGCGCCATGATAGTTTTACCAATATCAGTAGCGTATACTGAAGAGCGAGCGGATTCTGCATTTGTAGTAAAACCAATCTGGTTATTTACTACAATATGGATTGTTCCGCCTGTTCTGTAGCCTTTAAGCTTAGAAAGATTCAAAGTTTCAGCAACTAACCCCTGGCCTGCAAAGGCAGCATCACCATGTATCAAAATTGGCAAAGCAGCTTTGTGTTCATCATCATTTAGCTGATTATCTATAGCTCTTGCCATACCTTCAATAACAGGATCTACAAGTTCAAGGTGACTTGGATTAGATGAAATCACTACAGGAATTTCATTCCCGGCACGAGATACAAATTTTCCTTTATCACCTAAGTGATACTTAACATCTCCTGCACCATGATATGTACTGATATCTACATCATCATCAAATTCATTGAAGATCTTAGCTTTTTCTTTACCGATATTATTTACAAGTACATTCAATCTGCCTCTGTGTGACATACCTAGTACTATATGTTCAGGATTATTATCAGCTGCTTTTTCAAAGATTTTATCAACTAAAACAATTAAAGATTCTCCACCTTCAAGTGAAAATCTTTTATGCCCTAAAAATCGGGTATGCAAAAAGTTTTCGAACTCTTCAGCTTGCAGAATTTTTTTGTAAGCATGTAGCTTTTCATCATTTGGAATTTGCAGTCTGTTTTTTTGAACTTCCACACTTTCTTTAAGCCAAGTTTTTTCCTGTGGATTAGAGATATGCATAAATTCCAGACCAATTGCACCACAATATGAATCCCTTAGAAGTTCTATAATATCTCTAAGCGATTTATTGTTGTTGTCCCAGCTATCATCAGCATGAAACTCCCTATCTAAATCCCAGATAGTAAAGCCATAGTAAGCAGGATCAAGTTCAGGATAGTAATAAGACTGAAGCCCCAATGGATTGATAGAGGCAAGTAAATGCCCACGCACTCTGTATGCATTAATAAGCTGCATAACATGAGCACCTTTCTCTATTTTTTCTTTTTCCGGATCAGAACTGTGCTGTTTTTTCTTGTCATAATCTATTTCCCATCTTACAGGTTCAAATGGTATCTGCAAAGCAGCAAAGATTTGATCGTAGAACTGCCTGTCGCCGATTAATAGTTTATGGATATAAGCCAAATACTCAGCAGATTCAGCACCTTGAATTATCCTGTGGTCATAAGTATTGGTAATTGTTACTACTTTAGATATAGCCATAGAAGTCATAAATTCAGGTTTGACTGCCTGGAATTCAACAGGATAATCAATCGCTCCAGTTGCGATAATAGTACCCTGCCCTACCATCAACCTTGGATTAGAGTGAGTAGTACCGATCATGCCGGGATTTGTAAGAGAAACAGTTGTTCCTTCCAAATCATCAATATTGATTCTATTGTGTCTTGCTTTATCAATTAACTCATCATATTTATCGATAAACTCTCTAAAATTTAAAGATTCTGCTTTTTTGATATTCGGTACAAGTAAAAGACGAGAACCGTCTTTTTTAGTAATATCTACAGCCAGACCTATGTTAATATGCTTTTTCTTTACTCTGTACGATTTGCCGTCTTTAGACATATAGGCATCATTCATCTGCGGAAATTTTACCATCGCCCGAACAATTGCCCAGGCAAGTATATGAGTAAAGGAAATCTTTTTACGTTTGTTTTGAATAAGATATTTATTAATTACTTTTCTGTTTTCATCTAATGCCTTAACTGGTATAGTTCTTACTGATGTAGCAGTAGGAATAGTCAAAGAAGTCTCCATATTCGCCGCAATTTTAGCAGGAATTGTCTGCATCTCTTCTAATTCTTCATCAGATCGAACATGAACCTGTACTTCTTTTATAGCTTGTTTTTTAACAGGTATCGAAGCTTCTTTAGATTCTTTAACACCTTTCTTTTCTACTGTCGGCTCATTACTTCCCTTCTCAAATCTATCTCTATGTTCTTCGAAATATTTTCTCCAACTTGGGCTAACCGATTCCTCGTCTTTTAGATACTGATAAAACAGTTCTACCTCAAAAGCTTCATTCGGGTTTATCATCATATTTTGTTAAATTGTTTGACAATATCAGAATAAATTGTTCAAACGTTTCATTAAGCTTGGAATTGTGGTTTTTTAGCAAATATTAGTCAAATTGAAACAAATCACATCTTAATTGCGTTTCTTAGAAAAACAACAGGACAAATTAATGACTAAATTCTTACCCATAATTTTGATTTTTATTCTTTCTTTAGTTCCGCTTTATGCTCAACACCCGGAAGTAGTGGAAGAAGAATCTCCTATTGTAGAAAAAGAAACAAATATAGAAAATCAATTTTCAAATTCTGATAACTATGTACCTTTGAATAGACACTTTATGCTCACTTTAGGCTATTCTCAAGTATCCCCGCTAAGTAAATTTAAAGATAATACTACTAGTGTTTTTCATGGAGTCTCTTTTGCAATGAATTGGTTTTTGGATAGACAAAATGTTGCAGTTGGGTTTGTTTGGAACTTTCACACTTATGATCAAAATTCCGGACAGAATTCTTATGAAAGTGATTATGTTTATGGTTTCGACCAGATATTAACCAATATAAAATTCATCACAAATGACGGATTCCTACAACCTTATATAGAAGGATTTGTTGGCATTAATTGGCTTTACGTAGGAGAGTATTCACATTTGGGATCATTTTTTAAAGACGCAATTGAAGAAGAACTCGAAGTAGATTATGAAAATGATAGTTATTCAATAGATGACGCTGCAGCTTTTACTTATGGTTTAGGTGCAGGAATCCTTTTACCTTTTGACTTTCCTAATCCTAACGGCCCAGGTGTTTATCTGGAGCTGGGTGTAAGATATAGCTTTAGTAATGAAATTACTTACTTGGGAAATTCTTATGACTATTATTACCACAAGTCAAAAACAAATAATTTTACATTTTCCGCATCATTTGTTTTTATATTATGATGCTTCCTCCATTCTTTTTTAGTATTTTTGCAATATGAAATATATCGGAACCATAGTAAATACAAAAGGCACAGCAGGCAGTATCTTCGTAGGAGAAGTGCCAGCTGCAGTTGAAAAGATTAAGCCGGGTGCTATTATAAAAATCGGCTATTCTGAAAATTTTGGTCAGTCTTATACTTTAAAGCATTGGAAAAAAAATACCAAGGGAGCTATTCTTGATATTGAAGGAATTACCTCTAAAGAACATGCAATGACTTTGAAGGAACAAGGCGTATTTTGCTCACAGGATGACATTATCCGCGACGATAGAAAGCCCTATTTTGATGATGAACTTCTTGACTTTATAGTAGTCAACGTAGAGGATGAAACAGAAATCGGGCGCGTTATAGATTATTGGGAAATGCCTGCTAATGACGTATTGTTAGTAGCAACTGCACATGGAGAATTACCGGTACCAATGATAGAAGATGTCATTGATTTTATTGATGAAGAAAGTGGAGTTATAGGTATTATTCCTATGGACGGGCTTTTTGACTTATTGAATAATGACGAAGATAAGGACGAAGACGATGAGTAAATACAGAATAGATCTTATCTCTGCTGTACCTGCTTTGTTTGAATCTGTATTAAACGCCAGTATACTCAAAATTGCTCAGGAAAAAGGAGTAGCCGAGATCGTTACTCATAACCTCCATGATTTCGGGCAAGGCAAATATCAGGCTGTAGATGACTACCCTTATGGCGGTGCTGCAGGAATGCTTATTATGTGCGATCCTGTTTTCCAGTGCATCGAAAAGCTACAGTCAGAAAGAGAATATGATGCCATCGTTTATATGACTGCGGATGGAGAGCAACTTACTCAAACAGTAGCCAACGAATTTTCTATGATGAAAAATATAATCATTCTTGCCGGTCATTATAAAGGAATTGATCAAAGAATAAGAGATTCCCTTATCACAAGAGAAATTTCTATTGGTGATTTTGTTCTTTCCGGTGGCGAACTTCCTGCGCTTGTTCTTGTAGATTCTATCATTCGTCTGCTTCCGGGAGTGTTGGGAGATGCTGAGTCAGCATTAGATGATTCGTATATGGATGGACTATTAGAAGCTCCGCAATATACTCGCCCTGCTGAATACAGAGGAATGAAAGTTCCTGAAGTATTGCTTGGTGGAAACCATAAGCTAATCAAAGAATGGCAACAGGAACAATCTTATCAGAAAACTATTAAACGCAGACCTGATTTATTAGACTAGAAATATGTGATTGAAGCCGATGGCTGTCTCATAAGTCAAAAAAATTACTAAATTACCTCCAACTACCCCGCCCTTCGGGCACCCCTTTACTTCGGCTATGCTCAACACATCGCTTGAGAAGAAGGGGAATGTTATATTTATTATTGCATCACTAACTAGCAATTAGATAAGCAACTTAAGAAATTCCCCTCTTTTCAAAGAGGGGTGGATCGCCAAAGGCGAGACGGGGTGTTTGAGACCACAAATATTGATCAAACAACACAAGTTTTCACTTACGAGACAGTCTCCTATTATCTATCAGCCTTTCAGGCTGAAAATGGTTAGAGACCACAAAACTTGTTCTTCGTTTAGTTGTTATACGCTTTTATAGTTGCTTGCTTGCAATTAGCTAAATAGAAATTATATATAGATGTATATCTAAAAATATTAAAACTCTTATATACAATAATTCTCTACCCAATTACTGCCAAACTAAATACTTATAATAGGCAAATTTTTTTTATATTTACTATCTACGAAAAGGTATAATTAAGAAATAAGTTTGTGATATGAGATATTTACTACTTTTATGTTGTGTTGGCCTGTTTTTTAGCGCATGCAGTAATGAAGATTTAGTTGTGGATCAGGGAGTTTTCGAACTCAAAAGCATAGATAATACAAGTACTTACGTAGGTGACACTATTACGCTATGGGGAAATAACCTTGGAGATGGCTCAAACTCTAGCGTGAATTTTGATTCTACTTTCGCACTTCAGTCAGACAACTGCATTTTTTGGTCAAGTAAAAAAGTAATATTTGAAGTTCCGGCAGAAGCCTTTTCAACTGATATTTTTATCAATAAAGCCGGCGAAATTTCAAACACACTACCAATAGAAGTTAGCTCAATTCCGGATTTGCCTCTGGCAACTGTGCCGGGAAATACATATAAAATGGGAGCTACAACAGGCAATGAAGATGAAAGACCTGTTCATGATGTTACAATATCCTATGATCTTGAAGTTTCAAAATATGAGATTACACAAAGATTCTATGAACTAGTTACAGGCGAAAATCCTTCTTTGAATATTTCTGCTGATTATCCTGTGCATAATGTAAGCTGGCTGGAAGCTGTTAGTTTCTGCAATATGCTTTCAGAAAAAATGGGCTATTCTGCTAAGTACAAAATTGAAGGTCAGATTGTCACAGTAATTGATTCAACTAACGGTTGGAGACTTCCAACAGAAGCGGAATGGGAATATTTATGCAGAGCCGGAAAATCTACTGATTTTTCAGGAAGCGGAATTTTAGTTGATTTAGGCTGGTATTCTGCTAACTCAGGTATGCAGGTTCAGCCTGTAGGACTAAAATTAGCAAATGATTTTGGCTTATTTGATATGCATGGTAATGTTAGTGAATGGTGCTTTGACTTATATGCAGCTGATTATTATGAAAACTCTCCTTCAGTTGATCCGCAGGGATCTACAGAGGGAATGGAAAGAGTGGTCAGAGGTGGTAATTACCAGTCAGGTAATGTAGAATGCCGTTCTGCCTATAGAGCAAACGCCGCAGATAAACAGTATTGTGGTATTAGAATTGTAAGGGAAGTAAAATAGTATGAAAAAACTACTAGCACTTTTATCTTTAGTTACAATTTTATCTTCATGTTCAGATGATGTCAAGCTACTGCCTTATAGCCAATATGGAGGCCCCAACTGCAATAATAACTACCAGCGTTATGGCAAGTTTTTCAAAGAGTATCACAAAGTCTCAGGTGCTGAAGTTAATATAGAAAAAGGAGACAGCATTGTAATCAATGCAAAAGGAGCTGTAATCCCTCCTCTTTCAGTGTCGGAAAATGAAATAGTTGTAGCCGATAAATCCGGCAATATTTTCCTTATGACTTTTATATCTTCTCTCTGGAATTATCAACTACCAGAAAACGTATACCCTGTTGGCACTATGGCTGCCGACTTAGATAAAAATATCTATTTCATCACTTCCGATGATAATTTATACTCCCTTGATATTAAAGGCGAACTAAGATGGAAAAAGCCTCTGCTCACTCACACTAAAAGATATTACTCTTTTACTGATTTGATTGCAGGTAAATCTGGTCTACTGATTGGTTGTAGCAATGGAGAAATTATCAAATACGGGTTTGACGGAAATGAAGTATGGAGATATCAAACGGAATTAGCTCCCATTGAAACCATAGCTGAAACTAACTCTGAGCAATCAATCGTTGGCCTTACTCATAATGAATTTGGCGTAAGTGACAGCCTTTTATTATTTGATAAAGACGGTAAGATTCTTTGGCAGAAAGAAATAGAAAATACAAGATTGATACAAAAACCTGCATTTGGTAATAATCATATTTATGTAGGCGGTTTGAGAGAAAGAGCTTCAGGTCAGGGCAGAGATTCTTATATTATGGCTTTTGACACCTTGGGCAATATGAAATGGGAAGCAGAACTTCCTGCTATGTTCAGAAACATTGCAACAGATGACGAAGGAAATGCATATATCACTGCTTACAATGCAGGAATAGGTCAGGCAAAAACAGGTATCTATTGCTATGATTCTACTGGAAACCGAACCTGGCACCAATATTTAAATATAGCAGTTCCAATAGCGCCGATGGTTGCAAATTATGAAATCGCACTAGTTGGCTCTACTCCTGAAACATTTGGAGTGTTTTTCCTACAAAAAGATGAAGGAAATATGTATAAAACACTTTCTCTATCTAATGCTCCAATTGTGAATATGCAGCCTACTGTAAGCGAACATGGTAATATAATTTTCGCTGGTGCAGACAGTCTTCTTATTGTCAGAACAGAAGACACTCAATTGAATAAAATTTTAGATTAGTAAAATAAATCAGAAAGATAGAAAATGAAATTAGAAACCGGACAAAACGCAAGCTTAATTGGCTATAAAGGCATGTTCCCTAAGATACATGACAGCGCTTTCCTTTGCGAAGGCGTCAGAATTATCGGAGATGTAGAGATAGGAGAAGATGTTTCAGTTTGGTACAATACAGTAATCAGAGGCGACGTCCATCATGTAAAAATTGGTGATCGTTCTAATATTCAAGATAACTGTATGCTTCACGTAACGAACGGAAAATTCCCTCTTCTAATCGGGAAAAATGTTTCTATAGCTCATTCAGTTTCCTTGCACGGTTGCACATTAAAAGATAATTGTTTAATCGGCATTGGTGCTATCGTTCTTGATGGTGCAATTGTAAATTCAAACTCTTTGATTGCTGCAGGTACAGTGGTAAAAGAAGGATTTGAAGTACCTGAAGGAGTATTGGTAGCCGGTGTTCCCGGGAAAGTTATTCGTAAATTGACAGAAACAGAGCTCGAAAGAGTGTCCAAAACACCTTATAACTACATGAAATATGTTTCTGAATATCGCGCACAACTTCCCCAAGATTAATATAGATGTTATATAATTAGGTAAAAAAAATGTTTAAAAGCATGACCGGCTTTAGTAAAGCCGAAATTACAGAAGCAGGTATTTCTGTAACAGTAGAGGTTAAAAGTCTTAACGGCAGATACCTTGAAGTAAGCACAAGAATGCCAAGAAACTTGCAGCACAACGAGCTTCAAATTAGAGAAGCTGTTCGTTCTGTGCTAAATAGAGGAAGCGTTAACGTAAACGTTAACATCGAATTTGTAGACTCTTCAAAGCAATTTGTAATGAATCATGATTTAGCAGAAAGCTGCTTCAATGATTTGTCAGAACTAAGAAAACGCTTGAAGATGAAAGAGACAGTGAAAATGGAGCATGTTCTTCACTTCTCAAATTTATTCTATCAGAAAGATAATTCTGAAGATGAAGAAATGCAATATAAACTAGTTGAAAAAGCTCTTAAAGAAGCTCTTAAAAACTTAGATGATATGCGTAAAAAAGAAGGTAAAGAGATCGCAAAAGATCTAAATAACCGAGTTAAAAGCATTCAATCTACAGTTGATAAGATAGAGTCTTTGGCACTTGAAAGAGTTCCTCAGGAAAGAGACAGATTACGCCAGCGCATAGCACAGCTATTCGAGTCTGATGAAATTGATGAGCAGCGTCTGCAAATGGAAATAGTTGTTTTAGCTGACAAGTTAGATGTATCAGAAGAAACAGTAAGATTGAACTCTCATATCAAATTTTTCTTAGATGCAATGAAAGCTAAAGAATCTGCAGGCCGTAAAATTAATTTTCTTTTACAGGAAATGCACCGCGAAATTAATACAATTGGCTCAAAAATCAATGACGCCAATATTTCACAACTTGTTGTTGGTGTAAAAGAAGAATTGGAAAGAATTCGCGAGCAAGTTCAAAACATAGAATAAAATATTATTTTAATATAAGTCTTTTTTAAAACAGTGGTTTATACAAGCCACTGTTTTTTTTGTGTAACTTTCCGAAATAATTTGTGTCTATATTGTAAGAGGCAATCAGCAAAACTACGGATGACAAGCTGATTTAAAATACCTATTTTACCGAACATTGATTTAGATACTACTTTTTTGATATATTAAGACGTTACTCTTTTTTAAAAAGAATATATTTTGAACTTTGTTCGGAAATTGCGTTATTTTTTCTTAATACAAAATTGACTTGAAATCTAAGAGTCTTTTTGCAATTTGCAACTGTGTGCTGTCGAAATAAAAAATTAGGTGTCAGGAATGACCGGATTTGATGATTTTGAATTCAACGAATTCAACGAAGAGATGGATGAGAAAATCCGTTTCTATAAAAAGAATATGCGAAAACGAAAATTAGAATTTTCGGAGTTGCCAGATCCTGATACACTTGAAAGAATGGTGGATTATTGTCTGACAAAAGAGAACTTTACTGATGCTCTTACATTTGTAAATTACCTTTTGGAATACAATCAATTTTCTTCAGATCCATGGTTCAAAAAATCAATCTGTCAAGCAGGATTATCAGATTACAAAGAAGCTTTAGCTAATATTGATAAAGCTCTTACTTACGACCCGATGGATCAGGATATGCTTGTCCATAAAGCAGCTATTTTAGACTCTCTGGGAAACAATGACGAAGCATTAGAAATTATAAATACGGTACTTGAGTACAATGCCGGCAATGAAGAGGCTATGTTCTCAAAAGCAACAATTTTACAGCAAAACGAATTTCATAAACAAGCTATTGATATATTTAAATATTTAGTAGATTCGAAAGAATATGCAAAAGATATTTATCAGGAAATAGCATACTCTTATAACTGCCTAAGCGAGTTCGAACAATCCTTGGAATTTTACTTAAAAGCAGTAGATGAAAATCCGTTTGACAGTGACCTTTGGTACAACTGCGGATTACTTTATAATCACACAAACCAATTTGACGAAGCTATAAGAGCTTTTGACTTTGCTGTGGTGATTGATGAAGACTTTGCAGAAGCATGGGTTAATAAAGGTCATGCTCTTATGAGCATGGAAAAATTGGATGAAGCTGTAGACTGTTTCAGAAGAGCTCTTGCAATAGACCCGAATGATATTGAAGCTAAGCAGTTTCTTGCCAGTTCTTTAGGAGATTCAGGCAACTACATTGCTGCGATTGAAATGTTTACTCAAATCCTTACTAAGTGCCCCAAAAAAAGCTCATCTTACTTTGGGAGAGCTATTTGCTATGACGCAATAGATGAATTTGATAAAGCAATTGCAGACTACAACAAAGCTCTTGAGATTAACCCATATAGCTTTGAAGTGCTTTATTCTTTAGGTGATGCCTATTATAACAATGACGAAACAAAAAAGGCATGGAAAGCATACCAGAAAGCTACAGAGGTTAATCCTTTGAATGCTGACTGCTGGTTTGAATATGGGAAAACATCTTACGAATTAAAGTATCTAAGAAAGGCAGAAACCGGATTTAATAAGACTATCCGTCTTAGACCGGAACATGCAGAATCTTATTACTACCTGGGTAAGATCGAGCTCTCCAGAGGAAAAACTGAGAATGCGATTAACTTCTTTGCAGAAGCTTGCGAACTTGAATATTCCATATTGGGACTTATTGCAGAAGATTTGCCTACAGAAGGTTATGCTGAAGCTGAGCTTGAAGAATTACTTTTAACAGTAATTGAAAACTTAGGTAACGATGAAGAAGAATAGTATACAAAAATGATATAATTTCAATCCCCTCTTTATTTGCGTATCGAGGGGATTTTTTTTGATATGCATAACTATTGACAATTATTTACGTATCACCAATAAAAATTAAGGAATATATCAATGCGTTATTTTTACCTATTATTAGTTACAATTCTTATCAGCTCTTGTGCTTCAGGCTACTATGAAGTATATGAAGTGCATACACCCTGCCAAAAATACACAAGCAATCATATTTTTGATCAGCTTCAAAAATCTCTGGCCAGACAAGACTTCAACATCACTGAATTAGATTATGGTCTGGGTTTGATGGTTGCAGAAACTGAACCTGAATATGGTGATTATTCATACAGAAGTTACCGCAAGCAGTGGAAGTTTATGGTGGATGAAAGAGGTACAATTATTGCAAAAGCCAGAATAATCGAAACCCGTACAAATGATATGGGCGTAATTACTTATGAACAATCTTATTTCATGGGAGATCAGACTCATCCAAAGAACAGGTGGTATTGGGATGTAAGATATGCTATGGAAAATATTTGTGATAATGCATCAACATCTTATGTCTATGAACGCGCGTCGGCTGTTATAGGCGAAAATGAAGAAAAAACAGCAGCTTTTATTCTTGGAGTTACAGCTATTGCAATTGATGCAGCTTTAGAAGCAAATGATGATTAAGACTGTTTTTTCGAGAATATTAATATTTACTGAAGCACACAAATATAAATAAGAACATAATTTTACAATACATCTATGCTTATAAGCCGGCTCTTTTTATTTATATTAATTCTATTATAAAATATTACGAATATTTTTTATTTTGGGAGATATTAGAAGTTTCCGAATTGATATGGATTTTGATATGACTAAGATATTTTACCATCTTTTAATAATAAACTGCCTCATTGGATTAGCTGGTTGTCATACAAGCTATATTTATAACACTTCACTACAATTGCCTTCAGAACCTATGAAAACACAGGATATTCAAATTACCGGTGAAATTGGAATGCTCCCTGAAGCTTTACCTAATAGCACAGGTAAACATGCTGTGTTTAGTGGAGGTGTACTTGCAAGATACGCTGCGTCAGATAATTTTTATATTGATGCCAGAGCTTATACCGCTCTAAATGATGGCTTCGATATGACAGATTATCCTTCAGGAGCCGGAATAGGTGCTAACATCATATTAAATGAATCAAAAGATGATTTTGTTTATGGCTTACGTCTAACTTATGAACGAGCATGGACAGGAAGCAGTGATGGTGATGGAATCGGTGCTCAAGTGTTCTCGTGGTTCCCTTCTTTCTATTCTATTCGTCCTTATGGAGCGATAGGCACTGCCTGTGCTTTTGGTGAAGATGGATTTTTAGGTTATGGTTTCATGGGGAATTTGGGATGCTCTTATGCAATTTCAGATTTTCTGGATTTCAACATTGAATTTGCTCCAATAAGACAAATAAATACAGAGTATGATGTAAATCATTGGGTCTACTCAGCAACTGCAGGATTGAGTTTTAAGTTATAGAATAATACTACAGTTTATTGGATAGATAGAAAACTTCTAACATTAAATCACGTATTAATATTAAAACTATATCCTGTCAATATTTTAAGGTGAGTTATGCGTTATCTATATGTAGTTATTATTGCTATTCTTTTTAGTTCCTGTAGTTATTATTCTTATCCAGTTTACGAAATTACTACTAATTGTCAGAATCTTTCTACAAAGCAAATATTCAACGAACTGCAAAAAGCTTTGATATTACACGATTTCGAGATATCTAAATTGGATTATGATCTTGGTCTGATGATTGCTCACACTGAGAAGAAATATGCTCGCACCTCTCTTGAAAGCTACCATAAGGAATGGAAATTTATTGTCAAAGATAACAGAAACATAGTTGCAAAAGCTCGTTTTATCGAAACAACTTTTAATGCTAGAGGAATCACTTATAACGAACAATCTAAATATATGGGTGATAACACTCCCACTAATTACACATGGTATTGGGATATAAGAACTGCACTGGAAAATTTATGCAACTCAAAATCAACAATTAAAACTTTAGAAACTGACGACCATGAAAAGTCATTCGAAGTTTGGGATAAAAAATGATACATTTAGATTCAAAAATATTCAATTTTAGTTTGGGATAAAAAATGCCAAAAACTCTATTAATTTTTACATTACTTACTTGCTTTATTGTTTCATGTGGCAATTCAGTAGACGTTGATTTGACTGCTCAACGTCCCGAGAATACAGTTTTCTTGATGTTAGATGTTTTAAAAAATGAACAAGATTCTATATATAGAGAAGATTTGAAAGCAAGGTTTAACAACAAGAGTACTTCTGTAGATGCAGGAATTGTTGAAGTTGACGGTATAGCTTTAAAAAAATCAAATCAGTATAATTCCGGAGTAGAATATAAACTACCGGATAATTTCCCTTCTATTTTAGGGAAAGATATAACAATATCAGCTTCCGGAAATAAAGAAACAAATTTCTTTGCATTAAATCGTAGCTTTTATATTCCTAAGCTACTTAATCTTCAAATCCCTGATAGTATTAGTCAAGACGAGGATTTAGAAATAATGTGGGATAAAGATCCAAAATACGAAGGGAAAATAAAAATAATGCTTATTCTTTCTCCGAATGATAATAAAGAAATCTCATTTAAAAACATGGAAAACTTAGAAGATATAGGTAGTTATACTATACCAAGCTCTACTTTAAAAAAATTTAAAGCCCATAGCATTTTAGGAATCTTTGTATCAAGATTTTCAATAATTCAAAGTAATAATGAGCCATTAGTAACAGTTATTTATAATATATCTGAAGTGCGTAAATCAAAAATAACAAATTGATAAACAAAAAAACGCCGCAATATATCCAGTATACTGCGGCGTTTTTTTATACATTTGTAAAAGCTTAGATTATATCAAGCCTTTTGCATGTTTTTCTTCCAATTTTTCTAACATATCTTTAGTCATGCTAGCTAAATCGTAAGCAGGATTCCAGTTCCACTCATTGCGAGCAGAAGAATCATCTATAGACCAAGGCCAAGAATCTGCGATTGCTTGTCTGTAGTCAGGTTTGTAAGTAATTTCGAAATCTGGTTTGTGTTTTTTGATTTCTTCAGCTAATTGTTTTGGAGTAAAACTGATAGCAGCCACGTTAAAGTCACTGTGGTGTTTCAAATTATCAAAATCTGCTTCTGCCAAATCAATTGTTGCTTTAATGCAGTCAGGCATATACATCATTGGAAGCATCGTTTCTTCTGTCAGGAAGCATTCGTATTTGCCTTTTTTCACAGCATCGTAGAAGATTTCTACAGCATAATCTGTAGTACCGCCACCAGGTAAAGTTTCATGAGAAATGATACCGGGGTAACGAAGACCACGACAATCCAAACCGTATTTTTGTACGTAATAATCGCATAGTCTTTCACCTGCAACTTTAGTTACGCCATACATAGAAGTTGGTTTTAAAACACTGTCCTGAGGAACATTTTCTTTAGGAACGCCTTCACCCCATACAGCCATAGAACTAGGAATAATAATTCTATTTAAGTCATATTTACGACCTAAATCAAGAATATTCATAGAACCATTCATGTTAACATTCCAGCAAAGATGAGGATCTTTTTCGCCCACACCTGAAAGAATAGCTGCTAAGTGAAAGATTGAGTCAATATCATATTTAATAATAACCTGGCGGATGCTATCAATATTTAAAACATCGATTTGCTCGAAAGGACCTGTTTCTGCAATAGCTTTTGTAGGTGTAGGTCTTACATCTGAAGCAATAACGTTTTCACCGCCGTATTTTTTGCGAAGCTCTAAAACTAATTCGCTACCGATCTGACCAAGAGCGCCGGTAACTAGAATCTTTTTCATACCTTCTTTTTTCATCGTTTGAATCCTAATAAGAATATACGGGTAAATATCTGACTACAAAAATAATTAAAGAACTCGAATTAGCAAGAAAACTTATGTTAATTAGAAAATAAGTTTAAAAAGGTGAAAGCGCATTCTCCAGATGTCCGATTTCATGCGGTGATTTACTTAGGTCAACCGTTATTACATCAAATCTGCACTCAACATCCTGAATTTTATTAACATATAAATACCCTTCCGCAGCTCTTTGCCAGGATTTTTGCTTTTTAGGAGTTATTGAAAGCAACGGATCACCATACTCAAAAGACTTACGGGATTTCACTTCTACAAAAACAAGCACATCATTTAACCTGCAAATAATATCTATTTCTCCATGTTTACCAAAATGGAAATTAGTTTTTACAATTTGATACCCTTTACTGCTAAGATATTCTGCAGCTTCTTTTTCGCCTTGATTGCCTTTTTTTCGGTTTGTTTCCATAAATCGCTCCTTCTTGAATATTTATTTAAGTTAATTATATTCAAGTATATTAGCAAAAATTATTTGAGAAAAGTCTGAGGATCTATTTTAATTTCAGGAATTTAGAATATACACACGGCGATGTAATGGGCGCATTTCTCTGTAAGAATTTAAGACTGAAAAATGAATTTATAAATTTCTGAGCCTGAAAGGCTTGGAGATAATAGCCCGGGGCAAGGCGCTTGTATAAGATTACACCCAAGAATAATTCAAAAACCGAGCGCAGCGAGGTAGGGTTGTATTTATGTTAAGTGTAGCAACAAATATTGCATGTTTCGACACTCTTCGCGTGCGGTTATTGAGCTAATGAAACGAGTCGAAATGCAATGAGCTTTTTTTATAATATAGAAAAAAAGCTGCATTTTCATGCAGCTCTTAAGTTTGTTTATTTCTGATCTTCGGGTAGTTTGCAGCAGTTATGAAGTCGCTTGTACGCGCGTTTGTCTTTCTTAACTTTATCTGCGTCATAGCCAACGTCTGAGATTTCTTCTCTGATGTCATCTAGTTCAATTTGTTCAGCGTCATATTCTACTGTAGTTACTTTTTTCTCGAAATCTACGTCTGATGAAATAACTCCGTCTAATTTATTAAGTGCTTTTTCTATTGTTTTTTTACACATATCGCATTGGACTGTAGGAGTTTTTATCTCAACTTTTTTTATATCTTTAGCAGACATCTCCACTGCAAAAACCATTAAAAATAATGCTATAAAAGTAACTGCTATTTTATTGAATGTTCTCATTTTATTTTTCCTTTTTGTTGATTGATTTTTTTGATTGTATCTTTTACTTAAACGCTTTCCTGTTAGTATTAACAATCTGCTATTCAATCATTAGAGAAATAAAATGAAGGAAACTTTTACTGAATGGCGGTGATATTCCGCTAAAATGTCTATCTGGTTTAAATAGATAAGATAGATCAGGACTTTTTACTAAGTACGTGAATAGATTTTCTGAGATGACAAATTTAATTAAATCTATAGAAATTTTATCGTAGTTGATTGTATCAAAATCTAATTTGACAAATTCACTCTTATGTTCGCAGCAGGATTTTTCTTTTTCAGATTTAGTAGTTTCACAACATTTCTTTGTCTCAATGCAACAAGTATTTTCTTTGGATTGGCAGTAGCTGCAATCTTCTGTTGATTGAGATTGAAATATAGAAACATCCACTC
Source organism: Kapaibacterium sp. (SeqCode) (assembly GCA_965140345.1). Classification (GTDB taxonomy): domain Bacteria; phylum Bacteroidota; class Ignavibacteria; order Kapaibacteriales; family UBA2268; genus JBFHIJ01. Next base: position 327,737 of record OZ223200.1, read on the forward strand.
TATCTTGGCTATGGCATATATGAGAATATACATTTATACCAAGTGTAGAGCTGATTAGAGCTAAACTTAAGAGAATAGCTAGTATTCTATATTTCTGAGTAAGTTTCATTCTTATATTACCAATAAGTAAACTAGTATAAAATACGAAATTATTTAGACTTTGTTGCTTTTTTAGCTTCCTTATCATGTAGCCTTGCTATTATTTTTTCGCTGTTTAACTCTCTTATAGCATCATAAGAAATCCAGCGTGCAGATTTACTGTCTTTGTATTTATCCAAAATAGCATTGGCAGCAAAAAGTGCTTTTTCTCGTAAGAAAAGTGAACGCTTACCTAAACCTCGCAGTGCCCAGTTTACAGCTTTTTTAACCATATTTCTTTCATCACCGGCATGAGCGATTATCATATCAAAAAAGTGCAAAAGCTCTTTATCATCATACTTTTTAAAATGAACTGCCACAAAAGCAATCAAAGCAAATGCTGCTCTTCTGACAAACTCTTCTTCTGATGCCTGCCATTTCTCTATAAGTGCAAATGTATTCGGGGAAAATCTTGCATATTTAGTCATCAGATTATCGCAGATATCCCATGAATTAAGATCATGAACCCATTTATCCAGCATTCCATCATTGATCTGCTTTTTATCTGCAATCAGAGGTGCTAGCCATCTCGCTTCATGTATTTCAGTATCCCACAACTCCAATGCTAACTGATGGTCAGTTCCTATCTCTTTTGCCAGTTCTTTAATAGTAGTAGTAGTGATTCCCAGGGCTTTATCAGATTTTATTCCGAAATGCGCCATCCCGTCAATATTTTTCTGATTTTTATGAGATTCAAGTATACTTATGAGCTTTTTTAGTTCCATAGTGTAATATTATTAGAAAAATTCGGAAATATTCGTAACATTTGCAGTACAAAATACGTTTTTAGTTTATCCCGCACAATTAAAAGACTATATGAATCAGGAAAATGTAAAATATAACAGTTTCAGAGTTTTTATTGCATTTCTGGCGATATTGCTGACAGGAATCATGTGTTTCTCTTTCTATAGGTCTATAAGCTCAGTTACCGATGAGAATGCATTTCAAGCATCGCCACGTATTATGGTTACAAGAGACATAGATGCTGAGTTAAGACATCCAAAAAGTGATACTGTTTACGTAGATACTCTTAAAAGAGGTGATTTTGTTGCATTTGTGAATGATTCTGTAGCAATTAAAGCAGATAAGTTTTTTCCTCTTCTAAAAGAAGCAATGAAAGGAGACACTGTAAAGTTCAGAACTCTAAGTATTAGGGAAAGTCTCTGGATAAAAGATTTATACGTGGCTTCAAAAGATATAAAGCTGAGTGATTTCGAATCTCAGGAATCTATCGTTTTTGTAACAGGTATAAAAAAAGATGGTGCTTCTGATATTGCCGGAATGAAACTATGGGATATGATTATAGCTATAGATGGAAAAACTTTTAAAGATGCCTACGAGGCTGACCAGATACTGCAGAATGAAGGCAAAGAAAAACCGCTTACTTATACTATCCTGAGAAACGGTAAAAAAATAGATATAACCATAAATTTAGCTCGTTATGGCATATCTTTCAATATTTTACTATTCCTAATTTCAGGTATGCTTACCATATCTCTAGGACTCTATATTGGGCTCAAAAGACCTGAACTAAAAACTGCCCGCTTGACTAGTATGGGACTTGTTCTGATAGGTTTTCTCATCTCTTTTGTAATTGACATTTACCCTAAAGATTATGATATTTTTTCTGAACTGATACTGGCTGTTTACCATATTAGTTTCTTTATTGGTATCCCTGTGTTTATGCATAGCACTTTCCACTTCCCTGATGAGAACAAAGCCTATACATCTAAACCGTGGATAGTCAGAACAATGTACTTAATAGGTATTTTGGGGATTGCTTCTTCAGTTACATTATATTATCTATTGCAGGAAAAACAGCTATATCTCTATTTCGGTATAGGGTATGTAGTTCTGATACTGCTTTATGTCTTTATAGTAAAACTAATTAATAAAGGCAGTGTATCAAAAGAAGACGTAAGACGAGGAAAGGCCATTCGCTGGGCTATGAATTCCAGCTTAGTTATCGTTCTGTTCGTATCTTTATTTTTCCTTACTGAAGTAAGTCTGCTTCCAAGTGACGGCATTTTTACAAGAATAATGATATTTGTTAAGCAATATTCTCCATTGCTGTTTATCTTAATTCCTTTGGCTTATCTATATACTATTGGAAGATATCAGCTTTTAGGGCTAAATATCCGAATCAGAAGAAATATTCAATATTTCTTTATAGTAGGACTTTGGCGACTTAGTTTAATAGTAATTTTTATTTCAATCTTATGGATTGCCTCCAAAGAACATGTAATTTTGCCAAACCTCCACTTCAACGGCTCTTCGCTTGAAGTGCTTAAGCATCCGCTCGCTCCGGATTTAGATATGATTTATCAGAAAATACTTCTTGCCGGTCTTGCTTTGGTAATGTTCTTTATCTTGAGATATTTAGACAGAAAATTCAGCCTTTTTGTTAATAATAAGTATTATAGATTTAAATTTGATTTTAGAAAATTATCTGAAAAATTTTCTGAGTTGATTCAGGATAACCACTCACTTAATGATCTGTCTAAAGCTGTAGTGCAAAAACTTGGTCTGTTTATAGGCATCAAGAGCAGCGGTGTGATGTTCTTTAAAGACGGAAATAAAATTGGTGCGCAAAGCTATGACGGAATAGAAACTAAAGAGCTTAGTGAGTTTTTTATTGCTGTCGGTGCGCAAATAATTAAAGCAGTTGAAAACTATACAGGTGCAATGCCGGTTGAATATTTGCCGGAAAAACTCAAAACTGTTTTCGAATCCTGCGGTTTTAAATATGTCTTCCCTATTTTGAACAAAGGAAACTTAATTGGAATTATTATAACAGGTGAAAAACAATCAGAAACAGCTTATCACGCGGATGATATGGAGCTTTTCACAATTATCTGTAACCAGGTCTCAATTGCAGCGGAAAATGCATTTTTGTACGAAGATTTAGCTAAGCGTGAAAGGATGAAGCATGAACTGGATCTTGCAAGAAAAATCCAATTAGCCTCTCTCCCACCAAACATTCCGGAATTCAGCAGTCTGGATATTTCCGGAAAATCAGTTCCTGCCTTGGAAGTTGGCGGTGACTTTTATGATTTCTTAAATGGCAAACCTGACAAGCTAACTGTTGTTGTTGGTGATGTTAGCGGCAAAGGAACTAGTGCTGCACTTTATATGTCGAAAGCTCAAGGGATATTAAGAACTCTAAGCGAATTTGACTTTTCACCTCAGGAACTTTTTATAAAGACAAATACTCTCTTATATAAATCAATGGAAAAGAATTCTTTTATATCAGTTATCGGTGCAAAATTTGACATCAATAATAAAAAGATTCTACTTTCCAGAGCCGGTCATTTACCGTTATATTTATACAGAGCAAAAGACTCTTCTGTAGATAAACTCATACCTAAAGGAATTGTACTTGGCATCAGTAAAGAAAATTTGTTTGACAGAAATCTTGAGCAGATAGAAATTAGTTTTGAAAAAGGCGATATTTTCTTATTTGTAACCGATGGTGTTGTGGAAGCAAGAAACTTTGCAGGAGAGGAATTTGACGGCGATAAACTCTTAACCATTCTCAAAAACTACTCCAGTATGGATGCGAAAGGCATCAGAGATACTATTATCAACGAGGTTGAAAAGTTTGCGGGCGCAAACAGCCAGTATGATGATATGACCGTGGTAGTGGTAAAAGTGAATTAGATATATCTGCATTTTATCATTGACCTAATCTTTCATTAGCTACTCTTCTCTCAATTCAACTAATAATTAACTGCATTTCAGAAATATTTTGCAGAATTAACATTCTTATCTTTCTCTACCCAATATTCAAATTTATTTTCACAAAACAACGATTAATTACAAAAATATCTTTGCCGTTTTTTTTTTTTTTGTATATATTGAAACTAATTAATAGAAACAATATCTGAGGGTTTATGCTACAATAGGTATTATATTAATTTTTTAAATTGGATAGTACATTCAATACAAAAAAAAGGCTTGACATAAATGCCAAGCCCTGCACGCCGGACATTTACATCTTCTCACAATTTAAATCACCCGGTGCTCTATTGGATAGACGAGTAATATACTACTTGTCATGTGTATTATAATAATTTTATAAAATTTTTAAGGGGATACACATGAAAACGACTATGCTCATGTTGCTATCTTTGCTTTTTGTTTTCGCCTTTACTAATCAATCTTCTGCACAAATTTCTTTTGACTGTCCTGATGGCTACACTGAAGGAGATTCTATTGTAGTGGATACGATATTCTGCTACCAAGTTTCTGTAAAGTACTGCTATAAAAAAAACCCAGATAACGGTAGCCTTGGTATACATTTTTCGCAAGTGAGTTATTGGGCGATTAATGAAGGCTGTAATGTAGAAGATTTTACTCAATATTTGGATGATCATTACGATGAATTACTGGAAAAACATACAAAAGTAATTTTGGCTGAAATACGAGATCAACTAGAAATACCACTAGTATTCTGTGAAGAAGGTCAGCATAATATATTGGAAGCTTCTACTGCTGCTTGTGCTTCTAAAACACTAGTTGCATGGTATGCACCCGGAAGAGATCCAAATGGTCCAATGGAAAAACATTATTGGCGACCTAAATGTTCTGTAGATTCTTACTGTATGTCCACTTACAAGCTCTGCTGGAAATGGGACGGATTAAACACAGTAGCAGAGTTAATCCTTCTTCATAGGCATGTAGATATGTATGATACATGTCCTAATACAAGGATAATAAATGAAGTAGGCATGCCTAAACCTGTTGAAGTTGAATGTAAAACTATTTGCGAATAAGTTTCATATTGATGCTGTCTCATAAGTCAAAATTAGACTATAATCTAACTAACAACTGTGATAATCACCGCTAGCTAAAGCATACTAATAAACTTGTAAGTAATTGTAACCAAGAGCTTTAGCTGTCGACTATAAAGCACATTGTCCTAGAACAATTTATCACTTTGTTTTGCTTTTCGAAATATTACTCTACTTATGAGACAGCCTCAATTTTTTTCATTTCTAAAGGAGTCAATAAATGAAATATTTACTTGTTATACTTTTTGCTTTTACTTTCTTGAATTATTCTGCTGAAGCTACCAAATACGGAAAACTGCATAAGGTAGCGGGAATTGTAGGTAGACATGTAACTTTTGATAGTGAAAACAATGCATGGTTTGGATGTGAAACCGGCCTTTATAAAGTACCTTATGGAACAGATTCTTTAATCAAAGTTGAAGAATTTAGAGATGATTCCCAGGTTGTTAAAATTGACTATAATAGAGTGCTGCATGAAGGCGCACCTTTTATTTGTTTCGCTGGTGAAAATGCTATATTAGGGCTTTTAGATAAAATTTACTTACTAAAACCAAATAAAATTATACGAATTGATACATTATTAGAAGGCCTTTATGATCCATACTTATATATGTGCCATGTAACTGATGATGAAACATTCTGGCTGAATATTAAAAGTGGTTCCACCGCATTCCCCGGTTTATATCATCTTGATCCTGAAACTTTAACCTTTGAACATTACCCCTGGGCAACAGACGGGCGTGGCTATCCCGCTCTAGGTGCAAATATAATGCATTTACATAAGCACAAGGATTATTACTGGTATCCTGGCACAAGTAGTGAGCTGACATTTTTTAACAAAGATACTGCCGGTATAATAGGCCTTGAAGCACTGATGGAAGATTCCGTTGCTTTTAGTTTCAAAAAAGAGGGATGGTTTTGCGGTGACACTTATTATTTTAATGGATATGATAATAAAATTTATAAATATAATTTGGATAGTGGCAAACTAACTGTTGAAGATTTAACAAATACTATAGTATATAATGAAAATCAAGATCTTATTCATCATGATAATACTTCCAGAATTGCACTTGCCTGCGTAACAGAAAAATTTCAGGTAGTAAAAATTTATGTTGAAGAGTCTCCTCGTTTTTTAAATTGGTACTACAGAGAAACGGATGATTCAGTGTATCACAAAATCGATGTTGATTCAACGTTTTTTACGGGCTTCTCACGTGTTTTCTTTGATAGGGAAAATATTCTCTGGGCATCAGTTGTTTATTACAATGAAGAAGAAGGCAGGCACGAGCTAGGTTTTATAAAATTCGATCCTCTCGCTCCCGGCACTTCGGTTGAAGAAACAGAGTCAATGCCCACTTTACAAACAACCAGGTTATACCCTAATCCAACAAAAAGGACTGCTACGGTAAGATTCTTTTTAAATCCTAACTTCCGCAAAGAAGTAAAGTTTGACATTTACGACTATATGGGCAACAAAGTAAAATCTTTAGACAGTGAATACAGCTACGATGCCTCCATTGCTTTCGGCACAAAAACAATTGATGTTGTAGGAATGCATACCGGAGCATATTACCTTGTCATAGATAACGGTAACGAGAAAAGCAGCATCGGTTTTATCGTTGAATAAAGTAAGTAAACAATTTGACTCCTATAAAAAGGCTTGTATGTAAAGATATGAGCCTTTTTTATGATCAGAAGATCTATCTAAGCAATATAATTTGTAACTATTCTACACATTAATGTGTCATAAATATAAAAATGCGTTTCATGATTAGCAGTTCAGATCTGCCAATTATTACAATTCAAAGGAGTCGACCAATGAAATATTTACTTGTTATACTTTTTGCTTTCACTTTCTTGAATTATTCTGCTAAAGCCACTAAATATGGAAAGCTACACAAAGTTGGAGGAATAGCTGGGGGTTATATAACATTTGATAGTGAAAATAACGCATGGTTTGGATGTGAAACCGGCATTTATAAAGTACCTTATGGAACAGATTCTTTAATCAAAGTTGAAGAATTTAGAGATGACTCTCAAGTTGTTAAAATTGACTATAATAGAGTGCTACATGAAGGCTCACCTTTTATTTGTTTTGCTGGTGAAAATGCCATTTTAGGGCTTTTAGACAAAATTTACTTACTAAAACCAAATAAAATTATAAGAATTGACACATTATTAAAAGACCTTTATGATCCATATTTATATTTGTGTCATATAACTGATGATAAAACATTCTGGCTGAATGTTAAAAATGGTTCCACCGCATTCCCCGGTTTATATCATCTTGATCCTGAAACTTTAACCTTTGAACATTACCCTTGGGCAACAGACGGGCGTGGCTATCCGGCTCTAGGTGCAAATATAATGCATTTACATAAGCACAAGGATTATTACTGGTATCCTGGCACAAGCAGTGAGCTGACATTTTTTAACAAAGATACTGCCGGTATAATAGGTCTTGAAGCATTGATGGAAGATTCCGTTGCTTTTAGTTTCAAAAAAGAGGGATGGTTTTGCGGTGACACTTACTATTTTAATGGATATGATAATAAAATTTATAAATATAATTTGGATAGTGGCAAACTAACTGTTGAAGATTTAACAAATACTATAGTATATAAAGAAAATCAAGATCTTATTCACCAGGATAATACTTCGAGAATTGCACTTGCATGCGTCACAGAAAAATTTCAGGTAGTAAAAATTTATGCAGAGTATGCTCCCCGTTTTATTAATTGGTACTATAAAGAGCCAGATGATTCTCTTTATCATAAAATTGAAGTTGATACTAATTTAATTACAAGTTTTTCTCGCGTTTTTATTGATAGAGAAAATATTCTTTGGGCATCAGTGGGCTATGATAACGAAGAAACAAACAGGCACGAGCTAGGTTTTATAAAATTCGATCCTCTCGCTCCCGGCACTTCTGTAGAAGAAACAGAGTCAATACCGACTTTACAAACAACCAGGTTATACCCTAATCCGACAAAAAGGACTGCTACGGTAAGATTCTTTTTAAATCCTAACTTCCGCAAAGAAGTAAAGTTTGACATTTACGACTATATGGGCAACAAAGTAAAATCTTTAGACAGTGAATACAGCTACGATGCCTCCATTGCTTTCGGCACAAAAACAATTGATGTTGTAGGAATGCACACCGGAGCGTATTACCTTGTCATAGATAACGGTAACGAGAAAAGCAGCATCGGTTTTATCGTTGAATAAAGTAAGTAAAAAAATTTGACTCCTATAAAAAGGCTTGTATGTAAATATATGAGCCTTTTTTATGATCAGAAGATCTATCTAAGCAATATAATTTGTAACTATTCTACACATTAATGTGTCATAAATATAAAAATGCGTTTCATGATTAGCAGTTCCGACCTGCCAATTATTACAATTCAAAGGAGTCAACAAATGAAATATTTACTTGTTATACTTTTTGCTTTTACTTTCTTGAATTATTCTGCTAAAGCCACTAAATACGGGAAACTGCATAAGGTAGCGGGAATTGCAGGTAGACATGTTACTTTTGATAGTGAAAATAATGCATGGTTTGGATGTGAAACCGGCCTTTATAAAGTACCTTATGGTACAGATTCTTTATTCAAAGTTGAAGAATTTAGAGATGATTCTCAGGTTGTTAAAATTGACTACAATAGAGTGCTGCATGAAGGCTCACCTTCTATTTGTTTTGCAGGTGAAAATGCAATTTTAGGACTTTTAGATAAAATTTACTTATTAAAACCAAATAAAATCATAAGAATCGACACATTATTAAAAGACCTTAATGATCCATATTTATATATGTGTCATGTAACTGATGATAAAACATTCTGGCTGAATGTTAAAAATGGTTCCACCGCATTCCCCGGTTTATATCATCTTGATCCGGGAACTTTAACCTTTGAACATTACCCCTGGGCAACAGACGGGCGTGGCTATCCCGCTCTAGGTGCAAATATAATGCATTTACATAAGCACAAGGATTATTACTGGTATCCGGGCACAAGCAGTGAGCTGACATTTTTTAACAAAGATACCGCCGGTATAATAGGCCTTGAAGCACTGATGGAAGATTCCGTTGCTTTTAGTTTCAAAAAAGAGGGATGGTTTTGCGGTGACACTTATTATTTTAATGGATATGATAATAAAATTTATAAATATAATTTGGATAGTGGCAAACTAACTGTTGAAGATTTAACAAATACTATAGTATATAATGAAAATCAAGATCTTATTCATCATGATAATACTTCCAGAATTGCACTTGCCTGCGTAACAGAAAAATTTCAGGTAGTAAAAATTTATGTTGAAGAGTCTCCTCGTTTTTTAAATTGGTACTACAGAGAAACGGATGATTCAGTGTATCACAAAATCGAGGTTGATTCAACGTTTTTTACCGGCTTCTCACGTGTTTTCTTTGATAGGGAAAATATTCTTTGGGCATCAGTTATTTATTATAATGAAGAAGAAGGTAGACACGAGCTAGGTTTTATAAAATTCGATCCTCTCGCTCCCGGCACTTCGGTTGAAGAAACAGAGTCAATGCCGACTTTACAAACAACCAGGTTATACCCTAATCCGACAAAAAGAACTGCTACGGTAAGATTCTTTTTAAATCCTAACTTCCGCAAAGAAGTAAAGTTTGACATTTACGACTATATGGGCAACAAAGTAAAATCTTTAGACAGTGAATACAGCTACGATGCCTCCATTGCTTTCGGCACAAAAACAATTGATGTGGTAGGTATGCACACAGGAGCATATTACCTTGTCATAGATAACGGTAACGAGAAAAGCAGCATCGGTTTTATCGTTGAATAAAGTAAGTAAAAAATTTTGACTCCTATAAAAAGGCTTGTATATAAATAAATGAGCCTTTTTTTTGATCATAAGATCTATCTAAGCAATATAATTTGTAACTATTCTACACATTAATGTGTCATAAATATAAAAATGCGTTTCATAATTAGCAGTTCCGACATGCCAATTATTACAATTCAAAGGAGTCGAACAAATGAAATATTTACTTGTTATACTTTTTGCTTTTACTTTCTTGAATTATTCTGCTAAAGCCACTAAATATGGAAAGCTACACAAAGTTGGAGGAATAGCTGGGGGTTATATAACATTTGATAGTGAGAACAATGCATGGTTCGGATGTGAAACCGGCCTTTATAAAGTACCTTATGGGACAGATTCTTTAATCAAAGTTGAAGAATTTAGAGATGATTCTCAGGTTGTTAAAATTGACTACAATAGAGTGCTACATGAAGGCTCACCTTTTATTTGTTTTGCTGGTGAAAATAAGATTTTAGGATTATGGGAAGAAATATATCTAATAAAAAAAGATAAAATTATTAGAATTGATACTCTGATAGACAATAGTGGTGTTATATATTTGCAAGATTGTCGTACAATTGATGGCAAGACTTTTTGGATGAGTATTGTAAAAGATCTTTATTCATATATAGGATTATATCATTTTGATCCGGAAACTTTAAGTTGGGAGCATTATCCATGGGCAACTGATGGTAGAGGCTATCCTGTATTACGTAGCAATCAATGGCATATAAAAAAAAATAAAGATTATTACTGGTATCCAGGTACTTCAAGTGAGCTTACTTTTTTTAACAAAGACACAGCTGGGATAATTAGATTGGAAGCACTGATGGAAGATTCCGTTGCTTTTAGTTTCAAAAAAGAGGGATGGTTCTACGGAAACTCTTACTATTTTAGTGGTTATGATTACAAAATCTATAAATACAATCTTGACACAGGAGAGCTCACTTCAGATGATTTGACAAATACTATCGTTTATACTGAAAATCAAGATATTTACAACATTGATCAATTCTCACGCATCAGATTACTATGCGTTACCGAGAAATTTAAGATAGTAGGACCTGTCTGCGAAAACTCTCCACGGTTTCTGGACATTTATTATATTAAAAACGGAGATTCTGTTTATCACAAAATTGATGTAGACACTAATATTGTTAAGGCCTTTTCTCTAGTGTTCTCTGATAAAAATGACGTGTGTTGGGCTTCTGTAGCATATGATGACGAAGATGATAACCCAACTGTCAACTCATTAGGGTTTATTAAATTCGATCCTCTCGCTCCCGGCACTTCTGTAGAAGAAACAGAGTTAATGCCGACTTTACAAACAACCAGGTTATACCCTAATCCGACAAAAAGGACTGCTACGGTAAGATTCTTTTTAAATCCTAACTTCCGCAAAGAAGTAAAGTTTGACATTTACGACTATATGGGCAACAAAATAAAATCTTTAGACAGTGAATACAGCTACGATGCCTCCATTGCTTTCGGCACAAAAACAATTGATGTGGTAGGTATGCACACAGGAGCATATTACCTTGTCATAGATAACGGTAACGAGAAAAGCAGCATCGGTTTTATCGTTGAATAAAGTAAGTAAAACAATTTGACTCCTATAAAAAGGCTTGTATGTAAAGATATGAGCCTTTTTTATGATCAGAAGATCTATCTCTCCCAAATAGAAAAAAGCATTAATATAACGCAAAAAGGAGTCTACTAATTAAAGTAAACTCCTTTTGTGCGGAGGATGAGGGACTCGAACCCCCACAGGCGCAAACCCGGCGGTTTTCAAGACCGCTGCAATACCAATTATGCGAATCCTCCAATTGGTATACACCTTTAAGCGACTTATATTTTCAAATTCTTTTGGAGCGGAGGATGAGGGACTCGAACCCCCACAGGCGTAAACCCGGCGGTTTTCAAGACCGCTGCAATACCAATTATGCGAATCCTCCAGTAAGGCCGCTCAAAAGAACGAGTACAAATATAGGGTTAATTCAATAAAAAGCAAAATATTTTTTTGAGTTTTTTTCTATTTTGTTGCATCCATTTTATTATATATATTTATAAATTATTATAAAAAAAGGGGTTGCTATGGATATCCGCCTAGAAAAAAAAGTTGCTTTTATTTGTGGCTCTTCAGATGGATTAGGTTTGGCAGTTGCAGAAAGATTTGCTGAAATGGGTGCAAGGTGCATTCTTGCTGCCAGAAGCGAGGAAAAACTTAAAAATATATGTGATAATCTGAATCGGGAATACCCAAATAATCATTCATATATTGCAGTTGATTTTCAAGATTATAACAACGCTATTGAAGTAATCAAAAACAGTGATATTCCAAATATAGATATTCTTGTGAATAATGCAGGTGGCCCTGCACCCGGTCTGGCAAAAGATGCTAAACCCGAAGATTTTTTGAAAGCTTTTGAAAGGCATCTGTTTTTTTCGCAACACTTAGTTAATCTCTTCATCCCCTATATGCAAAGTCAAAATTGGGGCAGAATTTTAAATATTATTTCTGTTAGCGTGAAGCAGCCAATTCCAAATCTTGGAGTTTCTAATACCCTAAGAGGCGCAATGTCTTCGTGGGCAAAAACTCTTTCTAATGAGCTTGGACAATTCGGAATAACTGTAAATAATATTTTACCTGGTCAGACAAAAACGAAAAGATTAGAAAGCTTAATAGAAAACAATAGCAAAAAACAGAATATCAGTTATTCTGATCTGGAAAAAAACATGATTTCTGACATTCCGGTATCTAGATTTGGAGAGCCATGGGAATTTGCAGCAGCAGCAGGATTCCTTGCTTCAGACTTCGCTTCTTTTATTAACGGAGTAAATTTGCCTATAGATGGCGGATTCATCAAAGGACTATAAATATTCTAAGCATGGAAACTCGAGAATTAATTTTCGGATATATGTAAGATATGGTGCAAATGCTTGCAGATAAGCATTATAGCCTGCTTGCAAACTTTGCAGGTTCTGAACTAAACTCACACATTCTACATATTTTAATTATCAATTTTATTCCAATTAAACCTGCTTAAGGATTTTTTTATTTAATTTTGTTTTTTTGCTTGGTATTTAAAAGAAAGTCTTTTACATTTGCAGTTAAGAGGAAAATAAGCAGCATAAAGGGAGGGTTAAAATCCGCTCGGATTATCCCACCCCTAAACAGAAAAAACCGTACCAAATTTGTTAGACATGAAGGCATTTTTTTGCTTTCGGATTTTTGCAATCCTTTTTTCATTGGGGGAAAATGAAAAATAGGCTTCAAAATATTGCACAGTCGTATGCACAATTTTTCCAATCTAAAAAAAGACTGAATTTATTCAGCTTAATAGCATTGGTAATGTGTATTGCATTGTTAGTCGTGTATGCACGTGAATGGCAGTCAGAACAGGTTATCGATAAAATCGAATTTGTAGGCTCCAATTCATTGAGCGAAGACTATTTGCGTTCTGTGTTGCCTGACAGTATTATCGGTCAAAAGCAATCCACTTCCCTACTGAAAAGTATTTCAAGTTCGTTGGACAAAATTCCTGCGATTAAAACAGCTGATATCAGTTTCAGTGGCTCCTCAACAGTTGTTATTTTTATTGATGAAGCCAAACCTGCTGCTGCCAGATTAAACGGCAAAGGCAAATTAGAATATATTGGCGATAACGGCAAAGTTTTAAAAACACCGGCAGAATACTACAAAGATGTACCTTTGATCTCCGGGTTTAACTTTACTCCCATTGCAGATACTAATCTGCGAGCTCAAGAGTATTACAGAGTCAGCCAAATAACAAAAGCAATTGATGTAATCGGAAAACTTAAAACATATAAAGATGGTTATTACTACCAGATCCTTGATGAAGTAAGATATAATAGAAAAGATAAATCTTACGAAATGTTTTTGACTAATGACAGGATTAAAATCATTATTGAACCTGTATACGGAGTGAATGCTCAGCTTGAAAAATTAGACTTTTTCTGGCTAAACAGATTACTTAGTAATAGTGTAGAAGTCAAGGAATATATTGATTTACGATGGAACGATCGCATCGTTTATAGTTAGATAAGAATTGAATAGATAAATTAAAATAAATGGACTTTGTCTCATGAGTGATGAAAAAGTAGTTATTGACAACGAAGTCAATCCCAAAATTACCGTTGGTATAGACATAGGAACTACCAAAATTTGCTGTTTGGTGGGTGCTCCTTCTCCGCAGGACGGGACTTTAAACATATTGGGTATTGGCATTGCAGAAAGCGAAGGCCTGAATAGAGGCGTTGTAGTAAACATTGATAAGACAGTTAAAGCTATACGCAGCGTTATCGAGCAAGCAGAACAGCAAGCAGGTATTAAAATAACTGAAGCTGTTGTTGGTATCGCCGGCGATCATATCGAAGCTTTCCAGACTCGTGGGATAGTAGGACTTTCTAATCAAAATCATGAGATAAACAGAAGCGACGTTGAAAGATTACTTGAGGATACAAAAAAAGTTGCTATTCCTTCTGAAAGGAAAATTATACATGTAATCCCTCAAGATTATATAATTGACGGACAAGACGGAATTACAGACCCTGTAGGTATGAGCGGTGTCAGAATGGAAGCCAATGTACATGTGGTAACAGGTCTGGTAACTGCTATTCAAAACATTTACAGATGCGTAGAAAGATGCGGAGTTAAGGTAAATGATGTTGTGTTAGAACCTATTGCTAGTAGCACTGCCATTTTAAGCGAAGAAGAAAAAGAAGTAGGTGTTGCACTAATTGATATTGGTGGTGGCACTACTGACGTAGCAATTTTTGAAGAAAATATTATCAGATATACTTCTGTTTTTGGCATAGCCGGCAGACAAGTAACTGATGATGTAAGAAAAGGATTAGGTGTAATCGTAGCTCAGGCAGAAAGACTAAAACGCGAATATGGTCATACTTTCCTTCCTTCTATTATGAAGGATGAAGTAATTATGATCCCCGGCATCGGTGGAAGAGCACCAATGGAAATAAATAAAAGCTACTTATGCCAAATTATTCAGCCTCGCATGGAAGAAATCTTTGAATTCGCTGCAGCTGAAATTCGCAAATCCGGATTTGAAAATAAATTAGGTGCCGGCATTGTACTAACAGGTGGTACTACTCTATTGAGAGGCACTGAAGATCTGGCAAGAGAAATTTTCCAGATGCCTGTTAAAATTGGTATGCCATCTCAGATGAATTTATCAGGCTTAGCTACTGAAATCCAATCACCTGTGTTTTCAACATCCGTTGGGTTGGCTCAATATGGTTTGCAGGATAATTACGGCAAAGGTTCAACTTCAGATGTAAGACTAAAAGATGTTCAGACAAATAAAACTGAAGAACCACAAGAAATGAAAGACGATGACAAGAAAGATAAAGGTTCTTTCTTGGGCAAAATATCAAACTTCTTAAGAGAATTATAAAAACGAACATAAGAAATATAGTTGTAAAATAAATAACAGGGTCAGCAAATGTCAGAAATCATGATTGACGTACATACCCCTTCCACTGACGGCGCTCAGATTAAGGTAATCGGAGTAGGCGGAGGCGGCGGTAACGCGATAAACAATATGATTAGCAAAGGGCTTTCAGGTGTAGAATTTATAGCAGCAAACACTGATAAGCAAGCTTTGGATCACAATTTAGCTCAAATTAAAATTCAAATCGGTGCAGATACTACCAGAGGCTTAGGCGCAGGTGCTAATCCTGAAATTGGCCAAAAATCTGTTGAAGAAAATGAAGAAGAAATCAAAGCGACTTTAAAAAATACTGACATGCTTTTTGTTACTGCCGGCATGGGCGGTGGCACGGGTACTGGCGGAGCTCCTACAATTGCAAGAATAGGTAATGAAATGGACGCTTTGGTAGTTGGTATCGTTACAAAACCTTTCACTTGGGAAGGCAAAAAACGCATGAAATTAGCTGACGAAGGTATCAATATGTTACGCGAATATGTTGATGCATTGATTGTTATTCCAAATCAAAGACTATTAGAAATCATAGATAAAAACACTAGTTTCCAGGATGCATTCTTAAAAGTTGACGAAGTACTTTACAATGCTACTAAAGGTATTTCTGATATTATAGGATGTCATGGTACAGTTAACGTTGACTTCGCTGATGTTAAGACTGTGATGAAAGGCATGGGCGATGCTCTTATGGGTATCGGCACATCTTCAGGTCAAAACAGAGCAGAAGAAGCAACAAATAATGCATTAAACTCTCCTCTTCTTGATGGTATTTCAATTCATGGTGCTAAAGGCGTTCTTGTAAATATCACTGGTGGTTTGAATCTTACAATGCATGAAATCGCTGAAGCAGTTACTATCGTAGAAGAAGCTGCAGGCGAAGATGTTAACTTAATCCATGGTGTTGTACAAAATCCGGATATGAAAGATGAAATAATGGTTACAGTTGTTGCTACCGGCTTTAACAAGGTAGAATCTAATGAAACTCGTCATATGCCTCTTGCAAGTCAAAACTCTAATGGCAATGACAAACAAAATATTAGACAAACTCCTTTTTTTAAACCGACAAGACCGAACTTCGGAAGCCAAACACAGCACACGGACACAGTAGCTCAGACTCCTCCGGCATTAACCAGAGTGACTAGCAGCCCGCGTGGGTATGAAGAATTGAAAAAATATGACGAACCGGCTTTCAAAAGAAAACAAAAAGAAATGCAGAGCAGCTCCTCTAACCAAAGCACAAATATGGCTGCAATGAGTCCTTTTGCAAGAAAGCGCTTTTAATATGAATGAATGATCGAATATTTATATCAAAACCGAAACCGAAAAGGCTATCAGAAATGGTAGCCTTTTTTTTATAATTTTAGATATTATTAAGTTATTTTGGTATATTTATATATGTTATATAAATATAAATCTTAACCTCATGAAATATTTACATTTTTATTTTGCTTTCTTTCTATTTGCATCTACAGTGCATGCAAATGACAACTTAAAATCTTTAAAAAAGGAAATTCATGCTGCTTCTGCAGGTAACAAAGCAGTCGAACTAAACTACACATTATTAGATGGCTCTGCTAATTGCTTAATGGATTCAACTAATATCTATATTTTAGCTGAAAAAGGTGACTCAGGAAAACCTTACAAAATTTACTTTAGAGATGATAATGGCAGTGAGATGTTTTATAATAATGACACATTACATATTTTCAACAGTACAGATAAATATTATAAAACAACTGTTATTAAGGACGAGATAAATAGTTTTTTAGAAACAGAAAAAATGATAATCAACAATTTTCTTCCCTTCAAAAGTAATGAGGAATACGAGAAGTATTTAACTACAGCTAATCTAGATGACTATTTTATCTTAAATGATACAACGACCAGCGACGGGAAACTCAATCATTTTATCCAAATTAGAATGCCTGAATATGGTAATGGATTTGATTATACATTCGACTACCTACACGATAAAAACACAAAACTTCTAACTTTTTATCGAATGACTGCACTATATAAAAACTTTGCGGTACAATTCCATTCAGTAAGAATCAACTCCTCTAAGTATCTGCCTGATATTCCGGAGGAGCGGTTTATTCCTCCTGCAATACCTGATTCTCTGGAAGATTATGAAACTTATTTTTCCAGATTAAAAGCCGGTTGGGACGAATCAAATAAGAAACTTCATGAGATTGAAAAGATAGATAAGAAAAATCAGCCAATGTCAGATTGGACTCTTGACAGACTAAATGGAGGCACTCTTAGTTATTCAGAACTAAAAGGAAAACCTACTTTACTTTTCTTTTATGATATCAATTGTCCTTTTAGTTTACAATCAATGCCGGAAATAGAGGACATCTCTCACAAATTTAAAGGGAAAGCTAATATCATCGGTGTTTTCAATAATAAGAATTTTGAAAAGTATAAAGAAGAGCTCAAAGAAATGTTGCGAGCTTTTTATAAAGAAAAAAATCTGACATTCGAAACAGCGCTTGATCAAGAAACTGTGGCACATGCTCACGGAATATTAGTAGGCCCTGTGATAGTCCTTTTAGATAAAAATGGTATAATATCTGAGATATATGAAGGTTTTAGAAGCAATATGAATGAAGAACTCTCTGGGAAGTTAAATGAGCTTCTAATAAAGTAAGTTCCTGATATTTTGTGTAAAAAAATAGGTGCAGAGAGTATTCTGCACCCGTTTTAAAAATCAACCAACTACGAGAAAGTTTTATCTAGAAGCACTTTTAATATCTTGTAAAACAGAATTATAATCATCTTTATCCAAAAGAGTCCAAACAATACTACCTTTTGTATTTATGTAGTAAAGTTCGTCATATACCCAAGCTTTTGCTATTCCACTATCAAAATCCTCTGCATAATCAAAATGAGGAGAAATAATAAATTCATTCTGCTTATTTATATAGCCATATTTGCCATCTTTTTCTACCGCCATCAGACCGTTATGACACTCTCCAATTGAGAAGTATTGAGGTTTTATCACCCAGTTCCCCTCTATATCCAAAGCTCCCCACTTTTCACCTTGTTTTGCGCTTACTAAGCCTTCGCAGTAATTTCCCAACTCTTCATATTTAGCCTCGATGGAAAATTCACCTTGTTTGTTAATAAAGCCATAAAATCCATCTTTGAATACTTTAGCATACCCATCTGTAAATTGATTAGCAAAATTAAACTGCGGGTCAATAACAATATTATAGTCATGATCCATATATCCCCATAAGCTGTCTCTTCGAAAAGCGGCAAGCCCTTCAGAATAAATATCTGCTTCTTCGAATGTAACATCATCAATCGTTAGAATACCATCTTTTCGATAAATATAAGTATAAGGACTTTCTTCTGCATCCGATGCTAAAGTCAGAGCCTTACCTTCATAAAATGAAGTAAGAAAGTATACTCGAGATACCCATTTATCCTTCTGAACGCCTTTGTACCTCACTATCTGTCTAAGATTTATCCATTCACCACCAGGTGCAAGCACACCATATTGGCGTGGATTATTTTGTACCAAAAATGATGAATAACCACCTATGTAGGGAGCAACATCTTCATAATTTGTTTCAAATACTAAACGCCCATAAGTATCAATAAATTGATAATTATCCCAAATATTGAAAAGCCCTAAAAACGTAACAGGTTTATGTACAAAAGCCAGGCCTGAATGAAAATATGCATTCCGATTAAACACAATATCAACAAGCTCCTTACCATTAACTATTTTTAAAACTTTTGTATATTGCGGGCAAAAATCACCTTGGATGGCTACAATACCCGTAGAGTCAATGTATACAGATTTGTTACTATTTATGACAGGAAACAGTTTAGCTTCTGCCGAATAAACAAATAAAAGCAAAAATAAAGTTATTAGGAATTTCATATTCTTATGTTTAATGTGAATAATATAGTATAAGTTACGAATTGTATTTCAAATTAAGAACATTTTTTCTATGAATAAATATCTCTTTTACTTTTTGATCAACTAAGGATTGAGCAAAAATTCTTCCTAGAATTCCAAACGGAACACCATAATGAACTATATCTGTCATTTCAGTAGAATTCTCATCTAGCTCTTTAAAGAAATGCTGATGATGCCAAAAACTATAAGGTCCGAATCTCTGCTCATCTACAAAATATTCGCCTTCTCTAACATGAGTAATTTCGGTGGTCCAATTTAAAGGAATCCCAAGTAAGGGAGTCACTTTATACTGGATAATCATACCCTCATACATCTTTTCTGGTAAATCAGATAGTATTTTGAATTTGAGATATTCAGGAGTAATTTCTTCCAAATTTTTAGGCGAAGAAAAATAATCCCAAGCCTGCTCAATCGGAATATTTACAAGTTGTTTAACTTCGTATTTCTTTATCATTTTTAAACTCCATTATTTCTTTCATTGATAGAGTAGAAATAATAGAATTAATTGTATAAATTAAACAGGATGAGTATATCTATCCAAAAACTCTGATACAATTTTATCATCAGTCCTTTTAAAATCCTGAACGTCTCCGTAAAACTGAACTTGGCCTTCATGCAGCATAGTAACTTTATGAGCAACTCTGTCAACAGAAAACATATCATGAGTAATAACAATAGAAGTTACTTTAAACTTTTGCGCCAAATCACTAATGAGTATATCTATTTGCTCTGAAGTAACAGGGTCAAGGCCTGTCGTAGGTTCATCATAAAAAATATATTGAGGATCTCCTACAAGCCCACGGGCAACTCCGACCCTTTTCCTCATTCCTCCTGATAAATCAGAAGGTTTTTTATTTTTCAAAATTTCCCATTCCTTCTGAAACTCAGTTGTTTCTAATTCACTAATATCGGGTAATAAACCAACAGCCGAAAGTACTCTCTGAGCTCTTGGTTCCAGAAGTTTAAAGTCTCTTTCTCCGTGCTCATATAAACCTATAATCACATTTTCGAATACTGTATATGAGTCAAATAAAGCTGCCCCCTGAAACACAAATCCCATCTTTCTGCGAAGTTTAAAAAGAGTTTTTTTATTTAAAGCACTAACTTCCATGCCATCTACTTTTACACTTCCCTGATCAGCTTCAAGTAACCCTACTATATGTTTTAGTAGCACACTTTTGCCACAACCTGACTTACCTATGATGCACATAGTCTGTCCGTCAGGTATCTCAAAACTAACTCCTTTCAGCACTTGTTTCGCACCAAAAGCTTTATGTAAATTATTTATTTCTATCATATTTTTCCTTAGGTTCGAAGAAAGTAAAGTATCCTAAAAGCTAATATTTTCTTTTGTAGAGGCTGTCTAATAAGTCATAATTAGATTATTATCTAAATAAAACCTGTGATAATAACCACAATCTACACTTCGACTCGTTTCACTCGCTCAGTGACTTTTTGCGGTTACATTTGTAAGTAGTTGCAACCGATGGCTTTAGAGACTGTGTGAAAACCGCAACTTTCTCTAACAATAACAACCTCAGTATCAAATACTTACTGTTTTACAAGAAATACATTAAAGAGCTTTTAATAGGGCTCTTTTTTGTTTTATATAGACGATTAGATTCAAATATTGGTCAAATTTTGTAAAAAGCATGCTCATTACTGCTTTTACTTTGCCAAAATCCATTATATTAAGCAATCTTTTGATATTATATGCTATGCTACTGAGAGTAAACTCAGTCTGTACATTTTGCAAACCTTTGCATAAAAAGTACGATTGATTCATAGTGCGTTTTAATGTGCCAAAAGGATGCTCTACTATCGCTTTTCGCATAGCTATCAATTCTTTTTTATAGCTAATATTCTTATTCATTTTTTCGATTACATTTTCATGCACCCATCTCCTGATTTTTCTTCCACCTCGTTTTGATGTAGTGCATTCGCGTCTTAGTGAACAACTATTACATGCCTTTGTTTTGTAAAGCTTATAATATTTCTTGTCTTCATAGATTGTCGATGTGTGATATAATTGATGGCCTGCAGGGCATCTAAAAAAGTTGTTTGATTGATTATACTCAAATTTTGAAGCAGGAAATACACCATGTTTACATCTTTTAGCATAATTAGGTTTCGGTACATAACAATCAATATTATTGTCATCACAAATCTTTATTGATATTGGGTTGTAATAACCTGTATCAGCAACAACTTCAAGCTTATCTGACTCAAGTATATCTTTTGCAGCTAGCCCCATTCTGTGCAATTGTTGCAAGTCATTACAATCATTACTTACATCGTTAGCTACTATCATTTTACTTTCTGAATCTACTGCAATTTGAGCATTGTAGCTTACTTCTTTTGTACCGTGATTTAGCATCAGTTTGCTATCAGGATCGGTTGTGCTTATTTGTTTTTCGTCGCTTGCATCCATAGCATCAAGGTAATCCTGATATATAGCCATTGATGACTGCAATAATTTAATTTTTTCCTGAAGCTCTAATTTGCTCATTGAAGCATCTTTAGGAGAAGAAGAATCATTGTTATCTAACTGAGATAGATATTGATTTACCTCTTTCTCTGCGTTCGCCATCATCGATGTTATCTGTTTTTGTGTGAAATTTCTTGATTTTGAATTTTGAGCTCTAAATTTGCTACCATCAATTGCCACCAGTGTACCGCTTAGTACACCAAGTTGACGACACAGCAAAATAAATTCTCGAAATACACTTTTAATCGCTTTACTATTATCCCGTCTGAAATCTGCTATTGTTTTAAAATCCGGTTTTAGCTTTTTTAGAAGCCAGATTACCTCTATATTTTGGTGAGTTAATTTTTCTAACAACCGGCTTGAACGTATTTTGTTCATATATCCATAAAGATATAGCTTTAACAAATCTTTAGGATTGTATGGTTTTCTACCGGTTCCTTTTGGTTCTGAATGTGTAAACTCCAATTTTATCATATCGAGATTATCTACAAAAGCTTCTATAAATCTAACTGGATTATTATCATTGATATAATCATCCAACGATTCTGGGAAAAGCACTGATTGACTTCTTTCTTCACCTTGAATATAGCGCATACCGTCTTGAATATTTTAGTTGAATAATTGTACTAATATAAATATTTTTTGCCTCTCTTTTCACACAGTCTCTTTAGCCGGCGGCTCGAATCACATGTCTTAGATTAAATTTATCATTTCATTTAGCATGTCAATATATTACTCTACTAATGAGACACCTTCTACAGGGTAGCTATCAATAAACAAGCAAAATGTCTAACAAATTCAGAATTATATTTACGTCTCTATTAGCACAAAAATCAGTAAGTGTAATCAAATTCTAAATACAAAAAAAAACTACCTGAATATAATATACTGAGGTAGTTTTTTAAACGATATTATTAATGCGAAGTTACATTCTTTCTCTGATTTCAGCTATTAATCTTTTAGCTTCTTCTTCCAATCCGTCGGAGTTGCCTGCTAGTTTGATATAAGCATTTAAATCTTTAAGTGCTGCTTCGTTATTTTCCTTATAGATATGAACAACTGCTCTACCATAGTACGCCATTCCAAATTCTTTATTTAGCTTTATAGCTTTTGTATAGTCAGCTATTGCAAGTTCATCTTCTTCCATATAGTAATAAGCATTTGCTCTGGCATGATATATTTCAGGAACATCCGGATTTATATCCATTGCTTTTGATAAATCCTGAATTGCATTTGCATATTTTTCTTGTTGAATATAACACAAAGCTCGTGAGAAGTATGCTTCAAAGTAGTTTGTATCTAATTTGATAGCTACAGTGAAATCATTGATAGCTTTTTGGTAATCATTTTGATAATAGTAAGCCTGGCCTCTGCCATGATATGAAGGTGCATAACTGCCTTGAGTCTGCAAAGCGTCTGTATAGTGCTTTACAGCTGCAGAATAATTCTCTGCTAAAAGTGCATTATATGCCATTTGAATGCTGCTCTGCTGAGCAAATAAACCTGTAGCTGCTATCACCAAAAATATAAATACGGCAATCTTTCTCATTTTTCTCCCCTACTGAGTAGGTTTGTTATTTAGTAAATTAATCGCTTGCCTGACATGACCATCGGCTTTTTGTATAACTTCTTTTGCTTCAGCGAAGCTACAATCTCCAATAATCATAACCAAAGCGGTTTTTACATTCCCCTGAGCTGCGTTTAAGTAATTTGCTGCCTCATCATAACCTACCCCGGTCAAACTCATAACAGTTTTTTTAGCACGCTCTTCTAATTTTTTATTAGTAAGCTGCAAGTCAACCATTACGTTCCCGAATGTCTTTCCGAGCTTTATCATAGAAGCTGTTGTCAGCATATTTAGTACTAATTTTTGAGCAGTTCCTGATTTCATTCTAGTAGAACCTGAAATCACTTCAGCTCCAACATTAGGACATATCTTTGTATCTGCAACAACGCCGAGTTCTTCGACTTGCTCCTTAGAAACGGTTGTAATAAGAACAGTATAACATCCTCTTTTTTGTGCTTCCTGCAAAGCCCCTTTCACGAAAGGCGTTCTTCCTGATGCAGCCAACCCTACGACAACATCAGGAGGAGTAATTGACCTTTCTTTTATCTCATTAGCACCATTATCGGGCGAATCCTCAGCGCCTTCCTGAGCTTGGAAGACAGCAGGCTTTCCACCGGCGATAATCCCCTGAACCATTTGAGGCTCTGTGCCGAAAGTTGGCGGACATTCAGAGGCATCAAGGATACCTAATCTGCCGCTTGTGCCGGCACCAACATAAAAGAGTCTGCCTCCTAGGCTAAAAGCCTCTGCGATTTTATCTACTGCTTCAGTAATATTTGGTATTTCTTTTTCTACTGCAAGCGCTACAAGCTGATCTTCCTGATTAATCAACTTTAAGATAGCATTTGTGCCTAAGGTATCAATCTCTTTAGTATTAAGATTGACTTGCTCAGTTCTCAAGGAACTTATTTCTTTGAATAACTCATTCTCAGGCATATCTGTTAAGAAACAGCAAATTAAAATCCAGTTATGTTTACGAATAATTTATAATAAAAATCCGAAATAAAAAAGTAATTGTGTAAAAAATGACCACTTTTATTGCTAATATTGTAAAAAAAATGCCATTGTAAAAATTTTAACAATAGCATTATTTTAATATTTAGACTATTTACATATTTATTTTATTTTAAAATCCTTAGAATTAATGACTTGCGTATCTCTGTCATCCAATTCCAATACTTTTGCCACTGCATTATAATCGTTTACATCAACACCATCTAATTTATTTATTGAAGACGGATGCAAGATTACAATTTTGAAGTACATATCATAGCCAGGTGCAATTGGATCTGTCGGATGACTATCCCACCAGTCGATGTCTAATTTGCCTACAGAGTGTGAATACCATAATTCATTAGTAAATTGAATTCCATCTTCTCTGATAAGTGTAGTAATTGGCATTGCTTCAAATGCTTCATATTCAGGTATATTAGCTCTTCTATAGCATAAGACAGCACCATTATTAACTACATCTTCCGTGATTTCGGGCATATTTATCGTATAGAACCAACGACCAAACTGATCTGATGAAGCAAACCAATCATTTTGATACATTTCAAAAAATATTGTTTCCATTCCCGGTACACCATCTCTACCATCTCTACCATCATAGCCATCATATCCACGTGGACCGGCAGGTCCTTCGCAAGCAACAAAAACTAAAATAAAAGCCAAACTCAGGCTCAAAAGCATTGTAATCTTTTTCATATTATATCTCCCATATTTATATATCTGTTTAATCTTACGTATTTTGCAATGTTTTAGTTGCAAAAAATAGTGATTAAGCACAGAAATTGCAAATTAAGCACTTTAATCATTACCAACCTTGTTTATTGATGAAATTCCATCTAAACATGTTATATTTTTCCCAGCTATCACGGAGCTATTAAAACTTATCACTAAAATTTTAAGCTAAAATTTCATAAATTTCGTTTTCCGATTTGTACATTCAGGAAATTTGATGAAAGAAGCAGAAAATACAGGCAGAGAACTTGGCTTCCTTGGGCACATGGAAGAACTTCGTTCGCGCATTATTAAGTCTTTAATCTGGCTTATAGTTGGCATTGCTATATCTGCTTTTTTTGTGAATGACCTGATTGACTTTGTTGTGCTTGATCCGGCAACCTCAGAAGGCTTGAAAATTCAGAATCTAAAACCATTCGGGCAGGCATTTTTATATTTCAAAGTTGCAATTCTTGGTGGTTTCATTCTTGCATTTCCTATGATTTTAAATCAAATTTGGAAATTTATTGAGCCCGGTCTATATAAAAAAGAAAAGCAGTGGGCACGGCGCATTACTATATTTACAAGTTTTTGCTTTCTGGTAGGTATCGCATTTGCATATTATGTAATGCTGCCATCCATGATGAATTTTGCAGCTAATTTTGGTACTGACAAAATAGAAAACCAGATTGACGTAAGTGAATACATGAGCTTCTTTATTATGATGATACTTGCTTCCGGTCTTTTGTTTGAACTACCAATGATAACCTACGTACTTTCTAAGCTTGGTTTTGTTACTCCTGAATTTTTACGTAAGTACAGACGCCATGCGATTATTGTAGTACTTATACTAGCAGCAGTTGTAACTCCTACCCCAGACCCTATCACACAATTGATTTTCGCAGCACCTCTCTTTGTATTATATGAAATAAGTATATTTGTCTCCAAATTTTCTTATACAAAAAAATAAGTCCCATTGTTTTTTTAAATTTACACACTTTTATGTTATATTGCTAAGTTAAGTATATAATACTCTAACAGGTTTAAAAATATATTAATACTGAAGTTAAACGGAAGTGATATAAAATGAGTTTAAGCGAAATAAGCAGTCCGGTAAAAGAGCATTTGAGCGAATTCAACAAGCATTTTAAAGAAATGATGAAAACAAATGTAGCTCTGCTGGATTTGATCATAAAATACTTATCCCAGAAAAAAGGGAAGCAAATACGCCCCACTCTTGTATTGCTTGCGGCTGGAACTTGTGGTGGTATCAATGAAAGATCATATACGGGCGGTGCTATGGTGGAGCTTCTCCATACTGCAACACTTATACATGATGATGTAGTTGATAAATCTGACGAACGCAGAGGCATGGCTTCAATAAATGCAGAATGGAATAACAAAATAGCAATCCTGGTTGGTGACTTCCTTCTGTCTAAAGGCTTATTAGCTTCTATTGACCAAAACGAATTTGAATTTTTAAAAATAGTATCAAATGCCGTACGTAGAATTTCTGAAGGAGAGCTTCTTTCTATTGAAAAAGCAAGATCATTGGAAGTAGATGAGGATATTTATTTCAGAATAACTGCAGACAAAACAGCTTCTCTTATGGCTTCCTGCTGTGAAATTGGTGCTAACAGCGCTAATGCAAATGAGGAAGAAAGAAAAGCAATGGCAGATTATGGTGAGTTCCTTGGGATTGCATTCCAAATAAAAGATGATATTATGGATTATACATCTAAAAAGTTTGCGATAGGAAAGCCGGTTGGTAATGATTTGAAAGAAAAAAAGATAACTTTACCGCTGCTTTATGCGTTTAAACAATCAGAGAGAAGTAAAGTTAAGCAGATTATCAAAACGATAAAGAAAAAGAAAGCAACTAAAGACGAAGTTAAAGAAATAATCGATTATGTAATAAGCGTTGGTGGTATAGATTACGCTGAAAAAAAAGCTCAGGAATATATCGACAAAGCAAAAAATGCAATTTCAATTTTTGAAGATTCTATTTATAAGCAATCGATGATAGATCTGGCAGATTTTGTTGTTTCAAGAAAGTCGTAATCTTTTAAACTAATAACAACATATTCAAATAACCATTTAAAATTTTAATAAATATTAGCGAGGTCAATATGTATAACGAACATGCTAATCTACAACAGGAACAAAGTCAGGCTGTACAAGAAGCCCAAGTAACATATATGTCAAAAGTTTACAGCTGGATGATGGCTGGACTTGCCATTACTGGCGTAACTGCTTATTATATTGCTGATAATTTTTCTGATCCTGAAGCTATTATCAATATGTATAATTTCAGCAGCACTACAATGCTATTCCTGATAATTGCTCAATTTGGATTAGTATTTGCAATTTCCGGTATGATCCATAAAATGTCGGCTTTTACAGCACAGATGTTATTCTTACTTTATACTTTGCTGACTGGTGTTACTTTTTCAACTATTTTTCTTGTCTATGAAATCAGCAGTATTACAAATACATTCTTTATAACAGCCGGAGCCTTTGCCGGACTGAGTGCTTTTGGCTTTTTAACTAAAAAAGATCTCAGTGCAATTGGGCGATTTGCATATATGGCACTTTTTGGCTTGATTATTGCAATTGTAGTCAATATGATTGTAGGAAGCAGTAACTTAGATTTACTTATCAGCGCTGTGGGGGTAGTTCTATTTTCAGGACTGACAGCTTATGATACTCAGAAAATCAAAGAAATGTATTTGCTTCAAGAACAGGGAGATGAAATCGTAGCTAAAGGTGCAATTCTTGGCGCTTTGACTCTATATCTTGATTTTATCAATCTATTCTTGTTCCTACTAAGATTTTTAGGTGGTAGCAGAGATTAGGAAAAAAGGAAATTATGCCGGATATTTCGCCATTATTTGCGGTTGAAGCTGAAAAATTATTATCAGAGGGTAAAACCGATGATGCAATAGAATTATGCGAAAAGGGTATTTTGGTCTATCCGAAATACCCTGTTGCTTTAAGTATACTGGCAAAAGCTTACCGAATTAAAGGTGAAATGGATGCCGCTAATGAAAAATTGGCTGCTGTCGAGCAATTCCGCCCTAATTATAAAGCTGTAGAAATAACTAAATCTCAAATTGACGATCCAAACTTCGCAATTGAAATCAAAGAATCTACTCCTACATCTTCAGATAATATTTTCGTTCAAGAACCTGAAACTATAACACAACCTTTGCCAGAAGAACCTGCTGAAGTCATAGAAGATGATAACTCTGAAATTGATCCCGATGATATCGACGCGCTTTTCGCTGATGATTCGGAAGATAAGCCAGAAGAAACTTCGGAAACCATAGAAGATGATAATACTGAAATTGATCCCGATGATATTGATGCTCTCTTTGCTAGTGATTCTGAAGAATCTACTTCTGAATTAGAAGAAAATGATTCTTTCCCTATTGATTCTGATGATATTGACGCACTTTTTGCTAGTGATTCAGAAGAATCTACTTCTGAAGAAGCAACTGATACCGAAGTAGATAACTCAGAGTCAGAAGATATAGAAGAGGTTGCTGAAATATCTAATGAGGATATTGATATTAATGACATTGCAGCAGATCT
This sequence comes from Kapaibacterium sp. (SeqCode), assembly GCA_965140345.1. Classification (GTDB taxonomy): domain Bacteria; phylum Bacteroidota; class Ignavibacteria; order Kapaibacteriales; family UBA2268; genus JBFHIJ01. The sequence continues at coordinate 356,307 of OZ223200.1, forward strand.
ATATGATGAAGATACTCCGGAAGAAGTAGAATTAAATTCAGAGATAAGTGCTAATCTTACAGATGAACTTGATTCCCTATTAAATGATTTAGAAGAAGAAAAGACTTTTATTGAAGAAGCTGCTGAAGAGGTTATTACTCAAACTGAAGCTCAGTTAAACAAATCTCCTTCTAATTTTGATTTATCTTCAGGTCTGAAAGAAATTGAAGAACAGTGCGAAGAAATAAAAGATTCCACTGATAAAATAGAAATTGAATCTGATAAGAATTTTGATTTATCTTCTGAGTTAGATGCTATAAAAGAAGACGAAAACGAACTAGATCAGTTAGAAGCTGATGCATACAATAAAGATTTCAATTTGGCCGCTGAGCTTAGCAATCTGGATCATGACGAAGATATAGATGAAGCCTCTGAAACTATCGATGAGCTTGAGAATTTCGAAGAATATAAAGATTCTGAATACTACCCTGAAGAAATAATAGAAGAACCTGCTACAGAAGTTATAAAAGAAGATAATGTTGATCTTTCCAAACTTCCACAAAATGCTAAAATGTCAGCCCTGCTTGATGACTCTGTTACATCAATAAGAGCCAAAGACTTAAATCTTATATCCGGGCTAAAGTCATCGCCTCTACAGGCAGAAACCAGCATAAGAACACGTGATTACTCAGAGCAGCTTCTACCGGCTTCTCCTGCCTTCCCTGACAGCATTTCCGTAAATGCTATTACGTCAACTCTAGGTAATAACTGGGAAGCCAGAAGTATTGACATAGAAGAAAATGATATAGACCGCAGTGGAGCAGAAGACAATTTCAGCATGCTGGCAGATAAAATCAAAAATCTATCTATGCCTAAAATCGATGAGCCAAAGACTACTGAAGAAGAAGAAGACTACGCCCCTCCTGCTGTTGTTTCACCTACAATTGCAAATCTGCTTGCTATGCAGGGCAGAACAAAAGAGGCAATTGCAGCTTACCAGCAACTCATTATAGAAGATCCGGATAATGCAGATGCTTATAGAGAAAAGATTGAAGAGTTGGGGTAGTACTCTACTTTTGTTCCAAATAGCCTTTATTTTTGATCTTATCTAGGATATACCGTGCTTCATCTTCATATAAGTATGAGGCAAAGTATATAGTTTCGGAGTCAAACTCAAATTTTATTGATCCAATGTTTCTCGCATTATATATATTAATAATATCCACTTCTTCAACAGAATCTGAGTCTATTTTCAACTGATTCATCTGTAAATTTTTAATTTTTTTTAGAGGATATAATTTCTTAGTAGTTAACCAGGGAATTTTTTTTTCAATACTAAGCCCATCTCTATTTAGCTGTATTATTTCTATTCCTTTCAAAAACCAAAGCAAGTATTTTATCACAAAGAAACCTACAGCGGTACAGCCCAAAAACCAGATAGTAAGAAAAAGAAAATCTACATTTAAGCTGCTAATAGAATCAGTATCAGCAGTAAAAGCTTGGATAAATATTGACAGCAACTTACCCAAAACCATCAACTCTCCATAAAGCCAAAGACACAACAACACTGAAAGAAACAAAATAATAGCCATATTTTGTTTAACAGGTATCTCGATTTTTAGAGCTCTCATTGTATCTTCAATTGTAGCTCTACAGTTGTGCGGTTTTTCTACAGCCATAGTTTAATTCCAAATTATGCTTGATAAAGATTCAATTTTTTACTTCCCAAATCCATTTACACCGGATTAAATCATTAGCTCTGCTGATGTTTGATTTGAGAATTGGGGTAAAAACTAATATATATAAGATTATTGATTAATTTTTTGATTAATCATATCCAGAAATTGCCTTGCTTCGTCTTCTGATAAGTTTTTGCCAAAGGAAACTGTGCTTAATCTATATTCAAACCTAAGCAAGCCTGTTCTAGTATCACCAAATAGACTACTATTTGCACTATCACCTAACATAGGAATTCCATAGTTAGAATAATTTATCTGAAGATTGAATACTTCTGATATCTTATAGATTTTCTTTGGTACAAATAATGCAAGTTTTTTTTCAATTGAGAGCTGATTTTTTGTTACCTCTATTATCTCTTTGCCTTTAAACATCCACACCCACTTTTTATAAACAAATATGCCGGCAAACGTCCAGGCAAGTAGCCAAAAAACTAAAAGAAAATATGTAGAAGAAAAAACTCCTCCTTCTATATCTCCAAATGAAGTATCAAAAAAGTACCCAATCAGATTCCCAAAAACTAAAACTGATACTATAATTTCTCCGAAAAACCACCCTGTCATCCAAATACTTAGAAATATAAAAGAAAGCCATCTCCTTTTCGCAGGTATTTCAATTCTTAAAGTTCTAAGATCATCCTGGTATCTTGCTTTCCCCAGATTAAACATCATGCCCATTTTTTCTCATTTCCTTTATCTTATAAAATAAAAAGTGAAAATAAAGATTCAAATATATATCATCCTATGTAATATCTGTTGCAGCATACATTTGTAGAGGTTGTCTCATAAGTAAAATTTTAAGCTGCTTGATCAATATTTGTGGCATCAAACACCCTACTTCGACAAGCTCAGTATAAACTCTCGCTTCGCGATCCACCCCTCTTTGAAAAGAGGGGAATTTATTAAGTTAATTATCTAACAGCTAGTTAATGATGCAACAACTACTCGAAACATTCACCTTCTTCGTAAAAAGGGGTGCCCGAAGGGCGGGGTAGTTGCGGCAAGGTCATTGCCTGAAATAGGTTGACATATCCTAGGAGAAGGATATGAAAAGAGACGAAAAATTTGTATATTTTTCAGGACGTGAATACTACAGTGAAAACTTTAAGAAAAAAGTAGTCCGAGAAGTAGAATCCGGTGAGTTAACGAAAGAGGCAGCCCGAATCAAATACCAGATAAAGGGGAACTCCGCAGTACTAAACTGGTGCCGTCAATATGGCAAAAACAAATATTCTCTACCTACACATAAGGTAATGCAAATGGCAACAAATCAAGTATTAAAAGAGCGCATAAAAGAATTGGAACGTGAGCTGTCGAAGGCGAAGATGGGAGAAATCTACTATAGAAGCGTAGTAAATCAACTGAATAAAATAGGTATAGATGCAGAAAAAAAGTACGCAGAACAAGCTTTGAAGAATGCAGAGGAACATGGCAAGAAAAAGTCGGCAGATTCTCAGTAAGCTTGTTTTGTGAGGTTCTCGGACAAAGCCGACAGGCCTATTATCAATATATAAATAGCTCACAACAAAATATGTTAGAAGAAGAGATAGTAGTTGATCTCAGTCTAAAACATCGCAGGCAGCAATCAAAATTAAGCTGTCGTAAGATATATGAGCTGATAAAACCAGACTTACAACTAGCCAATATAAAGATGGGTCGCGATAAAGTAATAAACATATTGCAGTCCAGAGGTTTAGGAGTAAAGCGCAAGCATCGTAAAGTAAAGACAACGGATAGTCGGAATACAAAGCGTTACTATTCAAATCTATTGAAAGAGAAGAGTCATGTAAAGCCAAACGAAGTATGGGTAAGCGATATCACCTATTTACGTACGTATAAAGGCTTTGTATACTTAGCTCTGATAACAGACTTAGCAACACGCTATATAGTTGGTTATCATGTTTCTGAACATTTACGAACAGAATTATGTAGTAAGGCATTAAATCAAGCTGTGGCAAACAATAAAGGTAAAATAGCGCAAATCCATCATTCAGATAGAGGCTGCCAATATGGAAGTGATGAATATGCAATGCTATTATCTGAGTTGAATATCCAAGGAAGTATGACCAAAGGAGGCAGTCCGTCACAAAATGCGGTAGCCGAGAGAATAAACGGAATCTTAAAGCAAGAATATGCGATAAGTGATAAAAATCAGAGCATAGGTCAATGTAACAAAGCAGTTAAAGAAGCTATATATTTATATAACAACTGCCGACCGCATAATACTTTAAAAATGCGAATGCCGGCAGAAGTTTATTGGGGAGACAATACAGATTTTGTTATGCCTCAGAATATTTATAAAGGTAAAAAACACAATGAGATATAAAATCTCAGCATTTTGTTCATTTAAATTGTGTCAACCTTTTTTAGGATTAGACCCAATTTAGTAATATTTTTCAGTTATGAGACAGCCTCTACGGTTATCTAAAAGTGAAGTATCATGATACCAAGATATATAAAGATTCCTTACAACTTACCATATCCATTTACTCCGGCTTGAATCATTAGCCCTGCAGCACGCTCCGCCTGCAATGTAAATGTTTCTATTCTGGCTTCAATTACCTGCGGGTAAACGTTGCCGTCGGTTTCAATTGTCAGGAATGGAATATTCATATTCCCATTAAATATTTCCGACATTTTGTATCCCGGATTGTGGGTTTGCATGATTTCCAGTTTTTTGGATACTGTCATTTCAGGTGCTGTTATTGCTTCCGAAAAGCGGGTAGGCATGCAGCCAAACGGACCAATATTTATAACACCGCAATATTTATCTAATGTTTCATGCAGTGCAACGCCTAAAGTTAAGCCCGGCTCGCCTTTGTATTCCAAAGGAAGGATATGTTTACTGTGATCTAAAAGAGGAGCTATTTCAGTTTTCATATACTGATAATAGCCTGATTTTTCGAGAATTTTCTTTACTTTTTTCTCAGCTCCACGCATAAAATACTCACGAACAAATCGCTCAAATTTCTTTTTGATTGATTTATCCGGCTCGAGCAGATTGATTTTAAGCAGATAATCTACATAAAACACCCATTCGCTAATGTAAGCATCTTTCACTACAAAGCCTTTTTTAGCAAAATGTTTATTAAGCCATTTATGCGAAAATCCGTCTCTTCTAACATATATCTCACCAACTAAAGCAAGATATTTTGAATGATGAATTGGTATCCTTGATGGCACTTTTGTTCTGATATTTTCTGCAAGAACTTCCAAAGAAGAATAAAGCGAATTTTTATCTTTTATAAAGTTACTTTTTACTTTTTGATATTCTTCATTGAATATTTCCATGCCTTTTTCAGGATCTACGGAATTTGCCATAATTGCAGAGCGGACATCGTCCAATACGTCACTTACAATTATTGACTGAATTGCTATTTTAGAGAAGTCGCTGCCAAATCCGGCAAAGCCATCTTCATTCATTAATGTTACCTGCGCAACGTTCTCTAACTTTTTACTTCTGATAACATGGCGCATAAATACTGGATACTGACCTAATCGGCAGTTCCCTGCACCCTGTACATTGAAAAATGCAACATACTTCTCATCTTTGCGGTGGTTTTCCAGCCAATCAAGCATACCGCCAGCCATAAGAATTATAGGCAAACATTCTTTACCATTTGCCACAGAACGTCCATATTTCAAAACTTCTTGCGTAGCTTCAGGTAAGGCATGGGCATTATATCCGATCGCCTGAAACGCTGCTGCAACCATCTCAGAAGCTAAGTCTCCCATAGATGGAATTAATATCGCAACTTCAGGGCTTTCCAAAGGTATTTTCTTCCCGTCACTTGTGATAAACCAGGACTGCTTATCTCCTAAAATAACATCGGCAATTTGGAAGTTATCTTCCTGTTCTTCTAAGTGATTTTGCTGCATTTTGCGATAATTTGAAATAACATCCATAGCAGCATCAATTCTTGTATTAATTCCAGCGTCTGCTGTGTGTCCGTCGAGTTCTAAGGTAAGTGATGGTTTTGTACCCATCATCTCTCTAAAAGTTGTTAGAAGCATCGAATCAGGTCCGCAGGAGAAATTAGAGATATAAGTTGCAAATAGTTGAGGGTGTTCCTGAACAATTTTTGCAGCTTTTAATATTTTTTTACCACCTTCCCAATACATATTATCTTCAATTGGCAGATCGCGATAATCAAATAAATCAAATGGAACTACATATACGCCTTTTGACGCAAACTTACGTGGTATTCCTTTATTTGCAGTATCAGTGAATGCATTATAAGGTCTGCCCAAGATAACAATACCGGTTCTTTCCGGATCTTCTTCCAGCATTGCTAAGAATCTGCCGCCAAGCTTCCTCTTTTCAGCCTGATATTCATATTGAATTTGAACAGCTTCATCAAAAGCTTTTTCAATTTTTGAAACATCCGAGACACCCATCTTCTGAGCAGATTCTATAAATCTGATTTTCTCTTTTTGAATTCCGTTTGCAAAGTTTAGATGTGGAGCAATAACTTTATTCAAATCCACTATATCTTTAAAAGCCTGCTTAAGGTAATATGTTTCGCCCGAAAGAAAAACGCATGTGCAATTAAAGTCTAATCTTTGGTAAGAGCCTTCCTCTACCTGCATTTCAAATATAGAAGGAATAAAATAATAATCAGGCTGCAAATCTATAAGTTCACGGAAATATCCCAGAGAAAGCTGTGCAGGGAAACAGAAAGATGTTGCCTCTCTCTCCTGCCCTTCAGGATGAAGTTTTTCCGGAAGAACAACTTTAAATCCAAGCTTTGTAAAAAAGTTATAATATAGCGGATATAAAGTATGAGTATGAAAGCTCAAATTTAAACCAACTGTTGGAGCATTTTCCGGTAAATCAGATTTTTCGCAGAAAGTCTCATAAGTCAGCTCATTTCTTCTTTTAACATAATCGAATTCTGTGATATCAGAGCGTTCACCGGACTGACTGTAATATTTATCGCAGGCACCACCAAAAGGATATATTTTTCCTTCAATTTCAATTCTGGCTATACTGCATTTTAAATCACATTTTTCTTTTCCGCCCATGCAAACAAAGTTAGACTTATAAGATACTTCTCTGTTCGAAAGCGTTTCTAAATCAAATACTTTTTTGCTCATTATGCCAAGTTCAATTCTCTCTGCAATACCCAGAGCAACGCCAAATGCACCCATCAAACCCGGATCAGGTGGCACGATAATATCTGCACCTGTTAAAGCTGCCATTGCCACAGGAATAGCTTGATTATAGCATACTCCGCCCTGCATAAAAATCTTATTACCTATATTTCTATTGCCTTTTACTCTATTCACATAATTCATACAAATAGAATAAACCAAACCGGCAACTACATCTTCTTTACTTATGCCTTCCTGCATTGCAGTTTTAATATCAGAGCTGATAAAAGCAGCGCATTGATCACTGAAATTAGGAGGTCGTTTTGCAGAAAAAGCAATATCCTGAATCTCTTTGACATTGATTCTCAAAGCCTCGTAAGCGGCTTCTTCAATAAAAGATCCTGTTCCTGCGGAACAAGCTTCATTCATTGCATAATCAGCAGGAACCTGGTTGATTATATAAGTATATTTAGCATCCTGGCCACCGATTTCAAATATAGTATCAACATCTTTATCAAAGTGCACTGCTGCATTAGCATGAGCAATTATTTCATTAATAATACCATCAGTATCTGCATGCAAGCCTGCAATATGTCTTCCCGAACCTGTTACACCCAACCCGATTATTTTTACCTGATTCCCAACTTCATTCAATATGGTTTTATAACAATCTCTTGCCGCACGAATAGGATCACCTGAAGTATACAAGTATATCGTGGAAACTATATTTTTATCTGATGTATCAATAAGCACGGCTTTAGTTGTAGTAGATCCTACATCCAAACCTAAGACATATTCTTTACTTGGATCAAACTCAGCTCTCTCAGATCCGTTAAAAGTAACTTTTTCTCTGTAATTTGCCAGTGGTTTTAAGAAATCAAAAGAACTTTCAAACTCAATAAATACATCATCAAAATCTGTCAGATCAGACACACGGTTTTTATCTGCATAAATAGCAGCACCTAAAGCTTCTAAATAAGGAGCTTCTTTAGGAATAAATAAGTCTGAGTAAGATTTTTTAAGATACTCCATCACAGAATCATTTTTGCTGATCCCACCTGCAATTAATATAGACTGGCTATTTAATTTTGCAATGAGTTCATCAGCTTTGTCTGCAATCATTTTGCAAAGCCCCGCTGCTACTTCACCTTTAGGTACACCTTTATTTAGAGCATGAGTGCAGTCAGACTTACAAAAAACAGAACATCTTCCTGAAACTTGAAAAGGATCTTTACCATGGCTTAGTTCCATTGTTTCATCTAAGGATAGATTCATCCTTTTTATCTGCTGCATAAAAAATTCACCTGTGCCGGATGCACATTGATTTTTTGTATGTACATTAGATATATATCCTGTTGCATCAAGGCTATAAACCATGAACGTTTCACCACCAAGAGATGCAACTCCATCAAATTTTTTATCAGTAAAATAATGTTGAAGAGTAGCTTCAGTGGCTTCTGGTTCTGAAATATTTGAGATGTTTAATATATTTCTAAATTTTCTGCCGGTCGCAGAGATAGGAGTATTCTTGGGATATTTAGATTTGAGTATCTCAACAAGCTGATTTTTCGGATCGCCATCATGAGCAATATTTTCTGCTTCAATAACAGAGTAACTATTATCATTGTTTTTTTCAATCAAACAATATGATACAGAAGAAGCCCCGAGGCATACACCAAATGCTCTTGACATAACACAAACCACCCAAGTATAACACAAAATATAAGAGATAGAGAAAGGAAGAATAAATTCTGTTGTACAACATAATAAAAGTAGGTACTTATAATTAAATAATTTATTACCCTTCGACCCACTTTGTTCGCTCAGGGAACTTATGGGTAAATAATTATAAAAGTCAGCAAAACTTTACTTCCTATCTTACAGCTTCCCATTCTTTGGAAACTGATTTATTGAAGAGCATAACAGTGATTGAGTTTAGAGTCCAGTAAAAAATAGTTTTAATATAACCATACTTTCTAAATCTGCGAGGAGACTCATAAACTTGTATATCATGTGCAAATTTAATTTTAGAAACTTTAGCTATTCGGCGGTATAAATCGAAGTCTTCTCCGGCAACAATATTGCTGTTGTAACCGTTCACTTTTTTAAAAGTAGATTTTTTAACTACCTGGCACTCGCCTCTCCCCATACCCATACCCACTTTGTTGAGTAAATCAACATAGGCATTATGAAGAGTATAAAAGACTTTATCTTTGAACAGAATTTCGTCAGGGAATCCGGTAACACTTATTGCGAGGGCATCAGCATTTGAATATTTTCCTCTGCCTTGTCGCCATTCTTCAATTTTAGAGAAGAATTGTTCAGCATCCACCGGAACTGAATCGCCATTAATAAAAACAAGTGTATCTGTAGTTGCAGCTTCAGCACCTTTATTTCTACCTTCAGCAATAGTTTGTCTGCGATCTTCTGTATGCACCACAACTTTATCAGCATAATTTTTAGCTAATTCCACTGTTTTATCTGTACTACCGCCATCGCTTACTATAATTTCGAAACCGTATTTTTCTCTTAAGGCTTTAGTGTAAAACTTAAGATTTTCTTCTATGATTTTTTCCTCGTGATACACAGGCACAATAAGGCTCATCTTAAATGCAGTTTTTTTTGATTTTTCGCTAGTTATACTCGAACTAGCATTTGTAGTAACTTGCTCTTTATATTTTCCGGTTTCAAAAGTCAATTTTGCCTCTGTTTTCTCTTCATTCAAACATGTAATTTACTAAAAAAAGCAATATCAATAAAGTTATAACTCAAAAGGATAAAGCAGGAAGTACTTAGTTCCGCTATCGCCAAATGAAATTGCTGGCGCCGGAAACTTCAAATAATTAGCACTTTGTCTTAACCAATTCCAAAAGGCAGTATTAGTATCCGGTATAAGATGTACTAAATTATAATCTAATGCAATAATAAATCTTCTGTCCCCCCATGCTTTGTCGCTGACTTTCAAAGATTTTTCAGGATCATAAGGTTCAGTTGATCCAGGAGCATAAAGATTGCGTGCGGCATACCCTATACTTAATTCTAACCATTTAGGCCAATAAGGTTTCAGAGACTTAGGCAACAAATTATGAACATTCATTGAAAGCCACATTGTATGCGAGCTATAGTTATCGATAAATTGATCATGAGGTACTCTATCATTTTGTCCATGCCATTTAGGTGGCATATAAGAAAATTTTGGAGTAAAATTTTGTAAAAAGGGAGAATAGTATTGGCCTATAAAAAACGCTGCTCCTGCTATATCACAATAAAAATCGGAAGGAGAAAAACCCCAATTAGTTCCATATCCGTCTAATATTTCTACATAGGTATTATAAGCAAATCCCATTATACCACCCCAAACTGAGGCTGCTTCCCATGAAAGCCCTGCTTGAAGCAAACCTTCACTCATAAAATATGACATATAATATGTACCAAAAAAGTGCCCGGCTTTGTCCGCCCATAAAGCATATTCACCATCTTCCATAAATCTGAAACTACCTCTTTCTTCCCAAATAGTTTCCATTTGCCATTTATGTTGCATATAGAAAAATGTTCCATAGACGGCAGCAAATCCGGCAAAATTATACGGCTTGATTTTTGTTTCTCTAAGTGGCAGATCTCCTGTAAGAGTAAATCTCTGCATATCAGCATACATAAATTCTTGAGAAGTAAAGCGTTTGGATGGTATATTATTTATTTCTATCTTTGAAGAATCCACATTATTATCTGCTTTTGTCTGCGCAGATATCCAAGTTAGATTCATCAAAAAAAAGAAAATAAAACAGTGATATATTTTGTACATGGCGCACTCTTTTTTTGGTATGATATTTGTTATTATTCGTTATAAGTACTTGTTTTATAATATAATAAAGTTTGCTCTGTCAAAAGTTCATCTACCAATTTAACAAAAAAACATCATGAAAGCATCGGGAAAAGTCATAAAAAAGCATAGAGAAGAGAAGGGTCTTAGTATAAAAGAAGTTAGCGAAAGAACTAAGATCAGACCTTACATCATAGAAGCTTTGGAAAGTGGAAATTTTCAAATCATGTCTCCTATTTATGTAAAATCATTTTTAAAAACATTATCTGCATTTTTAGATTTTCCTTTGTCTGAAATTGATTTATCTAATGATAGTGCTGAAACAGAACAAGCTACAGAAACTATTACAAAAGTAGATAGAACAAGTACTCAAACTGAAAAAGAGACATCTCCTCGCAAATCACAGATTGAAATTCAAAAGGAAAGATATAAGAAGAAAATAGACACCAAGCCCAAAAATACTATTTCCTTTGATGATGAAAATCCTGAAATACCTGCCTCTAAGCAAGCCGCTGAAACCGATTATGCTGCTATGTTTAAAAAGGCAAATAAACCTCAGATAAGCACTACGCAAATAATAAATTATTCTGCGGGAGGTGCAGTAGTCATCGCAATAATCTTAATAATTTACTTTACATTCTTTGATGAAGGTCCAAAAGCAGAATCAACTGCAATAATTCAGGATCAAATTGCTAATGAAATTGATACTACCATAATTGGCGCCGAAGATAAGAGCTTGCTTAATTATTTTGAAGAACCCGATAGTTTAACTTTAGAAGCTGAAGCAATTGATAATTGCTGGATGAGAATTGAAATGGACGGTGAAAAAATGGAAGAACTTACCATGCGAAAAGGCGAAACCAGAAAATGGAAAGCGTTCGAATCCTTTTCTATAAGCCAGGGCAATGTTGGTGGTGTGATTTTTAAAAGGAATGGGAAACTACTTGAACCATTTGGCAGTAGAGGAAGTGTAGTCAGAAATATCAAGATAACTAAGTCAAATATAAAAAATGCGTCCAAAGAAGCACAGGATTCTATCAGACTTAGATATAAGCTAATCAAAAAGAATTCAAATAAGTCTAATGTACCTAAATTGATTCAGCCTGCGACTATTAATACCATCGACCCAACTGAGTTAAAAAGAGAAATAAACCAAACGGAATCTAAATAAGATTCCGTTTCTTTTATAAACCGCTGCTTATTATATCATGGATCCTAATCACGCCGACACATTGATCCTGTTTATTTAAAACAGGCAATACACTTATTTGGCTTTTCCTGTTCTCCATCAAAGAAAGAGCTTCCGCAAGATAGCTATCTTCATTTACCTTTACAGGTTTAGGAGTCATCACATCAGAAATTGAAACAGAATCTAAATCTTTAACTTTTTGAAAGATTCTTCTAATATCTCCATCAGTAACTAAACCAAGTAATTTTTCATTTTCATCACATACACAAACACAACCTAGTGCTTTATTACTCATTTCAATTATTAAATCACGCATAGAAGCATCAGATGTTATTCTTGGCATTTTTTCTTTTGAGTGCATCACATCTTTTACATGGAGAGTAATATTTCTCCCTATCTGACCTGAAGGATGCAATCGAGAAAAATCTTCCTGAGTTACTCCTCTGACTTTCATGACTGCTACAGCTAATGCATCACCAAGAGCCAAAGCAACAGTAGTACTTGTAGTAGGAGCTAAATTAAATGGGCAGGCTTCTTTTTCAACTGTAGCATTTAAAGCAATATCTGCAGATCTAGCCAAATATGATTCCATATTCCCGACAATAGCAATAATTTTGGCTTTTCTCATTTTTAAATATGGAATAAAGCGAACAAGCTCTTCTGTGCCACCTGATTTAGAAAGAAGTATTGCAACATCCCCCTCTTGTACTATTCCAATATCACCATGCAAAGCATCTACAGGATGTAAAAACACTGATGATACTCCAATAGAAGATAAAGTAGCTGATATTTTATTTCCGATATTACCGGATTTACCTACACCAGTTACTACAATTTTATGAGCATTTGCAACCATATTTACTGCATCAGCGAAATCACCGTTTAAGAGAGATTTTACCTTTTGCAAAGCCATAATTTCTTCGTCAAAAACTCTATTGGCTTCAGATAATATTATATTTTTATCCATGATATATCAAGTATAATTTTAAAACTAAAAGACAAAAATACTAAATAAGACAGTGATATAAAAGCTTAGGATTGTAGATATAAAAAAAGGTATACTAAGCTTAGTATACCTTAACACATAAAATCTTATTAAGATCAGCCCGGAGGCCATTTTAACGGACGTCCGCCTATAAGATGTACATGCAAATGAAAGACAGTCTGACCAGCACCTTCCTGGCAATTCACAACTAAGCGATAACCATCTTCTGCAAGTCCTTCTTTTTTTGCTATTTCTTTACCGGCTAAAAATAATTTCCCAATCAAAGAAGCATCCTCGTTCTGAATATCATTAACAGTTGGAATTTGCTTTTTTGGTATAATTAGTATATGAGTTGGCGCCTGCGGACTTATATCTCTAAAAGCCAGCACATCTTCATTTTCAAATACTATATCAGCCGGAATTGTTCTGTCTATTATTTTAGAAAAAATTGTTTCAGCCATAATGATCGTCACAATTTGTTTAAAAAAAAGCTCCCCACTTTAAAAGCGAGGAGCTAATATATCTAAGAATATTATTCTTATCTAACTACGTTAACTTTACTGTTAAGTACTTGATCACCAGAAGTCATTCTTAAGATGTAAGTACCTTGAGCAACTGGCATATCATTATCGCCAAGAGTAGTCCAAACAACAGAATTCAAACCACGAGAAGCATCATCAATGTCAAAAGTTTTAACTACGTTACCATAGATATCGATAATTTCAACTTTAGCATTACCAGCTTCCGGTAAGATAAATTCGATTGTTGTTTCTTTCTGAACTGGGTTAGGATAGCTTGCAATTGCAGCATCACCATAGTTATAAGTAAGAATTACGTGGTTATCACTTGGACAGTTATGAGTACCATCGAAGTCAACGTTACGTAATCTGTATTCATAAGTAGTATTGAATGTAACATCTTCATCAGAATAGCTATATTCTGTTACTGAAGATTTGTTACCCATACCATCAACCCAACCTACTTGATTCCATTCAGAACCTTGAGCAGGAATTCTTCTTTCTACATAGAAACCACTGTTGCTTTCTTCCCAAGCAGTAGACCAAGTAAGATCGATATGACCTTTACTTAATTTACCTGTGAAGTCACCACGGTATTCAACTGGAACAGAAGGACATTCTTCTTCGAAGTTGCTTGGAGTTTCAGCTTTAAGACCGAAGTAAGGTCTTAATAATGGAATCCAAGTACCACGAGTCAATGTGTGAGTTGCGCCATCAACAGGAGTTACACCAAAGTGTCCCATGTGTGGGTACATTGGGTTACCAAATGTAGGCATACCAGCAAACCATTGGTTAGTACCTGCAACGTTTTCAGCAGCAAATACGTTATTGTTGATTAAGTTATCAGCACCATCTTTCTTTCTAAGTGATTTATCAATCATCAAGTGCGTTGCATTACCACCTAGAGGGCCAGCAGGATTATTGTTAGTTACAAATGTAGAACGCATACCCATTCTGCTAGCAGAAGCACCAAGTTCCATACCTGTTTCACCAAGCTGAGCAATAGCAATCCAGTAAGTACCAGGAGCTAAAACTACAGGGTTGTCTAATAGGTAAGTACCATATTCATTCCAACCTGGTTCGTTTGGATTTTGCAATGGTTGACCATTTTTATCAAGATCTCTTTCACCTCTTTGAGTTCTAAGTAAAGTACCTTGAACTGTTACGGCAGGTAAATCTTGGTTATCTTCATAGCAAAGGAATTGGATATAATCAGGAGCCTGGTTTTTGTTACCAAACATAGCTTGATAACCTCTTAATGTATCCTGGTTACTAAGTACAAATTTCATTGCAATTTGACCGGCACCATTACCACTGTTTACACCAGCTGCATCTTGATCAGGGTTCCAAGTATTTGCGTTATATGTAGTAGCACCAATACCACCATTGTTAGAAGCATATAAGTTAAGACCTCTACCCAGTGAATTAGTGAAGTTTCTAGATTCAACATCGTTTTGAGCATTTTCTGGTTCGTAAGCGAATACGTTACCAAATTTCAAATCAACATAACTGAATGTAGTATCATTAACTGGTTTCAAGTCACCATCTTCCATAACCGTTACGGCTCTGATTGTATACTGACCGTCACCTGTTTGTCTTGCATTCCAACCTGGCAAAGAAACTTCAACTGCTTTACCTGCTTCCATTGTAGAAAGTGGGTATCTACGGCAGTAAACCGGAGTTACTGTTGGCCAGAAGTTATCATGAGACAAGTCAGTAATTCTACCTTTATAGATATCTACCTGAACCTCAAATGATTTTGCAACCACAGATGTGTTGTTAGATAAAGTTACCCATACAGGGATATCAGTAGCCTGAGAAGCAGGAGCTACAGTATAAGGCCATCTAACTTTAACAGCAGATACTTCGATATCAGTTTGTTCTGATGGGAATAGTAATGTTACGTTATCTACAAAGAAATCATCATCATCATCATTGATATTCATCATACCTTTTTTATCATTTGTAGCTCTAACTTTAATTCTAAATCTAAAGTTTTTAGCACCTTCGTTTGGAGCATTGATAAATGTATCTGGAATAGCAACGAAATATTTTTGGAATTCTTCATCAAAACCTTCATCAAAAGGTTTAGGTCTGAAACCATTTGGTTTCAAATTAGCAAAATCAGGTTGAGAGTAAGAAGAATCTTTATCAGTTTCATCAAAACCTACCATGTAACCACCTGCACCATAAACTGTCAAAGCAGCCATATCAGTTACAGGATCTACAGGCTGACCGCCCCATGCTCTGCGTGGGTGATTTCTCCATCTGTCATCAGGAATATTAGTAATAAATTTAATACCGTCTGGAGATGGTTGTGCTAATTCTACTACGATTTCATCTGGATTTGCAGATGCAGACATATTAGCATTGTACCAGTTAAAAACGTTAAGGTTAACGAAAGCTAACGGTTCAGGGCCAATAAGTTGGTTATCACCAAAGCCACGATCCCAAGTACGATCAGCTGGGTTAGCTACACGAGATACAGAAAGAGACAATACTGCATCGTATCTGTTTCTCATATCAATTGGGAATGATCTCAACTGGTCACCACTGAAACCATCAGCATCAGCTGGGTGATCTTGTTGAGAGAAAGTAACTCTATTCATCTTGATACAAGGTGAAATAATAGAAGTTGTATCACTTCTCAACCAATCAGCTTCCCACTGAGATCTAAATCTACCAAGTGGTGGTAATGGGTGGTGAGATACAGATTCTGAAGGAACAACCTGAGCGTCAATGTTTACCCATCTCAATACTGAAGGAATAGGACCACGATCAGACTGGTTGAATTCACTTACGTTATCTTCAAATTCAGTAAGTCTGTTCATAACGAACAAGTTAATATTTGTAGTATCATCAAATGGCCATTCGTCACCTAAAGATTCACCAGTTTCTGGATGTGCAGGATCAGCAATGATATATGCACGAAGTCTACCAATATTAGATGGTGAAAATTCATTTGGTTCAAATGGAGGGAAGAATACTTGAACAAATCCGTAAGGAGGAATACCATCATGACCAGATGCTGCAAAATCAACAGCTTCTGCTTCATAGTTTCCATTGTTATTTTCAACGTCAGAAAGTCTTACTTTTACATAATCTTGACCATTACAAGGATTAGTAGTAATGTCAGGAATTTCCAAACATTCTTTTGATACAGGTACAATTCTATTATAAATAGGTTGTGCTGTAATTTCGTTTACGATTACAAAACGAGTTCTAAATTCAATATCCTGAGGTACAAAGTTTACACCGTTTGGACCTTGAATTTCATTTGAAATATTTTGGATAATACAAACAGGTTGAATAGCACCGATTCTTTCTTCACCAGCTAACAATTCATAGTTTGCAGCATTACCAGTCAAAACTCTTTCAGTAAAGTCTAAGCTTGAATTTTCGTCAAGTTTTCTAGCCATATACTGAATATCAATTACTCTTAGAGTATTTTGCCATTGTTTGAACCTAACAGCTAAGTTTCTTTCAGGGAAAGGAGTTGCAGAGCCGCCAGTAAATTTCGCAAAATAGTGTGTTGATTGTGGATACTCACCAGCCCATGGATAGTAAGGATCTGTTTCTTCTACGCCTGTAGGATAATCTACGTGGCGGGCAAAACCTCTAACACCGGCTACAGTATTAAATCTGTAAACTTTAGCAGCTTCATATCTTCTACCACCAATTGTAGCAGATCCACCAAAGTATTGGTAGTTGAAAGTGATTGAAGAGTCAACACGGTTTAAAGTAACCTGAGCAGTTGCAGATACATAGTTGTTATCACCAGGACGACCGTCATCAGGAACGGTAGCAGTTTGCCCCATATCATTTTGTACTTGACCTCTAAGATTAGCATTTACAAAATAGATAACAAGTTTACTGTTGTCATTAAATCTTCTGAACCATACTTTACTATGGTTATCCACTACCTGACCTGCGTCATTCCATTGTGACAAGTGTAAGTCACCCCAGAATGGAGCAATAAGAGCAGATTTCTTATCAAGTGGAATAACAGAATTCAAATCAGTGATAGCAGGATTTCTAATACCACCTGTCTCATTTGTTTCATTACCGCCACAAACTGAATATAAATAACCGAAGTCATCAGCTAATGGGTCACCAGTACCAGGACCGTCCATAACGCCATCACCATCTTGATCAGCTTCAGCCATATTACGAACACGTTCTTCACCAGTAGCACCTAAGAACCAGTCCATAGACATTTGGTCATAAGCACTTGTAGTTTGTGGTAATAATGTACGATTACCTTCTTGATCATAATAATATCTACGGTTTGTTAAAGCAACAACACCATTTGTAGATACATAGAAAGAGTCAAATCTAACTCCATTGAAGTAGAAAGGGAAACCAATAGACATTGGTCCTGCAAATGCATTATCTACGGAGTCAGTTGCGTTTACATCACCATGTAACCAAAAGTTTTTAGTTGGTCCAGGTGTAGAAGGAAGTGCAGGGTTTCTAAAGAATGCTAAACCTTCGTCAGGATTTTGTTCCCAGTAAGATTTAGGTAAAACTCTAGGACCTGCCATGATTTTTGTCCATAAGTTTGTTTGTTGAGTTGTATCATAAAACTCAACAGTTGGTTTCCAGTACGCAGTCCTTGTCGGATTACCAGGAAACTCTAAATCGTCATTACTATCTACATAGTAATATCCGGTTGAAACCGCAGCTTCATCAGTTGGCTGCGCAGTTTCATTGAATGGCTCTGGAAAAGAAGTATTGTTTAAGAACGGGTTAGGTTCTACAAACGAGCTTCTTCTAAGGACTTCGTCCTTTTTGCCGTCTTTTTTACCTTCAGCATAGCTGCTGGTAATTACTAGACCGAAAGCCAGAGCGAGCAATAAAGTAAACCTTTTCATTAGGCGCTCCTTGAAAATAATGAATGATAAATATTTATATCAACCTCTAACTTATTAGCGTTTGAATCGCCAGCCTTTATCTTCGTATTCGAAAATCCAGCCTGCAATCTTACCTTCATCTATTGTTTTGAAGTTGTTCCAATAATCACTTGTATAAGTGTATCTTGAGCCGGTTTCAGATACCGGAATTGCTTCTGCTTCAGAAATAATTCTGTCCATTCTTTCTTTCCAGCCAACAAAGTTAGATACTCTTAAATCAATCCAACCTTCGTAGCACCATTGTTCTACGTTTTCAGGAGTCAAATCTAATTCGTCTACGCCTCTGCGCACAGGAATTTTTACATCTGCTCCGCGTAAATAATGAGTGCCGTCCGGCATAAGAACAACTAAACCGATAGAAAGCATTTGTTGTCTTAATTTGTCATCACTTTTGATGATTTCTGTTGCTTTAGCAGAGAACTCTTCAGCTGTAAAATCTTTACAACCTGCCATGCTACCTGCAATTTTCTTCATCAAGAATGCTTCATATAATAATTTTGATAATCTTGGAGGTCCAAGCAACTCAAAAGCAACACTATCTACTTCATATTCTTTTTCCATATCTGCAATTTTATTTACAGCTACATTTTGTAAGATACCGCCACGGTAAGTTGGGCCTAAAGTAGTTGCATCCAAACCTGAAATTACTTCACGTCCAGTATTACCACCTCTGATTTCATGCACCAAATATTCTGCGATTTCTTCAGGAGTTACGATTTCCATCTGACCTAAAGCAGAAATTGCCTGGAATTCACCATGAGAGAAGATACCGTTTTCGCCTGTATCAATGTAAACAGATTTGAATACATCACCAGAATCAATAATATCAGTTTTATCGTCAAATACGAATTTACCTTCCGCTTTTTTTGCTGATTCAGGTTTCATATCTACTAATGGAATTGCCTGACCGCGTTTTTTAATTTCGCCGTAAGCAATTTTTTTCCATGCGATAGTTGCTGCAGGTTTAATTTCTTTTACTAATGGGCCGTCAGGAGTTCTAGCTAGCAAGTATAATAGCAATGTATGAGCACCTGCTACTGCTGTTTTAGACATTAAAACTCTTGAAGGGCGTTCTTCACTGTGAGTGTAGGGGATATTAAAGCCCATACCGCCAGTTCCTGTTGTACCGACTTTAAAGTACATACCAGATTTTGCATCTAGCAAACCATTGTAAAGAACCTGTACGTGTCTTATAAGTTGCGGAATATAAGTACTTGCAATTACTTTTTCTACCCAAGCAGTTTCTAAATTGCCTTTTTCGATAGATTTCATTGTATTTACAGCTGTATTATAGATATCCATATATGCAATTGCAGTTGCAGTATTAATACAGTCGATTACTATGTCAGGTTTTGATTCAGTGATCATTGTATATAAAGCTGATTCATTTAATATTTTTTGATCCAACTCATCAAATACATCACCAATGTATCCCTTTCTTCCAGCATCTGTATCTAGTACGTCTCTGAAATTATCATCTTTCCACTCGTTTCTTGTAAACAAGTTACCCCATTTCGCTACGAACATATTTGGGTCGCAATTTGGGTATTCTTTTCTCAAAGTCTCTACAGCATCTTCTGCTTCATGTTTGAAAAGCGAAGAAATAATCAACTCCGCTGGTTCGAACTGCATAAGTTTGCGACAAATCGCAGAACCTACCAAGCCGAAACCGCCTAAAATCAATACTTTTGAACCTTTGATTTGCATATTATTAACCAAATTAATTTATAAAATCCAAAACCGATGTTATCTAATTACGTAAAATAAAAAAATCAATAAGCTTTGCCAAATGCTTTTAATGCTTTTTTGCAAATAATTATTAACATTTTATTTCTTTTATAAGTGCATCATATTTGCATGCTCTCATTTTTCCCTATAACATCGCCCTCTGAATTATGTTAAAATATCTATAAATTAGTTGAGTCGAAGCCCATTTACGACTCATACACTATTCTTCTTACTATGATTGACACCTGTTTTAAAAAAGGTCTCAATTTTTTTTTACTTTTTTTATTTTTTTTCAAAAAAAATACTAGAATGGAAAAATTGTGCCAAACACATCCTATATTTCCATTTTTAATCAGTATTATAAAGATTTTTTGATTTTTAATATTTGATTATCTACATGTGCAGCTATTTCTTTTAAGGATAGTACGCTTACATCCACTTTTGTTTTGATTAGGGATTTTGGCATTGATGGTGCTACTGCCTGATCAGGATCTTGAGCAAATAATTTTGAGCCTGCATTAAACATTTGCACTGCCCCTTCAGTCCCGTCTCTTCCAAGTCCCGTGAGTACTACACCGATTGAATATTTCCCAAAAGAATCTACCATTGATTTAAATAAAGGATCCGCAGCAGGTCTTGCAAAGTTAACTTTTTCGCCGCTATAAACTTTTAGTTCCATTTTATTAGTAACTATAGTGTGATGATCACCTTTAGCTATATATAGTTTACCGGGCTCTACTTTGATTTTATCTTCTGATAAAACCACAGGTAAAGGCAGTTCTGCATTCAGCCTATCTACAAAAGAATTGAACATCCATTCAGGACCATGCTGAACTGCAAAAAAAGCTGCGCTGGAGTGTTCTCTTATATTGTTCATCAGTGCTTTAACAGCAGGTGGCCCTCCAGTACTGGCCGCTATTGCAACTCCAGGGAAAGGCGGTTTGATATCCTTCAAAATAACATGGGAACCATCCGGTATGGATGGTGCTGGTTGGTTCTTTTTAGCTAATGCTTCATCGAGCCGTTTAAATAATATGTCAGGCTCTATTGGTTTAGTAAGAAAATCATCGGCACCGGAATCAATTGCATAGTTCCTCGCTACATCAGAATCCAAATGCGTGATCATCAAAACAATAGGAATTTTTCGCATTTTTTCACGCATCGCTGTAATTAATTCGATACCATCCATTACCGGCATCATCCAGTCCGTTAATAGAAAATCGTAATCAATTAAAATTAGCTTTTGTAATGCTTCTCTCCCATTACTACAAAAATCAACTTTATAACCACCTGTTTTCAGAATATGCTGCAACAGGAGGGCATTTGATTTTTCATCTTCAACTATTAAAACTTTTTTCATAAGATCCGTTATGATAATTAACAAAGTTAATAGACATTACAAAATACGTATATTAAAATTACCACTTTATATTTTTAAAATATTCTCTAAATCTATTCATCTCGTTGCTGAGTTTATGTAGCGTCTCTTCAGCATCCTCAATAGATTCATTTTTTCCCATTAATTCTAAATCTAAAGCAAGACTTGCAGATTCCTTAGCATCAAAATTTACTAGTGCGCCTTTCAATTTATGCGCTGCATGGTCAAGTTTTTTAAAATTCTTTCCGCTTATCCCCTCTTCAATCTCTTGAATTAGACTTGGCAACTCATCAAAGAAACTTTCTACCATTGTTATGATTATTTTACTATTACCCTTAAGGACATTTAGTAAGTTAGAAAAATCAGCCGGCGGAATTTCTCGTTTATTTTTTGATTTGGTTACATGCCTCATCTGGTTTTCTATTGCAGCAAAAAGCAATCTATCACTAACAGGTTTAGAAATATAATCATCCATTCCGGCGTCCAGAAATCTTTCTCTATCGCCTTTCAAAGCATGGGCTGTCAGAGCTATGATCGGGATGTTACTATTATCTTCGTCATTTCTAATAATTTTTGTAGCCTCCATTCCGTCCATTTCAGGCATCTGTATATCCATAAGAATAATATCGTAGATCCCTTTTCTGAATTCTTCAACGGCAAGCCTTCCGTTTTCTACTGCTTTAATGCTCCAACCGTTCATTTCACACAAATCAGTTATAAGTATCTGATTTACCATATTATCTTCAGCTAGTAGAATATTTAAGTTCTCCGGCATTTCAAAATCTTCTGCCGAAGGTAATGAAGAATCAGTCACGTACTTATTTTGACAACATTCTTCCTGGTTGTCCATTCCTAGTGCTTTTTCTATAACATTCAGTAGCTGAGATTGTTTTACAGGTTTAATAAGATAAGAATCTAATACACTCCTGTCTTCTTTGCTTAACTCTTCAAAACCATTAGAAGAGCTTAGGAGTATAATTTTTGCATCACCCATCGCTTTCAATTTCTTTGCTAATGCAACACCATCCAATCCGGGCATCATGTAATCTAAAATCAGTAATTCAAACGGGCTTCCGGCTTTGCGCTGTCTGTTAAAAATTTCAACAGCTTCCATAGGACTGTTTGTTGTTACAGTATCAAGACCATAGAACTCAAGCATATTCTCCAATATCAGCAAATTTGTGCTGTTATCATCGACTACTAAAGTTTTAAGATTTTTTAGATTTTGAGATTTCTTCTCTATTTTCTCGCGGTATTTCTTATCGTTTAGCATTTGAATTTCAAACGGAAGACTAAATGAGAAAATACTACCTTTTCCCTCTTCACTTGTAACAGTGATATATCCGCCCATTCTTTCTACTAAATGTTTTGAAATAGCCAAGCCGAGTCCGGTTCCACCATATTCTCTGGTAGTTGAAGCATCTGCCTGGGAAAAATCCTCAAAAATATGTTTTAGATTTTCTTCCGCAATTCCTATTCCGGTATCTTCAACAGTAAATTTAATCTGCAGATTGCTCTCATCTATCTGTTTGTCTTTCTTGACTTTTATTTTAACTTCACCTGAATTTGTAAACTTAATAGCATTACTAATAACATTAATTAATACTTGACGTAAACGAGTTGGGTCACCAATCAGGTAAATAGGTAAGTCAGGTTCTATAAAGCAAGTCAGCTCAATAGATTTTCTGTATGCTTTAAGAGCAAACATATCTACGGATTTTTCGATAGTTGAATTTAATTCAAAATCAAGGCTATCTAATAAAAGCTTTCCGGATTCGATTTTCGATAAATCAAGAATATCATTAATGATATTCAAAAGAGAATCGGCAGATGTTTTGACCAGGTTCAAATGAATTCTTTGTTCCGGATTCAACTCTGATTTCAAAACAAGATCAGTCATTCCGATAATACCATTCATCGGAGTACGGATTTCATGACTCATATTTGCAAGAAACAAACTCTTTGCTCTGTTTGCAGCTTCAGCTTCTTCTTTTGCATTTTTGAGAAAGTCCTCCATATTCTTTCTTTCTATCTCTGCAGCTGCTCTTGTAGCAAAAATTTCTAAGATGAAATCATTCCGTTTTTTTGGTTCAGGTTTCTCTTCATCCATTGCCAAAACAAAACCTTTGATCTTCTTACCGTTCTCATAAATTGGGATGCCGCAAATATGTTTTACATAAGAATTCCCTTTTGCACGAGGAATTGCCATGAATGGGCTGTCTTCATGATGATAAAACACATTTGGAGAGAACTTCTCTTTTAAAGTAATATCTATATCAAATGTTTCATAAAACTGTCTGTCTCCCCAATATGCCAGCACATGTCCCTGTGAATCACTGTCCCCGACTAAATAGATACAAGTATCACTTACATCAAATACTTCTGCCAGATAATATACAAATGAGGAGAAGAAGTTAACACCTGTGTTTCTGGCGGTACCTTCGACTATTGTCTGTAAAGCCTGTTCAGCTCTTTTTCTTTCTGTTATATCCTCAATAATGCCATCAATATAATCCAATTCACCTGAATCATTCTTTATTGGGCTGCCTGTATCTCTGATCATCAGCTTCTGATTTCGATTGTTGATCAGTTCATACTCAGTAACAATCACACCATCACTTTTCTTTAGCTCGTCTATATGTAAATCCCTGTTCATAGGGTTAACATATAATTGCTTTACATCCAAATTTTTATATTCAAAGTCTCGCTCAAATCCAAGAATATCCAAAAGAGCAGGATTTGCAAAAAATAATTTCCCATCCGGAGTTGTTCTGTATATGCCTACCGGAAGCTGATTTGTCAAAGAAAGTAATCTTTCTTCAGATTCTTTTATTTTTTGTTCTGCTTCCAGCCTTTCACTGATATCACGAATAACTGCATAGACATTTCTGCGCTCTTCAATATAAAGAACTGCTAATGATACCTCACAAGGCACTATTTTGCCTTTTAGAGTTTTATGTTCCCAAGTAAATCTCGTAGAACCTTTCTGAGCAGCACCTTCTATCATTCTTAGCATTTTCATGTAAGAAGAATCTCCGTCGCTTTGGAATTCGGGCGAAAGATCTGAAGTTTTTTTGCCTATAATTTGGCTTTTTTCAGTAGTCTCGAAAAGTTTTAGTGCAGCATAGTTGCAATTCTTAATATTATATCCATCCAGTAAAAGCATTGGATCAATTGAATTTTCAAACAATGAACGGAATTTTACTTCACTGTTCCTAACCATCTCTTCAGCTGCAATCCTTTTTGTAATGTCTACAATTACTGCCAAACAGGACACTAACTCACGTTTAGAATTGAATATCGGATACCATTCATAAACACCTTGAAATGAAGTCCCATCTTTTCTTTTAAATTCAGTTTCTCCAATATAAGTTTCGCCAATTGCTTTGATCTCATTTATTACATTCGTTACCCTTACAAAGAAATCATATTCAACTAGTTTTCTTAGAGAATATCCTGTCACAGCTTCGGATTTAAATCCATAGAGAAGCTCTGCTCCTTTACTGAAATGGAGGATATTCATATCTCCGGATGTAGTTTCAATATGAATAAATGCCATATTTTCAATGACTTCATTTATTTCTTCACCTATCGGAGCTCTAAAATCAGCAACATCCACTTCAGAATAAAGTTTTTTAACATCAAAAGTGTTAGTGCATGTTACAAGAAGCTCTTTGTCCTCAAGGTTTACACCTGATCTATTTATCTGAAACAAGCCGCTTGTAGAATTATTAAATTTTTCATACTCCTGATTTGAGATTAGAGTGTTCCCTGTCCTATCTCTGACCTGAATTCCAACAGGTAAATTATCGACTATTTTTTTGTAGAGCTGTAGCTCATATTCCAGTTCTTTAGTATCTAAATGCCTGTTCACAATCTAAATCTCCGAGTATTATTTGTTTGTATACAAATTTAAATTATTCGCCCTAAAAAACAATAAAAAAAAGCGTTGCAGTAAAACCACAACGCTTATAATTTTAGTGATTACCATTAAGTAATTTTCTTTCAGGACTCTCCATATCTTCAGAGTGAATAACATCTTGAGATATTTCGAAATCGTACTCCTGATGCATCGATTTTCTTTGTATTTTAAAATGATTTATGGCAGATATTAAGCGTTCAGTCTGCTTAGTCATTTTTTCAGAGAAGATTGCTATCTCAGTTATTTGTTTAGCTGTTGTTCCTGCTACACTTGAGATAGATGCAATGTTTTGTGCAATTTGTTCAGTAGTAGAGGATTGTTCTTCAGAAGCTGCAGCAATCTGATTTATCATGGACATCACATCTTCAGAACTTGAAACTATAGATTTTAAAGCATCTCCGGCTCTGTCTGCCAATGCAATTCCACTATTCACTTCAGAATTACCCTGAACCATAATATTTACAGCATTTCCTGTATCTTCCTGAATACTTTGAATCATATTTGCAATCTGTTTTGTTGCGTCTGTTGTTCGTTCCGCTAGTTTACGAACTTCATCAGCAACAACGGCAAAACCTCTTCCCTGGTCACCTGCTCTTGCTGCTTCAATTGCTGCATTTAGTGCAAGTAAATTCGTTTGGTCTGCAATTTCATTAATAACTGAAACAATCTTTCCTATCTCTTTGCTGGATTCGCCGAGTTTTTTAATATTTTCAGCTGATTGAGTTACAACTCCGGCAATATCTTTCATTTTATTTACTGTCTCTTCAACAACAACCGCCGCCATTGAGTGCTTCCTGTCCGTACTTTTCAGCTATTTGAGCAGCACGGTTTGAGGATCTGGCATTTTTCTGCTACTGTTCTAGTCATTTCTTCTACTGCACTGGCAACTTCTTCTGTCTGCATACTTTGTTCCTGAGCACTGGACGCTATAGTTGCAGATTCACCATTGATTTGATCTGAGGATGAAGCAACTGCTTCTACTACAGAATGTACATCCTGAATTACGCTTTCTAAAGAATCTGCAAGACTATTTATATTATTAGCAAAGTCATTGAACTCGCCATTAAATTTGCTCTTAATCCTGGCTGTCAAATTTCCTGAGGCAAGTATAGAAATACAATTAGCATATTCATTTAAAGGAGTAATAATGGCATCGAGAGTGCTGTTTACACCACCTACTACTACCTGCCAATGATCCTTGATATCTGGTAACATCTACACGTTTATCCAGTTGCCCCTGCACTGCATAATTAGTTTGTTGCTGGACATCAGTCCGCATTTGATTCAAAATATCAGTAAGAACATTAATGTTCTTGATCATGGTGAAGTATTCACCTCTATAATTTCCATCTATATTATCAAGTCTTTCGCCTTGGCTCACTCTAGCTATAAAATCTTTTGCTATAGTAAATGGTTCAACTATTGCATCTAAAGATTTATTAAATCCACCAAAGATATTAACCCATTCTCCTTCCAAGCCGCTGACATCAGCACGTACATCAAGCTTACCCGCCACCGTTGCTTCAGATTGTTCTGCCATTGTTGTTACTAGTTTATATAGGATAGCTCTAAATGCATTAATATTGTTTTTAAGAATATTATAGATTCCTTTGTAATCTTTTAGTAACTTCTACAACCTCCTGACCTTTACTAGCTCTGGCAATAAAGTCAATAGCCATTTCGAAAGGCTCGGCCATGTTATCAACTGCCTGATTCATTCCTTCAAGAATAGTACTATAATCACCTTTCAATCTTGCAGTGTTTGCTCTATATTCAAGATCTCCATCTTTAATCGATATCGCTAAAGTATCAACCTCATGAATCAATTCCATCAAGTTTGACCTAAACACCATTCACAGCATTAGTAAATGAAACTTGCTCGCCCGGCAATAATCTCATTTCATTGTTCAAATCACCATTTGCATATTGGTGCAAAATCTCAACTCTCCAATCCGAAAAACAGGATGAATAACAGCATCAAGCACTTCATTTATTCCGTCCATAAGATTCTTTATAAATAACCATGCATTCCTTTGGTATCGCAACGGGAATTAACTGCACCTTCTTTTTTGAAGTTTAATAGTAGCAAACAAAGAATTTTGCATACCATTTAACGAATCTATACACATATTCAAATTATTTTTTGATTTCGTTGAAATCACCTTTCATCTCTTCTTCTATTTTTGGAGGGATATCGCCTTTGCTAATTCTATCCGATATATTCTGCTGATAAGTTTAAAGGTCCGATAACTGCATCCAGTGATTTATTAAAGTTACCGAAGATATTTAGCCATTCGCCTTCAAGACCACTTAAATCAGCTCTCACATCCAGGCGACCATTAAGTGTTGCTTCTGATTGATCCATCATTGTGAAAACAAGCTTGTACAATACGTCTTTCAAGCGATTAATTCTATTTTTTAGGTCTCCATAGATTCCTTTGTAGTCTTTAGTAACGTCGTGTAATTCATCACCGCGACTCGCTCTGTCAATAAAATCTATAGCAATTTCAAATGGCTCTACTACATTATCCAATGTTTTATTCATACCGGAAATAATTTTGCGATAATCACCGTTATGCATCATTTCATCTGCTCTTACATCAAGCTTACCTTCCTCTGCTGCAATGATTTAATGTATTTGCATCTGTAACTAATTTATTAATCGAATCAATACACATATTCAGATTGTTTTTGATTTCGTTGAAATCACCTTTCATCTCTTCTTCAATTTTTGGAGGGATATCGCCTTTGCTAATTCTGTCGATATATTCTGCTGATAAGTTTAGTGGACCTATTACTGCATCCAAAGATTTATTAAAGTTACCAAAAATATTTAGCCATTCGCCTTCCAAGCCACTTAAATCTGCGCGTACATCAAGGCGGCCATTCAACGTTGCATCTGATTGATCCATCATTGTAAATACTAGTTTGTAAAGTACTTCTCTTAAGCGGTTAATACGGCCTTTTAGCTCACCATAGATGCCTTTATAATCTTTTGTTACTTCGTTTAACTCATCGCCACGGCTGGCTCTGTCAATAAAGTCTATAGCTATTTCAAATGGCTCTACAACATTGTCCAGTGTTTTATTCATCCCTGTGATAATTTTGCGATAATCGCCATTATGCAACATTTCATCAGCTCGAACATCCAATTTTCCATCTTCTGCAGCTTGATTAAGTGTATTGGCATCTGATACAAGTTTGTTGATGGAATCGATACACATATTCAAGTTGTTTTTCGATTTCGTTGAAATCACCTTTCATCTCTTCTTCAATTTTTGGAGGGATATCACCTTTACTAATTCTATCAATATATTCTGCTGATAAGTTTAAAGGTCCGATAACTGCATCCAGTGATTTATTAAAGTTACCGAAAGATATTTAGCCATTCGCCTTCAAGACCACTTAAATCAGCACGAACGTCAAGTCTACCGTTAAGAGTTGCTTCTGACTGATCCATCATTGTAAAGACAAGCTTGTATAATACTTCTTTCAAGCGATTAATTCTATTTTTAAGATCTCCATAGATTCCTTTGTAGTCTTTAGTAACGTCATGCAATTCATCTCCGCGACTCGCTCTATCAATAAAATCTATGGCTATTTCGAAAGGTTCGACTACGTTATCAAGAGTTTTATTCATTCCTGTAATAATTTTACGATAATCTCCACTGTGTAAAGATTCGTCAGCTCTTACATTAAGTTTTCCTTCTTCGGCTGCATGATTTAATGTATGTGCATCTGTAACTAATGCGTTAATAGCATCTATACATGTATTAATATTATTGATAATTTCGGCAAAGTCTCCTCTGAATTCATCTTCAATTTTTTGAGGTACGTCACCTTTGCTAATTCTATCAATATATTCAGCAGCCAAGTTAAGCGGTCTCATAAATGTATCAACACTTTGATTCATACCGTCAATAATTTCAGAATAAGCACCTTCCAGCTTATCAGAACTTGCTCTATAATCGAGTTTACCCATTTTAGAAGCCTGAACTAAGGCCTGCACCTGCTGGTTCATTTCTTCAAGAGTAACAGCTACTTTAACAAAAGAACGCTGAACATCAGCAACTTCATCTTTACCTTTAATCTCTTTTTCAATATCCAGTTTGCCTTTAGTGATGTCCTCAGCCATTTCTTTCAAACGTTTCAGAGGTCTTACAACTGAAATTCTACCAATAAAGACTAAAGCAAGATTTAACATAATAATACTTCCCAGTGTAAATATCAAAAGAAGAGTATTTATGTTTGCTCTTTTTGCAATAAATGTATCCAGATCATAATCTGCGACTACAACCCAACCTAAATCATCTTCGCTATAAGCATAAGCTAATTTTTCTACAATTTGATCGCCTTTTGCAACTTTGTATCTAGTATATTGGCTGTTGATCGGATTTCAGATTATTGGCTATATTTTTAATAAAATTGAAGTTTCTTCTGTATCTTTATAAGTTTCTATAGGAGAGTTTAGTATATTCATTATTTGGGAGAAGAAATAATTTGTTGATCTTTTAAAATAAAAAATTCCGTTGCCGGAGTGGTATGATAATTCAGATAAATAACTAAGTAATTCACCCATTTCATTATTATACTCTTCTTCACTTAGTCCTTCTTTAATTTTTGTTTTTTCAATAATTGAGCGAGGAATATCACTTACATCGTGTAAAGATTCTTTTACATCATCCAGCAGTAATTTCTTCTACTGTCGGCATAATGTAATAGTCAAGTGCAAAATACATTGCAACAGTAACTAGTATAAAAGGTAGGCTTATTTTTTAAAGAAATGCCTGTTTTTTTAAAAAGTCCCATCGTAGTACCTCATATTGGGCATAATAAAAAGTTCACATCGCATATTCATATACCATTTTATAGTTAAGATATATGCACATGCTTATACGAAAAAAATACTACAAAGGAGGGCTAATTGTAAATTATTTTGAGTAAACAAAACAGGAACTTTATTCTTTTTTCTATTTTAGAATTTCTGTTTTTTCCAAATGACATTTTGTTTTAATAAAGTCCAGGGAATGAAAAGTTCTATTAGCATAAAATACAATAATGAAAGAAGTGTATAAGGACGTAAATTTCCTTTTTTTTGAGACGTTATTGATAGATTAACTACTAAGTAATCACCATATATTCTAGTAAATAATACTGCAAATATCCAAAACATATTACCGGATATTATAGCAATTAGTAATGAAAGCCAAATTGCAAAAGAAGTAAATACAAAAATTGAAGCTTTATAGCCAAGCGCCTTACCTCCTACAGCCCATCTATGCTTCTGATTCATATATTCGACAAATGTTTTACAGCCATAAGTAGTGACAGATGAATTAACGTTGTTTAAATATAATATTTTACTATTTAACTTATCCACAGCTTGCATTAACGCCAAGTCTTCTGTAACAGAAAATTTAATGTTACGATAACCACCTATTTTATGAAATACCGAAGATCTAATATTAAAATTATTACCATAAGCCCCTAATACTTTGTCATGACCGACTCCTGCACTTGCCATAGTGTGCATATAAATCCATTCTATTGACTGAATTTTGTCAAAAAGAGTGTTACTTTCAACATGAGTAAAAGATGGAATTAAATCCACCTCATACTTAAGAAATGCAGAAACAATGGTTTTGATCCATTTTTCATGCACCTTACAGTCAGCATCTGTCAACAGCAGGTATTCACCCTTCGAAATATCGGCAGCAAATTGAATAGCCCCAGGTTTGCCCTTCAGATTTTTTTCTACATCAGACTCTTGTCTATGCAAAACTTTTAGGTTAGGAATTTCTTTTGCAAGCTTATCTAGTATCTCCCCGGTACGGTCATCAGAGCGGTCGTTTACTGCTAATATCTCGTATTTATCATTGGGATAATCAGCTTCAGAAACGGAACGAATAGCTCTCTCTATGTTATTCTCTTCGTCTTTTGCAGGTATGATCACTGTTACAAACGGTACAGTCGACATATCATTTATTTCAGGTATATCTGACAGCTTCCTCTGCTTTAATGCTCCGGAGTACATTACGTAGATTCTAAAGAGGTAAATTATAATACCGATTATTACTATATAAATCATGTAGTCGCTCTTTGTTGCTTATATAAGTACATATACTAATATAATGCCAATTATTGAATATTATATGCAGGAAATATTCAATTTCAAAGAATTAACTATAAAAAAAGGCGAATCATTATCGAAAACGATTCGCCTAAAAACAAATCTTGAGTCAATTACATAAGTCTCTTAAACGCAAACCAACCACCAAATAAAACAAAACCTCCTGATAGTATTATTAATCCCCATTCCGGCAATGTTGGGACTACCCCAAAATGTACCTGTTCTGAATATGAAGTTCCTGTGCTATTTGTAGCATAGGCACGAACATAATATCCCGGACCAATTTGCAAATTGGTAGCATTTAAAGTATATTCATCATTACCCCCTGCCGGAGCTGTTGCGATACCGGAATAATCTGTGATAGTCGGATTTGGAGAAGTGCTCCAAACTATTCCTTTTTCTGTTATTGCAGTGCATCCGTTATCATCAGGATCAGCAGTAAAGCTATATTCTGTGTCTGATATTTTGATTGAAGTTGTGATTGAAACAGTCGAAGGACAGAGAGAACCATACAATCCTCCATAGTCTCCCCCGGCGGTGGATTGGTTTGTAAATACATGTAAATCCGGAGTAGCATCTCCATCAAAATCTGCGAAAGTGACATCTCCAAATTTAGGCCAAATTGATTTTCCTGCTATAGGTTGACCATTGATAGGTGCATAATTTGCTACTGATGAAAATGTATAATTATTAGAACCATCATTGATTGCTTTATAAAAATAGTTCCAGTGCCAGAATAATACGTCTATATCCGAGTCCCCATCGATGTCCTCTATTATAGAACTTGCTCCACCAAGCCCGGAATACAGAGTGTTGTTTGTAGTGGAAAATACACCTGTTCCATCATTTGTAAAAGAGATAGTAACATTATGGCTTGTCAAAAAGAAATCAACATCTGTATCCAAATCCAAATTTACAGGCATAATAAGTGGCCCGTATTCACACTTAAAGTTTGAGTTATTGTTATCGATTGTAATACTCTTTTGAGTGAACACTCCTGAACCATTATTTGTAAACACTTGCAATGCCGCTTCAATTTCTCCACCGGAATCTGTATAAACAGAAACAAAGTCTAAATCATTATCACCGTCAACATCAAAAAGCTTTACAGAACCATATGTTACGCCGATATTCCCACCATCAACAGGAGCTGCATCATCACCCAGCACTTCTACTGACGTAGGAGTAAATGTACCGCTACCATTATTGACGTATTTTTTTATATCTGGTGCACCCCAATCGATTAGTACAAAATCAATATCTGTATCTCCATCGATATCTCCTAAATCAATAGCTATTGCGCTGACTCCAGCCCATTGATGATTTCTAGTAAAAGAAGTACCATTTCCGTCATTCAAAAATACTTCAGTTGACCCTGAATAAGATAGTAGTAAATCCGGTTTGTTATCACCATTGAAATCAGCAGATGCTAAATGGTTAATTCTAAAGTTCCCGATTGTACTAACGTTAGTGATGTTATTCTCTGTAAATGTCCCGGTTCCGTCATTGACATAAATTCTTGCAGTGTAAGTACCTGCTGCTAATCTCAGACCTGTAACAATAATGTCAATATCTCCATCATTATCAAAGTCCCTTGCTACAGATTTTGCATATTCCCATTGAGAAGTACCAATATCATAAGGAGTATTCCACACATATGCCTCTAAGCTATTATAGCAGAGCACCATTAGTAACAGATAAAGTGCATGCTTCTTTAATAGCATACTTTTAAAGAAGGTGAAATTTTCTATCATGACAAATCTCCAAATTTTATAATTTGACCGAACGTTTGGTCACTATATAATCAATAAAACGATTTTTTCAAAGTAAATATTGGATTAATTACAGATTTTATTTTTTTAGAATGGAAATATAAAAATCGAATTGATCTTGTAAAGGGTAGTTTCCATCGCTCATAATATAACTAATTTGCCAGCCATGAAAACAATCAAAAAATAGTGCTATATGCTTATCGGCATTTTCAATTTTTAGTCTGTTGTTATAAAGATTTGATATAAATTGATATATTTCCATCCCGTGTGAAGCCATATACTCATTAACAATTGAATGATATCGATTTTCGATTGTAATTTGTGTTATCAATCGCCAATACTTAAAATTTTCTTTTAAGGATTTTTCGAAACCATCTAAAAAAAATCTAAAGTCTTCCCATGGATTATTGGATTCTTGAGGGATAAATTCAAAAATTAATGAAGTCCCATTTTTAAGAAGTGTAGACAGTATTTCTTCTTTACTCTCAAAATAATGATATAAAGAACCTTTAGCCAGACCTGCTTCTTTTGCAATCATGCTGACTGTAGTTGATTTAAAGCCATTCAAAGCGAAAAGCTCTAAAGAATTTTCTAAGATTTCAGTCCGAGACTTTTCTCTTCTCTTATCATTATATGATTTTTGTTCTGCCATTTTACCGGGAAATAATAAAAAAAAAAGTGGATTGCAAAAAGCAATCCAC
Organism: Kapaibacterium sp. (SeqCode); assembly: GCA_965140345.1. Taxonomy (GTDB): domain Bacteria; phylum Bacteroidota; class Ignavibacteria; order Kapaibacteriales; family UBA2268; genus JBFHIJ01. The sequence goes on from OZ223200.1 coordinate 390,172, forward strand.
TCAATATAATAAAATTTTAAAACTATTATTCAGCTACTGCTTCAAATAATAATTTCATCATTTTTTTCGCAGCTTCAGGTATAACTGTACCAGGACCAAAGATTTCTGCACAACCGGAGTTGTACAAGAATTCGTAATCCTGCTGAGGAATTACACCACCGGCAATTACGATAATATCTTCACGACCTAATTTTTTAAGTTCTTCAATTAATTGAGGAACCAATGTTTTATGACCTGCAGCCAAAGAAGAAACACCAACTACGTGTACGTCATTTTCTACTGCTTGCTTAGCTGATTCTTCAGGAGTCTGGAACAATGGTCCCATATCCACATCAAAACCAAGATCTGCATAAGCAGTTGCAACAACTTTTGCACCGCGATCGTGTCCGTCTTGTCCCATTTTTGCAATCATGATACGAGGACGACGTCCTTCTTTTTCTTCAAATTTATCTGTCATTGAACGTACTTCGTCAATAACTGCCTGTTCAGCGTATTCACTAGAATATACACCGGAGATTGAACGAATCACAGCTTGATGTCTTCCTTTAATTTTTTCAATTGCATAAGAAATTTCACCAAGAGAAGCACGAGCCTGAGCAGCTTTAACAGAAAGTTCAAGTAAGTTACCTTCACCTGTTTCAGTTGTTTTAGTGATTGCATCAAGCCAGTAACGTACATCGTCTTCATTACGGTTAGCACGTAAAACTTCCAAACGTTTGATCTGAGATTGACGTACTGAAGTGTTGTCGATTTCAAGAATTTCTAATGGATCTTCTTTATCTAAGCGGTATTTATTGATACCTGTGATAATTTCAGTACCAGAGTCAATTCTAGCTTGCTTACGAGCAGCAGCTTCTTCGATGCGCATTTTTGGAATACCTGATTCGATTGCTTTAGCCATACCGCCAAGTTCTTCAACTTCCTGGATGTGCGCCCATGCTTTTTTGATCAACTCATTTGTAAGAGCTTCCACATAATAAGAACCACCCCAAGGATCGATAACTCTAGTGATGCCTGTTTCTTCCTGCAAATAAATCTGAGTATTACGAGCAATACGAGCAGAGAAGTCAGTTGGTAATGCAATTGCTTCATCAAGTGCATTTGTGTGCAATGACTGAGTGTGACCCAATGCAGCACCCATCGCTTCGATACATGTACGAGCAACGTTGTTGTAAGGATCTTGTTCTGTCAATGACCAACCTGATGTTTGAGAGTGAGTACGCAATGCAAGTGATTTAGGGTTCTTAGGATTAAACTGATTAACGATTTTAGCCCAAAGAACACGTGCTGCACGCATTTTTGCAATTTCCATGAAGTAATTCATGCCGATCGCCCAGAAGAAGGACAAACGAGGCGCAAATGCGTCAACATCGATACCTGCAGCAACACCGGTTCTCAAATATTCCAAACCATCAGCCAAAGTATACCCCATTTCCAGATCAGCAGTAGCGCCGGCTTCCTGCATGTGATAACCGGAAATAGAAATACTATTGAATTTAGGCATTTTTTGAGAAGTAAATTCAAAGATATCTGCGATGATTTGCATTGAAATTTGTGGTGGGTAAATGTAAGTGTTACGCACCATATATTCTTTCAAGATGTCATTTTGAATAGTACCTGAAAGTTGTTCCAATTTAGCGCCCTGCTCCAAAGCAGCAGTAATATAAAACGCCATAACAGGAAGAACAGCACCATTCATTGTCATAGATACAGAAATTTTATCCAAAGGAATGCTATCAAAAAGCACTTCCATATCCATGATAGAATCAATAGCCACACCAGCTTTACCAACATCACCAACTACACGTGGGTGATCAGAGTCATAACCGCGGTGAGTAGCCAAGTCAAATGCAACAGACAAACCTTTTTGACCTGCAGCAAGGTTTCTGCGGTAGAATGCGTTAGATTCTTCAGCAGTAGAGAAACCTGCATACTGGCGAACTGTCCATGGACGAGCCACATACATTGTCGGATAAGGTCCACGTAAGTTTGGAGCGATACCGGCAGTAAAAGGTAAGTGTGCGAAGTCTTTATTATCATCTAAGGTATATATAGGATTTATGTCAATTTTTTCCATAGAGTTGGAAATCATTTCTTCATAATCCTTACCTGTTTCCTTTTCGAATTTAAGCTTCCAGTCTTCCCTGCTTATTTCGGGAAAAGCTTGATCAAATTTTATATTAGAAAAGTCAGGTGTTTTCATTTTATCAAACTCCATTTCAATTATTTTCTTTTACAAAAGTCTATCAGAATTATTTTCTGATGCCGGTTTCTTTTTGCATTCTGTAATTGATTTCGTAAGCATTTGCTTTAACGTGGATGAAATCATCTACGCCTGCTGCTTTGAATGCATCAATGTGGTCTTTAGGATAGCCTGCCAATACAACTTTTGCACTTGGCTTAGCTTCTTTAACCATTTTAGTAAATTCAGGTACAAATTCAGGATATTTTTCATCTGTAGAACAGATAACAACAATCTCTGCACCTGATTCTAAAAATGCTTTGCAAGCATCTTCGTTTGTGTTGAAACCTTTAGATTCTTGCGCTTTAAATGCAGCAACCTGGAAGAAGTCAAGTGAGAAATCACTTCTGCCTTTCCAGTCACGAACTGCACCAAAAGAAGCAAGATAGACTTTTGGATAATCGCCGTTAGCGGCTTTGAAGTCTTCAGCTGCCTGTCTTAATTCTTCAAATTTTGCACCTGCTCTGTATTCTTTGATTGGCTCAACTTCAGTAGTTTCGCCTCTCATATCTTTAAAGATATTTAGAAGTTCATTAGAGCTTGCACCTGCCTGAGCAGCATCGATAGCGATATCAAAACATTTACCTGCCTGAGCTTTAACTTCTCCAGTTAAGTTTTTAAGCAAGCCATATACTCTTTCGCTGTCGCGGTTATTGCAAAATTCGTTGAAAGCTTTCATTCTGCTGTCAAAAACTTCCTGACCATATACTTTTGCGGTAGTTACCGGTTTTTCAAGAAGGTTCGCGTATTTATTAGTACCAAGAAGGGTATCTTTACGAACTTCAAGATTTTTATTTCTTTCATCAGTCACTAGTTTAATTGCAGCTTGGATTTTGCCACCTTGAAGCGAAGCAATCATACCACCGTCTTTTTCAGTAGTAGAGAATAATTCCCAAGCTTTTTCAGTAACTTGATAAGTTAATGCTTCAACATAGTAAGAACCACCAGCAGGATCTACTAACTCTTTGAAGTGAGTTTCATCACCAAATACGTTTTGTACGTTTCTTGTTATTCTTCGAGTAAAGTCATTTGGCAAACCAAATGCTTCATCTACATACGATAAGTGCATTGAATCGCAGCCACCGATAACGGCAGAGAATGCTTCAGAAGTAATACGAAGCAAGTTAACGTAAGGATCGTATTTAGTTTTGTTGACATTGGAAGATTTAGTGTGCATGAAGATTTTTTGTGATTCTTCATTACCACCAAATTCTTTAACAATTTTAGCCCAAAGCATTCTAGCTGCTCTGAACTTAGCAATTTCCATAAAGAAGTTTTGGCCAATACCAAATTTGAAACGGAAACGAGGCGCTATTTCGTCAATAGTAAGTCCCATTTCAGTAAATCTGCGTAAGTACTCAACTGCAGAAGACATAGCAAAAGCTAATTCCTGAACTGCAGAAGCACCGCCATCAGCGAAAACAGCACCATTGATTGTAATGGATTTCATCTGAGGAGCGTTGTCTTTCATCCAGCCTGTTAATTTGCAAGCTTCAGTGAAAAGCGCATCCAAAGAGCCACATGCTTTACCTGTGCCGGCCAAGCCACCGATAACGTCCATTTCGATGCCGCCTTTAACAGATTTAATATCAATACCGTTTTTACGGCAATAAGCAGCAAACAATGCTGTAACTGCTACAGACTGAGTACCTGCATTGATATAAACAGGAACTTTAGTCAAATCAATACCGTCAAATGCTTTTTCCATATCATTGACAGTAGATAGATATAATCCCTGATATGCATCGCTACCGTTTTTGATAGCATTTGCACTGATTTTTGCAGAAGCTTTATTTAACTGAATATTTAAAGCACTTTGACCTCGCCCAAGGTCATTTTTAGCAGCAGCATTAAACTCTTCAGGAGTCGGATACGGAATTTCCTGGCTTATATACCAGGTTCCTTTAGTGTATCCTGCTGCAGAAGTGCCTCTCAAATAAGGATAAGCACCTGAATACTGATTCTTTGTTGTAGGGAGACTATCACGGTCTTCTTTGTTATAAATTGGGTTGAGCGTGATACCTTCGTAAGTCGGGGTGTACATTTTTTTATCAAATGGAGCACCTTTGAGTGCTTTCTCAGCTTCAATTTTCCAATCATCATAAGATGGAATCGAAAACTCGCTGAAAAAGTCTTTTGTAATTTCAACTGACATAGCTATTCACTTGAAGTTTTTTATACAAACAAGGCACACAGTTAAGTGTGCCTTAAACGTCCTAATAATTTATCTAAATTAAAAAGAAAAACAAAAAACCAAAAAAGTTTTTTGCTAATCTTAGTGCTATTTAATCAAAAACTTACATAAAAAGATGTTTGTTTTGTTTCTGTTTAAATAATAAGCATTGCATCGCCATAAGCTAAGAAACGGTAATCATCTTTAATAGCTTGCTTGTAAGCTTTGAATACTAGCTCTTTTTCGCCAAAAGCAGAAGCCACTAAAAGCGATGGAGATGCCGGCGGATGGAAATTAGTCAAAAATCTTGTTACGATTTTGAAATCATATTGCGGATAAATAAATTTATCTGTCCATCCTCTGTTTGGCTTAACAGCTCCAGTTGTAAGCACTGAAGCTTCTAAAGCTCTTACAGTAGAAGTTCCAACTGCATAAATATTCTTTTTGTTTTTCAAAGATTTATTGATGGTCTCAGCAGACTTCATTGAAATTTCAAAATATTCAGAATACATTCTGTGTTTAGTCAAATCTTCTACTTCGATTTTTTCAAATACACCTTGACCTATATTCAGGATTACTTTTGCAATCCTAACACCTTTTTCTTCCAACGCTGCAATCATTTCATCTGTGAAGTGCAGACCTGCAGTTGGAGGCGCAATTGAAGCAAGCTGATTTGGATTGGCAAACACACATTGGTATGTTTCTTTATCTTTTTCTTCAGGATCGCGTTTGATATATTCAGGTAAAGGCATTTCACCTATTCTTTCAATAACTTTGAAAAGATTGCCTTCATAACTAAATCTTACAGTTCTGCCGCGTGAAGTAGTATTATCTATTACTTCACAATAGAACTTTCCGTTGTCGAAGTAGATTTTATTCCCAATTCTAACTTTTCGAGCCGGTTCTACAAGCACATCCCAGATTCTTTCATCTGATTTAAGTTCGCGCAAAAGCATTACCTCTATTTTGGCATTAGTTTTTTCTTTTTTGCCATAAAGTCTAGCAGGAAATACTTTTGTTTCATTAAGAACAATACAATCGCCTTTTTGGAAGAAGTCAAGAATATCAGAGAATTGTTTATTTTCCATTTCACCTGTTTCTCGGTTTACTACCATCATTTTAGCAGAGTTTCTCGGTTCTGCAGGATATTTGGCGATAGAGTTTTTAGGGAGTGTGTACTTAAATTCTGAAAGTTTCATTTACTCAGCCCTTTTGTAGTATATATTTTTGATATTTTATTCTCTTTTGTCTAAATAAAAGCATAACGAGTTCTCTAATCCATAATAGAGAACTCGTTTAAGCTAAGTACTTTATTTTACTTGGAAGTAGCTTTTTCCATAAACTCTGTCATTCTTTTTACAAAATCAGTTGGTTTTTGGATATAGCCTTCTATCAGTAATGCCCCCTGGTAAAGCTGCTCTACACTTTCTTTAAGAATAGGACTGTCTTTTTCCGTATCTAGCATTTGCGATAGATTTTTAATCAAATTATGAGATGTATTTATTTCCAGGATACGTTTTGAGCCTTTGAACTGCTTATCAAGCATTTGCATCATTTTTTCCATGTGGGCGTCCATTCCGGCTTTACCAACTACTAATGTCACTGCAGAATCAACTAGTCTTTGAGATTCTACTACATCTTCTACTTCTTCACCTAGAACTTCTTTGAAGTATTCAATTATAGTTGTAGATTTTTCTTCATCTAATTTATTTTCGTTGTTATCATCTTTCTTAATCTCAGCTTTTTCAATAGATATAATCTGTTTACCGTCATATTCATTGATATACGGAATTGTAAATACATCTGCAGGATCAGTAAGCAAAATAACTTCGATATCTTTCTTCTTGAAATATTCAAGATTTGGATTAGATTCTACCGATTCCCTGGTATTTCCTGAGATATAATAAATTTTATTATCATTTGCTTCTCCCATACCGGCTACATAAGAATTGAATGAAGTCAGCTCACCTGGTTCAGTTTTAGTAGATTCAAATCTTAAAAGCTCAACGATTCTATCTTTATGTGAAAAGTCAGTATTAACACCAGTTTTGAACAAGCTGCCAAAGTTTTTGTAAAATGTTTCAAATTTTTCTTTGTCCTTATCAGCCCATTCTTCCAATAAACCAAGAACTTTACCTGTAAGCACATTGCTTATTTTTGCCATTACAGGACTGTTTTGAGTTACCTCACGAGAAACATTAAGCGGTAAATCTTCAGTATCAACAACACCTTTCAAAAATTTCAAATAATCAGGAAGTAGATTTTTTGCATCATCCTGAATAAATACTTTACTTGAATAAAGATGCAGTGATTTTTCCTGAGATGCCTTGAATATATCCGGCGGAGCTACTTTAGGTACAAAAAGTAATGCTTTAAAATTGATATTACCTTCAATATTTAAATGCAAATGACCAAGTGGCTCCTGGTAATCATTTGAAATAAATTTATAAAACTCGTTGAGTTCTTCTTCAGTTATATCATCTTTGCGTTTGTGCCATAAAGCAGTTACTTTATTTACTTTTTCATCGCCAACATATACCGGAAAATCTACAAAGTTGGAATACTTCTGCAGAATATTTTTTACTCTGTAATCATTTGCCATGTCTTTATATTCATCTTTCAATTTGAAAGTGATTTTAGTGCCACGAGTTTCTTTTTCAATTTCTTCTATTACAAAAGTATCCTGACCTGAAGAAATCCATTTATAAGCTTGAGCATCTTTATCAGCGTGTTTTGTTTCCACTGTTACTTCATCAGTAACCATAAAAAGAGAATAAAAACCAACACCAAACTGGCCAATCATATTGCCGTCTATGTTTTGGTTATTTTCTTTTATTTGCTTGATAAATTCCATAGTGCCGGAACTTGCGATTGTTCCAAGTCTGCCTGTAAGGTCATCTTTAGTCATACCGATGCCGGTATCTTCGATAGTAAATTCCTGAGTTTCGGAATTTACAGTAATTTTGATATTTAATTCGGCGTCTGCGTTGTTTATATCCGGATTTGTCAGTTTCAAAAATCTGACCTTATTCAATGCGTCAGAAGAGTTAGAAACTAATTCTCTCAAAAATATTTCCGGATTTGTATAGAGCGAATGGATAATCAATTGCAGCAATTGCTTCATCTCTGCCTTAAATTCGAATTTTTCTGCTGCCATGCTCTTATTCTGTTCCATCTCGTACGTCCATCCTAAATGTTAAACAAAATCAAGATATGTTCAAAAAATCGACGAAATATCATTTCTGCTATTGAAAATTTGTTATCTTAGAACTAAGATTTTTTGATTCGATTTTTTATAGAAGTATCTTTAATCTAAATGCGTAATCTGTCAAACATACAAAGATAAAAAATCGTGTTAATTATTTGAATTAAAATATTTTATTTATATAGACAAATGAGATACTTTAGACTATCATTTTCAATATTGATTCTGCTACTCTATAGCTTAAATTTATCCGCACAGGACACTATACCACGTCTGGATACTATCAGAGTTGCAGTTTCACCCAAGCTTACTAAGCTTGAAGAATTGCAGCAGGACATAAATAGTATTATTGAAAATCCTGATTTTGCCAATGCTATGATTGGTGTTGCTGTTCAGTCAATAAAGTCAGGTGAATACCTTTATAAGCGAAATAATACAAAAAACTTCATTCCTGCATCAACAATGAAGCTTTTTACTACCGGTACAGGGTTGGAATACTTAGGTGAAGATTTCAGGTTTTCAACCAGATTGTTTTTAGACGGGCATATTGCTGATAATGGTGAGTTTATTGGTAATATTATAATTCAGGGTAATGCTGATCCAAGTTTCTCTAAATCTCATGGTATCAATCCTCAAAAAATATTAGAGGATTGGGCTCAAGCTTTGGACTCATTAAATATTACTTCCATAAAAGGCAATATACTTGGTGATGCAAATTATTTAGATGATATAACTTATGCTCCGGGCTGGGCTTGGGACGACCTTTCAAGCGCATATTCTGCTCAAATAAGTGCTCTTTCTTTCAATGATAATGTTATAAATCTTAAAATTACGCAAGGTGATTCCATAGGTTCACCGGCTACTATTTCTGTTTATCCTGAAAACAACTACGTTCGAATTTTGAACTATATAAATACTACTGATAGTAAAATACCTGAAGAATCTATTGTTTTTAAAGAGCCAAACTCAAACATAATTGAATTGTACGGAGCAATAAATTATGACACAACAGAATCAAATGTAATCTATCGCAGTGTAACAGTTGATAATCCGGTCTTATTTTTCTTAAATCAGTTTAAATTAGCTATAGAGAACAAAAATATAAGATTTAGAGGTGCTCTTCTGGATGTAAACAACTGGAATGAAAAATTGGATTACAGTAACATGCAACTTGTTGCTGAACATTACTCACCTGAATTGAAAGAAATAATAAAAGTAATAAATAAAAAAAGCTCAAATATAAATGCTGAATTACTTCTAAAGACAATTGGAAGAGAGTTCAGAGGCTTTGGCAGCACTACTAACGGACTTGAGTGCGTCCAGGATTTCCTTCGTAAAAAAGGCGTTTCTGTTGCTAATAGCTCAATTGTTGATGGCTCAGGTCTTTCCAGATTAAACATTGTGTCTCCGAAATATATGGTTAATTTCCTATCTGCTATCTACAGAAGTAAACACAAAGACAATTTTATAGCATCGCTTGCAGAACCAAATCAGGATGGTACTTTAGCCAATAGATTAAAAATGACTCTGGCAGAAACTAAAGTGAAAGCAAAAACCGGCTCGATGAACCACATATCAAACATAGCAGGTTACATAACAACCAGAGACGGTGAAACATTAGCTTTTGCAATTATGATAAATAATTACACTGTTCCAAGAAGCTTAGCAGAAAATCTTCAGGATCTTATTTTGATGAGATTAGCAGGATTTTCCAGGAAGTAGAATGTAGGATTTACAAAAAAAAGACCCAAGAATATCTTAAATTCCTAAGTCTCATTAAATTTGTATCAACTTGATAAAAAGACTATTTTTTTGGAACTGTAAGTTCCCAATCGATTCTGTCAGGGTGCAAAGGCAATTCTTTACCTTTGATCCATGGATTTAAAAGCTTAACATCTTTATATGTTGTGTTGTTTTCTTTTGCCCACTCGGCAAGGTCGCTAATCTTTGTTGCTTTTACAATTTTAGTATCGTATGGCTTATAATAATCATCCTCATCGAGGTAGAAGCCGTATTTTTCATGATTAGACATAATCTCTTTTATGATGGCTATTCTAAAGATAAATCTAGAAGTCTCATCATTTAAGAAAAGGTCAAAATAATCTTCCCCATCCTGGTAATTTACGCTTTTAGAAACACCATAATGTCCCATATTATAACCCGCAAGCGTAATAAGCCAATTCCCATGTCTTTCATAACCTTCTTTTAGAAATTTCATTGCAGCTCTGGTGCTCATCTCAGGATGCTTCCTTTCATCTACATAGTTTCCACAAAGTAGTCCTTTTTTTTGAGCAGTAGATTTCATAAACTGCCACATCCCCAAAGCACTTTTGCTAGATAGAGCTTGTATCAAAGCAGATTCTGCTACAGCTAAATATTTAAGATCATCAGGCATTTTATTTTCAGCTATAATTTTTTCAAACATCGGGAAATATCTTCCTGATCTTTTGAGATAAAGCATAATTTGCCCAGGCTGCTGAAGAAGCAAAAAGAACTCTCTTTCAGCTCTTTCCTTAACCTCAGTTATTTCTAAAGGTAATCTCTCTCCGCATAGAAATAACTCTTCGGGCAACTTATATTCTGAAATATGAAGTCTGTAATTTTCTTTTTTTCTTTGGTTTTGATTGGATAGTAAACTTTGGTTATCCTGTGTGCACGCTAATACAAGCACAACTAGAATAAATAGAATTTTTTTCACGCTTTCCCCCCTGCATATTATGTCTATTTTACTTTTGAATGTCTATCATTTTATCACATAGCTTAATTTCTCTGTCTTCATTTGATGCTATTAAAACAGCTCCACCATTTGCTATATGGTCTTCAAATATTGCTTCTACGGTTTCAATTCCTTCTTTATCCAAATTACTGGTAGGTTCATCCATAAAAAAGAGCTGCCCAGGACTTTGCATAGCCAAAGCAAATTTCATCCTCTGTTTCATCCCGGAAGAAAACTTTTTAATCTCTTTTTTTCTGGCTTTGTATATACCAACTTTCTCCAGGTTTGCTTTTGCTGATTCTTCATCAAATTTGATTCCCTGAATTTCGGCAAATAACTTAAGGTGTTCCAATGGCGTAAACTCTTCATACAAATTAAGATAAGGAGCAACAAATGATATGTGTTCATGCCAATTGCTTTTATCAATACTTTTGTCCTGCACTTTATATTCAACTGTTCCTTTTGATGGAGTTATTACTCCGGCAATGATTTTTAATAATGTAGATTTACCTGAGCCATTAATCCCGGTTACAACTAAAGAATCTTTATTGGAAAGCTCAAAGTCTACATCTTTAAATAAAAAATTGCGACCATCAAATGTTTTAGCTACCTGAGAAGCTTTGATGCTAAAATCTATCATTCTGAATCCTTAACCACAAATTTGCCTAAAAAGTCATTATCCTCTGTAGAGATTTTAAATAAATATACTCCACTTCCCAGATCTTTTGCTTTATCGCTAATATCTACAACTGTTTTACTGTCTCCGCGAACTATCAACGGATAAGAACCTGAGAATACTTCATTCATATCAGCAGAAAAGACCACAACATTTATCGTTTTGTATAAATTTTCTATTTTGGGAATAGGTAGAAACATATTAGAATGCTGCTTCGGAATATACGGATTTGGGAAAGCATAATCAAGAAAAACTACATTATTTCCTTTATGCAAATAAGGAATAATAAAGCTATTACTCTCAGTATTATCTTTACTCCAAAACACATCTTTGTTTTGCTCATTAATTGCACCGTCAAATCTATCAGAACTGCACAACAAACTGTATTTAGATTGTTTTGGTGTGTTGTAATAATAATTTTTTGTATCAAGATTTGCAAGTAAGATATCTAGTGTATCAGAGCTGGCATCTTTATATCTTAATGTAAATCGTAATCCCCTTTGTTCCATTGGCTTAAGCAGACCTGAAGAGTATAACATCCCCTGATCAGTTTCCTGTTCCTGGTAAAATATAATCTCAGGTAAATCCGCAGCATCATCCAAATAGTTTGTACCTTGAGTACGCGAGCCTGTATAATAGATATAAGGCTGAAAATCTTTCCAAATTGTTACCAAATTTGTACCTTCTTCTTTTAATGCTGAATCGAGAGCTTCCTGGTAAGTAATTTTACGATCATTAACTTGGTCGATAATTTCCCAGGTTCTTCTTAGCATGTCATCTCCATATTGTTTATAGAGATATTGACCAAAGATTGAATAGGAATAGCCGGCTAAATAATTATCCACTCCAAATGGATATTTGTATAAAGATTCAAAAAGATAATCTACATATTGATAATAATCTTTGATTTCAGGAAAAACTCGATATTCCATAAAAGTACTTGTTAATTCTGCGAACAAAGACCCGAAACTCAACTCTCCATAAGTAAACTGTATTGCATGATGGAATTCGTGAATAAGTGTTACTTTCAAGGCTTCATATCCATCAGTTTTATAAGATTTCACTCTTTTTCCATTTGAAGTAACTGAATCTTTAGGACTGTAATCGTTGTCAATTGCAATAAATGAATAATATTTTTCATGCCCTTTGTCGCCAATCTCGAGTGGTATTCTTTTATCGCTTTGAGTTAAACCATATAATCTAGGGCCTTCACCCAGTTCATAAAGATATATGTCATATAGGTCAGATGAACCACCTGGTTCCGGCAATGGCGAGTAGTATCCCATTTCTACAACTTCTTGTTGATATGCGAAATCAGCATAATAAGCAACTGAATCTACATAGTCAGGTATGCCATTATTATTTTCATCTATAATTTCGACAGCATGCTCCCCTTTTATGTCATAGTGTATCAGGAAATTACCACCCGGGCTGATATAATTTTTATCCATTATATGGCGCATGGTAAAGTCAAAGTCACATACTTGAACCAGGGTGCGCTGCTCGTGAGGTGGCATAAATGTACCACATTTGATTGGCTCTTGAAATAAGCCTTCATGAGCAATTAGCCCAATAGGCATGAAGCTAAAAACTAAATATAATATATATTTCATTTTCCATTCTCAGATAAAAAAAATTGCACCTTGCATATACAAAGCGCAATTTGTTAAAAAAATCAATGTTATAAAAGGAATTATCTAAACATTTCTTTTATCATTCCCCAAGTTCTCTGCACAGAATTGATATGCTGTGTAACAGGCACAGGATCGCTATAAGAAACCGAACCATCTTCACCTACGAACTTGAGTCTGTAAAAGTAATCTTTGCCGGCTAACACTTCGTCGCCATTTTCGCCTTTTGACATAAACGCTTTGTCATCAACATAAGAATATCTGGAGTTATCTCCCTGAGCTTCTTCTGTAGTTACATAAACAAATACATTATTGTCGCCTTTCCGTTCAAGCTGATATTCTTTTAGATTTACTTCTTTTGTAGAAATCCAATCTACTATTATATCAGTGTCGTTTGTTTTGGCTGTAAGCGAACGAATGGAAGTGCCCGCAGCATAAATTGCTGCTGAGGCAAGGATAAGTACTAATGCTATAATAACTTTATTCTTCATATCTACGCTATCTTAAGTATTTACATACGGCTAATATACATTTTTTATATTTAATAGTCAATTCAAAAAAGTGTTAAATATATGTTAAATCATTTTTTTTGCCATTTTATCTACTTTTATATACAATTTTGTTGAAAACTTATTGTCTTTCTAGCTACATGTTTCATTGTTTAGCAAAGACTAATGATAAAAATCTACATATATAGTTTACTACTCTTTATACTGCTTACAGGTTCAATTATTTCCTGCAGTGCTGACTATAAAGAAGACAATTTAAATGATAATAAGTTACAAAATAAAAAGGATGACGAAATGCAATACGCAGGGACAGTAAATGCACCGGATTTTTATGATGGTTTAGAATGGCTTAATACAGATAGACCTATATCAATGAAAGATCTCAAAGGTAAAGTTGTTTTGCTTGATTTTTGGACATACTGCTGCATTAACTGCATTCACGTTATTCCTGATTTAAAAAAACTGGAAGCGGAATTCCCCGATGAGTTAGTTGTTATTGGTGTGCATTCTGCAAAATTTGACAATGAAAAGCTTACTAAGAATATCAGAGAAGCTGTACTTAGATACGAAATAGAACATCCTGTTGTAAATGATAAAGACTTTAAAACATGGCAGGAATATGGAGTAAGAGCATGGCCTTCTTTTGCTCTGATTAATCCGAGAGGTAAGCTTCTAGGTGTTACTTCAGGTGAAGGCATTTATATAAAAATCCGAGATGTCATAGAAGATATAATAAAAGAATTTGATGAAATAGGAGAAATTGACAGAACTCCTCTCAATTTAACTCTGGAAAAAAGTAACAGACCAAAATCAGTTTTAAATTATCCGGGCAAAATCACCTATGATACAGCAAACAACCTGCTGTGGATAAGTGATTCCAACCATAACCGTATTCTTGCTTTAGATGAAAACGGCAATCCTGTGCATATAATTGGAACAGGTAAGATTGGTCTAACGGACGGAAGCTATGATAAAGCTGAATTCTTCAGACCACAAGGTGTTTATTACTCAGCTGACGAAGATGCAGTTTATGTTGCTGATACAGAAAACCATGCTATCAGGAAAATTGATCTTAAAAATCAAACCGTATCCACAATTGCCGGCACAGGTGAGCAAGGTGGATGGGGCGAACAAGGTGGTGATGCTTTAACAGAGGATTTAAACAGCCCTTGGGATTTGGTCAAAGTTGATAATAAAATAATCGTTGCAATGGCAGGGCCGCATCAGATCTGGCAAATTGATTTAAAAAATTCAAAAAGCACTATTTATGCAGGCAATGGACGCGAAGATATAATTGATGGTAGTCTGGATAATTCCTCTTTTGCTCAGCCTAGCGGAATAGCTTATGATGGAAGATATTATTACATCGCTGATAGTGAGGTTAGCGGAATAAGAAGAATAGACTCGCAAACAGGTAATGTTACAAGTCTAGTAGGTCAGGGATTATTTGAATTTGGTGATATTGATGGCTCTTTCCCAAAATCTAGATTGCAGCATGCAATTGGTTGTGCTTATCATAATGGCAAAATCTATATCGCAGATACATATAACCACAAAATAAAAGTACTTAATCCTGATCAAAAAACTCTTACTTCTTTAATCGGTACCGGAGAAAGAGGCTACAAAGACGGAGATTTTGACGATGCTATGCTCAACGAACCAAATGATGTGGAAATAGTAGGTAATCTTTTGTATATAACTGATACTAATAATGATGTCATTAGAGTAGCTAATCTGGACACTAAAACCATTAGTACTTTGAATATCAAGCTTGTTGAAAACATGCTTCCTAAAACAGAAAAGATTAAGGAACTAAAATATCCAGCAAAACCAACAGAGGATTTTCAAATCTCAGTAGTTCTACCTAGAAATACAAAATTTACTGAAGAGGCACCTGCCTCATTTAAATACTCTCTTGATGGAAACAACTGGATGGACATTAAGGATATAAATAATATCAGCATAGATTTATCCGACAGACCAAAAAATCTTTGGTTGGATTATAGTATTTATTACTGCAAAGAGGGAAAAGAAGAAAAATGTTATGTGGCTTTCGATAAGAAAAAACTTATTATGGACTACACTGACTCAGGAAAATCCAAATTCGAGATTAAGCTAAACATGGAATAAATTTGCAAGTATATATTATTTTTATATATTACAAATATATTTCTTTATTATAATCAAAAGTATACTGAAATGAAATTCCTAACGCCTATTTTTTTGCTTGCATTCTTGTATAACGTAAGTGCCCAATACTGCAATGAAGATTTAAATTATACCGAATCCAGATTGTCAAATAAGACAGTTAACTTAAATTTAAATGTCAAATATGGCGAAGCTTTAGACTGGAAGGGAGAATCATTAAATTTATATCTGGATATATACACTCCTGATGATTTTCAGGATAGTTTAACCATTAAGCCTTTGATTATGCTTATTCATGGCGGTGGTTTTAGATTCGGAGATAAATTGCAATGGGAAAATGAATGCTTAGAGTTTGCAGAAAGAGGTTTCATAGCAGTTACAATTAAATATAGACTCGGTTGGGATTCTGCTAATACAGATGGACAGCTTAGAGCAATGTACAGAGCACAACAGGACGCAAATGCAGCACTTCGCTATCTGGTAAATCATTCTTCCGAGCTACTTATAGATACCAACTATATTTTTATAGGTGGAGGCAGCGCAGGAGCTATCACTGCTCTAAATGTAAATTATGTAGACCAGCAAGAATGGAACATATTTATCCCTAATGTACAAGAAAAACTTGGCGGACTAAACACATCTGGAAATGACTTAACTGATAATTTCACAATTAAAGCGATCTATAACAACTGGGGTGCAACTCACAGAGTTGCTATCACTGAAGATGAGATGGTTCCTATGATTTCTTTTCATGGTGAGCTTGACCATACTGTGCTAATAGACTCAACAGATAATGGATTTTATGGCTCAAGAGCATTACATAATTTACTTCAGGAATATGGTATTTGTTCTGACTTAACTGTAAAACCGGATGCAGGGCATACAATTTATAAAGATATACAGGGTACAGATTTTAGAGTCGGAAGGGCAAGTTGCTTTTTCAGAAGCATATTTTGCGATGACTGCTCAAGTTTTTATTCCACAGATTCCATTCCGGCAACATGTTCTGAAGATATAGTTTCTGTTTCCGAGCAAAACAATTCAATTCATCAGGGTTATGGCATCTTCCCTAACCCTGCTTCAGACTATGTCACTATTAGAACTAAAGATAATTCGTCTGTTTCTATCTTTGACTGTTACGGTAAAAGAGTAATATTTATTGAAAGCACAGATGATTTGGAACAAAAAATCAGTACCAATAACTTATCTCAGGGAATTTACTTTGTTAAAATCGGAAATAAAATAGAGAAACTTCTGATAGAAAGATAATGGTTCTCAGGCTTTTTTTGCTTGTTTCTTTTCAAGTTTTCGAGTGTTATTCCAATAATAAGAGAATGCTACAATTGCAGTAGCTATACATACCTGACCTAACTCACGGCTACCAGTATCGAAAAACAGTTTTTCAGAAAATACTGATACATTTAATAAAAAGCCTGATATCAATAGAATTATAGCTGTAATTTTTGATATATTTTTTGGAATAAGCAAAGAAACTATAGTAACAATACCGATAATAGAAAAAATAGTATATAACCATGCATTATCAAAATGCTTTGATAAGACATACCCTGTCAAAGAAATAAGAACTACTATTGCATTAGTCCATTGAAATTTTGATTTTTTTCTTGTATTAGTGTCGTTTGTTTGCTGCATTATCATATTCCGATTCTTTGTATATTGTTTCACAGATGCAATATAAATAATCCAACTGTTATTTTGAAGTCTATAATTCTTTTAAATACAATTTTCTCATTTCAACTTTTGAGTTAGATCGAATCTGAATTATCATACAAAATAATTACTCTTGTGATCCATGTTTCCTAATATGCAGTCACCTTCACCCAAATACTTTCGCTTCTGCCAAGATTATAGGTGCAGGTGATTTTTTGTAATATTTAGAATTAGTGTGCAGTTATATTTTTCTATCTTTCACTATATCCTTATATTTTAGTTATAATTATTTTAATTAATAAAAAATTTAGAAACTTGAGAGATTTGCGCTTATGATTTTCAAGGATTATACCAATCATTTTTATTCGAATTCGATTACATACAAGTATATCACCCCTATACTGACATCACTTTTATTACTTTTTGTATCAAATACTTACCTAAAATCACAACAGCTAAAACCAATAGACAGAGATTCCAATTACATCGGAAGAATTTACATTTATCTCGATATGAACAGCTGTGCTGCTTATGTGCGGAATGTCAATCATGTTGAGAAAATGACAAACAAGTATAATCTTGAAAGAGTTGTTTTCCTTCAACAGGAAGCCCCAAGTGATGTAGATTCTATAAGATCTAAGCAAAAGTGGCTATCAAAATGTATCGCTGATGAATACCAAATATTTAAAGAGTATTATGCTTTTAGAAATGTTCCGGGATTTTTATTATTGAATTCAAAAGGTAAAGAAATACTCAATACAAGACTTGACGGTGCTCATATTAAATTTACTGAATTGATGTCAATTCTGGACTCTTTATCCAAGAATTCAAAAGAAGCAAATCCATTAAAAGTGCTTTCTAAAGTAAAAGTTATACGAAATGGCAAGAACAAACGTTCCGGCTTCCATAAATTTGGAACATATGATTATAAAAACAATATAACATATATGCGGTTTAACGGCTCCTATTCTTTATGGAAAATAGATTCGACCGGGAATGCTGAAATAGTAGCTTCTCAAAAATCTCATCCAATCCTGGATATTAAAAGAAAATCTTATTATGGTTTGTATATGAATGGGAGTTGTGACACTATTATTTCCCTATTTAAGGGCGAATATCACACCAAAGAAAGCAAACTATTTTTCTATGATATTGAAGAGAACAAGTATACTTATAACACATTAGATAGAACAAATATTTCAGATACTACTTTTATTTCTAATTCTTATACATACTTAGATGATAAAATATTTGTCTCATATGACACTTGGTATAACACTAAACCTGATGGAAATAAAGACTGGAAAAGCTTTTATGTCTTTGATTTGAATGGTAAATATGTAACATCTTTTGGTGAGCCTTCCGGATTCTTTAGAGAAAATTTTTTGGGACGTAGATACATTGATTATATTCAGAGTGACGGGAAGCATTATTACTCTTTGCAGAGACTTCAGGATAGTATCAGAGTTTGGGATAAAGAGTATAATTTACTAAAATATATTCCTATTAAAATGGGTAAAGCTTATAACGAAGTACTTACTAAGATTGAAGAAGAAATAGCTCAATGTAAAACTCCTGAAGATTATTCAAAACTTAATTTACATACTGCTATTATCAGACATTTTGTTTACGATGAAATTAGTAAAACTTTCCTGGTTTCATATGATACTGAAATTACTAATTCCAATAAGCAATTAGAAGAAAATACATATTATACTTTTTTTGATATCAATGGCAACAGGCTATTTGATGAGGATATAAAAGTAAGAACTTTTTCTAAACCTTACTATTTCAAAAACGGAATCATAATGTCGGCAGAATCTAATTCTAAAAACGAAGTGGAAATTGTTAAATATCAGATTCCTGAAGACAAATTGAAGTAGCCAAACTTTCTAATATACAGTCACCTTCACCCATATACTTGCGCTTCTGCCAAGATTATCGGTGCAGGTGATTTTTTTTGTGCTGCTTGTTTCCGGAGTGTAAAATATCTTTTCGTCCGACTTGCAGCTCCCTACTTTCAGATTGTCTACAAACCAGGTCATTTCTTTTGCATCCTGCGCAATCACTGCCGAAAGTTCGAGTTTAAACTGTCCTTTCTCCGCAATATATTCCTGACTTGCAATAGGTGATGTGATAGAAGGATTGTTTTCTTTTGAATATCTGGTACATTTTGGATTGTGCGGCAAACGCTCTTTATATTTGATATTCTGGCTTTTGTAAAAATCGATAAGTTCCGGTGGATAGCTCTCCGCCTGCATAGTTTTATAGCCTGATTCAGGAAGGCAATCCAGACAGTATTCATATTTCCCGTCTTTAGACACAAAAATATCACTGATATGCGTGCACTCTTCATTGGAAGAAACAAAAGGAATATAGCCATCAGTCACTTTTGAGCAGTATTTCCCTGCTTTTTGTCCTGTTACGCTACAAACATCTCGTTCGGGTATTTCAGTCCATTCAAACTTTCCCGATGGATCAATTTTCTCTAATATTCTGAATATATCGAATAACAGCGGTGTAGCAACAGATGCTCCGGTCAGAGTAGCAGCACCTTTGTTATCATAGTTCCCTGCCCAGACTGCTACAGTATATTTCTTAGTAAAACCTATACTCCAAGCATCTTTTCTTCCGTAAGAAGTACCGGTTTTCCAGGCAATTTCCGGCAAGTCGTTAGAATATTGATACGACAATGGATAGTCCGGTCTTTCAAGTTGAGTAAGCATTTTTGCCACCATCTGCGTAGCCAGCGGATTAAAGACCGTGTCCCTTTTTAACTGCGTGCTATCCTTTAAATATTTTGGCTTTGAATATATCCCTTTATTTGCAATGCATCTGTACATTCCGCAAAGTTCTTCTAAAGTTACGCCACATGCCCCCAAGACTGCTGAAAGCCCTATCTCTTTTTTATTCTCACCGACTTTCTCAAAGTTCATTTGAATCAGCTTGGATGCAAAATCATTTTTACTGAGATGATTTAAAAGATAGACAGCTGGAACATTAAGTGAACGCGCAAGTGCATCTTCTGCACTAACCCAGCCGGAAAAATTACGGTCGAAATTCTCAGGGGAATACAAACCAAAATCCATTGGAATATCTAAGATTTTTGTTTTTGGAGTGATCAGACCTTCTTCCATTGCCATCATATAAACAACCGGCTTTAATGCGCTACCCGGAGAGCGAATGGCTTTCACCCCATCTACCTGTCCGGCATGCTCATAATCAAAAAAGTCGTTAGAACCAACATAAGCTACAACCTCACCTGTTTTGTTATTCATAACCACAGCAGCAGAGTTGTAAATATCTCTATAATTCAGACCTTTTGTATATGTATGGCAGAGTTTCTCAATCGGAGCCTGCATATTCAAATGCAAACTTGTACTTAGATTATAGCTATCAGAGCTGACATTTTTAATATTCTCACAAAAATGAAGAGCATATTTTGGGCGCTCACGACGGATAGAGTTAAATTCTTCATTTTGTGCTGTCTTGATTCTTGAAGCAGAAAAAGTACCATTTTCTAAATGATAATCAAGCCAGAATTTCTTTTCTTCATTTATAGCTGAATTATTCCTGCCAATTTTAAATTTATTCGGATTATTTGGAATAAAGGAAAGGCAGACAGATTCCGCTAAAGACAGATCTTTCGGCGACTTACCAAGAAAAAACAAAGATGCAGATTTCACACCTTCCACATTTCCGCCAAAAGGAATGCGATTCAGATACATTGTCAGTATCTCTTCTTTGGAATAATGCACTTCCAACTGAACAGCACGAAAGACTTCGATTATTTTATTCAAAAAAGTACGATCTTTTGGTTCAAGAAGTCTTGCCAACTGCATAGTAATAGTAGAAGCACCGGAAACAATCTCACCTGAAGTTACATTTTGGTAGGCAGCTCGTAGCACTGCAAACGGGTTAAATCCGAAATGGTAATAAAAAGCATCATCTTCCTTTTCCAGAATAGCACGGATAAAATCCTCAGAGATATCATCAAGTTCAGCTTGCAGTCTCCATTTATCACCTGTATTCAGAAAAGTAGCAAGCACATATCCGTTAGCATCATAAACAGTAGTAGAATAGTCCTTCGTCGGACGAAACGGAAACGCTAAGTCCAGAAGAAAAAACAGCGCAAGTGCAGCTATTACTATTATGATTGCTTTTTTCATGTTGGTAAAATAGGAAATAAGTGGGGAAAAGAAAAGAGGATGGTTGATAAAATAAAAGTGCCCATAAAAATATGGGCACTTATATATAATTATTAGAGCATACTATAATTATTACATATCACTTGAGAAGATTGCCCAAGTTTCTGCTGTAGGCATACCTTCTTCAGCTTGCATCACAACAATATACTTAGTACCATCAGAGTTAAAGAAGCAATATTTTGCATCAGGTCTGAAAAACTTATATCCATTGTTCCCATCTGGAATAGAGAACTTCGGAAGGTTTATTTCTTTTTCAAAATTCAGATAATTTGCATCAAATATTCTTAATTTCTCAGCTAATTTTGGAGAGTAATAATCATTTGTAGCAAATGCCGCACAAATCTTATTAGTTTCAGAGGAATGATCAACACAGTTAATCGTACCAGTGCCTTCTAAGACTCCTGCGTATTTAAAGTCATGTTCTTGTGAAGTAGATAGTCTATATACATTTTTAGACCTGGTAAAAATTCTTTCTCCATTTTCACTAAACCAAAAATCTCCACCTGTGTTGACATTTTGACCGTAATTACTGCTATAAAGATATTTTATCGAATCTGTACTTACATCATATTTATATATATTTGATGACGACGAGCCTTGGTTAGTTAGGAGGTACTTACCAGTTGGATCTAATTTTACCATTCCTTGCGAATAATAACTTCCACCATTTTGAGTTTTTTCTAGTCCAGTGGAAAGATCTATACCAAACACTCCATCATTATAGTTTTCACTAGATGTAAAATATGCCCATTTTCTATCAGACATTACGATATCATAACAATCAACAGAAACAGTATAAAATCCCAATTCTGATTTATTATTTAAATCCAAGTAACTGACAGCGGCATTATGACCTACCACTGCATATTTACCATTAGGAGAAACAGATAAACATTTTGGCGTTTTATTAATTTGGATAGATTCCATTGTCTTATTTTCTGTATTGCAGATAAGCAATTTATGCGGATCTGCAGTTAGAATTAGTAGTTTTTCTAATTTGTCATTATATTCTGCGTCAATTACTTCCCCTTCTATCATCCATTTGGATTTATCTACATGGATAACTTTTACAGGTAAGTTAGATACAGTATAATTTTGAGAATTTTTGATTTCTAAATTGAAATTATTTACACCTGATACGAGCTTGCTAGTTATAACATTTACATCTATTTTAACAGAATCGCTAACTGAAATACTGCCTGAATTAGGACTACACTCCAATGCTTTAGATTCATTTCCTATAGAATAATTAAATTGTGTATTTCCGACATTTTTCAGGTAAAATGACTTTGTTGTTTCATTGATATTAAAATATAAAGTATCTAGTCCTGGCACTGCTTGTTCAATTTCCGGAACTTCTGCAGTAACTTTAATTTTAGTACTATCTTCATAATTGTTATAGTACATTATTAACTCACCTTCGAGTGTTCCTATAGGTTGATTTGTTCTGTCAACGTAAACAGCAATATCTCGGCTATCTGAAGGGTATATATTTAGATTATTGGAGCTTAAAACAATCCATTCATCTCTGGAAAATATACTTCCGGATAATACACCTTTACCTTTATTCCTGATAGTAAAATATTGTTGCATTTGTTGCTCAGTAAAGTGGATTGATTCCGGATCGAACACAGGATCAGGATATTGATTGACAAAAACTTCTATTTGAGATGAGCATATACCGGCTCCATCAGACATAATAGATAAAACACCTGAAAGATGTCCTGCCTGAACTATTTCAGTATTTATAGTACCTTTTATTTCAATCATGTTTTCTGATATTTTTCCTTCTTCCTGAGAAAGATTCAACCATTTAGGCTTAGATGTTACTTTCCAAGTGTGAGAGCTTTTAGGCTGAGTGGAGAGGAAAAAAGTAATAGTGTCTCTGTCATTAGCCGCAATTTGTGCCGGAGCAATTAGAATCTGAGATTCTACAACAGGAGATACGGAATTGTCATCATCATCACCACAAGCTGCAAAAAACAATGTTCCAATTAATATAAATAGCAAATAATAATACTTCATAAATCTAATCCTTAATCTATACAAATAAGTAAAATCAAAGATAGGTAAAAAATATATGTATAGCAATTGATAAAATACTATCAAATACTATAATAATAGGATTACTATCAGATATCTTAATAAAATTATCTACACCAGACCCAGGAGCTTAACTGACATAATCAAAATGGCAATCATCATTACTATTATGATTGTTTTTTTCATTTTAATAAAATAGGAAATAAGTGCGGAAAAGAAAAGTGATGAAAAAAATCAAAAATGCCCATACAATTATATGGGCACTGCTATATCAAAAAATAGAATTGACACATTAAGAAAAGGATTTAAAGTGACTATAGTAATTTGAATGGGATGAATTATGGAATATCAACTCTAACAGGTAAAAATAAAGAATCTTTCCAGGTCAAACCACCAAAAATCACGGTAACTTTTCCGTGAGCCTCACCTTCAGGTAGCTTGCTTTTGTCTATTTTGAGTTTATATCTTTGCTCACCACCTTCCGGAATTATATAATATTTACTACCTTCAGTTATTATCCAGTCCTCATCTGTTCTCAGAGACAAAGTTACTCGATATATATAACTTGGATTATAGAAAGTTACAAGCTGTGAGCTTACACCTGATGGAAAATAAATTTCATCAGATTGAATTTTAGGGCGAACGTATTCTTCCGCAGAGAGGAAAACTAGTGACTGGCAACTACCCGCACCATTTGTTACTATCGAGAAAGAATCATTTGAGAATATAGAATTTTGTGTACGCGAAAAATCTACCATAGCTTGAAATTGCATACTATCACCAGTAAATGTTCCATTTTCTTGCGAGACCATTAGCCATGGCGGACGGTTTGCAATATGCCAATTATAATTTCCGGGATTACTAAGCTTCAGAGTAAAAGTTGCCGTATCTGCATATGATATTTCTATCTCTTGAGGAGATATACTAATCTGAGAACTAGTCAATACGTTAACTGTATTTTCTACTTTTTCCTCACTACAAGCGACAATAAAGAAAAAGGACACTAAAAATATATATAAATATTTCATTTTGATTCTGTAAAAATTATTAAAAACTTTTTTCTGACCTAGTCAACATTAAAAGATTGATCCTTTAATGTTATAACTCAGCTGAATAGACGCCCCATATTTTTTTTCCGGGGAAAATGCTGGTTGTATGCATTAGAGTAATGATTTTGGTACCATATTTATTGAAGAAACAATATTTGGATGCTGACCTTGATAACTGATATTCTTGCTGCGCATTAAGATATCCAAAGTAAGGAAGTGAAATTGATTCTAACTTAGAATATGATGTTGCATCGTGTATAGTCATTATATCACTCACATTCCTTTCCATAGTGAGGTAATAATTATTTTCAAGTCCGGCAAATTTATTAGTTTCACTCGAATAAGTAAGCCACTCTAAGTCATCTTCAAAATAAATTTTCCCGATGTATGTCATATCCTCTGCTTCTTTATCAGATAATTTATATATCTGACCACTATTAGTAACAATTGTATTTTTATCTGAAGTTATTATAACGCCACTCCCTTCCCAATCATAGCCCTGATTTCGTGGGTAACTGTACAAAAATTTAAGCGTATCTTCTCGAATATCATATTTTGAACCGGTATTAGTATAAATATATTGATTACTCGGATGCAAAATTATACTAGATTCTCTGCTAGAAGTAGTCTTGAGTGTTTTAATATTATCTTTATTAGCATCTATACATCCCAGATATTCATGATTGTTTAAATTATCAACAAAGTAAGTCCAGGCATTTGGAGCTAGAACTACATTCCCAATATTATAAGGCACTGAGATAAAGTCTGTTTCAAGTTTTGTACTAAGATTTATATAGCTTATATAAGCGTCATGACCAACAGCAGCATATTTACCATTTTTGGTCACTGAAAGACAATTAGGAACTACCTTTAGTGGAATATCTTCAACAGAATCATCATTAATATCAATAATCAACAATTTATTCGGTTGTTCTATAACACAAATAAGTCTATCTGTTGCTTTGTTGTATATGGCATCTACTACATTCCCTTCAATTAATAATTTATCTTCCCGATAATGATTTATTTTGATAGGTATAGATAGAGTAGTATCATTATTTGGATCAATGATATAAATAAAATTATTTAGATATCCGGACAAACATTTATTTCTGTCGACATCAATCTGAAGCTCTATTTTCTCATTGATTTTCAAATTTCCAGAATTTGGGAAGCAACTTACTGCAGGATTATCTGAAGCAAAAGTCCACTGGTAATTGGAATTTCCTATGTTAGTTATCTCTATATTTTTATGCAGGTCATCAAAGTCGAAATTGAGGGTATACTGATTAGCTCGCAATTTTGTTATCTCTTCAATATTAGCAGTAACTCTGACAGTAATGCTATCTTTGTAATTATTATAATACAATTTAACATTACCTTCCAGGACGCCCATTGGGAGCCAAATCCCTTGATTAACATAAATACCAAGCTTTTCTTCTGTATTTGGTGGGACAGAAATCTGGCCATCTGTAATTATCCAATTATCAGAAGCAATAATAGTTGCATTGAGAGGAGCATCTCCTCTGTTAATTATCGTGAAAGAATTAAAAGCTTTAGTACTATCTATGAAGATTTCACTTTTTGGTAGATATGGATCAGGGTACTGACCTATATAGGCTTCAATTCTTGAATGACATTCTCCTGCATTATCTGTTGAGACTTCTAGCATACCTACAACATGTCCTTTCTTCGTATAGCTTTTATCAACTACACCCTTTAATTCTACTATTCCTTTATCGATATTACCGCTAGTCTTAGATAGCAACAACCATTTTGGACAATTTATTACTCGCCAGGTTATTGCTGATGAGTTCTGTAGACTCAAATAGAACGTCGCTGTATCAAGATCTGTTATTAATACCTTGCTCGGAGTCATCTGGATTTGAGATTTAATATCTGGTACAACAGGAGTGTTATTATTTTCTTCCTCGCCTCCGCAAGATACAAGTAAGACTAGTATAACAATCAAAATTTTATCAAATAATGTTTTCATTTCTTTATCTGTATGAGTTATAAATTTTAAAAAAGGTCGTTTAATATTTTGTAACGTAAATTCCCCATCTACCTTCAGAAGGTTTATTATAGTTGGAATTTAAAATTGAAACGATTTTATTCCCACTGCTATTGAAAAAACAGTATTGTGCATAAGCTTGTACATAATCGTACTCATTATACTTTTTGGATGTTGCAAAATGAGGCAAATCCAGTATTTTTATCCTACTCAAATAATTATAATCATGGATTCCGATTACAGATTTACTTTGCCAGGAATTTAAAAATAAAATATTGACTTCATCTATTAAACACACCTTTTGTTGACTCACAGAATAGTCAAGAGATAGTATATCTGACTTTTCTATATTTAAATGCCCTTTGTACGACAGGTAGAATTCTTTTTCATAGTCATAATCATAAATTGTCTTTGTATCAGTAACCATACGTTTACCGTCATCCAAAAACCAGATTTTACCTTCTGCTAAATACCTTTCCGAGGTCCACTTATAATCGTATACTAAACTGTTGTTTTCAAAATTATATTTAGCAATGCCTACATTGGAAGACATTGGACGAGTTGCAAACAAATACTTCTCAGAAGGATGCAAATATAATTTAACTTTGTATAAATCTTGATGGATACCATACTTATCTAAAGTTTTACTTTTTATATCAAAGTAGTAAATCTGAAAGATTTCAGAAGAAATAGAAAAGAATATTCTACCTTCGGAAGTTATAACCAGGTCATAACAATCAAAAGGCAAATCATAGTACAATTCTTCTTTATTTGTTTCCAAATTTATATAAGAAAATCCTCCTTCATAGCCAACAGCAGCAAACTTTCCGTCGGCAGAGAGTGCCAGAGATTTAGGAATATGAGAAAGATTGTGTTTTGTAATCGTATGATTATCAATATTGTAAACTTGGAGTTCATCAGGAGACTGAGTTATAATAATCAAGCGATCTAAGGATTTATTATATTTAGCATCTACAATATCTCCATCTATTTCATTGATAGACTCTGTAAAATTTCTAACAAAAACAGGAATTGAATTGATAAAATTTCCGTCTTTATCTTTCAAAGTAAGCGTAAAGTTATGTTCACCATCTTGTAGATTTTTCCTATCCACTTTGATTTTTACAGTGGCAAAATCATTTTTCTTGATAGACCCTGTTGTGGTTTCGCAGATTAATTGCGGCGACGATGACTCTAATACCCAATCAAATCCTAGATTACCAGTATTATTAAACATTAGAACTTTAGATTCATCTTTAGAATAAAGAAATAAAGTATCAGAGGCAAATTCAACTTCTCTAATTTCAGGTATATGAACTGTGATAGGGATATTTAAGCTATCTTTGTAGTTATTAAAGTAGAATATGATGTTGGACTCTTTAGTTCCCGGCTCTAAATTTTGTTTATTTACCGAAACTTGAAGTATTCTATGCCCCTGAGGATAAACATAAGAATCAAAGGAAGCTATATCAATCCAATTTTCCGTAGGCATTCCAAAACCGTAAACAAGAGCACCTTCGCCTTTATTTAACAATTCTATGGTCTTCTCATTTTCATCTTCATTAAATATCAATTCTGAAGGGTTAAAATATGGATCAGGGTATTTTGCAGCAAACAATGCAAGCGATGCCTCACAGACTCCTGCACCCTCTGAAGCAAAAGAAATATCACCAAAATAATCTCCTTGCTGAACCAGATCTTGTCTAACAGTCGCTTTTACTATTGCTCCTTCATTATTTACTTCGCCAAATTCATAATCTAGAATGAGCCATTTTGGTTTTGAAACAACTTCCCATTTTACTTTATCTGCACCCTGGCAAAATAGCTGAAAGTTTATGGTATCTCTTTCGCTGAAAGCAGGATTTGTGGGATAAACTGTGATTTGTGGATCAGTTATTATTGTCTCAACAGAATGTTTTACTTCCGGATCACATCCTTGCATCAGAGACAATAGTAAAACTAAATAAATCCAGATAGATTTTAATTTCATAAAAAAACAAATTCGATATAGAGTTAATAAAAGTGCTATAATTTAAGGAATTTATTATTAATATGCAATGCAGAGAAAATACTAAAATTTGAGATTTTGTTTGTAAAAAAGAAGCTCACTCATCTGAGTAAGCCTCACTTCGTTAGTCTAATATCTTTTTAAAAACTATTAGTACATATTGCCCACCTGTCTTTAGAAGGGAAACCTTCTTCTGCTTGCATAATTACTATAAATTTACTGCCTTCTGAGTTGAAAAAACAAAATTTTGTCCCGGATTTGTAAAAAGTGAAACTGCTGTTCCCATAATGCCCATACAATTATATGGGCAATAATAACTTACCACTACATTTGCACTATAAATCTCTAACATAGATTATAAATTCATAATTATGATAAATACTGTACCTTCCTCTTGAAACAGATACAATTTGATTGCCTGATGAATTAAAGAAACAACACTTTATAGGACTTTTTTCAAATACTTTACCATCATATTTTTTCAATACAAGTTTTTTAGGAGTTACAATTTGTTCCTCTAATTCAAATGTACTACCATTGAATATAGAAAGTTTATCTGCAATATATTCATTATCAACGTAATCATTTGCTAACCCAGCACAGAATTTATCAATCCTAGCTGAGTAATCCATAGCAATAACATTTTGACTTGCTCCCAAAGAGCCTATCCTAAGAAAATCAGCTGCTGCTTCATTAGATATTTCATGGATATTGCCTCTCGCAGTTATAAGTTTCGAACCATCTTCCGTAATCCAAAATTTATTACCTCCTTCTTTGACTTCATTTCTTGGAGATTTGTAAATATATTTTGGGTATTCATTACTAACATCATACATAAGAAATTCTTTATTTTGATATCCACATACGAGATGCTTACCATCCGGTAAAAGTGATAGAGTTGATTGATATGTAGCAGATACGCGCTCAAAATTTGCTTTTACATCCGTAGTAAAATTATATCCAAATATATCACCTGATTGAGGTGACACAAAAGCCCAATCATTATCACTTATTACTATATCAGAACACTCCTCAGACACACTTTTAGTTACAATATGCTTCAAAGGATATAATTCATAGTAGACAATTTTTTTATATCCACCTATAGCTACTCGTTTTCCATTTGGAGAAATGGCTAAGTTCGAGAAATTTCTTTCCAAAACAATTTTTTTGTAATTATTATCATTCAAATTATATATTCTAAGCTCATTTGGATTTTCAGTAATCAATATAAGTTCATCTGTATGTTTATTATAAACAGCATCATTAACATAGCAATCCACATTAATTACCCTACCTTTATAATTTTCAACTTGAAGTACTATGTTATCTACTGGTTCACCATCTAAACCTGACATTGGTATTCTGTAAGCATGTATACCTTCTTTTATCTGCCCTCTATTAAGGACCACTTTAACTTTGACTGAATCACCTACAGCAATGGCACCACTACTAGGAGAGAAATTGATCTCAGAATATGTATTATCCATGTCAAAGTCGAATACAGAATTGCCCAAGTTTTTGACATAGAAGAACTTTGAATCTTCGTGATTCATAAATAATAAAGTATCAGTGTTGAATGAGGCCAAACTTGATTTTGGAACATCTGCTCTAATATTTATAAACATAGTATCAACTTTAGTAAGACCGCCATAGATTACTGCTATCTTGGCAGATGCCTGACCTACGGGCAATCTACTTTTATCAATTTTTAGATTATATCGACATTCTCCACCTTTTTTTAGATAACAAGAAACAGCAGAATTAATATCAATCCACTCCACATCTGACCACAGATAAAAGCCTAAAGAATTATCATCATCAGGATTTCTAAAAGTTATCAGTTGAGAACTGATGTCCTCAGGGAAGTAAATATCTTTAGGTATTATTTCTGGTGGTGTTATATTGTCATTAAGAATAGACACTACCGCTTGACAACTGCCTGCACCATTAGTAACAATAAGAAAGGAATCAAGATATATTCTAGAGTTCTTTGCGCGAGACTGATCTATCATAGCTTGAAATTGCAGACTATCTCCAGTAAATGTTCCTTTTTCTTGAGAGACCATAAGCCAATTAGGACGATTTTCAATCTGCCATTTAAAATTACCGGGATTACTAAGTTTCAATGTAAAAGTAGCTGTATCCAAAGTATTAACGTCAAAATAATCCGGAGAGATACTTATTTGAGAGTTGGTCACTACATTTATAGTATTTTCAACTTTTTCTTCGCCACAAGAGACAATAAGAAAAATAAATATCAAAAAAATATATAACTTTTTCATGTTTTCCGCTTTAAATTAAATAATAACACTCTTTACTCTATAACTATCTTATATTCAAGATAACTTTTATTTAGGATCTGATTTGAAAACTGCCCATATTCTATCTCCAGGATAATTTTCATTACTATGCATCAAAGTTATGATTTTGGAACCATCTCTATTGAAAAAACAATATCGAGCTTCTGATCTTGATAACTGATATTTTTGACGTTCATCAAGATATCCAAAATACGGTAACTGTATAGATTTTTCCCTAGCGTATGAATTAGCATCAAAAAGTGTAACTTTATCACCCGAATATTCTTCACTAGGAATCGATCCATCATATTCTATAACTGCAAATTTGTTTATTTCAGATGAATATGCCTCAAATACTGATGAGTAGTTATCTAAATCTAACTTCGCGATATAAATCATATCTTCATCTTTATTTGCCGATGTTTTAAATAATTCACCGCTGGAGGTCAAGATAATATTTTTATCTTCAGTAATAAGTCTGATTTTGCCACGCATGTCATGGGTATTTTTATGTGGATATTCATATAAATATTTCAGAGTATCATCATGAAAATCATATTTAATACCTTTATCTGAATAAATAAATTGATCATTCGGATGTAAAATAATATTTGAGTAGATTGTATAATTAGGTAGCACTAGTTTGATCGAATCTCTATTTTTATCTATATATCCCATTATATTAGAGTTATAAGTAGCCACAAAATATGTCCAAGCATTTTGCGCTAAAACAATATCTCCAACATCATATGGTAGGGAAAAAAAATGTGTTTCCTGCTTAGTACTCAGATCAAAATAACTTATATAAGCATCATGACTAACAACAGATGATTGACCATCTTTAGAGACTGCCAAGCGATTTGGCACGAATTTGAGTGGAATCTCTTCTATGGCATAATCATTAATATTTACTATCAGTAACTTGTTTGGATCTTCTGTAACTAATAAAAGTCGATCTGTAGCTTTGTTGTAAGTTGCGTCTACTACCTCACCTTCGATAAGTAATTTATTTTCTTTAAAATGGTTTATACTTAGAGGAATGGAAATTGTATCATTGGCTGGATCAATTAGATATATAAAATTATCTAAATATCCGGACAGACATTTATTTCTATCAATACTAACTGTCAATTCAACTTTTTCTTTGATTTCAATATTACCTGAATTTGGGAAGCAACTAAGAGCAGGGTTATCAGAAGCAAAAGTCCACTGGTAATTGGTATTTCCAATGTTTGTGATTTCTATTTTTTTTTCAGTATCTTCAAAATCAAATTTAAGAGTATCAACATTTGGCCTCAATTTTTTTATTTCTTCAATATTTGCAGTCACTCTTATAGTAAGGCTATCTTTGTAATTGTTATAGTATAACTTTATTTCAGCTTTTTGTATCCCGTAAGGAAGCCAAATATATTGATCAATATGAATCTTATAATCTTTTTGTGAATTAGGAGGAATAGAAAATGCCCCTCCTGATCTTATCCAATCTTCAGAGGGGATTAAAATTGCATTTAAAGGAGCCTCCCCCCTATTGATGATCGTTATAAATTTATCATATACTTTTACACTGTCAAAATAAATTTCACTTGTCGGTAAATATGGATCAGGATACAACCCAACAAAAGCTTCAATTTGTGAATGACATTCACCGGCATCATCTGTGGCAATTTCGATAAGTCCACTATATTGCCCCTTCTTTGAATAACTTTTATCGACAACAGCTTTTAATTCTACTATGTCATCATTTATTTCACCACTTGTTTTAGATAGTAATATCCATTTAGGATAATTTTTGACTCTCCAAGTTTTAGCTGCAGAATTTTGCAAACTCAGATAGAAGGTTGCTGTATCAAGATCAGTTATCGATAATTGACTTGGCGCCATTTGAATTTGTGATTTGGTTTCCGGAGCTACCGGATTTTTGTTCTCATCTTCATCTCCACCGCAAGCTACCATAAATATTGAAATGATGACAAAGAAGATATTTAGTAATGTTTTCATATTATATCAAATTGAGTTAGAAAAAATAGAATAGGTGTAATTTTAGTACTCTGTAGTATAAATTCCCCATATGCCTTCCAATGGAGAATACAAATCAGTATTTAATATTGTTACTATCTTATTTCCACTACGATTAAAAAAACAGAATTTTGCATAAGTTCTTAAATAATCATAGGAATCTGAATCTTTTTTGATTGGGAAATGAGGCAAATCCAGTGTTTTAATTCTACTCAAGTAATCATAATCATGAATACTAATTCTAGATTTTTGGCGATAATCAATTGGAATTTTGATATCAATATTCTCTAGAATACATATTTTTTTTTGGGCAACTGAATAATCAAGATTTAAAACTTCTCCTCTTTCTAATTTGATGCTCCCTTTATAACTCATATACAACTCATTTTCATAGTCATATCCATATATAATAGCGTCATCACTAATAATTCGTCTCCCTTCATCTAATAACCAAATTTCACCATTTGTCCTATAATTTTTGTTAGTCCATTTCCAATCAATGACTAGACTATCTTCGTAAATATCATATTTAGTTATTGCTGCATTTGAAGAATTAAATTTAGTAGTAAGTAAAAACTGCTCAGAAGGATGCAAATATAAATTCAACTTATGCATTGCTACATTACTGTCCAGAACATTTAAAACTTTATGGTTTAAATCAAAATAATAAGAAAATCTATCTTGAGATGAAGTAGAGAATATTATTCTACCTTTAGAAGTAATTACTTGATCAAAACAATCAAATGGCAAGTATTTAAAAATCTCTTCTTGTTGAGTTTCCAGATTGAAATATGAAAATGCTCCTTCATAGCCTACAGCTGCATATTTTTCATCCTGTGAAAATGCTAAGGATTTAGGTGAGCGAGGAAGATTCACATTTGTAATTGTGTGATTTTCTATATTATAAAATTTAAGCGTGTTAGGATTCTGAGTTATCATAATAAGTCGATCTATTGATTTATTATACTTGGCATCAATGACATCTTCCTTAATTACTTCTATGGACTCAGCAAAATTTCTCACTAAGACCGGGATAGCATTAATCAAATTACCATCTTTATCTTTTAAAGCTAGTGAAAAATCATGCTCACCATTCTCTAAATTATTTCTGTCTATTTTTATTTCTACATTTTCAAAACCATCCTTTTTGATAAATCCAGTACTGGTTTCACAAATTAAATGGGGAGAGGAGGACTCTAATATCCAATCAAATCCAACATTACCAAAATTATTAAACATAAGTGATCTCGAATTGTCTTTTGAATATAGATACAAAGTGTCAGTAGAAAACTCTACCTCTTTTACTTCAGAAGTATGTACAGTGATTGGCAGACTTATACTGTCTTTCCAATTGTTATAGTAAAGATATATTAGTGAGTTGGTAGAACCTGGTTCTAACTTGCTTTTATCAATAGATATCTCAATAACAGCATGTTCTTGTGGGTAAAGATTGTTATAATATTCACCGACATTAAACCAGTCTTTCTTAGGAAAACCAAAGTGATATACCAATGCACCTTTACCTTTGTTCAGGATTTCAACTGTCTTCACATCTTCATCATCTTCGAATATCAACTCAGAAGGATTAAAATATGGATCAGGGTGTAGTCTCACGAATAAATTCAGGGATGATTCACAAACACCTGCACCGGCAGATGCAAATGATAAAATACCGGAATATTCATCCAAAAATACTAAATCTTGGCGTACAGTCGCCTTTACTGTTGCTCCTTCATTATTAACCTCTCCAAATTCTCTATCAAGAATTAGCCATTTTGGTTTTGAGGCGACTTCCCATTTTATTTTATTTGAGCCTGGATGGTACAGTGTAAAAGTCACTGTATCCTTTTCACTGAAAGCAGGATGTAGCGGAGAAACTGTAATCTGTGGATTCGAAATGATTGTCTCAACAGTATGTTTTACTTCCGGATCACATCCTTGCATCAGAGACAATAGTAAAACTAAATAAATCCAGATAGATTTTAATTTCATAAAAAATAAATTCGATATAGAGTTAATAAAAGTGTTATAATTTAAGGAATTTATTATTAATGTGCAATGCAGAGAAAATACTAAAATTTGAGATTTTGTTTGTAAAAAAAAGGCTCACTCATCTGAGTAAGCCTCACTTCGTTAGTCTCATATCTTTTTAAAAACTCTTAGTATATATTGCCCACCTGTCTTTAGAAGGGAAACCTTCTTCTGCTTGCATAATTACTATAAATTTGCTGCCTTCTGAGTTGAAAAAACAAAATTTTGTCTCGGATTTGTAAAAAGTGAAACTGCTGTTCCCATCTGGTACTGCAAAATCAGGGAGTTTTATATCTTTAGAAAAAGTTAAATATGCTGCATGAAATATTGAAATTACATTTGAATTTTTCTCGTTATAATTTTTACTGGTCTCAAATACTGCACAAATTCTATCAACATGGAAAGAATAATCCAGAGAAATTAATGTACCATCGTGCTCCAGATAACCACCATATTTTAAATCATACTTCTCTAAATCTGAAGTTCTAAGTGCAATTTTTCCTTTAGTAATTAGACGCTGTCCATTATCAATATACCAGAAGTTACCATCCATCGGATATTCTCCGTGATAAGAAGAATTATAAAGATATTTTGCCTTACCATCTACTATTTCATATTTATTCATATCAGAAGGATGTAAATCCTGATTAGCGGCATAAATGTACTTTCCTGAAGGGTGGAGTCTAATTGTTTCTCCATCGTCAGGATTTTTACCTTCTGAATCATACTCCTCACCTGTTTCCAAATTTATGCAAGCTAGTCCATTTTTACCATTTGTACGCGAAGCATACGCCCATTTGTCATCTGACAATACTATATCAAAACAATCAGCTGTTATTGCATGAAATGCAATTATACTCTTGTTTTCCAAATCAAAATATGTAATACCCGCATCATGACCAACTGCAGCAAATTTCCCATTTGGAGAAATAGATATGCATGAAGGTTTTTTACTTAATTGTACAGACGTCATTGTCTGTTTTTCTGTATCACATATCCTAAGCTCATTTGGCTGACTAGTCACAAGTACTAATCTATCTAACGATTTGCTATACTCAGCATCCTCAACATAACCTGAAAGACTCCATTTAGACTCTAAAAAATGCTTAACTCTGACAGGAAGTATCTTTACTGCCAGACCTAAGGTATTTTTGATCACAAGATTGAAGTGATTATAGCCTGATACTAAATTACTTCTATCAACTGTCACATTAATTTTTGAAGCCGTGCCTTTTGAAATTGTTCCTGATTCTTGATTACACTCCAATTCCTTATTTGAGTTTTCTAAAACCCATTGGTAATCGACATTTCCCACGTTTTGTATCGTGAAACTTTTCATTTCATCACTGAAATCGAATCGTAATGTATCCATCTGAATAAGAATTTCTTTATGCTCTTTAATATCAGCAGTTATTGGCAGTGTCAAACTATCAGTATAGTTATTGTAATATAATGTTACTTTGCTTTCTATGGAACCAATATCCAGATTTCTCTTATCAATTGATACCTGAATGTGTTGGCTCTTATCCGGTGCAAGCGAAACACTATAATGTGATAAGTTTATCCACTTATCTGCAACAGATAGTACTCCATTTAAAGCACCTTTACCTTTATTCAGAACTAGTATTTGTTTTTCGCTTTCATCTCCGTCAAATTGGATTAATTCAGGAGCAAAGAGTGGTTGCGGATACTGCTGAACGTAGACATCTATTTGCGCTTTACAAACACCTGCCCCATCAGTCAAAATAGAAAGTATACCAGAATAGTAACCTGTCTGTAACATATCAGGATTAACAGTAGCTTTGAGTTTAATGATTTTATCACTGATACTTCCTTCCATATCTGATAGGTGTAACCATGCAGGCTTAGAAGTGATTTCCCAATGATAAGAGCTCTCTGGTTGCAATGATAAATAGAAAAAAGCAGTATCTTTATCATTTATTGATATAGTTTCAGGTGAAATTATAATCTGTGATTTCTCTATAGGAGCAACACTATCATCATCTTCGCAGGATGTAATTAAAAATACAGCAACAAGAGCAGCTATAAGCAAATAAAATTTCATACTTTTGATCCAATAAATTATTGAGAGTATATTACCATACCAACATTTTAATATACAATGTAATTTAATATATGTTCAATAATTTTAAATTGGATTAATCTAATATTGCTACTTGAATTCCTAAGGAATGTGATTGTAATAGACAATATTACACTTTTTTGCGAAATATGTCTTTTACTACAAGATGCAACTAGAGTTGATAAACAGAGGATGAGCAGATTACACCAAACCCAGGAGTTTAACAGACATTATCAAAATTGCTATCATCATTACTATTCGAATGAATTTTTCGCCTTTTTTGACTGCCAGTTTCGCTGAAATCCAGGCGCCTGTAGATGTGCCTGCTGCGATTGCAAGCCCTATAACCCAGTTTACATTTCCTGTTAGTGCAAATATTAAAAGTGATGGGATTGAAAAGAAGAATACGATAAATACTTTATGCATATTTACATAGTCCAGTGTAAGACGCAATAGATAGTACAATGCTGCCATTAGCAAAAAGCCAACTCCAACCTGCATAAAACCACCATAGAATCCAATCAAAAACAAAGCGATATATACTTTCCAGCTTTTGTTGCCTTCAGGACTGGCTATTAAATCAAGCTTTTTCCGTGGCAGTAGCATAGAAATAACCACACCTATCATAACGATGCCAAGTATGATTTTAAAAGCTTCGTTGCTGAGATTTATGGCGAAAAGCGCACCTGTGATTGCTCCGGGCAAAGTAGCTAGTGCTAATCTTAAGCTTATTTTGAAATTTGAATATTTCTCTTTTTTGAACGAGATTATGGCAGACAGGTTCTGCAACAAAATACCGACTCTGTTTGTACCGTTTGCCATTGGCGCATCCATGCCCATAAAAATCAGCGCGGGTAACAGCAAAGTAGAACCACCTCCTGCCATCACATTTATGAAACCGGAAAGCAAACCCAAACCAAACAACATCAATATATTTTCAGGGGTTATCATTTATTTTCCTGTTTGTCTTCTTGAGCATCAGGCATTTTATATGCTTTAACAACCTGATCGTTTCTTAATTTCATTGATAGAGTCTGAACTTCACCTTTTTCGTCAAACTCAAATTCCAGAGGGGATTCCATATCTTCAATTATAAATTTGGTATCAGAAACAGGCAATAATCTATAAATTCCCCAATTTGGGCTTTCCATAACCAGGAAATTTGCTTCTCTGTTAATTGCCATATCGCCCCAAGCAAATCTGTAATTGCCCATATATTTCTGCAAATCTTCTTCTTTAATTTCTGCCATATCAATTTTTTTGGGATTATCCGGTAAATATTCCACCGGCGCATCAGGGTTAGCATCTTTATCTATTGCTTTTACCGCCTGCAGACACATTTTTTCAAAATCAACATAAGTCATCCCCTTATTTGCATAGGAATCCATTCTGTTGACTATTACCATATCTGCACCCGGAATCACAGCGAGGTAATGTCCTCCCGCTCCAACAGCCACAATTGCATTGTACTTTGCAAGTTCGCCTTTTGGAAGCCACCACATTAAACCGC
Organism: Kapaibacterium sp. (SeqCode); assembly: GCA_965140345.1. Taxonomy (GTDB): domain Bacteria; phylum Bacteroidota; class Ignavibacteria; order Kapaibacteriales; family UBA2268; genus JBFHIJ01. Next base: position 428,408 of record OZ223200.1, read on the forward strand.
ATCCTGAAAATACCTGGCTAAAAGAACCAAGCTCAGTGCTTCGAGGATATGTAGATAGATTATACCACTCTTCAGAGAATACTCTTTGTCCGCCCCACTTCCCTTTATTTAGATACAATACTCCAAATCTGGCTAAATCACGAGCAGACATTTTCATAGGAAAAGCAGGAAAATATGACTGCTTAACTTCCCAGTGATGATACCCATCTATTAACCGGAAATCCTGCATTCCTATATTACGGGCAATTTTATTCATAAAGATTTTGAAAAAGTCTTCTTTAAAGCCTGTTTCCAATATCTGACCAAGTACATTAGAGTCCCAATTATTCATATAGAAATGAGTACCTACCTGAAAAGTATCTCTGGCAGGTTTGGAAGCTCTTGCACTTGGAGATTCATATGCTGCATCATAATATACGCCTGAGCGCATTGCCAGCAAGTCTATAATTTTTGCTTTTTTCTCCTGATCACTAAGTTTATCCAGTCGATCTACTCCAAGCTGCTCAAGAGTGAGATTGGTATCTATTTTGGCTTGGGTCACATAGTAACCATAAAGCGAATGGATTAGATTATTTCTGAGAGAGTGGAGCATGTATCTTCGGTAAATATCACCCCATGATGCAGCTACTCTGCCATTTCTAATAACCATAAAAGCATCACTTTTTAAAGTGTCGAAGCTGGTTTTTAATGCTTCCATTTTTGCAGCATTAAGTCCGGCATCTTCATAGTTTGTATATATCTGCCATGGACCTGCTTTTAGCTCAGAGAAAGCCAAAGTTATCAGTAGCAACACGAATATTTTTAATTTCAAAACCAACTCCGGAAAGTCAAAAACATTATTAGTATCAATATCAATACCATTTTGTAAAAGTACTACTATCTGGTCTGCAATACAAACAATTTTGATTACAATATTTACAATTTTTTGCCTACAAAAATTACATTGTCGACAATATTGTCGATGATATTACTGACTTATTTGGCTTAATTCTGCTAATATCCACTGTTTTAACTTATGGCATGATACTTGTGAATAATGATTATAAAGTTTTTTAAACAAATTTTTCCGGAGATCAAGATGAAGAGATTTTTTGCGACTCTTATGCTAGGTGCCTTTTTGTTTGGTGCAGGCACAATGACTATGACAGCTCAAGACGAAATGAAACCAGTTAAAAAATCAGAAATTATTTCTGCTGATAAAAAAGTTGAAAAAAAAGCTGCATGCTGTGACAAAACTCAGAAAAAAGATGGCACTTGCACAGATAAAAAAGCAGACAAAAAATCATGCTGCCCAGAAGGTAGCAAAAAAGGTTGCGACACTAAACATGGTCACAAAAGCACTGGTTGCAGTGGTCACAAGTAAGATTTCGAAATACTGATATAAATTCAGACCCAAATAAATACCCTTTACTTTTTCCGAAGTAAAGGGTTGTTTGTTTATTTAGGATATTTACCAAAGATCTTATTAATACCACGATGGAATTTGTGGATTCCGCCAACCGGTTCTAAATGCATCAAAATGCATTCTTTACAGATAACATTAGCTTCAGTTTTATCTACTTTCTTTAAGATGAAATCTGTTTCTGAAGTATTTTGAATCCAAATATTTTCAAAACCACGATTAACTGCTTCTTTAAACACTTGATCCGTATGCTTTTTGCCTGTTACTATAACAATGCTTTTGGTATTAACAGGAAGAGTATCCAATGAAGAAAAGCATTTTTCCCCTTCAAAGGTTTCCATATTAGGATTTACAGGTAAAACAGTTTTACCTTTACTTTTTAGCTCTCTGAAGACAATATTGCTAAATTTTTTATCATCGCGGGAAACTCCTGCAACCGCAATATAGTCTGATTCAAAAAACTTTTCAATTTGTAACTTTGTAATCATAATCGCCCCAATAATTGATTAAAATCTAAAAGTCATACCCATTTTTATAGAAAGCATATCAGTTTTTGATTTTGCTGTTTCCAATTGGAATTCGTTTCCCATATCTGTTTTAGAGAGTGCATATTCAGCTTCTCCGCCTAAAAGATATTCTGCATTTAAATCAACCAGTAATTCCCAAAATCTAGCCTTATTGCCCTCAACTTTGCCTCTAAAGACATTAAAAGCCAATCCACCACCAACGCCATAATTAAAAGTCCAATCAGAGACATCTGTAGATGAAGCTATATCATTATAACTACTATTGTAATTCACCGATTCTGCGGTAGTCGTGGTTGAAAGATTATGAGTACCTGCAATAAACTCCATATATGGTCTTATTGGCCCCCAATCGGGCATTATTTTAACAGCAAAATCAATCACATACATCTGATAATCTGTAGTAATGTCAACATAATCATTGGGAAATTCTACACTCAACGGCGTCTGATAATCATCATAATTAAATAGCATCCAACCAAGTTTAGTTCCTACATAAAGAGGAGTATCTTCTATATTATAAAACAAATTCAGCCCAATTCCAAAACCAATTTTGTCATAACTTTCTTCAAAATCACCTTTGGGCAATCCAGTTAAAAAATTGATATTAAAAGATAAAGGATAATACTGTACAGGTTCATACATGTCTTCTGTATTTTGTTTCTGAGCCAGTAGATTTAAAGTGCCAATAATAATTAAAGCAATCAAAATAAGGAAGTTTTTCATATCGAAAACCTAAATTAGAAAAAACAATTCTAATACGTTACGATACAGGATGAGTTGCAAATATATTGAAATAGTGTTCGGTAAAAAATGTTATCTTCTGTTTTAGTGTTTGATTGTGGTATTGTATTTAGATAAAGTTGGTTTTAAATATGCGCAATTTTTTAGTTAGTAAGTATATTTTGCAAATAGTCGTACAACTTACTCCTCACTATCACGCTATCGCATTCAACTAAGCTGTAACATCAGACAATAATATTTTTAAAAAAAAGTGCCTCAGTATATTGATTATTGAGGCTGTCTCATAAGTAAAATACAACTTATTGGGTCTAATACTAAAAAAGGTAAACACAATTTGTAATTAGAATTTCAAATAATCTTTCCAATTTAATACAAAAATGGGACTGTCTTTGAAAATCGAGCAAGGATATTATAGGAAGTAAAATATAATTCTTATTCAAATGACAGTCCCAAAACTTTTAGTGATATTATTCTACTAATTAGAAATTAACACCCTTGAAATCTTCAACAAAAGCTAAGCCGTTTTTAGCTTTTACATCATCAGGATCAAGCTCTAAAGCTTTTTTATAAGCTACTCTGGCATCATAATTTTTACCTAAATTCATATATGCATCACCCAAAAGCGCATAAGCAGAAGGGCTATCAGGATTTCTCAAAATCATTTTTTCCAGGCTCGCAGCTCCTTCTTCGTAAAACCCGAGTCTTAGATTTGTAACACCTAAATGGAAATACGCTATTGTAAACTCAGGCGCATTTTCAATTACAGCTTTATAGTGTTTTTTAGCTTCATGTAAATCACCTCTGTGGTAATTCATTATACCCAGCCAGTAATGCGCCATCAGAAACTCAGAATCCATTTCAAGTACAGACTCCAACTCTTGAATGGATATTTTGATTTTACCCATTCGGTAGTAAGCAAGTGCCAACTCGTATTTAGCAGTTGGGAAATGAGGTAATTTTTCAATTGCTTTTTTGAGATACTGCACACTCTGATCCAGCAAACCCAATCTGTAATACACGTTACCAATATGTTTGTATACTATACCTAATTCAGGATTATCATTTAATGCTTCTTTATAATATTCAATTGCTTTTAGATATTCGCCGTTAGTTTCTGCCTGGTATGCCGAAAGTACGTTCTTGTTATCTGAATCTAGTTTTGCATAAGTCATGTGTTTCTCCTTCGGAATCGAATTGCATTTATTAAAATAAACGCTTATATAAATGTAAAATTTTATTCTTTTATTTCAGATTAGCTTTAAATGAGAAATCTACCGGCGTTGGTGCTTCGCCACCGTAGTCATAAAAACCGCGGCCGCTCTTTCTGCCGTAATGCCCTGCGCTAACTAATTTTCTAAGCAGTGGTGCAGGTCTATATTTACTGTCACCCAAGTCATTATGCAATACTTCAAGTATTGATAATGTAGTGTCTAGTCCGATCAGGTCTGCTAAGAACAAAGGCCCCATTGGGTGTGCAAATCCTAATTTTGCTACTTCATCTATTCCATCTACAGTTCCAACATTTTCCATAAGAGCAAAAACTGCTTCATTGATAAATGGCATAAGAATTCTATTTGCGATAAAGCCCGGATAATCATTAGCAGTAACAGGTACTTTATGTAGAGTAATTGAAGTATCCACAACTGCCCTATAAACTTGATCCGCTGTGGATAATCCTCGAATTATTTCAACGAGTTTCATCATCGGAACAGGATTCATAAAGTGCATTCCGATAACTTTATCAGGTCTTTTGGTTTGTGCAGCTATCTCAGTGATAGAAATAGTAGAAGTGTTGCTGGCAAGAATTGCTTCTGGCTTCACTATTTCATCCAACATTTTAAATAGCTTGAATTTTATATCTTTTTTTTCTGTTGCAGCTTCTATAACCAGATCAGAATCTTTACCTTTATTCAAATCAGTTGTTATCTGAATTCTATGTAAAATATTTTGTAAGTCTTCTGTTGAAATGTTGCCTTTTTTAAGTTGTCGATTAAGGTTTTTTTCGATTACAACAAGGGCTTTGTTCAATGCGTCTTCTGAAATATCAAAAAGAACTACTTCAAAACCATGTTGAGCAAAAGTATGTGCAATACCATTGCCCATTGTTCCGGCACCTACAACCATAACTTTATTAAGTATCATTTATCAGCTCCTATTTTTATATTTTAGAATAAAATTGCTAATTTGCTATCTACTTTCATTGCAAAGTTGTTTGAATTACAATTAGGTCGATTTAATAGAATATTTATTTATAATAAGAGGATTAGACGTGAAAAATATTGAATACAAAGCTCTCTTTATTCGAGAAGTTGAAGAAAAGAAATTTGAAAGAAAAGTAGAAACTTTAGAAACTAAAGATTTACCGCAGAATGGTGTTCTTATACGAGTTTTATATTCTTCATTAAATTATAAAGATGCGCTTTCTGCTTCAGGACATAAAGGAGTAACCAGAAAATTTCCTTTCCAACCAGGCATTGATGCTGCAGGTATAGTTGAAGAATCCAATTCTGATTTATGGAAACAAGGTGACGAAGTAATTGTAACAGGTTACGACCTTGGCATGAACACGTACGGTGGATTTGGGCAATATATTAATGTTCCGGCAGAATGGATTGTACCACGTCCTGCAGGTTTATCACTGAAACAAGCCATGATGCACGGAACCGCCGGATTTACTGCAGCGGCAAGTGTATATGAGCTTCAAAGAAATAACATTAAACCGGAAGATACTGTTTTAGTAACAGGTGCATCCGGAGGTGTTGGCAGTATTAGTATAGCTATTCTTTCAAAACTTGGTTATAAAGTTATAGCTTCTACGGGTAAAAAGGACGAAGAGTTCTTTTCTAAACTGGGGAATCCTGAATTAATTGATAGAAGCGAAGTTTATGACGAATCTTCTCGCCCACTTCTTTCAGGCAGATGGAACGGAGCTATTGACACAGTTGGTGGTAAAACTCTAGCTACTGTAATCAGATCTACAAAGGATAGAGGCTGTGTTACTGTTATGGGGAATGTAGAATCAAATGATTTAAATATTTCTGTTATTCCGTTTTTACTGAGAAACATCACAGTTCAGGGCATTTCTTCTGCTTCCACACCGATGGATATTCGCCGAGTAATCTGGATGAATTTATCAGAAGAATGGAAAGTCGACTTATCTTTTATGATTAAAGAAGTAGGACTTTCTGATCTTAGCGTAGAAATTGATACAATTCTTAAAGGCGGCCAAAAAGGCAGAGTTGTTGTTGATTTGTGGAAATAATTGATATTTAACTTGCTGCTCTTGGGCTATAAAGTTTGAGAGCAGCGGGTAAAATAAGAAGAGATACATTGCTGTTGCAATGTAACATTGTAGATAAATTCAGGAAATAGAGAAACTATCTCAAACTAGATAAGTTTGATTAAAATAAAGGCGAATTTAGGGCTTCGCCTGTTGATTTTAGTATTAAATCCCTAACTTTAATACTAAATCTTTATATAAGTTTATGCCATAATGCCTGCTAATTTCATGGCTCTAATCATTCTTGTCACACCGATTCCGCCACCAAATCTTGGAGACATCTCTAAGCTTAAGAATGAATCAAGTTCTTTCTGAACTCTGTCTTTTCCAAATTGAGAGTAAAGAAGTTCTGCATATTCACCATCTGAAATAGTGTGAAATCTGTCGCTCATAATTTGCGCATCAATTTCTCTTTCAGCGCTACCAATTGTTTCCATACCGTGCAAAATCACGTCTACTTTATTTGAGTGAGAACCTGTGTCATTACGTTTCATATTCCAGAATGGGGAAGTATGTTCAGGGAAATTTTTAATGAATACAACCGGACTTATTTCATCATTCATTTTTGTTTCGTGCTCAGCTTTAAGCTCTTTAACATTATATATCTCTGCTAGATAGTCATAGTCATATTGCAAGTATTCAGATTTTGGAGCAAAATTTCCTTTAGCTTCGGTATCGCCTTCTTTTTTAAATCCGAGGTGTTCCAAAAGCTCAATTTCCATTTTGATTAACTCATCCATTCCACCATGAGCTTCGAACTCAAACATCGGGAAAATAAGATCATGTCTGCCCGGAATTGGGTTCGCTTCTTGTCTGTAAGAAGTTGACTGACAGAAAACACCTGCATAATCTTTATTTTTCAATAATTCGATTTCTAAATCCATCTGCCCTGTTTGTTTAAGTGGCCAAACCTGACCGGAATAATTAAAAGAAGATATAGTTGTAGGGTCTTCGCAAGCTGCTAAAATACTGAGACGAGGTTGGGCAGCAACTTCCACAAAACCTTTCTTTTCAAAAAATGCTCTCATTGCTTTCATAGCTACATGATAATTTGTAGAGTTAATAGTTTCGTGAACGTACATTTTAAATCTCCTTATATAAAACCGGATAAAAAAAAAGCCCATCATAAAAAAATGATGGGCGGTCTATATTGCATTTACAATTTTGACTTTATTTGTTGAAATTATTTGCTTCTTTTTCTTCATTTTGTCTTTTATTATTTCACACCAGATAAACTTAGCCAATATAGTATATTTTTCTATACAATGCAAGAATTTATTTGTTTAGATGAAATATATTTTTTTCTACACTACTTCAATATCTAAATGTGCAAGCAAGCCGCCTAATGTTACTGAAGAGAATTTAGCTTTTTTGAGCTTGTTTTCTGCCGGGTTAATAGCAAAATTTATAGAAGTGGTGAAATCCGCTTTTTCCAGATTTGTCTGAGAAAAGACTGCTTTTTTTAAATCGCAGCTGTCAAACACAGATTTACTTAGGTTTGCACTTACAAAGTCAACTTCATTAAGATCACAGTTGATATACTCTGTTTCGGAGATATTCAAGTTGAAGAAAGAAGACATACGAAGTATGCAGTGGTCAAATTTAAATGAAAGAAGGAAATCATTTATTGATTGGAAGTTGATTCCAAGCATTTTGCAGTTTTTGAATAATACCTCTTTAAATGAAGTGTTTTCAAATCCAACCATGCTAAAATTGCAATTGAAGAATTGGCAATCTTTGAAATCAGCTCCCTTAAAATCTGAGTTACTAAAATCACAGTCTTTAAAAATACAGGAATCAAATTCATAAAATTTAAAATCCGAATCCTGCATTTCTAAATCTGTAAATTCTTTGTCTATATTTACTTCAGAGATCATTTACTCGTTTATCTTTTTTATAATATTAGTGGTAGATTTGCCTTCAACCAGAGGAATAACAGCGACCTCTCCCCCGTTTTGAGTTACAATATCAGCTCCGACTATTGTCTCCGGAGTGTAATCGCCACCTTTGACTATTACATCAGGAATTATAGCAGAAACCAGTTCAAATGGCGTATCTTCGTCAAAAACTGTGACATAATCAACAAATTTCAACGCTGAAAGCACCCCTGCTCTATCAGCTTCTTTATTCACCGGACGACTTGGCCCTTTGAGTGCAGAAACTGAAGCATCGCTATTTAGTCCTAAAACTAAAACATCGCCAAGTCTGGCAGCTTTTTCCAAATACGTCACATGCCCGATATGAAGAATATCGAAGCAACCATTTGTAAAAACTACCTTTTTTCCGCTTTGTTTTAGTTCTTTGCAGACAGTCGTTAATGTTTCTCTACTTATCAGCATTTACACCATTTTTTTCTACTGTTTCTAATAATTCATCTATTTTGATTGACACTATACCAGGTTGCTCGCATACTACACCTGAAGCAAAGTTTGCCAAGGCAGCAGCTTCTTTGATATTTGCATCGCCTGCAATAGCAGCGGCTAACGTGGCAATTGCAGTATCACCTGCGCCTGAAACATCTGCTACATTTTTAGCGCGAGTTGGAACAGAAGAAATATCTCCGTTTTTCTCGAAAAGCATCATACCGTCTTTTCCGAGAGTCAATAAAATGTTTTCACTGTCCAATTTATCTAAAAGCATTTTACCTGCTTTTTGAACATCCTGTCTTGAGTTTATATCTATATTTAAAGCTTCTTTTGCTTCTTTTCTATTTGGTTTAAATACTGTTACACCTTTATAAGTAAAGAAGTTAGCAAACTTCGGATCAACAAAAACAGGCACTTTATGCTGTTTCGCTCTGGAAATTACTTCTCTTATAAGACCTTCGGAGATAGTACCTTTATTATAATCTTCGAAAATAATACCTGCAAGACCTTTAGTTTTATCAAGCAATTGCAGAATAAAATTTTCGCCTTCATCAGAAAGATCATCTCTTACTTCGCGATCCAATCTTATTAACTGCTGATTATTCCCAAATATGCGGGTTTTCACAGTAGTTGGTCTTGAATCATCAAGATATAAACCTGTGACATCCAGACCAATCTTTTCGCATATTTCTATGAAAGCATGACCTGAATTATCATTTCCAAGCACACCACATAAAAGCGGTTGCATACCAAGTGAACTTAGGTTTTTAGCAACATTTGCCGCACCACCCAGGTGGTAAGTTTCTTTTTCAACATCAACAACAGGAACAGGTGCTTCAGGAGAAATTCGGCTCACACCGCCCCAGAAGTATCTATCCAGCATAACATCGCCAATAACAGCAATTTTTTTGCAGCCGGCGTTGTTAATTATTTCATTTGCTCTATCACGTGTTAAGTTTTGCATAGTTCAATTTTTTCAATATCTATGAATACTAATACAAAGATACATTTTTTTGAGGATAAGAATAAGTTTAAATGTAGGAATGGGAAAAAATTATGATGGTTTGACTAATGAAATAGATAGTTGCATAGATTCATTTAAAATAAACTTCCATTAATAATACAAAATGCGTATATTGAATAACATAATTAAAGGAGAGATACATGAATTTCAAAGAACTATTTGGCATTGCTTCTGAGGCTGTAAAAGATTCTTATGACAAAGAAATATATGATATAAGATTGGAGCAAGTCGAAAAAGATGGTACAGATAATTTAGTTGTTATTTCATTTGTAATCGAAGACAAAATGAAAGAAGATAGTTTAATTGCCATCACAGGCAAATACGAAAGAATTTATAAGCAAATCAGAATTGATAAGGATAAAAATGTTGTTGGATTATATATGTTTAAATCCTGATGGTTGTCATAGACTCAAATGCACTAGTAGTATATATCTTAGGACTGATGAATCCATCTTTGGTAGAAACTCATGAGAAGACAGGTATTTACGAAAAAGATGATTTCTTTTATCTACAAAGACTGTTACATAACAAAGAAACAGTGACTTTACCCAATATTCTAACTGAAGCTGATAATCTACTAAATAGGTTTAAAGGAGACTATAGAAGGGCTTATGCTTTGACATTTTTAAAATTTATCAACAAATCAAGTGAAGAATATATAGAAAGCCTAATAATTAATTCAAATATGGAATTATTCCAAGAAATTGGGCTTACTGATTTAAAGATTCTGGAGTTATCAAAACAAGCTGAGTTTTTAGTTACATCTGATTCTAAACTATCTGATTATGCAAACTGTTATGGGATTAAAGTTATAGATTTAGTTAAGTATAGAAATGACCGCTTACTCTCCTCCTAAACATTCCCTAAAAAATCCATATATTCGCATATATCATAAGAGGATAAAATGCGAAAACTTGTTTTAAAGATAGAATACGATGGTACTAATTTTGCAGGATGGCAGTTCCAGCCTAATGTGCGTTCTGTCCAAGGTGAGATAGAACAAGCTGTGCTAAAGCTTACCGGAACAAATTACAGAACAAAGGGCTCAGGTAGAACAGATGCAGGTGTTCATGCCTCCGGGCAGGTTGCTACTATAACACTGGACGAAAACTTCTCTATTCCAGACGATAAAATTATAACTGCTTTTAACACCCGCTTGCCTAAAGACATACGAATTAATGGTGCAAAGATAACTGAACAGGATTTTCACCCTAGATTTCATGCTATCTCAAGAGAGTATTCCTATAATCTTGTTCTAAAAGATTCGGTATTTAAACACAGATTCCATGCGTTCTATAAATACCCGATAAACCCGGACATGCTATTCGAATTACAGGATATATTCTTAGGTGAAAAAGATTTTACTCCATTTTCGAAATATAACCCCACTAAAACACAATACATCTGTAATGTAACGAAATGCCAATGGCATAAAATTTCAGAATCAGAATACAGACTTGATATTGCTGCAAACCGTTTTGTGTATAGTATGGTGCGCCTGATTGTAGGAGCAAGCTTGGTAGTAGCTCGAGGCAAACTCACAAAAAAAGATCTATTAAACGCTTTTGAACGATCTGACCGCGCACTACAATTAACAGTTGCTCCACCTGAAGGCTTGGTGTTGACTAAAGTCATATTTCCTGAAAAGTATGGTTTAAATAATTTGTAAATGAAATTATTATTTGGTTTATTATCTTTTGGGTACATTGCAATTGACTACTGTATGGAACTTCTTTACTTCCATTCGACTGTGCTTAGTAAATAAGTAGTTGCGTTTATTCCCCTTCTTCCTAAGAAGGGGTGGCATGCTTAGCATGACGGGGTAGTTGGAGACGTTTACACAATTTTGAGATAAATCTTGGAATTGATCCATGGCTGATTCTAAAAAATTATCATTCAAAAAGAGCAAAACCAATTTCACAGTTAACACTGCTCTTAGATCAAAAGCCAGAGCACTCAGAAAGGCAGGGAACTTAGCTGAGGTTATTTTTTGGAATCATGTAAAAAACAAGCAAATACTTAGTCTAGATTTCGATAGACAGAAAATTATTGGCAATTTTATTGTTGATTTTTACATAAAAAAAATAGGTTTAGCTATTGAAATTGACGGCAATAGCCACACAAATGAAAAATACGATTATGATAGGAACAGAGAAATAATTCTAAAATCTTACGGTTTGCATATTTGGAGAGTTAGCGATTCCGATGTTATAAACAATACAAACGGAGTTTTCAGACACCTAGAAGAATATATTATTAATAACTTTACCTAATTTGCTAGGGTAGTGTTTTAACTCAAGTTCCTAACTACCCCGCCCTTCGGGCACCCCTTCTTGAAAAGAAGGGGAATTTTTGATTTTCTTACTATCATAGAAAACTATAAAAATAAAAATCATAAGGATACAAAAATGTATAAAACAATGCTTAAATCGAAGATATTACTTTTGTCATTCATGATGCTGGTACTTGGCTCCTGCTCTGATGATGGTGATATCACAAAGATTAATATCTTTTCTACCAGCGATGATATTAAACTTGGGCAGGATCTTGATACTGAGATTAGAAATAATCCTGATGAATACCCTATTTTGAATAACAGCGCTGCTACTAAATATGTTCAGGATATGGTTGATTTAATTATTCAATCTCCTGAAATTGATTATGCAGACAAATTTGCTTACACTGTTACTCTCATTGACAGAGATGACGTGGTTAACGCCTTTGCCGCTCCTGGTGGCTATTTATATGTATACACAGGATTGCTTAAGTTTTTAGATAATGAAGCAACTCTTGCAGGCGTAATGGCTCATGAAATAGCTCATGCGGAAAGAAGACACTCTACTAAAAGACTAACAAAAGCTTATGGTGCGGAGTTTCTACTTGGTCTAATTTTGGGCAGCGATCCGGCTGCAACTTCTGAATTAGCTGCAGGCATACTTACAAATGTTGCTTTTATGCAGAACAGTCAGGCAGATGAATTCGAAGCTGATGAGTACGCTTTTAAATATTTGAAAACAAGTAAATGGTATCCGGCAGGAATAAAATTATTCTTTGATAAAATCAATGAAAATGGCGGAAGTTCCAGCAATTTTCTTGAAAAACTACTTTCTACTCACCCTATGCCGGAAGAAAGAATCCAAAAAGTAGACGAAATGATCAAAAATAATAATATCGGCGATCCTACTGAAGATAATTTATTTACAGATAAATATCAGCAATTTAAAAAATCTATATAATGAGGAATTATGAAAGCCTTTGAAAAACTAAAACTAGCGATTGAAAAGACTAATTCGATTTTGTGCGTAGGCTTAGATACTGATATAAGCAAATTACCTGATGGAATTTCAAAAGATTTCGCAGGTATGGTAGAATTTAACAAAGCCATTATTGATGCAACTAAAGATATTGCACCTGCTTTTAAAATCAATTATGCATTTTACGAGCAATACGGCATCAAAGGTTTTGAAGTATTAGAAAGAACTATGGAACTCATTCCTGAAGAAAGTTTTGTCGTTGCTGATGCAAAACGCGGCGACATAGGAAATACTTCAAAAGCGTATGCTAAATCTTGCTTCGAACATTTTAATGCAGATTCTATAACAGTACACCCTTACATGGGTAGCGACTCTGTAGAACCGTTCCTAAGCTATGAAAATAAGATGGTATTTGTACTTGGTCTAACTTCAAATAAAGGCTCTAAAGATTTCCAATACTTGCAGGCTGATGGAAAAACTTTATACAGACACGTGATTGAAACTACTTCAAAATGGGCTTCTTTTGAAAATATTGGCTACGTTGTCGGAGCAACTCACCCAAGTGAGCTATCTGAAATTAGAGAAGTTATTCCTCAAAACTGCCTTTTGATTCCAGGTGTAGGCGCTCAGGGTGGCGATGTGGAAGCTGTAATCAAAGCTAATGCAGGTGGTCCGGCAATTATAAATGCATCGCGTGGAGTAATTTATGCTTCATCAGGTAAGGATTTTGCCGATAAAGCTAGAATAGCTGCTTTGAATTATAAAAATGAGTTTAACAAATACATGTAGTGCTATGAAATATATACTTCCTGTTCTGTTGCTAATGATTCTAATCTCGTGCAGTGATGATGAAGAATCCAATAACGTAGTTAACCCGCCGATTCATACTTATGTGGCGGATACAATTTGGCAACCGCAAATCGGCGATGTTTATAAATATCGTTCGCAGGACGGGCAGGAAGCAAAGCTGGAAATCTTAGCAGATGGCGAGTTTGATTGGTGTCTTGAGTTTTGGGACACCACCAAACTCGCTTCTTATTATACCTATATCTGCAAATTTACAGAATACGAAGGTACTTTCCCGAAAGTAACAATGTTCGGTGCTGCAGTGGAAGATACAAATATCTATTGGGGTAAAAGAGATTTTGACATAATAGATAAATGGGACAGACTTCCTTTTTATGTTTCTCTATTTAAGTTAAATTCTGAAATATCTGATACTACAATCTCTAAAGAATATAATTATAAAATTGCAGATGTGGGCTTTCGTTGCGCGGATAGCGTAATATACTCCCTTACTGATTCTTTCATTTATAATGACAGCCTGGTTGCTAAGCAATACTATATCACTTCAATAAAGAAAAACAATTACACAGATGTAGGTTTGGAAGGTGACGAATTTATTTTTGCAGAAAAATTCGGTTTCACTCGTATATGGAAATATATAATATATGATTTTGTAAGGGAATAGAATTATGAAACTTACAGAGAAACAATTGCAGCCTAAGTTGCATAAATATATTTCAAATCCATCTCTTGTTTTTTCTACTCTATCAGAAAAGCGATTGCAGATTCTTTCGCCGGGAAAACTGAATGTGAAAGAAGGACCGGATTTATTAGATATTGCAATTTTATCTGATGGAATGGTTTATGTTGGCGACGCAGAGTTCCACCTAAAAAGCTCAGATTGGAAACTTCATAAACATTCCGAAGATCCGAGATATGATAATGTTATTCTGCATATAGTCTGCGAGCATGATAAAGATCAAAAAGAAAATTTTGATACTTTAGTCATTCCTATTGCCACTTTAGAAAAAGTAGAATATTCTATAGATCATGAAGTTGATTTACAGAGTATCGATGTGCTGCAAAATTTTGCTTTATTAAGACTCTTACGAAAAGCTACTGAAGCCAAAAAACTTTTAAAGCATGTAAATATCAAAGAAGCTCTCTCAGAATATACCAGACAGTTTATGGAAAGATATAATAAACGTCGCAGGCGTCCTGCATATACTAAACAAGATATCGGAGAGATTATCAATGGTATTTCAGGCACTATACTTTATGACGGACTCAAAGAAATTTCTCTGGAATCTAATTTCGTGGCAGAAGATCTTCATGTTATGAATAAAAACAACATTATGAGTGAAGGTCAGGCTCTACGTACAGAAATTCTAATAAATATATTTTTACCAATGGCTATTGCCCTATCTAATGATATAACCAGAATAGAACTTTTTGTGTGGTACTGGTCAGCCAAATCTAAAAACAGATATGGACATCTTATAAGACGCTTCCCTACTATTAAGCAGAACTATGTTTGGCAGCAGCAGGGCTTGCTGGAATATCTCAAAGAGTATGGAGAACGAGGCGAAAAAGTTATTAAACTCAGTGAATACAATTTCGGCGATATATTAGACTTTTATTACTGCAGCAGTTCGGAAGAGATTTTTGATGATTAGAAATATTCATTTCTTACATTCGTTACATAATAAAAACAATTTTTGGAGTGACCAATGGAATATGATTTAAACAATATCTCTTTAGAAACTGCAGAAAAAGTAGCAGCATTTTTAGAATCAATTGATTACAACGAATCTTATATTTATCATTTTCTGCAGGAAGCTGACGAAAAAGAAAATCCAGTGGAATATATAAAAAATAAATTCCCAAATATTGATCTCTAATCCTTTTCTTCTTTTATAGGCCGGGGCAACGTTATTTTAAACGTTGCTCCGCTTTTTTTCTCAGGATCTGTAAATTCATACCATACTTCTCCATTCATTGCTTCTACCAAGCGTTGTACAATAGATAAACCTAATCCTGAAGAAAGATCTCCATCCTCTGTTTTACCTGAGCTTTCGAATATATGCTTTTGATCTTTTTCTTTAATACCCGGTCCGTCGTCACTTATAGTTATAAGCATAGTTCCGGAGTCCTTTTTAAGTTTATCATAATCTTCTATTGTGATAAGTACTTTTGTATAAAAAGGTGAGAATTTAAAAGCGTTAGTAATTAGATTTTCAATAACCTGTTCTAATTTTGCCTGATCAGCTAATACTATTTTTTTTGATGTAATGGCCTTATAGTCCAGACTAATCCTCTTCTTGTTAGAAACCGTTTCATAAGCTTTAATGAGTTTATGAATTACTCTGTCCACATTGAGCTTAACAATATTCAATTGAAGTTTACTTTTCTCAACTTTATCAATATCAAGCAAATTATTTACTATACAATACATTCTCTGGGTGATACTATCAATCTGATCAAGTCTCTCCATTTTTTGTTCATCGCTCATCTTAGAATTGTAACTTTTTAAAAGTTCAATATTGCTTAGTACTGATTGCAAAGGACTTTTCAAATCGTGAGCTGTAATTTCCATATACTCATTTTTCTCGCGCAGAAGCTTTTCCATTTTTTTGTTTTGCTCAGCTATTTTTTTATTCTGAGTTAGAATTTCATCTCGAGCGATCTTTAATTCCAGGTGTGTTCTGGTGCGAGCTAGAAGTTCATTTTTTTTTGTAGGTTTAATAACATAGTCTACAGCTCCAAGCTGGAAACCACGCATTAATTTATCAGTCTCATCAAGTGATGTAAAAAAGATAACAGGAACATTTTTCAACCTTTCAATAGCTTTTATTCTTTGAATTGTTTCAAAACCATCCATTTTAGGCATAACTATATCCAATAGAATCAAATCTGGAGTGATTTTTTCAAGGATTTTCATTGCCTGCACTCCATCCTGAGCCATGGATATATTTATACCCGCTTGCTTCAGATAGCTTCCTACCTCTTTTAGATTTTTAATCATATCATCAACCACCAGAACGGTAGGTCTGTAGTTTGTAATTTCGTCCATACTATTTATCTAAAGTAATTAGCATATTTAAACTTGTCTCGATTTCAATCAAATCGAAATTTTCGCAGCTATTTTCTAATTTAATGGCAAAGTCAGCCAATTGAATAGAGCTGTTTTGT
Organism: Kapaibacterium sp. (SeqCode); assembly: GCA_965140345.1. Lineage (GTDB taxonomy): Bacteria > Bacteroidota > Ignavibacteria > Kapaibacteriales > UBA2268 > JBFHIJ01. The sequence continues at coordinate 444,980 of OZ223200.1, forward strand.
TCTGCAATTCGTTTAATTTTTCGGGCAAAATCAGCTATATCATCTATAAGCATGGTACTTAATAGATCTTTAGCTTGCGGGATAAGTATTTTATGAATATTTTCAATCACCGACTTATCCATTGAAGTCCAATCCGGTTTTAGGACCGGATGATGTTCTGCTAAAATAGCATCACAAATATCTTCACGCCCCATTTCCTGACAAAGGCAAACTGCTTCTGATTCCTGAATTTTAACATTATTGCCGATAGGGAGTTCAAATTTGAAAGTACTTCCCTTGCCAATTTCACTTTCAACAGTCATTTTGCCCTGATTCTTCTGCATAAACTCATTGCATAAAATCAATCCAAGTCCTGTACCTTTTTCCTGCTGTGTTCCGACTGTAGAATGATAAATGTCAATTCTAAACAAATTATCAATATCTTCTTTTCTCATGCCGACACCATTATCAATCACAGATACTTCAACAGTTTCTGAGCATCCTTTACTCAGTATTAAAATCTTACCACCTGGATGCGTAAACTTAATTGCATTAGTTATCAAATTACGGAGTACAGTGTAAATCATATTTTCATCAGCATATGCAATTTGATTGCCAAATTTCTTATGTTCAAGTACTATATTTTTATTAGCAGCATTTTGTTCCAGCAAAGAAATATTGTGCTGGATAAGCTGATCTAAATGAATATTTTCAGGTTGAAGTGTTATCCTGTTACTTTGCGTCCTAGACCACTGAAGTAAATTTTCGAGTAAAGAAGTAAGGTGTTTTGCAGATTTTAATATTGCCTGTAACAATTCAAGTGTTTCTTCTTTATCCAAATCATCAAACTCTTTAATGATGAGGCCTGTCAAGCTGGTAAAGGAATGAATAGGGCTTTTTAAATCATGAGCAATGATAGAAAAGAACTTATCTTTTGTAGCATTTGCCTGCCTAAGCTGTTCTTCAGAATCTGCTAAACGCTCATTTAAAGAAATAGCTCTGAATGCATCTTTTGTTATCGTATCTCTGGAAGCCGTTAGTTCTTCAATTAACTGTTCGTGTTCTTCTTGAACCATCTTTGCTTCCGTAATATCAGTAGCAATTCCCCAATAGCTTATGTTTGCAAGTGGAATATCCTTTTTGAAAGTAGTAAAGGATAAAACAATTCTTCCGTCTTGTCGATTAATCTCAAGCTCTCTGTTGGAAACTTCCAGTTTATCCTCTAAATCTCTGAAAAGTTCCTTATTTAAGAAATTTTCCGGTGCAAACTGATTAAAGACATTGCGCCAGTTATTATTAAGAGCTTCATGTCTGTCAAGGCCTGTCCACCGCTGTGCAGTACTATTCCAGAAAATCAAATTATCGTTGTGATCTATCGCAAAAAGCATGACAGGAATAGTATCCAATAATTTTAGCAATCTGTTATGCTCTTTGATTAATTCATCATTTTTCTCTAAAATGCTGGTAACATCCCAGAACATATATAGATTTGCATCTTCTTTTGGCTCAATGCGAACCTGACAAATTAGATTACTGTTTTTTTTAGATTTCAGATGTACAGTTTTTAAAATTTTATCTTTTGGATTTTCATCACTTGAAGTCTTAAAAGAGTTGATTTTTTCAAGTTCTGCAGGATAAAAAATAGAGCTTAGGGTGACATGTTCATCAAAAGAAAACTTTCTACCTATCAGTTCTTCAAATGCATGATTTGCAGAAACAATAGTGTTATTAATTTCTCTTACTGCAGCTATTCTAGAACTATGAAAATTATCTCTTTCTTCATGATTTAAGCTAATAAATTCGGCTAGCAACAGTTGAGCATCGTTATTTTTAATTTCAGTAACAGCTATTTTATACTTAAAACCTCCAATCAATAAAGGAACATTATTATATTTACTTTCACTGCGCTGCAGATTTATATCATTTACTATAGAGTCTAATTCATCTTCAGATATGATTTTATTTAGCGAAAGGTTGCTATAAACAATTCCCCCAAAATGATCAAAAATACAAACAGGAGTCTGCATTCCTTCTATAATATTTCTATATGCCTCTTCCAAATATATGCTCAGAGATATGTTCAAACTTAACAACACCTAATATGTAGACAATATTACTGTCTAATAATTGCTAAAATAGGATATTAATATCTTTTATACAAACCATAAATTATTTTACCAATAAACAGGTATTAAAAAAGGCTAAGCGTTACAAACTTAGCCTACAAAAATACTTATTTAAAGATCAAGCTTATATAATCTCAGCAAATATTTTATTTCCATGCCTATGAGTCAATCGCACTTTATAAAAATCTTTCTCTAAGATTCCTGCTCCTCTGAAAACTACTCTGACATAATTTTCAGTCCAGCCTGACCACATCCCGGTATCAGGGTTAAAAGATTCGGGTAAAACTACTTTTTCCTTACCAATCTGAGAATCATAGAATGCATCGAGTTTTCGTTCGCTTAGCTCGCGAAGTTTATTTGTTCGTTCTTTTCTTATATTCATCGGAACTACTCCTTCAAAACCTGCTGCCGGAGTATTATCTCTTTCTGAATATGTAAAAACATGCAAATAGGAAATCGGCAGAGATTCTAACAAATCATAAGTTTCCTTGAAATGTTCTTCTGTTTCTCCCGGAAAACCTACAATTACATCATTACCAATGCAAACATCTTCTATGGATTCATGTATATTTAAAATTACTTCTTTAAAAAAGTCTATGCTATATCTTCGCTTCATCATTTTCAAAATTTCAGCAGAACCACTCTGCAATGGAATATGGAAATGCGGACAGAAATTTTTTGAAGATTTCAGCACATCAACTAAAGATTTCTTAGCTTTATTTGGCTCTAAAGAAGAGATTCTTACTCGCATACCTAAATCAAAGTTATCTATTAATCTGATTAGATCTTCAAAGTTTTCACCAGTATCTGCTTTGTATTCAGCTAAATTTATTCCTGAGATAATAACTTCTTTCGCGCCGGCTGCAGCAACGTGCTCAAATTCAGATTTTACTTTTTCGAATGACATTGATCTGCTTTTTCCACGTGCAAGAGGAATAGTGCAATATGTACATCTATAATCGCAACCGTCCTGAAGTTTCATAAAGACTCTAGTTCGTTCTTTATTTTCAAGACTTGTGGAAGATGTAAAAGCTAAATCTGTCATATCAGAAGCGTATACACAACCATCAGATTCTTTTTTGTAAGATTCTATTATATCCGGAATATCGAATTTTTCTTTCGTACCGAATACTCCATCCACTCCTTCAATAGCTGCAATCTCATTTGGTTTAAGCTGAGCGTAGCAACCCATTACACCTATATATGCATCCGGGAGTTTTCTTCTGGTTTTTCGGATAATTTTTCTGGCGTCTGAATCGGCGTTATTTGTTACAGTGCATGTATTTATAAAAACGGCATCAGCATCATCACCATAAGGCACCGTTGTATGACCTCTGGATTCAAAGAGCTCCTGCAGTTTGGACATATCAGCAAAGTTTACTTTACAGCCGATATTATAATAGGAAATTCTCATATATCTATATCTAAAATATTCTTCTAAAAAACGTTAAGTGTTTATTTGCAAATGTATTAGATACAAATATACCTGCTTTTATTGCATAATCGACGACAATTATATCATTTTAAGCAATATTTACTAAATAATGAGTGGTTTTAATGACTGGCGCAGAGAAATCAAATCACTCAGAACTAGGCGATACAGCACCTCCGGGTTCTTTCTTTTCTGGAATTAGTTTAAAATCTATTCCTGATTTCATATCACCATCTTCAGAAAATCCAATGTATAATTCCTGAATCGGCGGATCTGTTTGCATCTTCAATAAGCCAAGCTGTGTTTTATCAACAAATACTTCATAATATCCCGGAATTAGTCCCAGATGATAAAAACTGCCATCAGAAAATACATTTACAGAAATATCTTCACCAGTTTCTTTCCGGATTAAATGGATCTTTATACCTGATTTTCCGACTCTACTCCCAGTTGAATCTTCACTGTACACTTGCCCTTCAATTAATCCTGCTACTGTAAACGGAATATCAATTGATTTGAATGTATTCGGATCGGCTATAAAAGAAAATTCATTCCATAATGGTCTGATGAGCGGATTTTCCGCAGAACTTAAATCCAGATGGAGGTTATATCTATATCCGGGACGTAAATTTGAAACTACTTTTACTTCTGTAGTATTATCTCCCATAACTCTGCCCTGTGGCACTCTTACTTTAACTCCGGGTAGCAAACGTTCATTTTCGTCATAACTCATATTGCCGTTAGCATCAATGAAACATCGCACTGAAGCAGAGCCGGAACTGCCATTATACGATTTATTTCTTGAAAAATGCACTGCCGGCATTTTAGTATCTAACCCAAGCGATCCTTCTGCAAAACTATCAACATCATTTCGATCTTCAGAAACATAAGCTCTGGAACCAAATCTCATAAATGGCACACTATAGTTCAGAGAAATATTTGAGTAACTTATTTTCGTTTGGATGTCATTTGTCCAGGAAAGGTTCAAAGATAAGTCTCTTAAAATTCTTTGTGAAAAGGAAGCACCAAATGTAACTAATTTTGAAGTTGAAATATTATATACCCCATTTAGCCGAAGACTACTTCTAAGACTGCTATTTGTAATGAATGGTAATTTAAATGAATATGCTAAACGTGTAGATAAATTTTGCATAATTCTTGCAGAATACTCACCTCCAAAACTATGATTCATATTATAATCAGCCGCAAATTTTAAACCCCAAATATTAGCATTTGTATTTATTTTATATGTTCCAACATAATAAACATCTCTTCTGGCTAGCTCAGTTCTTACTCTAAGAGAAATAGGCATCCATTGTGATTTAGGTAAATATGCTCTAAACTCTAATTCCTCGTCTAGTCTAAAATTATTTAGAACGGCATTTTGATCATATTTAGTATAACCAAGTTCATAGCTGCCATACTCTTTATGACTGAACCCAAGCATTGCTCTATAAAAATTATCCATTGATACAGATAGACCTCCGGTAAGGCCGGCTAATAGTCTTGCATTTAAATTTGAAACAAATACATTTTCAGTATTTGACAGATTAATTAAATCACTAAATCCTAAGCTCAGAAAATCAGTAATACCAATTTCAGCCATCCCATCAGCTATGGTCTGATTGTAGTTCTCATCCTCTCCGGCTGAAAAGGAATATTTTATTTCACCGGGTTTGAGAAGTGCACCAGGAATCTGAATCGTTTCTTCTTTGAAAATTCTCATACCATTAGGCGCATATATCTTAGTTTCTACTAAGGAATTCCCATAAGCCAAAGGTATATCAAATTTATAATATCCATCAGCTCCAATTTTCTCGGCATTCACTAATCTTTTATTTATATACAGCTCAACTTGAGAAAATGGCTCAGTATAATCATCAAATAAAAAAGTAGAAAATACTTGGCTATTTCGATAAGAACGATTTGAAACACTGACACCTTTTAAGGCAGAATATTTATTTCTAATACTGCCAAAAGAACCAAAATTTAAAGAATTAGAAGTAACATTTCCAATAGTTAATTCTGAAATGTACGGATTTTCGTTAAAAGGTAACTCCCAACGATATCTTTGGTATTGATATTGTAAGTGGCTCTGATTATTATAATTATAAAACGAAGAAATATTTAAATCACCACCTAATAATTGCAACCCAAGATCTCCATTGAAACTATAAGTAGAATAGTTGTCGCTATTATATGAGCCGAATCTATAATTAAGTATTCCACCATCAATTATTCTCAAATCTCTTTCAAACATCAATGGAGCAAACTCTTCTTCCTGAAAATAATTATTCTCTTTTTCATCTTTGAATTGCCTCATATAGTCTTCTTTGGCAGGTAAATCTATTTCCGTTCGTATAAGTGCCTTCAAATCATAATAGCTTACAACAATCTCAAAACCGAATATTTTCGAAAGTATATCAGGACGAACATATATATCAAGCTCACTAACGATGAGACTATCAGTGTCAATATAACTTAGCATTTGATCTGTTGAACTGATCTCTCCATTTACGAAGTTTGCATAAAACAATTTATCTTCAGAACCTACATAACCTGTTATTATTTGAGCTGTGTTGTTATACTCATTATAGATCTTCAAAAAAGACATGATTTCTAAAACAGGTAGGTAAACTTGATCATCTTTAAAAAGAACTATTACGTCTCTTTCAAATTTATAATATTTGATAGAAAAGACACCCTCGACAGCATCCTGAGCAAACACCACCGAAGGCATCAGAGATAGCAGAAAGCACAAAAGTGCAATTTTTATATTACAGACTCTTCTCACAGCAGCTAATTCTCTTGGTTACAGAATTCAAATTTAGACAAAGCAATATTACCTGCATATTTTAGAATAGCAGAAACAGAATTATTTATTATCAGACATTACTCAGATATTTCAAATTCGAAGCTACGTTCAACAGGCTCAAATTTACATCGCTGATCAGCAGGAACGTCATCAATATCATTCGTAAACCTGAAATTAGCGGTATACTTACCAGCCGGATATTTGTCTTTTAGAAATGTATATTTCTTTTTGCCGCTAAAATAAACCGGGGTGATCAGCCATGTATTGTCTATCTCATCTCCATTTTCATTTGTGACCTTGATTTCTGTTTTGCCTAAGAAAGGTGCTGTTCCAGCCCTTTCCAAGCCTAGAGTCATATTAAGAGAAGTGCTGTCTTGTGAAGTATTAAAAGAAGATATTTCAAGTTCTGTTTCTTGTTTTCCTTTCTGATACAAAATTACTGTAACCATTGAAAATGCAAGCTTTACACCTACATTTACTTTATCAATGCTGCTAGAATCCAGCTGCTTATCAGTATCTTTTGAAGTTGTTTTAATTCTTGCCCAATAGAGACCTTCTTGCAAATCCCCTGAATTGCGAAGCAGAAAACGAACAGTCTGTCTCTTACCGGGAGCAATTTCAAATTTTTTTGGAAAGATTGCAAAACTGTTAGCTATTGAATGTTTTTTTGCCGCTGATGAATCAGAATACTCCATGTATGTATTCCCAAGAGAATCTAATCCCGGATAACCAAAAAGGAGTGAAATTGTAACTTCCTTATTTGTGTTACCTGAATTCATAACAAACATTTCTGCTGAACGGGTATACGGATCTACAAAAATTGCCGGAGGTACGACTGCTACTTGTGCATTTGCTATCTTTATAAAGCAAATAAAGGCTAAAATATAAAGTATACTGGTTTTCATTTTTCTGCTACCTATCTTTACAACTAAAAGAATTATTTATATCCCCATGTATTGAACTTCAACAGTTTGTACAAATGAATAATCACCGGGAGTTGCATCTGGTTCTACGCTCAGAGACTTTACAGTCATTTTTATACAAAGTTTACCTGTAAAACAATTTCCCATCATCAGAGGGTATGCGCTACAAGTCAATGGCATAAATGGATAATGCTTCCTGTATTTTATTTCCCAGTCTAAATCAATAGTAACCCCTGATTGCTCAGTTTCAGAGTATACTTCAGTACAAACAAATAAATATCGTTGCCCTTCTACATGGAACAAAGAGCTATGGATTGAAGAATTGAACTCTACATAACTATTAGGCACAACGCATCCCAAATCGATATCATTACTACAAGTAATGCTCAGTTCTTTGCAGGAATAAGCCTTAGGGGGCATGCCTAAAAGTAGACCTATTAAAAATAATATGTAGTAAGTATTCTTCATTTTTATTCTTTTTAAAAGATTGCTCCAGTAGCTAATTCTAGTGGAGCAATATATTTTACAAAACATAATGTGCGGTAATTTCAGGATGAAAAGTGTGAAGTCCAGGTCTGGCATCTTCATCAGCTTCAACACGCATGATATCTAATCTTCCTGCATATGATCCTTTTTCTATACCTGAATTGTATTTCAATGTGACAGTTTTAGACTTATCGTTAAATATTCCTTCATCGTCACTCCAGTTAGTTTTTAGTCTTACACCTTCATCATTTGAATATGTATAGCCGTCTTCGTTGACGTCATGATTAAAGGAAACTAAAATATCTCTATTCGCTGTACCATTAACTTGATAAGTAAATGAAGATAAAACTGTGGAATTCATATATCCACCTTGAGTTACAACCAACTGATCCACTTCGTTTGCATCAGGATTGAAATATACTTTTAGCTGCTCCAGCATCACAATTTTTACATCTGATCCATCAGATACAGGAGCATTATTGCCATCCTGTGGACCTGTAGCAAAAGCATCAAATACGAAGGATATAGAAAGAGTAAATACTATAAGATATCTACTTAGAATTGACATAACTATCTCCGATTAATTTAATAAAGGGATTGATTTTAGGCATCAATCCCTTTATGTATAAGTTTTTAGAGTACGTAGTGTGCTTCTAATTCTTGAGTAAATGAATAACCGCCTGCTGTTGCGCCAGCGCATTCAATTTCTGTAACAGAAAGAGATACGTTAGCAGTTCCGTCTGTAGCAGCAGCTTCTTCTGCAGTTGCTCCACCCAAAATCACATTACCTGTTAATGCAGCTCCGGTTTTGTCAAAAACTATTGTAGGTTCGCCAGTTCCACCACCAAGATCAGGAGTAATTGTCCATTGGATTTCATAACCTTGAGAACCAGTGATAGTCCATGCGATTTCTACTAAATCTTCATTACCTGGAGTCCAGTCATTGTCATTTACAACGGTAAATGCTAAGTCAGCAGGTTCACTAATAGTGATTTGTTTCAAAACTGTAACATTTACATCACATTCATCTGAAACAGGAGCATTATTTTCATTTGCAAACATATTAACAGCAGCGAACATAACGAAAGCAAGAGCGATGGCGAAAAACTTTTTCATTTTGATATCCTTTTGATTTTATGATTATTTGTTTTTTTCTTGTTACTTTTTTGCCTAGGATTTAAAAAGTAAACAAGATTTTTTGCTCGAATTTTTCGAGCCGGCTATTACATAATTGATTTGATTCAATTAGTTATTTGTCAATCATGTCATAACTTTCACCAGCAATTTACTTCAAATCATATAGCTACACAATACCATAGGTTGCCGATAATTCAACAATAGGTAGGCTTTCTTAGTTCAATACTAATCGCATGGAATACGGATAATTACAGAAAATACTTAGAATATGAAGGCTAATAATTTGTTGACAATAGTAGCCATAATCCTCAAAACAATGGAAATGAGTGAATCCTCATTTTCGGATTTTTTACTCTTTTATAGCAATATATATATGATGTTTTTTTTATATTAAAATGATGTTTTGATATAATTTTTTCGTTTTAATTGAAATAATTCAATTCTGGGAAAGCAATAGGTATTATTTGGTATATCAATCAATATTATAACTGTTTTCGGTTAGGTCTAATAAAAAAAGCTTTGTATTTATAATACAAAGCTTTTTTTATTATTCTAGAGGAATGGTTAGTCTTTTTTGGAATACAGAATACTCAATAGATGAGGAATATTCCTAGCACCGTATTTACTAAGCATATTGCGTCTGTGAGTTTCTACAGTTCGAACACTTAAGTATAGTTTTTCTGCAACTTCATTTGAAGTGAAGCCTTCTGCTAATAAATCCAATACATCTTTTTCTCTTTCAGTAAGAGCGTGACCTAGATTACAGGCAACTCCATTACTTTTTTTATTGATGACTAAAGCCATAGTTGCATCGCTACATAAATATTGTTTCCCTGATAATATTTTTTCCATAGCATTTACCAGTTCATCAACGTTAACGTTTTTGCTTACAAAACCAAAAGCGCCTAAACTTAGGGTGTTGCGAATGACTTTGGAATCAACTTCCGCAGAGAGCATCATAATCTTTAAATCCGGATTATCCCTAATCAGTTCTTCTATAATTTCATCCCCATTTTTATCCGGCATTTTAATATCCAGCACCAATAGATCAGTATTACTGCTATTTACAAACGCCAGGACTTCACTTCCACTTTTCGCAGCACCAGAGAGTTCAAGAGAAGGATGTTCCTGAACTAATTGCTGAAGTAGAGACGAAAAAAGAGGCTCGTCATCTGCAACAAATACACGATTAATTTTCATTATGTATCAACCCAAGACAAACAATAATAAATTCTATTTATTTACTACATGTTACCCCATAAACAATATACGACTTATATTATTAATCTCAAATAATTATTACCTACTTATGTATTTTTACATACTATTACCTAATTATATACCATTATATATATAATACCATACCAATATATAAGTAAGTATTTATCATTATTCTAATTAGTATAAGGTATATTTCCATTTTGCGTAATTTTATGATTCTATTGTTAGATATATTAGATCATTATATTCATACATAAAAATAATGATTTAAAATGAACAATATATTGATTGCTGAAGATCACCGGCTCACTGCTGAACTTTTGAAAAGATATTTGAATAATAACTTCGAACAAAAAAAAGTAAGTATTGCATCGAACGGGAAGATATTGTTAAGTATGCTAAAGCAGAACATACCGGATTTACTGCTTTTAGATTTAAATATGCCTGAAATAAATGGTTTGAAAGCTCTGCGAAAAATCAGAGAGCAGAATAAAAAGATAAAGATTGTTGTTATTTCTGCTTTCAATGAGCAGTGGATTATAAAAGAAGCAAAACAATATGGTGCAGATCTCTACTTTTGTAAAAGTATAGATTTCAGAAAGTTACTACAAATAATAAGTAAACTGGAACAAAATGCTACGGATTTACCTTTCGCATTTACATGATAAATAGTTTTTTATTTTGCTCGATCACTTTTCTTATTGTCTTAATTTATTCCAAATACAAAAACGCCCCACATCTACTTGAGAATGTGAGGCATTTTCTCTGTCAAATATATTTAATTTGAATTATTCAAATTAACAAATCACTATGCTAAAGGTTCGAAACGTCCTTGGAAGAATCTCAAGTATTGTGGTTCGTAAACCATTTTCAAACCTTTCGCGTTATGGCGATTAGCATATAATTCTATAACTGATTCAGCTACAACGTCCATGTGAGATTGAGTATAAACGCGGCGAGGAATAGTCAAACGAACTAATTCCAATTTAGGGAAATAGTGTTCGCCAGTTTCTTTGTTACGACCTGCAGAAACGATACCACGTTCCATAGCACGTACGCCAGATTCAATATATAGATTAGCAGCAAGAGATTGTGCTGGGAATTGATCTTGTGGGATGTGATCGTAGAAAGCACGAGCATCCAAGAATACAGCGTGACCACCGATAGGTCTTACAACAGGTACACCAGCTTCAATTAATTTGTCGCCTAAGTATTTTACTTGTTTGATTCTGTAAGACATATAAGTATCATCAGCTGCTTCTTCCATACCGCGAGCCATAGCTTCCAAGTCACGACCTGCAAGACCACCGTAAGTATGAAGACCTTCATATACAACAACCATGTTACGTAATTCTTCAAAAACATCAGGGTCGTTAAGAGCAACAAAACCACCGATGTTTACTAATAAGTCTTTTTTACCAGACATAGTACATGCATCAGACAAAGCGAAAAATTCTTTCAAGATTTCTGCAACAGTTTTGTCAGCATAACCTTCTTCTCTTTGTTGGATATACCAAGAGTTTTCCATACCACGAGTAGCGTCAATTACCACTTTGATGCCGTTATCATGAGCCAATTTATGCACTGCTTTCATGTTTTCCATAGAAACAGGTTGACCACCAGCCATGTTTACAGTAGCACCAACAGTAATGTAAGCGATGTTTTCAGCGCCTTTTTCGTCAATCAATTTTTTGAATTTATTGATATCAACATTACCTTTGAATGGATGTTCTGAAGATGGATCATGAGCTTCATCAACAATTACGTCAACAAAAGTACCGCCTGCTAATTCTTGGTGCAAACGAGTAGTAGTGAAGTACATGTTACCCGGTACGTATTGACCTTTTTTGATCAATGCTTGAGAAAGCATGTGCTCAGCACCACGACCTTGGTGAGTAGGTACTAAATATTTGTAACCGTAGTATTTTTGAACGTTAGATTCTAAGTAGTAATAGTTTTTACTTCCGGCATAAGCTTCGTCGCCTAGCATCATACCAGCCCATTGGTTATCACTCATTGCAGAAGTACCTGAGTCAGTCAATAAGTCAATATAAACGTCTTCTGATCTTAACAAGAAAGTGTTATAGCCGGCTTCAGCTATAGCTTTTGCGCGATCTTCTCTTGAAGTAACTTTCAAAGGTTCTACAACTTTAATTTTGAAAGGTTCTGCCCAAGATTTGCGTTTTTCAGCCATCAGTTAAATCCTTCTTAAAATTCATCAATGTACAGTCCCGGTTTTCGGGCTTATGTTAACTATCTATTAAACATTTTTTTAAGCGATATTTCTATCATTCGGGCAAAGATAGTTAAATATTTAGAATAAACCAAATGCATTGAAAATAAATAACTTAGAGTTTTCCACAATTATCGTAATTTAATTTATATTTGAATCAATAAACTCCTCAGTTTCTACTTATATTAATACAATACGAGGGTACAGACTCATTAATTTTCTAGATTAAAAAAAGACTATGCAATTTATTTTGAATATATCAGCTTCTATATTATATTGGCTTATATGAAAAGAGAAATTAAACATATTGCAAGTCAATACTATACTAAGAATACGGATATTGCCGTTTATGGCAAGTGCGGTGTTTCAATTATTCTTTTTTCTCAAACTGAAAATAGCATACTTGAATCTGAACAAAACGGTCTTATAGAAGCTCTTATGCCTCTTATTCGTAAAGGTCAGTTTAAAATTTTTTCTGTTGCCAACCCATGTACTAATATTTGGGAAAGTGATCTATCTCCTGAACAAAAATCAGAAATGCTGCATAATTTTAATATGTTTATTACCTCTGAGCTACTGCCTTATATTTTTAACAGCTGTGGCACTCCTGTTCCTATAATTACAGCCGGTGCTAAAAAAGGAGCTTTCCATGCTGCAAATACTTTCTTTCGTCGCCCTGATATATTTATAGGCACAATTGCAGTAAATGGAAGCTATGATTTATCTGATATCACAGGTAGTTACTTTGATGACAACTGTTATTTCAATTCACCAATGCACTTTCTGCCTAATCTGACAGACAATTATTGGATGACATTCCTTAAAAACCGCCGCCATATATATCTTTCAGCAGGAGCTGATGATGATAGTTCTGTATCTACTGTAGCACTTTCTAATATCCTTGTTGAAAAAAATATAGTGCACGATTGCAATATTACAAAAGATAGTCTTGACTCTATTCAAAAAAATTCTAACAATGTAATGCTTACTTCAGTTAAAAGAATTTTGACAAAAGCACTATAATTTCACGCCTTAAATTATTCCATTTTTACAATTTTTTCTTCCATAATGAGTATATTTGTTTTATTTACTACTACATTTATGCTTGGATAAAATGATAGATACACATGCACATATTGATACTGAAGCCTTTGATGAGGATAGAAATGAAGTAATTCAAAGGGCATTTGATTCCGGACTGGAAGCAATAATTATTCCCGGAATTGAACCAAAAGACTTTGAAAGAGTATTATCTATAGCCCAAAAACACGAAAAAATATTTTGCGGTCTGGGTGTTCACCCACATAGTGCTTCTGATTATAATAATGAAATTGCCGCAAATATCAAATCCTTAGCAAAGGATCAAAATGTTAAAGCTATTGGCGAAATTGGTTTAGACTATTACTATGATTTTACACCTAAAGAGGTGCAAATTGATGCTCTTAAAAAGCAAATTAGTATAGCTAAAGAACTTAATTTACCAATAATCGTACATAATAGAGAATCCGACGAAGATTTGCTTAATGTTCTTGAAGAAATGCAGGATGGAACTCTCAAAGGAGTATTGCATTGCTTTTCTTCTGATTTGGCAACACTCAAAAGGGCTTTGGATTTAGGTTTTCATGTTTCTTTTACAGGGAATATTACTTTTAAAAAGTCAACTTTGGCGGAAGTCGTAGAGGAAGCTCCTTTAGACAGGATTATGATCGAAACTGATTCGCCATACATGACTCCTGTACCTTTCAGAGGAAAAAGGAACGAACCTGAAAAAGTTAGTTTTGTGGCAGAAAAAATCGCAGAAATAAAATCAATTTCTACCGAAGAGGTTATTACAATGACTACAAATAATGCAAAAAGTCTATTCAAGCTTTTCTTAATAGCATTTTTCTTTTGTTTTGGTTCTTTTATAATGAATGCACAGGAAACGGAAGAAAGTTCAACTGAAGAATCAGAATACGTAGAAGAAGAGTATTACGATGATGATGAATATTATGAAGACGAAGAAGTTGAACTTGCTGATGATGAATATATAGATGAAGAAACAGGCGAAATTATGGTAAATCCGTTCAAAAGGTTTATCGGTTTTGGGCCTGTGATTGGGACAAACACTATTGTTCAGTCTCAAAATATTAATATCACTCCAGATAGTACTGTAGAAAAATCTATTTCTTATGACGGGGTCGTAGCTTATGGCGGTCGTGTCGTTTGGGGAGCAACAGATTACCTTCTTCTTGAAGGTGCCTACACTTATTCTAAGAACACTAAAGTACAAGAAAATAACCCGGGTGTAGATCCATTTACATATTCCGTTTATAACTTAACATCTCACTGGATTCCTAACCCTAAAAATAGAATAAACTTCTTTGGTTCAGTAGGTCTAACTTATTTTTCCAGTAGAGTAGCTGTTCTTAAAGAAGATATTCGTGTGATGGAATCGAACTCACAAATAGGTATGAACTTTGGTATAGGCCTGGCAGCAAACTTTAATTTGGGTTCCGGCGGTCTATTAGCTTTAACAGCAGAATGGAGAATGGACTTTAAACTTAACAGCGAACAGCAAGCTATTACAGAATATGGTGAAACTTATCCGGCTGAAGTATCAGAATTCTTCTCTATTCCTAGATTTGGTATTATTTGGTACCCTCCTTTCTAAGAAAAATTTGAAATATTATAATTAAAGACTATACTTTTACTAAAGTATAGTCTTTTTTTTTGAGAATATATTATTTGAAACTTATAATATTTTTTAGTGTATTTATATTAAATGATAAAGAGTCTATCTCTAATCAAACTATGTTAGAATTTAATTGGAAAGCATAATGAGAAGTACACTATCCATCTTGTTTTTATTTGCACTTGTTCTCTTCACTGCTTGTAATACTGAAGATAACAATCCTATCAACAATAGCCCTATTGATAATAATCCGTCTGAATCAAAATATCTATTCGATTTTAGCAGTGATACTGAGGGCTGGATTGGAGAGTTTGCAGATTATCCGGCTAATACATGGTCAGATGTAGAGAAAACCAAAACCGCAGAAGAATTCTACGAATTAGATTTTGGATTCTCACAATTACCGGAGCCATTGGATCAAACTAAAGGATCATTAATGCAAACAGGTAATAATCACTCCGATGATCTATTTATGTTTGTGAAAAAAAAGATCACTGGTTTAGATCCTAATAAGGAATACGAAGCCACAATCAAAGTTGAGTTCGCTACAAATATAGCAGATGGACTTTTTGGTGTTGGCGGCGCACCCGGAGAATCTGTATACCTTAAAGCAGGTTTTACTTCAATTGAACCTAAAATTTGTTTAGATGGTTCTGAAAATCATTTTAGAATGAATATCGACAAAGGTAATCAGGCTATTGGTGGTTCAGATATGCAAGTCATTGGTAATTTTGCAAATGGCTCTGATAAATGTATATACACTTTGAAATCTTTAAAGATGGATTCTCCATTGCTTGTAAAAGCAAATGAAAATGGAGAAATTTGGGCTATTATAGGTACTGACTCAGGCTTTGAAGCAACTACTACTATCTACTACAATTCTATTGATATCGATCTAAAAAAGAAATAAACAAAAGCTTATTTCAAAACAATTTTATACTCAGGTTAGTAATATTATTATATTCTTACTATTCTGAGTATATTTTTTTATATTCTAAAATCAACTGAATACTATTATCGAGTTTAGGAGTCCACATGAGAAAGTTTGTACTAATTCTTTTAGTTCTATCCATCTCGTTTGCAAAAACGTATAGTAGTGAAAATTCCATAATTATTGACCACAGTTGCACTGTTTTAAATCAGGTTCCGGAAAACTGGATCGAAAAAGTTAAATCTCAATTTCGTATCGCTTATGGGCACACCTCTCATGGTAGCCAGATAGTTTCCGGTATGACAATTCTGGAAGAGCTCCCAGGCTCTCTCTATACTTTCAATGATGGTGAAAACTCTTTATACTTGAATGATGCCTCGCTATTGGCAGGTGATTTGGGAAGTCCTGATAGAGTAACGTGGGAAGCCAGAACCCGCTCTATACTTGATAATAATACAAAAAATATCAACATGGTGATGTGGTCATGGTGCGGTCAGGTAAATGGTTCAGTTGCTAATATTGAAACATACTTGGGACTTATGAATCAACTTGAAACAGACTACCCTGATATTACTTTTATTTATATGACAGGGCACTTGGACGGAAGCGGAGAAGATGGAAATGTCAATCAGAGAAATGAACAAATAAGAAAATTTTGCAGAGAAAACAACAAAATTTTATTTGACTTTGCAGATATTGAAAGTTATGATCCTGATGGGAACTATTTCTTAGATAAAAATGCAGATGACGGTTGCAATTATGATGGCGGCAACTGGGCAGACGAATGGTGCGAAGCACATCCCGGTGAGTGTGAAGACTGCAGCTGTGCCCATTCAAAATGTATCAACTGCCAGCAAAAAGGCAAAGCTTTCTGGTGGATGCTTGCAAGAGTAGCAGGTTGGAACGGAATCACAAGCGTTGACGAAACTCCAAAATCAGAAACAACTCTCTCCCCTAACCCGGCATCTGATTATATAGAAATTTCTTATAATCTCAACCCTAGGGTTAACCCTACGGCTGAGATAGGAACGGAAGTTAAAATCTATAACAGCTATGGTGAGGATATTTCTCTATCACAAAGCGAAATATCTACAAACGAAAACACTATCAGAATAAATATTCCATCTTTGCCTGCAGGCATCTATTTTTTAAAAATAGGCTCGCATTCAGAGAAATTTGTAGTGGTGAGGTAGGAACAATAATGCAAAATAAACGATACGAAAAATTAGACGGACTTCCAGCTTATGGCCCAATGTATAAATCTTTTCCTAATAGTGGGAAAAATTTATACAGTGAAGGCTTTGTCGTACGTTTCTTTAGAGAAGATGGTACTGATTGGGTTGCTAACTTTGCAGAAGTCTTCTATCCTAAAGATGATCCCACAGACCATATTATTGAGATTCCAAACACAAAATACCTATTAATTTTAGGTTCTTATATTATTGATCCTAATAAAGATGAACTAGTTGATTGTATAGGATGTGGATATGATATAATATATCGTGCTGACAATGATAGACTAGTCTTCGAATCTGAGCACTGCTTTTTTATCCTGGAATCAAATCTAGAAACTTGGGAAACTGAATTTATATCTTGTAACGAAATGAGTCAGATTGAAGTAAATGGAAATACAATATCAGGTCTAACATTCGATCCAAGAGATGAATATGATGTTTGGCCACCTAATTTAAACTTCGAAGATGTTATGTATAGTTTTACCTATAATTTGGATACAAGAAAGCTAACTATGAAAAAGCTCACAGATTACTATACACCAAGAGTAGACCTGAGTTAAATGAAAGCTCTCATATCATGAGTATAAAATCGATCAAATATGGATTCTGAAATGAGAAATTCAATATTTCTTACATTAATATTCTCCATAATCATATTTATATCTGCTTTTGCTGATGAACCACCTTTTTATCGGGACTTTAGAGTTTCTTCAGCTAACGGTAAATATTTTGCTAATGTTTACAGAGATAGCTTAGAAAGCAAATGGAAATTGGAAGTGTTTAATTCTGACAGTACTTTACTATGGGAACGTAACTATCAACATTGTGGCTATGAATCAACGACATTGAGTAATGACGGTACTTGTTTTATTTATATTGAACATTGGTTTAGTGATGCAACTCCAGTGGTAAGTATATATCAAAAAGATACAATTCTTTATTTAAACGGGGCTGAATTCGAAATAAGTGAAAGTGATTTGATTCCAAGCGTATCTCACAAAATATGGTGCGAGAGCAATAGCCTCCAGGATTCTATTCTAAATATAGAAACTAAAGACAGCAGACATTACGAAGTTAATATATACAGTGGCAAACTGGTCACCGATAGTAAATCAATCCTGACCGGATATTTCAAATATGCTCTAGTGATATCTATAATAATTATCACTTGGCGATATAAAAGAAGGAAATCAGCAAAAAGATTAGTGCTTAAAGATTATATGTGATACTAGAATTTTTACTATTTTTGTTATATTAATTTTGATATATATTAATAAACAAAGTTTGTATCATAAAAACAGATAGACATTCAATGACAAAAAGAGACTTTTTCATTCTGCTGGTAAAAATATTTGGTCTTTACTCAATTATTAAAACACTTTTTTCAGTGATACCTTCAAGCTTCTCATATTTACAAATAAACAATGACATTTCTACAAGCTTGTGGATAATATTTATAACTGCTGTTACGGTTGGTTTAACAGTTGTTTTTCTATTTAAAACAGACAAAATTGTAAAACTCTTAAAACTGGAAAGAGGTTTTGATGAGGACAGAATTGATTTTGGAGGCTTAAAACCAACTGACATTATAAAACTAGGCACTTTTATTATAGGTGGATTTCTGGTATTAGATAATATTCCGGCTTTCAGTAGTCACGCTTTACTCTCATTTAAATCAGAAATGATTAGTCAAGAATATATGCCTAAAGAATATTTCCGTTGGACAGTTAGTGGTGTGAATATTCTGCTTGGCTTATTGCTTGTGATTAAATATGATATCTTTGCAAAATTGTATAAATCTAAGGAAAGCAGTAAAGATTAGGTATAAAAAAATTTGAGCTTAGAATTTTGCTGAAAAAAATGGAAGTGCAATCGAATCACACTTCCATTTTTATAATGTTTTTGGCTAAGATTAATTAGCAGCTTCTTCTGCTTTTTTAGCTTCTGCTTCTGCTTTAATTTTAGCTTCTTTGCGTTTTTTACGAAGATCACGTTGGCGATCGTAACGAGCTTTAACAACTTGTACGTGTTTAGCTACTTCTGCGTTGATTTCTTCTTCAGTTTTGCCTTTGAATTCTAAAGCACGGCGAAGAAGTACACCTTCATAGCTTAAAAGTAAGCGAACAACGTTAGTTGGCTGAGCACCAACATTCAACCAATGGATACAACGATCAGGGTTAAATCTGATAGTGTTTGGTTGTGTATTTGGATCGTAAAATCCTACTTTTTCAATGAAAGCACCATCGCGGCGAGCGCGTTGGTCAACTGCAACGATATCATACACTGGGTGATGAGCTCTACCTTTGCGTCTTAGTCTTAACTTTACCATTTTCGAAACCTTAGGTATTTAATTTATAAAACTGCTATGTTTATGGGCTTAAGAACCACCGAATCCACGAGGAATTCTAGGCATAAAACGAGACCTTTTGCCGCGGGTCATATTTTTCATCATTTTATGCATTTCATCAAATTGCTTAATTAAGCGGTTTACATCCTGGACTGAAGAACCTGAACCAGTAGCAATTCTTTGCCTGCGAGATCCATTGATAATTTTAGGGTTGTTACGCTCTGCCATGGTCATTGAGAGGATAATAGCTTCGACACGGTTAAATGCATTATCGTCAATCTGAACATTTTTAAGCTGGCGATCCATACCCGGAATCATACCAAGTAAGTCCTTAATAGAACCCATTTTTCTGATAGTTCTAAGTTGATCGAGGAAATCCTCGAAAGTAAATTGATTCTTTCTGATCTTTTCTTCTAACTCTTTTGCCTGCTCTTTGTCGATCTGAGACTCAGCTCTTTCAACAAGAGTAAGAACGTCACCCATACCAAGGATACGAGAAGCAATCCTTTCAGGGTGGAACGGTTCAAGAGCGTCTAATTTCTCACCTGTACCAACAAATTTGATTGGCTTACCTACTACGTCCAGTACTGAAATTGCAGCACCACCGCGAGTGTCACCATCTAATTTTGTAAGTACAACACCTGTGAGAGCTAATTTTTCGTGGAAAGCTTTTGCTGTTGTTACTGCATCCTGACCGATCATAGCATCGCAAACGAATAATGTTTCAGTTGGTTTTACAGTGTTAGCAATGTTTGCTACCTCTTCCATCATCACTTCATCAATAGTAAGACGGCCGGCAGTATCCACAATAATAATATCACGAGCAAATTTTTTCGCATAGCTAATTGATTCTTTTGCAATTGCTACTGCGTCTTTGTTGTCATCTTCTGAGAAGACAGGAACTTTAATCTGAGCACCGATTTGTTTCAACTGCTCAATCGCAGCAGGACGGTGAACGTCACAAGCAACCAATAATGGCTGGCGACCTTTTTTTCTTAGATTACGAGCTAATTTACCGCAAAAAGTAGTTTTACCAGATCCCTGCAAACCAGCTACCATTATGATAGTCGGCGCTTGCGGAGAAATGCGTAATTCACTCATTTTATTACCCATAAGCTCAACTAGCTCATCGTGTACTATTTTTACGATAAGCTGCTCAGGTAGTAAGTTCCCTTTTACTTCAGTGCCGATAGCTTTTTGTTTTACTTCTTCAGTAAACTTTTTAGCTACGTGAAGGTTAACGTCTGCTTCGATAAGCGCACGTCTAATCTCACGCAAGGCATCGGCTATATTATCTTCTGTTATTGTCGATTGACCACGAAGGCGTTTTATGGCACCTTCTAACTTTTCTTGTAAGTTCTCAAACATAATATACCACGCTAATTTACAGAACTACAAATTTATACTATTCCTAGCTTTTATGCAATAGTAATTAGGTACTTACAGCAAAAAAGTTGAAATTATTTTTGCAAGATACGAAATTTTTAGTTCCCAAGCTCGTTTATAAGTATAAATGTATAATAAAAAGACTTTCCTATGCTTTGCGAAACTATGCTAAATCTTATATTTTGCAAAAGTTTGATTGGTGAATGTAATAAGTCTCAGATGGATAAAACCATATCGGATTATGAAGCATATTTAGATGCTTGCGATAGCCCTATTGAACTTAAAAATGCAATCAGACTTAATTTGCGACATCATGCACTACCTGCTTATCTGGTAGTTGCATCTTTCGAAAAATATTTAATTTTTGAAAAGTCAGACGCTGATGTATTGCAAATATACGCTAATTATCTGATAAAACATGTACCTGAATGGAGCTATTATGCAGGTATTTTATTAGATGAAGCCCGTCGAATCAGAAGTAAAAATTGCCGTAGAAAATAAAATTGGGTAAATTAGATTTTTCCCAATTTATCTACGGTATATTTTATGCCCTTTTATGGTGAATCAGTCGCTTTATTTGTAGCTTTGCTATGGTCTTTGGGATCATTTATTGTTACCTCCGCAGCTCAAAAGGTTGGAGCTATCCAGTTAAATATCGACCGCCTTGTATTAGGTACCATTTATATTTTACTAACTGCCTGGATCTTGAATATTGATTTCACAATGAGCTCTAGCCAAATTATGTGGCTTAGCGCAAGTGGGATTGTTGGTATGTTCCTAGGTGACAGCTTCCTTTTCAGAGCTTTCAAAGAGATTGGACCTCGCTACGGATTATTAGTTTTTTCTTTAAATCCTGCAATTGCAGCCATAATAGCCTACTTCACTTTCGGTGAAGATCTTGGCCTTTGGGGTGTTTTGGGTATATCTATTACTCTTTCCGGTATTGGAATGGTAGTAATGGATAAAAGAAAATTTGCGGAAAACAAATTTCAGATTACGGGCAAAGGTGTTTTATATGCAGTGCTGGCAGCCATAGGTCAAGGCACAGGCTTGGTGCTTGCAAAGATGGCTTACACAGAATCACAGCTACATTTTTTTGCAGCTACTTCAGTTAGGCTAATAGCTGCATTTGTTTGTATGATTCCGGTCGCTATCATCTTCAAAAAATATAAAAATCCGATAAAGATATATAGCGCTGACTATAAATTATTTGGGTTAATTGCACTGGCTACATTAATGGGCACATATCTAGGCGTATCATTGAGTTACGAGGCTGTGACACATGCGAAAGTAGGAATTGCCTCAACTATTATGTCATCTATGCCGATACTGATGTTACCAATGTCCTATTTCTACTTTAAAGAGAAAATAGGATTTAAAGGTGTGCTTGGTGCATTGCTGGCAGTTGGCGGCATTGCAGCATTATTTATGGTTTAACAAATAAATACTAAAATCTAAGGTAGGTGATGAATTTTGGGTAAGGATAAAACTCCGAGATACTCAGCAGCAGAAATTTTGACAATAGGCTAAGGGTGGGTGGTGTCAATGTTTATGTATAAAAAAACCGCAGCATTTCTACCGCGGTTTCAAGAAAAATAATATCTTCCAATTTTCTAGTATTTTACTGAGCAGCCATAAGGTTGTGTAACACTTGTACTTACTTTTTTACCAGCTAACAGTTCATCTAATGCAGTGGCAACATAGTTTTTAGATGTTTTAACATCATCAGGATTAGTTGACTTTTTATCGTCAATTGCACCTGCATAAACAAGTTTGCCGTCTTTGTCAATTACATACATATTTGGTGTAGTTTTAGCAGAATACATCTCCCCTACACTACCGGATTCATCAACTAAATAAGCTGTCATGTGAGCTTTTTTATCTTTGATTCTTTTGTTAATTTCATCGTTTGAAAAATTTCCCTGTTTCCCTTCTGCTGAAGAGCAAATTGACAACCAGACTACTCCTTTATCTGTATATTTTTTCTGCAATGACTGCATATTATGGCCATCATAGTGTTTTTTCACAAAAGGACAATCAAAATTGATCCATTCCAAAACCACTAATTTCCCTTCAAAATCAGACAGTTTATGAGTTTTGCCATGACTGTCAGTAAGTTGAAAGTCAGGTGCTTTCTCACCAATTTTAGCTTTTTGCGGCACTACGGCATAAGCAACCGAAAAGGCTAACATTGCCACTAAGGCAACAGCAAAGTATTTATATACTTTTTTCATAGATTTTCCTATTTATTTGATAAACTAACAATGATTGATTCTTTGCCGAATTTTGCAATTAATTCAGGACTTATAAGAAGAATTTCAAATTTATTTGGCTCTTCAATTCTAAAATCAGAGAGTGCCATTACAAATGTAAATCCATCGGCATCTCTCTGAATTTGTGGATCTTTCCCGTTTTCAAAAATACCTTCCGTTACTGGAAATATTTTTACATTACTTAATTTTGGGAGATCGAGAGTAACCTTAACTGTTTCGCCGGAGATAACTATATCTCCTTCAACATCTGCTTTAATCGGCACCATATTTTCAAACATTTCAAATTCTTTCTTTTTGGCTTCAGGAGTATCTAAAATTACATTTGCTTTGCCACTTCCGGGCAAACATGTTTCTTTACAGACCAGCCATAAAGCTTCTGCGCTTATCTTAGAAACATCCAAATTCCCTGTGTAACTAAATGTATAAAAAGCAGCTACAACACCTTCATATCCAAAATTAGCCATGTCTGCAAATGGAATTTTTTCAGGATAAGGCCATGCCTGATTTTTAAGTTTAATATTTTCAGGAAGTTGCCATTCTATATTAGTAGGCAGACCGGCATCTCCGGGATTTATCCAGTAAGTGTGCCAATGTTTTTCCATCGTCAGTTCAGCAGCAATTGTAATTTCTTTAGCATTTTTATCATGCTTGTACAAGTAAAGCTTAAAATCAACTAGCTTATCTCCGTTATCTTCCTTCGCCAACAGATTGATACTCATAACTAAAGCCATTAAAAAAATCAAATACTTCATCTTATTTCTCCAAAATTTACATCATTTAGCCTTAGCTAATTGACAATTATTCTAATGTTTTATTTTTTGTGTTTATAAAATAAAAAACCGCAGGCCTATTAAGCCTACGGTTCATATCTAATTGTAATTAGAGTATTATTCTACTATCAGCTTCGCTGTTTCTTTATTATATCCATAATCTATTTCTATAACGTAAACACCAGCGGATAAGTTTTGCGGCAGAGGCATACTTATAGTTTGAGTACCGGCCTGATCCAAACCACTATATAGCATAGCTACTTTCTTGCCTTCAAGATCATACATATTAATGTTTACATAACTTGATTGTTCTGTGTTATAAGAAATATTTATATCACTTATTGCAGGATTAGGATAAATACTAACTGATGACTCTTTATTTGCAGAATAGCCATTAGCATTTTCTTCAATACTTGTTTCTGCAGATTGATTGTAAGGACAAAGTTGCCATTGCGAAATTTGAGTATAAGTATTATTTTCCGATTTAACAGCAGCAGTAAATCCAACTGCGGCAGACATATCATCTTCTAATTCCATGATTGTTTGCAAATCAAGATTTACATTACTTACTTCTTGTAGCTCACTATTATTTTCTCCCAAATATATTATCATTTGCTCAAGACTTGAAGAGTAAGTAATCAGGCAATTATAAACTGTACCATCAGATTTGATGTCAAAGTCTTCAATATTGATTTGCTTATTATCAGTAGATAGAGATGAAACTTCTACTTTAGATTTTATAACATCGTTAGTGCTTTCAGATCCTTCGGTCTTTTCACCGCTAATATTAGAATTAAACTTGATCTCAAATGAATTGAGTTCATTATTATCTAAATCATTATTGATGACAAACACAAAGCTATTTTTTGAAGTTTGAGTTTGAGAATTTTCTCCGGGACTTATACTAAACTGGAATTGCGTAGAAAAACCATCAGCAAGTGGTAGATATTTATCAAACCAAATACTTGAATTTTCTTTATTTGTTAGAATCAATGAATTATCTTCACTTCTTGATTCGCCTGTCAAATAGAAGCTCTCAGAACTTTCTGTTTCCATATTAAAGCCAATTGGATCACAAAATGAGCCAAACCTAACAAGATATGGATCATATCCTGTCATATACATATAATCAGGATTAGTAGATGGAAAATCTACGGAATTTGTATAACCTGTTGCAACTATTCTATCAAATGGATCAACTTCAATACCAACATTTCCATCTTCATAAACTCCACCTATCAAGGTACTCCATTCAAGAACACCCATAGTATTTATAGAACAGATAAAAGCATCTCTATCACCATGAAAATATCCATTAGAATTTACGATAGGGAAATCAGGACTTGCTGTTCTTCCACCAAACACTATACTATTGGTGCTAGTAATTTTTAAGCCGCCATACATGTCGTACAAGAAATCAAGACCTTCATCCTGAGTGCCACCAATAATAGTTCTCCAGATAAGATTCCCATTACTGTCATATTTGCTAAGAAAAGCATCCATTCCTGTATTAATTTGCGTAGCAGGTTTCAAATCATCACTTTTTGTAAAACCCATCAAAATGATATCGCCATAATGATCAATTGCAAGATTTTGCCCCCAGTCTTTATCAATACCACCTACAAACGTAGACCAAATTAAATTTCCTGTAGGAGATAATTTCATCAAGAAAGCTTCAGTTTCTCCGGCAAAAACAGAGTCGGTAGCATTTAAAATCGGGAACTCAGATGAATAAGTATAACCGGTCAAGTACATATTATCATTATCATCGATTACAATACCTTCTGCAAAATCTGTAGAATCAGTACCGATGCAAGTGGCATAATGTACACCATTTTCATCTACACACCATAAATATGCATCATAAAATCCATGATAGTTTTGAGCAAGTAAAGCTGGAGAAACCGGAGATGCATAGACTCTACCGAACACCCAGGCTCGATTTTGAGAATCTATAGCTATTTCCTGTCCGGCATCATACCCGACAGAGCCCATAGTAATAGAAAAAAGGATATCACCGTCTTTGGAAATTTTAGTAGCAAACATATCAGTGTTGCCAACAAGCAAATCTTTTTGAGGAGTAGTCGGAAAATCATAAGATGATGTTTCACCGCTGACCCATATGTTATCACTTTTATCAACCACTAGATCCATAGGATATTCATTTGAAGAACCTCCGAAATATTTGCCCCATTGAAGATTTAAATTTGCGTCATACTTCAACACACAAACATCCCACTGCTGAGGAGCATCACCTAAACGTTTAGTAACCGGTATCACTTCAGAAGATACTTTCATTGCATAGTACAAATTACCCTGAGAATCTTTTTCAATTTGGCCTCCATAGCCGTTGTCGCTATCACCATAGATTAAGGATATTTCAATAGTTGGATCAATAAGTAAAGTTTTGGATTTATCATAATTATCTACTTTAAAAGAAATTGAAGACTTTTCTATTTCAATTGCAGAAGAGACAAATTCTTTATGATTTCCATCAATAACAAAACTGCGGATTTCGGAAGAAGAATTGCAAAATAAGTCCTTATAGATAGGATTTATTTCCATTTTAATATCTTCAATGTTTCCACCAGGGTGGATTATAAAGTCATATTTTATACCTTCATTTGCACTTCTAAAACGTAGATCAATATTTTGATATACATCCTTATAGATTATAGATTCGCCTATATTAATAGTTTTTGATTCATCTGCTTTAGTAACAAACATAGGAGCTGCTTGTTCAATTTTGAAATTTGACTTATCTCTCATTCCAACAATACGAAGAAGGTTTAGCTTCTCTTTGTTATTCTCTAAATAGATTTTACCATCTTGTGTAAAATCGATACGATGATCATTCATTTGTAAGGAGGCACCGTCTTCTCCTTCAATAAATAAGCTATTGAAAGGTGCAGCTTGCAAAGTGCAAGCTATTAGTAATAGAGTAACTACAAGTTTCATAAACCACCCATTTGGTTAATTAAAGTTGTTTTTATTTTATACAACAACTAAGCTGGTAATACCGGTATTTCTATTATTCTGATACATATTAAATACTAAATCTATAGTTATTACAGGCAATACTACCAACACATTACAATTATTTTTTTATTGTATTTTGTTTGATAATAATATAGACACATTATATAAAAAAAAGTCACATAGTTTTTCTATATGACTTTTTTTTAGTTTTTCTATCTGTATTTTATTCTACTATAATTTTCGCAGTTTCTTTGCTATACCCATAATCAATTTCAATAATATAAACACCAGCAGATAAGTTTTGAGGAACAGGCATACTGATAGTTTGAGTACCTGCCTGATCTAAACCACTATAAAGCATCGCTACTTTTTTACCTTCAAGGTCATACATATTGATGTTGACGTAGCTCATTTTGCTAGGAGAATATTGGATACTGAAATTATCATTTGTAGGATTTGGGAAGACAAAAATATTAGATTCGTTTGTTGCAAAGTCACCAATAGAAGTTCCAGGACTAGCAGTGCTTGGACAAACTGACCAGTCAAAAATATCGTGTGTCTGAGTAATACTACCATTTGCAGCAGTAAAACCGAGGAAAGCAAATGCATCATCTTTAAGATTCAATGAGTAAGTCAAATCAATATTCAGATTAATTACCTCAGTCAGTTCAGCACCGTCCTCTGCGAAGAAAATTTTCATTTGCTGATTAGTACCGGAATATACTATTCTACACTGATAAACTGTACCATCATCTTTTATTTCAACATTTTTAAATGATTTTTGAGTATCATGATGCGGAGATAAAAGGCTATTATTCATCCCCATTACGGCAATATGACCATCAGAAGGATCACGCATATCGCACACTGCATTTTCATCATTTTTGTAAGTATCAAATTCAATAGCAATGCCATTAGGAATATCTTTATAGCCAAGTCCAAAATCACTTTGACCTAAGGCGTTAACAGAATTATTTTGAATAACAAAAGCCAAGCCACCAGCAGTTTCATCTGGATTATTGATTGCAGTATTATATTCATAAGTATTTATTCTAAATTTAAATTCTGTAGTAAAGCCTACAGAGACAGGCATGTGTTCATGATACCATGCAGAACCTTTATCCTGGCTCACACTTCTATGCATAAATAACGTATCATTTTGCAAAGTCGCTTCACCATTAGTCACAAAATCTGCCGGAGGGTTAGTCCATAATTCAAAAGCAGACTGGTGGCAAGCATTGCCAAAACGAACTATGTAAGCGTCGGCATCCCCGTTATTATTTTTAAACAAAGCATTCTCAGTTACCGGGAAATCTTGACTATAAGTAAATCCAATTAAAAACATTTCGCCATTTGAATCGAAATCACAGTTCCAAGATGTTTCATTATTGCTACCACCTACATAAGACGAATACAATAAATTTCCTGCTGCGCTAACTTTAGCAATGAAACTATCAAATTGTCCGCCGAATTGACTTTGGAATGCATCAATAGTCACAGGAAGATCATCTGAAGTTGTTTTCCCGGAAAATAATAATTCTCCCTGTGCATTTACTGCAGTACCATATAAATAAGAGGATTCTCCATATTCATTTTCCTGACCACTTCCTCCATAATAAGAACACCAGTCTAGCACTCCCCATTCTTTAAATTTTGCTACAAAATTATCCTGGTTTCCACCTTTAGTTTTTTGAAATGATTTAACTGTCGTCGGTAAATTTCCAGAGCTAGTTCTTCCGGTTATATAGTAGTTATCATTCCAACACGAGATATCATAAGATCTATCATCTGAAGTTCCACCAAAATATGATCCCCAGATTGGTTCACCGGTAATTTTATCTACTTTCATGATGATTGCATCTCTATTTCCCATAAAAGTAGTGTAAGTACCATTTTTAATACCAATATTACTGCTTCCACTCCATCCTGCAATAACAGGATTATCGTCGGAAGACATACAGATATTTTCACAAGCTTCATCTGAACTTCCTGCTATATAACATGATAATAGTAAATTACCACTTTTATCAACTTTTACAAAAAAGCCATCATAACCTGAATCTTTTTGTTGACTATATGCATTTGAAGTAGTTTTCACTTTTCCATCAGTCTGACCAGTCGTCCAAACATTACCATGAGAATCTACAGCTATTCCTAGTAAGGATTCATAACCATATGAACCGAAATAAGTACTATATAATAATTTCCCATCTGAGCTTAATTTTGAAATAAATCCATCAGCAACTCCTCCGGCGTAACTACTCTGAATTGCATTAGGCGTAATTGGAAAATTATTAGAATTTGTTTGGCCTACAACCCAAATATTACCATCATGATCAACCAATACATCTCTGCTATATTCGATACTATTTCCTGCTATTATGCTGCTCCATTCCAACTCATTTTGAGCACTATATTTCATAACAAAAATATCAAAAGAATTGCTTGGATGTACTCCACCATTTACTAACGGAAAGTCATAACTGTTAGAATGCCCTGATATAATATAAGCACCATCTTTTAAAAATTTCTGAGACATAATTTGATCATTGCCTCTCCCACCATAATAAGTTGAGAAATTGACATCGGGATCAATAATAATAGTAGCATCTTTTGGATAATCTGCAATCTCAAAAGTTAAATAATTATCTTTTAAAATAGCTTTTGATTCAATGAAGGTCTTATTCTTACCATCTAATATAAAAGTTTTAATTTGATCAATCTGATAGCTAAATAGGTCTTTACAACTCTCATCTATCTTTATTTTTATACTATTAACATCTGAACCAGGATGTAAAATTAAATCATATTTAAAACCTTTTTTTAAGTTTGATCTTAGTCTTAGGTCTACATTATCATATATATCTTCAACTAACATTGACTGACCGGCTTGTTGGTTTAAAACCTCTTGACCTTTGTAAACAGTAACTTGTGAATTTTTTTCATATTTAATAATTGCTTTATCATTTGCATTCTTAAACTCAAGAATTGTTTTATCCTCTTTTATTTCTGCAAATGATTGATTATTTTCGCTATTAGATAGATTTGAAATTTTTAATTTACTATTTTCATATACAACATTATTATTACTGATTCTGATATTCGCCTTTTTACTAGTACCCATAAAATAATTGTCCAATGGACTCGAATTCAGTATTATAAAGTTCGAAATTTGAAGTAGTACAAAGAGAAAGATATACTTTTTCATAACTCTACCTTTTAGATTAAAGATTTATAGATTTATATTTTATTATTCGACACATTAATTTATATAAAGTTACAACATTATAACGAAAGAGCAAAAATATTATGGATAGAAAAATTATTTTAAATGCAATTTATAACTCCATAGATGAGATAAATGAAACACTTCCAAAAAGCAGACACCTAAAAAAAGAAGAGAATACTCCAATTTTTGGTGCTGAGGGCAATTTAGATTCTTTGGCATTAGTGAATTTTATTGTTTGCACTGAAGATTATTTGGCAGATGAATATGATGTTGATGTCACTTTAGCAGATGAAAAAGCTATGTCACAGCATAATTCACCTTTTAGAAGTGTATCAGCTTTTGCAGATTATATTCAATCATTAGTGGATTAGTTATGTCTCAAGTAATGCTTATAACCGGCACTCGCAAAGGAATTGGTAAATATTTGGCAGAATACTATGTAAAGTTAGGTTGGCAGGTTGTTGGCTGTAGTAGATCTGATGTTGACTTTACTTTAGAGAATTACGAACATTTTTCTCTAGACGTTGCCGATGAAAAAGAAGTAAAGAAAATGTTTAGTGCGATTAGAAAAAAACATGGTCGTTTAGATGTACTAATAAACAATGCCGGTATTGCATCTATGAATCATATTTTACTAACGCCACTGTCAACTATTCAGAAGATATTTGCTACAAATGTTTTTGGTTCTTTTATCTTTTTAAGAGAAGCTGCAAAAATCATGAAAAAGAATAGTTTCGGAAGAATTATAAATTTTGCTACGGTTGCTACTCCTTTAAAATTGGAAGGAGAGGCATCTTACGCAGCTTCCAAAGCAGCTATTGTTAATCTCACTGAGATAACTGCTCGTGAGTTAGCTGAATACAATATTACTGTAAATGCAGTTGGGCCGACTCCAATTGAAACAGATTTAATTCGTGCAGTACCAAAAGACAAAATGGACGCTCTGATTAACAGGCAATCTATAAAAAGATTAGGTGAGTTCCGAGATGTCTCTAATGCAATAGATTTCTTTATTAAACCGGAAAGTGATTTTATTACCGGACAGGTGATTTATCTGGGTGGAGTATAAATGTACTTAGATTTTCTGATTGATAGATTTAAACAAGTTGAAAATAAAACGGCTTTTATCTACGAAGATAGAGCCGTTTCTTTTAAAGATTTGCTTATCAAAATCGAAAAATATAAATATTTTCTTACTGAAAATCATATTTCAGGAACTGTATTAGCTATTGACTCTAATAACTCACCGGAAGCGATTGCTATGCTTTTAGCATCTATTGAAAGCAGTAATATCTCGATTCCTTTTTCTTCAACATTTGTAGATAAGAAAGATAATTACTTTAAACTTGCAGGAGTAAAACAAGCTATTGAATTTGATGATCATAGACCTATGATAGTAAATTATAACTACTCTATAGATTCGGTACATTATTCATATTTGTTTGAAAATCAGTTACCCGGGCTAGTACTTTTTTCTTCAGGTACTAGTGGAAAAAGTAAAGGCATTGTTCATAATTTATCTGCTTTACTAGAGAAATATCAAAGAGTTGGTAAAGACTATATAACTCTCTCCTTTATGAATTATGATCATATTGGCGGTTTTGATACTATTCTTTATTCTTTATCTAACCAAAGCACTTTAGTATTTCAAAATGATAGAAATCCAAAATCAGTCTGTGAAACAATAGAAAAACACAAAATAGAAGTTCTTCCTGTTACACCCACTTTTCTCAATCTTCTGTTGCTAAGTGAAATGCATAATAGTTATGATCTAAGCTCTCTAAAATATATAACTTACGGTGCTGAGCCGATGCCTGAATTTTTACTAAAAAAATGTACTGAAATATTTCCAAATGTTAGATTCCTACAAAAATTTGGAACTTCAGAGACCGGTACTTTGCAATCTAAATCAAAATCAAATGATTCACTTTGGTTCAAAATTGGTGGTGATGGATTTGACATAAGAATAATAGATGGCATATTACAAATTAAAGCAAAATCTGCTATGCTAGGCTACCTAAATGCGCCACACCCATTCACTGAAGATGGCTGGTATATCACTGGTGATAAGGTAGAAACTGACGGAGAGTATATTCGAATTTTAGGTAGAGACTCCGAAATAATAAATGTTGGTGGAGAAAAAGTTTTTCCGGCTGAAGTTGAAAATGTTATATTGGAACTAGATGAAATCGAAGACGTATTGATTTATGGTGAAAACAGTCCTATAATGGGTAACATTGTTGTTGCTGATGTAGTATTGGCGAAAGAAGATTTAAAAAAATCTGAAGCTAAAAAACTTATTAAAAAGCACTGCTCCGGTAAATTAGAACAGTTCAAAATACCTGTAAAAATCAATATCTCATCTCAGACTCAATACACAGATAGGTTCAAAAAAATCAGATCTAATAAACATGATTAGTAAGATACTTAAAAAAGTTGTTCCTGAAGATCTTAAAAAAAGATATAGAATTTATCAACAGGAAAAGTTAAAAAAACAAATTGCAGCTTTACCTCCTATAGATGAAGCTCAGTTTAAAAATATTTTGACTGATAAAATGAATTTAAAAACAGGCGACCTCGTAATGGTTCATGCTTCTGTCGGTCAGCTTAATCTGACTTTCCCTTTTTACAAGATATTGACCATTCTAAGGGAAGTAATAGGAGAAGAAGGTACTATGCTCTTCCCTACTTACCCGGAAGGAACAAGCTACAAATTTTTAAAAGAAGGCGGCACATTTAATATTAAACGTTCCGCATCATTTACAGGAGCCTTATCAGAATTTGCAAGAAGACAACCGGGTGCAAAACGATCTTTACATCCTACTAAATCTGTAGCTGCTATAGGCCCTCTTTCAGAAGAATTGGTTTCAGAACATCATAATTCTGTCTATCCTTATGATTCATGCAGTCCATATTATAAAATTTTTCAGCACAAAGCTAAGATAATCGGCATCGGTGTTAGAACTACTTATTTATCTGCTGTTCACACTATTGATGATTATTTGAAATCTGAATTTCCTGTATGGCCTTATCATGATGAGCTATTTGAAGTCGAATGTAAAGATTACGATAAATCTACAAAAATTGTCAAAACTTATGCTCATAATATGGACAAGATGGACTTTAGTTTGCCTGATTATTTTGCAAATCATATCCCAGATGAAATAGTAAGAGATTTTCAAGTTAACGGTGCTAATTTCTTTTTTGCGCAAGCCGATAAAATGTTCGAAGCAATGCTAGATAATGCAAAAAAAGGTATTACTATATATAAGAAGTCTCATCTAAGTAAAGGATGGAAATAATGGAAATTGGTATTGTCTTTACTAATGACTGGGAATTATTTGGAGATGGCTCAGGAAATTACTTTGAAATTCAGGAAAAGCCTCTCCGTGATATTCTGAAAATGAACCAAAAATATGGTTCTAAGATCACTGTTATGGCTGAGACTATGCAAAATGTATTTTTTAAGATGCATTCTGAAAATAAACATTTTCAAGATATTTCAACAGCATGGGACGATATACTGAAAGACACTATAAAATCCGGCAGTGATGTTCAACTCCATTTACATCCTCAGTGGCTTGGTGCAGGCATTGAAAAAGGCACAATAAATTTAAATATGGATAATTGGGCAATTGGCAAATTAGATCCAAATATTTCTTACGAATTGCTAAAAGCGGGAAAAACTTATTTAGAAAATTTACTACAACCAGTAAATCCTGAATACAAATGTTTGGGTTTTCGTGCCGGAGCTTATGGTATAGAGCCTTCAGAGAATATAATAACAGCTCTAAACGAGCTCAATTTCCAAGTAGATTGTTCGGTAACAAAAGGTTTTGTAAATCCCGGATTTTTTGACTTTACTGACGCACATTCTAATTTCAAACCTTGGAATGTTTCTCCCGAAAACATAAAAAAAAGTGGTTCTTCCGATCTCTTGGAATTCCCAATATATGCTGTCACGGGAGTTGAAAGTCAAGTCTTAAAAAAATTTGTACCTAGTCTATATTACAAATTAAAATTTGGAACTTCACCTACTCCCAAAGAATCTGAATGGGCTAAAGAACGTGACCAAATAAAAGAAGAACGCTATCCTAGAAATAGACGATTCTATAAAAAAGGCAAAAAAAATCTGAAGTGGTTCGCAAATGCTTTGCTTTCCAAAACTTCTATGCAATTAGATTATGACTATCTTCCTGCAAGTGCATTTATGAAGGTAATTGAGGATTTGCTCAGACAAATTGAAAAGGAAAAACTTTCTGAAAAGTATCATTTTCTTCCGATAATTGCCTCAGGACATACTAAGGATATGCACAGTATTGAAAATTTGGAATCAATTGTAAAAAGTATCTCAGATAATTATTCTGGTACTATTAAATTTATGACTTTAACTGAAGCTGTTAAAAAATGGAAAAATATATAGGACTCTAACCTTATGAATATTCTTGTTATTGGTGGCGGAGGAAGAGAGCATGCTATTACTCGTGCTCTGGCTAAATCCGAATCTGCCGGTGAGATTTATGTTGCTCCGGGTAATCCGGGCATTTTAACGATTGCTAAAAAAGCTGATATTGATATTAAAAAATTTGATGCTGTTACTGAGTTTTGCAAAGCTAATGGCATCACTCTTGTAGTTGTTGGGCCTGAACAGCCTCTTGCTGATGGAATGGCTGATTCTCTTACAAAAGAAAATATTTTTGTATTTGGACCAATGCAGAAAGCAGCAATGCTGGAAGCTTCCAAAGGCTTTGCCAAAGACTTTATGGCTAAATATAAAATCCCGACAGCGGCTTATGCTACTTTTGATTCTACTCAAAAAACTCAGGCAATAGACTTTATTAAAGCTAATTTCCCGGTTGTGCTTAAAGCTGATGGACTTGCCGGTGGTAAAGGCGTGCTTATCCCTGAGACTGCTGATGAAGCTATATCTCAGCTTGATGAGATGTTTGGCGGCATGTTTGGTTCAGCTTCGGAACGCATCGTAATAGAAGAGTTTATGGAAGGTGAAGAGGCTTCTGTTTTTGCTATTTGTGATGGCAATGACTTTGTTACGCTTGCTCCATCTCAGGATCACAAACGTGCTTTTGATGGTGATCTTGGCTTAAATACAGGTGGCATGGGTGCTTACGCTCCGGCTAAAGTTGCAACTGATGATGTAATTGCAAAAGCACATAAAGATATAATCGCTCCTGTTCTTGAAGGAATGAAAGCTGAAGGTTCTCCTTACATCGGCTGCCTTTATGCAGGTTTGATGATTAAAGACGGTAACCCGCGTGTTGTTGAGTTTAATGTTCGTTTTGGCGATCCTGAAACTCAGGCTGTTCTTGCAATCTTGGATGCAGATTTTGCAGCTCTTTTGGATAGTGCTGCAAAAGGCAAACTGGATAAATCAATGATCCGAAGCGTTGCTTCTAAATCTGCATGCTGCGTTGTGATGGCATCTGAAGGCTATCCGGGCAAATGCGAAA
This sequence comes from Kapaibacterium sp. (SeqCode), assembly GCA_965140345.1. GTDB lineage: Bacteria > Bacteroidota > Ignavibacteria > Kapaibacteriales > UBA2268 > JBFHIJ01. The sequence goes on from OZ223200.1 coordinate 480,624, forward strand.
GTGGCTTTGAAATCAAAGGCATGGCTGATGCCGAAAACGAAGACTTAATTGTCTATCAGGCAGGTACTAAAGATGCGAACGACAAAGTTGTTTCGAACGGCGGCAGAGTTCTAGGCGTTACCGGTCTTGGCAACAATCTTCAAGAAGCAATTGACAAAGCCTACATCGGCGTTAAAAAAATCGACTTTAATAATCATTTCTACAGAAATGATATTGGTAAAAAGGGATTGTAAGTATTTATATGGGCAAGGGGCTGAAGCCCCTTGTTCAGGTATATAATGCTTGCAAAAAGGAGGCTGAAAGCCTCAAATATATTAGCCCGGGGCAGCGCCCCGGGTTTTCTATGTCCCATGACTCGTTGAGCCCTGTAAGGGCGAGAAGACTTCTCTTTACTAGTGATTTAGATAATAGATTGGTGTTACTTTTTCCATTTCTTTTTCTTTTTTTTGCGGTAAAAAAGCAAAAGAAACGGAAACCAAAGAAAAAGAAAAAAAAACGCTTTACCTCCATTTCTCATTCTGTGTTTTAAAGTAGAAATGTAGATCCAATTAGGTTTTTTAGTGGTTGATAGATATTATTTTTTAATCTTATCCTGGTTATATTAAGGCAGAGAATCTATATTCCAATCTATCAATTTTCTTTATTCTTCCGTAAATGATAAACAGCGTATATGATTACAAATACGAACACCACAGGAGATATAAGCTGTCCTAGTCTTACTAGAATAGTTTTCATCGCCCAAAATTATCGCTGAATATTTCAATATCTAATCTACCTATAAATGCGAATATCAAAGAAAAAGTTAAGAGATACAATAAAAGTATTCCTATTATAACATATATTTTATTTTTCCAAAACTAAAAAGTTTTTATTGCTTTTTTTTGGCTTCAAATGTAAGCTTAACTTTAGTTGACATATCTCCGCCGAACTCACCCATCAATTCTTTGAAATTTTGAACTATCGTGCTGAAAATATTCAGCTGAAAAATCCTTGATGATGTAGAGTTGTTGATAAAATTTAGATTATAGTTTCTTTGAACTCACTGAAATAATTTATTAACTAGACAACATGAACAATATCAAAAGTGACACCTGATACCCCTTCTTTTTCTAAAGCTACTTTAACTCGTTCACTGACGTAAATATTGCGCGTGATACTCCAAAAATAACTGTCTTCGGAAGGTAATGAAAATATATTTAAATCTTGAATTTTTTTATATGAAAAACTTGGTATTATGACAAAATCAGTTTCAGGCACAAACATTGTTTCTTCAATATCTAGAACATCAAATTCTTTATTAAACCTGGGAATAAAGAATGGAACTTCTTTTCCATTAACAATGATTTTAGCTGATATCCAATCTATTTGCTCTTGACCGCTTAAGTTTTGCTTTATAATATCAGTCATCTTGCTGGACATTAAAGGCCATGCAAGACTATTTGCCGGGAAATCGCAAAGAATCTCATTATCTAATTCTTCTTCTATAAAAGATCCTTTATGATATCTTAATTTTTTTAGTTCCAAATCAAAAGGAAGAGTATTTAAACCTTCTAATTCTGCAATTAATTCGTGAGACATAGGAACTTCTCCACGAACCATTGCTACATTTCCAACTTTTTCATCACCGTCATCAGACCAAATTATGTGATAGTATTTCTGCATAATTTTCGAGCCTCCAATCTTCCGATATTCAATTATTATTTAAAATTATATGATATATTTTTCTCTACTTTTACAATTTATTAGTATTTTCATAGAAATACTAAGTTTTTATTTTGTAGTCTATGTCAAAATACATAACCAAAACCCTAATTACCCTAGCAGCTGTTCTTATTATACTAACAGCCATTATTTATTTTCTTCGACTCAAAGAAAGAAATGATTATATCAATATTGCAACTCCCCTAATCGAAAAAATTGAAGCTTATATATATACAAACCACAAACTACCTTCTGATGTTTACGAGATAGGAGAAGAAGAAAAAATGGGTATTGGACCATACTATGAAAAGCTAAATGATTCATGCTATAGAATTTTTTTTAGTATTGGTTTTGATGATTATTTCGAATATTCATCCGAAACAAAAATGTGGAAGTATAAACCTTAGAACGACTAAAGCAAACAAGCCCCAACTTTTTATTAGAAGGAGCTTGTTTGAGATGTTATTTATTGTTTTAATATTAGTCATCTATCTCTTTTTCTTCTTTCAAAATTTTGCCGTTTGCGTCTATTATAATTTCTATTTCGATTTCTAAGTCGCCATCTTCTTTTTCAATTTTGACTTCATAGGCTTTTCCATATTCTCCTGATTCCAGTAATTCTGCTTCATCTAATTCGAAGTCAGGATATTTAGATGTAATGTTTTTAGTTACCGCTTCAGGTAAGTCACTGGTAGAAATTTCGTGCTCTGATTCAATCATTTTGCCGTTTTTGTCAAATTCAGCACTATATTCAACTCCATCGATTTCAAATTCTGCTTCGTAATTTCCGTTTTTCTCTAGTTCCCATTTTAAGTCTTCAATATTGTTGAAATTCTCTGATAATGAATTGAGAACTACTGCCGGAGCTTTAACTTTTTTGCTTTTTGCCTGCGAGCTACTTACACTGATAAAAGCAAAAATTAGTAGAAATGCGGAAAGTGCTGTTATGATTTTTTTCATGATATCACCTATTGTATCTGTTTGATAATAACTTTGATACAAATTTAGTATACAAATCTAAAGCAAATCTGAAGTTGGATGCAGAATTTAAATTTATACTTCCAATGTAAAATTATGCATGGAATTTTTGTAGCTATAGCTGATTTTAATACCAAATAAATTACAAATTTTGGCAACTATTGCAAGACCAAGCCCATGCGAAGAATCGCTCTGATTCCCTTTTGCGAATCGTTCAAATATTTCTGCTGAATTAGGTATAATTGCATCTCCGGAATTTGAAATAATCAGTTTATCAGAATGTATAGTTAGTTGAAGCAAGGTTCCTGAGCGGCTATGCTTAATGGCATTTTCAATCAAATTAGCAATCAGAATATCCGCCAAATCTCTATTCATAGTAGTAATACATGTCTGTGATTCTTCAATTTCCAGTTTAATCTCTTTCAAATCAATAATATCATTAAGCCTATCTATATTGCTTTGAACAATTTCATTTAAATTGATTTCTTCAGTATTGTAATAGGTGCTGCTTTCAACTTTGGCAAGCAGCAATAAAGATTTATTAAGCTTTCTGAGTCTAGATATACTTTTTTGAATTGAAATAATTTCTTCCAAAACATCTTTATCTAAATTTGGAGTTTGAATAATATTTTCAATTTTATTTTGCATGATGCTCAAAGGAGTTTGAAGCTCATGAGCGGCATTTTCAGTAAATTCTTTCAGATTGCCATAGTCATTTATAATCTTATCTATCATCTGATTCAACGATTCTTTTAGTACTTCAAATTCATGTATTCCCGAAAGTTGGAAGTTTGTTTTATCCGGAGAGCTCACAGAAAACTTTTTAAGTTCTCCCAAAATTTGATAAAATGGCTTAAACAGTTTTTTAGAAATTCTATAATTAACAATTACTGTAATTACAATCTGCACAAAAAACAAGGCAATTAGTGATTTGAATATCGTTTCCAGAAACTCTTCTGACTCAATTATTTTACTACGGATGCTGATTCTATAGTAAACACCTTTGATCTTTTTGACTGCGATCAATTCATAAAAATCATCTACAGAATCATCATCATAATCTTTCATCTTAATTACTTTAAAATCCTTTTTCTTTTTATGTTTACCTTCCAGTTTTTCAACTACAAGATATGGCGGATTAGATGGGAAAATTCCATTTCCAATCTGATTTTCTATCAGATCTTTAAAATCGTATAAATCATCCTTTGATTCTTTTGTATATATATATTTGACACCACTAAAAACCACAATGCCTAGTACAAAATAAATAAGCATCATAAGTATAAGATTATATAGCGATATTTTAGAGATTAGTTTCATTAGTCAATCTTAAATTGGTAGCCAACACCGTATACTGTCTTAATGTAATTTTCTGCTCCAGCCTCAGATATTTTTTTTCTTAGATTGCGCAAGTGAGTGTAAATAAAATCTAAATTATCATAAGCATCAATAAAATCTCCCCAAAGGTGCTCAACGATAGATTCTTTTGTAAGCACCCTATCCTTATTTGCATAAAAGAAAAGTAGCAGATCAAACTCCTTCCCTGTCAGATCCAGCAGATTAGTTTTAACATAAACTTTTCTTTCTTCCGGTAATATTTTTATCTCGCCAAATTCTATAGTTGCCTGACCTTTGGAAACTCTTCTTCTATTAAGAGCTTTGAGACGTGCATTTAGTTCAGCAATATGAAAAGGTTTTGTAAGATAATCATCAGCGCCCAGATCCAGACCATTCATTTTATCTTCCAGCGAGTCTTTAGCCGATATTATAACAATTCCGGCATCGCCCTGGTTCTCTTTTATTTCATCCAATAGTTTCAAACCATTACCATCAGGAAGCATTATATCTAAAACAATCATGTCATATTTAAAATCCCAAATTTTCTGCGAGGCAGTCTGAAAATCAGAGGCTGTATCACATTTATAACCGTCGGTCAGCATAAACTTTTCAATAGCTAATAAAAGTTCCTTCTCATCCTCTATAACTAACAATTTCATATTCACTTGCTCTATTGGGAATATTTTGCATAGATAACTTAATCAAAGATATGTAGTTTGCAAGAATAATACAATAAGCGATTTAAGTTTTAGGATGGTTTGGAAGAAATGATATTGAAAGAAGGAATAGTAAGTTTTTATATGGTCAAGGGGCTTAAGCCCCTTGTTCAGGTGTAATTTCAAATATGGTAGAAAAAAAAGGAGGCTGAAAGCCTCAAATATATTAGCCCGGGGCAGCGCCCCGGGTTTTCTATGTCCCATGACTCGTTGAGCCCTGTAAGGGCGAGAAGACTTCCCTTTACTAGTGATTTAAATAATAGATTGGTGTTACTTTTTCCATTTCTTTTTCTTTTTTTTGCGATAAAAAAGCAAAAGAAACGGAAACCAAAGAAAAAGAAAAAAGAACGCTTTCATCCATTTCTCATTCTGTGTTTTAGCATAGAAATGCAAATCCAATTAAGTATTGATTTTTTAGTTATTCTTATCAATTTTACGGACTAAAACTTTCACTTGATCGGAAACACTCTTGATTTCTTTTTCGATTTTACTTAGATGATAATTTTGGGAAAATTCCATCATCTTATGAGGATGAGTAATATTATTCAAATCAACTTTATAACTTTCTCTATATGTAGCCTCATGCGAATCTAAGTATTCTAAACTAATAAACAAATCAGGTAAAACTACATCATCATTTTTATAAACCTTGGGAGTTTCTACCAATAAATCTTTAAATTGATAATTTGGAGCCAAAAAAGCTATATAATGTCCATCTTTTGCAAGGTAAGGCAAGTTCTCACCTTTACGATCATCAGATAACATTTCTTCAATTTTATTCAAGTTGCTGAATTTGACTTTTATATTATAAGCAGGTCTCTGACCAATATTTTCAATTATAATTTTCAAAAACAAATCTATTATTTCAAATCTTACAACAACAAATGGTCTAATTTGTTCCTGTAATAAATCTGAATTTGTCTTTGATATTTTGTGAGTCAACCAAACATAATAGCCAGTCAAGACTGTTAATAATCCAGAGAATATTATTGTAAGTATTTCCAAAACACAACCTCTTAAATATAAATTCCTATTGGAGCTATTGCTAAAGACTCCTCTTCAATTTTATTTTCAATTTTTGGTAACTTGAAGACTTCATTATCCATAGATTTAAGCATGTTAGATAACAATGAATCAGGTAGAAAATATATTAGTTTTTTCATAATAATATATACGTTTTGAAATGAGATTCACAAATATCTCGATTTTACATGCTATTAGAAATTCGTATATGTTCTTTAAATATATTGCGGATAAAAAGATAAATCATATATAATCTTAAAGTTCCAAATATAAAGCGATGGGATCAACTATATATTCATAGTCTAATTTTCCATGAAATGATTTTTCTAATGCTATTGTAGACATGATCATATTCATAATAGATTCTTTCATATTTGGGCTATTTTGATTCCGTATGATAGATGATGTTTTATTGCTAAGTATCCTCTCTTTTTCACTTTCTTTAGTCACTTGTGTTAAGACACCAAACAATTCAAATTCTTTTTCAGTCTCCCTTGAATATTTCTTAATAATATTCAATTCTGTATCTTTTAAATATGTTCTATCAAGTTGAGCACTAAACATACATGAATCACTTAAAATTGATTGAACCTCTATCTGTTGGTTATATCCAAATTCCAAAAGATATTTAAGTTGCTCTAAATACTTATCTTCCAAATATAGACCTTTAGCTTCTAGATCTTTTTTATTATCAAATTTACCCTTCATTTGTAGCTTGGCTCTAGCTTTTTCGTTTCTATCTTTTATTTTATTTATTTCTTCTTCTTTCTTTTTAAGGTCTGTATCCCATGCAACTTGTTTAGTAATATATCCAAATGCATATCCAATTTTGTTAAAATCACCGACAATATTATTGATAGTATTATGATCATTAAATACTACTCTAGCCTTTATTTTTACAAAACTATAATCTTTAATTTGATCAATCTTCTCTTCAATATTATCAATATTTAACTCAAGTACTTTATTCTGTTCATTAAGATATTCTTCAAATAAATTGTAAGAATAGTCATGTAAGAATTTTTTTTCTGTTTGATTGTTCGACTGTTGAATAATATCACCTAATATTTTGCCACTTCCTACTGGACCTTTTTGTGATTCAGAATCTTGTCTACCTTCAGATTTACTTGTTACAATATATTCTGTTAGCCCTTCAAATAATTGAGACGATATTGAATACATTTTATAGTTATTTAGATAAATAAAAGACCTAATCTTTTTCATTTTTATTTCTTCGCTTATAATCTTGATAATAGTATTTTCTTGTATTAAAATATGTATGAATAGAAAGTATCAATCCTCCTACAATACCAAATATTGTTAATATTATGATTATCTTATTCATTTTTACCCATTGCATTTATTCTATCATAAATAGTATAACTGAATACAAAAGAAACTAGTGCTAAAAACATTGAACTTATTTTTACTACCCAAATATTTATATCACCATTAGACTTAAATTCTGAGTATGTAATAAGTGAAAAAATCGCAGAAAAAATAACAATAGATATTACTGACCAGCCAATACTTCTTGTTTTCCATAGTTGATCACATTCTGCTTTATCTTCTAATTCATTAATATTAGAAAGATTCAGAATCAATCCGAATATTATAAAATCCGACTCATTTAACCAATAGTTAATTGTACTTGTTTGATCAAATAGACAAATAAAACTGCGTATTAAAAATGGAATTAATCCTATTGCTACTGTATAAATCAGCCATTTCGTTTTTTTCATTGTAACAAAAATTCCAACAAATATTTCTATCCCACATTTTGATAATATACTTATTTATTAAGGAATTTCCAACATTTCATTAATATTTCTCCTTTTTTAGTCATACCATTAATAAGTATAATACTAGATGCAACTATTTACCAAAACCCTAATTACCCTAGCAGCTGTTCTTATTATACTAACAGCCATTATTTATTTTCTTCGACTCAAAGAAAGAAATGATTATATCAATATTGCAACTCCCCTAATCGAAAAAATTGAAGCTTATACATATGAATACGGCAAACTACATTTTTAAGCCTCAAACCTTACAAATTCAATAATCTTATCTTGTACTCAATCTTCCTTACTTTTTTCTTTTTTTATTATTGGACTAACTATTAAATCCTGAGCACTATATACCATCTGCAATCGATTTATTTTCAAAAAATCTTGATAATTTGGCAACTCTATTTTGTTATCATCATCTAAATTGGAATTGAATTTATCTATTATTGTCTTTAGATTTTGATAAGCAATATAATAATGCTCGTTAGTACTTGCCGAATCGGATATAGCATCTTTTAGCCAATATGACTTATATTTTGAAGTCTCTGAAGTATATGCTTCATTAATAAAATTTGTATCTTTAGACAATTCACTCAATTTGGAATATATTTCCGGTGTTATACTATTAAGCCAGAATAGATAATTTGGATGTGGATTATCATGTCCTGTCCTTAAATACATTTGTCTTGGATTTACTACCAACGAAAATCTACCTTCATCTGTATATGAATACCAGAGAACCTTGAATCCAACCTTTTTTTCTTGTTTTTCTAATTCCAAGCCTTCCGGAACATATAGAGCAAAATAATCAGTTTCAAAAATATCTTCTCTTATTACCTTTACCTGATAAGTACTATCGGTTGGACATCTATAAATCTTACTTTTTATGCTGCTGTCTTGAGCCATTGATCCCATACTGAGTACTAAAACTAAAAAGAATACCATTATACTTTTTAACGCTATCATCAATAATCCTTTTTATTACTTTTGTATTTATATAATATTACTGTCATTACACTTTAAAGTTTCAAAATATTTCGAAAGCATTTTTGATATAATGCTACCACTAGGATTAGGTAGATTCTTTGCCTTGTAATCTTTCACACAGCAAATCCTGAATTTTCTCTACAGATATTTGTAACGGCTCCAACGGTCTAAATTTTTAAAATAAAATATTCTAAAATTTTACTTGTCATAACAAATAATATTATTATATTTGTCATGACAACTATTTTCTTTCAATATCTTAGGAAGCAATATGGACATCACTAAATTTATAGAAATGTACAAAGAAGCTTTTGGCAGCTATGAGTTACCTGTTGCAGTATGGTACTCTGAAAAACCTGCGGGTGAAATTTTAAAATCTAAAGGTTGCTTTATGCACAACCTAAAACCTGCTCGCGAAGGTGGAGTTGTCAGCTTTGATGTTGATGCGATTTACTGCCCGGGCGGAAAATTATACTGCGGTTTCACAGAATTGCCTGATTTTGTACCGTCTTATGTTTCTCTTAAAGAAAGATATAAAGATAATCCTGATCAAATGGTTGATTTTGTAACAAGTCTAGAACTAATTGATATGTCAGGTAGATTTCTTAATTTTGCATCTATATCTAAACTTGAAAACTTTGAATCTGCTGAAGGTCTGGTTTTCTTCGCAAACCCTGATGTTATGTCCGGTTTGGTATCTTGGGTGCATTTTGATCATAACAGGGATGATGCGGTATGTGTTCCGTTTGCTTCAGGTTGCAGTGCTACAGTGGCACAAACTGTCACAGAAAATAGAAGAAACGGATATAAAACATATTTAGGTATGTTTGATCCTTCAGTCAGACCTCAGGTAGAAGCTGATATCATCAGCCTTTCTATTCCGATGTCAAGATTTAAAGAAATGTATCATACATTCAGCAAATCCTGTTTACAGGGGACTCACGGCTGGAAAAATGTCAGAAAGAGAATCTTAGAGAATGAAAATTAAACTAGAAGAAACAGCCAATCACAGAGTGGCTATGTTGGGTGCTTTATTGAAAAGGCAAATTTTTAGGATTATTGCTAAAAATAAAGTCGAAATAACGCCGGATCAATGGGTGATACTATATTACCTGTGGCAAACAGACGGACTTTCTATCGGTGAGCTTGCTGAAAAAACTAATAAAGATTTTGCAAATGTGACCAGAATAGTAAATAAACTCGAGCAGGCAGGCTATGTTGAGAAAATAAAATGCAGCACCGATTCAAGAAAACTATCTGTTCATGTACTACCTAAAGCCGAAGAGATTAAAGAAAAAGTGCAGCAATGCTGGCAGGATTCTATGGATATTGCATTAAAAGGAATAAGCCAGGAAGAACAAAAGCAATTAATTAGTATCATCGATAAAATGGAAAGCAACATTCTGGAAAGTTTGGACAATATTCACTGAAATAAACATTCATGACTCGCCGAAATAGCTAACTATTTTGGCGAGTTTTTTGATTGTCTAAATCAGAAAGTATTTCTATTGATTTAGGTAATAAAAATGTCAAAATTCTTCCGAAGATATATATTAGCGCTATTGATTTTAAATATTCTTGTTCTCATTGGATATGTATATCCTGAGATGGCACCGCCATTTGCACGCTTAGTAAATCTTACATTTTTGATTTTAAGTCTACTGTTCTTCATTTATATTTCTGTGAAGAAACCTAAGATAAAGTAGGGAGTTAATCAATATATTTAGTGTATATTCTGTAACTTGCTTCGGTAAGATTAGCATAAACTCAACCTACAGCGTGCCGAAGTATATCTCATAAATAACAGTTGAACAAATATATCAAAGTTTGTGGTATGGAAACACCCCGTCATGCTGCGCATGCCACCCCTCTTTGAAAAGAGGGGAATTTTTAAAATTTAAAAAGATTTACATTTCGACTTGTTTTGTGCACAGTTATTGAATCTGTCGAGATACAGTAACCTTTGTTTATTCTCTAATGCTAAATATAACAAGAATTGAATTTATAAATCCTACTCCGCAAACTCGAACTTGAAGTTAATATCTATTTCAGGAGCTAAACTTTTAGAGACCGGGCAGGTTTTAACTACATTTGAGAGTAGTTGGAAGTCTTTGTCTTCTAATTTATGTGGGAAGCGGATAACTATATCAAATTGGCCGATTCTGCGAGTTGGCTCTGCCACCATTTCTTTTACTACAGATACTTTCATGCCTTTTATATCTATGCCTTTTGCTTCTGCTTTCATGCCCATAATTGTAGATATGCATGACGCAATTGAAGCTCCTGCCAGATCTGTCGGAGAAATGTATCTTGCCTGACCATTATTGTCTAAAGGTGCATCTGTCAAAAAAGAGTTCCCGGATGGCACGTGTGTTATTTTGCAGCTTAAATCGCCAAGATAATCTACATCTATTTGAACTGTATGTTTGCTCATTTTTATTCCTCTTTAATATAAAATGTTAAACCGTCATAAGCTAAATTTCTGCCTTCCGGTAAGGTTTGCTCTACTTCACTATGCTTTATCTGGTGCGCAATGTGAGTAAAGTACGTTTGCCTTATTCCCAAATTATCAGCTATCTCCAAAGATTCCGGTAAACAGAAATGTGTTTCGTGTTTATGGTGTCTGAGTGCGTCGATAATCAATGTATCTTTGCCTTTTAGATATTCTAATGACTCATCAGGTATGCAATTAGTATCAGTACAGTATGCAAAATCTTTTATAATGAACCCCATAACTTCCAGCTTCCCGTGCCAAAGACGAATAGGCAGAAGCTCAATATCTCCGATTAGAATTGGAGTATATGGAGTTATTGTATTTATTTCAATATGAGGCACGCCCCCTCCTATTTGCTCAGGCTCTTCGAAAGCATAAACAAACACTCGTCTGAGTTCTTTCAGAGTTTTTTCTGTTGCATAGATTGGAGTTACGCTATTATTTATGAAATTCAGAGGTCTGATATCATCAAATCCGCTGATGTGATCAAAATGATGGTGCGTAAATAAAATGGCATCAATATTTTTGATTTTATGTTTAAGCATTTGCGCTCTGAAATCAGAAGATGTATCTATCAGAACTGTTGTAGTTTCAGATTCAATAAGAAGCGAACTTCTCATGCGAAAATCTTTTGGATCATCGGAAGTGCAGGTAGGACAATTGCAAGCGATAGTCGGCACTCCCATAGAAGTGCCGCTACCTAGTACTGTAATTTGAATTTTAGACGTGTTTGTGAGCATGGTAAGAGCTCCTCACCAATGGAGAAGATTCAACTATGTCAAATCCGATCTCCAAACCTATCTGTTTATATTCGTCGAAGCGACGTAAAGACACATACTCTTCTACAGGAAGATGCTTTTTAGTTGGCTGTAAATACTGACCAATCGTAAAAACATCAACCTTAGCTTTTCTGGCTTCTTTCATCGTTTCTATTACTTCTTCTTTTGTTTCACCGAGACCAACCATCATGCCGGTCTTTGTGCGGAATCCCTTTTCTTTTGCCCATAGCAAAATATCAAGTGATTGACGAAATCCTGCTTTAGGACGCACTCTCTGATACAGGCGAGGTACCGTTTCAATATTGTGATTCAGTACATTCGGTTTTGCTTCCAGAACTGTATATAAAGCTTCCTTATCGCCTTGAAAATCAGGAATAAGCACTTCCATAGTAACATGAGGATTTACCTCTCTTATCCTGGTAATAACTTTTGCCCAATGTGCAGCTCCACCATCTTTCAGGTCATCTCTGGTTACAGAAGTAATCACAACGTGATTAAGTTCCATTGATTTCACAGAATCGGCTACTTTATCCGGTTCGTCTATATCGAGTGCAAAAGCTTTACCTGTTTTAACAGCGCAAAATCTGCACGCACGATTGCATATATCGCCCATTATTAGAAATGTGGCGGTTCTCGCAGCCCAGCATTCTGATAGATTTGGGCATTTTGCTTCCTGGCAGACAGTGTGTAATTTATGTCCGCTCATAAGAGTTTTAATCTCTTTGTAGTTCTCGCCTGATGGCGGCTTTATTTTTAACCAAGAAGGCCGACTTTGTCTTGCCGGCCTTTCATGTTGAACGTTGCTCATAGAATATTTTATCCTAAATATGCTCTTAATGTTTTTGATCTTGAAGCATGGCGCAAGCGTCTGATTGCTTTTTCTTTAATCTGTCTCACACGTTCGCGAGTCAGACCAAATTTTTCACCAATTTCTTCTAAGGTTAAACATTGCTCTTCAAGACCAAAATATAATTTAATTACTTCGCTTTCCCTTTGAGAAAGTGTAGTAAGCACTTGCTGTACTTCACGTTTCAAAGATTCGCGGATTAATTCCGAATCAGGTGGTGGTTGCTGTTCATTTGGAAGTACGTCGAGCAAACGATTATCTTCACCTTGAACAAATGGAGCATCCACAGATAAATGGCGACCTGAAATTTTGATAGTTTCAGCAATTTCAGAAACGCTCATATTAAGCTCATCTGCAAGCTCTGCTGCAGTCGGCTCTCTTTCGAATTCCTGTTCTAATTCGCTGAATTTTTTACCAATTTTATTCAGTGCACCTACTCTATTCAATGGAAGTCTTACTATTCTTGACTGCTCTGCCAGAGCTTGCAAAATAGACTGTCTAATCCACCAAACAGCGTATGAAATAAATTTGAAACCTCGTGTCTCATCAAACCTTTTCGCAGCTTTGATAAGGCCTAAGTTTCCTTCATTGATTAAATCACCAAGGGACAAACCTTGATTTTGATATTGTTTCGCTACAGAAACTACAAATCGCAAGTTAGCTTTTACAAGCCTTTCAAGAGCTCTTTTACCTTCGTATCCACCTTTTTTAATTAATTGGGCTAACTCGATCTCGTCTTCAGGAGTTAAGAGTTCTACCCTTCCGATTTCTTGGAGGTATTTGTCAAGAGATTGACTTTCACGATTCGTGTATTGTTTTGTTATCCTCATAGATAAACCGATCTATATAACAATATTTTATAAATACGTCAATATGGTAACGATACAAGCTTATATTTATTAGCTTATATCGTCGCAAATATACTATATTTTTGGCAGTTAACCACTTAATGTCTATTAATGCTATCTTTAATGTCTTTTAAAAGCAAATCTTTATAGGTGTTATCAGCTAGTAAAGATAACGCAAGCGAGATATCCTTATCATCTTGTATTATAAGTGATTTATAGGTATAATCAGTGTTCTCTCTTTTAGCTTTTTCTATGTTGACATTAGATAATATTTCACTATGTGAAGTTACTATTATTTCTTTTATACTTTTCCACAAGTTTTCCTCAAGTACCTTTGTACTAAGCCCATAATCACTGAAAGCTTCTTTCAGTTCATTTGTTTGTCTATATAAAAAGAACTTATTGTATTTCTCTTCCTTTTCCAGCCATGTAGTAAAAGTAGAAATATCTACATTAATAATACGTTTTTTTTCTAAATAGTTCACAAATTCAAATATTAAACCAGACGCCTTTGCATCTTCAACGATATATTCAAATTTTTGTTCTCCGATTGTTGAATCAGGTGTAATTCCGTCAGATTCAAGAACTGGCCTTCCACCTTCAGTGTAAAACAAGCTGTCTTTGTGGATTTCATTTTCAACATGATCACCACCAAAACCTGATTTTTGTATACATCTACCTGATGGAGTAAAATATCTGGCAGTTGTAATTTTCATTTCTGCATCATGCGGCAATGAAATTACAGACTGCACTAAACCTTTACCAAAAGATTTTTGTCCTAATATAATCCCTCTATCGTGATCTTGAATTGCACCTGCTAAAACTTCACTTGCACTAGCAGAATTTCCATCAATTAACACCGCTAAAGGCAAATCAGGATATTCAGGATCATCCAGCACTCTATACTCGTGGTGTGATCTTGCAGCAAAACCTTTGGTTTTGACTACTAGTGAACCCCTTGGTAAAAACATCTCACAAAGATTTACAGCAGCACCAAGTAAGCCACCGGGATTGCCTCTTAAATCGATAATTAAAGCTTTAGGTTCTGCTTCCTTTTTTAATTCAAAGAGTGCATTTTTAAATTCATCCACAGTTTGCGAAGTAAAACGTGTCAGCTTAATATATGCTATATTACCATCAAGCATATCATAGTACTCGATATTCGGTACTTTTATAATATTTCTTGTAAGTAATAAGTCCAAAGTATCAGAATCTGCCAATTTTAAAACTCTAAACACAGATTGAGATCCTGCCTCACCTCTGGTATATTGTTTTAAATCACCAGCTTCAAGATTAAGAACTCTGTTAGAGTCTATACTGACGATCCGATCCCCAGGTTTAATTCCGGAATTTGAAGCAGAATAACCATTTACTACATCAGTAATAGTCAACATGCTATCAATAGATTTTACTGAAAATCCAAAACCAACATAAGTTCCATGAGTCATAAACTCAATGTTCTCAGTGTCTTCTTTGTCATAGTACTCTGTATATTTATCCAGTCCGGCAGTCATGCCTCTCACAGCATCTCTTAGTAGCAGATCAGGGTCAGTTTCCACAACATAGCTTGACGAAACTGCTTCAAACACTGACGAGAATATATCGAATGCTTTGTTTATTTTTAGATAATACAAATCTGCTGCACCTAAAAAGAGTGCAGCAGTTATTGTAATCATCAATATTTTAAGCTTTGAGCTTTTCATGATTGTCTTTGTATATTATTGTTGAAGTTATTCAAACAAAGATTATTGAATTCAAACATCCTGATAGTTTAGTTAGCAAAAGATGGTTTCAAAAAAGTCTTTGATTATAACATATTCGCAAGTCAACACTTCGACTCGCTATGCTCGCTCAGTGACCTTTTGCAAGACATTTATGTCACATCTCTTGTAACAACCTAAGTTTACTGAGCTTGTCGAAATAAACGCTGTCAACAATACACAGAATATTCAAATTTTTGCCTATAAAGACTATCTTTATTTCAAAAACCTATTTAGTCATTTTATCGAACAAGTAAGTTTTCAGTTTATCTACTGAAACTCTTTCTTGTTGCATAGTATCTCTTTCTCTTACAGTAACTGTATTGTCTTCCAAAGTTTGACCATCAACAGTAACGCAGAAAGGTGTACCTATTTCATCTTGACGGCGGTATCTTCTGCCTATTGCACCACTTGTGTCGTACTGAGCTTTGAAGTGCTGCTGTAAATCTTTGTAAATTGGATGTGCTTTTTCAGGCATTCCGTCTTTATTTACAAGAGGGAATACTGCCACTGTAACAGGTGCTAATTTTGGATGGAAGCGAAGAACTGTTCTTACTTCTTCTTTTCCTTTTTCATCAATTACTTTTTCTTCTTCATATGCATTGCATAAAAATGCCATCAAACCACGTGAGACACCACCGGATGTTTCTACTACATACGGAATAAATCTGTCTTTGTTCACTGTGTCAACATATTCCATTTTTTTGTTGGAATGTTCGAAGTGAGAACGTAAGTCAAAGTCAGTACGTGAGTGAATACCTTCAATTTCACCCCAGCCAAATGGGAACTCAAATTCAATATCCGTAGCTTTATTTGCATAGTGAGCTAATTTATCGTGATCTTTCCATCTCATTTTTTCCGGTCTCATACCAAGCTCCTGGTACCAGTTCCATCTTCTTTCTTTCCAGTAATCGAACCATTCGAATTCTGTTCCGGGTTTGCAGAAATATTGCATTTCCATTTGCTCAAATTCGCGAGTACGGAATAGGAAGTTTTTAGTATTAATTTCATTACGGAAAGCTTTACCAATTTGCGCAATACCAAAAGGCACTTTCTGGCGCGCAGTTTCCATAACATTTTTAAAGTTTACAAAGATACCTTGAGCCGATTCAGGTCTTAGAAAAACAGTAGAACCAGTATCTTCCACAGGACCAACAAATGTTTTGAACATAAGATTGAAATTTCTTACTTCTGTCCAATCCATAGTACCTGAAATAGGATCTTTGATTTCATATTTCATAATGATATCATGATAATCAGAATTTTCTTCGCAATTTGCAAGAGCAGCTTCTATTTCATCCGCAAGTTCAGTTTTCTTTTTCTTGCGCATTTTTTCGATAAACTCTTCGATCAAGTTATCCGCTCTGTGTCGTGATTTACTTGTTTTATTATCAATCATCGGATCAGAAAACTGTTTAGTGTGACCTGATGCTTCCCAAGTGCGAGGGTGCATCAAAATTGAAGCGTCAATACCTTCCACATCATCGCGGAAAGTCATCGCTTTCCACCAAGCATCTTTAAGATTTAGCAGTAATTCAACACCTAACGGGCCATAATCCCAGCAACCATTCAAGCCGCCATAAATTTCTGAAGATTGAAATACAAATCCTCTTCTTTTAGCCAAAGAGATTATAGTATCTAATTTGTACATGTTATTAGTCCTTATATATAAAATATCTGATTCGCACTTTACCGGAGTACAAATTTATAAGAATGGTTACAAAATGCCTAATATTTTACTAAGTTAGAGAAAAATAGTCTCTGTTTGAGTCATTAAATATTTGAACTACCCCTGCTCTAACCAATCTAATTAATAATCTGGATGCACGACGCTCTGATATGTTCACAAGTTTTGCAAAATCTTTAACAGTAGCTTTCTCATTTTTTTCCAGGAATCTGAAAAGCCTACGCTCTTTATCACCGATACTTAAGGTAAGTGGAGCATTGCTCGATCTATAGGTCATTAATCTATACATTTCTCTGCTGGCAATTACAGATTTTTCGCCGATTCTGATATAGGAACGTTTCAGAGTTTTATTGTTTTTTGTATCGAAGACTTCAATGTGGTGAGGTTTTACTGTACTCTCAGGGATATAAACTGCAACAACTTCTTTTCGTTTTACCTGAATTACCTCAATTTCATAGGCAACCGGAGGATCTATAAAAAATTCAGCACTTGTTTCTACTACGCTGATTTCAGCTTTTTCACTATGCACTCCAACTATTTTTCCATCATCATCTACGCCCACCAGCAACCAACCACCTTTAGTGTTTGCCAGGGCAGAAATCTCTTTGGCAAACTTCTCCGGTGTCGTCGATTTCCTTTTGAACTCCAGTGTGGTAGATTCTCCTTGTGAGATAAGCTCTTTGAGTTTATGAGGTGACATGATTTTACTCGCAGGGTTGTGGAACTATTGTTATAGACGCTTTACAATCCCTAAGGTTGCACTAAAAAATATAAAAATTAGAAGTAATGTCAAAATAAATATGATTTAAAGAGCTTCACACTACACTAACTCAATATAATATTGAATTTATATAACCCTATATATATCATAGATATAAGAAAAGACGAGATTACTCCCGCCTTTATGAATCACATAAAAATGTGGAATACTTTTTATTTAGTATCTATAATAAATGGAGAACTTTTGCCTTCACCCATGATGATAATTTTTGAGTTTGGAGAAGATGCTAGTTCTTTTTGCATCTTAATTTGTTCAAATTTTAGAAGTTTTGGACTCAAACCATCATTGATAATTTTCTGTGCATCAGCCACACCACGAGCTTCTACGCGTTTTCTTTCTGCTTCCTGTTGTTCTTTTTGAAGTACAAATTCCATTCTTTGAGCTTCCTGAACTGCAGTAATTTTTCTTTCGATACTTTCTTTAACTGATTTTGGCAAATCAATTTTGCGGATAAGCATTTGTTCAAGAACTAAACCACGCTTAGCAAAATCTTTTTCAATTCTGGTTTTGATTCGGTTCTCAAACTCTTCTCTTTTAGAAGAATATAAATCCGTTGCATTATAATACACAGCTACTTCTCTGATACGTGTACGAGTAGTAGGTCGTATTACTTTACTTTCGAAATCAATACCGATAGTTCTTACAATTTCAGGTGCCTGAGTAGGTATCACAGTATATAATATTGTAAGATCAATATTTACCTCCAAACCGTCCTGACTTAAAACAGTGATAGCATCAGCAGCTTTTACCTGACCTTCATCCACGGTAGAAGACATAGTGTAATTTTGCGTTTGTGTACTCATTGGATATACTTCAATAAGAGGGTTTACAATATTCAAACCTTCACTTAGTACATCAGTTTTAACTTCACCAAACAACCTTTGTACACCTACGTGTCCGGCATCGATTATCCTAATACCTGAAGTAAGTGCTCCAATTATAATCACAATAATACCAGCAAGAGTAAATATACTCTTATATTTAGTTAATGGACCAGGTGATTTAGCCACCAGAATACCAACAATCAGGATAACAATCCCAAGAATAATAATTCCCATTAGAGAACCTCCTTTATATTAAAAAATAGATATTGTTTTTTAAATTCTTATCCCACCCCCGGCTCACTTCGCGAGCAACCCCTCTTTGAAAAGAGGGGAATTTACAAGCCACAATATAATAACTACTTAGTGATACTATAGCTACCCTGAAAATTCCCCTTCTTGGTAAGAAGGGGTGCCCGAAGGGCGGGGTAGTTAGGGATAGGTCTAATCCTAAAAAAGGTTGACACAATTTAAATGAACAAAATGCTGAGATTTTATATCTCATTGTGTTTTTTACCTTTATAAATATTCTGAGGCATAACAAAATCTGTATTGTCTCCCCAATAAACTTCTGCCGGCATTCGCATTTTTAAAGTATTATGCGGTCGGCAGTTGTTATATAAATATATAGCTTCTTTAACTGCTTTGTTACATTGACCTATGCTCTGATTTTTATCACTTATCGCATATTCTTGCTTTAAAATTCCGTTTATTCTCTCGGCTACCGCATTTTGTGACGGACTGCCTCCTTTGGTCATACTTCCTTGGATATTCAACTCAGATAATAGCATTGCATATTCATCACTTCCATATTGGCAGCCTCTATCTGAATGATGGATTTGCGCTATTTTACCCTTATTGTTTGCCACAGCTTGATTTAATGCCTTACTACATAATTCTGTTCGTAAATGTTCAGAAACATGATAACCAACTATATAGCGTGTTGCTAAGTCTGTTATCAGAGCTAAGTATACAAAGCCTTTATACGTACGTAAATAGGTGATATCGCTTACCCATACTTCGTTTGGCTTTACATGACTCTTCTCTTTCAATAGATTTGAATAGTAACGCTTTGTATTCCGACTATCCGTTGTCTTTACTTTACGATGCTTGCGCTTTACTCCTAAACCTCTGGACTGCAATATGTTTATTACTTTATCGCGACCCATCTTTATATTGGCTAGTTGTAAGTCTGGTTTTATCAGCTCATATATCTTACGACAGCTTAATTTTGATTGCTGCCTGCGATGTTTTAGACTGAGATCAACTACTATCTCTTCTTCTAACATATTTTGTTGTGAGCTATTTATATATTGATAATAGGCCTGTCGGCTTTGTCCGAGAACCTCACAAAACAAGCTTACTGAGAATCTGCCGACTTTTTCTTGCCATGTTCCTCTGCATTCTTCAAAGCTTGTTCTGCGTACTTTTTTTCTGCATCTATACCTATTTTATTCAGTTGATTTACTACGCTTCTATAGTAGATTTCTCCCATCTTCGCCTTCGACAGCTCACGTTCCAATTCTTTTATGCGCTCTTTTAATACTTGATTTGTTGCCATTTGCATTACCTTATGTGTAGGTAGAGAATATTTGTTTTTGCCATATTGACGGCACCAGTTTAGTACTGCGGAGTTCCCCTTTATCTGGTATTTGATTCGGGCTGCCTCTTTCGTTAACTCACCGGATTCTACTTCTCGGACTACTTTTTTCTTAAAGTTTTCACTGTAGTATTCACGTCCTGAAAAATATACAAATTTTTCGTCTCTTTTCATATCCTTCTCCTAGGATATGTCAACCTATTTCAGGCAATGACCTTCTTTCGATTCATCACAACCAAAAAGGACTAATCACATCCACCGCACGAACTGCATGAAGAACAGGACGAACAAGAACTGCACGAAGAATCATATCCTCCTGAATCACCTGAGTCACTGTCTCCCCATGAATCTAACCAAGATTTATCTGAGTCAGAATCAAAATCCATGCTGGAACCAAGTAAATTATTATCAATTAAATCAGATTCGTAATCACTTCCGGAAAAGTATTCAGCATCTACGCCATCCGGAACTTCGAATTCTGCTTCAGGATTTAGAGTATCAAATTCTCCGGCATCAAAACCTTCTTCACCGACACTCATAATATCCGCACCCGATTCATCTACCAGATTTACATCATGAATATGCATATTATGGCTATATGCCATAGATGACCAGAGATAAGAATAAAATATATAATTCTCAAATCCGAAATATCCTGCTGTAATCGGAGCACCTGCTAAACGTACAGGGATTTCTTTTCTGTCAGCGATCGGCTCTTTAGGTCTTACAAGATCAGTTGACTTAATATTTTTAATATCATCAACCTTTATAAATTTTCTGATTGCAAGATCAATTTCATCTACAAATGTATCAAATATGCTTCTTTTATCTCTTACATACATGTCATAGGCTTCCTGAGACGAGAATACATCTTTCATCCTTTCTTCCACATCAACTCTAGTTTCTTCAGGAGCTGCCTTAAAATCTGTCATTACGCCATTTATTGTGATATTTATAGGATATTGGCCAACGCGATGATTCCTCAAAATTTCCACTTCAAGCAAATATTTAATAGAAGCTCTCTCATGTTCAAGCACATACAGAATATTTTTAAAAGTTTGTGATTCCAGAGAATCTATTCCTGTCTCAAATTCCATCATCGCTTCGTCTACATCATTTTCCCTGCCCTTGTCATCTAGATAAAAATTATAATCATTCACAGCCAACCTAACCGCATTTGTTATTCCAAGAGAGCGAAAAGCCATGTTAATTTGCTGCAAAATTGAAACAGCTGTGAATGTCTCTTGCTCTTCTTTTTTTGCATTTGCGCCAAAAGTGATTGCATTCAAAAGCTTTGCGAACATTTTTGTAGGTTTAATTTTTTTTATGACGGTATCCTTCGAAGGATCAATTGATAGCTTACCCGAGAAATACATATAGCCCTCTAAGTTTGATGTATGTAATCTATGATATTTATACCTTGATTTTGCAGATGAGTGTATACTTTTCTGATAATTGTGCATTCATGAGCTTTCCCTGCCATTATTCCATCTTTGTAACGATCTACAGGACAACCACTATTGCAATACATTTCGTATTCGCACTTCCCACAATCGGAATGAACAAACTCACTTGCATACAAATTAGCTCTTTTTTGCCGAACAATGTCAAAGGAATGCAACTTCCAGTCAGAAAAGCTATTATAGTTCATAAAAGTCTTATTACAGGAAAAACATTTGCCTTCAGGAGAGAATTCGAACCAGTCGCACTCATTTCCTTTATTAAGGCAATAGCTATTATTAAAAATTTGCAGAAGTTTTGTCCAATTATTTTCGATTAAACAATCTGCAAATTTTGACATATCCTCTTCTTTGAAACCGGAATCTCCTGTAGCAAGTTTAATTTTAAACTTTTTAAAGTTTAAAAATTCTTTCTTTAAGCGAAGTAATTCTCTAACTGAATCCACCCAGTCATTTAAATTATCCATGACTTCACTTGTTACTACAGAAAGTACAGATGCATTTATGCCCATATCCAAAGTAGTCTTGAAATTATTCAGAATTTTGTCATAAGTATTATTACGGTACTTATCGTGAATTTGTTTTGGTAAATCAATTGAAAAACCAATTCTTAAAGCACTAATTGGTCGAATGTCATCGGCAAGAGTTTGCAAATATTCTTTATCAAGATTATATCCATTTGTTTGAATAGCTATTAGTTTATTGGAACTGCCGGTTTTCCGTTTTACATCAAGCACCATATTACAAAAATCAGCGAGAACATCTGCATCATAGATAGTAGGTTCAGCTCCGTGAAAGCAAAATGATCCTATTTGATAATCTTCACTCTCAACTTTATCTAAAAACTGCTTAAGGTTATTTTTCGCACTTTTTACTTCTTCGGATGTTGATTTTCCGGCTTCCGGAACATAACAATATGAACACCTTAAATTGCATTTTGAAGAAATTGCATAATATAGATTCAGTGTTTTTTGCATTTAAAGCTATGTTTTATGATAGAATCTGATTACCTATACTCAATACTATTTCCTGATTCTAATAATCTTGTGATTTAGGTTCCCAGTTTTGCCCTTCACATGGGATGTGATCTTTCGAAATATGTTCGTCATATATAGTGCAAAGTCTTGCGCCCGGATCAAAATTTTTGCATGAACCGCAAAGCGTTTCTTCTTCAAATTTTTCTATCCTTTTATAATAAAGCTGATATTGCCTATAAGCCGGATATGCAGCGATAAACCACAATGAAAAAAGCAGCAGTGACCAGTTGTTTCTAACTGATGGAAACTTAATAAGAAATAACATAAGAAGCATTACTATTAAGCCACGCAGCATAATTCCCCAAAATATAGAACCCAAAGTAACGATTGGAGTCCTTGAATAATCATCTTCCTCTTCCGTACCTTCTCTAAAAAGAAGCAAATCTTTTATTTTTTCGAATATATCCATTTTATGATTGTCCTTAACTATAGATTACAATTACTTACAAAAGCTCTTAGTTCAATATTACCTAAGATTCCACCACATTCAGATTTTTAAGAAGCTACAAAATATATTAAACAACATCAAATATATTAGTGAAACTAATATAAAAAAAGCCGCCCAAAAATAGGACGGCTGTATATCTTTTCAGATTGTATTTGGCAGACTAAAGGTCAAATTTAACACCAAAGTTGAATCTCATATTATAATATTCAGCTTGCATCGTTCTGCCGCTAATACCTTGATAGTAACGTAATGGTTGGTTAGTTATGTTGTTAGCTTCAGCATAAATTCTGAACTGTTCAGTAAGAGCATAAGAAGCATTAACATCAACAAAAGTTTGTTTGTCATAATATCTATCTTCAAAAGCTTTTTCACCAAATTCATCAACGTAATCAGAAGTGTGATTCATTGATAGTCTTAGTGTAAATTCTTTTGTATCGTAGGCGATTGAAGCATTGATCATGTTTTCTGCAGTACCCGGCAAGCCAAGTTTTTCATCCTGTCTACCTTCCATTGGAAGACCATCCACTTCAGATTTTGTATAAGTATAATTAGCATATAAACTTATGTTTTTCAAGAAAGATGGTAAGAAGTCAAGCTGTCTCTGCGCACCAATTTCAAAACCGTAAATCTTTGCGCTTGCACCGTTTCTAGGTTGAGTATATCTATCATAAGTAACGTCTGTAGATGCATCATAATAATCATTTTCTCTGTATGCAAAGATGAAGTTCGATAAGTCTTTATAGAAAACACCTGCAGAGATTAGACCAATTGATTCGAAGTAGTTTTCTGCCATCAAGTCCAAGTTCATGGATTTAGTTGGTTCCAAATCAGGATTACCTACTTCAATTCTATTTTTATCAACTTCTAATATTCTATAAGGAGCAATATCAAAATAATTCGGACGAGCAATTGTATTTGTCCATGCTGCACGAACTAATAAATCTCTTGTAAAATTATATTTTAAATGAAGACCTGGTAGAAAATTTGAATAACTATCACTGCCATGTGTAGGCGTTGCTGAATCTGTTTCGTCATCATAAGCGTTTGCATTGTAATCAACTGATGTATGTTCAATGCGGGCACCTAAAAGAGCTGTAAAATTAGAACCTACATTCTGAGTAATCATTGCATAACCGCCGGTAATTTTTTCTGTGGCATCAAAATTACCGCCTAAATATTCAGATGGAACATCTTTTTTCTCAAACTGAGATGAATTTGCTAAGTCAAGGTCGCCTAAGTCTTTTTTGTCTACATACCTTCCCAAGCTATAATTACCTGCTAAGAAATCTCCATCTGTTTTGTCAACAAGTCGCAAATCTGTCATAGATTCAAGACCGTTAAGTGGTTCGTATTCAAAGAAATTATTATCTCTAAGTTTATCTTTACCTCTATAGCGACCACCAAATTTCAATATTGATTTATATTCGCCCTGCATTAATGGCATTTCAAAATCCATTCTTGCATTCAAGTCAATATCTTCAGTATATTGGTATTCTTCTGTAATTTCTTTTAGAGACCACTCTGAAAGATCATTGCTTGTAAGCTGGGTAATAATCGGTTCTTCAGTATTTAAACCACCAACTTGTACGTCAGCTGATTTAGTTCTGTAAGAGATATAGCGTTCGTTAGGTCTTTCTTCAGAAGCTTTTGCCCAAGTCGCAGACCAGTCCATTTTCAAGATATCACCAAATAAGTGATCACCACCAAAAGAGAAGTTATATGCTTTTTGATCTTCCAGTCTAGCATAATCATTGGCATCATTTCCTATGCCGCCTTTTGTTTCTCTTCTTATTTCAGCACCTGTAATTATTCCATTCCCATTTGGAATACCGTCATTATCACCATCTTCAAGTTTATAAGTGGTTCTGAATCTATTTTCCCAGTCATTTCTTTGTGTAAGAATAGTATTTACATAAAAACTATGATCGTTGTTCAATTTATAATCTAAACCTGCAGAGATAGATTTACGAACACGTTGTACATCATAAGCTCTCATTTGGAATTCACCAATTTGGGCATTACCAAGATCATCTTGGAACCATTCTGCTTCGAAGTTATCAGACCCCAAGTGGTGGTTTTTGTAAGATCCGGAAACGATAACACCAAGTTTATTATCGAAGAATCTATCACCTGCAACCACAGAAGTATTATATATAGGCTTTTCAGAGAGCATATTATAGCCACTACCCAAAGTTACAGAAGCTCTTTGTGCATTTGGAGTAGTACGAGTCACTAAGTTAATAGCACCACCAATTGCATCTGCATCCATGTCAGGTGTAACAGCTTTGCTAACTTCAATATTCTGGATCATATCTGCAGATACAAGATCTAACTGCACTGAACGATCTTCAGCTTCAGCAGAAGGAATACGTTCACCGTTAATCATAACTGAGTTCAAACGAGCAGCAGTTCCACGAACTAAACCAAAACGAGCCTCACCCTGATCATATTGAACTGTGATACCGGGTATACGTTTCATCGCATCACCAATATTAGCATCCGGGAATTTACCAATCTGATCTGAAGCAACAATGTTAGATATTTGTAAGTTATTTTGTTGCTGTGTCAATGCTTTAGCCTGACCTTTAAGCGCTTCGCCAACAACAACAACTGTTTTTGACTGCACAAGTCCTGCTTTCATTTCTATTTTTTCATAGCTGGTTTTATTATCAATAATCTTGATGTCCTTTTCAAATTTTTCATAGCCTATATAACTTACTACTAATTTATAGTCCCCGACAGGAACATTCATAATAGTAAACTCGCCATTGTGTTTAGCGATAGCACCATAACTTGTGTTATCAAGAAAAACTCTGGCTCCAGGCATAGCAAGTGAATTTTCACTATCTACTATTATTCCTTTTAAAGAACCGGCAGCAAATAGCTCTGCACCTGCAAGAAGCATTCCTACAAAAATTAGCGCAACAAGTCTGAAGCTTCCCATTTTGTTAGAGAATTCCATTCATTCCTCCGAATTATATTGTGTTTTCAAAGATGTTGCAACTTAACTGTTTACTATGAAGCTTATGTTAAGCCATTCGGTAATACAAATAAATTTTGCTAATTCCAATTCTATTCATAAAACTCCTTATATTTTTTATTTTTAGACAGTTTTATTAACTCAGCAAATCTTTTAACACAAACCACACTTTTTCTTCGCAATTTATTAGTGTAATCTTAACTGAATATTGAATTTTATTTCAGATTCTTTTTGTTTATCATTGTATCTACTTCACAATACATTTGTGTTAGTAGATTGTATTGATATCGATAATATTTCTAATAATTATAATAGGTTGAAGATGAAGAATTCTCTCAAACTTCTATTGTTTTCTTTTACCCTGATTGCTGTACTTTCTGCATGTAATAAAAAAGAAGACGTTGAAGAAAACAATACTCCGGAAAAAAGCACTGAATTAAAAGCTATGCCTATTCCAACTATTAAAGAGACTTTTTTAAGCAAATGGGACGAAAATGACAATGTAGATTCACCTGCATTTTATATTACTCCAAGTGGGGAGCACTGGATAATTGCAACAGGAAAATCGTCTCATGATCTTTTGATATATAATGCTGAAAATGGTGAATTAATCAAACATGTACTTAAACCGGGAACAAATGCCGGAGAACTACAGAGGCCAAACGGAATCTGGGTTATCGATAATTTATGCGCTGTTGTAGAAAGAGATAATCACAGAGTGCAGATTTTTGAATTACCTGATTTTAAATCAATAGGGTTTATTGCTGCTGATAAGCTACTCAATCCTTATGGTCTATCCATTGATAAATTAGATGATCACTATAGATTATTTATTACTGACAACTACGAAAAAAATGACAGCATTCCGCCTAACGAAGAACTTGGTAAAAGAGCTCTTGAATATACTTTTGCTGTAAAAGACGGTAAATTAACTTCTGAGTTCAAAAGATATATTGGAGAAACAAGCGGTGACGGCGTTTTAAAAATTGTAGAATCTGTCTATGCTGATCCTGCTAATAATACTTTGTTATTCTCTGAAGAAGATGAAACTGATACATACATCAAATCTTATGATTTGACAAAAGGTACTTTTGACGGTAGAACTCTTGGTAGAGGAATCATGAATTATCAGGCTGAAGGCATTGCACTTTACGACTGCGGCAATGGCGAAGGCTTCTGGTTCTGTACAGACCAGGCAAAAGGCGATAATACTTTCTATATATTTGACAGAAAAACATTCAAACAAGTTGCTGCTTTCAAATCTGAAACTACTCAAAACACTGATGGAGTTTGGCTTACGCAACAGCCTTACGGGAACTTCAAAAAAGGTGTTTTCTTTGCAGTTAATAATGATGGAGGCATTGGAGCATTTGATATTGAAATGCTTTTCAATAAATTGAATTTAAACTGTAAATAATTTTTATGCTGCCATCCTATTTAAGATTTCACCCCAACTGATATGTGATAATGTTACAAGCGATTAGGGTGGCAGTGTTTCTCTTCTCAAAAAATACTTTTAGATTCCTTCCACGCAATACATTATATTTGGATATATTTCTTAAAATATAAAGAGTATTGCATTGTTTCTAGCTGTTACCAAAAAAGAATTACAAAAACGAAATATCCAACAACCGGACATTATACTTGTTTCCGGAGATACATATATTGATTCACCCTATAGTGGCATAGCTGTTATTGGAAAATATCTTGAAAAACACGGCTTTTCTGTTGCTATTATAGCACAACCTGATTTAACTTCCGATAAAGATATAACTGCCTTAGGTGAACCAAAATTATTTTGGGGAGTTACAGGCGGAGCTGTAGATTCAATGGTAGCAAACTACACTGCAATGAAAAAGAAAATTCAAGCAGATGACGCAACTCCAGGCGAAGTAAATAACCGTCGTCCTGACAGAGCTGTTATTAAATATTCAAATCTAATCAGACAATACTTTAAAGACACAGTTCCAATTGTTCTAGGCGGAATAGAAGCCAGTCTCAGAAGAATTGCTCATTACGACTTCTGGTCTAACAAAATCCGCAAGCCAATAATATTTGATGCAAAGGCAGATTATTTGATATATGGTGAAGGGGAACGAACCATTTTAGAATTAGCTCAAGCATTGGCAAAAGAAGAAGATACCACTAGTATCAGAGGCTTGTCTTATATTGCTAAAGAAAATAAAAATGGATATCTAAATTTGCCGAGCTATCTGGAATGCTCTACTGATAAATATAAATTTATAGAAATGTTCCACACATTCTATAAAAACAACGATCCACTTAATGCTAAAGGTTTAGTTCAGGCTGTAGACAATAGATTCCTTATTCAAAATCCTCCCAATTTTTACCTGGAAGGAGAAGATCTTGATTTAGTTTACGATCTGAAATACGAAAACGAAGTACATCCGCACTATGCGAAAGACGGAAAAGTCAGAGCTATGGATACTATTCGTTTTTCTATTAACTCTCACAGAGGATGTTATGGGGAATGTAATTTCTGTGCTATCGCAGTGCATCAGGGCAGAAAAATACGCTCCCGCTCAGAGGAATCTATTCTAAATGAAGCTCAAAGTTATAAAAAGCATCCAAAATTTAAGGGAAAAATTAGTGATGTAGGTGGTGCATCTACAAATATGTACAATAATCACTGCGCTAAAATGGATAAATTGGGAAGCTGCCAGGAAAAACGATGCTTATTCCCTGATAAATGTAAATCCATGCAGATAGACCATAAAGATCAAATAGATCTATTATCCAAGATTCGTAAGATGGATCATGTGAAAAAAGTATTTACCGGCTCCGGACTTAGATATGATCTCGTTATGGAAGACAAAAAGTCAGGCAAGCAGTATTTTAAACAATTAGTAGAACATCATATTTCTGGTCAACTAAAAATTGCACCGGAGCATGCAGAGCAGGATGTTTTAGATCTAATGGGTAAACCGGCAAGAAAGCACCTCTTGAATTTCAGAGAAGAATTTGTCAGACTTAACGAGCAAAGCGGCAAAAAGCAATTCCTTACATATTACTTTATAGCTGCTCACCCCGGTTGCGAATTAGAGCAGATGAAAGATCTGAAAAAATTTGTTTCCAGAGAATTAAAATTAAATCCGGAACAGGTACAAATATTTACACCTACTCCATCCACATATTCAACTCTAATGTTCTATACCGGATTGAATCCGTGGACATTAGAACCAATTAATATAGAAACTGACCCCGGCAAAAAGAAAAAACAAAAAGAGGTACTTACAGCAAAAGCTTATCAGGGGAATCAAAGTAAAACGGCACAAAATCATAAACGAAAAGACTTTAAGCGGCCTTACAAAAAGAAATAGATTATTATCCAGCTCTGGCTTTCTTTAGCCATCTTTTTATGTATTTAAGTGAGTAAGATGCTTATGTTTTTTGCTTAATATTTTATATGGAAAAGTTAATGAGAGGGTGTTTAGAAGTGTAAATATGGTTGTCCACCTAAATGGCAATTTAGTGAATTTAAGATATTACCTATTTGATAACTATAAATAATATGTTCCCACCCCGTCATGCTACGCATGACACCCCTCAAGAGGGGAATTCTTTAAGTTTATAATACACTGTTAGTTAGTGATACTTCAACAATTTAAATATTCCCCTTCTTCTCAAGAAGGGGTGCCCGAAGGGCGGGGTAGTTGGGGACAATATTAGTGATATTTTTGACTTATGAGACAGCCTCTGGATCGCCAAAAGCGAGAGTTTATGCTGAGCTTGAGTTTACACTGAGTTCAGCCGAAGTGAAGCAGGGTGTTTGATTCCACAAACATTTTTATTATAGCTCCAATGTTTACTTATGAAACAGCCTCTCCTGAAAAGTCTGTGAGCTTAGAATTCTTCTAATTCTCACTCCCCCAAGCACTATTTTAGACTTCCACCAATATATGGCATATCAATTGTATTAGATGAAATAGTGTAACATAAAGAAGAATATTATGCACTTTTTCAAGCAAACATATACAAAATATATATTCGCGTTACTATTAGTTCTGGTAGGTCTTTTGGCTACGGGAAGTGAAGTAGTAGCACAGCAGTCGACCCCATCTATTCAGCTGCCAAAATTGAGCGTTAATGTAGATATGGCTAGTGATCAAAATGATCTGGTGCTTACTTTGCAGATTATTACTGTAATGACGGTACTTACTCTAGCGCCGTCCATATTAGTAATGATGACCAGTTTTACGCGAATTATTGTTGTATTTCACTTTCTTAAGCAGGCATTGGGTACTAATACTCAGCCTCCTAATCAGCTATTGACAGGTCTTGCGCTGTTTCTTACATTTTTTGTAATGCAGCCCGTGCTTAATGAAGCAAATGAAACCGGTATACAGCCTTATCTTAAAGAACAGATCACGCAGGATCAGGCTGTAGATAATATAGTTAAGCCTTTCAGAGAGTTTATGCTTAAACACACCAGAGAAGAAGATTTAGGACTATTCCTTAAGCTAAGCGGCGAACAGGAAAGACCAAATGATATCAGTGAAGTTTCCACATGGACTATTATCCCGGCATATTCAATTAGTGAGCTTCGAACAGCATTTCAAATTGGATTTATGCTGTTTATTCCGTTTCTGGTTCTTGATATGATTATAGCAAGTACGCTGATGTCTTTAGGTATGTTCCTATTGCCGCCTCAGCTAATCTCGCTTCCAATAAAAATATTGCTGTTTATTCTGGTGGATGGATGGCACTTAGTAATAGATTCTCTAATGCGAAGTATAATGAAATAAGGAGCGAATCACAATGACTGATCAAATGGTAGTAAAATTGGTAAGTGATGCATTTTATACAGTGCTTCTGGTAGTAGGTCCTTTACTGTTAGCTTCGCTTGTAGTTGGTTTGATTATATCTATCTTTCAAGCTGCTACATCTATTTCAGAGCAGACTTTAACATTTGTACCGAAGCTTTTAACAGTGTTTTTAGTAATTGTGCTACTTCTCCCCTACATGCTGGAAAAGCTTGTTACCTTCACTAAAGAAATGATTGCTTATATACCAAATATGTGATGTTTAAATGTTAGATGCAGCAACAATAAACGCCCTTATGGGGAAATTTGTAATAGGCAGTTTAATCTTTGTAAGAGTAACTGCTTTTATGGCATCTGCACCATTTTTCAAGCAATCGTCCATTCCTAATATTTTGAAAATAATATTATCAGTTTTGCTTACAAGTGTAATTACTACTGCTTACTGGCAGGAACAACCTTTTATTGAATATCACTTATGGTATCTTCCTATTTTAGCTATAAGAGAAGCATTAGTAGGTATTGCAATTGGTTTCAGTGCGAGAATGATGTTTATGGCTGCAAGATTTGCCGGTGGTATAGTCGATATGGATATGGGATATCAAACAGCAATTCTATTTGATAAAGACAGTACTTCGCCTACTTTAGTCGGTGAATTATATAATATGATTGTACTTATGGTTTTTCTATTTTTGAATGGTCATCATCAGGTTTTAGAATCTCTGTACATTTCTTTAAGAGCAGTACCCCTTACTACTTTTGCAGTCTCAGAATCCACTATAACGCTTTTAACTAAATTTGCTACATCTGTATTAATTATGGGAGTAAAGATGTCAGCACCGGTTATTGTAGCTCTATTTTGTACCAATTTATCTTTAGCTTTGTTAGCAAGAGTTGCACCACAGACTAATATCTTTATACTATCATTTCAGCTTAAAGTATTTGTAGGCATAATGATCCTTAGTATATCTGTTCCATTGTTTGTTTTTGTTACAAAAATAGGACTTTCAACATTCCAGGAGGAGTTGCTGAAAATCCTATTAAGTTTAAATCCGGCTCGAGTTTAAAGAGTATTTAACTCTTGCTCAAGTTCTTCAATTCTCTTATTGTTATTCTCTATAGAGACATGTTTATCTTTTATGCTTTCTTCCAGCTTTTCAATATTATTTTGAATTGCATTTTTAGCTTCATCTTCTTCAGCTTTTTCCAATTCAATTTTTTGCTCATTGATAGCAAGTTGATCTTTTTCAATAGAATCTTTAATTCTTTCTACTTTAGACTTAGTATTGTCCAAAAGCTCTTTCAACTTGTCTGATCTTTGATTTTTACGGCTTTCTTTATAAGCATTTCTTTTCTCATCGAAGATACTGAAAGCTTCTCTGATAATAGCAAATAATTCGTTTCTCTGCTCTTTTTTAAGCTTAAAGAATTTAATTTCGCCTTGAACAGCCAATAAAGTATCGCGAATTAAGCCAAAGTCCGAGGTATTTTTAACTTCTACTAGAGCTTCTTCAGCCTTAACTTTTAAGCGACCGTAGTTATCATTACATTCTTTTTCGTAATCTTCTCTTTCAACAGACTGTGCGTTATTAATCTTTTCGAAGACTTCACGGATAGCAGCGTAAAGCTCATCCATCTGATCGCGTTTGAGTCTTAATTTTTTGATTTCTTTTTGAGCATTAATAAGCGTCTGTCTAGCAGCAGCAAAATCATCAGTGCTGTTTGCAAAATTGATAGATTCATCAACTATAGGTTTAATTTTCGCATAGTTTTCAGCAGCAACTGAGTCAAATTGAGATCTTTCTTCTTCTTGCTTTGCGTTTACTTTATCAAAAGTTTC
Source organism: Kapaibacterium sp. (SeqCode) (assembly GCA_965140345.1). Lineage (GTDB taxonomy): Bacteria > Bacteroidota > Ignavibacteria > Kapaibacteriales > UBA2268 > JBFHIJ01. Next base: position 513,320 of record OZ223200.1, read on the forward strand.
TCTTATAATGCCGTAAAGCTCATCTCTTTGATCTCTTTTAAGCTTTTTGCCTTTAATTTCACTTTGAGCATCAATTAACTTTTGTCTTGCATCTTTGAAGCGAGAAGCAGTTGTAGCAAATTCTACAGCAGAATCTACAATACCTTTTAGCTTATGATAGTTTTCGATACATTCCATTTCATAATTATCTCTTTCCGCAGCTTGTCTTTCAGAAAGATTAAGGAATGATGCATTTAGCATATCTGTAAGCTCGTTTCTGTGATCGCGTGTTAGAGTTTCAGTTCTTACAGATTTTTGCAAATCTATAAGTTTTTCTCTGGCTTCTCTGAACTGGTCATTTTCAGCAGCAAATTTGACAGCTTCTTCAACTTTTGGTTTCAAATCCGTATAATTTTTCTGCGCATTTTCTTCGAAAGCATTTTTTCTTTCTTCTCTTGCTTGTTTGAGCTGATCAAAAACACCATCCATTTTTTCAATCATGGCATCTTTTTGCTCTTTTTCAATAGCTGCACTTCTAACTCTTTGTGCTAAATCTTTTAGCTGACCTGTCATTTTACGAACAGTATCAAAATGCATAGAAGTGATAAGTTCTACATCTTCTTTCAAATCTGATTCTAAATCAGAAGTCTGATAATTTTGGAAATTAGCATAAGAGAAAAGATATTTTCTAAAATATATCTTCCCTTCGCCATCTTTTAGGCCAAAATTATCTTCTAAAGCAAATTTCCAAACCATAGCAGAATTTTCTACTTCTTCGCTTCCGCCCTTTTCTTGTGGTTTAATTAGAATAAAAACGCAGTCGGTGGATTGGATACCGTTTTCAAATTTTTTACCGCTTATGGCGCATAGCCCACTTTGGCGGTCCCATAATAGTTGCTTCAGTTCATTGTTAGTTACGCTGTCAACCACTGTCATCACCTAACAAAAGTTAATGAAAATGTCAAAAGTCTAATTTGCCAAAATACAATTTTTTTATATATAAAAAAAATACCGATTCAAAAAATCGGTATTTTATAAAATATAAATTTAATCTTCACAGCCTAAGCGTCTTTTGCTGACTTATTATTATCTTTTCTATCCATTTTTAATGTTTTCAGAGCATTCATTTGCTGTTGACTAATTGGAGGCAATTCTTCTCCATTTATAATCATATCCAGTTCAACACCATCAATAGTCTCTCTTTGGATAAGAATTTTAGATGTTTTATGCAACATTTCCATGTTCTCAGTCAATATCTTTTCAGCATTATCGCTACAGTTCTGTAAAATCTTTCTTACTTCATCATCAATCAATTGAGCAGTTTGTTCACTGTGATCTTTTGCTTGACCTATATCTCTGCCTAAAAAGACTTCATCATGATTATTATTGAATGTTACAGGCCCTACAGCTTCGCTCATTCCCCATTCACAAACCATTCTACGTGCAAATTGAGTAGCTCTCTGCAAGTCATTAGAAGCTCCGGTAGAATAGATATTAAATACCAATTTTTCCGCAGCACGGCCAGCCATAAGCACAGTAATTATTGTTTCAATGCTATCTTTACTTTTTGAGTGAAAATCTTCATTAGGCAATTGAACCGTTACACCTAATGCACGCCCGCGAGGGATAATTGATACTTTATGCACATTATCTGCCATTGGCAAAAGTTTACCGATTAAAGCGTGCCCCATTTCATGGTAAGCTGTCATTTCTTTTTCTTTATCAGAAATAACCAAGCTTTTACGCTCAATCCCCATTATAACTTTATCTTTTGCTTGCTCAAAGTCATACATTGTAACAATATCGCTGTCTCTTCTTGCAGCAAATAAAGCAGCTTCATTAACTATATTAGCTAAATCAGCACCTGAAAATCCAGGTGTACCTTTTGCTAAAACTTCGACATCAACATCTTCACCCAATGGAATTTTTCTTGTATGTACTTTTAATATGCCTTCTCTTCCTTTTACATCCGGACGATCAACAACTACCTGTCTGTCAAATCTACCAGGTCTCAAAAGAGCAGGGTCAAGAACGTCAGGTCTATTTGTAGCAGCAATAATAATGACACCACTATTTTGCTCAAAACCATCCATTTCTACAAGAAGCTGATTCAAAGTTTGCTCTCTTTCATCATGTCCGCCGCCTAGACCTGCACCACGATGACGTCCAACAGCATCAATCTCATCGATAAATACTAGACAAGGAGCACTTTTTTTAGCTTGTTCAAAAAGATCTCTCACCCTTGAAGCACCTACACCAACAAACATTTCAACAAAGTCTGCACCTGAGATAGTATAAAACGGAACACCTGCTTCACCGGCAACTGCACGTGCAAGTAAAGTTTTACCGGTTCCCGGAGGGCCTAATAGCAAAACACCTTTAGGAATTTTACCACCCAAGCGTTGGAACTTTGTAGGTTCTTTAAGAAACTCTATAACTTCTTCGAGTTCATATTTAGCTTCATTAGCACCAGCTACATCTTCAAATGTAATTTTGGGGCTGTTTTCATTAAGTAATTTTGCTCGGGATTTACCAAAAGAGAATATTCCTTTACTGTTTCCACCGCCACCGCCTTGCATTCTGCGGAAGAAGAAAATCCAGATACCAATAAGAAGAACCCAAGGCAGAAGATTTAGCATTACATCCATAAGCCCGCCATCTTCGCGCTTATATGACCAAACCACACCGTTTTCTTCCCACCATTTTTCAGTATCAGAATCGACTACACCAAGTCTGCATGTAAAACTGCGAATTTCTACGTCCTGACCATTGATACTTACAACTTCAGAACCTTTAAGTTTCGCTCTGAATTCAAAATCATTTAAATTAGACTTGGCTACAACAGCAGATAATACTCTTTCTTTTTCTACAAGAGATTTATATTGTGTGTAGCTTATTTGCCTATCTGCAGAATAATCACTGTTTTGAGAAAACAGATAAAGAAAAATGACAGCAGCCATAAAAATCAGGACAACTGACAAGTTTCTCATCATATTATTTTGAGGTCCTTTGCCATCATTATTAAAATCACCAAAAGGTTTTTTGTTTTGTGGGTCACTCATCTATAATAAGCCTCCATCCTTTTCCAAAGTTAAATTCTAAATTCTATTTTTTGACGCAAATCGCTTGTTTTTGTTTTTTTAATACAAATCGACGCAAGTATACAAGATACAAAAAAAAAGGACATTTTTAAACAGAATGGCAGTGTTTGATTAATCGTTTTTTTCTTTATGTATATAAATATCTTTCAGATTTCTTCCAAGTTCAGCATAGTCTAAGCCATAGCCTAACACAAAATCCGAAGGAATTTTAATACCGATGTATTTTATATTTAAATCAACCTTAACTGCATCGGGTTTGTATAAAAACGTAGCCACTTCCAAGGAAGCAGGTTTAGTTTTTTCTATACGCTCTATTAATGATTTTAGTGTCAGTCCTGAATCAACGATGTCTTCCACTATAATCAAATCTTTACCTTTCAAATCCAGATTTTCAATAAACAGATCTACATTTCCTGAACTTTGCATCTGATTACCATAACTTTTAGCTCTGATTGTTTCCATTGTGCATTCCAAATTAACCTCTCTGATCAGATCAGCACCAAAGAATACACTCCCTTTTAAAACTATCAAAAACACCGGCTTTTTGCCATCATAGTCTTTGTTTATTTCAGTAGCCATTTTTGTTACAGTTTTATCAATCATTTCTTTGGAAATGAATTTATGGAATACTTTGCCATTAACAGCTATTTTATTCAAGTCCATCTGATTTCTGCTCATTTTTATATCCGTTTTTATTTTGAAAATCTAATTTATAAGCTTCTCTGGTGAGATTATCAACTTTAAATTTGTCGCTCACCCTATAACCAATAATCCAAACTATCTCATCGCCCGAAACCATCACCATCACTTTTGATTTATCTATCAAAGCTACTTTTTCATTAGTAAGAAAATCGCTAACTTTCATTCTACCGTACATGCCGAGAGGTATAAAAGTATCGCCTTCTTCCCAATGTCTAATTTTCAAGGCTTTGGTAATTTTGGACTTATCGATGTACTCTTCGTAAGGATTATCGTTAAACTTAATATCCTTTTTCCGAACCTTATCAATTTTTAAAGAAAATTCAGCATTTTCAAAACCCTGTTCCACTAAAAAACTTTCTGAAACTTTTTCGTAATCTTCCACTCTGGTAAATATCAGTTTTTTACGATCCATCAATACATTATAATTTTTATTGATCTGGTAGATGGCACCACTGTTGTGCTTCATCAAATCAATAATATCTGCAATTTTTCTCATCGGAAGAGAAGACAATCGGAAATATTTGCTTACAAGTTTTTGTATTATTTCGCCTTGTACAAATTCAGGAAATGTTCCCAATAAATTAGTTTTTACAGCAAACCTTTCTTGTCTTACATCATCAACTACAAAATCAATAGAATTGCTAACCATTTCTGAAATAAACTCATCCGCACCGCTGATTAGTTTCGCCGTCCTGTTTAATGTATCTACAATATTAGGATTGAATGTTTTCTCAAGCAGTGGGATAAGGCTTAATCTCACTTTATTTCTAGTATAATCAAGAAGCTGATTCGATTTATCTTCTTTCCAAAGTAATCTTCTTTCTTTCGCATAAGTTATCAGATCTTCTTTTTTTAGCTCTATTAATGGTCTTATTAAACGTACATTTTTAACAAAAGTTCTAATTTTAGGAATTCCTGCAAGTCCTGTAAGGCCTGTTCCTCTTAATAAGTTAAGGAGTAAAGTTTCTGCAGAATCATCAGCTGTGTGAGCAGTAGCTACGAAATCTGCATCAATATTGCGGGAAGTTCTTTCGAAGAATTTATATCTTAATATTCTTGCCGCATGCTCTATACTTAATGCATTTTTTTCAGAATAAGCACGTACTTTACCATTTGCTGTATATATCTTGGTATTATACTTTTCAGCAAATTGCTTTACAAATTTTTCATCAGAATCAGACTCCGTGCCACGAAGATTATGATTGTAATGCGCTATCGCAATATTGTAATTATATTTTTCGGAAAGCAAAGCTATAGCATCGAATAATACAATTGAATCAACTCCTCCACTTACTGCCAAAAGCATATTATAAGTATGATCAATATGCAAATCATTATTCAAAAATGCGTCTACTACATCCAAAACTTTACGGACAGCAGGATGCTTAGCCTGTCGATCAGACAATGAAGTTCTTTGCGTAATAAAATTTACAGGTTCGATTTTTTCGAATTCGATTTTCTTATCATATTTCTGTACTTTAGGATCAAAGCTAAGCTTATCATATTTGATAATATCTTCTTCTTTTACAGGTTCTTCTGGTTCAATTTTTTCAACTTCAATAACTCTACTTTCAATCGGCTTTTCCTGTGGCTTAACAATTTCTTCTATTACTTCTTCAATAGGCTTAATAAGGTTATACTTCTCGAGAAACATTCTGCTTAAAACGGAAACACCTGTTTTATCTGCCTTTTTCACCACTATATGTTTATTTGGCTTCTTATTATCTTTAGTTTCTAAAGCAGCTTCCGGAGCTTTAACGTTTTTATTTTCTGTTTTTTCTTCTTTCAGTGCAGGTTTATTTTCTTTAGGTGCTGTTTTTTTAATATTTAGATCTTTATCAGCTGATTTGTTCAGCGCTTTTACTTCAGCAACTCTTTTGAAGAATAGTGGCATTAAAACTGCCCCAGAGTCATTGGCAGAGCCAATAATAATTTTCTCTTTTTTATATTTATCATGTGATTCTGTAGGCTCAGTAACATCATTTCCTTCTTCGTCCATTTCCGCTATCATATCTTCTATATCTTCGCGAGATGCTTCAAGAAAAGAAAAATCCATATCTACATTTGGTTCTTCTGGCACCGCTTTTAATTCTCTGATTTCTTCCAAAGGTAAAGGCAGATCTTTTTGTTCTTCTTTTTTATTATTAGAATAATGATCTTGAGGTTTTCTTCTATTATTTCGATTATTTCTATAATTTTTTCTGTATGGACGGTTTCCGTTATCCACGGATCTTTGTTTATCGTTATTCCCGATATTAGAATTTTCAGTATTATTCTCTTCACCTGATTTTTCTGCATTTCTTTCTTGCATTTTTTTTGCAGGCTGCGGTCTATTATGCTTAGGTCTGGAACTAAATTGTTCTGTTTCAGTACCTTGTTTCAAACTTTGGTTAGAATTGTCAGATTGTAATGATTTTTTGAAATTATTACGTCTGGGATTATTTCTATTTGAATCATTATTCTGTTTCATGCCTTGAGCAGAATTTTCAGGTTGTAATGATTTATTGTTGTTCCTTTGCTTGGAATTATTTCTATTAGAATCATTATCCTGTTTCATGCCTTGAGCAGAATTTTCAGGTTGTAATGATTTATTGTTGTTCCTCGGTCTGGAATTATTTCTATCTGAATCATTATCCTGTTTTACGCTCGGAATAGAATTATCAGGCTGTAATGATTTATTGTTGTTCCTCGGTCTGGAATTATTTCTATCTGAATCATTATCCTGTTTTACGCTCGGAATAGAATTATCAGGCTGTAATGATTTATTGATGTTATTCTGCTTGGAATTATTTCTATTTGCATCATTATTCTGTTTCATGCCTTGAACAGAATTTTCAGGCTGAGAAGCTGTTTGATTGTTTTTTTGTCTAGGATTATTTTTGTGATGCCTCTGCTCATTTTTAGAGGATTGAGCAGCATTTTTCCCAGGCAGCTTCTTAGTACTTCTTTGGTTAGATTTATTTCCTGAAGATTCCTGTACATCTTGATGGGTAGAAACTGTATTATTATTCTGAGTCGATTTTTTACTAGAGTCTATTGAAGTTGTTTTATTAGAAGACTCTTGTGTTTCTTTATTAGATGACACAATATTATCAGCTTGAGCTGATTGTTTAGCATTAGATCGCTCAGTGCTATTTTGCTTTTTGTATGGTCTTCTTCTATTATATCTTTGATTTTTATTTTTATTAGTATCGCTGCTCTGGTCAGATGCAGGTTTAGTACTAAGATTTTCTTTCTGTTCTGTATTTTCGTTCTTAGCCATTAATATCTTCACTTAAAATAGGTTTAAGATAATCTGCAATATAAGAAAAAACGAGGCAAGGCTATAAATTATATATCAGTTCTCCAATATAAAAACAGACCTTGGGGTCAGAAATCTATCCTCAAGGTCTGTTTGATGTATTTATCATAAGGTAATTTTATCTGCTAATTACAAACGAAGTTGATTGGATTGCTCCATCAATTTCAACTTTCAAGATATAAGCACCATTTGCAAGGTTACTTACATCAGCTCTTAAGCTTGATTCAGATTGTGAAGAAGCATAACTACCTAAATCTGCAACTTGATTTCCAAGCATGTCTACAATTGCAAATTTTGCATTGTGATTATCTTTAGAACTAAATTTAATATCTACAAAGTTAGCTGCAGGATTTGGTGCAACAGTTAAATTGCTTAAAGATACATTCATATCATTAACTGTAACCGGGAAATCACCAAATTCAAGATTATCCAGATAATAACCGTCATAAGGGTTACCACTAGCAGAATTATCTAGGACAAATTTAAAGAAAACGATATCACCTTCATTGAAGAATTTTTTCATATCATAAGAAATATGCAACCATTCGGATTCATTTACATCTTTTTTAAATTTATCACTAGTTTCGATATTAGTCCAATTTAAGTGTTCCCAAGTTTGACCATTGTCATTAGAAGCTAAAACTTTCATGTAGTGACGTTTGTTAATAATTGAAATGTAATCCCATGCAATCACAGCAGGAGCAGAAGTAATTTCAACAGGTGCAGTTACAAAGTAATATTCTTCCAAGTTTTTGTAATCACCCACAGGAGATTCAGTAAAAGCTAAACTACCACCAGCAGCAGCAAGAGTTGTAGTACCCCAAGTACCTTTAATATACATTGGAATCAATTCTTCTTCAAAACCTTCCTGGAAGGTATCGAATGGACTACCTGCATAAGTAAGTAATGTGTTTGTTTCGTTACTTTCGCCAACTGCTTCGTCTCTGGTTATTTTAGACTTGATTGAGATATTATATAATGTTTTCAAATTCAAGCTTTCAATAACTTTAGTTGTTGTTGTACCAGGAGTTAAATTATCTTCTATAGTAGCAACTTCTTCTCCGTCACTTAAAATGACTAAAGATAAAGTACCGTTAATTTCATTGCCTTTGTTAGTAGTTGCAGGATTTTTCCAAGTTAATTCAATTCCATTAGCAACAGGTTTTGCAGCAATCAATTCAGGCATTGCAGGAGTTACAGAACCACCGGCTTGAATTGTTACATACATAATTTTACTTTCTGCATTATCAGTAACCAGCTTAACTCCGTAATTGTAAACCACTCCATCTTCTACATTAGGATCTAAAAACTGAGTAGTTCCAGGATCTAATTCGCCAATTTTCTGGTCATCTCTTATAATATGTAGTTTATAATTGTCTAAATCAAAACCAAATAAATCCTTAGTTGGATTAACCCATTGCAATTTTACACCGGTTTCAGCACCTTCTACATTTTCTGCAACTAGGTCTGACACTGCATTAATGCCAAGTACTAAATCAGCAGTAAATAGATCTACAGAATATGCATTAGCATTTTCCGCAGTCGGCATCCAGAAACATGGATGAATCTTACCATTAAAGAAAACTAGCGAAGTATAGTCACCCCAGTAAAAATTACCGGGACCTTGTGGTACTACATCATTTGCATCTTTTAAATACCAAGTATCAGTTAATTGAATATGTTTGAAATTGACACCATCTTTAGAAATGGCTATAAAAGCATCAACACCTTGGTTATTTGTAGGATCATTTTGTGAACTGTAGTACAAAATTGCAATATCACCTGTTTTAGGATCTATGGAAATAGAAGGGAAGAAAATATCATTTCTTACTTCATTTTCGTCAATGCGCATACTTTCTACCCAGTTTGTACCTCCATCAGAGGAGTAAGTTAAGTACAAACCATTTGGCCCCTGTTCAGATTCTCTACCTGATTGAATAACATATACCCAGCCTCTTCTTGGGCTATTTGATTTATCTACATCCAAATAAGGTACAGAAGAAACTCTCATATCTCGTTTGTCAGCTAATACATATCTACTGCTGATATCATTAGGAGAACCTGTATTGAAAACTGTCTGAGCAACTCTAGGAGTAGACCATACTTTGCCACCATCTGTAGATTTTGAAATCATGGCTTCTGTCTTACGGTCAACTTGCCCATAAACTATATGCTGCCAAACACAATATACTGTTCCATCAGGACCGATTGCAGGAACCGGAGATTGAATTCCACCTTGAGACCATAAAGTTTCATATTTATAGAAATCTTCAAATGACTCTGCAGCTGCAATTACTGCTTTGTTTGGTGATGACATTCTTGCCCATGATACATAAACATAATCTTTGTATGGCGAATTTTCCTGATAATCTACAGCCATAGAAAATCTATCGTTAAAGACTTCACCGTCATTTTGCCATACTACAGCATCATCGCCCCATGTTTCTCCACCATCTTTGGATCTGGAAATGAAAACACCATTATCGCCATGTCCGTCATCACCTTGTGTGATTGTAAAGCCATAAAGATAAAGTGCTTCACCTTGTGAGTTAAAGCCAATACCCGGATCAAAAATAGTTCCTGATTCATTTGCTGCTATGTCAATGTGAATACCATTTGCATTCGGAGTTAAAGAGTGTTTCCATGTTTTACCACCATCTTTACTATACCAAGCAGACATGTGGAAAGGATTGCTCATATAACGCATATCGTTTGCTGTTGCGATCAGGTTATCCGGATTATTAGGATCAATTGTAATCCATGTTTCCGACTGGTGGCCAGCTGCACCAGTTGAAATATTTCTGAGTTGCACACCACTTGCGCTCAAAAGCTGGGCCGGTCCGGGAGGCATTTTATAAACCTCAGCAGGAATTGGAACAGGATATAACACTTGCTCGTTAGCAGTGTACTTATCTAAATCTTGCTTTGTAAATTTAGCATCCAAATAAAAAGGAATTCTGTCGTTAGCCTGATCAGGCTGAATTTTCTCGACTGAGAACTGTGCACTAAGAGAACCTGTAAGAAGGAACATACCTAATGCAGCACCTAGTAAACCTTTAACTTTCATGATACTACACCTGAATATATTAAAAATATTGATTTTCTATTAACTAATGTGTGTATTTTAGATGTTTTAATTCGAATAATAATTTAACAAAAAAATGGCAATAATAAAACTCTCTCTATATAAATAAACCACAAACCTGCATAAAGTTACATTCAGATTTGTGGCTAAATATTTACATTAGAATTTCTACTTTAAAGCTTTGAATATTTGCCTAGAAGTTTTACTAATACTGCAAAGTCTTTCGGATATTCAGCTTCCAGCTTCATTCTATCTTCGGTCTTAGGATGAGTAAATTCCACCGATAATGCATGCATAGTTTGTCTTATAATTATAGGAGTTTCTTCATCACCTTTTTTCATATTAAAATGTCTTTTAATTGAAGAAAGACTGAATTCAGTTTGCGTCTCCGTAATCTTTGTCCACTAGAAGAGGATGACCAACTGCTGACATGTGCACTCTAAGCTGGTGAGATCGTCCAGTCCTAAGGTCACATTCCAGCAAAGTAGCGTTTCTGTATTTCTCTAAAATAGTAACCAAAGTGACAGATTCCTTACCCCTGGCTGAAGGCATTGATAGCCCTTTTTTTGTTGGGTTTGCCAATATTGGAATATCAATTATCATCTGATCCTGAGGGAACTGCCCCTTTACTACGGCATGATACACTTTAGATAAAGTGTGCTGCTCAAACTGAGTATTAAGATGTTTATGACTTTCAGCATCTTTTGCAAAAAGCAAAATCCCGCTTGTTCCTTTATCCAGACGGTGAAGTGTAAATATCTCACCATATTTCTTTTCTAAAATTTTCTGAACACAAGGAGCGTTTCTGTCAAATCTATCAGGAATACTTAGCATTCCTGCAGGTTTATTCACCGCTACTATGTAGTCATCTTCAAATATTATTTTAATCTTTTCTGCCATTTCTAGTTGCTCTTATATTATTATTGTGTTTATTTCTAGTTGTTGTTTTGGATATTTATCGACTGTAACTTTGATTTTGCATTATATGTTGATATCTAAAATGTGATATTGCCCCAACTACCCCGCCCTTCGGGCACCCCTTCTTGCGAAGAAGGGGAATAATTGAGTAGTTATAACATTACTTACTATTTATTATGTAAATAACTTATTAATTCCCCTCTTTGAAAAGAGGGGTGGCACATCGAAGATGTGACGGGGTGTTTGATACCACAAGCGCTAATATTACAGCTACAATTTTCATTTTTTGAGACGGCCTCAATTTATAAATTGATAACAATAGCAATAATATTTGCACTAGCAACATCTAAATCTTACTCCTATAAACTTTCTAATCCAATGGATCAGCATCTACAAACTTATATATTACATCATTACGTCTAATTTTCACAGGCACTTTTATAGCAAAGACTTGTCCTTTTTCAGCTTTTTCAACTGCCCCATGGTCTAAATGGATTTCTTCTACTTTTGAAGTAACTGTACCTGTTGTAGGTCCAATTATTACAACATCATCTCCGACATTAAGCTCGCCCGCCTGCAATAAAAACTCTGCAACACCTAAATTGCTGAAGTAATTAGTGCATCTGCCTAAATGAGCTTTTTTCTTTGTTGCCTGCGAGCCATAGATTTTGCTCCATTCACCCATTTTTCTACCTAGATAATAACCGTCCCAGAAGCCTCTATTGAATACAGTTTGTAATTTATCTTCCTGTTCTTTTATAAAGTCAGGCGTAAATCTGTTTTCTATTATTGCATTTAATGCATTATTATATGCCCTGGTTACAGTATCAACATATTCCGGAGCTCTCCCCCTGCCTTCAATTTTGAGGACTCTTGCACCGGAAAGAAGTATCTTGTCTAAAAAGCCAATTGTGCAGAGATCTTTAGGAGACATTATATATTCGTTATCAATTTCAAGTTGGTTACCGCTCTCTTTTTCTGTTACAGTGTAAGCTTTTCTGCAAGTTTGAAGGCAAGCTCCTCTATTAGCTGAAGCATTTTGCTCATGTAAACTGAGATAGCATTTACCTGAAATAGCCATGCAAAGTGCACCATGCACAAACATCTCTATTTTTATTGGTTTTCCTGAAGGTCCGCAAATATTCTCTTCCGCAATAGCTCTTGTAATTTCTCTTACTTGCTTAAGATTAAGCTCTCTAGCAAGCACAATTACATCTGCAAAATTTGAATAAAATTTTACTGCTTCAATATTACTTACATTGCACTGAGTGGAAAGGTGAAGTTCAACGCCTGCCTCTCTTGTAGCATTAATAACAGCCATATCCGCAGCAATTATTGCAGAAATTCCGCTCTCTTTTGCAATTGCAACCACATCCTTCACAGAGGCTACGTTTTTGTCATATATCACTGTGTTTACAGTCAAATATGACTTAACATCATTTGCATTGCAAATTTCTGCAATCTCTTTGAGATCATTCAAAGAGAAGTTAATACTTGACTTTGCACGCATATTTAAATGACCTGCACCGAAATACACTGAATCTGCACCGGCATTTATTGCTGAGTGCAAAGCAGCAAACGATCCGGCAGGTGCCATTATTTCTATATCTTTTCTATTTATATCCATTTATCATAACCATTTTTCGAATGTAAAAATCTTACAAAAATAATGCTTTTATACCTTATTTCCTAAGGACTTGTGTAGAGCTTGTCCAATAATTACAGTGTGATATTATCTATGTTCATTTGTAAAGATTTTATTATAATGCAAAATGTATTTACTGTAAAAATGAAAAAGGTATATCATGACTTTACGTAATGATAAATTTTCAAATTATATTTTTCTTACTGTTTTCATTACACTTGTTACGTGTATAATTCCGAGTAAATTAGTTAGCTATCCGGCAGATAACGACAAAAAAAATGGCAGTAATACCTTTGAACCATGTATCTTAGATTATCCCGGTAAACCTGCCGGAAGTCCTGAAAGAGAAAATTTAGGTCCAAATGTAAACTCTCAATATTTAGAAATAGCTCCTGTTATCTCTGCAGACGGGAAATTTTTGTATTTTATTCGTGCCGGACATCCTTCAAATAAAGAAGGCTCGGAACTTATCAATCAAAGAAAATCTCAAGACATTTGGGTTTCGGAATTAAAAGATGGACAATGGCAAAAAGCAAATAATATTGGTGCTCCTCTTAACAACAAAAATCCTAATGGAGTATGGAATATAAGTCCAGATGGTACTAGCCTTTTACTAATGAATGAGTATCATCATGATGGTAGAAAAGGAATGGGCTTTTCAGTATCCCATAAATATATTGATAAAGACAGCAACGTCGTATGGAGCTTCCCTGACACCTTGGATATTGAAAATTTTTACAATTTATCTCGTTTCACATCTGCTAATTTGACCTCTGATGGCAAAATATTATTAATTTCTTTGCAGCGTTTTATTGGTAAAGGGAAACTGGATCTTTACTTCTCAAGAAACCTGGGTAATAACAAATGGAGTAAACCAACAAATTTGGACTCTATTGTAAATACCCCTGGAAATGAAACCTCCCCTTTTTTAGCGGCTGATGGAAAAACATTATATTTTGCCAGTGATGGACATTGTACCTATGGTGGTTATGATATTTTCTATACCAAAAGACTTGATGATACATGGACTAACTGGAGCGAACCCGTTAATCTGGGACCGGAAATTAACACACCCGAATCAGAAAAAGGCTACTTTTTAACCGCAAAAGGTGATTACGCTTATTTTAATAATGAGATAACAAGAGAAGATGGCAATATCGATATGGATTTATTTAGAATAAAAATACCTGAAAAATCTCAACCTGAACCTGTCTACCTTATTAGCGGAGTCGTAACTGATGCAAGTACACAAAAGAATATGGCAGCTTCTATTATATATGATGACAGAGAAACAGGAGAGCAACTTGGAATTGCAAAAACTAATCCCTCCACGGGAAAGTATAAAATAGTAGTGCCAGGAGGAAAGAAATATGGTATTCGGGCTGAAGCTGACGGATACATGGCAATAAGCAAAAGTTTATCTTCTGAAGGAATTCAGCAATATGAAGAAATTGAACTTAACCTTGCCTTGAATCCTGTTGTAATCAATAAACCGATAATTGTTGATAACATATATTTTGATTTCGGACTATTTGAACTAAAACAAGAATCTTATTACGAATTGAACAATATTGCTGATTTTTTGAAAAAAAATCAGCAAACCAAAGTAGAAATATCCGGTCATACTGACAATGTTGGAAGCAATGAAGATAATATGACTCTATCAAAAAATAGAGCAAAGTCCGTTGTGGAGTATTTGATTGCAAAAGGAATTGATACATCCAGGATCAGATATGTTGGTTACGGTGAAACTAAACCTATAGCTGACAACAACACAGAAGAAGGTAGAGAAAGAAATCGCAGGGTGGAACTTGAGTTTGTTGACTAATAAATATCCTCTTTACTTATGCGCACTCAAATGATTGAGACTAAATATTTTATTGTTAATTATATATCCAAAAAAAGAAATAAAGGAAATAATATGAGTTTTGGATCTTGTAGATATTCAAATTATATCATATGTACTCTTTTTTTAGCAGTAGGCTTAGGTTTGCTTTCTTGTAATTCTATCAAAAAAATAGAGAGAAATAAGGACAAGAACATAAGTGAAACATTCAAACCTTGTATATTAGATTATCCCGGTAAACCTGCCGGAAGTCCAGAAAGAGAGAATTTAGGAGATGATATTAATTCCAAATGTTTTGAAATATTACCTATAATTTCAGCTGACGGTAAAACTTTATACTTTATCAGAGGTGGACATCCTGCAAATTTAGAAGGAGCTGAACATGGAGGAGATCCTAAGTCGCAAGATATTTGGATCTCTGAATTAATAAATGGTAAATGGCAGGAAGCTTACAATCCGGGAGCTTCTATCAACAATAAATATCCTAATGGAGTTTGTTATGTAAGTCCGGACGGGACAACTCTATTACTAAACAATAGGTACAAAAAGGATGGAACTCTTGATGATGGTTTTTCTATAACACACAAATATTTAGGTGCAAATAAGAAAACTGTTTGGAGTTTCCCTGAAAATCAGCTTATAGTTAATTATTATAATTTATCTAAATTCACCTCGGCAAACCTATCCTCTGATGGAAAGATTTTGTTTTTGGGAATGGAACGTAAAGATAGTAAAGGTGATCTTGACTTATATTTTTCAAGAAAGATCGGAGAGAACAAATGGAGTGAACCAAAAAATCTAGGAGATATAGTAAACACACCTGGAATTGAAAGTACTCCTTTTCTAGCTGCCGATGGTAAGACATTGTATTTTTCAAGTAACGGTCATTGTACTTATGGAGATCTGGATATATTCTATACAAAAAGATTAGACGATACTTGGACAAACTGGAGCGAACCTGTTAATCTTGGCCCGGAAATAAACTCCCCTGAACCGGAAAATGGCTACTTTTTAACAGCAAAAGGAGATTACGCTTATTTCTATGGTATTAATAAAAGAACTAATGGGAAGTCTGATTTTGATTTATTCAGAATAAAGATGCCTGAAGAAGCTCAGCCTGAGCCTGTTTATCTTATTACCGGGACTGTGCTGAATCAAGATACAAAAGAAATAATGGATGCTACTATTTATTATGATGACAGAGAAACTGGAGCAGAACTCGGTAATGCAAAAACAGATCCGGAAACCGGCATATATAAAATTGTTTTGCCAAAAGGAAAAGATTACGCTATAAGAGCTTATGTAGAAGGTTGCATGGCGATGAGCAAAACGCTGTCTTCAAAAGATCTTGATCAATTTGAAAATTTTGAGCTGGATTTAACAGTAAATCCTGTTGTTAAAAATAAACCTATTGTTATTGATAATATATATTTTGATTTCGGTCAATTTGAACTAAAGAAAGAATCCTATTACGAATTGAACAATATTTCTGTCTTTTTGCGAAATAATGAGAAAATCAATGTCGAAATTGCAGGACATACCGACAATGTTGGCAGCGATGAAGATAATATGATTCTCTCTAAAAACAGAGCTAAATCAGTTGTAGAATATTTTTTATCAAAAGGAATTGATAAATCCAGAATAAGCTATGTAGGATATGGAGAAACTAAACCTATAGCTGACAACAATACGGATGAAGGTAGAGAAAAAAATCGCAGGGTGGAACTTGAGTTTGTTGATTAGTTCATCCAGATTCAAATTGTTTATTTGATGGAGGAATTTCTTTGCTTCAGCAGATTTGCATCTGAATTGTTTCAATTCGTTTAAATTTATTAGATTGAGGATAAAATGACAAGTTTTAGCGCATTAAAAACAGAACTGATTGATTTTTTCAAATCCCCTGCAGAAATAGAAAAATGGGATGAAGAATTTGGTACAAAGCTAGGTTTCTGGTTAAAAATACTAGTTATAGACTTCTTAATTTCTTTTGTTATAACTGTTGTGATGTCCGTTGCATCTGAACTAGGTTTATTTGATGCAGAAAATCATGAAGTCTTGGAAATGATGAAAAACATGACTCCTGTAGGATTTATGTTTACAGCAGTCATTTTTATACCATTTATTGAAGAACTGTTTTTCCGTTTACCACTTAGATACAAATCAAATTTGCCGTTTAAGATAGTTGAAGTGCTTTCTGGCATATTCGGGAAAAATGTAAAAAATGAAGTTAAAAGTGGATTCCAATCGATATACGCCAGATATTTTAAAATCATATTTTACTCCTCTGCTTCGCTGTTCGCTTTGCTGCATATAATGAATTATCAGTTATCTTTAAGTGTAGTGCTATTTGCTCCTTTGCTGATTTTGCCACAGTTTCTGTTTGGTATATTCGGCGGCTTTATTCGCCTTAAGCTTGGCTTCTTCTGGGGGGCTTGTCTGCATTTTGCGCATAACCTGATAATTCTTTCCATTCCTTTGTTAATGATGATAAATGATGGTGAATCTTTATTCAAAGAGGATGCTGCTGAAACTATTTTTCTATCCACAGATAATGTAAGTATACAAATAGAGGAATCTGACATAAGCTTCTTTAGTAATGCACATGCGCAATTCTCTGAAGATTCTCTCAGCTTTGAAGACTATGGCTTAAATGAGATTATCAGTATACTTTTAGATGTACGAGAAGATTTGATAAAATTTAGAAACATTCCTTACTCTCAAAACCTTCGATTGGAATGTAAAGCAAAAGTTCTGAATGATTCTGTAGACTTAAACAAAGAATTACTCGAACAGCTAAAAGCACATTATCATTTCAAAATCAGCCAGGAAACTTCTGTGGAAAAAGGGCTGGAATTATTTATAGCTGACACAGCCAAATTCACTCAAAATTCCAAAGCGCCAAGCAATGATACTTACAGCTCACAATCTTCCTCATCTTTTGGTGGAGTGGAAATGACAAATGTAAGCTTAAGAGACTTAGCTGAAACTCTAAGTAAAAACATGAATCAACCAGTTAGCTTCACAGGAAGCAGCAAGCGTAGAATAGACATCAGTTACGACACCGTAAGCGCAGATGAAATTAAAAAAGTGCTATTCGATAAACTGGGCTTAAAGTTCAAAGAGATTGAACTTGAGCAGAGCTATTATTTGGTTGAGGGGATTGAGTAAGAGGGGCAATGGGAATACAATATTTAGAGAATACATATAAATATTTTTAATATATTTGAGTTCTTATAATAATAACATTATAAATTAACGATAGTATAAATAATATAAGATTACTCGAATGATTTATAGAATGGCGCAAATCTTTATTGTATTTTTACTCCCTTTGATTGTATATTCTCAGCAAATGATAGAGGCTATCCCAATATTTGAACCTGATAGGTACACAGGATCCATGTATCCTCAACAAACTTATGGAGTTAGCCCCAATTATGAGTATGCATTTCTCAGTTCAATGCAAAATACTGGTAAATATGAAGTTGTGTACTATGTTTATGACTTAAAACATGACAAACTTCATCACATATTTTATGACACTGATTACAACTTTAGTAATATTGGTAGCTTTTTTAGTGCTGACAGCAAATACATCTATCTTTTAGGATGGGATTCAGGTAAAAATCTTCTCTTAAAATGGAATATTCAAGCAAAGAATTTTCAAAGTAGTATCGAATTGGAGAGAGATGAACCAGAAACTATAGTGAAGGCGTTAATCATAGACGATAGCTTAATGGTTTCATTAGCATACTCTTATTCATCTCAAGGATCAAAATCGATCAAGTGTAGATCGATGAACAGTGGTCAAATAGTTTGGGAACATGAATTCGAAAAAGAAGACGTTTACTCTATAGATAAAACTGATGATGGCATTATATCTCTGCATGGATATTTAGATAACAAGCAACAATATAAGTACAAAATATGCTTATGGGATAGTAAAGGAGATTTAATAAAATCAATACCTTGCCCAGATGATGCGATTCCTAATACTTCTTCTAAAATTGTTAGTATTGGAGAATATTCTTTGATTTCCCATGTACATGCAAAATCACAAATTACTGAATCTAGTATAGCATTAATCGATTTAACAGATGGCAAAACAAAGTCTAAAATTAGTAATTTAAATTTTGAAAGTATTATGGCTGTAGGAACTGACAAAAAAACCTTTGGCTATATAACAGAGAATAATAAGATACGATACATTAGCATTGCTGAAGACAATACTCTTCAACTAGATGGAGAGTATAATTTGGATAATTCAATGTCTGAATCTAAATCATTTTTAAAATGTTTCTTTACAGGTGAAAGTAGCATTGCCTTTTTCTCAGGGATGATTTTGAAAGAGCATAATAAGGAAGATAATAGTACTAGATGTTTATCATTACCGAATGGTAGTATAAAAAATATTACTTATTTTAATGATGACCCTAATAGATTTGTGGTTATGATTTCAACAAACAATACGGTTGATTACAATATTATTCTGATATATGACCTTGAAGATAAAGATATTATAAGTTATTGGGAATGGGAAAAATTTTCGGGTATAGAAGAGCACAATAATATAACATTAAGTCGGAATGATCAATATATAGCTATTCCTACAAAAAGCAATGAGGTTACTATCGTCAATACTGATGATATGTCCCTGTATAAAACTCTCAAAGTAGAAAATACAGTAAGTATTATAAATTCAGCTTTTTATACAGAAAATATACTTGCTGTAAGTTGTTCTGATTCTACTGTCAGAGTTGTAAATCTAAATAATGGATCTGAGATAGAGAGGCTGTCTGCAGGCCATACTGTTGACTACATGAAGTTTATTGATATGGACTTCATGTTGCTTACATATAAGTCAAAAAATGGATGGGCATATCAACAATGTGCTTTTGATGAGCCTGTTAATAGCATATGGGACTACTGTGGTAAAAATCACTCTTTAACATGCAGACCGTTTGATTTCAATGAAAATGATCAATATATTTATTATGCCACAACAGATGAAGTACGAAAAGTAAGAATAAATGATTATACAGATAGAGAGACATTATTTGAAAGCAATAATGAGTATAATACAATAATAAATTCCAAGGATAATAAATACTTCTTATTTAGAAACAATGAAAGACGATTAAGGCTGTTTGAGAAATCAACATTAAATCAAGTAATGGATTTAAAAGATTATATACCATATCCAGATGGCTTTGAAAATTCAAGCTCTATAGCAGATATATCTACTGATAATAAGAAAATTGCGGTGAAAGAACTCACTCCTGCTCTCTTAGTATTTAACATATCACATTTCACTTCAGTGTATGAAGAAAATACAAAAACAGATTCCAGAATGAGTGTTTATCCTGTACCAGTTACGAATAACGAACTAACTATTGATCTTAATCATTCTTCTTTTATGTGTAATGGAATAGCATTATATAATGCTTTGGGGCAAGAAGTTCAATCATGGGATAATATTCAATCCCAACAAAAATCTTTGAAGCTGACTTTAGACATGCATTTATCTAATGGAGTCTATTATCTTGTACTTTCTAATAATAAGAGCAAGCAAGTAAAACAAATTGTTATAAATAGAAAGTAGCTCCCCTCCCCCAACAAATTTTGTGTAAAACTTGATATGGCAATGAGCATATATATAAGTATATTTGCTCATTGCAGTTAGAATAATATCACCGGAATGAAATAGATGTCTGATTTTGTACATTTACATAATCACACCCATTACTCCCTGCTCGATGCAATGGCTACACCTAATGACCTATTAGTGGCTGCCAAAGAAGATAATCAGCCTGCCATTGCTCTTACTGATCACGGCGTAATGTTCGGATGCCTAGAGTTTACCAAATTATCAAAGAAAATCGGAGTTAAGCCCATCATCGGTATGGAAGCTTATGTCGCTAACGGCACCCGTTTTGATAAAAATCTGAAAACCAAAGACGGCCGCAAAAGGAAAAATTATTACCACCTTGTTATGCTTGCCAAAAATGAAGTTGGTTACAAAAACCTGCTTAAACTCACTACTCTTGGTCACACTGAAGGCTTTTATTATAAGCCTAGAATTGACAGAGAGCTTGTAGAAAAATACAGCGAAGGCATTATTGTGTCTTCTGCCTGTATCGGAGGCGTAGTGAATAATCATCTGGTAAATGATGACATGGAAGCGGCTATGGATGACGCCAGATTCTACCAGAGAGTTTTTGGCGAAGACTTTTACCTTGAAATTCAAAATCACTTCCAGCCTGCGGATAAAATCATCTTAGACAAAGTGCCTCTGATAGCCAAAGAGCTTGGCATTAAGATGATCGCCACAAACGATATCCACTATATGAAAAAGGAACATGCCGTTGCTCATAACGTGTTGCTCCTTATTCGCGATTCAAATGCGGCAAATTCCGGTCAGGCAAATATATATGATTTGAGATATAAAACTCCCGAGTTCTACTTTAAATCTCAGGCTGAAATGAAGGATATTTTCAAGGATTATCCTGAAGCCTTAGATAATACTATGGAAATTGCCGATAAATGTAATTACGGTGTGGAAACAGGCAAAATATATATGCCTGAATTCCCGATTCCGCAGGACTCCAAAGCTGAAAATCTTGATGAATACCTTACTGAATTAACATGGAAAGGTATTAAAGAAAAATACGGCGAAATAACTGAAGAAATCAAAGCTAGAACTGAATACGAGCTGGGCGTTATCATTAATATGAAATTCCCGGGCTACTTCCTTATAACTCAGGACTTCATTAATGCTGCCAGAGAGAAAGGCGTGCGAGTCGGGCCGGGACGTGGTTCTGCAGCAGGTTCAATTGTAGCCTATGCACTTGGGATTACAAATATAGATCCTCTCCCTTATCACCTGCTTTTTGAGCGTTTCCTTAATCCGGAACGTGTAAACATGCCCGATGTCGATATTGACTTTGCTGATGATAAGCGTGATGTAGTAATCGAATATGTGAAAGATACTTACGGCGAAGATGCGGTTTGCCAGATTATCACATTTGGAAAGCTATCCAGTAAAGCAGTGCTAACAGATGTTGGCCGTGTACTGGGCATCGAACTAAATAAAATCAGAGAAATCACAAAAGCTATTCCTGTAAACGGTGGTAAAGTAACTCCTGTTGCCAAAGCTGTGGAACTTCCTGAACTGGAATGGCTAAATAAAACAGATGATCCTAAGCTTAAAGAACTTGTAGAATTTTCCAAGCTTCTGGAAGGGAAATTCAGACAGACAGGTATTCACGCAGCAGGTGTGGTTATCGCACCCGGGCCTGTGGCAAATTATGTGCCTGTGCATAAATCTGCAAAAGCAAAAGAATCTTCAGTAGAGATTACGTCTCAATATTCAATGGCAGACATTGAAGATGCAGGTTTGCTAAAAATGGACTTTTTGGGTCTTAGAACTCTTTCAATTATAGAAAATACTCTAACCATGGTAAAAGATAATCATGGTGTAGATATAGATATTGATGCAATTGATTTCCACGACCAGGCAACCTACGATCTGCTTGGACAGGGAAAAACACTTTCCATATTCCAGTTTGAATCCGGCGGTATGCAGGAATATCTTAAACAGCTGAAACCGCAAAATCTGGAAGAAATTACGGCGATGAATGCTCTGTACCGTCCCGGGCCGATGGCAAATATACCTGACTTTATTGACAGGAAATTTGGCAGAAAACCTATTGAATATCTGCATCCTACTATGGAAAAATCTCTTAAAAATACTTACGGGATTATAGTCTATCAGGAACAGGTAATGCAGCTTGTTCAGCATATTGCGGACTTCTCTCTTGGTCAGGCGGATTTGCTTCGTAGAGCGATGGGTAAGAAGAAACTGGAAATTATGGAGCAGGAAAAACCTAAGTTTGTTGCCGGTGCAGCTAAAAAAGGAATAAGCGAAAAGCTGGCTCTTCAAATCTTTGATTTGATTGTAGCATTTGCATCTTATGGTTTTAACAAGTCGCACTCTGTGGCATATTCTTATGTAGCATATCAGACTGCATGGCTGAAAACTCACTACCCAGCGGAATTCCTTGCAGCCAACATGACTGCCGAACTAAATGATCAGGCAAAAATTGTACTTCTTACTGAAGAGGCAAAACGCTTTGGAATAACAGTACTTCCTCCGGATGTGAACAGATCATTTGCGAACTTCCGTGCTGTTGGTAATGAAATTTATTTTGGTATGGCAGGAATAAGGAATGTTGGTATCAAACCTGTAGAGAGCATAATCGAAGCAAGAAATGAGAAAAAGTTTGAATCTTTCTTCGATTTTGTGAGTAGAGTAGATACAAGGCTTGTTAATAGAAAAGCAATAGAATCTTTAATCTATGCAGGCGCTTTTGATTCACTGGAAGCAGGACACAGAGCTCAGCTTTTGGCATCTATAGACGAAGCTTTGGAATACGCTAAAGCTAAGCAGGAAAGCACAAAATCCAATATGGACTCTCTTTTTGGAGGCGAGACTTGTGCAGATTTAAAAGAGCCGACTTTGCCGGAAATAAAGCCATGGGAGAAAAAATACGTTTTAGAAAAAGAAATGGAAGTTCTCAAATTCTATATAAGCGGACACCCTATGGAAGATTATGTCCCTTATTGGAATTCTGTAGCTACATTCAAGCTGGATGAAAGAGATATTCAAGATAAATCTCAAGTACGCATTGTAGCTATGATTACTGAGATGCGGACAAAATTAGACAAGAAAAACAGAACTATGGCGTTCTTAAACGTAGAAGATGTGCGAGGGAAGGCTGAAGTTATATTTTGGTCAAACACTTATGAAAAATGCCACCATGCATTATTGAAAGACAGCGTAGTGGTAATAGAAGGTAAAGTCGAAATAAATGATGATAATGTAAAAATCATTGCTGATACAGCGTTCCCAGTAACAGAATCTATAGACAGATTTGCAAAAGGTTATTCAATTTGGATAGACAGACAGTCTGTAACTGAAGATAAGATAAAGAGTATATATGATAAGTTTAAACAGGAAAATGCAAAATCTTTGATGCATTTTTATGTTTATGACGAGTCAAAAGATTATAAAAAACATTATTTTACCCACGAAACTAATATACCTGTGAACGAAGAGGTACTTAATGGTTTAGTAGATATGTTGGGAATTTATAATGTTAAATTGGCTTTGGTGTAGGATAATATTTTAAATTATGGTGGTATTTTTTCCACCCCGATATGCTTCGCATATCACCCCTCAAGAGGGGAATTTATATGGTAAGAATCTTAACATTGAGGCTGTCTCATAAGTCAAATTTTAGACTATTATCTAAATAAAATCTGTGATAATAACCGCAAGCTAAAGCATGCGGTTGCACTTGTAAGTAATTGCAACCGCAAAGGTCACTGAGCGAGCAACGCGAAAAGTTTATCCTGAGCAGCGTCGAAGGAAAGTGTAGCTTGCGGCTTGTGTTACTGAAGTTGATGTTGTTATAATTCTATTATGAGACAACCTCTACAATCGATGATTCAATATTTACAAAAACAAACTAAAAACGAATATAAATTTGGAGAATAGATTAGATGAATAATACACTTAGAACTGTATTGTCAATTGTGTTTTCGCTATTTGTGGCTTTTGTATTTATCCATTTTTTACTTTGGATATTTAAAGTAGCTTTAGAATTGGTATTTGGTACCATGTTTGTTGTAGCAGTTGTGATAATTGCTCTGCCTTTTTATATGTTATTTAAGAAAAAAATGTTCAGGTAGTTATGAAAAAAATAATTTACATCTTTATGCTATTTGTAACTTCCTCTGCTTTTGCTCAGGAAGTATCTCCTTACACAATTGAACTGGCTAGAATGTTCAGTAGGGATATTTTTGATGACAACAGTATAGAGTATCTATCTCCTATGGTACGAACTGTTAACGCTACATCAAATTCCGGCTTTTTTAATGATGCTTATGTACCTACCAGCGTAGATAAACCTTATTTTAAAATAAGCTTACACGGCATGAGCGGCTTTGTAAATGATGCAGATAAATACTTCACTCCTAAGCTATCTGCAAAAGAATTTAATCTTAACGATGCAGCTGAATTTGCACAATATAATATTATCACACAGGAATTAACTATTAAGGATACAGCAGGTTTAATCCATTATTTCTTTCAAAACATCTTATATGATGGATTATATGGCAACCATGCAGGACATATTCAACTACCTGAAGCTGCTTCCACTGTCTTAGGCGATAAAGAAACATATATATCTTTGCCAAAAGATAATATGAAAGAGCTTGTAGAAAGTCATCCTCTTTATGGACTTATTCCTGATGAAGCTCTAAAACAGCAGCTACTTGATGTTGTTGCTCAATTCCCTGAGCAATTTACTATGTATGAAGGTGCGGGAATGAATTCAATTACTGCTGGAGTGCCTCAATTGGAAATCGGTTCTCTTTACGGTACTGAGTTATTGATCAGATTTATCCCTCAGGTAAACTTGGGTGAGTACATAGGTGACTTTATGTTCTGGGGATTAGGTCTTAAGCACAGTCTTTCTCAATATTTCAATGATGATGAAGAAAACAGACCGTTTGATCTTGCTGCTCAAATTGTATTTCAGGGAACAAGTCTTGAAAACGAAGTTGGTGTAACTAAAGCACAACTTGATGCAAATGCAAATATTTTCAGTGCTAATATTCATGCTTCAAAATCGATCAGAGGTTGGTTTGATCTTTTTGCGGGTGTAGCTTATGACCATATCAGCATTTCCGGAACTTATACTTACACACTTCCAATAGAAGTGCAAAGACAGCTTGGGATGATTGATGAAGGTCAGGAAGGTCCTACTCCGGGATTCCCGGGCGACACTGAACCTCAGGTTGCGGATATGTCGCTTTCAGAAGACAATGTAAAAGCTGTGTTTGGTATTGCAAGAGATATTAGCAATCTAAGATTGTTTTTAGATTATAATATCGGTAAATTTGACATTCTCCAGTTTGGAATATCATACAAACTATAATAAATGGTGCATCTATGACTAAAATAATTGACGGTAAAAAAATCTCTGCTGAAATCAAAGAAGAGGTTAAACAAAAAACGGCGAAACTTTTAGAAGAAAAAGGTATCAAACCGGGCTTAGCAGTGCTTTTGGTTGGAGATGACCCTGCTTCTGCAATTTATGTTAAAAGTAAAGCTAAAGCTTGCGAAGCTTTAGGATTCAACTCGTATGTTGAAATCTGGGAATCTAATGTTACTGAAGAACAAGTACTTGCTCAGGTTCAAAAATGGAATGAAGATGAAAGCGTTCACGGGATCTTAGTACAGCTTCCTTTGCCAAAGCATATCGACGAGGAAAAAGTAATTAATACTATTTCTCCTAAAAAAGATGTTGACGGATTCCACCCGGAAAACATGGGTAGATTGGTAATCGGAATGCCGGGATTTGTCTCCTGCACACCAGGCGGAATTGTAGAACTTCTAAAAAGAAGTGATGTTGATGCCAAAGGAAAACACGTTGTTGTAGTAGGCAGATCTAATATTGTTGGTAAACCTATTACTAACTTAATGTATCAGAAAAAAGAATTTGCAAACGGTATCGTAACTATTTGTCACTCAGCAGCAAAAGATTTATCATATTTCACTAAACAGGCTGATATTCTGATTGCAGCTGTAGGTGTGCCTGAAATGATCAAAGATGTGGATGTAAAAGACGGCGTTGTAATTATAGACGTTGGTATTAATAGAGTTGAAGATGCTACACGCGAAAAAGGTTACAGAGTTTGTGGTGATGTTGACTTCGAATCTGTCAGCAAAAAAGCATCTGCAATTACTCCTGTGCCGGGCGGCGTTGGTCCAATGACAATTGCAATGTTAATGTATAATACTTACCTTTCTGCCAGCGGCGAATTGGGAATGTAAATTAGATTTGTGAAGTAGGTGTAAATAAATCGCGAAGAGAAAATATCTATAATAAATTCTCTTCGCGATACTTAACTTAAAACTATGGATTTAGAGAAGCAATTTTTTTACCATGTAATTTGTAAGTTGTTTCATTGTCTATTTTGAATTGACTAATTACCAAATTAAGTTGCGAAGTATGCTCATTCATACGGTTAGCAGCTTCTGCAATTTGCGAAATTTGTTCAGCAGTATCTTGGGATACAGAAGAAATCGCGGTGATATTTTTAGCTATTTCTTCGGTAGTTGCTGATTGCTGCTCTGAAGCTGAAGCAATTTGCATAATCATTTCAATTACATTATTGGTGCTTTCAACAATGTTAGCAAGTGATTCGCCTGCCTGATCTGCAAGATCGATACCAATTTTTACTTCATCGTTGCCTTTAGTCATAATGCCAACAGCATCATCAGTTTCATCTTGAACACCTTTAATCATTGTAGCAATCTGTTTCGTCGCTTCAGTTGTTCTTTCTGCTAGTTTTCTAACTTCATCTGCAACTACAGCAAATCCTCGGCCTTGCTCCCCTGCTCTGGCTGCTTCTATAGCTGCATTGAGAGCAAGAAGATTAGTCTGATCAGCAATGTCATCAATAACTGAAATGATTTGACCAATTTGCTGGCTTGATTCACCTAGTTTTTGGATATTATCTGCGGAATGGCGTACTACTGTAGCGATATCCTGCATTTTCTTTACTGTATCGCTAACAATTTTGCCACCATGAGAAGCAATTTCTCCATTATTTTTAGCTTCAGTAGATGTTTTGCCAGCATTAGTAGCATTTTCTGTTACAGTTCGTGCCATCTCTTCTATAGCAGTTGCAATTTCCTCTGCTTGTGAGCTTTGCTCTTGAGAAGATGAAGCTACTGTATTGGAGTTATAATTTATTTCATTTGATGCATCTGAAACAGTATTTACTACTTCAATTACATTTTTAATTAAGTTTTGCAAAGAGTCACCAAGGGTATTTATGTTGAGGCCTAGCTTGTCAAATTCACCTTCATATTTACCATTCATTCTGGATCTTAAGTCCCCTGAAGCAAGCTCCTCAAGAACTAATCCAGCTTCATTCAATGGAGCAGACATTGCATCCATTATATTGTTCATACCAGTTACCATAGATTTCCAGTTGCCAGTATATTTTTCAATATCTGAACGCTGACCGAGTTGTCCGTTTATTGCAGCTTGAGTTTGATTAAAAATATCCTTCCCAAAATTGTCAAGTACATTGAGCAAAACATTGATATTATCAGCCATAACTTTATATTCACCTTGATAGTCATCGCTGAGTCGCTCAAAATTTGCACCTTTACTAATTGCATCTGCAAAAGAAGCTGCAGTTCGCAAAGGTTCTACTAAATTATCAATTGTTTTATTCAAACCTTGAATTACTTTTTGGAACTCACCTTTGTGTTTGCTTTCATCAACTCTTTCATCCAACCTGCCTTTATCAGCACAATTTGCCAATTGCTCTGCGTCATCGACTAAAGCTTGGATTGATTCTATCATAAGTACCATAGATGGGATTAATTCATCATTCTCGCTACATTTTCCTATGTTTTTTAAGTCATTGGCATCAGTTAAGTTACCAACACTAATGTTTTTCAAAATTCTAACCACGTTTTGATTGCTAGCTAATACACCTTTTGTATACCCTTGAAGCTCTAACCATAATCCTTCATAATTATCATCAAATTCTACAACGTAATCATTAAGGGCAATTTTACTTAATACATCATTTATTGCATTGACCGGTTTTGCAACTTCATCTTTCATAGTATTTAGGCCTGAAACTAGTTTTGCCCAGTCTTGACTAAATTTACTTGTATCACAATTGTATTGAAGATTTCCCACTCTCATAGCTGAAGATAGATCCTCAATTTCTGTTACTACATTTAGTAAATTAGTACGCAGAATATTCATTTTTAAATTAGCTTCTTGTTGTTTGCCGGGTAGTTGTTTTAGCACTTTCTCAAAATCACCATTTGCATAAGCTTCTACTATATTAAGAATATCACCAAGCAATGAGATATAGAGTTTGACTGAGTTATTTACACCGCAAGCCATTTCTGAATATGCACCTTTGTATTTAGATGCATCTATGACGGCATCTATGTCACCTACTTTATGCTTTTCATAGTTGTCAAGCATATCAGCAATAAATAAATTCAAATTATCAATCAACTTGTTAACGTTATTATTTATATCATCAAAATCTCCTTTCCCTTTGTTTTCGAGCCTAGGAGGAATATCGCCGTTAGAAATTCGTGCAATATATTCAGCAGTATTCTTGAGAGGATGGATAACTAAATCAAGAGTGTCATTCAAGCCAGCAATAATTTCTTTATATACGCCTTGGAAATTTTGGGTGTTTGCTCTGTAGCTAAGTTTACCATCTTCAATATTGATAGATACTTCGTTCAGCTCCGAAATAATATTATTTAAAGTATTCCTAAGTAAATCCAATCTTTCATTGGCTATAGCTTGTTTCCCTGGAAGTTTATCTAATATTGGAGTTAAATCACCAGCAGAGTATGATTCCATAATATCTAATATTTTCAAAAAGTTGTCTATATGAATCTTTGCTACATCATTTACTCCCTCCGCCATTTTATTATATACACCGAGTAACTTATCTGATTGCATCATCACATCTAAATCGCCAATTTTTTGGCTTTGATACATTCCCAGCATATCGTCTACAAAGAAATTAAGATTGTCTATTAACTGATTAATATTATTCTTGATCTCGTTAAAGTCTCCTTTATATTCATCAGATATTTTAGTTGGAATGTCTCCTTTGGAAATTCTATCTACATATTCTGCAGTTACATTTAATGGTTTAATAACAGCGTCCAGCGTATTATTCAAACCGTGAATAATATCTTGATAATCGCCATTAAACTGTTTAATATCTCCACGCTTATCCAAATTACCATTCATCACATGCTGAGTTATGTCTGCAATTTCATTAGTAATTTTAACAATACTTTTTTGCATATTCTGATAAGAAACTGCCAGAACTGCTATTTCGTCTTGAGATTCATCTTTAACAAAAGTTGAAAAATCAGCACCGTCTGCGAAATAGTCAAAATGACCTTTTATCATAGCTTCGTTGGCTTCCATCAGCTTCGCAAGGCGTTTAGTAACTAGTTTGTTTATAATAAAGATTAGTGAGAGAGCGAGTAAGGCAATGACTATATAGATACCTATAATAATTTTATTAATAGTAGAAAATTGTTCTGATAAATCTTTAGTTAAGATTGTAAAACCTATAACATTTTTACTATGATCAGTAATAGGAATATAACTAACAGCTCTTTGCCCAATAATCGTAGTGAAAGTTTTATTCTGTTCTTTTGCTTGCGTAGTTAGAGATGTGTCTACTAAAGACATTGCATCAAAATTTTTGTTTTTAACTTTGGATACATAATAATCTCCAATTGTCCCCTGAAAAACTGATTTCTTTTGAGCTTCAAAAAACAAATTATCCACGGTTTGCTTATTAACTACATAGAAGTTATTAAACAAAGTATCCCCACCTGTGATGATTGGAATAATATCTGTGGGATTGAAGAATAACTCAACAGAGCCAAGATACTCACCGTTGTCAAATATAGGAGCTAGACTTCTTATGGCAACTCCACCTTTACCTATTTCAGTTGCTTTAAGAGGTTGCTTTTTTTCTGCAACATTTAGAATAGTTTGTCTAAATGAGCTCAAATCGTCAAATCTTTTATCTGCCCATAAGCGAAGCAAACTTTTTGCAGGAGCTCTATGAAAATGCAAGCGTAAAGTTTTAGAGTTATTAGCTTTGCATATTTGATCATTTATAGGCATAGCATATTCTTTAAGAAGCTCTGCTGCAGTTGTGTCGTCTTGTTTATAGGCGTCTATAACTTCTTTACTGTTAGAAATAAAATATAAAGTCTCCAAAGATTTGTTTTGAATATCATGCATTAAGGAAGATAATTGGTTTGAGGCTCTTCCTGTTTCGTGGATAATATCTTCTTCCACTCTACTTTCAATAGTGTTACTGATCATCCAACCGCTAATAAAAATTAGCAATAAAAAAAAAGGGCTAACTAAAAGTAGTATTTTAGTTGATAACTTTTTAAAAGAAGCAAGCATATTGCCTCCTACTAGATATTGATAATCTGTTTTTTACATCATAAAATCAATATAATAAATTTTTTGTAATTACAGTAATATTATTTGCCGGCAATATAGCTCAAATAATAACTTTTCTAACTTAATATTTATCATTTTATAAATAAATTGTATTAATATATTTATTTAAAAGAATATAGTGTTGTATGATAACTTTTATATCTAACATTATATTACAACAGATCTAAATTTTGGAGTAGTTTTTTAACTTATGATAAAGAAGTAAAGTTGCATTATTGGCAGTGACAAAAGACGGGATCGTGGATTCAATATTAGTTAATTTCAATAATGGATCTATATAATAACTTCTATTTACCCTATAAATCATAGAAACTTAAAAGAGACTGTCTTTACTCAAGGCAGTCTCTTTTGTTTTAAAATTATTTTGGCAAAAGCTTATGGCTTAGGCATATCTTTAGTAAAGTCAATTTCTGATCCCATCACACTATGAGGAATTAAGAAGACAACTATTACTGTTGCTGCTGCTACAAGAGCCCACCATCTTCTGTCCGGGTATTTGCGCATTTGCCATACAGCAATAATCCACATGAGCAAGCCGGCAAGCGTTTTATTGTCAGTCAAATCGTGTCCAAAAGGCCAGCCTGTCCAATACGCATCAAATGCAAATTTTTGAATAATAGGCCCCATTACCATACCGCCAATTGTAAGCATGATAATAGTGATTATCCCAAGATTAGGCACATTATCACGTTTGAATAATGCTTCTAAGCCTGTTCTCATAGAAAATAAAAAGGCTGAGAAGATAAAGAATATATGTACATAAAGCCAACCTAGAGGAACAACTCCCTTGTATCTGGTTATAGCCGGTTCTTCGTTTAATTTGTATTCAGTGCCGGACTGATCATAGAAGCTGATAAGATATTCAACTTTTCCTGCAGCAGGTTGATTTGGAAGAGTTGCAATCAGAGAATCTCCACCGCTGCTTCTAGTCATATCTTTTGTAGTCCATTCATCATGACTTTTAAGTCTTTTATAAGTTACTTTCCCAGTGATACCTTTAGGAGCATAAATAGGAATTTGCTGATCCGTACTTCCTTCCCATGTTCTAAGCAGTTTATACTCTATTTCAGTACCATTGATAGTCACTTCATTGTGGATAGGGTAAGTTGGCCCGGTTGTTCTTTGCCATATTACAAAGATAACTGTAATAATCAAAGTCAGCACCCATAGCATTGTAGTTTGTAGTTTCTTGTTCATCAGTATATACTCCGTTTGTTTTAGTTTTACTCGAATAAAGATAATGCTTTCTGAACCACATTATCAGTTTTTAAATCAACCAAAATAAAAGCTTCGTTGCCCCAAAGAGAATGAGCTAAAATTGCTTTTAAATAATTTCTTATGTATTCTTTGTCTTGCTCAAACATGGCGTCATTGCCAAGTTTATGCCTTCGGCAAAAGACGGAGAAATCATTAAGAATATTGTCATTAATATAAGCATCTTTTTGGAATAATTGATAGTCTTTTCCATAAGTTTGCTTTTGGAGTTCACCAAATCTATAAATAAAAGTATAAATATACTCATGAAACAGCCTTTTTTGCTTCAACACATTGGTAAGTAAGGTCACAGTATCCTGTTTTTCCAGTACATCAGGAAGGATTCCCATCCCCCCTACTATGCTTTT
Source organism: Kapaibacterium sp. (SeqCode) (assembly GCA_965140345.1). Lineage (GTDB taxonomy): Bacteria > Bacteroidota > Ignavibacteria > Kapaibacteriales > UBA2268 > JBFHIJ01. The sequence continues at coordinate 545,652 of OZ223200.1, forward strand.
ACCTGATTTTGTATAATAAACAGGAAGCTGCCCATTAGGAGAATTTTTCAACTCTTCCTGTAGTTCCTCGAATTTTCCTTCTCCAAGACTTAGTTTAAGCCCCGGATCAAGAGCCACATCTTCTTCCTTATCTTGATGCAGACTTCTTCCACTCGGAGTCAGATATTCAGCAACAGTTATCCTGAAAGCTGTGCTGTCATTCATCCGCCATGTATTTTGTATAGTTGCTTTTCCATAGCTTATCTCGCCTACGACTTTCCCCCTTTCATTGTCTTGTATTGCGCCTGCTAGAATTTCTGAAGCAGATGCAGATTGTTTGTTTACTAGAACAATCAAAGGAATATCTGCAACTATTCCGTCCTTATCGCATGTATAAGTTTTAGCAATTTCAGGATTGTTTGATTTGACAATAAGAATTGTATCTTGATTATGTAAAAATTCTGCCGCTATATTCCCGGCGGATTCAACCCTACCACCTAAGTTATCACGTAAATCTATAATAAATCCGCTTGGATTTTCTGCTACTAGTTGCTTTATTTTTTCTATAGCTACTTCATCTGTATTATCAGAAAACTTTGTTATCTTGAGGTATGCTACTTTTGTATCTGGTATAATAAATGCAGCAGGAACTCCCGGAACATCTGTGTTTCTTCTTGAAACACTCAGTTGTTTTAAATCTGATTTCCAACCCTTTTGCAAGATTAGAGAAACTTTAGAATGATGATCACCTTCTATCAGATTTTTTAATTCATTATAATCTAAGCCGCTAGTATTTTTTCCGTCAATAAACAGCAACCTGTCTGATATTTCTATTCCTGCAGAATCAGCAGGACTATCCGGAAAAACATAAGATACTGTCGCAGTGTCATTTACATTTATAACAGTAGCTCCTATACCATAGGTTTTGCCTGTTTGAGATTCGCTAAGCCGTGTGTAAGTTTCTTTATCATAATAACCGGAATTAGGGTCAATTGCCTTTAACATGGCATCAAATGCTTTATCTGATACCTTGTTTATATCAAAAGTATCTTTATGATTTTTGAAAGCTGTTTCAAGAATATATTTGAATTTATTTGCCTGAAATTGAATTTGCTCTGTGGAAGAAAGACTGTCTGCAATAAGTGAAGTAGAAAGCAGAATCAAAAGAATTAAATAGCGCATATCATTTCCCGAAATCTATTTTTTGTTCCAAATGAAGTGAGTCTATACAAATATCAATAATTAGAACGAAAAAATACAGATTTTGTTCTTGCTTATTGTATTTAGTATCTAGACTTTTTACTTAAAACTCTTACATAGATAAATATCACAGCCTTGCAAATAACTTCATATATTCTACAATTACTTTTTTATAGTTTGACAATTTAATGAGTAATTATTATATTTGTTGTTTATGAAATTTGTGGAATTTAACATGAAATCACTATTTAGTGTAATAATTACATTTTTAATTTTAATCTCAAATCTTTCATCAGACAGTTTGATCAGAACAAAAAATGGAGAAACATATTCAGGTAATATTGTCGAAAAAAACGATAATTTTATTTCAATAAGAACCTTTGCAGATGTTCTAATTAGAATACCAATGGCTAACGTAGAAGCAATTGAAGATGCTATAATTGAAATAACTACTCATTCCGGGAAAAGCTATATCGGAACTATAACTAAAGAAGACGAGAGTAATATTTATTTCAGATCTGTAGATGGAATAGAAAGTACAATTCCTCAGAACCAAGTTAAAAACAAAATACTTGCAAATTTAAAACCTGAAAAACAAAATGCTAATTCCAGAACCAATAGATATTATTCCTACCCAATTAATGATGAGAACTACAAACCAATAGACACTAATTGCTTTTATTCTCCAGAATTTTGGATGTTAGGAGTTTCAATTGGCACTCCAGGTACTTTAAATATTGCGATAGGCTATCAGACTGATAGTTATGGAGTAACAATAACAGGAAATCCACTTATTGGGGTTGAATTTGCTGCTGATTTAAGACTAATTACCTCAACAGATTCTTTTCTTAATATCAATATCGTAACCGGGGTTAGAGAAGAATGGGGTGACGAAGGTTATTCTGGATTAAAAGCGACTGCTGCATATAAATCAGTATTCTTCGAATTAGGCACAGCTATGAACAACAAAGAAAACAATATATATTATTTGCTTGCTTCAGTCGGCGTTATCGTACAATTATAAAGATTGTGTTAGTTATAATTTTTATATAAAAATCACTCTACTTCAGGGTGATTTTTTTTGTAAGCTGAAGTTATTTTATTCTCCGGTTTGGTAAGGATGAATACCTTTTAGGAATAATTCTGCTTCGTTAACATCCTCTTCACTGCCAATGATTACAGGTGTACGTTGATGTATGGAATGAGGTTTAATGCTTAATATTCTTCTTTCACCATCTATAGCTCTTCCACCTGCCTGCTCGACAATCATAGCCAGAGCATTAGCTTCGTACACAAGTCTTAACTTGCCATTTGTGTAATGAGAATCTCGGTAATATAGATAAATACCACCATAGTGAAGTGTTCTGTGAATATCCGCAACTCCTGTTGCAATGTATCTGAGAGAGTATGGTCGTGTTCCATCTTCAGAAAATTCATTTAAATATTCAATGTACTGCTGGTTCCACTCATGCCATTTATTAAAATAACCGACATTAGTAGAATAGATAGAGCCTCTGGAAGGAATCTTGAGGTTTCTTTTTGTAAGTAAAAATTCGCCTAGAGTTGGGTCATAAGTAAATACATTTACTCCGTGACCGGTAGTATAAACTAAGTTTGTAGATGAGCCGTAAAGCACATACCCGGCAAAGACCTGTTTATATCCCGGTTGTAAAAGGTCTTCCACTGTGCCTAGTGTATCCAGTTTTATATCCAAACGCTTGTATACTGAAAATATAGTACCAATTGTTACATTTGCATCGATATTATTTGAGCCATCCAAAGGATCAAATGCTACAACATATTTACCGCATTTGCCTATTTCCGGAAGAATAATATCATCATTCTCTTCAGAAGCCATTACGCATACATTCCCGCCTTTTAGTAAAGCACCTTTGATTACATCATTCGAATAAGTATCTAACTTCCTAACCTGCTCTCCGTGTATATTAGTTTTTTTAGCAAGTCCTAATATATCGTTAAGCCCGGCTCTTCTGACGTCTCTTGCTATAATTCTAATAGCAAACAGGATGTCATGGAGTAATGATGAAAAATCTCCTGTGGCTTCCGGGTGTAAATCTTCTTCTTCAGCAATGTGATGATCTATTGTAACTAGTCTATGATCTGCAGCAAATGGCATAAAATTATCCAAGCATTGTTAGGTTATTGTGTAAACTTACAGTAAATTTCTTTATAAACAAAGTTAGACTCTCAATTTTGTAAAAAATTGTTATAAAACGGATCCGAGGTTCTTATCAAATTTTGATTTTAACTCTTTTCTCTTGTTTCTGACATACTGTTCAGAACAAGAAAGCTCGTAAGCTATTTTTTTGGTATCTTTTGCTTTGTTGCAACTTAAATAGTGTTGTATAAATGCATCCAGCCTTGTGATTTTTGGAATGTAAAACTGAGCCCCGGAATAGCTCTTAAGTAGTTTCCTTACATTTTCAATGCCTATAACTAAAGCAAGATCTCTAAGATCTTCAGTCAAATCATCCTGAGTTATCATATCATAAACATCAGTCATAATCGTAAACTCCTGTAAATAGTAATAATTACTTGTTTTAGTAAAATATTTATATTATATTGTCAATAAACAGTAGTAATCTAAAAGCATCATGATAAATATTACTATAATAGGTAATATTTACTTACATAAATAAGTATATTTTACTTCTTATACAAGCAAAAAATGGATGATTTGAAAAAAAATATAGGCCGCCGCCTAAAAGAAGTGCGTTTGTTTGCATTCGACGGAATGACAGTTAGCCAATTTGCGGAGTTGCTACACGAAAAATCTGCAAATATTTCAAATTATGAGCAAGGCAAAGCAAACATTCCTAATAGAGTATTAGTAGAATTATACTACAAAGGTATAAACCCTATTTATATTCTAACAGGCGAAGGCGAAAAGCAAAGGGAGCAAGGCAATCTTATTCCTGAGAGCGAAGCAAAGGTTAATCAATCTAAATTGCAGTTCCTCATGGATAAAGCGAATGAAATGACTGCCGTTGCAGGAGATATCTTAAAGTATGTTCAAGAGCAATCTGCAGGCAATGAACAGGAAAATTAAAATCTCATCTCTTGAGGCTGTAAGTGACTATTCTCTTTATAATCTCGTGAAGAAATATGCTTTTCGGGAGTTATTGGGATTTACTCACAACCAAAAGCAATTTGATGCAGCTATTGAAGAATGTAAAAAGCGAAGAAAAGGCATATACCAAAGAGCAAGCGAAGATGCTTTTTTAGATTTTTTAATTTCTAAAGATGAAGAAAGAGAAGTGCAAAAAACACTTTCTCTGTTTTTTGTAAGCAGTGAAGAAATAGAAAACATAGCCCCTGAAATTAAAAAGCTTTTGCCTAATGCAATTGATTTTTCAAGATATGATATTTATAATGTATCAGGCGATTCGATGATTAACGCAGGCATTCAAGATGGAGATCATGTACTTGTAGATACGCATGCAGAAGCAAAAGAAGATGACATAATTGTAGCAATCTACATTGAACGCATCTTTATCAAAAGATATAAAGAAATAGATGGGCATATTTATCTATTTTCAGAAAATCCTAAATTCTCTCCTTTCAAAGTATATAACAGAGACAATCTTAAAATTCTTGGTGTTGTGAAATTTAAAATCTCAGAGATAAGCTCCATTTAATAATTATTGACATTATTTGATTTGATTATTCAAATCTTCTTTCTTTTTGCACACCTTTGGAAAATCATGTTTAAATGATTATTTTGCAAGACCTTATTTAAATAGTATAACAGACTTATAAATCTATTTGGAACATAGAATATGAAAACAACCAGATTTCATGCTATCCACAAAGAGCTTGGCGCTAAATTGGTTAGCTTTGCAGGTTATGAAATGCCTATCCAATACCCTAAGGGTATCATTGCAGAACATAATGTAGTTCGTAATGCAATTGGTGTATTTGACGTGGCTCACATGGGCGAATTCGAAGTAAAAGGCGAAGATGCATTAAACTTCGTACAAAAAATTACTGTAAATGACGCTGCTAAACTTGTACCGGGTCAGGTTCAATATAGCGCTATGTGTCTTGAACATGGTGGAATAGTTGACGATTTGCTTGTTTATTGTATCGTTCCGGGTACTGAATACATGCTTGTTGTTAATGGTGCTAACATAGAAAAAGACTGGAATTGGTGCGTTAAAAATGCTGAAGGTATGAAAGTTGATTTGAATAATGCAACTGATGACATCAACCTTTTAGCTGTGCAAGGACCAAAATCAAGAGAAGCTTTACAAAAATTGACAAAAGAAGATATTTCTGAAGAAGCTTTACCATTCTACCATTACAAATTTGGTGAATTAGGTGGAGTTGAAATGTGCATTTCTCGCACAGGTTATACTGGCGAATTAGGTTATGAATTATATTTCCGTGGTGATGATGCTACAGCTCGTAAAGTATGGGATGCTGTATTTGAAGCAGGTGCGGAATTTGGTATAGAACCTACTGGTCTTGGTTGCCGCGACACATTAAGAATGGAAAAAGCTTACATGCTTTACGGCAATGACATCACTGAAGAAACTAATCCATTAGAAGCAGGACTTGGCTGGATTACTAAATTAGCCAAAGGCAAATTCAACGGTTCTGACGTTTTAGCTAAAGTAAAAGAAGAAAAACCAAGCCGCAGATTAGTTGGTTTTATATCTGATGCTGAAAGATTTATCCCTCGCTCTCACTACAAAATCTTTATCGATGGTGAAGAAGCAGGTTTTGTAACAAGTGGTAACCTTTCTCCAACTCTTGGCAAACCAATCGGTTTAGGTTATGTTCCTTGGGACAAAAAAGAAGCAGGTACAAAAATTGAAATTGAAGCACGCGGAAAAAGATTCCCAGCTGAAATAGTAAAATTACCTTTCGTAAAATAATCTACTTTATATAGATATTATCTAGCGCCAAAATTACTTAGTAGTTTTGGCGTTTTTTTATAAGATTGACATTTATTTTAGTTTAAATGTTAGCATAATTTTTTCAGCAATACTTGCATAAGCCTCATATTGTGCTTCTTCACAAGTAAAAGTAAGCACATAAGCTTTTTCATTTACAACTCTATAATGCTGAACCCATTTCAAATCTACCGGTCCTAATTTACCTGTATACACCATCTTATGGTATTCACGGTCACCTTCCTTTACTCTTTTAGATTCGATCATCTTTCCATCTGTAAGCTTCTTTTCAATCTGCGCTTCAACCAATTTAATATAAGCATCCAGATCAAAATTGCTTCCTTCTAAGTTTTCAATACTCAAATGAATATTCTCACTAAAAAGGTCATCATCAGATGTCTCTTTTGCAAAAATCGAAATCCCTTTACCCTTTTTACCATACTCAATTAATTCAAACGTATCAGGATATTGAATCGTAAAATTAGAATCATTAAACAATTCCCAGTTTTCCGAGAACTCCAATGTATTTTTCTCTTTACTTTGCCCTAAAGCTACAAAACAGACAGTTAGCAAAGCTAAACCAACAAATAGCATATTTTTCATTGTAAAACACTTTATAATATGAAATAAAAAAGTAGCTACAATGTATAGAATTTCTAAACATCAAATTGAAAAAATATCCAAAACCATATAATATGACGTCCTGTATACAGCACAATATTGCTTAATTTTGTACTATACACAGGACGTTTTTTGCTTCTAACTTCTGTAAAATTTCTACTCTATCTCTATTTCACCCAAATCAACTTCGCCGTGGTCTATCTCAATTTTTATAATATTTTCCTGCATTTGCTGACTTGGTTTGCCGTAGTTTGTGTAAATTTTACAGCGTACCTGCGGTTCTAAACTGGATTTTTGTCTTCGATTAGATCTATAATTTGCTCTAATTTTGTAAGTTCCCGATTCAGCTTTTCTAATCATATAAACTTCAGGGCCATAGCCTCTTGACATATTATAGCTTTGGAAACCACCATTTATATTGAATCTTTGCCAGGAAGAACTTACAGTACTATCAGGTTCTATCACTTTTAAATCTAAGTTAGTTTCATCCATCACCCATGTAATTTCTATTCTTAAATCTACGGGTGTTTCAAAAATATATTCAGGATTGTAGTGAGATATATCTATCTTACCTTTGTGTTTACTTAAAAGCGTGTTGAATTCCGTTATCAGACTAGTCCTGATCCCTCTATATGGCCAGTCGATATTCCTTATAAATAGATTATAAAGTGAATCTGCTGCTGCTTGATATTCTCCGTTTTCAGCTAAACATAATGCATAATCCCTAAAGCTTTGAGGTTCTTCGCTTCTAATTTTTAAGATGTGCTTATAAATACTTTTAGCCAGTTTATATTCTTTATGTTCCATCAAGAAGCCACCAACACGTCTCAGGTTTTCATGATCTTCCAGATTGATTTCAGCAAGATTGGAAATAACTCGGCAGGCTTCCTTGATTTTTCCTTGTTTTTCAAAAACTTTAGCAGCATCAAAGAAGAATGAAGGATTCATTGCATTATCTTTCCGAAGCTCAAAATATGTATCTTCAAGTTCTCCAAGAGCAACTGAATTTAGAGTTTTGTAATATTCTTTTGAAGATTGATATTCTTTTGTAGTAACAACAGCATTTGCAGATGGTTCTTGAGTATCCGGAAAATACTTACTTCCCCCTATTCCCATTCCACCGGTAAACCTATTGCTTAAATCCATGCCTTCTACAAGTATTTGAGTATCAGCTTGGCACACACCTCTGATATTAAAACCTGAACCGTTATTTTCTACTCCGGCTTTCATCGAAATAGCATCAACAATATTTTCGTTTGAAGCACGCTCTATTGTCTCTGAAGCTACCACATCTGTAGATACTGACAGTGCTTGACTTTTAATCTCCCTATGAGCAATAATTCCTTTTTTTAATCTCTCGAATTCTTCAGGATCTTTATCCACCATTGTTACTTTAATAAATTTGTCTTTTCTAGACTTAATATTTGTGAGGATTTTGTCTTTTTTGTTAAACTGTCTAATTATCAAATCATAGCTCTCTTGTGGCTGGTTATTGATAATAAACAATCCTAAGTAGTTGACTCTAATTCCATAATTAGTATTCATAATTTGTACAGTTGCTCCTAGAACAGGTTTATCTTTTTCATCAACCACTTTACCTACTAAAACATCATCAGGTAAATCTTCAATTGCCGAACAATTTATAACATTATATTTTAATTTGTGCCCATCTGGGATATAGTCATAACTTAAATTTGGAATCCTTAATAAAACCATCCGCTCAAAATAGTTTTCTAAATCTTCACCAGGTATAGTATATTTAAAAAGCTTATCAACATTGGATAACTTCAATGGTCCTTCCCTTTCTTTTTTCCAAAACCTTACACTATCAATCAGTGAAAACTGGACTTCTATTGAATCTATTTCATCTATTTTATTTCTTTCCAATTCATCTTCATCAATAAACAAATAATCACGTTTTGTCTTATAATAAGACAGCGACATTTCTGTTTCTAATTTTGAAGAATATCTGTTATTCTTTGAGTATATAGTAATATTTTCCATAGAAAATTTTGAATTATCTATACTGCGCAAGCCAATTTTTAAGGATTTCTTTTGCTTATTATACCAGTCACTACTTAAGTCACTAGTAGGATAAAATGTATATAAGGAACTAAAATCCCAATTTTTTCTAGTCAAGTAAATCACTTTTTCAAACAATTCCATATCTTGTCTTTTTAGGAATTGCTTTGATAGGTTTTCCATATAATTTTGATTATCAATAGCTATTGCTGAATTTTTAATAAAGTATATTTTGGATAAATCCAAAGAACTACTGTCTTCAGCAATTTTAATTGCAATTTTACCATGTATATCAAATATTTGATCTTTATATTTATCTCGTATTTTATCCTTATTCTCCTGATAAGGCAGAGAAGAAACAAAGTAGATACCGTTTAAGTTTATCCTTGCTGATGCAAATATTTGCAGCCCACTATTATTCCTAAACTGCACTTCCCCAAAATCTTCTTTTCGTGCATCTTGATAAGAATAAGTATTTAGCATTTTACTGCTATCCAAGTCACCGCCTGATAAATCATAGAAATAATTATTTTGATACATGTTGTATCTGTAAACACTATCCAGTTTATCATTTTTAAATACATGATCCGAAGTCAAATCTCGAAATTTGAAATATTGATGATTTAACTCTCTATATTCCGGTAACAAAGAATCTAAATCTAACACAGAAATCAATGCCTCATTAGGAGTATTAGTTATTTGTTTATAGTGTTCATTGACTAATTCTTTTACTTTTCGTGAGTATTCTAAGCAATCATCTACTAGTTCTAAATGCTTTTCGGAAAGGAAATAGCCACCCTCTTTTACTATATATAATTTTTTATAGTAATCAACCAAATCTGCTGGACTAATGTCAATCTTTAAATTAAAATTTGAATCCAAACTAATTCCTGTACGACCTTCATATTTTTCGTCTAATCCATATGTATATTTATAGATTGAAGATGCAGTAAATGAGAGTTTTTCTAATGTTCCACCTATAGGTTCTCTTACAACAAAACTTGGCGGATATACGCCGGTACATCTTTGAAGTTCATTTTGGGGATAATTCCATAAATTACAAATCGAATCATTAATTATAGCTTGTTGGATTGGTAAACTGTGATAAAAAAATCTGTAATCATAGTTAAATTCACTTAAGACTATATAATTAACATACTTATGCTTGCTAAAATCAAAATCAGGGAGTAAATCTGTAAGGTCAATAACATAATAAGCTTTGTCATCATTAAATAGATCAATATCTTCAAGCAATTCATCAACTTCTTCATTGAGGATTTTATAACAAGAATCCAGGTATTGAACTTCTTTGAAGTCCAAATCATACCAGATTTTCATTTGTTTTACTTGTTCACTGATTTCATTTTTTAAATTTTCTATACGTGCTAAACTATCAGCTGTGAAATTTCTTTGCCATTTGGCATAATACTCTTCTATTGCTGTTGCTAAACTATCATACTCCTCCCTCAACTCATCAGGTGGCTCTATCTTATAGCCATAATAATCCCATGCCGTTTCTAGAACTATTAGTGAAGTGAAAGCAGTTACTAAAGAGTATTTTTTGCCCAACTCAGTAATTTCTGTTTCGTTTAGTGTCTGGTTTAAATTCAAATCTGCCAGCTTTTGTTTCGCCCAGATTTTATGTAGAATCCCGGAGTTTGTGCGATTTGCTTCTGTTATGTTGATTGGGATTGTCTTAGCTAATTTGTTTCCATAGCCAAATTTTAACTTAAGTTGAGAACTTGATTGAAGCTTACCGGAAATATTTATATTACCTTTGACTACTTCATTTTTTGGATATACTTCGCTAGCAGCTCCTTCTATTCCCATGAAATATGGGAAATTGTAATTAAGCAGATTTAAAGCACTCTGAGTATTCTCATCTATCAGATTTATATATTTACCGCCTGTTTTTTGCGCTAGTTTGCGGCACACATCGTGATCCGATATTGAAGAACTATTGATTATATACATCGGCTTTTCTGTGTCGCCAAAGCCACCTTCCCCGATATTGTCTATCCCATCGGAGAATATAAATATCTCTTCTCCTCGCAACTTGCTGATGTCGATTGAGCTGTAGTTAGTAGCTCCGTCTATTCTAAGTCCGTTGATATTAGCTTTGAGTTCAGCGAAGTCAACATTTGGGAAATAGCTTGGTTCATCGGCATATAAGCTGAATGGAACTAGTTCAACATTACATTTGTTATATTCCAGATATTCTTCTAATAGCTCTAAATCTTTCTTTATATCTGAATTTAATCGTGAAGCTGAGATGTCCCATAATATGCTAATAGTCTGTGGTTTTTCTTTAGCTTGGAGCATCATATCAGGATTTAGAGAAAGACGGAAGAAGTCTTCGTTATTATATGTTTCCAGCTGAACGCTCTCTTCGCCGAAATAAGAAATAATAAATTCGTATAGTTCTTTTGCCTTGTAGTCAGTGTATTCAGATAGCAGTGTATAAGAATCGTCTTTATGACGAAATTTAGAGCCATTGGTGCTATTATTTATAGGTTTTGCAAAATCTGAATATATTGTTGCTTCGAAGCTGAATTCATCAAGTTTGTTTGGCATATCCAGAGGCAGCGAATATTTCAAACCATCTGGTGTTACCTTCAATTCTTCTTCATAAGCTATTACAATATGCTTTTCATGTTCCGGCAACAAAGGGTATACCCTCGATCTGAAGTTATTACCACGCGTAACCTCTAAAAGACCGGGGTCAACTCTTCTATTTACGATATTTTCGTAAGTCACTCTTCCTTTAGCTTTTTCTACAATTACCCCTTCGCGAAGTTTTTCATTCACATCCATCCCGAATCTTGAAACAACAACGCCATCTGCCAAAGGGAAGTCCAGTTGCCCTTCAAGTGTGCGATTGTTTGGATTAAAAAAGTGAATATCATAAGTAGTAATCGCCAGCGAACCTACAATTTTTACATCAATTTTTGCACGTTTAATCGGCAAAGTAAATTCTTTCTCCGATTCCGTTACTGTGATTGAAGGCATGCCTGTTTGCGAAAAAGCAGGCATTGCCATTAGCATCATAACTAACAATATTTTTATCGTTTTCATATTATAACCCATTTTTTTCGGAAAGACCTACTCTATCACCACTTCACCCAAATCAACTTCGCCGTGGTCTATCTCAATTTTTATAATATTTTCCTGCATTTTCTGATTAGCTCTACCATAATTTGTATAAATCTTGCAGCGTACCTGCGGTTCTAAACTGGATTTTTGTCTTCGATTAGATCTATAATTTGCTCTAATTTTGTAAGTTCCAGGTTCAGCTTTTCTAATCATATAAACTTCAGGGCCATAGCCTCTTGACATATTATAGCTTTGGAAACCACCATTTATATTGAATCTTTGCCAGGAAGAACTTACAGTACTATCAGGTTCTATCACTTTTAAATCTAAGTTAGTTTCATCCATCACCCATGTAATTTCTATTCTTAAATCTACGGGTGTTTCAAAAATATATTCAGGATTGTAGTGAGATATATCTATCTTACCTTTGTGTTTACTTAAAAGCGTGTTGAATTCCGTTATCAGACTAGTCCTGATCCCTCTATATGGCCAGTCGATATTCCTTATAAATAGATTATAAAGTGAATCTGCTGCTGCTTGATATTCTCCGTTTTCAGCTAAACATAATGCATTATCCCTAAAGCTTTGAGGTTCTTCGCTTCTAATTTTTAAGATGTGCTTATAAATACTTTTAGCAAGGTTATATTCTTTATGTTCCATTAAGAAGCCACCAACTCGTCTCAGGTTTTCGTGATCTTCAAGATTAATTTCCGCAAGATTTGACATAACTCTGCATGCTTCTTTAATCTGACCTTGCTTTTCAAATACTTTGGCAGCATCAAAGAAGAATGATGGATTCATTGCATTATCTTTCCGAAGCTCGAAATAAGTATCTTCGAGTTCACCAAGAGCAACTGAATTTAGAGTTTTGTAGTATTCTTTTGAAGATTGATATTCTTTTGTAGTAACAACAGCATTTGCAGGTGGTTCTTCGGAATCAGGAAAATATTTACTTCCCCCTATTCCCATTCCACCAGTGAACTTATCACCTAAATGCATTCCTTCAACTAGAAACTGATCATCTGATTGGCGTGCACCTCTTATATTAAAACCTGATCCGCTGTTTTCTACTCCGGCTTTCATCGAAATAGCATCAACTATATTTTCGTTTGATCCAGCTTCAAAACTTGCATCCGAATATAAAGCTAAATCAGAATTCTCTGCAGAAGCTCTGCTTAATACATCCACTTCATCAACATTTTTAACTTTATCCTTCATTGCTATTTTGATAAATTTTGTTGTCTTTGTATTGATGTCTTTTACTATTCGATTCTCCATCGGATAGTTACTCACTTCCAAATCAAAATATCCATCAGGGATATAATTGATTGTAAACAGACCTGAAGATGAAGTATACGTTGAATAACCTGTATTCATAATTTTTACATTTGCATATTGAATAGGTTTATCCTCTTTGTCAACCACCTTACCAACGAAAACGCTATCAGCTAACTCATAAATTGCCGAACAATTTTCAATCGAATATTTCAAATTGTGCCCATCAGCGATATAATCATAACTCAAATTGGGAATATTAAATACAAGCATCTGATCAAAATAGTTATCCAAATCTTTACAAGGTATAACATATTTAAAATATTTACCATCATCTGATAGGCCTAAAGGTCCATCAGTCTCTTTTTTACAAGAAATCACACTATCTTTCAACGAAAACTTGACTTCTATTGAATCTATTTCTTGAATATTGTGTTGTTTCAATTCATCTTCATCTATATATAAAAATGAACGTCTATTATAATGTGAAGTTGATTGATCTCGTTCAAATTTCGATGTCAAACTGTGATTCTTAGAATAAACTGTTATATCTCCCATATCAAAACTGGATCTATCTATATGAAGTAAACCAAGTTTTAAGGCTTTTCTATTTTCATTATACCAGTTGCTTTTAATATCTTTAATTGGAGCAAAAATATATAGCCCCATATCAGGTTTATCTTTCCAAAGGATATTAACTACTTCTGAGTATAATTCCTGATCTATTCTTGATATAAAGTTTTTCGAGAGGTTTTCCATATAATTTTGATTATCAATAGCTATTGCTGAATTTTTAATAAAGTATATTTTGGATAAATCCAAAGAGCTACTGTCTTCAGCAATTTTAATTGCAATTTTACCATGTATATCAAATATTTGATCTTTATATTTATCTCGGATTTTATCCTTATTCTCCTGATAAGGCAGAGAAGAAACATAGTAGATACCGTTTAAGTTTATTAAGTTCTTTTTGATAATATTTGTTCCACCGGCATATCTAAAATGACTCTCCCAGTAATAATCCTTTATTGGTCTTCGTCGGTAATATCGATAATCATTCAGCATCTTACTACTATCTAACTCTCCTTGTGATAGGTCATAAAAATACTTTTCACCATAACTATTATAGTAATAAATACTATCATTCACAGTGTTTTTAAATTTATAATCCCATGACAAATCATTATACTTGAAAAACATGTTATTATATTCAGTATATTCAGGAAGTAACGAATCTAAATCAATAGCTGTTACTAGCTCTTCATCAGGAGTCCCACTTAGTTGTCGATTATGTAAATTGACCAAGGTCCTGACTTTTTCTGTATATTTTTCCCATTCTTCAATAATCGCCAAATTTTTATGTGAAAGAAAATAAGCTCCATCCTTAATCAGATATAATTTTTGATAATAATCAACCAAGTCTGTTGAACTGATTTTTACACGTAAATTTGAATCTTTATCAAAAGATACATCTTCTCGATTCTCATATTTCGAATCTAACCCATCAATATATTTGTATCTAGAGAAAGCAAGAAATGATAAGTTTTCCAAATCAGCTCCATCAGTATCTTTCAAAGAAAAACTGTAAGCATTTCTGTTTGTGAATTGATATATTTCATTACGCCTATAGGTATCCCACAGCACAAAAGAAGAATCATTTATTATAACAGATTGTAAAGGCATACTCGTATAATAAGGATTTCGGGCATTCGAATCTTGCACCACAGAATAATTGATATACTTATGCTTGCTAAAATCAAAATTTGGCAGTAAAGTTTTCAAATCAATAACATAATAGGCTTTGTCATCATTAAATAGATCTAATTTTTTAACTATATCTGCAACTTTTTGATCTAATATTTTATAACAAGAATCCAGGTATTGCACTTCTTTGAAGTCCAAATCATACCAGATTTTCATTTGTTTTACTTGCTCACTGATTTCATTTTTCAAATATTCTATATGTGCTAAACTATCAGCAGTTAAATTTCTTTGCCTCTTGGCATAATATTCTTCCATCGCTGTTGCTAAACTATCATACTCTTTCCTTAATTCCTGAGGAGGAGCAATCTTATACCAATAATAATCCCTGGCTGTCTCTAGAACTATTAGTGAAGTGAAAGCAGTGACTAAAGAATATTTTTTGCCCAACTCAGTAATTTCTGTTTCGTTTAGTGTCTGATTTAAATTCAAATCTGCCAGTTTTTGTTTCGCCCAGATTTTGTGCAGGATTCCTGAGTTTGTGCGATTTACTTCTGTTATGTTGACTGGAATTATTTTTGCAACTTTATCTCCATAGCCAAATTTTAGTTTTAGTTGTGAGCTTGATTGAAGCTTACCGGAAATATTTATATTACCTTTAACTACTTCATTTTTTGGATATACTTGGCTTGCTGCGCCTTCTATTCCCATGAAATAAGGGAAATTGTAAGTAAGCAGATTTAAAGCGCTCTCAGTATTCTCATCTATCAGATTTATATATTTACCACCTGTTTTTTGCGCTAGTTTGCGGCATACATCGTGATCCGATATTGAAGAGCTATTGATTATATACATCGGCTTTTCTGTGTCGCCAAAGCCACCTTCACCGATATTGTCAATACCGTCGGAGAAAATGAAGATTTCATCTCCACGGAGCTTGCTGATGTCGACTGAGCTATAGTTTGTTGCTCCATCAATTCTGAGACCGTTGATATTTGCTTTTAACTCGTTAAAGTCTGCGTTAGGAAAATAAGTAGGTTCATCGGCATATAAGCTGAATGGAACTAGTTCTACGTTGCATTTGTTGTATTCCAAATACCTATTTAATAGCTCTAAATCTTTCTTTATATCTGAATTTAATCGTGAAGCTGAGATGTCCCATAATATGCTAATAGTCTGTGGTTTTTCTTTTTGCTGGAGCATCATATCAGGATTTAGAGAAATACGGAAGAAGTCTTCGTTATTATATGTTTCCAGCTGAACGCTCTGTTCGCCGAAATAAGGAATGATAAATTCGTAAAGCTCTTTTGCCTTATAGTCAGTGTATTCAGATAGCAGTGTATAAGAATCATCTTTATGACGAAATTTAGAGCTATTGGTGCTATTATTTATTGGCTCAGCAAAGTCAGAATATATTGTTGCTTTGAAGCTGAATTCATCAAGTTTGTTTGGCATATCCAAAGGCAGTGAATATTTTAAACCATCCGGTGTTACCTTCAATTCTTCTTCATAAGCGATGACAATATGCTTTTCTTTTTCTGAAAGTAGCGGATATACTCTTGAGCGAAAATTATTTCCTCGTGTCACCTCAAGCAAACCCGGGTCAACTCCTCTATTTACGATATTTTCGTAAGTCACTCTTCCTTTATCTTTTTCTACTATTACGCCTTCACGCAGTTTCTCATTCACATCCATCCCGAATCTTGAAACAACAACGCCATCTGCCAAAGGGAAGTCCAGTTGCCCTTCAAGTGTGCGATTGTTTGGATTAAAAAAGTGAATATCATAAGTAGTAATCGCCAGCGAACCTACAATTTTTACATCAATTTTTGCACGTTTAATTGGCAAAGTAAATTCTTTCTCCGATTCCGTTACTGTGATTGAAGGCATCCCTGATTGCGAAAAAGCAGGTATTGCCATTAGCATCATAACTATCAATAGTTTTATAGTTTTCATAAATTTTACCTTTTATTTGATAAGCTTATTCTATTACAATTTCACCTAAATCAACTTCGCCTTTATCTATTTCAATTTTTATTACATTTTCCTGTAGTTTCTGTTCAGATCTGCCATAATTAGTATAAATTTTACAGCGTACCTGTGGTTCTAAACTGGACTTTTGTCTTCGATTTGATTTATATTGTGCTTTAATTTTGTATGTACCAGGTATTGCATTCTTAATCATATAAACTGAAGGATTGTTATCGCGATACCAATTGGCACTGAAGTAACCACCGTTTTTCGTAAATCTATATCCTTTATGGCAATTAGTTCTATCAGGTTCTTGCACCCAAAGATCAATATCTATTCCATCCATCACCCACGAAAGTTCGATCTTTAAATCTACAGGTGTTTCAAAAATATAATCAGAATCATAATTAGAAATATCTATTTCATCTTTGTGCTCTACCAAAAGTGTGTTGAATTCTGTTATCAGAGCAGTTCGTATGCCCTTACAGTCCCAAGTGATAGGACTATTGAATAGATTATAAAGTGAATCTGCTGCTGCTTGAAATTCTCCGCTTTCAGCCAAGCATAATGCATAATCGCGGAAACTTTGAGGTTCTTCGCTTCTAATTTTTAGTATGTGTTTATAGATACTTTTAGCTAAAGAATATTCTTTATGCTCCATTAAGAAGCCACCAACACGTCTCAGGTTTTCATGGTCTTCAAGATTAATTTCCGCAAGATTTGACATAACTCTGCAGGCCTCTTTGATCTTACCTTGTGTTTCAAATACTTGGGCAGCATCAAAGAAGAATGATGGATTCATTGCATTATCTTTCCTAAGCTCGAAATATGTATCTTCGAGTTCGCCAAGAGCAACTGAACTTAGAGTTTTGTAGTATTCTTTTGAGGATTGGTAGGAAGTAAGATTGACTTTTGAATTGGAAGTGTTTTTACTCTCCACTAGCTCAAAACCTGAATTACCTGATTCAGATAAAGATAAACCTTCATTTTCTTCATCTTCTCTTGTCGCTTGAGCAGATGTAATTACTACATTAGCATGATTTCTGACTTGGTCTTTTAGCTGAATATGCAGATTTACAATACTATCATGAGATCTTACACATTCAATAATTTTTGGTTCCTTTCCTATAAAAGTTGTCTTGATATCAAACACAGAGGATGGAACATAATTGATCAAAAAACTACCATTCGGTTTTGTCTTAGCTCCTTTTCTTGTCCCTAGAATACGTACTGTGGCTCCCGGTAATGGCTTACCATTTTCATCTGTCACTTTCCCTTTAATAGGGTATGCCAAATCAAACTCAGCGTAGAGGTTATTCACAATATACTTGGTAGTCTTTTTTTCAAGATTATTCTCATATTCAACTTTAGGTTGATTGAGCATTATAAAATTATCTGTATAATCTTTAAGTTGATCCATCTTTATGGAATAAATAAAATGTCTTGTTTCTTTATCGAAAGTAAGTAAACCTGCTTCTGCTTCAGAAAAAACAATGGAACTATCTCTCATAGAAAATTTTATAGTTATAGAATCAACTTGACTTACTCCTTGGTTTTTCAAATCTTGCAAGGATATATTTGAGTATATTTCCTCAGTCGTACATGGATAATGGTTTGGTGAAGTGGTTTTTATATCGGCTGTAATCTTCTTATTCTGTCCATTTAAGATAATCGAATCAATTGTAAAGATATCGTAATCATAATAATAACGCCCCTGATTTATACCAATTCTAATGCACTTTTCTTTATTCGAGTATTTGTCCAAAATATCACTGACAGGTACAACATCAAACAACTCATCAGAAGATCTTTTCCTATAATCATAATTCCGCATTAAAGATTGAGTTACGATATTGGAATAATAGTCTTGATCATCAAATATCATAGCTATATTTTTTAGAATATAGACTTTGGACAAATCTAAAGATTGACTATCCTTAGCTATTTGAACTGCTATTCTACCATGAACATCATAAATAATATCTTTGAATTTTGAGCGTATTCGATTTTTATATTCTAAGTAAGACATATCTGTTACAAGATACAGGCCATTTAAATTCAATCTGGATTTATGAACATACTGCAAATTTGCATTGCTATTTAATATATATTCCCAATAAAGTTTCTTTTCCCTTTTTGAAGAGAAATAGTCTACATAATCTTTAAGCAACTTCGAACTATCTATACCTTTCTGTGATAAATCATAAAAATATTGATAACTTGAACTATGGGATTCATATAAACTATCGTCTAAATTGTTATGAACAATACAATGCCAAGATAAATCTAAGCATTTAAAGTATTCCTTGTTTAAATCTTGAAATTCAGGTAAAAGCTCATCTAAATCCAGAGTAGTAATTAATTCATCTTCAGGCGTTTTATCAATATTGTCAATAATATTTCTAATTTTATCACCTAGCAGATCTGAATAATCATTCCATCTATCAATTTTTTTGAAGTCATCCTTATGAAGATAACGGTAACTATCTTTTATCAAATACAATTTACTATAAAAGGAATCCAAGTCTTTCGGACTAATGTTAACAGAAAGATTGAAATTGGAGTCCATACTAACATTGTTATTGTTATATTTTGGATCTATACCATTTTCCATTGAATACTTTGATGTAGCATTAAAAGAAAGATTTTCCAAAGTTGAATCACTTACTTTTTCAGCCATAAAATTTTTAATGTAAATATGACTAAAATAGTATAGACCATAATAATAGGGACTCCTTCTGAAACTGGTACTTTTATCATTATACATGACGCTATCATATTCAATCATTTTATCAAATGAATAGTATTCCCCCTTTTTACCTCCGATTACACAATAATTAATATGTCTATGCTTACTAAAATCGAATTTCGGAAGTATCTCTTTCAAATTTATAACATAATAAGGTTTGGTATCATTTGTAATATCAACCTGAGCAATTAACTCACCTACTTTTTTATCGATTATTTTATAACAGGAATCTAAATATTGTACTTCTTTAAAATCGAGTCCATACCATAATTTTAACCGATTTACTTGATTTTGAATTTCTTCTTTCAAATATTTAAGATTTTCTAAACTATCAGCAACTCGATCTTTGTTACGTCTTGCATAATATTTATCATATTTGGATTTTACACTATCATACTCCTCCCTCAACTCTGCCGGTGGCTCAATTTTATACCTATAATAATCCCTGGCTGTCTCTAAAACTATCAATGAAGTGAAAGCAGTTACTAAAGAATATTTTTTGCCCAGTTCAGTAATTTCTGTTTCGTTTTGTGTCTGGTTTAAATTCAAATCTGCCAGTTTTTGTTTCGCCCAGATTTTGTGCAGGATTCCTGAGTTTGTGCGATTTGCTTCTGTTATGTTGACTGTAATTGTCTTTGCTACTTTATTTCCATATCCAAATTTTAGCTTTATTTGCGAGCTTGATTGAAGCTTTCCTGATATATTTATATTACCTTTAACTACTTCATTTTTGGGATATACTTGGCTTGCTGCGCCTTCTATTCCCATGAAATAAGGGAAATTGTAAGTAAGCAGATTTAAAGCACTCTCAGTGTTCTCATCTACTAAATTTATATATTTGCCACCTGTTTTTTGCGCTAGTTTGCGGCACACATCGTGATCTGAAATAGAAGAACTATTGATTATATACATCGGCTTGTCTGTTTCACCAAAGCCACCTTCACCGATATTGTCAATACCGTCGGAGAAAATGAAGATTTCATCTCCTCGCAGCTTGCTTATGTCTACAGAGCTATAATTTGTTGCTCCGTCTATTCTAAGTCCGTTGATGTTTGCTTTGAGTTCGTCAAAGTCAACATTTTGGAAATAGCTAGGTTCATCTGTGTATACGCTGAATGGAACTAATTCTACATTACATTTGTTGTATGCCAGATATTCTTCTAAAAGGTCTAAATCTTTGTCTATATCTGAATTTAGACGGGAAGCAGAGATATCCCATAATATGCTAATAGTCTGTGGTTTTTCTTTAGCTTGGAGCGTCATATCCGGATTTAGCGAAATACGGAAGAAGTCTTCGTTGTTATAAGTTTCCAGCTGAACGCTCTCTTCGCCGAAATAAGGAATAATAAATTCGTATAATTCTTTTGCCTTATAATCTGTGTATTCTGACATAAGTGTATAAGAATCGTCTTTATGACGAAATTTAGAGCCATTGGTGCTATTATTTATTGGCTTTGCAAAATCTGAATAGATTGTTGCTTTGAAGCTGAGTTCATCAAGCTTATTAGGCATATCCAGCGGCAGAGAATATTTTAAACCATCCGGTGTTACCTTCAATTCTTCTTCATAAGCTATCACAATATGCTTTTCATGTTCCGGCCACAAAGGGTAAACTCGAGATCGGAAGTTGCTTCCTCTAGTCACTTCAAGCAAACCGGGATCCACTCTCCGTTTTACTATTTTTTCGAATGTTTGACGACCTTTATCTTTTTCTACAATTACGCCTTCACGTAATTTTTCATTCACATCCATTGCAAATCTTGAAACAACAACGCCATCTGCCAGTGGAAAGTCAAGTTGCCCTTCAAGCGTGCGTTTGTTTGGATTGAAAAAGTGAATATCATAAGTCGTAATCGCCAGCGAACCTACAATTTTTACATCTACTTTTGCTCGTTTAATCGGCAAAGTAAATTCTTTCTCCGATTCCGTTACTGTGATTGAAGGCATACCTGTTTGCGAAAAAACAGGCATTACCACTAACATCATAACTATCAATATTTTTATAAACTTCATACCATACCCCTTTTTTTAACATGTTTAGTCAATTACAACTTCACCCAAATCAATTTCACCACTTAATTCTTCTATTTTCCCTATAGTTTCCTGTACTTTCTGATTAGGTCTGCCATAATTCGTATATATTTTACAGCGAATTTGTGGATCTATACTCGACTTTTGTCTGCGGTTTGAGAAGTAATCCGCCTTTATTTTATATTTACCCGCTAATGCTTTTTTTATCATATAAACTTCAGGACCATAGCCACGTATCATGTCTTCACTTAAAAAACCACCAATTTTTGTAAATTGTTGAGCATAATAGCATTTTGTTCCATCCGGTTCTATTACCCACAAATCTATATCCGTTTCATCCATCACCCAGGTGATTTCTATTCTTAGATCAACCGGTGTTTCGAAAATATAATCAGGATCATATTTTGAAATATCTATTTGATCCTTATGCTGGAGCAAGAGTGTGTTAAATTCAGTGACTAATGTAGAAATCATTCCCTTAAAATCAACAGGTATATCTCTTGTAAACAGACTGTATAGTGAATCAGCTGCTGCTTGAAATTCGCCCATTTCTGCTAAGCACAGTGCATAGTCACGGAATGATTGAGGTTCCTCAACTCTTATTTTTAAGATGTGCTGATAAATACTCTTAGCTAATTTATATTCTTTATTTTTCATCAGAAAACCTGCTACTCGTCTAAGATTTTCATGATCTTCAAGGTTGATCTCTGCCAAATTTGAAACTACTCTGCAGGCTTCCTTGATTTTACCGTGTTTTTCAAATACTTTTGCCGCATCAAAAAAGAATGATGGATTTCTCTCATTGTCTTTGCGAAGCTTAAAGTAAGTAGTTTCCAATTCTGCCAGAGCGACCATGTTTAGCTTTTGATAATATTCTTTTGAAGATTGATATTCTACAGTTTTTACTTCAGATTGTGAAGATTCTGAAGCACTTAAATTGCTGACAGCATCAGCAAAACCATCCGCTGAACTTTCTTCTAAGGTCAATGCATACATTGCCATTGTATTTCCATTATTTACGGGAGTTACAGGAGCTGAAATACTATAAGCACGCATGCTTCCAAAAACTTCTTTGCTTTCTATTTCTTCTTTGTTTTCTATATCATTCCTAATGTCATATTTAGTTTTATTATTCCTTTCTGCAATTATCGAAACACAGTGGCTGCTTGTGTTGTTGTCTTTCAATTTTACATTGTAAAAAGTGATACTATCAGAGAAGACCTCTATATCTTCGCAATTCAATGTTTCTTTTCCTATATAAGTAAATTTAAGATCATAAACATCAGGATCAATATTCGAGAATAAAAATTTGCCGTTTTCTTTACTTTTAGCCCCCCTTTTTGTTCCTTTTAAAATGACAGTAGCTCCTGCAAGAGGCTTCCCAAATTTATCTGTAATTTTTCCAATTATTGCTCCGTAACCTTCTTTTTGAAATGGTATTTGATTTGTAGCAGAGAACTCACATTTATCGAATAGTTTTCTTGTTTCATATCTGGCTCTTTGTTCTTCTAAAGCTTTTCTGGCTGAATCTGATATAAAAGTACTCAAATCATTTACAACGTAGAGCTTATTATAATAACTATCCACATCTTTCATGGCTATATCTAAAACAAGCTGTCTACCAAGAAGTTTAATATCTGACTTGTTCCTGTATTTTTCGTTTAAAGAATCTCCAAAAGAAGAATTAACTTTAAAGACAAGTTGTATATATTTTATCTCTTCTCGAACTGCGAAAGTGCTCAAATTATAGGTTTGAATATTTGAATAATTTTGACCATTCGGTAATTTGTTGATGAGTTTAGAAGCGGGTTTATCTTCTGTCTCATTGCTTATCACATAGCTGAACTCTCCAATATCTCCAAATGTCTTGATCCAATCCATTTGTTTATCAGAATTAGTAGTTACATAAATTCTGTTTAAATATTGAAAATCTATATCAGGAAAATATTCCTTTAGATCCACAACAGAATATGCCTCATTTCTCTCCTTTTTCGACAAGTCTTCAAGAATATCAATAATCTTATTGTCTAGTTGCTTCAGGCAGGAATCAATATTTATAATCTTGTGGTAATCAAAACTATACCATTCTTTGAGTTCTTTAAGTGACTTCATTAGTATAGATTTTAACTCTTTTGACTGAGATAAAAGATCTTGAGATCTATTTTTGGAATCCCAGCCCATTTGTTTTTCATATTGAATCAAACTATCATATTCAGCTCTTAATTCCTCAGGTGGAGTAATCTTATACAGATAATAATCTCTTGCAGTCTCTAAAACAATCAAAGAAGTAAAAGCAGTAACTAAAGAATATTTCTTTGCAAGTTCTGTAATTTCTTTTTCGTTTTGTGCTTGATCCAGATTTAAATATGATAGTTTCTGTTTCGCCCAGATTTTATGTAGAATCCCTGAGTTTGTACTATTTGCTTCTGTTATATTGATTGGAATTGTCTTAGTTACTTTATTTCCATATCCAAATTTTAGTTTAAGCTTCGATTTTGCCTGTAGTTTACCTGAAATGTCTATCTTCCCATCTACTACTTTATTTATTGGATATACATCACTTGCAGCGCCATCAATTCCCAGGAAACGAGGGAAATTGTGAGTTAACAGATTAAGAGCTTTACTTAGCTCGTTATCCAAAAGATTAATGTATTTGCCACCTGTTTTTTGCGCCAGTTTTCGGCACACATCGTGGTCAGATATTGAAGAACTATTGATTACATACATTGGCTTTTCTGTCTCACCAAAACCACCTGCACCAATATTATCAATACCATCAGAGAAAATAAAAATCTCATCTCCTCGTAGCTTGCTTACGTCGACTGAGCTATAGTTTGTTGCCCCGTCAATTCTAAGGCCGTTTATGTTTGCTTCTAATTCGTCAAAGTCAGCTTTTGGAAAATAGCTTGGCTCATCTGCATATAAACTGAATGGAACTAATTCTACATTGCATTTATTATATTCCATATATTCTTCCAGAAGCTCCAACTCTTTTTTTATATCAGAATTTAAACGTGAAGCTGAAATATCCCACAGGATACTGATAGTTTGAGGTTTTTCTTTTTCCTGGAGCTTCATTTCAGGATTTAGAGAAATACGGAAGAAGTCTTCGTTATTATAAGTCTCAAATTTGACACTTTGCTCGCCCACAAACGGAATTACAAATTCAAATAAATCTTTAGCCTTATAATTGATATACTTAGAAAATCTTGTATAAACACCTGCTTTTTGAACAAATTTAGAATCATCATTGCTTGTATTAAAAGGAACAGCAAAATCAGAATAAACTGTTGCTTTAAAGCTAAAGATATCGAGTACATTAGGCATATCCAACGGCAATGAATATCTCAAGCCATCAGGTGTTACCTTCAATTCTTCTTCATAAGCTATGACAATATGCTTTTCTTGTTTAGGCAACAAAGGGTATACCCTAGATCTGAAGTTATTACCACGCGTGACCTCTAAAAGACCGGGATCAACTCTTCTATTTACGATATCTTCGTAAGTTACTCGACCTTTAGCTTTTTCAACAATTACGCCTTCACGAAGTTTTTTATTCACATCCAATGCAAAACGTGATACAAGTACACCATCCGCCAAAGGGAAGTCCAATTGACCTTCCAAAGTACTTTCATAAGGATTGTAAAAGTGAATATCAAAAGTAGTAATTGCCAGTGAACCTACAATCTTGACATCTACTTTTGCTCTACTAATAGGCAAAGTAAAGTCTTTTTCTGCTTCTGTAACTGTTATTGAAGGCATACCTGTTTGCGAAAAAATAGGCATTGCCGTTAGAATCATAATTATCAATATTTTTATCGATTTCATAACTTACACCTTTATTAGAAAAGCTTATTCTATTACAACTTCACCTAAATCAACTTCGCCTTTGTCTATCTCAATTTTTATTACATTTTCCTGCAGTTTCTGTTCAGGTCTGCCATAATTAGTATATATTTTGCAGCGAACCTGCGGTTCTAAACTGGATTTTTGTCTTCGATTTGATTTATATTGTGCCTTGATTTTATAAGTACCAGGTATTGCATTCTTGATCATATAAACTTCAGGATTCGAACCAACTACTAAACCACCATTTTTACTATATTGGTAACTTATGTTACAAAAAGTACTGTCTGGCTCTATCACTAAAAGATCAATATTTATTCCATCCATAATCCAGCTAATTTCTATTCTTAAATCCATATATGTTTTGAATATATATTTTGAATCGTATTTAGTTATATCTATCTCACTTTTGTATTTTGTAAGCAGCGTGTTAAAATCTGTTATCAGAGTAGTCATGATACCTTTATATGACCAGGCTATATTCCTTGTAAATAGATTATAAAGTGAATCCGCTGCTGATTGATATTCTCCGCTTTCAGCCAAACATAGTGCATAATCGCGGAATGATTGAGGTTCTTCGCTTCTAATTTTCAGGATGTGCTTATAGATACTTTTAGCTAGTGCATATTCTTTATGCTCCATTAAGAAGCCGCCAACTCGTCTAAGATTCTCATGATCTTCAAGATTTATTTCAGCAAGATTTGACATAACTCGGCAGGCCTCTTTGATCTTACCTTGCTTTTCAAATACTTTTGCAGCATCAAAGAAGAATGATGGATTTAGTTGGTTTGACTTTCGAAGCTCGAAATATGTATCTTTGAGTTCGCCTAAAGCAACTGAACTTAGAGTTTTGTAGTATTCTTTTGAGGATTGGTAGGAAGAAAGTTCTACAATCGAATTAGAATTTTCTGTATTGTCATATATCTCAAATCCGGCATTCTGCTTATAAAAAGCTTCTTCATCAAATTTAGACCTTTTGGCTTTAGTAATTATGACTGATTGAGTCATTGTCACTCTATCTTCTAACTGTATATTTAAATTTGTACAAGAATCAGATCTAACATATCTAATAATTTTTGGTACCTTTCCAATATAAGTTACTTTTAAAACAAAATGTGACAAGGGTATATTTTTTATAATGAACCTACCATCAGGTTTTGTTTTGGCTCCTTTTTTAATTCCTCCAATCAGCACCGTAGCCCCAGGTAAGGGGTTGCCCAAGCAATCAGTAACCTTGCCCTTAAGAGAAAATTCCGAAATATTAATATCAACATAAAGATTTTCAACTCTATACGTAACAAGACTCTTTTCGGGATATGTTTTATAACTAAATTTTGGAGCATTCAATACAATAAAATTATCATTATAATTCTGAAGCTTCTCATTTTTCACAGTATAACTAAAATGTTTTGAATCTGCATTACATCTCAAAATTCCACTTTCTTTTTCCTTTAAGACTATTGTGCTGTCTAACAAAGAAAACTTTACAAGGATTGAATCTATTGTAGTCATATTTTTATTTAGTAAATCCTTAGCAGTGTAAAAGATATATTTTGAGTTTGGTGCATTATAATAATTAGAATTAACTTCCTGCATATTCGCATTCAACCTTACATTTTCAGAATATAAAATTACAGAATCAACAGCACAAACTTCAAATTCAAATTGATAACTGTCGTAGATTGCTATTCTTAACGCTTTTTCTTTCTCAGAGACCCATTTTGGAATTATTTTATCCATAGGTACTAATGTCAATAAGGTTTCAGTTTGATCAAATGTTTCTCGACTATCTATAGAAAAGATCCTATTATTAATCCTGGATAAATATTGAGATGTGATATTTTCTAAATAAGCCTTGTTGTCAACTACCATAGAGATATTTTTGAACAGATATACTTTTGATAAATCTAGAGAGTTGAGATGGTCAGAAATTTTAATGGCCATATTGCCACTTATATTTGATATTTTATCTTTATATTTTTCTCTGATCTTTTCTTTGTTCGCATCAAAAGAAAGACTTGACACTAAGTAAAGAGCATCTAAGTCAATCCTAGATTTATTTAGAATTTTTAAGTCAATAGCATTGCATAGCTGATCTTCCCAATATGGAATTTTATTATAAATTGTTGAAGTATAACTCCTAGCAGCCATCATCATTTTGTTACTGTCAAGAAACTGTGATGCATCATAAAAGTATTCATAATTTGAATATTTGTAGTTATAGATACTATCATTAAGTTTGTTATGAAAAGTCTTGTTCTGTGACAGATCTATATATTTAAAGTGTTGATGGTTTAAATCCTTAAATTCTGGCAATAGTGAATCCAAATCAACAGTAGTATATAATTCTTCGTTGGGAATTTCTTCCATATCTTTAATTGCTGATTTTACAACTTGGTTTACTTTTTTAGCATAAAGGCGACTTCTTTCCCTTTCATTTTTATTTTCTTTTGATAAATAATATGCACCTTCCTTTATAACATAAAGTTTATTGTAAAACTCACTTAAATCTTTTGAGGAAATCTCGATCCTCAAACAACTAGAGCTATCTAGTTCAATACCTGTTTGGCCTTCATATTTAGGATCTAAACCATATTTATAATATTTATAAGAATTTGCCTCAAACACAAGTTGAGTCAAATCATTTTTATTCGTTTTATGCATTTGAAAATTGGTAACGTCGATATTAGAAAATTTCTCTAACCCATAATAATAAGATTTATGAATATGAAAGTACGTATCATTGATATAAATGCGTCGAAAATCTAAACTGCCATAAAATGAATTATATGAATCATCACGATTTTTAAGAAACTTATAATTTAGGTATTTACGCTTACTAAAATCGAAATTAGGTAATAACTCTTTCAAATTTATAACATAATAAGGTTTGGAATCATCCTTATAATCAATACATTCAAGTAATTTCCCAACTTTTTGATCTATTATCTTATAACAGGAATCCAAATATTTATCTTCCTTGAAGTCCAAATTATACCATATTCTCATTTCATTTACTCTGTCTAATAGTTTTTCTTTGAAATATTTAAGATATTCTAAACTATCTGCAGTTAAATTTATTTGCCATTTGGCATAATACTCTTCTATTGCTGTTGCTACACTATCATACTCCTCCCTCAATTCTTCAGGTGGATCTATCTTATAGCCATAATAATCCCATGCCGTTTCTAGAACTATTAGTGAAGTGAAAGCAGTTACTAAAGAGTATTTTTTGCCCAGTTCAGTAATTTCTGTTTCGTTTTGTGTCTGGTTGAAATTTAAATCTGCCAGTTTTTGTTTCGCCCAGATTTTGTGTAAGATTCCTGAATTTGTGCGATTTGCTTCTGTGATATTAATTGGAATTATTTTTGCAACTTTGTTCCCATAGCCAAATTTTAGCTTAAGTTGTGAGCTTGATAGAAGCTTACCGGAAATATTTATATTACCTTTAACTACTGCATTATTTGGATATACTTCACTTGCAGCGCCATCTATTCCCATGAAATAAGGGAAGTTGTAAGTAAGCAGATTTAAAGCACTCTCAGTATTCTCATCTATCAGATTTATATATTTGCCGCCTGTTTTTTGCGCAAGTTTGCGGCAAGCATCGTGATCTGATATAGAGGAGCTATTGATTATATACATTGTCTTTTCAGTGTCGCCAAAGCCACCTTCGCCGATATTATCTATACCATCGGAGAAAATAAATATTTCATCTCCTCGCAGCTTGCTTATGTCTACAGAGCTATAATTTGTTGCTCCGTCAATCCTAAGTCCGTCAATATTAGTTTTTAACTCGTGAAAGTCTACATTTGGGAAATAGCTTGGATCATCTGCGTAAAGGCTGAATGGCACTAGTTCAACATTACATTTGTTATATTCCAGATATTCTTCTAAAAGCTCCAAATCTTTATCTATATCTGAATTTAAGCGGGAAGCAGAGATATCCCACAATATGCTAATAGTCTGCGGTTTTTCTTTAGCTTTGAGCATCATATCAGGATTTAGCGAAATACGGAAGAAGTCTTCATTATTATATGTTTCCAGCTGTACGCTCTGTTCGCCGAAATAAGGAATAATAAATTCGTATAGTTCTTTTGCCTTATAGTTAGTGTATTCAGATAGCAGAGTATAAGAATCGTCCTTATGACGGAATTTAGAGCCATTGGTGCTATTATTTATAGGTTTTACAAAATCTGAATATATTGTTGCTTTGAAGCTGAATTCATCAAGTTTGTTTGGCATATCCAAAGGCAGTGAATATTTCAATCCATCCGGTGTTACCTTCAATTCTTCTTCATAAGCAATGACTATATGCTTTTCTTGTTTAGGCAACAAAGGGTATACCCTCGATCTGAAGTTATTGCCTCGTGTCACCTCAATCAAACCAGGATCAACTCTGCGTTTTACTATTTTTTCGAATGTTTGGCGCCCTTTAGCTTTTTCTACAATTACCCCTTCTCGGAGTTTTTTATTTACATCCATAGCAAATCTTGAGACAACAACGCCATCTGCCAGTGGAAAGTCCAGTTGCCCTTCAAGCGTGCGTTTGTTTGGATTGTAAAAGTGAATATCATAAGTCGTAATAGCTAGCGAGCCTACGATTTTGACATCAATTGATGCACGCTTAATCGGCAAAGTAAATTCTTTTTCGGCTTCTGTAACTGTTATTGAAGGCATGCCTGTCTGCGAAAAGACAGGCAATGCCATTAGCATCATAACTATCAATAATTTTATAAACTTCATACCATACCCCTTTTTTAACAAGCTTATTTTATTGCAATTTCGCCAATTTCTATAACGCCGCTCTGAATTTCTATTTTTCGTAATATTTCCTGTACTTTCTGATCAGGTTTTCCATAGTTAGTATAAATCTTACAGCGAACTTCAGGAGAGATATTTGACCTTTGTCTACTGTTGCTGTAAAATTTAGCTTTTATCTTGTATTTACCTTCTGTTGCTTTTCTCATCATATAAACTTCAGGTCCATAGCCTTGAGTCATATCTTTACTTAGAAAACCACCATTTTTTGTATACCTGTGATTGAATTTGCATAATGTTTCATCAGGTTCTATTACCCATAAATCTATATCTGTTTCATCCATCACCCAAGTGATTTCTATTCTTAGATCAACTGGTGTTTCGAAAAGAAATTCAGGATTATACTTAGAAATATCAATCTCATCTGTATGTTCTAAAAGGAGTGTATTGAATTCGGAGAAAACTGTGGATCTTATTCCTTCAAATTGGCTAGGAATATTTCCGGTGAAAATATTATAAAGTGAATCGGCAGCCGCCTGATATTCACCTAATTGCGCTAAGCAAAGGGCATAATCACGGTAAGTTTGAGGTTCTTCGTTTCTAATTTTCAAAATATGTTTATAAATACTTTTAGCCAGTTGATATTCTTTATTTTCCATCAAAAAGCCGGCAACGCGTCTTAGGTTTTCATGGTCTTCCAAATTGATTTCAGCAAGATTAGATATAACTCTGCATGCTTCTTTGATTTTCCCTTGCTTTTTAAATACTTGAGCAGCATCAACATAAAATGATGGATTCAAAATATTATCTTCTTTCAATTCAAAATATGTGTCTTCAAGTTCTCCAATTGCAGCTGAATTGAGTTCCTTAAAGTATTCTTTTGAGGATTGGTATTCAGCGGTACTCACTTCGGCATTTGCAGAGGATTGCGCAGTTGTAGTACTTCTATTGGAATTTGGATAATATTTACTTCCACCAATACCCATTCCACCTGTAAATTTATTACTTAAATCCATTCCTTCTACAAGTATCTGAGTATCTGCCTGACGTGCGCCTCTAATGCTAAAACCTGAACCACTGTTTTCAACTCCTGCTTTCATTGCAATTACATCCACAAGATTTTCATTTGCTATTCTTTCAATGGTTTCACTTGTCGTTATATCCATAGCAGCCAATTCCGTATCTGTATCTTCGTAGTCTTCATTGCCTCCATCCGCAGTAATAACAACACATTCTCTAGTATTAACTTTATCTACCATTACTATTTTACAACTAGTTAGAACAGATGCTTGTATTTCAAAAGGTGAACTTTCCACATCTGCTTTCCCCACATAGGAAGCTTTTAACTGATAGGTTCCTGCAGTTAGATTATTGATGATAAAAGATCCATTAGCTTTGCTTTTTGCACCTTTTTTTGTACCAAGAACTCTTACTGTAGCACCTGGTAATGGTCTATTATTAAAATCGGTTACAACTCCTTTCAGTGCTCCGTATCCCATATTATTATTACTAGATGTTATTCCCGGTGATGAAAAGGTAACGTATCCTTTATTATGTTTACTTGCTTCTATTCTATCTGCTTCAAATATTGAATCCAGTTTCTTTTTAGAAAGAAAATATTCAGGATCTTTGACTACATACAATTTGTTTTTATAATCATCCAGATCTTCTTTTTGAATCGAAATCGAGATGCTATAATCTTTTAGATTTATATTTTTGTTTTTCAAAAGATTGTCGTCAAATGCATCTTTGAATAACTTTCGTGTCAAAAATTCAAATTCAACTTTATCGACACTCTCGACATCAAAATAATAAGTGCCAAAATATTTTGGTTGTATTTCAGAGCTTCCGCTACTTAAGTTGAAAGGATACACTTGTTTTTGAACGAACTCACTACCATTGACACGAATAGTACTCAGATACCCAAACAAGCTTCTTGTATAATAATTGTCTGACTGACGTGGAGATATTATTTTAGAGTAAAATGCACCAATGCTCTCAAAATCTATTTCCGGCAAATATTTCTTTAAATCTATCGCATAATAAGCTTTTGAATCATTCGAAGGATCCAGGTCATTCAGAATATCACCCACTATATTATCTAATTCTTTAAACACAGAATCTATATATTGCTTTTTCTCATAATCATAGCTATACCAATCCTTGTATTCTTTTATAGTCTGAGAAACCAAATTTTTGATATAAACTTCATTGTTATTATTTCTACCTGAAACATTCTGATAGCTGCCGGATTGTGACATAATATTATCATACTCAGCTCTCAATTCTTCAGGTGGTTCAATTTTGTATTTTACATAATCCCATGCAGTTTCTAAAACAATGAGTGAAGTGAAAGCTGTAACTAAAGAATATTTCTTCGCAAGGTCTGTTATTTCTTTTTCGTTTTCTGTTTGGTTTAAATTCAAATCTGCCAGCTTTTGTTTCGCCCAGATTTTATGCAGAATTCCTGATTTTGTGCGATTTGCTTCTGTTATATTAATTGGGATTGTCTTAGTAACTTTATTTCCATAGCCAAATTTCAATACTAGTTGAGCACTTGCTTGCAATTTCCCGGTAATATTAATATTGCCTTTTACTATTTCATTCTTTGGATAAACTTCAGTAGCAATACCATCTATACCCATAAAATATGGGAAATCATAAGAAAGAAGGTATAAAGCTCGCTCAATATCTTCGCTTAATAGATTGATATAGGTGCCATGAGTTTTATTAGCAAGTTTACGACAAAAGTCATGATCTGAAATAGAAGAACTATTGATTATATACATTGGCTTGTCTGATTCACCAAAGCTGCCTTCCCCGATATTATCTATTCCATCGGAGAATATAAATATCTCATCTCCTCGCAGCTTGCTTATATCTACAGAGCTGTAGTTTGTTGCCCCGTCAATTCTAAGTCCGTTTATATTTGCTTCTAATTCGTCAAAGTCAGCATTAGGGAAATAGCTTGGTTCATCTGCATATAAGCTAAATGGAACTAATTCTACATTACACTCATTATATTTCAGATATTCTTCAAGAAGTTCTAAATCTTTCTCTATATCTGAATTTAAACGGGAAGCTGAAATATCCCATAATATACTTATAGTCTGCGGTTTTTCTTTCGATTGAAGCATCATATCAGGATTTAGAGAAATTCTGAAAAAGTCTTCGTTATTATAAGAGTCAAGCTGAACGGTTTGCTCTCCGAAGTACGGAAGGATAAATTCATAACGCTCTTTTGCTTCATAATCTGTGTATTCTGACATAAGAGTGTAAGCACTGCCTTCATGACTAAATTTGGAGCCATTTGTACTTTTATTGATAGGTTCTGCAAAATCAGAATAAACTGTAGCTTTGAAACTGAATTCATCAAGTTCATTAGGCATATTCAGTGGAAGCGAATATTTTAGCCCGTCCGGTGTCACTTTTAGTTCTTCTTCATAAGCAATAACTATATGCTTTTCTTTTTCAGGAAATAAAGGATAAACTCTGGAACGGAAATTATTTCCACGAGTTACTTCCAGTAAACCCGGATCAACTCTTCGATTTACGATTTCCTCATAAGTTACGCGACCTTTATCTTTTGCAACTATAACACCTTCACGTAGTTTTTTATTTACATCCATGGCGAAACGTGAGACAATAACACCTTCTGCCAGTGGGAAGTCCAGTTGTCCTTCAAGCGTACGTTTGTTTGGATTATAGAAATGAATATCAAAAGTAGTAATCGCCAGCGATCCTACAATTTTAACATCTACTTTTGCTTTTTTAATCGGCAAGGTAAAGTCTTTTTCTGCATCATTTACTGTAATGGACGGCATTCCTGATTGAGCTAATGCTGATATAGCAGTCAACATCATGACTATCAATAATTTTATCGTTTTCATATATATTCCCCTTTTGGCGAGTTTATTAGATTCAAATTTAATATAGGTATCCCTCTGTAGCCGAGTAAAACAAGATTTTACTGCTACTGTAAGCTGTATATGTGATAATATTTTTATCTCATTACAATAAGTTTATCATTTCCGACTATTCTACCGTCAGCAATACAGATAACACTATACATACCAACTTGAATATCGCTTAAGTCGCAATTGATACTATTATTGCCGCTTGAAATGTAATTATCAAGTAGTTGTTTAACAAGATTCCCATTAGAATCATATATTTCTATATTGATTTGTTGTGATTTATCTGCATCTAACTGCAATTCTACATTTGCATTTGCAGGGTTAGGTCTTAAAAGCATTTTGTATGCTTCCGGTGTGTGAGTTTCTACAGAAGTGTTTTTATCTTCAAGAAAAGACAGAGTTTCAGGTAAGTACCAAAATTCAATATACCTTCCTTCATAATCTAAATAATAGCAAACTAAATTATTAAATTCATCTTTTAGCTCTGCATCTGCTACATCATCAACCTTATCATTTTTTAAAATATAATTATTGTAATATCCGGTCTTTTGATTTTCAGACTCAGATGTAACAAATAGAGGTTGAGCCTTAGGTTTTTTGTCATCTGATTTTGCATTAGTCACATTTATTCTGGATTCGTTAATTTTAATACGAACCAGCCTTTCTTTCCCACTGATAATTTTACTCTCCAGATATGACACTTCATCATCTAAGCTAATACCAAGTTTAGCAGCTAAAGCATCGTCAATCTCAGTTTTTTTAACTGAATAAGAATTTGTGTTTGGAGACCATGCAATCAGAGACGCACAGAATATCATTAAAATTACTAAGTGTTTCATATCCTACCTCAAATAAATTGTTTCTATGTAGATGAAAGAAAGGTTGAAAAAGTTACAAACAAAGTTAAAAAAAGTACAATATATTTAATAATAGTTGTTGGAATATTTCAGATATGAGCAAAAAAAACCGCAAATGTGTAGGCTATTTGCGGTTCTTTGAAAATTTTGAATGTGTATGTTTAGTTATTGAAAATTTTTGAAGCAGCTACTTTGCCCCATCCATTAACGCGAATTTCGTCAAATTCCGGATGATTAGTTTTGAAAACAACAGAGCAATTAAAGCTGCCTTCTTTGCCTGGAGTAAAAGTTCCATAAACTTTCAAAGATTTATGCGCTTTAATAACAGCACCTTTATCAATATCAATATGCATTGATGGTGGTTGAACTTCCATGCCATTTACAATAACATCTCTATCAGAATTATTTACAAGTTCTATACTAGCTTTACCCTCTCTACCTACTTCCATATTTCCAAAAGTAAAATATTTTGGAGAGACCTCTAAATCTGATTCTACTCTTGCTTTTAACTTATAGTAATGAGGTTTCTTTTCATCAACATCATTTGCATAAACTTTAATAGTTTTACTAACAGCACCACTATGACTAACCTTCAAAGTAATATCTATTGTTGCGGTTTCATTTGGTCTTAAAGTATCTTGCGAAATCGGAGCTGTAGTACACCCGCAAGTTGGTTTTACTTCGTAAACTATTAATGTCTCATCGCCGACATTTTTGACCTTGGCAGTACCCTTAAGAGCCGTTGTAGATTTTCCCATTTTAACTACACCCCAATCGTATGTAGGCCCGCCTACGAATTCTAATTTAGGTCCTGCAAAAGCAGCAACTGTACAAGCAATTAGAATCAATCCAATCATTCCGAAAAGTTTCATTTATAAACTCCTATATGTTCTTATAAAATCATGATATGTAATTATGAATATTTGTAATATAATAAAAATTGTGTTCCGCTATATCTTATATACAGATTTATTTGTATTTTGTTATCAATTTTTTTACACTTCAATATAAAAGTACAGCAAATTTGGATTATTATGCATTTATGCTCTAAACATAAAGCCAAACTATATATAGACATTTTAACAGCAAGTTTGTTACTATGTTTTTTGCAGTTTTCTGCTAATGCCCAAACTAGTATCACTCCACTTCTAAAACCTGAAAATGGTGTTCTAAACATGGGCCCTTGCTCAATTGAAGATTCTCTGTTTGTCAGTATAGAAATCAGATCTGATTATGACAACGATCTATACATGACTGGACTTATTCCTTCATTTGCAATTAGTAAATCTGATTTGGATAACTACCCAACTTCACAGCATGATGAATTTAACAGATTATTTGAAGATTTCCCTTATACATTCAAAAAAGGCGATATAGATACTTTTCTAATAGCTTATGCTCCTAAACCGGTATTAGCAATATATCCTTATGGCTGGAAGTATGCTGTATTATCTATGGGATTGACTAAAAATGTTAATATACATGATGACACACTTGTCAGTGTCGAATATCTATTAAAGGCAAAAAAAACCAAACTTTATGCTGATGGTTATGAGAGCTACTACGATTTTGATTCGGTTTATGTAAACCCAATGATAGCCAAAAAGCATCAATGGAGAGTCAAAAATGTTAAAGAATTTGATGTAAGTATCCAATCACAGTATTCTAAGCTCTTATCAGACAAAAAAACAGAAGATGAGTTTGCAGTGCAAAATCGTTTCTCTGCTACAGACGAAATAGAAATTCGTCCATACAATATAGTTAATTGGGACATTTCGTACTTTCCAAAAGATATAGAAGCGGACACCTTACTTTTAGAATTATATTATACAAGAGAAGATCAAACTCAAGATACTATCTGGGTACAGGCAAAAGGTCAGGGAGTAATGCAAAAGATTGATTTTGTAGATTTAAATCAATCCTTTAGCAACGACACTGTATATTTAGGGGATATCCCTATCTCAGAGAAACGCTCTGTTAGAGCAAAACTTTATAATGATGGTAATTTACCTTTTGGGATAAAAAATACATCATTAGAAAAAATTGATCCTGCCTCTCCTGATTTTAATTGGACTGAAAATATAGTT
Source organism: Kapaibacterium sp. (SeqCode) (assembly GCA_965140345.1). Classification (GTDB taxonomy): domain Bacteria; phylum Bacteroidota; class Ignavibacteria; order Kapaibacteriales; family UBA2268; genus JBFHIJ01. The sequence goes on from OZ223200.1 coordinate 582,681, forward strand.
CCTTTGGCTGGCAACAACCATTTAGGAATTGGAAGTTTTGCGTCTTTTGCGTTTGGTGTGGAATTTACTGAACCCGGTGATTTTACTCTTGCCTATACACTAGAAAGCGATATTGCTGATAGAGATATTTATGGCACACCTGATTCTGTAATTTTTAGAAAATTATATATTAAAGGCAGATGCGTTGCTCCGCATCTGAATGCCAATCTTGATACTATTAACATGGGTGATGTTGTTCTTAATCGTATAGGTTGTCCCTCAGATCAAGATACAGCATTTACAGTTTTTAACTCCGGGAATTATACATTAAAAGTGGATTTTAAATTAGATCCTCCTTCCCCGACTTCAAATTTTGCTCTAGATACTACAAGTCTAACTATTGAGCCTAATGAGACTAAAGAAATTATTATTACTTTTCAATCTGATACTTTTGTGGATGATACCACAGATCTGATTATTATTTCAAATATGAGCTACCCTAGCGATACTATCAGAGTACCGTTGCTAGCTAGAAGTACTTCTCCTGTGGAAGCGGTTCTAACTTTGCCTAATATTAAAGCAAAGCCGGGGCGTATTATTACTTTGCCAATAATACTATCGAACAGTTCAAAGTCTTCAGCTGACACCATAAAACCTGCCAGTCGTGCAAGTAAATATAGCGACACTTTGTTTTATAATCCATCACTTTTGAAATACAGAGGATATACAATATTAGGAACTGCATCTGAATTTGTGCCTCCGCCGGTATTAACTGAATTTAGTCCGGGTAATTTACAAATAGATATTTCTCAAACAAGAGGAAACACTTTCGCGAATAAAGATACGATTATAAAGCTTCAATTCGAAACTTATCTGGGTGATGCTGTAGAAACTGCAATTAGAGTATCCAATCCACAATTCGGCAATAGCAATTGTGATAATATATTGAGTATTCAGGAAAACAACATTTATAATGCAACTTTTAGCTTAGATTCTATATGCGGTATTGAGTATATTGTCTCTCCAAGTTCAAGCAGTCTTTTTGCTATTAAAAATTTATCTCCTAATCCTGCCTATGAGAAGTTGAAACTTGAGTTCAATGTAGCAGCTAAAACTTATGTTGGGTTTAGAGTCTATAATACTTTTGGAGAAACTTTGATTAACGAACAAAAATCTCTAATGCCAAAAGGCATTTACGAAAGAATTTTAAATGTAGGGAATTTACCAGTCGGTATTTATTTCTTAGAATTTAAAGCAGGTATTTATCAGGAAACAAAGAGCTTTACAATAAATCGATGAAAAAACTTTTCTCTATCATATTTCTTCTTCTTGGATCAGCAAGCTTATATTCTCAGGGCTTTGACTGGCAGTATTCTTATAGAGAACCTGCTCAGGGTCCCAATCTCTTCGTTGGGGTGATTGCTGATTTTGCTTATTATCAGCATCAGGGAGAATTTTTCCTTTTCGAAGATGAGACAGTCTGTTGTCCTTATGAAGGAGGCTCCGGCAATGGATTTAAGCTTGGACTTCAGACAGAATATTGGTGGAAAGGCGATATTGCTTTAAATGCATCGATTTCTTATATCAAAGCCGGTGGAAAATTTACTTCCTTACAGGAATACCCACGAATTAACAATATAATTCAAGTAGTAGAATTTGCCTACAACTCAGATTTGCGATATTTGGACTTCGAATTTGCCGCAAAAAAAAGACTATTTGAATCACATCTGTTTGCTGAACTGGCTCTGGGATTTTTGTTTAAATTAAGTGATAATTCCACTCATATTGAACGGGTAATTTCGCCTGCTGAACTCCCATTTTCAGACGGTAGCACAGAAAGAGAGTTCCCTTATAGAGAAATTTCCGGTCTAAGAGGCTTCAATTTTGTCCCCGCAATTAACATAGGTTATGATTTAAATCTTGGGAATAATTTATATGCAAGTATTGCCACCGGAATCAAGTTCCCTGTCATGAGCCAATCCTCAAATAATAATTGGCTTAGATGGCAGACTGGAATTAGCATTTCTATAAGCCAGGGTATTGGCAATTATAATATTTTTTAGATTTTAAATATATATTTCTCAAGTTTAGATTGAATTCCTTTATTTATTCCATCCAATACATTAATATTTGCCATTTCAAAATCTGTGAAGTCAAATCCTGGACTTACTGTACATCCTACTAAACTATATGATGTTTTATCTGTTACTTCTGCTGCCATCCAGACTCCTGCAGGAATAACATACTGTAAATATGTTTTTACTTCTAATGAGTTACTCAAGATGATTTCTTTGTATTCAGTTTTTTGATCATTAAACAAAATCAAACGTAAAGGGCTACCGGAATAAAAGTGCCACATCTCATCTGATTTAATTCTATGCAAATGTGAAATGTTTTCTTTATCGAGTAAATAATATATTCCTGTAGAAACATTGCGAGAATTGCTCCCTACTGAAATTTGCATATCAGCACGATAAGTTTCTTTAAAAAATCCACCTTCCGGATGCACACTTAAATCCAGTCTCTCTATTATCTGTTCAACAGTCATTATCTATTTCCTAAAAATGTAAAGTTTCGGTTATAAATTTTGCTCGTAATACCTGGAACTTCCTGTATCAATAATTTCTTTTATGATTTTGGCTGTAAAACTTCCAACTCCGTTAATCTCTCTGGGAGATTTGAGAGTTTCTATGGATTCTACCATTGTGCGAATTTTCCGAGCGGCTTGCCCGTAAGGAGTTTTATGGCCTCTTAGCTTTGAGATATAATCAAGATGCTCAAGAATCAGAACAGCTTTCGTATTTACATCAAACAAGTTTCGGGCAAGAGAAATATTTATTCTTTTGGGCATTTTATAGTAAGTTGCAATTTTATCGAAAACTGAGTCTATATATTGGTAATAGTCCTGATTTGCACTTCCCCATTTATCTTTGCTGTAGATCATATCATAATTAATTGAAAGTTCCGGAAAATTTTTGTTCAGGATACTCATAAAATGATCTTTCTGTCTTCCCTCTTTTAAAGTCATTCCTCCAAAAACTACATACATTGCTCCGGCACTTTTTGCGAGTCGGATAGTATTTTCTATCTGCTTCGGAGTATCGGTTACAAAAGGAATCACAGGCATCAGAAATATTCCTGCAGGGATGCCTAAGTTACGAAAATGCTCTAAAGTCTTTAGCTTTTGTGTAGGACTTGGGGCGTTAGGTTCAAATATTGAAGCTAGCTTATCATCCGCAGTAGAAAAACTCATAGAAAACAATGCTGCTCGCTTCTGATAAATATCTCTAATTAACTCACTATCCCTTTTTGCAAGCGGAGAGCGTGTTAAGATGTGGACCGCATGGTCATGTTTAAGTAGAATTTCTAATGCCTGTTTTGATAATTCAAATTTTTTCTCTGCCGGTTGGTAGCTGTCGTTTATTCCACCACCCAACAGGAAAAATGCTTTTTCAAACGGCTTTCTTTTTCTTGTAGGGTTAAGTTCTCTAGCTAAAATTTCAGATGCATTTTCTTTTATTTCAATATCAGAAGCAAAATTTACCGGAGCAAAGTACGATTCCGAACGTCCGTCGCAGTAGCTACAGTTATGCGCACAACCACGATACAAATTCATTCCATAAGCTGACAAGAACCAGGAATCTACTTGCTTCATTTTTCGTAAAATTGATTTCGATTGGATATTGATATAAGACATTATTTCCTTTTCAGATCCGTTTGCATGAACAAACCAACAAATTCTCCATCTTTTCTTTTTCCAATTTTGTAAACAAAAGTAGAATCATCTTTATAGATCCAGGCGTCACGCATTTTCACATTTTCTCCATGTAACACATAGTCATAATCAAAAAAGATATCATTTTTATCAGTGGAGCATCTTAAATTTAAAGATGTATCTTTCGTTTCGCAACGAATCCCATCAGAAGTCGCAATCAACAAATGAGTTGACAAAAGTTTAAGATTGTCATTTGGTTTTGACTTATTAAATGTAAGTTCTTTATAGGTTGAATCATTGATTTTTTCAAATGAATATTCCTGATACAAATAGTCCCCATCTGCAAAATATTCATTTACAACCCAAGTAGTGCCATTCAATCTTTCGATAGCTGACTCCGAGCATGCAGTTAAGCAAAGAAACGAAATTAAAATGTAAATTCTAATCATAACTTTTCTATCAAAATTTTGTTCTTATTTATGCAGCTATAATAATCAAATTAATTCTATTAGCAAAGACAATAGTTTGCCAAAATTTCTATTATTAGAAGTACCATTTAATAGGTATGTCGTATAGAATTCTAAATATCAGCCAATAATTTTAAAAACAATGAGTATATAGTTATATGTATAGAAAATTCAATTTGTATTAGTTTACTTTGTTATTTCGAATAGATTTATTTTATATAAAAAAAATGTTTTAAAAATCCTTATTATTGACTATTTTATCAAATATATGATTTATAACGAATTAGTAAATTCGTATACTAAATTTGGGAATACAATAATAATATAAATCTGAGGTTGTTATGAGAATTTTTTTTACAAATATAATATTTATGCTGTTCCTGTCAGCAACAATTCTCCAGGCAGACCGTTATTCAATTTCCGCGATTGATGGTTCAAGATTCCCTGAAATCAGAGCAAATATTCAAGTTCTTGATGATTTTGGGAACTCGGTTGAAAATTTGACTGCCGAAGACTTTAATGTCTTTGAAAACGACATTTCCATGGATACAAGCCTGGAATTAGTTTGTGAAGAGGGAAACAAAGAAGTCAGTGTACTTCTTATTTTAGACCGAAGCGAATCAATGAAAGAAATAGTTTCCGAAACGCCGGTTGAGCAGAGATGGGATTGGGTTAAATATGCTGTTTCAAGTTTTGTCAACAGCATAAACTTTGTGGGTAGAACCACAGTTGCAATAACCAATTTTGGTGGATATTGTAAGCTTACCTGTCCGTTTACTAATAATAGACAACAGCTTCTGGATTCACTTAATAATATTGAAATTCGTGGAAAAACAATTTATGACGATCCTTTTCTTGATCCTAACACCGGGGCGGTTGAACTATTTAAATCCAGACCGGATGATGTTAGAAAAGTAGCAATCTTTCTTACAGATGGTGAACCTTCAGAAGAACCAAAGACTGATGAAATTATTCAGGCTATGCAGTTAGCAAATATACAAGTTTATTCCATTACTTTAAATACACCTAAGAATGGCGATCTTAATTCTATCGCAAGATATACAGGTGGAGAAAGCTGGAGAGTAGATACTAAAGATGAACTGGATGATCTTTACAATAAAATAGCAGAAAAACTACAGAATATGTTATTCTGTTATCTTTCATGGATCTCCGACCAGGGATGCGATAATGATTCAAGATATAGAACTGCTCGTTTTGAATATTTAAGAATTAGTGATGTAAATGGTAGAACTCAAGAAAGACCATTTATTTTACCGGAAAAATCTGTACCTAGACTTAACAACCAACGTGCGTATTATAACCTGGGAATGGCACAAGTTAATGAAGAAATAAGCGGCTATGTTGATTTTACACCTCAATATGACGATTTTCAGGTCACTGGTGCTTCATTTGATCTATGGAATTCTCATTACTCTGTAGATTGGGAAGGTAGAACTCTTCCTTTTGTAATACCTAAAGATAAGACTGAAAGAATCAAAGTTGTCTTTAAACAAACAACTATTCAGATAAGAAGTACAACAATGACTCTGGAAGGCTACCCTTGTGAAAAACATGTTCCAATAATTGCCGGCGCAGAAGATTTGACAATCGATGCACCTACCGGAGGAGAATCATTCTCACTTTGTGATTCAATTAATATTTTATGGTCAGGTGTAAACAAAAATTCTGAAATAATTCTATCCTATGCATATAACAATAGCCCTGATTGGGACACAATTACAACACAAGCTACAGGTTTGTCTTATAAATGGCAGGTACCTCAGGAAGGTCAATACAGACTTAGAGCAGACAAGAAAAATAACTTCAACTGGGCATGCCATATACGTGGAACAGGTGAAGATGGTGCGACAGGTTTGCAAGCTAGCGGAAGCAAAGTTTATGCAGTTGGTTATTTTGAAAATTATGCAGCTTTTGGTGACCCACCGATTGCGAAAAACAGCAATGGAAAAAAAGATTATTTTTTAATGTCACTAAACACAAATGATGGCCAAGTCAATTGGGTTGCTACTAATGGAGGCAAACAGCAAGATTCAGCTACTGCAGTCTATAATGACAATGGTACACTTTTCGTTACCGGTTCGGTAATGGGTGATTGTCCTTTTGGATCTGTAACTCCAAATTATGCAGCTAAAGACAAAAGATATCTATTTGTGTCAAAACACGATGGAAGTGGCAATATAATCGATGGAACTGTTTTGGGTGTTACCAGCAGTGGACAAAATAAAAATTTGAATATGTGGGGCACTAAAGTATTCGCAGATGATGAAAAAGTATATGTAGAAGGTGAGTATGTTGGTATTTTCGATTTTTCTCATTTGAGTATGCCTTTGGTAACTACTCCAACAACTTTTACTGTTACCTACAGAAAATCTGATTTGGTTCTTGAAAATGTTGAAGTTGGGTCAAAAGCCGGTATTAACTACCCAAGAAAATATTACTATCATGATTATCTCTTTGCAACTTCTTTTGAAGATTCTATTTCAAGATACGACAAAGTTATTTATTCTGAAGGGCAAACTGATGGTTTAGTTGCTTACTCAAGACCTAACACGGTAAACACTTCATATGTGAACAGCCAAAATATAACAGTTGTTTCTCCTGAAATTGAGTTTAATAATACATCTCTGGATGCTGGTGATTGTGCCTTAGGAAATTCGGTTATAAAATTACTAACCGGAGCTATTAAAAACAATGGAGCTATCTCTGTTAAAATACAATCAGAACAAATTGCTAATGATCCTTTAGGCGAATTCGAAATTACTCCTTCATTGCTTGGTGCAGAAATAGCTCCTGGTACAAGTTTGGACGTAACTGTTAAATTTACTCCACAAGCCAGAGGTACAAGAAATGCTCAGCTTTTATTGGGTGTAGATTGTTTGGCTCCGACTCCAATAGATGTTGTAGGTAATGGCCAATGCGAATTTGACGCAAAAGCTGTGAGCTTCTCTGAAGTGCCGGCTTCTGTAAATGATGTTCTTACTAATGTGTGTGTATTTGAAAATTTATCTAACGACTCACTTGTGATTACTCCTGTTATTGAAGGGCCGGATGCAGCTGATTTCACTTTATCTAAAAACGGCACTTTCTCCGTACTTCCTGGTGAATGCTGGACTACAGATATAACATGCTATTCAGCCAATGCCGGGCAAAAAACAGCATACATTAATTTCAATCTCCATAGTGAATGTCCGGACAATTATGCTCAGCTTACTGCCAATGTAGTGATAACTGACGTTGTTGTGAAAGATATTGACTGGGGCGAAAAAAGAGTAGGCTCGGTAAATAACTCAAAAGTAGTTTTAAAAAACAACAGTAATTTAGATCTTAAAGTAATAAGCTTCTCAGTTGTATCTGCTAGCACAGGAATAGAACTAACTAATCCTCCTGCAAACTTCATCATTCCTAACAACGGGGAATACTCAATAGATGTAAGCTTTAAACCAACTGCTGAAGAGTATTATGAAAGTACTTACGAGTTTCAAGTTGAAAATGCTCCATCAAAAAATACATTTAAATTATCAGGTACAGGTGTTCTTCCGGCTTATAGTTTAAATTGGATTTGCCCGGATGAAGTGGAGCCAGGTGAAACTTCAAGCGCTTTCCTTGAAATAACTCACTCCGGCACATCTGAATCTCTTAAAATATATAATATAACTATCAGTAACGGTGACACAGATTATAGTTTTATTTCTAATGTTACAAATCTGGACATTGCAAAAGGTAGCACTGAAACACTTGAATTGGCCTTTACTCCAACGCAAAGAGGCTCCAGAGCTATTACTTTTGATATCAAGTCAGATGCGTTAGAAAGCAATGAAACTGCCCCTTCCATCACTGTGAGTCATGATTTTACTTGCGAAGTAGAAGGTTTACTTATTCCTAATTCACTTGATCTGGGAACAGTCTTTGTTTGTGATGACTACAGCCAATCTATTTCTATTTCAAATCCTTCTTCAAATAATAGCGTGACTATTTCTGAGATATCTTTATCTGATGGAACTTCATTCAATGTAACACATGATGATTTAGCTTATGTGATCGCACCTCAAAGTGTGATGAATGTTGAAGTACATTTCACACCAGCTGCAGAAGGATCTTACACTGATATATTATCTATCAAAGATAATGAAAACAATGTCTATACTGTGGATTTAGCCGGCATTGCTGTTAATCCGGTATTTTCTTCCCCAATTGATACTCTTACAGTCGTTCCTTACGGTAATAATCGAAATCTATTTGGTATAAAAGCAAAAATTCCAAGATTAGCTTATGGAGATGTCACAACTTTTGCCTTGGAAGTAGAAGTCAATGAAGAGCTTGTAAGTATCACAGACATATTAAATACTAAACCTCAAGGATTTACATGGCATACTCTTCAAAAGGTTTCAGACGGAGTTTATCACATTGAAGGTTCAGGTAATTTAGCAACTGCTTTTGATGATACTTTTATTATCATCGAATACAAAGCACTGTTAGGTTCAGAGCTTGTTACTGCATTTAAAATAAGACCATTATATGATGAGTGCGCTACTGAATTTTCTACTCCGATTTATCTAGCTATGAATGGAATATGCTTCAACGAAGGAATCCTGATCAATCAGGGGCAATTCTACACAGATATCAATAAAATATCTCCTAATCCTGTGAATAGCTCTACAGAGCTTGAATTTACTACTGGTTATACAGCAAGAACTGTGCTGGAAGTTTATGATATGCAAGGTAGAAAATTGGAGACACTTTTCGATGCAACTGTACCTTCAGGGCAGTATAATGCTACCTTAGAAGTTGACAAGTATAATTCAGGTGCTTATTTTATTAAGCTTCGATCAGGTCACATGACAAAAACAGAAAAAGTAATGATTAGTAAATAGATTTTACTACTATCTATAAAAAAGGTCGCTAGATTGATTCTATGCGACCTTTTTTTATATCTAATACCTGGAATGAGTATCATTTATTAATAATATGATTCTATAATGCAGTTGACATACTAATTAGTGATCTCCGCAAAAAAAAAAGTCCTACACAATTCAATGTATAGGACTTTTTTGTGGGCGAGGAGAGAGTCGAACTCCCGACCCCCTGCTTGTAAGGCAGGTGCTCTAGACCAACTGAGCTACTCGCCCGATCTTTTCTTTCGATAAGAAAGAAATCGGCTTTTCGATTTTCAAAAGGAGTGGGCGAGGAGAGAGTCGAACTCCCGACCCCCTGCTTGTAAGGCAGGTGCTCTAGACCAACTGAGCTACTCGCCCAATCTTTTCTTTCGATAAGAAATGAAATCGGCTTTTCGATTTTCAAAAGGAGTGGGCGAGGAGAGAGTCGAACTCCCGACCCCCTGCTTGTAAGGCAGGTGCTCTAGACCAACTGAGCTACTCGCCCCTTTCTCAATCAAAGAGAGTGCAAATATATAACTTTTTGAAATATTGCGCAAGAAAAAAAAATAAATATTTTAAACTTCGAGAGACATTTTTGCTATTGTAAACTTAAATGTAGTACCTACTCCAATTTTGCTTTCTACCCAAATCTTTCCACCATGCTTTTCTACAAACTCTTTACATAAGATAAGACCAAGCCCTGTTCCTTTCTCCTGCCCTGTTCCGATTGTTGTATGTGAAATATCTATTCTAAAAAGTTTTATTATATCTGCTTCGCTGATTCCGACACCGGTGTCTTTAACATAAAATTCTGTATAATGTTCTTTATTTTCAGCCCCGACAGTTATGCTTCCATCGGCAGGAGTAAATTTTATAGCGTTGGATGTCAAGTTTCTGATTACTGTGCTAAGTAAATTTGAATCTGCTACAATTTCCATATCTTCCGGTATTTCGTTAACTAATGAAATGTTTTTATTCGCTGCATTTTCAGCTAATAACTCAAAATTATTCCGGACAACAAAAACCGGAGTTACTATATCAGGATTAAACTGTATAATACCACGCTGAGAACGTGACCAAGTAAGTAGATTTTGTAACAATTCAAATATTCTCTGAGAAGTAGTTTTCATTGAAGCAACCAGCTCCTGTTTATCCTCTTCGTCTAAATAAGAATAGTTATCGTGCAGCATATCAGATAAATTTTTCATTGAAGCAAACGGATTTTTTAAATCGTGAGCTATAATAGAGAAAAATTTGTCTTTTGTAACATTGAGTTGCTTTAACTCATATTCAGAATCAATCAGTTTTTGATTTAGATGCATCAGTTTATTTGCATCAAATATTATTTTCTCTCTGGACTCTTCCATTTCCCTATTAACATTTTTCAGCTCTGCCTGTTGAGCTTTCATGATATCTGAATATTCATTTATTCTTTTTGTTCTGTACCTATTTCTAATAAACGATATAGTTAGAGCTATAGAAAGTAGAATCCCAAAACCTGAAATAATATAAAATGTTCTTCTTTGGAACATTAACTGTTTATTAAGAATATCAATTTCCGTCCTTGTTTTATTTAACTCAAAAGAGAGCTGATTTTTTCTTTCTCTGATTGTTGAGGCTTGAGATTCATAATCTTTGAAAATTTGAATATGTTTATTAAGAGCAGATATTGATTCTTCAAATCTTCCTAGTTTCTTCAAAATATTGCTTTTCAATTGGTAAGCATCTGATATAAAAATATCATTAATTGATTTTTGAGAATCTATGCAGTATACAATTTCCTCTAATGCTGCTTCAAATTGACCATATTTAAAGTAATATTCAGCTTTTGTATAATGAATATAAGAATCTATCAGAAAATGATTCAATTTTTTAGCGTTTCTTTCTGCCAGTGATAAATAATAATAAGCAGAATCCTTTTGATCAAGTTCAATATAGGTTGAAGCAATATTGTTTCCAAGATGTGCGCAATAAGAGTCATAGCCAGATGAATCAGCTAAAAACAAAGCTTTTTGCCAATTCACAATAGCTGTTTGTTTGTCTTCTAAATAAGAATGAATTGTACCAAGTGTAGTTAATATCTGCATCTCAAATAAAGAATTGTCCGCTACCATAGGAACAAGTAGTCTATTGGCCTCTTTTAGAGCTTCATTATATTCTTTTAGCTCAATAAGCACGGTAATATAGTTTGACATCACATTAAACTTGAGTTGCTTATCTACATCCAATTTGGCTATATAAAGAGACCTTTTTGCATTGAAAAAGGCTAATTGGGGGTTGCCAAAATAAGACTCCGCTCGTGCTAGGATATAGTGACCTAAAGCAATAAGTGTTGAGTCTTCAGTCTTATACGCTTTCGTAATGAATTCTTTAGCATATTCGCTACCAATCTGTGGTTCGGCATCTAACTTTTTCTCAATCATAAAAAGATTATCTGCGACATTTCCCAAAGTTATATATTCACTAACTCTATTTGTGTCCTTAGCGTATAAATCAGAAAAAATGGACAGAAATATAATCACAAAACAGTATATAATTTTCATAAGCATTCTATTATTTATGGCATCATGCAAAAATACGAAATAAAGGCAGTAAATAAAATTTCTTTTAACTTTACCTTAACAGTAATGCTACATTATTACACATTTTGAAATAAAAAAAGTCACATATATATTTATATGTGACTCTTAAGCAAATTTCTTTATTTTGATTTATCTTATTTGTAACCAAATTCTTTCATCACTTCCCTTGCAATTACAATATGCTGGATTTCTGAAGTACCTTCGTATATTTCGGTAACTTTTGCATCTCTATGCATTCTTTCTACCTGATATTCTCGAGTATACCCATATCCACCGTGTACTTGTATAGCCTCGCGAGTTACTTCCATTGCAGTTGTAGAGGCAAATAGTTTCGCTTCTGAAGCTTCTTTAATTGGAATATCTCCTTTATCCATTAAGTATGCTGCTTTATGTACCAGTAATCTTGCCGCATCAATTTTCATTGACATTTGCGCAAGTTTTTGCTGGATTAATTGGTGCTCAATTATCGGCACTCCCATCGTTTTTCTTTGAATTGCATATTTTGCAGCAGCTTCATAAGCACCTTGTGCTATACCTAATGCCTGTGAGGCAATTCCAATCCTACCTCCATTCAAACCTTTCATAGCAATATAAAAACCATCCCCTACTTCACCAATTATATTATTTTTAGGTATTTTTACATCAATTAGGCTAATTGCTACTGTATCACTTGATCTCATCCCCATTTTGTCTTCTTTTTTACCAATTTCAAAACCGGGAGTTCCTTTTTCAATAATAAAACTAGCAATACCTTTATGCTTTAATCCAGGATTAGTCTGCGCAAAGACTATAAATGTATCAGAATTTTGACCACTCGAAACCCATATTTTGCTTCCGTTTAAAATCCAGTTATCTCCTTCCAAACGCGCAATAGTTTCAAGTCCTCTTGCATCAGATCCTGCATTTGGTTCACTTAAACAATATGATCCAAGATGCTTTCCTTCAGCCAGAGGTCTCAAGTATTTTTCTTTTTGATCTTCTGTCCCGTACTTTTCAATTATCCAGCACACTAAGGAATTTTGCACTGAAGTGATGATACCAATAGCAGAATCTGCTTTTGAAAACTCTTCCATAGCCAGAGAGTAGCTAATGTAATCCATTCCGCTCCCTCCCCATTCGGGTGACACCATCATCCCCATAAAACCTAATTCCCCCATTTTTTTTATAATTTCGTAAGGGAACTCAGCATTTATATCTCTTTCTATTGCAGTAGGAGCAATGTGCTCTGCAGCAAACTTTCTTGCCATATCACGCACTTGTATCTGCATTTCATTAAATTCTATTATACTCATATTATCACCAAGTTTTTTGAAACTTTTTTCTTTTTTTGAAGTATATATTAACTGTATAAACAATATTACGGATAAGCAGTTTAATAATTTTTTAGCAGAGATTAATTCTTTTTATTGACTGGTTTATTTAATACTTTTGTACAAACTATAGTAAAACAAATCCGGGAATTATAAGATGAGACGTTTATTTACTTTAAGCTTCGCTTTTGTGCTTTTTGCTGCTGTTGCTGCTTTAGCTCAACCAAAGCTTGAATTTATAGGTGGGGACACTTACGACTGGGGAGAGGTTACTCCTCAAAATAGTCCTTTGCAAGCAACAGTCCAGGTCAAAAATACAGGCAATGAGGTTCTAAAAATAGAGCAGGTAAAACCTACGTGTGGATGTACAATAGCAGATATCAGCAAAAAAGAACTAAAACCTAACGAAACTGCTGAATTTGGTATTACTTTAAATATGAAAACATATCAAGGTAGTGTAACTAAAACTATCAAAGTAATTTCCAATGATCCAGATAAAAAAAATGCAAGATACTTCCTTAAATGCTATGTAAAACAACCTCTTATTGCTAATCCAAAATTTGTTAATTTCCGTGGTTTGGAAGTTGGACAAATTGCTGTTGCTCATACTACAATTTCAAATACTACAGATAAACCTATTAGAATTTTAGATGTGACTTTATCTAGACCAATTGAAAATTTTGAAGTAAATATTCAAAAAGGTGTGACAATACCTCCAAAAGGCAAAATCAACGTAGAAGCTACTTATACACCTGATAATGATGACAGGCTTAGCACTACTATTAAACTAAAAACAGATAGTAAAGATCAGCCTCTCTTCCGTCTTTCTGTTTGGGGGCACCATAACAAAGCTAATGATCATAAGCGAGTTCGTAAGTAAACTTATTAGCTAAAAAATTAAAAAAGTCGCATCGAGTTATTCCTAATTCAATGCGACTTTTTTATATACTTTTTATTAGATATTTTATGGAGATAATCTGTCTATCTGCCATGAGTTATCTTCCTGAAGAAGGAATCTAAATCTGTCATGTAACCTGCTTTCTCTTCCCTGCCAAAACTCAAATTTTTGTGGTTTTAAAATATAACCACCCCAAAATGGAGGCAAAGGAACATTCGTTTTATATTTTAAAGTAAGCTTAGCAACTTTCCTCATAAGAGTAAATCTGCTTTTCAGAACTTGAGACTGCTCTGATGCCCACGCCCCTACACGGCTTGCATAAGGTCTAGTCTGAAAATATAAATCAGAAGCTTCTGCTGATATTTTTTCAATTTTGCCGTTTATTCTTATTTGTCTTTCGTACTTATCCCAGAAAAAAAGCAAAGAAGCTTGAGGATTGTTTTCCATTTCCAAGCCTTTCTGACTTTCGTAATTTGTAAAGAAAATAAACCCATCTTCTGTGTATTGCTTTAAGAGTACAATTCGGCTATCCGGCATTCCATCTGCACTAACTGTAGATAAAGCCATAGCATTCGGATCAACAAATTCTTTACTTTCAATTGCTTCATCAAACCATATTTTAAACTGTTCGAAGGGATCTTTTTTTATAGAGTCTTCTTCCAATTTAAATTTACCATAGTCATGTCTGATGTCAGATATTGATTTTTTCCACTTCATTCTTTCACCTCACTGATAAACACTAATGCAAAATAGGACAAATTCCAAGCAGTTAAAATTATTTTTTTGAAACTGCTTTTCAGTGAGGATATATTAGTTGGTAACTACTTTAACGGAACCGAGATCAACTGTTTCTCTTTTGATATTTTTTCCTACGAACATACCTATCCCGTCTCCTTTAACATTCCAATCGATATTCAGACCACCGATGCTGAAAAAATCAAAGTCATCATAATTACCTCTGCTGTTTTCCAGATAATCATAATATACTTTGTCAGTAATCTCTATTTTATAAGTATAATTTCTATTTTTAATCTCATTTATTTCTCCCCAGAACCAATCAATTCTTGAAACTGTGTTGCCATTTGGAATCATAAAATGTCGAGTATAATACTCGCCATAGCTTGTTTCCGCAGACAGAAGATAGACATATTCGCTACTACCTTTGAAATGCCCCATAAGTGTAAATTCACCCCAGCTCTCATCTTCAAGATTCCAGTCATCTTCGTTAAATATCATATAGTAATTGCTAACTGATATTTCGTCTCCTGCAGGAATTGTGGTTTTGGATTCGATATGTTTTCCGCGCCAGTCTAAGAACAACTGATATGTTTTACCAGCTTCACCTTCAAAATTTTTGATTATATATTTATATTTAGTATTGTACTCTATATTCCAACGCTTATTTCCATCAGTAATATATCCTGTTACATCAGAGATAATAGCATCTTCAGGTTTGAGCACACCCAAAACAGGCAGTGTTTTTGATATGTTTAATTCCAGATCATATTCACCGGGTTTAACATCAGCAAAAACTACTAACTGTTCCACATAAGGGATTACAGCATCATCTAAAGTTTTCTCGCAAGCAGAAAGAAAAACAAGAACAAATATTGCAATTATATATTTCATTTTTTGACTCTCTTAAAATTTGAAACTTAGACCAAAGCTTGGAATAAACGGGAAAAGTGTGATTGATTTTAGTTTTGTAACATCCTGTCCAACATAATTTCCATTTTTATCATATGTCCCCACATATTCTGTATCTAAGTATATGGCAAAAGGATTTCTCCTATTATATACATTATATAAATTAATAGATAATTCAAACGGTAAACCAAACCATTCGTATTTGTACATAAAATTCAAATCCAGTTTATGATAAGCAGGCATCCTGTATTCATTTTTCTTAGAGTAGACATAATCATAGTCATAATAGTAGGAATCATTGTTCGTATTTAGGTACCTTCCAGTTGGTAAGGTAAATGCCTGTCCCGTTCCATAAACCCAAGTAAGCCCTAATTCCCAGCTTTCGCCTAATTCATAAGTAAGGACAACACTAACATCGTGTCGTCTGTCATATCTGGGGTAAAAAGGCTCACTGTTATTCAAATCATCAAAATAACGCTTTGTCCAAGCTAGAGTATATCCCACCCAACCTGATAATTTGCCAATCTGTTTATTCAGAAATATTTCAACTCCATATGCTTTTCCTGTACCGTCCACAATCTGATCTTCTATATTTTTAGTAGAAAATACTTTAGTCGTATCAGCATACTCGTATATATTATTCATTTGTTTATAGTATGCTTCTACTGAGAATAGATATTCCTGATTAAAAAATGTAGTTTGGTATCCAAGTACAGCTTGCCACGAATCTGCCGGTTTTACTTTGTCATTCACCGGCATCCAGGCATCTGTAGGCAAAGTTATCTCTGACCTTAAAAGTAAGTGCATTGGCTGATGGCACCATGCCAGTGCTCCTTTTAATATATTTTGCCCCCCTAAATCATAAGTGCCGGAAAGTCTGGGTTCTACATTAAAGTAACCACCTGAAGTGAAATAGTTAGCTCTAAGTCCCAAATTAGTTGTAAAATTATCAGTAGCTTTCCATTCATCTTGCAGATACAGTGAAATATCCGTAGAGTTAATATTCCTTGGCTCCCTAAATATTTCATCAATGCTTTCATCAAAACCTTCTAATGTATTGATCTTAAATTTGTGATAAATCGCTTCGATCCCGGACTTTATATTATGATTTTTTGTCGGAAAATACTCAGCTTCAGCTTTAAACATAAAATCTTCGATACCACTTTGAGTTTGAAATGGAGATTTCCCCTTCTCTTCAAGTTTTGATTTAAAATTGTATTTAGTGTAGATAAGAGAGAAATTAGTAAAGAGTTTCGGTGAGGCAATATGCAACCAACGAATGTTAGCTGTCTGATTTCCCCAATCAATAGAAAAATCATCATCGTCATAATCATCTTCAGGTGCGTTTAATACATCACTACCAAAGTATCCACTAATAAAAAGTCTATCATTTTTACCAAGCTGTATATTTGTCTTCGCGTTTAAATCATAGAAATAATATTGAGGGGCTTCATCTTCATTAGCAAAGGCGAGAAGCAAATCCAAGTACATCCTTCTACCTGAAATCATAAAAGTTGAATTTTCACTCAAAGGCCCTTCTACAGTTAGACGTGAGCTTATCATACTAACTCCACCCTGCCCTGTTATTTTCTCTTTAGTACCTTCTTTCATACTCATATCTAGGACAGAAGAAATTCTGCCACCATATTCGGCAGGGTAAGCACCTTTTATTAGATTGATATTACGAATAGCATCAGAATTAAATGAACTGAGGAAACCCCCTAAGTGAGATGGATTATAAACTATAACTCCATCCAACAAGGTTAGATTTTGATCAGGACTCCCCCCTCTTACATATAATCCACTAGAAAGCTCTGAATTTTGCTGAACTCCCGGAAGCAGTTGAAGTGTTCTAAAAATATCAGTTTCACCTCCAATCGAAGGCATTTTACTAACAAATTCAGGACGGATCTCCACAGAACTAATCGTTCTTGTGGACTTAATTTCTCTTTTAGCTTCCACAACTACAGTTTCAGTTTGTGAATTCTTGTCAGTCATTTCAACGGCTAAAGAAATATCTTCAGTTTCCATATTAATATCATAAACAGTTGGATTCTTGTCTACTCTCGAAAAGAGAAGTTTATATTTACCAGCCTTAACATTGGGAATTGAGAAAAATCCAAATTTATTAGTATAAGCACCTGTAACTGGTTTTACACCTTTATAAATACTATCTTTATACAGCGCAACTGTAGCATTTATAATATATTCCCCAGATTTTTCCTCTTTAACTGTTCCTGAAATATCGCCTGAGATCGCAAGTTCAGGAAAAAGTAATCCGAAAAGAATAACATATAAAGCCACAATACTGCCTTTTAGTCTCTGACATTTCTCAAGCA
This sequence comes from Kapaibacterium sp. (SeqCode), assembly GCA_965140345.1. Lineage (GTDB taxonomy): Bacteria > Bacteroidota > Ignavibacteria > Kapaibacteriales > UBA2268 > JBFHIJ01. The sequence continues at coordinate 600,513 of OZ223200.1, forward strand.
TAAGATGCCTTTATGATATAATTAATATGAGTTTTAAATAACAGTACAAACATATACAAAATAATTGATACAACGTTCAGATAAATGCTAATTCATTGCCTTAACTCCAAAAAATATGTAGAGTAAATACGAAATTTAAAGAGCAGATTGGTTTGAGTAATACTATGAATATATATACAACTATAACAATACTTTAATTATATTCGTCAGTATAAATACATGTTGCAAGATATCCAACTCTAATATATTTCCAAACTGTTTTTTTTCAAAGACTAATGTAACTTTTCAACGGAATAACTGTTGTTTTAAGTAGTTTTATCTTAAAAACAAGGAGCCAATTGTGAGGACTGTACTACTAATTATAATTACTGCATTTTCCTACTTATTTTCTGTTAGTGCGCAAGAAAATATTGTAAGTGAAATCAAATCTGATTTGGAAGAAAATTTTATGATAGGGAACTATCATGAAGGCCAAAAATATATAATAGCGATTCCCCCTAATGGTAGAGAAGGTTCGTGGGGAGAAAGCACGGTTAGACTCAGTATTTCTTCCAAAACTGATGCAAACCTGAATATAAATATTTTGGGTTCTAATATTAAAAAATCAGTTAAAGCAGGTGAGACTATTTATTTAGACGAAAATTCAGGACTAAGCTCTACCACTTCAGAATGTCGTGAATATAATACTAAGTCAAATAAATCTATTACTATAGAAGCTGACATGCCAGTCAGTGTGTACGTACTAAATGCAAAATCAAATGCTTCAGATTCATATAAAGCCATTCCGGTAGAATTTTGGGGTAATGAATACAGACACTGTAGCTATTATGATAATGGTGTATCAAGTTTCTACCAATATAGTAACGGTTTTTTGATTATTGGTTCTGAAAAAGGAACAAATGTAACTGTAAAGCTTCAAGGAAGATCAAGCACAAGTAACGGAAACTTAAAAAATGATGCTTCAAAAACTATTGGCGATATAATCACTTTCAAACTTAATGAAGGTGAAGTTTATCAAATAGCTGGTAATGGCGAAACGAAAGGTTCCTATGACCTTACAGGCACTCAGATTACGTCTACCAAACCCGTTGGGGTTATTTCTTATCATGAAGGAGCTCTTATACCTGCGTTGGTATTAGGAGGCATCGGGAAACATCTATCTGAAATGTTACCTCCGGTTAACACATTAGGAACTCATTATGCTTCACTTTCAATGGTCAGAAACGGCTCTAAAAAAGGTGATATGTTCCGCATGCTTGCGACAGAAGACAACACTAATGTGACATTAAAATGGTATGATTTTGACACTAAAGAATTGTTGGGAAGCAAATCTCTTGTCATCGCTAAAGCAGGTGATTTTGAAGAATATTCTTCTGTTATGTCTGTATCTGATGACGACAAGTCAATAACAGGTATATCTGTATTTGAAGCAACTAAGCCTATTCAGCTGATGCAATATTCATATACAAGGTATTGGGATGATTCCGGTTATGATTCATTTATGTGGTTGGTTCCACCTACTAATCAATATACAACTCATGCTATAGTTCAAGCACCGGATTTGGATGGAGCTTCTGAAAACCATTTGCACTTATTAATTAAAACAGACCCGGAAGACAAATCTCTAACTGGTTTGAAATCTGTTAAATTAGACGGCCAGTATCTCGATCAAAAGTATCCTACACTTTTATCCAATAAAGTACCGGGAACTTCCATATACTGGGCTCAAATATCAATAGCAACCGGTTCACACGACATTCAAGGTGATGGCAGTGTCGAGTTTGGTGCTTATGTGCAAAGTAAAACATCTTTTAATAACTATGGTTCTGCTTCGATTATGGCTTATAAACCTGAAAACAGGGCAGATACCATGGCTCCAAAAATTTCTATAATAAAAGATATTCCTTACCCTAAAAAATGGAAAGTACGTATTGAAGAAAATAGAAAACTTCCGGGTGAAATTGAAGACTTCTACTATGAAGATACAAAAGTATGGTTTAAATCATTAACATTACTTGACACTAATCAGGGTTTTAATACTGTAAATTTCAAAGAACCTTATACTGAGTTCGAATGGAAATTTGAAGGTCATGACGATTATATCGTAAATCTTGATGTAGAAGACACAACAAAATACGCAGAAGCTAACTTTTATGTAGCTGATTATGTAGGAAACATTGCTATAGGAAAAATTCAATATTATCCTAATACGATGAGCTTGGTTACGCCACAATCGCTTGATTTTGGAAAACTTCCAATAAAAGAAACTAAAACAAATAAGTTTACTTTTAAAAACTCTTCGGAAGTAGATTATATGGTTAAAAATATCTATCTTTCCGGAGGATCAATATTCAGTATTGTTGACTATCCTGATTTAGATATTCTTAAGAAAGATTCTACACTTGAAATTGAAGTTGTTTATGCTCCAATTTCCATCTCGAATAATGACAAAGCAACTTTAACAATTGTAACTGATAACCTTACACATACTTGGGATTTGACAGGTTCTGCATTTTCAAATGAAGAAATATTGGTCTTTGAAGGCGACAATATACTGGACTTTGGTAAAGTAACTGTAGATGATACTAAGAATAAAAATGCTACCATTACAAATAATGGACAAACTAATATTGATATTGAATCTGTTTATATGAAAAATGGATCAATCTATTCAACTCCTACTACTCACGACGGAACAAGCTTAAGCACTGGTAATTCAACTAATATAGAAATAACCTATGCTCCTACTGTGAAATCTGATATGGATAGAGATACATTGGTCGTTAAGACTTCTAATGCTCAATATGTTTACCCGGTTAAAGGTATAGCAGATCCTAAGATTAGTGTTATGGAAATTGACAGTGATTTTATTACTGTTTCTCCTAATCCGATTCAATCGGAAGCGAATATTACTATCAATCTTCAAAAAGCTTCTGATATAAGAGTAAATATTTTTGCAAATGACGGACAACACATTAATAAGCTTTTCGACGGACTTTGCAATCAGGGTGAAAAAAATATTAAACTTGATGCTAATGGTTTAGCGTCAGGTGTTTACACACTTGTGATTGAATTAAACAATAACAAGTATACAACTCAGGTTGTTATTGCAAAATAAGATAGTTTATTTATGCTTTATTTTCAAACCGCGGAATTTATTCTGCGGTTTTTTTTTATCAAATTTGATTGGCGCAGCATCATTAAAATCCTCATTTATCGCAATATTGTTTTTATTTTACGTACTTACTGAAACTTTTTACATAAATTATTGTTAGTTTAATATTGATCACTCTAAACTATCAGGAGAGTTTATGAAAAAGTTTGTTATACTCTTTGTTTTTTCTGTTCTATTCTTTTCTGGTCTAAATGCGTCAGACAATGTAACTGAACAGATTAAAGCTCAACTTATAAGTCAATTTAAAGTCGGCAATTATAATATTGGATCTAAATATATAATTGCCATTCCTCCAAATGAAACTGCCTATTTTGGCTGGGCAGATGCATCAATAGAAATCCATATTTCAGCAAAAACAGATGCATTTGTTAAGCTGAATATACTTGGGGTAAAATCTCAAACTAAGATAGCTGCAGGCGATATTCTAAAGATTGACGAAACTATGGGGCTTAATAAATCTACTACTGAATGCAGGGAATATAATCTTGCTACTACAAAAACAATCAAAATTGAAGCAGATGTTCCGGTTGCAGTGTCAGTTTTTAATCTCAAATCTACAACTGGTGAAGGCTATTGTGCAATCCCTGTGGAGCAGTGGGGAACTTCTTATATTCATAGTTCTTACTATGACTACAACGAAACACCTACAAATGAGTATTCAGGAGGTTTCTTAATTCTTGGATCAGAAGATGACACTAAGGTAGAAGTAACTTTGAGAGGAGTTGGAGATAAAAACCTGGCCACAATTAAAAATGATCTGTCAAAATCAATAGGAGATCAGATTTCTTTTAATTTAGATGAAGGTGAAGTGTATCAAATTGCCTCAGACGGTAAAACAATTGGAGAGTATGACTTAACAGGAACAGCTATAAATTCAGATAAACCTGTTGGAGTAATATCTTATCATCTTCGCACAGTAATTCCTATTTTTATGACTTCCTCTAGAGACAACTTGTGTGAAATGATGAGTCCTGTGAAAAGTTTATCGACAGAATATGCCTCTATATCTTTCGACAGAGAAGGATCAGACAAAGGAGACTTATTTCGCATAATTGCAACAGAAGACAACACTTCTTTTAGTGTCAAATGGTATGATTTAGACACAAAAAAAATGATAAACAGTAAATCTGGTATACTTAAAAAAGCAGGAGATTTCCAGGAAATTTCTTCAGTGAAGTCCGCTACCGCAAACGCATACTCCATTACCGGTTCTTCAATATTTCAATCAGACAAACCAATTATGCTTATGCAGTATGCATATTCCGGTGAGTGGGATGGTAAAAACTATGACCCTTTTATGCTTTCTGTGCCAGCTATTGATCAATATATTACTCACACAGTTATACAAACACCGCCTACTAGCCTGATAGATTGCAAATTAACCCTAATAGCAAAAGTAGAGGAAGGAGATAATATAAACGAAAGGTTAAACTCTATAATGCTAGACGGAAATTCTTTGACAAATACATACCCTACATTTTCTACGAATAGAATACCAGGTACTAATTTATATTGGCTAAGGCTAAACATGCCGACAGGTACCCATTATATTTACGGCGATGGTATTGTTAAGTTCACAGCATTCCAGTATGGAATAGTAAAAAATAATAATTATGGTTTTACTGTTGCCGCATCGTATAAAAGTAAGTTCGAAAAAGACACAATGAAACCTGAAATAACCAAGATCGGTGAAAATCCTAACCCTACAATATTCGAATTTAATATTAAAGATAATAGATATTTCGAAATAGATGAAATCACTTATAAAGACTCACAAATATGGTTTGAGCCACTAACTATGCTTAATGATGAGTTTGGATTTGAATCTTATAACTTTAAACAAGCTGAAACAGAATTTGACTGGAAATTTGAAGCTCATGACAACTATAATGTTAAATTAGAGGTTGAGGATATTTATAAACCTGCTTCTGCTAAGTTTTTCGTAGCGGATTACGCTGGTAATATTACAATTGATAGTGTTAGCTATACACCTAATTTGTTATACTGTAAAGATAGTGTAATAAACTTCGGAAAGATACCCGTAAAAGAATCCAAAGAGAAAGTATTGGCTTTTGTAAATACTTCGGGAGTAGATTTCAAAATACACAGCATTTTACTATCTAATCAAAATAATTATTCTATAAAAAACATAGAAAATTCAACTGTTTTGAAGAAGGATGACAGCTTATTTATCACTCTAGATTATTCTCCTCAGGTGATATCAAGCTTGGACAAAGCGATGCTGTATATAGAAACTGATAATATTAAATATCAATGGGAGCTACAAGGTAGTTCTTTTGAAGATGTAGAAGTATTAGAGTTCCCAACCGCTAAAATGCTGGACTTTGGCTTATTGAAAGTCGGTGAGTCAAAAACAAAGTCTTTATCTATTAAAAATATCGGCAAGATTGAAATTAGTATTAAAGAAGTAAACCTACAAGACTCTTCTTTATATCACTTCACCAATGACTACAGTAATACTTTATTACAACCAGGGGAAAGCCGTGCAATAAAGGTTGTCTACTCCCCTACTGCTGTATCAAATATGGATTCAGATTCTTTAATCATAAAAACGAGTAAAGCTAACTACACTTATCCTATCATAGGAAAAGCTGATATAGATGAGAGCGTCCAGGAATTCGACAATTCAATCATTAAAGTTGCACCAAACCCGATAGCCGGGCAAGCCAAAATAGAAATTACAACATATTCATACAAATATTTAAAAATATATTTGTGCAACTTAGAAGGCAAGAAAGTTCTAACTGTAGCAAATTACGACGCTCCCGGAAACAATCAAGAATTTACTTTAGATGCAACTAATATTGTCCCCGGTACATATACCTTGTTTATTGAGATTGATAATAAGATATATACTTCAAAAATAATAATTGCACGGTAAAAAGATCAATAAACTTTTGAATCACTAATAGTTGGGATCATACTAACTATTAGTGATTTTTTTTCATCCAAATATTAAGATAGACATCATTTATCAGTATCAACTTTCACATGGTTTTAAGATTTTTTATTTTTTTTTGCGAAACTTTTTGCGCTTTGGTTTGTCTTTAATACTAAACACTATATAACAATATTTAGGAATCTGTCATGAAACAAGTTATTTTACTTATTTTATTAACACTTATCATTCCTTTTACGGGACAAGCAGATGATACAGTTAAGAAGCAAATCAAAAAAGATTTGATTCAACAGTTTAAAGTTGGTACTTATCAGCTAGGGAAAAAGTACATTATTGCTATTCCTCCAAATGAAACGGCTTCGTTTCCTTGGATGGACTCTGCAATAGAAGTATACGTAGCAGCCGCAACTAACACTAATGTGGATATTAGTGTATTTGGGAAGTTATTCCATGAAACTATCAAAGCTAATGATGTCTTAGTCATCGATGATAATATGGCTCTTTATAAACAGAGTGCTGAAATTAGAGAACCGAATAATGCATCAGACAAAACTATAACTATTAGTGCTGATTCTCCGATCAGTGTTTATGTAATGAACTCAAAAGCTACAACTTCAGATGGATATATGGCTATCCCGGTTGAGCATTGGGGCAAAGAATATACTCATTGCAGCTACTACGACAACTATGAATCTAAGATAAATAAATTTTCAGGTGGATTCTTAGTACTTGGTTCAGAAAAAAACACCAAGGTTGATGTTGAATTAAGAGGTATTGGAAAAAATATTGCTACTTTAAAAAACAGAACTGAAACTATAGGTGACAGATTCACTTTTGACATTGGAGCCGGTCAGGTTTATCAAATAGAAACAGATGGTTTGACCAGAGGTGAATACGATATCACAGGAACAAAAATAAGCTCTAACAAACCAATTGGAGTTATTTCATATCACTGGCGTGCTGTTATTCCTATACTTATGAATTCTTCAAGAGATCATTTATCAGAAATGATACCTTCAAATCGTACTTTAGGTAATACATATGCTTCAGTTGCTACTGAAAGAAATGGCTCTGACAAAGGCGATTTGTTCCGCCTAGTAGCTATAAATCCTCAAACAAGTTATGAAGTAAAGTGGTATGATTGCGAAACAAAAAAAGTGTTAGGCACTAAGCTGGGTATTCTTAAAGAAGCAGGTGAGTTCCACGATATTTCTCCGGCTTTATATCCAGATACTTCTGCTCAAGGTTCTATAACAGGTACTTCTGTATTCGAAGCAGATAAACCTATCTTACTTATGCAATATTCTTATTCCGGTGGTTGGGACGAATCTATGTACGATCCTTTTATGTGGGTTGTTACTCCTCAGGAACAGTATGTTACTCACGCAATTGTTCAAGCTCCTGCGAATAAATCTTTTGCAGAAAATTTCATAAATATTATTGCTTATCAGGATCCTTCTGATCCAACTAAAGCAGGTCTTCTTTCATTAGAGTTTGACGGAATAAAAGTAGTGAATAAAGTTCCAAGTCTGACAAACAACCAGATACCTGGTACTAATTTGTACTGGGCAAGATTTGCTATTGCTCCTGGTCCTCATACAATCACTGGTAATGGTGACGTAAAATTCGGCTCATACATTTACGGATTTAAAGCTGTAGATTCTTATGGATGGCCGGCTGCGTTAGCAAGCAGACCTTTGGATGAAGTTGATGAAATGCCTCCTTCTATGTCTTATGACAATGTTAATAACAACTCAGGATCCTGGGAGATTCACATCCAAGACAACAGAACTTCAACGGGAGGCAATATTAATGCTAAAGATTCGAAGATTTGGTTCGAACCATTGGCAATGATTTATGACAACTACGGTTTAAATACTTATAACTTTAACAAACCTAGTATTGATTTTGATTGGGAATACGGCGCACACGATGATTATACTGTTACATTGGAAGTTACTGATGAATATAAAGAAGCTGAAGCTAATTTTTATGTTGCGGATTATGCAGGAAATATCACTTTAGGCAATTTGAAATATTTCCCTAATTTGATGGTAATCAATAATGAAGACGAAACTGATTTTGATGAAGTCGCTCTCAATAACAAAGTGACTCATACTCTAGAATTTAGAAACACATCAAAAGTAAATTACAATTTAACTTCAGTTGAGATAATCGGGAATGACGCATTCTCTATTGATCCTGAAAAACTACCTGCTGAAGTAGAGCTTGGTTCTACATTCTCTATAGATGTTGAGTATGCTCCTACATCCAACTCAACTTATGATGAAGCAGAACTAGTTATCAAAACGGATAATCTTATATATACATGGGAACTCAATGGTCAAGCGTTCTCTGATGAAGAAACTCTTGCTTTTGAAAACCCAAATGGACTTGACTTTGGATCTGTTTTACTAAATCAAACTTCAACTCAATCTGTTAATGTAAACAATAGTGGTGAAGTAGATATAGAAATAATCTCTATTTCACTTGTTGATGATACTTATTTCCATGCTGATAACAGTGCTAGCGGAACAACTCTTGGTGTAGGAGAAGACTTATCAATCGATGTGACATACTCACCAGTAGATGTTATTGGCAAAGAAACTGACACTCTAATAATTGAAACAGCGAAGAAAACTTACAAATACTCATTAGAGGGTACAGCTGATGAAGAGAACAGTGTATTAGAAGCAAGCAGAGATTTAGTTAGTATTTCACCTAACCCAATCCAAGGTAATGCAAGTATAAAAATAAACTTACCAATAGCTACACACTTAAAAGCTAGACTATATGGCACAGAAGGCCAGCTAGTTAAAGTATTATTTGACGGAATGTGCGAACAGGGAGAAAAATCTTTCAATCTGAGTACAACAGGAATTGCTTCAGGAACATATTCACTTACAATTGAATTTGACAACAAAAAATATGTTACTCAAGTGATTATAAGTAAATAATATATCCAACAATATTTGGCTCCAAACTGAAGCTTCCTTTTAGCACTTAGCGAAGGGAGCTTCTAGTTCAAACAATTTGTCAAGCTTAAGATCAATATTATTTTGGTTTAAGCTTGGCGAATTTTAATATCAATTAATCATTCAATTCCCAGGAGTGCAATATGAATAGAATTCTACTTAATATTTTTTTATTCCTTATATTTTCTACAATTGCTTTTTCAGATGATTCAATTGAGCAACAAATCAAAGCAGATTTGATTGAAAATATGGAAATTGACAACTATCAAATGGGGTATAAATACATACTCGCATTTCCTCCAAATGAAGCCGAAACTCATCAATCTGACGACAATGCTTTGCAAATATATGTATCATCAAATGTTTTTACGAATTTAGATATCAATATATTCGGGACATCTGTAAAAGAGTCAGTTCTCGCAAATGGTTATCTGGTTATTGATGATAAAATGGGATTAGACGAAGAAATCGCAGAAGTAAGAACTCCTAACACAACTTCAAACAAGACAATAACAATTAAAGCTGACAATCCTATCAGCGTTTATGTTATGAATAGCAGATCTACCTCTACAGATGGCTATATGGCTATTCCAGTGGAAAATTGGGGAAGAGAATATCTGCACTGTAGCTATTATGATAATTATGAAGATGATACCAGAAAATTTCCAGGCGGTTTCCTTGTATTAGGTTCTGAAGATAAAACCCGGGTAAATGTTGATTTGAGAGGTGTTGGCAGCAGTCAAATAGCCACTTTAAAAGGCAGAGCGGAGTCAATTGGAGATAAAATCACTTTCCTAATTGATGAAGGTGAAGTCTATCAAATAGAAGGCGACGGATTAACAAAAGGAGAGTTCGATATCAGCGGTACACTCATTACTTCTGATAAACCGGTGGGACTTATATCATATCACACACGTACAAGCTTGCCAATTTTCGCTCCTGATTCAAGAGATCATTTATGCGAAATGATTCCACCAACCAGTGCTTTAGGAAGCAAATATGCTTCCATTTCAATGGATAGGAATGGGTCTAAAAAAGGTGATTTATTTAGAATAGTTGCAGTAGAAGACAATACAAATTTTTCTGCGACATGGTATGAGCTTGAATCAGATGCTTTGATTAATGACATACATGGAATTTTAGATCACGCAGGCGATTTTGAGGATATTTCTTCTGCATTAACCCCAGATGCCAATATTAATTCCATCACCGGTGCCTCAATATTCGAATCTGACAAACCAATATTACTTATGCAATATTCTTACTCAGATTCATGGGATAACTCCGGTTTTGATCCATGTATGACAGTTGTACCTCCACTTGATCAGTATGTTACACATGCTTTAATTAATGCGCCAGCAAACAAAGCTTTTAAAGACAATTACTTAACTATAATCGCAATTCATGATCCGAATGATGAAGAAATGTCTGATTTGAAATCTATTATATTGGACAATACAAAACTAATTGATATAGTACCTAGTTTTACTCAAAATCAAATTCCGGGAACAGATTTATACTGGGCACGAGTCGAAGTGAACAATAACACTTATACTCTAAAAGGTAATGGAGTCAAATTTGCAGGTTATATGTATGGTCACAAGTCTGTTGATACTTATGCCTGGCCGACAGCTATGGCTAGTAAACCTTTAGATAAAATTGATACCTTAGCACCAAAAGTTACTTATAAAAATTCCTATACACAAGAAGGCATATGGAATATTAGAGTGCAGGAAGATAGATATTATAATAATGATGATAAAATCTTTGAAGATTCTAAAGTTTGGAATAAGCCTTTTACTATGCTTTACGGAGAATATGGACTAAATACATACAACTTCAAACAGCCGACTTTAAAATCTTCCTGGCATGACGACAGCAAAGGAAATGATGACTATGAGTTTACTATTCAGGTGTTAGACAAAAACGAGAAAGCAGAAGCTAACTTTTACATAGTAGACAAAGCCGGAAACATTACACTGGGAAAAGTTCAGTATTTTCCAAATACAATTCAGCTAAACAATCCTTTAGACACTATGTTTGGAAAGATTCATGTAAATACCTCCAAAAAAAATACTCTAGTATTTACTAATAATTCCGGAACTGATTATAATATAATGGCAGTCAGCCTTATTGGAAGAGAATGTTTCAAATTGCAAAATGCAGAATTCCCTATAAAAGTAAAAGATGGAGCTACATATTCATTTGATGTAATTTATGCTCCTACTGAAATCATGAAAAATGATATAACAGAGCTGTACATTATAACTGAGAATCTGGAACACAAATGGTCACTCAGAGGTAGATCACTTTCTGACGTTGAAACTTTTGAGCGTGTAGTATCAAATGTTCTTAGTTTTGGAACAGTTCCAATAAACAAGACTAGACAATTAGAAGTAGAATTCATAAATGACGGATTAGAAGACATAAACATTCAAAAGATAAGTATGAAGGAAGGAAGTATATTTTCAACTTCAAATGAGCATAACTCTTCAACTATGTCTATTGATCAAAAAATTAAAGTAACTTTGGAATATTCACCTAAGGTTGTTTCAGATTATGACATAGATTCACTTATCGTAAAAACCTCTAACGCAGTATATGCTTATCCTGTATTTGGTAAAGCAGATGATAAAGAAAGTGTATTTGAAGCAAATTCTAATATCATCAGAGTCTCTCCTAATCCGATTCAATCAGAAGCTAATGTTACAGTTAATCTTACTCAGGCAAGCAACTTAACGGCTAAAATATACGGCATGGAAGGTCAATTAGTTGCCACAATTTTTGATGGAATGTGCAACAAAGGCGAAAAATCTATCAAAATGGATGCTTCGAATCTTGCTTCCGGTTCTTATACACTGGTTGTTGAATTAGGCAATAAGAAATATGCATCGCAAATAGTTATTTCAAAATAACTTTAGACAATTATTGACAGTTTTATCAATCAATTCAGTTGAGATAATCATGAAAAAAAACATACTACTTTTTGTACTTTTGATGCTAACTCCATATCTACTTAGATCTAACGATGTGCTTAAACAGAACATCATAGCAGATTTAATCAGCAAAATGGAATTAAAAAACGAGCAAATGGGTCGCAAATTTATTCTTGCTATACCACCGAATGAAGCTGAACAATTTGAGTCTTTTTATGCTTTTGTCGAAATATATATAGCAAGCAATAAGGATGCGAACCTTAATATTAATATCTTAGGTAATTCAATAACTGAACAGCTTGCTGCAGGTGAAGTATTAACAATAAACGAAGACTTCGGATTAACACATGATTCTGCTGAAGTAAGAGAAGTAAATACGGCACTCAATAAAACTATTACTATTGAATCGGATGTACCGATAAGTGTTTACGTGATGTCTTCAAAAGAAGCAACTACAGATGGATATATGGCCATCCCGGTAGAAAGATGGGGTAACGAATACATTCATTGCAGCTACTACGATAATTTTGAAGCTGATTCCAACCAGTTCAATAGTGGTTTCTTAGTATTAGGATCGGTCAACAATACACAAGTAAATGTTCAAGTTAAAGGTATAGGTTCCGACTCCGTAGCCACTTTAAAAGATAGAAATGAATCTATAGGAGATATGTTTAGCTTTGCTATTAATGAAGGGGAAGTTTATCATGTAGCAACTGATGGACTAACTCGTGGTGTTTTTGATATAACAGGTACCAATATTAGTTCAAGCAACCCGATTGGTTTGATTTCGTATCACCAAAGAACAGTTATTCCCATATTTGCAACATCTAATCGTGACCATCTTTGCGAAATGCTTCCACCTGTAAATAGTCTTGGTACTACATTTGCTTCTATAGCTGTAGATAGAGAAGGTTCTACTAAAGGTGATTTATTCAGAATCGTAGCAGTAGAAGATAATACAAATTATACTGTCAAATGGTATGATTTTAATACTAGTATATTGCGAGGGGAAACATTCGGTACTTTACATAATTCAGGCGATTTTGATGATATTTCATCTGTTAAAGTAATGGATCCTGATTCTTCGTCAGTTACCGGAACTTCTGTATTCGAATCAGACAAGCCTATTTTATTGATGCAATATACTTACTCAGCTGCGTGGGATGGATCATCATTTGATCCATGCATGCTTGTTGTGCCTTCAGTGGAACAATATGTGAGCTACTCAGTTTTTCAGACTTCTACGAATGATTCTTTCTTAGCACACTATATCAACATTATTGCAGAACATGATCCAAATGATGTAAACATGGAGGATCTGGCATCACTAAGCTTCGACGGTAGCAATATAGTAAATATCGCACCTGACTTTTTATCTAATAACATACCGGGTACTCATCTATACTGGATAAGGTTTGCCGTTAATCCAGGTGCTCATGAAATCAAAGGAAACGGAATTAAATTCACTGCATTTGAATATGGTTATACACAAATTGATAATTATGGATGGCCGGCAGCTATGTCATTCAGACCATTAGATGTAGTAGACTCAGTCGCTCCACAATTAACTGTTTCTATGAATCCAAACAATGCTGCACAATGGATTATACATGTTGAAGAACTTACAAATTCCGGACAAAATAACGGAGTTCGTCAAGAAGATTCAGGCATTTGGAATACCCCTCTCACTCTGATTGAAAACGAATACGGCTTAATTTCAGAGAATGTCAAAGAACCTGAGATTGATTTTATTTGGCAATATGGTCCTCATTATGATTACAATGTATATTTGGAAGTTGAAGATTTGAATAAATTTGCAAAAGCATATTTCTATGTTGTCGATGACTATGGGAATATCTCAATCGACAGTGTGTCTTACGAACCGTCTATCATTGTGCTACTAAATCAACAGGATTCTGACTTTGGAGAAGTTACTGTCAATACCAGTCTATCGAAAGAGTTAGTATTTGAAAACCAATCAGATTCTGATATTATGATTGAATCTATAATGATTAATGGAAGTAACAGCTTTAGCTTAAATACAGATGATGTTCCTACTCAAATTGCAACTAAAGAGAAGGTTAAACTTCAAGTTGAATATGCACCAGTTTCATTAGAAGGAACTGAGCACGCAACATTAGTAATTAAAACAAGCATAAAAACTTTATCATTAGAACTGACAGGAAAAGCTAATTCAAACAAGGAGTCATTAGAGTTTGAAAATGGTGATGTATTAGATTTCGAAACGGTTGCAATTAATAATAACAAAACAGAAATGCTGAAGATTAGAAATACCGGAAATAATAACATTTCTATTCTAAGCATAAATTTGAAATACAATGAGATGTTCTCAATAGATAATTCGACAATTATCGATGAAATTGCAGCTGGAGAGTCAGTTTCTATTTCTATAAGCTATTCACCTACTTCAAAATCTTCTATGGATATAGATAGTTTAATAATAACTACAGATAATTCGACTTATACATATCCGATTATGGGCAAAGCTGACGATGGTGATTATATTATGGATGATACTGGTGAGTTTATAAAAGTATCACCAAACCCGATACAATCAGAAGCAAATATTACAGTTAATTTGCCAAAAGCAAGCAACTTAACGGCTAGAATATACGGCATGGAAGGTCAATTAGTTGCCACAATTTTTGATGGGATGTGCAACAAAGGCGAAAAATCTATCAAACTGGATGCTTCGAATATTGCTTCCGGAACTTATACACTGGTTATTGAGTTAGGGAATAAGAAATATGCTTCACAAATTGTAATAACAAAATAGATGACAAGATTATTATTAAATTGAACATACAAATATGACCTTTATACAAGGTAGGGAATTAAACTCAAGAACAGATATAAGATTATGAAATTGAGAATAAAATGAAAAAGTACATTCTAATATTATTTTTAGCACTGATGACTCCTTTTATACTTAAAGCAAACGATGAAGTCATACAAAAACTCAGACAAGATTTATTGAAATCAGGCAAAATTGACAACTATCAGCTGGGATATAAATACATTGTAGCTATCCCTCCTAATGAAAGCTCTAGATATGGCTGGAGTGATTCTGCAATTGAAATATACATAGCAGCTAAAACTTATACCAATATTGAGCTATCTATTTTTGGTTCTAAAGGTGCAGCAATAATACGCCCGAATGATGTATTCGTTGTTGATGAGACTATGGGTTTTACCAAAACGAGCGCTGAAATTAGAGACCCTAACAAAGCTTTAGACAATACTGTAATCATAAAAGCAGATTCGCCTGTTAGTGTATATGTACTTAATTCAAAATCAGCAACATCTGACGGCTACATGGCAATTCCGGTTGATTTTTGGGGCAAGGAATATTTACATTGCAGCTATTATGATAATTATGAATCTAAAACAAGTCCTTTTTCCGGAGGATTCCTAGTTTTAGGTTCTGTTGATCAAACAAATGTTGAAGTTGAGTTGAGAGGCTACGGAAGCAATGCAATTGCAACATTAAACGGTAAGCCTGAATCCATTGGCAGTAAGCTCTCTTTTAGATTAGATGAAGGCGAAGTCTATCAAGTTGAATCAGATGGACTAACTAGAGGTGAATTTGATCTTACCGGAAGTAAAATTACTGCGAATAACCCCATTGGTGTTATATCATATCACCAAAGAACAGTCATTCCAATCTTTACATCTTCCAGTAGAGATCATTTGTGTGAAATGATTCCACCAGTAAAAAACTTAGGGACAGAATTTGCTTCAATAGCTTTAGAAAGAGAAGGTTCTAAAAAAGGAGACTTATTTAGACTCGTAGCTGTAGAAGATTTTACTACTTATAATATAAAATGGTATGATTTCGAGACTAAAGAATTACTAAATTCAGTTGCCGGAGTTTTGGTTAAAGCTGGAGATTTTCAGGAAGTATCTTCAATACTTACTACTTCGGCTAATGCTAAATCAATTACAGGAACATCGGTATTTCAATCAGATAAGCCAATATTACTAATGCAATATTCTTACTCTGCCGGATGGGATCAAACATCTTTTGATCCATTTATGTTTGTTGTTCCTCCTATTAGCCATTACTCAAACTCAACTATTATCCAAGCTCCATTGGATAAAAGCTATACAGATAATTATATGAATTTGATTGCAATTCATGATTCTACAGATATACACAAAGAAGATTTAAAATCTCTTAAAATTGACAGCACTTACATAGTTAATAAAGTACCAAGCTTTACAGAAAACAGAATACCAGGAACTCAATTATATTGGGCTAGATTTCCTATCTCAAATGGAGCACATAAGATAGAAGGTAATGGAATAGAATTTTCCGGATATATTTATGGATTCCAATCTATTAATTCTTATGGATGGCCTGCTACAATGTCATTTAAAGACAAGAACAAAATTGACACATTGCCTCCTATAATTACAATCGCTAAGGACTCTCAAAATGTAACCAGATGGAATATTAGAGTTCAGGATAACAGATATGACGATAGTGGCGAAGTAATTTATGAAGACACTCAAGTTTGGGATTCACCTCTCACTTTATTAGATAGTACTTATGGTTACAATTCTTACAACTTTTATGATCCATTTCCAGAATTCTTTTGGCAGCAAATTCCACATAGTGATTATATCGTCGACATTGATTTGGTTGATCCTCAAAAACCGGCTAAAGCATATTTTTACGTCTTTGATTACGCAGGTAATATAGCAATTGACAGTTTAAGTTATGAACCAAACAAGATTGTTCTACAAAATTAACAAGATATCGATTTTGGTGATGTATATGTAGATAGTAGTTTGACAAAAATACTGATCTTCAAAAATGAATCAAATAAAACAACATCAATAGAAGACATTAGACTTACTAATGAGGATTACTTTACAATAGTTACTACTAATCTGCCAACTACTCTTGGAATTGACGCTACTTTTGCAATAGATGTAATGTTTGCACCAAATGCAGAAGGAAAAAAAGGAGATACTATAAGAATTAGAACTGACGTTTTAGATTTCGACTATGCACTTACAGGAAATGGAAGTGTACCTGAAGAAAAACTAGTCTTTGGCGAAACGGATAGTCTTGATTTTGGAACAGTATATGTGAACGACTCCAAAGAAATGGAATTTGAAATATCAAATGAAAGTAATTTTGATGTACAAATTCAAAAAATTGAAATAAAAAATGGAACTATCTTTTCAACTTCAGACGAACATAATGCCACTACTCTTCCGGTTGGAGAAAAGATTACGGTTAAAGTAAAATATTCACCTACACAAGTTTCAGCATTAGATATTGCCTATGTTCAAGTAACAACTTTATATCATCTCTATACATACGTTGTAACAGGCAGTGCAGATATAGATGAAAGTGTACATGAAATTGATCCAAATTTTGTCAAAGTATCACCAAACCCGATACAAACTGATGGAAATATAATTGTGAATTTGCCGAAAGCAAGCAACTTAACTGCTAGAATATACGGCATGGAAGGTCAATTAGTTGCCACAGTTTTTGACGGAATGTGCAACAAAGGCGAAAAATCTATAAAGCTGGATGCTTCGAATCTTGCTTCCGCTTCTTATACACTGGTTATTGAGTTAGGGAATAAGAAATATGCATCGCAAATAGTGATTGCTAAATAAGCACTAACTATCCGATTTTTTTAAACCGTAAGAAGAAATTTTTACGGTTTTTTTTATGATATAATAGCACTATTCCATATAATTAATATTAGAATTATTATATTTGGAAGTTTTATTATTGCCGATAGATATATCTGTTGTCAGAAAGTTGCTGTATTAAAGAGCAAATATAAAACACAGTAAAGAATAGAATATTTTATAAGACTTTTAACCTAGAGGATGCAATGAAGAAGTACTTCTTATTGATTTTATTTTTATTACTATTTCCTTTTGCTCTGAGAGCAAATGAGGATGTAAAAAATCAGATTAAAGCTGACTTGATCAGTAATATGAAACTTAATAACTACCAAATGGGACGCAAATTTATAGTAGCTATCCCTCCAAATGAAACTGCAAGTTTTGGATGGGACGATTCTGCAATTGAAATTTACGTTGCCGGTCCCCACGACACAAATTTAGAAATGAACATTCTGGGTTCAATAAAAAAAGAAAGGCTACGAGCAGGCGAAGTTGTCGTTATAGATGAAAATATTGGCTTAACTAAATCAGTTGCAGAAATCCGCGAACCTTTTACCGCAACTGATAAAACAGTAACTATTGAAGCGGACGCACCCGTTAGTGTATATGTTATGAATTCCAAAAATACCACTACAGATGGATATATGGCAATTCCTGTGGAACATTGGGGTAAAGAATATCTTCATTGCAGCTATTATGATAATAATGAAACTTCTACAAATAAATTTGCCGGTGGTTTCCTTGTATTAGGCTCTAAAGATAATACAAGTGTAATTGTAGATATCAGAGGTGTTGGCTCTTCAGACATAGCAACGTTAAAAGGCAGACCAGAGTCCATCGGTGACCAAATTACTTTTAAAATCGACGAAAGTGAAGTTTACCAGGTAGAAACTGATGGACTCACTTGCGGTGAATTTGACATCTCCGGAACTAAAATCAGTTCAGACAAACCTATTGGCATTGTTTCTTATCACTGGAGGACGGTAATTCCAATTTTTACTCCATCCAGTAGAGACCATTTATGTGCCATGATTCAACCTACAAACACTCTTGGTAAAGAATATGCTTCTATTTCACTTGAGAGAGGAGGATCTAAAAAAGGTGATTTATTTAGAGTAATGGCTGTGGAAGACAGCACTTTTTATAATATTAAATGGTTTGATTTTGAAACAAAAGAATTACTCGGTAACATCACTGATACTCTTGTAAATGCAGGCGACTTTAATGAGCACTCAGACGTTCTTTCAGCTAGCAAAGAAGCTAAGTCTATTACAGGTACTTCAATATTCAAGGCTAATAAACCAATTTTTCTTATGCAGTATTCATATTCAGCTGCATGGGACAATAGTGCCTTTGATCCTTTTATGTGGCCAATAACGGCAACTGATCAATATGTAAGCAATACAATAGTACAAGCTCCTTCTAATAAGTCTTTTGCAGAAAACTACTTATGTCTTATAGCAAAACATGATACAAATGATACAGAAAAACTTGGTTTGAAATCAATTACATTTGATGGCACAGAAATAATATACAAAATACCAAGTTTTATATCCAATCAAATACCGGGTACCAATTTATATTGGGCAACTTTCATGATATCACCCGGTCCACACCAACTCAGAAGTAACGGTGCTAAATGTGGTGGTTATATTTATGGATTTAAATCTGTGGACTCTTATGGATGGCCTGCTGCAATGGCGTTTAAACCAAATGATAAAGTTGATACAGTAGCACCTAAAGTAGAAGCAACTCTAAAAAAGGGTTCTAAACCATACTGGTCTATTTCAGTAGAAGAATTAACTAATGGCCAAGAGCAAAATGATGAGCCTAGACAAGTAGATACCGGCATCTGGGGAACACCTTTAACTATTATTGATGATGATTTTGGTTTAAAATCCTACAATATTAGCGAACCACAACTTGATTATGAATGGACTTATAAGGCTCATTTCGATTATCAAATAAATTTAGAAGTAAAAAACCCTAAAGAAAAAGCAAAAGCTTATTTCTACGTGGTAGATTACGATGGAAATATTACTCTGGACAGCGTTAGCTATGAACCTGAAAAAATCGTTTTGCTCAATAAGCAGGATACTGCTTTTGGCAAAGTATTTATTGATAGCAGTCTGACTAAAACACTGGTCTTTAATAATGAATCTGAACAGGATGTGATACTTGAAGATATTTTATTGTTCAATAATGAAGTCTTTACTATTGAATCGACAAATATTCCAAGTAAAGTAAAAAGTGGATCAAGCTTCTCACTGGATGTGAAATTTGATCCTACTCACAGGGGGCAAGAATCAGACACTCTTAGCATAGAAACCGAATATCTGTCTTTTGACTTTGCACTTACCGGACAAGGAGTTTCTAATGACGAAATAATCGAATTTGGCGGAACAGAAGTGCTTGACTTTGGAACTGTATTTGTAAATCAATCTAAAGAATTAGATGTTGTTGTAACTAATGCCGGGGAAACTGAAATCAATATTAATCATATTTTGATGCAAAACGCAACAGTTTTCTCAACTTCAGACGAATATGATTCTTCTTACCTATCTCCCGGAGATAGCATTTCTGTAACTGTTAAATATTCTCCTACTGCAGTTTCTCAATTAGATTTAGATTCTGTTTTAGTTGCTACAGATACAAGAATGTATTCTTATCCAGTACTCGGCAATGCAGATATAGATGATTATGTAATGGAAGATGGTGGTGAATTTATTAAAGTCTCACCTAACCCGATTCAGTCAGAAGCTAATGTTACAGTTAATCTTACTCAGGCAAGCAACTTAACGGCTAAGCTTTATGGAATGGAAGGTCAATTAGTTGCCACAGTTTTTGACGGAATGTGCAACAAAGGCGAAAAATCTATAAAGCTGGATGCTTCGAATCTTGCTTCCGGTTCTTATTCACTGGTCATTGAGTTAGGAAATAAGAAATATGCTTCACAAATAGTGATTGCAAAATAGAATAGAGTTGTATTTTAATAAAAAAGCTCATCAATTAACTTGATGAGCTTTTCTATTTTTTATTGATCAGCAAGGATTAGCCGATAAGCTCTTTGTATGCAGCAGCATCCATCAAGTTATCTAATTCAGCCATATCTTTGATTTCAATTTTAATGATCCAGCCGTCGCCATAAGGATCACTGTTTACAGTTTCAGGAGCACCTTCCAATGCTTCATTAACTTCTACAATTTTACCTGCAACAGGAGCAAACATATCTGCTACAGTTTTAACAGCTTCGATAGTACCGAAAGATTCTTCAGCAGCAAATTCTAATTCTGCATCTGGAATGTCAACGTATACTACGTCTCCAAGTTCGCCTGCAGCGTGTTCAGTTACACCGATTGTACCGATATTACCTTCAACTTTGATCCACTCGTGATCTTTTGTGTACTTTAAGTTTTCCGGAAAGTTCATTTTATACTCCGAAATAGGTTATTAAATAAGTAAATTAGAATGACTTCCAATCATTTCTTTCCAAGTATTTAGTGTCTATGTTTCCGGCGATAAAGTCCGGATTTTTCATCATAGCCTTATGGAAAGGAATAGTAGTTTTAACGCCTTCTATGATAAACTCATCCAGCGCGCGGCTCATTTTCTTAATAGCTTCCTCTCTTGTAGGCGCAAAAGTAATAAGCTTTGCAAGCATCGAGTCATAGTTTGGAGGCACTACGTATCCCGCATAAATATGCGAATCCACTCTAACACCTCTGCCACCCGGAAAATTCAGGGATTCTATTCTGCCAGGAGTTGGCATAAAATCTCTATCTGGGTCTTCGGCATTAATTCTACACTCAATTGAATGTTGATGCGGTTCGCCTTCCTGCAAAGATAACTTTTCTCCGGCAGCTATCAAAATTTGTTCTTTGATTAAATCAATATCCATAGACTCTTCAGTAACCGGATGTTCAACTTGTATCCTTGTATTCATTTCCATGAAATAAAAATTCAAGTCTTTATCTACTAAGTATTCGATTGTGCCGGGACCTTCATAATTTACTGCTTTTGCTCCCTGAGCTGATATTTCTCCCATTTTTTTGCGCAATTCAGGAGTAATAACCGGAGAAGGAGCTTCTTCAATCAGTTTTTGATGACGGCGCTGAGTAGAACATTCTCTTTCATTCAAATGAATTGTATTACCAAAACTGTCAGCAATAACCTGAATTTCAATATGGCGCGATCCTTCAACTAATTTTTCAATATAAATATCGGGATTATTGAAAGACGTAGCAGCTTCGTTGCTGGCATTTTTATAAGCATTTTCAAGTTGATCTGCGCTATTCACCACACGCATACCTTTACCACCACCACCTGCAACTGCTTTAAGCATAACAGGATAACCGATTTCATCAGCAACTTTTTGAGCTTCATTTACATCCGCTACTATTCCGTCACTACCCGGAACAACCGGTACACCGGCTTTTTGCATAGTGTTTTTTGCAACTGCTTTATTACCCATTCTTCGGATAGCATCTCCTGAAGGTCCGATAAATTTGAAACCATGCTGAGTGCACATATCTACAAATGTATCGTTTTCAGCTAAAAAGCCATATCCTGGATGAATCGCATCTGCATTAGTAATTTCCGCAGCAGATAGAATTGCTTTTGTATCTAAATAACTTTTAGGACTTGGCGCCGGCCCAATGCAAACCGCCTCGTCTGCAAACTTAACGTGGAGCGAAGTCTTATCGGCTTCAGAATATACAGCAACAGTGCTAATTCCTAATTCCTTGCACGCACGAATAATCCTGAGTGCAATTTCCCCACGATTTGCGATTAAAACTTTGTTTATCATAAAAAGATTATTCCGGTTTTATAACAAATAATGGTTGGTTATACTCTACAGCTTCGCCATTTTCAATTAGAATTTCTACTATAGTTCCTGCTTTATCAGATTCAATTTCATTCATTACTTTCATGGCTTCTACGATACAAAGCGTCTGCCCGACTTTGACCTTATCTCCAATAGATACATAGTTATCCGAATCAGGAGATGGAGCGGCATAAAAAGTCCCTACTATTGGAGAACATACTTGATGCCCTTCTATAGCTTTTGGTGTTACTGATTCTGCAGCAACTGAGCTTTCTATCGGAGCTGACTGAACAGCAGACATTTGTTGAGGTGCGGAATAAGCTACAGGCTGAGGAGCAGCCAGAACTTCTTTATTTCTTGATAAATATATATTACTACCGTCTTCTTCAATAGAAAGTTCGGTTAGTGAGCTTGCATCAAAGATTTTAACAAGTTTTTCGATGTTTTTAATATCCATATTGAATTGCCTATATATAAAAAAAAAGCGTATTTGTTGTACGATAATACAAAAAACACGCTTAACAAGCAATTATATTTTG
Source organism: Kapaibacterium sp. (SeqCode) (assembly GCA_965140345.1). Classification (GTDB taxonomy): domain Bacteria; phylum Bacteroidota; class Ignavibacteria; order Kapaibacteriales; family UBA2268; genus JBFHIJ01. Next base: position 623,562 of record OZ223200.1, read on the forward strand.
GCTTAACCTTTTACTCTCTCAACATAAGAACCAGTACGAGTATCAACTACAATTTTTTCACCTTCATTGATGAAAATAGGAACGTTAATTTCTGCACCTGTTTCCAAAGTAGCAGGTTTAGTAACGTTAGTAGCAGTATCGCCTCTTACACCAGGTTCAGCGTAAGTAACTTCTAATTGAACATGAGCAGGAAGTTCCATGCTTAAAACGATATCGCCTTCAAACATCATATCAACATCCTGATTTTCTTTCATGAAACGAGCCATATCTCCAACAGCCTCAGCTTGCATTGGAATTTGGTCGTAAGTTTCTTTATTCATGAAATAAAATGTTTCGCCATCATTGTATAGGTATTGGAATTCGTGGCGTTCAACGCGTACAAATTCGATAGATTCGCCGGAGCGGTATCTATTTTCATTGATTTTGCCTGTATTCAAGTTACGCATTTTAACTTGATAGCAAGCTTGACCTTTGCCCGGTGTTCTATGCTCGAACTCCATCACTTGGCAGTTTTGGCCATTAAATTTCAGAATGGCACCAACTCTAAGATCCGAAGTAGTTCCCATGATTTATACCCGATATTCGTGATTAGATACAAAAAAAGAGGTGACGAGAGGAGTCGAACCTCCGTACGCGGTTTTGCAGACCGCTGCCTAGCCACTCGGCCACGTCACCACTTAATAAGAAGGGCTATCAGTGCCCCGTCTCAATTAGTGAGATACAAACTTAAGAATATTCGTAATATATAGCAAATCTTTTTTACATAAATTTTGATTTTTTTTACAAACAATTCTTACAAAGAAAAATTAGTTGCACAGTTTATGGAAATAATATATTTTTGTGTCTCTCTGATAGAGCGGAAGTGGTGAAATGGTAGACACGCTATCTTGAGGGGGTAGTGCCCTACGGGCATGGGGGTTCAAGTCCCCCCTTCCGCACAAAAAAAAGCCTGCTTTGGTGATGACCGATGCAGGCTTTTCTGTATTGATTTCCCAAAGTCGTTTGGGAAGATTATATTCTTAAAGTAATGCCACCGCTTATACTCCTACCAGCTTCAGGCATACCAAGTTGGGAATAACGGAATGTATCAAAGATATTATTTACTCTTATAAATACCTCAGGTAGAACTGTAGGCATTTGCATAATTGTATAGCCGAGACGGAAGTTAATATAAGCCGCACCATCTATTTCTATATCATCTTCATACTGTTTGCCGCGGTAATCTAACTCTATCTGTGGAATCAAACCAAATGAAGAATTATAGCTCAAATGCATTCCTGAAAGCACTTCAGGTTTATTATTCAACTCTACATCTTCGCCATCCAATTTACCATCATTACTCATAAAAGTAACATACCCACCTAGTCTAAATTTATCTATATTTGCTGAAACTGAAATGTCTAAGCCAATAATTGTGGCTTCAGAAAGATTATCTCTCATTTTTCTTTTTTCTGGATCATTCTTTACTTTTACTTTTTCTATCATATCATCATACATATTTGCAAAGAATGATGCCTGTGCTGAGAATTTATGAGATATATAAGCAACACCAACTTCTGACAAAATACCTGTTTCAGGTTTAAGATCAGGGTTAAAGATGAACTTATTCAAAGCTTCATCAAAAGATTCTCTCATTGTAGGGAAGCGGGATTTTCTGCTGGCATTTGCAAAAGCAGAAAAGTTGTCATCAATCGAATAATCCAATGTAACAAATAGGCCATAATCATCCCAACTATTACCTTCAAAAGCAGTATACTCACCAGCTTTTGGAGTTTTGAAATAATCATAAGTACCACCTACTGCATACTCAAAGCTTCCGAGTTTAGAAGCAAATTGCATTCCTGTACTAATGCTGTTTTGCTGAAAATTTAAAGCCTCATCCTTATCTTCTGTTTTATCGTGATCCGAATTGATACTATTATATACATAAGAAATGGTAGAATTATCAGTTACATTGTAATTTAATGTTATACGATTCCCAAATGTAGCATCTTCATCTTTTACTTTGGCATCTACTGTTGCGTATGTTACATCTTCGTATTCTTCTACCGTCTGATTGAAGAAGTCTCCCCATGCAGTCACTTTTAAAGACCAATCCTTACCTTTATCAAAGAATTGTTCTCCATTGAAAATTATCATGCTTCTTTTTCTTTCAGGATACTTCCAGAATCTTTGTTTTACTTCTTCATCTGTAGCGGGAGTATTACCAAATTCAGCAGAAGTATTTATAAAAGTCAAACCAAAATTAGTCATGTCAGAAAGTGTATATTCAGCTCTAGCGAAGAAGTTATTCCTGAAATTGTAAGAATTTGTTCTCAAATCTTGATCAGGATTTTGATTTAATAACTCTTCGTCATAATCTGCCATTAAAAAACCATCTCGTCCGGTTCTTGAAAAATTCACAATATAATTAAGATTACCGATTTTGCCATTGTGCATTGCAGAAACAGAGAATGCACCACCATCCCCTCCGGTAAGTTTTAGAGCTCCACCAAATCCATTTTCATTTCTTTCTGCAGTTGTGATATCAATAGCACCACCAAGAACATTGATTCCATACAGCGCTGAAGAAGCATTTTTATTAACTCTTAGTTCGCCAATGATATCTCCCGGAAGGAAGTTAAGGTCAAATCTATTATCCCAGGGAACATTGAGTAAAGCACCATCCAAATATAAACCAAGCTGTCTGTCTCCTGCTCCTCTAACGTATATTTGAGTTTCACCCATTGAAGTAGTTCTTGTGTTTGCAGTTGGAATGAAAGATTTAATTTCATTTAGCGAAGCAGCATCTGAGCGTTGTAATTCATAATATTTTACTTCTGAGAATTTAGCTTCTCTAATATTTTTTGTTTCAAGCCTGTCATCTGTTACTGTTACTTTACCTAATCTATAAGTTCTAATAGTATCTGTTTCATTTTCAGAAGCTTTTGCACTTGTAAAAGACATAACTGCAAGCGCAGCGATACAAAGTAATTTCTTCATATTTCTAAACCTAAGTTGTTTGATTATTTCCAGTTTACATAAAAATCGCAACAAATCCATAAGTGGCTTATCCCATATATGAATTTTGACGTATAACCTAACACAACACAAGTTGTTAAGAGCAGATTTAAATAAATGCTCAAAACTTGCATGCCGAATAAGTAAAAAAGATATATAGACCTTGCAGTTCAATAAATAGAAAATATTTTTATAGTACTTCGATTGTATTTAATCATTTGGACTCTACTATAAAACTATCAATTTACAATATACAAGACATCACTAAACCATGTATTAAACATAGCAAAGCTATAATCTCTAATCATAGTAAGTATTTAATCAAAAGGACTTAGGAGGAGGAACCGGTACATCGAGATATGTATTTAAAGGGGAAAAATATCTTAAGGTAATATGTTTTTCAGTAATAAAATCATAGAAAAGAGTAAAAGCTTTATAAATTACTTTAACTTTCAGCATATTATCAAGTAGATTATTTAGCACAGTACCGTACTTATTCATGGCTCCTGCAGCTATGTCAGCAAATCTATCAATAAGCTTAGTTTCTTTATCATCATAGATACAGTGAAAAATGGTAGTATCCCCAATTTTTTCTGAGCGAACTATATCATACATTTTGCCATAGAAAAGGAACTCGTGTGCTTCAACAAAGCTGAATATTTTTATATTCTGCATTTGAGTATCAGTTATACGAATTACATCCAGATTTTCTTCAGGAATACCTGCTAAAATAGTTTTTTTTACTGTTTTTTTAATTATTCTCTGCATATACGTAAATATTGCCGGAGCGGTAATCGACCCCAGCAATAGAACAAATATCATTATATATGAGAGTATTTTTTTCATATCACTTAGAATAACACACAAAAGTATGCAAAGGTTACAAATTGAGCAAAGAAAAAAAAGGAGTCTTAACAAAGACTCCTTAATTTTTATTACCAAAGGTTTTGCCATTGCGTGCCATCATAGCACTTCATTTTATTATCGTTATCATCAAAATAAACATCTCCTTTGCCCGGATTTGCCGGGGCGGCAGACTGAGGTTCCATTCTCACGGCTCCATTTACATCTAAAGCTCTGCTTGGAGTATTTGTCCCAATTCCTACATTACCGTTAGCATCAATATATACAGCATTTTCTATACCATTAGAGATAAATACCGGAACTTCATCACTGTTTGTAACATCTGATATCGCAATTCCTGAATCATCGAAACTAACATCCCAAATTTGAGGTGTGTTAGTATCTGTTGAATCTTGTTCAAATCTAATTGTATTTGCCACAGGGTAAACAAAGTGCATCTGTTTTTGAGGGAATTGAGTTCCTGCTCCAAAATTTGTGCCTTTGATATACGCAGCATAGTTCCTGTTTTGCCGTTCTACAACAAAATTATAAGTAGAATCAGTAAAATCACCAAAAGCAAGATAGTTTAAGCCTCCGTTAGTAGACTGATTCGCTTCAATAATCCAATTATTGTTTGTTGCATCATTGCTATTATCATCAAAACAAAATCTAACGTTATTCTCTTTTAGTTTGATCTGTTCCTGACCAAAATTCTCACTATTGGAACAATCGAAACCAATACCTAATTTACCTTTTAAAATAAAATCCTGTGCTAACGTATCTCTTGAATCATAAAAGTCAACATAGGTAGTATCATAACCTAGAATAACAGGAGGAAACACTATAGGTTGCTCATAGATTGTTGTAATTTGACGTTGAAGACCTACTAGAATTAAACCTGTACTTGCTAAAATGGGTTGCGGATAAGTAGCAGTTACATCATTTACACCCAGCTCCTGTTTTATACCATTATTATCATAATAACACATTGTATTAGTCAGATCATCATAAAACAAAAGACCTGGAGTTGCGGAAGTAGCTCCGTCAGTAAATAAGATACCTCCCTGAACTTTTAAAGGAATATAGTTAGTCGGAGTAGTCCCAACGGCAACATATCCGTTATTATAATAGATATTACTTCCGGATTGTCCCCATTTATTTACAGAATGCCATGAACTTCCAAAGAAACCATAAAATGTTCCATTTCCATTGAAACCATTTTCTAAAATGTAAGCAAATAAGCCATTCGTACCATTTTCTAAGTTATAAAAGTCCAATCGTGGAAAAAGTACACCTTTATCTGAGGACTGGATATCCAATATTGCACTTGCGTCAGGAGCTGATCCATCAGAAGAAATACTAACACTTTGCGAATAAAGTGATGATGAAGCTAAAAGCAGTATCAGAAAAATTAAGTTTTTCATTATAATACCCTCCTATAAACAAACCAACCACCACCTATTACAAAAGATGCAGCAAGAATTATTAGTCCCCATTCAGGAAGAGTAGGAATAACGTTAAAATATAGCTCCTGGCCATAAAATGTGCCATCGGCATTCACTGCATAAGCCCTAACATAAAAAGGATTACCATAAACAGGTATTCCATTAGCAGTTGCTGTATAAGATCCATCTCTTCTCGTACCGGATTCAAATGACTTTTCATCTGCAGTCGTAGGCGTCCCTGTAGAATTCCAGCATATACCCCATTCGGTTACATCAGGATCAGTAAGTAGAAGTGATATTGTACCACCGCACTGAAATGAAGTGGCCTGTACATTTTCTATTGCATTTGTTTGTATAATTGAATTGAAAACACCAACTTGCGCAATTGCTCCAATAGTTAATGCAAATCCAATTATAAATCCTATTATATATTTCATTTGTGTCTCTAAAATTGGTTTATCGAAGTAATTGTAATATTATAATAAGTTTCCAAATCCGAGATACTTACATTGGCATCTGAAAAAGGAATATATCTTGAACCATTGAAATATCTCATGCTACTATTAAGCAAAGGATCTAAATTACCAATAGCAGGTTTATCTACACGGAATAATCCTGTAGCATTTAGATTTGACTCAGCTTCGATATTCCAAAGAAGATATGATGATGCAAAATTGCTGTTGTTTATTTTAATGCTAATAGATTGTGATGGGACATTCAAACAAGTTAATGTCACAGATTCATTATAGTCGCCATCACCTATAGGGAAAAACAAAGGAACATTTTGCGATGGAGTCATAACAAGACTACCGGATTCTGAAACATCAAATAGTCCCGTACCTGAGGCATTTCCACCAATTACAAAGTCAATTTCACCAACTTTTGCCTGGAATGTATTACCATTCAATACTACATTTCCGGCGATTGTCATATCTTTACCTGAAAAATCAAAATATGATCCAGATGCAAAAGTAAGATTTGGAATAATTACAGCATTTGAATTTACTCCCAACCAATATTGTGGAGCAGTACCTACAATATTAAAGATCCAGTTTGCATTCAAGCTTGTAAAACCAATACCTGAAGAAACATTATTGATAAAATTTCCGCCTAAATAAAAATCGTCATCGATTTCAATATCAGCATCAACAGAACCGTTAGTTTCCGCACGATAGTTCCCGGTGATATATACATGAGAACCCGCTTGAGTAACTATTTTTGCTCCGTTATTATATAAGCCCTGTGCTTGAAGTGAAAAACTTATAGCACAAAAGGCAAATAAAGTCATAATTAATTTCATTGTCGCCTCCTTACCAGCAGTTTTGCCATTGTGTACCATCATAACATTTCAGTTTGTTATCATTGTTATCAAAGTACAAATCGCCTTTACTTGGATTTGCAGGAGCAGCGTTTTGAGGTTCAAGCTTCATCGCAGTCGAAATATGGACACTTCTAGCAGGAGTAGCCGTACCAAACCCTGTATTGCCGTTTTCATCAACATGGAGAGAGGCTGTAGGTGCACCTTGTTCAATTACTAATGCTTCTGTTCCTGAGTTTGTAATATCTACAAAAGATAATTTCTCAGCATCCCCTTGTATATCCCATGTCTGAGGTGTATTTGCTTGAGATCCGTCCTGTTCAAATCTGATGGTCGGAGTTGTACCATTAACTAAATGGAGTTGTTTTTCAGGGTTGTTCGTACCAAGTCCGATGTTATCGCTTTTTACATAAAAAGCATTATCCACGCCGGGAGCTTCAATCATAAAAGGATATTTATTAGCAGTAACATCTTTTATAGCAAAGTAATTTTTGCCTCCTGGAGTAGCCGAGTTTATTTCCAGCATCCAGTCATTATTAGGAAAACTACTCGAATTACTTGTATCATCAAATAGCAATCTAATAATTTCATCTTGAAGCACTAAAGTATTGAATTGGAAATTATAATCATATTCTGCATTCTTTCCAATTGCCATACTTTCTGTCACAATTAAATCATCAGTTCTATAATAATCATCCGTTTCATAACCGGGATTTCCATTTGTTTCAATAGTTCCGGTGCCGATTGTCTGAACCTGATTCGATTGGTTGATATATTGAAACGCACCTGCATTATTTGCACCGGCAGTAGGATTATAAAATAACATCCCTTTTGTTGTAGATTGGTTTAGACCGGAAAATGCAATACCACCATGTACTTTCATTTTGGCAACATCGGGATCTACAGCATCAGCATTACCCACTGTAACACTCCCTGAATCGTAATATATATTAGACCCGGAAACAGCCCATTGGTCAAATACCAGCCAATCAGTGCCATTGTAATAATAGAATGTATTATTGCCTAATGGTCCATTGGATGTTACATAGATTAGCAATCCGGTAGCAGGATTATTAGGTCTGTTATTATAGTTAATCCTAGGTATTAAAATACCTTTGGAATTTGACTCAACATCAAGCATTGCGCTTGCATGAGGTGCACCACCATCTTCATTTATCCCTACGTTCTGGGCTTTGGCAATATTTAAATTCCCAGCGCAGGTTATTAGCGCCAAAGCGCATATTGTAAGTATTTTTTTCATATACCCGTTCTCAATATGTAAAGTAAAAGTTCTGCAATCAAAAGACGCCAAAGAAACACAATTAATGCCTTTCTACAAAATTATATTATCTGATTCATTATTGCCACTCGCTTTTAAATTGCTATTCTTGCCTTTTTTAACTAACTTCTGCGATAAGATTACGTACTATTTATAATAGTATTCCGGGGAAAAAATACTATAAGTTTTATATATTCTGGAGGTTATTATGAGTGAACTCAACCGTAGGGATTTCATAAAGAAATGCGGTGTTGGCGCCGGTGCTTTGATGGCAACCGGACTCATTAATAACAAAATTGCATCTGCTCTAATGCCGGAGGATTCTAAGATGATGATTCCCGAAAAATTTGGTATATCCAATGAACAACTCAAACAGCTTTTGAGTCTTGGCCTTTCTAAAGGTGGCGACTTCTCAGAACTTTATTTTGAGTATAATATATCCAGTTCTGTTGTGATGGCCGAAGACATTATCAAGAACTCAAGTGAAAGCATTTCACTTGGCGTTGGTGTCCGCGTATTAAATGGCTCTCAAACAGGCTATGGGTATACTAACGAACTAACTTTTGAAAAAATTAAAGAAGCAATGCTTACTGCTGCAGCAATTGCAAACAGCAATGCTAAACACAAAATTGCTCCTTTAATGGTGAAATCTCCTGCGATCCAGGCTTATGATATGAAGAAATCATTTGTGGATCAATCTATTAAAACAAAAATTGATCTTGTAACAAGAGCATATAAATCTGCTTTAAGTTATGACAGCAAAATCAAAAAAGTTTCTGCTTCATTAGCTGATGAAATGCAGTATGTAACTATTGCAAATAGTGACGGTCTTGTTATTTCAGACACTCGCCCTCAGGTTAGACTAGTTGTTTCTGCAACTGCTGAAGATAAAGGCGTTCGAAACACTGGTCGTGGTAATGATGGCGGACGTGTTGGTATGGAATTCTATGCAAAAGTATCTACCCCTGAAAAAATTGGTAAAGATGCTGCTAAAGAAGCACTAGAGCTTCTAAAAGCAAAAGACGCTCCTGCAGGTCAAATGCAGGTTGTACTAAGCAAAGACCAATCAGGCGTTATGATCCACGAAGCAGTTGGTCACCCGTTAGAAGGTGATGCTAACTGGAAAAAAACTTCGATTATGTGGGATAAATATAACCAGATGGTGGCAAACCCTGAAGTTACTATATATGATGACGGTACTATCTCTGACTACAGAGGTTCACTAAACATTGATGATGAAGGTATGAATTCTGAAAATGCAATGCTTATTGAAAATGGTAAACTTGTTGGCTTTATGCATGACAGAATTTCTGCTCAGCAGCTTAAAATGAAACGCAATGGCCATGCTAGAAGACAATCTTACCGCCACATGCCTATTCCTCGTATGAATAACACTATACTTGCTGCAGGTGATAAAGATCCTGAAGAGATCATTGCTTCTGTGAAAAAAGGATTCTATGCTGTAACTTACCAGGGCGGTATGGTTAACGGTACAGGTCAGTTTACTTTCTCTGTGAACTTAGGCTATATGATCGAAAACGGTAAGCTTACTCACCCATTGAAAAACGCTACTCTTATCGGTTCTAATATCGAAATTTTAAATAATATTGATATGATCGGCAGCGATATGGGCTTCTTCCTTGGTACTTGCGGTAAAGACGGACAGAGCGTACCTGTTACTTGTGGTACTCCTTCTTTGAGAATTAGTGAAATGACTGTCGGAGGTATTGCATAATGGCACAGGTAAACTATAAACAAATAGCTGAAAATCTTGTACAATTTGCTCGTAAAAATGGCGCAGATCAGGTACAGGTTTCAATTGGTACAGGCACTCGCTTTTCTGCAGAAGTTAGAGAAGGCAATATTGAAAATTTAAGTAATGCAGGATCTGCAGGACTATCTTTGAAAGTAATCAAAGATAACAAAGTTGCTACAGCATCTTCTTCTGATATGAATATGGAAACATTGCAGACTATGGCTAAAAATGCTATAGAAAGAGCAAATTATGGCAGTGCTGATGAATTTTCTGCACTTCCTGAAAAAGAATCTCTTAAAGTTTCTGCTGAAAGTTTGAAACTATATGATGCTTCAGTAGAAAATATAACTCCTGAAGAAATGATTCAAAATGCACTTAAATTAGAAAAAATGTCAATGGCTGACAAGCGTATGTCTCGCTCCGGTGGCTCCAGTGCCGGCAGACACGTTGGAGAAAGTTTCCTTGCAAACTCAAACGGTTTCAGCGAATCATATAAACAGTCTAGTATTTACTATAGCTTCTACGGACAAGCAGGCGAAGGCGATAACATCAACGAAGATGGATGGTGGGATAGCGCACGCAGCCCAAAAGAACTTATGTCTTTAGAAGAAATTTCTAAGATTGCAGTTGATAAAACAACAATGCTTTTAGGTGCTAAAAAAATTGAAACTCAAAAAGTTCCTATAGTATTTGACAACCGTATGGCTTCATCTATTTTAGGCTTTTTGGCTCAGTGCCTAAGCGGGAATGCTGCTTATATGAAAACTACTTTCCTTGCGGATATGCTTGGTAAAGAGATAGCGACTAAGGATTTACATATATTCGATGATGGTACTTTGTCAGGTCGTCCAGGTTCTCGTCCTTATGACGGAGAAGGTGTTCCTACCCGACATGTAGACATAATCAAAGATGGTAAATTGCAGAGCTTCTTACTTTCTACTTATTCAGCTAGAAAGCTTGGTCTGAAATCAACAGGTCACGCTTCGGGAACTACAAACTTTGTGCTTGCTCCGGGCAAACATTCACCTGAAGATATCATTAAATCAGTAGATAAAGGCCTTTACCTTACTAAAACTATTGGTCAGGGTACAGTCCCTACTAGCGGTGATATTTCAAAAGGCTGCTACGGCATTCTGGATTGAAAACGGTAAACTTACCTTCCCTGTGAAAGAAATAACTTTCTCCGGTAACATGGGTAGCATACTTAAAAACATCAAAATGATTGGTAATGATCTGGACACTAAACGTTCCACTACAGCACCAACTATTTTGGTAGAAGGTATGACTTTATCAGGCAAGTAATATTACGACTCAATAACTGAGTTAAATAATCGAAAAGCGACTTATCTTTTGAGAGGTGAGTCGCTTTTTTTTTGTGGTTCATTTTAGAATTTTTTTTTCAATTCACAAAGTTTTACACTGTTAAAGAGCATATTCACGAATTTGCTCTCTGGAAATAAAACAATATTCTTATAAAAATCTATAATTTTGAGAGATTTTATTAGGATGTCTAAATCATAAATATTTAGAATTTGACTAAATTCAATCCTTATCTGTGAAACTTATTTTTTAATTGTCACGTATCATTTATATTTACTTATTCTTATTTGTAGAATAAAGAACTTTACATATATATATTTGAGGTAAATATGCGAAAGATTTACATCTTCCTTTTAGTTTTAATACCTACATTACTTTACTCGCAGACCAATGATTCTGCATCTCACAATTCTCAACAAGAAATTAAAAAAATTGAAACGTTTTAAAGATTTACTTGCTCCAGGAAAAGATTTTTTCTCTATTGGAATAATGCCTTTCAATTATTATAGTTTTAAAGATATAATCAGTGAAGATGAAGATCTTGCAGGTTATTTAGGTTTTAATTTAGGCTACCTTTATGCGCATAACAATCAGTGGTTTATGACCTTTGGATTCAGCTTTGCAACTATGTCTCCTAACACAATGTATTTTGGTAATAGTTATGACAATATGGACATAAGTTATCTTTTTGATAATGACGATTACATTGGAGCTCCTTCAAAAATCGAAAAATCTTTTACTGATATAAATTTGTACTTAACTGAAAACATTGCATTCAAAAAAGTGATTCTTAGTTTTGGACTTAGCTACACTGCAACAAGAAATAAAATAATATATAGTTTTTGGGATGGTGGAATCAATCATCAAATTTCAAGTAGAGAAACGCAAAGAAGTGTTTATAATTCGATTTCAACAGTATTTGGACTACAGTATTGCTTCTTAAAATACTTTGGTGCAGAAATGCAAATGCGCTACGCCATTAAAGAAATTTCAAATACCGGTCTCCCTAAAGACAATCTGATATCTATAAACCTTGGACTTAATTATAAAATACCTCTGCAAAGACCTGAATTGAAATATAAAAATGGTCAGTATTACGAAAAAAATTGAAATAAATAGTTCCAGAAATTTTGGGACTCTTATATATTCACTTATTCTTATCGATAGAATAAAGAAGTTTACATATATAAATTTGAGGTAAATATGCGAAAGATTTACATCTTTCTTTTAGTTTTAATGCCTACACTAATGTACTCACAAAACAATGATTCTGCATCCCACTATACACCTCGTGAGATAAAATCTCCTGAATCTTTTGAGGTATTGGTAAAACCGGGTCATCAATTTTTTGCTCTAGCACTGATGCCATTTAATTATTATAACTTTAGCGATGAAATTAGTACTGGAGAAAGCATAGCAGGATATGCAGGGATTAATGTGGCTTACTACTTAGGACATAGTAACGGGTAGGTTTTTCAAATTAGGATTAGGATATTCAGAAATTTCAAAAGGTACAATGTTGTTTGGTGATAATTTTGACAATGTCAGGATGGATATGCTTTTTGAATCTGATAATTACAAAGGATATTCATCCTCATTCGAAAAAAAAATAGAAGATTTCTATGTTTCACTAACAGAGAATATTGCGTATAGCGATTTTATACTATCTTTTGGTCTACAATTTGACCTTTCTTTTTATAATTATAACTATAAATATATAACTGCTGGAACTTGGGGAAACCATAGCTATAACAACTTTTATAGTCAAGGTGAAGAATTTATAGTCAGTTCCTTAGGACCGTCACTTGGAATGCAATACTGCTTCTATGATAATTTTGCTGTCGAAATGCAGATGTGTTGTGCGGCAATAACTACAAAAGCAAATAGAGTAGAGCGAGATTATCAGTTTTCTCTCAATCTGGGAATAAACTATAAAATACCTCTCCAAAAGCCTAAGTTGAAATATATTGATGGACAATATATCGAAGAGTAATTGTTTTATTTAAACGCAAGATAATACAATACAAAACAGGAGTTGTTTAAAAAAAAACAACTCCTGTTTTATGACGAACATTGTGTGCTAAGTCAACAATGTATTAGGTGTGATTACATATATTGGTATCAAGTTTTGGAAACACTTGGGGATTCTTCCTTACTATAGCGCACCTTCGTCATAAGCTTTTTCACCATGTAATGAGTAGTCAAGACCACTTTCTTCATCAATTTCTGATACTTTTACTGGTGTGATGAAGTTAATTACTACAAGCATTATGTATGTAAAGATAAATGCATAAGCTGAAGCAACAACAACTGCAACTAATTCTTTCATAAAGAATGCTGAGTTACCTTCTAATAAACCAGATTGACCGTTGATAGCCTGAGAAGCAAAAACGCCTAATAAGATAGTACCGAAAACGCCACCCATACCGTGAACGCCCCATACGTCTAATGCATCATCCCAACCAAGTTTGTTTTTAAGTTTTACTGCTAAGAAACAGCCAATACCAGAGATAATACCGATAAGCATAGCGTCTTGAGTTGTTACAAAACCTGCAGCTGGAGTAATAGTTGCAAGACCTGCAACTGCACCTGTCAAAAGACCAACAAATTTAGGTTTTTTCTCAGTAAACCATTCGATGATCAACCAAGTAATTGCTGCAAAAGATGCTGCAACGTCAGTATTCAAGAAAGCCAAAGTTGTGATAGAGTCAACACTTAATTCACTACCGGCATTGAAACCATACCAACCGAACCAAAGTAGACCAGTACCAATTGCTACTAATGGAATACTGTTTGGAGGTGAGTAAGTATCTTTTCTTTTACCTACATAAATTACTGAAGCTAATGCTGCAAAACGGCAGTTGCGTGTACTACGATACCACCCGCAAAATCAATAACACCCCATTCTTGAAGGAGCCCGCCGCCCCAAACCATGTGTACGAATGGATAGTATACAAAAATCTGCCATACAACAAGGAAAATCAAATACGATTTGAAAGTTACCCTGTTCACAAATGCACCAGTGATAAGTGCAGGAGTGATAATTGCAAACATCATCTGATAAGCAATAAAGATAAGCTCAGGGAATTTACCATCAGGACCACCATAAAGAGCATCAAACGGAATACCGTTCAAAAATGCTTTGTCAAGGTTACCAATAATGCCGCCTTCGCCGCCTGAGAAAGAAAGTGAATAACCAATGGCTACCCATAAAATTGTAGTAATACCTAAAGAAACAAAAGTTTGGATCATGATACCAAGGATGTTTCTTTTACTTGCCAAACCTCCGTAGAAGAATGCAAGACCGGGAGTCATGAGCATCACAAGAGAAGTTGCGATGACCATAAAAGTAGTAATACCCGTATCCATCTAAATATCTCCGATTGTATTTTATAAACTTATGCCAAAAACTAAAAACATATTTTCGGCTTGAGGGTTCGTAATAAATGATGCCTGAACAGGCAATGAGAATGAGTCAGTAAATTTGATTTCTTTATGAACTGTAGCGCCAAAGTTGATAACACCAAAAGTGTCTCCGTAAAGACCATCATCCAAGGCAAAGCCCATGAATAAATCAAAAGCATTATCTCTTACTTTTCCACTATAAGTCAATTCTATATAACTAGAATTCTTTTCATCATCACCATAGAAATTGTAATTAAAAGATACACCGATTGGAATGGTTTCAGTTCCATTGAAAGCTATATTAGCTTCAACTGTGTGGCCAGTGCTTCCATCTTTATAGTCAAAATATTTATTATTTGCTAGAGTATCATTAGGAAAGAAATAGTCTGTCACTCCGACAGAAAACATACCATCAACTAAATCGCAAGCCATATACAAATCAGCTTCCTGTACATTTGTCCCATTAGTAGTAAAAGCACCCCAGGAACCAATTTTAAAGAAATCCCAAGCGAATTCAACTGTGGGTTGAATACTTGGCGAATCACCAAAATCTTTACCACGCCAGATATATCTACTCATAAGATCTGCACCTGCAGATAATTCCGGTCCGCTTTCTTTTACTTCTTTCTGAGCTTGAGCATCAACAGTAATTAAAGGAAGAATAAGCAACAAGAATAATAAGTTGTACATTTTCTTAAACATTAGACAGCTCCATATCGAATAATAATTACACGACAAATTTGCCTAATAATGCTAAGGTTTGAAATGGAGTTACTCGGAATTATGAATGTGGTTTTTACGGAATCAAATTACGTGTTTCACTGAAAGGAATTATGAATGTTTTTATTAGAGGTCAACATATTTGTTTTTTATGGCGTATTTAATAAGGTCTACGGTATTTTTAAGCTGAAGTTTCTGCATGATATGATTTTTATGAGACTCTACTGTGCGAACAGAAATGTATAATTTGTCAGAAATTTCTGTATTAGAAAGCCCTTCTGCAAAAAGTACTAAAACTTCCTTTTCTCGTTTTGATAGCTCAGCAGAATCGCTAACGTCTTTCTTATTTTGAACTTTATTAACATAACTTTTTAGTATTATTTCAGATATTTCATTACTAAAATATTCCTCTCCGTTATTAATTGCTTTAACAGCATTTAGCAATTCTCTTTTGTTTGTGTTTTTTGGAAGGTAACCTTTTGCCCCGGCCTGAAGTGCATTAAAAATAAATTCTTCATTGATATACATAGAAAGTATTAGAACATTTATTTCAGGATGCTCTTCCCTTAGTATACTGCATATTTTAATACCGGAAATATCAGGTAAAGAAATATCAAGCACAAGCATATCACACTTTTTATTCTGCAAAAAGACTTGAAGTTCATCAAAATTTGAAGCTTCGCCTACAATTTCAATATTATCTTCAGTTTGTAAAATTGATTTAATTCCGTCTCTTACGAGTGAATGATCATCAACCAGTATGATTTTGATTTTATCCATCCAAGTATTCTTTTTTAATTGCTAATAAAATGGTAGTTCCAACAAATGGTTTTGCATTAATTTCGAGATCAGCACCTATAGAATCTGCTCTTTCTTTCATGTTGACTAATCCGTTATGATTCGCTATAGCAACTTTATCGTGCTCAAAACCTTTGCCGTAATCTTTTATGCTAATCCTTAATATATCATTTTGATACTTCATACTCAAATATATTTTATCAGTTCCGGAATGCTTAATAGAATTGTTCAAGGCTTCCTGCACTATCCTATATATATTAATTTTTGGATGTTTAGATAAACTAAACGGCAGCTTATCTGATTCGAAATGCACTTCCAGATTTTGATTTACATTTATTGTTTCTACTAAATACCTTAAAGATGCAGCTATACCAAATTCTTTTAAAACAGCAGGCATCAAATTATTGGAGATTCTTCTTATATCATCCACCGCCCAGTCCACTGATGTAGAAAGTAATTTCAGTTTATTGGCAGATTCTTCGTTCAGGTTTGTATAATCAAAACTTTCTATCTGTAACTTAAGTGCTGTTAGCGTTTGCCCTAAACCATCGTGCAACTCTTTGGAAAGTCTTTCGCGTTCGTTTTCCTCCGCTTCAAGTCTTGTAGTGTTTCGGTGTTGTCTTTCTTCTTCCAGTTCACGATTAGCAGATTTAATCTCACCAATCATTGAATTGAAAGAATTTACAAGATCTCCTATTTCATCATTGGAATGCTTAATATCTATATTTTTTAAAATACCTTTACCAATCTTTGCGGCACTTTTCTGTAGTTCCAGAATCGGTCTCGTAATATTTTTGGAAAAGATAAATACCACAATGAAAATGATAAAAGCAAGCATGACAGTAGAAAAGATAATCTTATTTCTGATGTCATTAATTGATTGAATAGCCTCGTGATAGTCAATCTCAGCAAGGATACACCAATTCAGGCCTTCAATATCCATCTTGCCGTATGCACTAAATACTGTCACTCCGCGGTAATCATCGAAAAGTCCGGTACTGTCCAGACCTTGCAAGGCATTATTAACACCTTCAGTAGCCACTTTTATTTTCAATATAGAGTTTTCTTCAAATCTGGAAGTTGTACGCAGCAAGGTGTCATTACCAACAATATAAGATTCACCCGAATTGCCTAACCCCGAATTAGAAGAATTTTCCAGCATAATTGAATTGATAACAGAATAATCTATAAGCATATCGAAAAGTAGAGTATCCTTTTTATATTCAATTGCTTTTGCTATATGCAGGTGCAAAGTTTTTCCGTCTTTTACTTCATAAGTATAAATTTTCCCTAGTGCTTTGCTAAAATTATCAATATGAGACACAGTAATGTCTCTAATTTTTTTGTTATGCTTAATAAAGTCTTTAATTATTTTATCCGAATCACGCAAGCTCACGTCTATAAGTAAGTGAGCAAACATGTCTAATTCTTCTTTTCTGTCTTCAAAGTAGTTTTGTATCTGTCGGCTCTTTACAACCTTAACAGAAGTAAGCTGCTCTAATGTTCTATTTATCAGCGCATTTTTAGCATCCAGATATGATACGATACTAACAGTTGCGGAAGTCATGACACTGATAAGAATAACATAAAGTATAAGTTTTTCGGTTATGGAAAATTTAACCATAGCAGCTTGTCCAATATTGATTTTATCAAAGTTACTTCTAATTCTCGAATATTCAAATACTTCAACGAAATTCTAAAAGTACTGATCACCAGCTTTTGTTTTTTTACTTTGCGAAATGGATTTAGTAATGTGAGGCAGAATATCTGATGAAGTAGAAAGCATATCGCAGACATAACTTAAACAGTCTACCTGATCATCATGTTTTCCGTGCGGAAATTCCAGTAATTCACTTTCAAATTTAGATAACCAGTGCGAGTAGTGTGGAAAATACACAGATCCAAGTTCAATTTTTGCTACTATCCGTAACGCTCTGGATAATTTGTCTTTAGTTGGAACAAGTTTCTTAACAGGCAAGCCACGGTTGGAAAGTTCTTTTACCAGAGAAATTTGATATTGAACACTTTCTATTCCTATCAGCTCCGGTTTAAATTTGTTATAAACATCTTCCACTAACTTAATATGCTGAGTTGGATCAAAATGTTCCCGAATCAGATCAAATATAAAGATACTTTTGCATGGACTTACAGCAAAAATAAGTACAACACTATAATCAGCCATTTCATTGGTACTGATAGCCAGATCCACTGTTGCATAAAACTTGCAACTCTCTTTTAGAACTTTTCTTTCTTCTATTTGAAAATACTTATCAATATCTTTGAAATATTTGAATTGAGTTTTGTTAAAAACGGCTCCATCTGAAGGGGTTGGAGACTGCTGATAAAGAGCAGAAAACCAATACGTTCCCAAAGTTTTTTCAATCTCTTTAAGTTTTTTTAAATTAAAGCGAGCCGGCCATAAGGCTTCTCCCCTATCTCTATCAATTAGATCTTCATCTTCAGCAATTGCCGGAATTGATACAAATTTCCAGTTATTATCATCATTGTATATTTCTTTTAGTCTTCCGCAAAGATCATCTTCATGCCAGCGAGTCATTAGCAATATCATAATTCCACCGGGTTCTATTCGGGTAAAAGCAGTAGCTTTGAACCATTCAAAAAGCATATCTCTTTGGTGAAGACTATTAGCCTCTGCATCGTTTTTCACCGGATCATCTATAATTAAAACATCTGCACCTTTTCCTGTTATTGCACCTCCTGCACCTACGCAACTCATACTTCCTTCGTGTCCGTCGATTCTAAAATAACTGCTGCTTCTGTTATCTTTACTTATAGAAATCCCAAGCAATCCTGAATGTTCATTTATAATATCTTTTACTTTTTGTCCCCACTCAGTAGCAAAAGAAGTTTCATAGGATGTAAGTATTACTCTTTTCTTTGGATAATTAGCTAACAGCCACAGAGGTAAATATTTTGATAAATACTCAGATTTGCCGTGCCTCGGCGGCATATTTATGCAAAGATATTTATCCCCATCCCTAAGTGCTTCTAAAATCAAATTTTCAATATACTTGATATGAGCGGGTAGTTTAAATTTCCCTTTTGAAATCCAAAAAGCTAAAGCAGAAGGTGAAACATTTAATAATTTGGAAATTAAGCTAATATTTTTCATTTTTCTTGCCATTGCACTATTTTGTATGTAATTTTGTCATCTAAGGTAAGACTATTAGCTTATATCTTTTTAAAACCGTTTAAAATTCTCAAGGTCATTATGTTAATCCGCCCGAATATCGATTTAGGAGCTGCAATAATTGCAAAAAATTCTGCTTCTTCAATCGAAAAATTAATACTACACTTGCAAACATTTTGCAAGCAGATTGTTGTTGTTGATACCGGATCTGAAGATGATACGGCTAAAATTGCAACAAGAGCTGGTGCGGAAGTACATTTTCACAAATGGCAGAACAGTTTCAGCAAAGCAAGAAATTACGCCCTTTCGCTATTGAGAACGGATTGGATCATTTGCGTTGATACGGATGAAATAATTGAGAAAACATCTATTGATGCCGCTTCCGATTTATTCCTTGATGAAAATATTGGTGGTATAACAGTTCAAATTGAAAATATGCTTGGACCTGATGAGGATTCTCCAAAATCAACCCATTCTTACACTCGCATATTTAGAAATGATAAAAGATTTTTCTTCAAAGGTAGAATCCATGAGCAAATAAGAGAATCCATAGAAGCTAGCGGTTATGAAATTGCTGAAAGTGATATTCTAATTAATCACACAGGCTACAACAAAGAAAGTATATCAAAATATCAGCGCAATTTGGATTTACTGAAATCAGATGCTGATGAAAGACCAAACGATGTATTTGTAAAATTCCATCTTGCAAATACATATTTTGCGTTAAAAGACTTTGCACAATCAAAATCTATTCTATTAGAAATAATAGATAATGAAGAGCTATCCCAGGAGCAAAATGACATGGTTCATATTAAGCTTGCTCAACTTGCGTTGTCAGAAGATAATTTTGATGGTATAAAACGCTATACAAATTTCACATCTGAGAACGTAAATATTGAAGGTTTGCGTTTATTTATTTTGGCATCTTCATGTTTGACTATGAAGCAATTATCCGCAGCTAAAGAACTATTCCTAAAAGAAGAGCTAAAACTTTCTTCAATGGTAGATAACCGCCACGTTGATGAAGCTCTCGCTATACTAAACAAAATTCCCGGAATTTAAACCAGCCAAAACTAAATACTGAATTTAACTCCCCTGCTAACTTCTACATAAATAATGAAAGAAATATATTTTTTTAACAATTATTCTTCAATTGGCTTTTTTGTATATTACATTTCGTTTTATGTCACATTTAAAACATCTGTTCTTTAAATGAATTTAGTTCATTTATGTAAACATCACAGGATTTTACTACTCAATAGCACCTATTTTATATTTATACATTTCAATTTTCAGGAGTTTAATCACGATGAGTAACATCAAATTGGGTAACCCGGCTGTTGTCGGCTTGGCAGGCTTTGGTCTGACTACATTTTTATTGCAGATTCATAACCTCGGTCTTTTAGGTCTCGGCCCGGTACTAGCAATGGGTATCATTTTTGGCGGTTTAGCCCAATTCATAGCAGGATTATTGGAACAAAAAACAGGTAATAACTTTGGTTTTGCTGCTTTTACAAGTTATGGCGCATTTTGGATTGGTTTGGGAATCATCTGGACTTTAAATCATTTCGGTATTTATTCGGCAAATCACACAGATGTAGGCTGGTATCTTGTAGCATGGACTTTATTGACTCTAATTTTCTGGGTGGGTGCAATGATGGTTCATGGCGCAATGGCTTCTACTTTTACATTGCTTTTAGCCGGTTTTATCTTATTAGACTTAGGTCACTTTGGTATGCCTGCAATGAACACCGTAGCTGCTTACGTTCTTATTGCCTGCGCTTTTAATGCTTGGTATATGATGGCTGCAGTGATTTTGAACGAACTATCAGGAAAAGAATTATTGAAAACAGGTAAAGCCTGGATCAAAAAATAGTTGCTAAATCTCAAAAATTTGAAAGCTCATTACTATATAATATAGTGATGAGCTTTTTTTATTGACCTAATTCAAACCAAAACCTGTTTTCTATTATTTACTGCTTTCCGGTTTTAAATTCCACTTCTTATCTAGCTGTTTTGCTATAAAAGTAAAGAATAATCCTACAGTTGTTCCAACAATTGCGCCTGCTGTAATATCAATAGGATAATGCACTCCTACGTAAACTCGCGAGAAAGCTACAGTTGCAGCAATTGCATAAAACACATACCTGTATTTACGGAAGTAATACGTTAAAATAGTTGCCAATGCAAAATTATTAGTAGCATGTGAAGATGGAAAAGATTTACCCGGACCGCATCCTACTAACAAGTTTATATCATCGCCACTTAGCGTATGGCAAGGTCTCGGACGTGCGAAAAATTCTTTCAGTATATGGCTCGATATTTCGTTGGCAATTCCTGCTGTCAGAAGAATCATTACGCAATAAAAAAGTCCTTTCCACCTATATTTTACTAATAAAAACAAAAATCCAATCAAATAAACCGGAGTCCAATATTTTATACTTGTAATAATTGGCATTGCCATATCCATTACTATATTAGACATACCGGAATTTATATACTGAAATAATTCAGTATCAAATTGTAAAATCTGATCCAACATACTGAATACCTATTTATTTAAATGATTTTTTTACACCCCTAAACTATTATCCCTAAATGAGTTACACTGATGTGGGATATTTGTGGAAAACAAAAGACTTTTATGAAAAATATACCTCTATATTTGTATCTTAAGCGAAGTAGCCACTTCAGAAAAGTCTTTTTTCTGATATACTTTTCGCTTCTTTTTAGAGTTTGTTTCAAATATTTAGGCATATATCAAGATTATGCTTCACAATATACCATTATTTTAAAGAATATGGTTTATTGTCAAGGGTAATTATTGATATTTGAACGGTGACAGCATGAAATTTAGCCGACTATTTACGAAAGATGGAATAAGTCCTTTTGACTTATTTAAATATACAAAGAGGACATCCGTGCTCAGAAATCCGGATGGTTCTGTTGTATTTGAGGCGAATGATGTAGAAGTGCCTACTTCATGGTCTCAGATGGCAACAGATATTCTGGCACAGAAGTACTTTAGAAAAGCCGGTGTACCTATGTTTGATGAAAACGGCAAACCTGTTTTGGATGATGAAGGAAAACAGGTATTGGGCAGTGAAAAATCCATCAAACAAGTAGTGCATCGCTTAGCTAATACATGGAAAGATTGGGGGCATAAACATAATTACTTTGATACTGATGAAGATGCCAAAATCTTTTATGATGAACTTGTTTATATGCTTGTAAATCAAATGGCGGCTCCAAACTCGCCACAATGGTTTAATACAGGCTTGCACAACGAGTACGGTATAACCGGTAACAAACAAGGTCACTATTATGTAGACCCTGAAACTAAAAAAATCAATAAATCTAAAGATGCTTATTCTCGCCCTCAACCTCACGCTTGTTTTATTCAGTCGGTGACTGATGATTTGCTGAATGAAGGCGGTATCTTTGATTTATCTACAAGAGAAGCACGTATCTTCAAATATGGTAGTGGTACGGGCACAAACTTCTCTAATATCAGAGCATTAGGCGAACCGCTTTCAGGTGGTGGTATTTCTTCCGGTTTGATGAGTTTCCTTAAAATCTTTGACAGAGCTGCAGGAGCAATTAAATCAGGTGGTACTACTCGCCGCGCAGCTAAGATGGTTATATTGGATATTGATCATCCGGATATTGAAGAATTCATCGCATGGAAAGCACGCGAAGAAGAAAAAGTAGCTGCTTTGGTGGCAGGTTCCAGAATTAATAAAGCTTTCCTGCAAGCAATTGTAGACGAAGCTATTAACAACGGAGCTGACCGCAAGAGCAACAAGAGATTAAACACTCTTATCCAAAGAGCTTTGCACAGAGGCACGCCTCTTAATATTATAGATAGAACTTTAGATTTAGTATCTCAAGGTTTCACTTCTTTGGCATTTGAAGAATTTGATACTTATTATGAAGGTGAAGCTTACCTTACTGTAAGTGGTCAAAATTCAAATAACTCAGTTCGTATTTCAAATGAATTTATGCAATGCGTTGAAAATGACGAAATGTGGGAATTGAAATACAGAACTACTAATGAAACTATCAAAACTATCAGAGCAAGAGATCTTTGGGATAAGATAAACATGAGCGCATGGAAATCTGCAGATCCGGGCGTGCAGTATGATACTACTATCAACGAATGGCACACTTGCCCTGAGTCAGGTAGAATCAATGCTTCTAACCCTTGCAGTGAATACATGTTCTTAGATGATACAGCTTGCAACTTAGCAAGTTTGAACTTGATGAAATTTTACGATGAAGCTACAGGTCATTTCTTAGTAGATGAATACCTGCACTCTATCAGAGTCTGGACTGTGGTACTTGAAATTTCAGTTCTAATGGCTCAGTTCCCGTCTAAAGAAGTGGCTCAAAAAAGCTTTGACTTCCGTACTCTTGGTTTGGGATATGCGAATATCGGAACATTATTAATGGTGAACGGTATTCCTTACGACTCTCCTGAAGCATTAGCTATGACAGGTGCTTTAACTGCAATGCTTACTGGTCAGGCTTATGCTACTTCTGCTGAAATGGCAAAAGAGCTAGGCACATTTGATAAATATGATATGAATAAAGATCACATGCTGAAAGTGATTCGTAATCACCGCAGAGCTGCATATAATGAAGCACCTGCGAAATACGAAGATCTTACTGTAAGACCAATGGGTATTAATCCTAAATATGTAGATGAAAAGCTTGTTGCTGCTGCAAAAGAAGTGTGGGATAAAGCTTTAGATTTAGGTACTGAACACGGATATAGAAACGCTCAGGTATCTGTAATTGCTCCTACAGGAACAATCGGTCTTGTAATGGATTGCGACACTACAGGTATCGAACCTGATTTTGCTGTTATAAAATACAAAAAACTATCAGGCGGCGGATATTTCAAAATCGTAAATCAATCTGTTAGAAAAGCCCTTCTAAAACTAGGATATGGCAACAAACAAATTGAAGATATTGAAAAATATTCAAAAGGGCACGGCACTCTTGTAGGCTGTCCTCATATTAATAAAAAAGCGTTAGAAGCAAAAGGCTTCACACAGGAACAATTGAACGCTATCGAGCCTCAGCTTGCTTCTGTGTTTGATATAACTTTTGCATTTAACAAATGGTCTTTAGGTGAAGATTTCTTGAAATCTTTAGGCTTCTTTGAAAGCGACTATAACGACCCTAAATTCAATTTACTTAAGCGTCTTGGATTCACTGACGCACAATTAGATGCTGCAAATGACTACGTTTGCGGTACTATGATGATTGAAGGTGCTCCTCATTTGAAAGATGAACACCTGCCGGTATTTGATACAGCTAATAAATGTGGTAAAAAAGGTCAACGCTACATTCACCACATGGCTCACGTCAGAATCATGGCAGCTGCTCAGCCATTCATTTCAGGTGCAATTTCTAAAACTGTAAATATGCCGGCAGAAGCTTCTGTTTCTGAAATTGGCGAAGTTTACATGACTTCATGGAAGTCTATGGTGAAAGCAATCGCTCTTTACAGAGACGGTTCTAAGCTTTCACAACCATTGAACACAACGAACTACTCGGATTTGGATGAAGTAATCGCACTTGGTGATGAAAACACATTAGACGAAACCAAAGGTCCTAAAGAGGTTCAGGAAATAATTGCAGACAGAATTCACTACAAACTTGTACGACACAAGCTTCCTAAAAAACGCTCGGGGCACATCAGAGAGGCTTACGTTGGTGGGCATAAGGTCTTTTTGAGAACCGGCGAATATGAAGATGGATCAATTGGTGAATTATTCATCGATATGTACAAAGAAGGTGCATCATTCCGCGGATTGCTTAATAGTTTTGCTATCTTAGCATCTAAAGCATTGCAATATGGAGTGCCATTGGAAGAATTGGTGGACTCGTTTACATTTACACGTTTCGAACCTGCTGGCTTAGTGGATGGCCACGAAGCTATTAAAAATGCGACATCAGTTTTGGATTATGTTTTCCGCTCACTTGGTTATGACTATTTAGGCAGGAATGATTTTGTTCACGTAAACGCTGTGGACGAAGACAAACACAATGACGATGATGATGAAAAACCGAATTCCTCAACCCCCAGAGCAATAGATCATGATGACACTTTGCCTTCTGTTGTGGAAGATTTGGAATCGGAAGTGGTTACAGAATTAGTTGCTGCAGCAACTGATACTATAAGCAACGGAACTAACGGAACTGCTACTGCAAAAATGACTGTCAGTAAAGACGATGCGATAGCTTTTGGCTATACCGGTGAGCAGTGCGCTCAGTGCGGTTCTGCCAGAGTTAAACGCAACGGTAGCTGCACAGTATGCGAAGATTGCGGCAGCACAAGTGGTTGCTCATAATTAACCCGTTGAATTTGAAATCAATTAGCCGTTCTTCGAAAGTGGAGCGGCTTTTTTTTTATGCAGTATTCTTCAATACAAATTTATAATTAGTTATTTCTTAATTTTGCAGTTATATTGCAAGCTATGTATTTATACAATAATAGCAATTATATGAGATATTTAATTTCTCCGCTTAAACATATTTTTGATTATTCCGGTAGGTTAAGAAGAAAAGACTATTGGATTTCTTATTTTGTGTTACTAGCAGCATTTTTTATTGCACTGGTAACTGTGGATTTATTGATCTGTTGGATAAGTGGAGTTCCTTTTGAATCCAAAAAAAATGTAGATCCGACTTCCATTTTAGGGATTTATATGTTCTTGTCTATGATTACACTTATTCTAACAATTCTATCCATGAGTGTAAGACGTTTACATGATTTAGGAAAAAGTGGAGAATACATGTTTGTTGGACTTATACCTTTCATCGGCGGTTTTTGGCTTATTATTCTGATGATCTCTCAAGGGCAACATGGAGTAAATCAATACGGTCATGATCCCATAATTGGAGAATTATAATTTATTGAGAAAGCAACTATGCACTACTTAGTCAACCCTTTTAAAAATATTTTCAATTATTCAGGAAGAACCTCCAGAAAAGAGTTTTTGATGTTTCAGCTTTACTATATCTTATTATGCATATTCCTTTCTTTTCCTTTCAATACTGTTATTGATCTTATGAAGTATGATTCAGAAGCATCGACAAAAATTTATTTCTTCAGCTGTTTAATAGCATATTTTGTTTTAAATCTCTCTTTATCAGTCAGAAGGCTGCATGATATTAATAAAAGTGGTTCTTATTTGTTTTATCTACTTATACCGATAGTAGGTAAATTCATGGTGTTTATGGCTTTATTTTCTGATGGAGATTATGGTAGGAATTACTATGGTGATGATCCCAGAGACAATTCGATAGACATATTGCAAATTTAATTTGTTACAAGTTAATATTTACTCCACAGATGTGAAAGAATAGTCATGGAAATACTGAAACATAAATTATATCTTTTTTCAATTTTGACGCTCGTAATTGCTTGCTCAAATAACAAACATACAGATGAATTCCCGGATTCAATAAATCAGTTGAGCTTTGACAAATCATTTATTCTTAATAATATATCATTATTAGGGCAAACTCAAAATGGATTACATTGGATAGACAAAACAGGAGAAAACTGGTTTATTCTTACGAAAGAGGATATAATCTATGAAGACAATATCGATGAAAAAGACTATTACGAAAGCTTAAAATGGCATGGTTACTTAGTACATAAAGTAGAGGATGATAAATATCAGCTTGTCAATAGTTTTACTGATTCTATAAAAGATTGTGATGTTGATATGACATTCAATTTTTTGTATGATGATTTTAAAATTTTAGATTTAAATAAAGATAGTGTATGCGAAGTTTCAATTGTTTATGAATCCGGCTGCATGGCAGACAATTCTCCAAAAGACCTGGTAGTTCGCTTTTTTGATCAGTCTAAAGAGTATATCCTCAGAGGCGAAACATTGATAAACTTTGACGGGCAGAAATTTGGAGGCTCTTTTGAATTAACTCCTATTTCAAAAAGTGCGCCTATTAAAGTACAAAAATATCTGATCTCTATATTCGACAAACAGAAAAATGCAGAAATAAAGTAAATCAAATTTCTTTAGTGAAAGAACAATCTTAACGCCAATAACCCAAAAGCATCTCTAATTTAGATTTTTTTTGAAATGATTGCCATAAATTGAGCGATATTTTTGATAAATATCGCTCAATTTTTTAACGAAATTTAAAAACATACTAGAACTTACCAAAGAAACTGCTGATATCGAAATATACCTTTTCTATACCATATTCATTTTCCTGAACTGACATTACATCAAAAGGTTTTTCTTCTTCAAAAACCAGTGCTTGAGATGTGAATTTCAGATCCAGAACCTGAAGTATTGTATATTCAGCTCCGGTACTCATCACTTTCATTGCTGTTTTTGCAGTCATACCATCACCGGATCTCATGATTACTTCTATGATATTGTTGTATTTATAAATCCATTTAGAAGCCTCATCATCCTGAGCAGATCTTTTAGAAGCAACAAAGCACATAAAAATATTATTCAAATCAAAAGGCATATCATCTGCAATTTCTTGTCCCACTACTAAAGCTTTTGCCCAATCTTCTTTGCCGGGTTCTTCATCTTTTAAAATATCATCCAGCTTCTTTCTTTGCGCAGAACTAACCCTTTTATATGCCGAAAAACCGTCCTGATCTGCTTGCCCGTAATATAAAGCATTGTAATCAGAGAGTGTTAATGTAGTATCATTCTCCTCATATCTGGCAAATAATTCTTTGTATTCTTCTTTGGAAACAGATCTTGTTATAAACTCTTCGCCTGAAGTATTCTGCTGTTTTGCAAAATTCATATTCTGCTGATTTTTCTCTTTAACACTTGAGCAAGCTGATAAAAAAGCTATAGATAAAGCTAATAAAACCAAAATATTTTTCATACTTTTCCCTTTTCTAAAAACAATTTATATTACAACTTAGTTATAATATATCTAACTGTCAAGCAAATAATTGTCAATAGCTGATTATATTAACATCTTAGTAGTAAAACTAATTGTCATAATTATTCAAAATAACAATGAACTAATATTTTCCTTCTGTGTATTCTAATGATGTGCGACGATGAAATCATTCCTTTGCAGAGCGCACAATTTTCTTAGGGGCTTTCTTTAATGATTATTTGCTACTCCTGATTTTGGAGGTGTATTGGTGTGTTTATGTTTGAGTAAACGCAGTTTATATTTGAAAACAAGTGCAGTAGGTGGTTGTAAATACTCGTGTTTTCAATATTATTATGAGGCCTCTTATGCCAGTTACTAATTTTAAAAACAATGTGATGTTCAAAGTCATTATAATTGCAGCTTTGATCATTATTCTTCAGTTCCCAACGGCTCTGGTTCGTTCATTGATTCATGAACGTGAAGAGATTCATCAAGAAGCTGTTATAGAAGTCAGCGAAAAGTGGGGCACCGGGCAAACTATTACAGGGCCTTATATTTCAATCCCTTATGATAAGATTATTAAAAGCAAAAAGTCTTATTCTGACTCCACAGAAACTATTGATATCCGCAAAGAGTGGCTCTATATTATGCCGGAAGATTTGAAAATCAACGGACAACTAAATACTGAAGAGCGTTACCGCGGGCTGCATGACGTTGTTGTTTATGAGTCGGATATAAAACTGGAGGGCATATTTAAGCAACTTGATTTATCTGAATTGGATGTAAATATCCATAATGTACATTTTGACAAAGCTCAGCTAAATGTCGGCATTTCAGATTTAAAGGGAATAGAAAAGCAGATTCGTCTGAAATGGAATGATTCTCTTAGATACTTTAATTCGGGGCTTACAACTAATGATATCGTGAATACCGGCATAAGTGTTCCTATAGTTGTAAATATAATTGATTCAACTGATTATAGATTCGCTTTAAACTTAGATTTGAAAGGCAGTCAGGATGTTTTCTTTACTCCGCTTGGCAAAACCACGGATGTAAAATTATGCTCTCAGTGGAAGCATCCAAGTTTTGCAGGCGAATATTTGCCGGATTCGCGCGATATAACTGAAAACGGATTTCAAGCACACTGGAATATTCTGCATCTGAACAGAAATTACCCGCAGATGTGGTTGAATGATAAATATAAAGTTGGTGAAAGCATTTTCGGGACTAACTTGCTCCTGGCAGTGGATAGATACCAAAAATCTGACAGAGTAGCCAAATATTCTATATTATTTATAAGTTTAACATTTATAGTCTTCTTTTTTGTTGAGATACTGAATAAAAAATACATCCACCCGATTCAGTATTTACTTGTTGGAACGGCGCTAGTTATCTTTTACACTTTGCTGCTATCATTTAGTGAGCATATGAATTTTGATATCTCATATTTGCTCGCAGCAGTGCTTACTTTGCTTTTGATCAGCGCATATACACTTGCAATTATAAAATCTAAACAGGTGAGTTTGCTAATGTTCGGAATCTTGACAATTTTATACGGATTTATATATACAATCATCTCTATGCAGGATTTCTCACTAATCATTGGAAGTATAGGACTATTCTTGATTCTGGCTTTAGTGATGTATTTCTCCCGTAAGATTGATTGGTATGAAATAAAGCTAGGTGGAAAGTTGAATCAGGATATAGAATAGATATTTGAGTTCGAAGGGTGAATCAATATGGATTTATCCTTCGAATTTTTGTAATAAAGCTTTATACTTATGCACAATTGGAACTTGAAAAAGAGATGGAAAGCCTAATAAATATTATATTTGGAACTATATTCATCAACGTTATTTCTGTACCAATCCTATATCTCTTAATAAAAACTGTCAATTACAGCAAAAGAAAGTATGCAGAGTCAGATAGACCGAAGAAAAACATCTGGTTGTTTCTTAAATATGTGATTTATGCAGTAATGTTGCTATTTGAAGTCTTAATTATTTTAATTAGTCTAAATTATATGCTTGCTCTGTTTTTTATCATGCTACTTCTATTAGCTTATTCCATAATTGGAATTATTCATGGCTGTATTTATCTGACTCAGAAGTTTTTGTAACTTTGATTGATGTGATTGAGGAGTAAAAGTGGAATTATTATGGGAAATAATATACTGGTCAGGCTTGCATCTTGCATTTGCCTATCCGCTATATCTTCTTTTTAAAATAGGAAATGCTATACTTAATGAAATTGAAACAGAAGATTCAAATAAAATGAGGCAGAGAATTTATTTGATTCTGTGTTGTTTAGCTGTGCTTACAATCGAAGCGATGGTATTCACTAAAATCCTTCCGCATCCGATTATTATGCTAATGATTTTTCTAAATTCGAATATCCCAGGGTACTTCGTTTGGTCTAAAACCAATGATAAAATCATGAGCTATAGCACAAAAGAATATGGGGATGCATTTCTAACACTTCTCATTTATATGCCATTGCTGCTTTTATCCCTTAGTATTTCTTTTGGAATAAGCTATATGATGCTAGATTTAACTAATAAAATGGGATATTGAGAGTTTATAAATAGCTTATATGTACTATAATTATAAATATTTGTTTGACTTTTTCGTATTTAATACTATATTGTTTATACATTGTATATCTTTTGGTGAGTTATGATTACAGAAATAAAGAAATGGGGTAATAGCTTAGCAATTCGCATTCCGGCTTATATGATTCAAGCACTAAAGCTGAATGAAGGCTCTAAGGTGCAATTAGAAGAATCGGATGGCTATATAAAATTCCAACCTTTGCAGGAAAATGAATATGATCTGGATACTTTGCTTGCTCAGATAGATGAATCTGAATTATATGATGAAATTGATTCCGGTGATTCTGTAGGAATGGAATTATGAAATCAGAATACTGCCCTGAGCGTGGCGATTTAGTCTGGATAGATTTCAATCCTCAAAAAGGTCATGAACAGAAAGAACGTCGCCCGGCTTTGGTCATTTCCCCTGCTAAATATAACTGCAAAGTAGGATTAGCTGTTTTGCTACCAATCACACGCACAATTAAAAATTATCCTTTTAAACTCGCTTTGCCTGAAGGCTCTCTGGTAGAAGGTGTTATCATTACCGACCAGATCAAAAACTTAGATTGGCGTTCGAAAAATGCTGAATTTATAGACAAATTACCCGAGCCACTCCTCAGAGATGCTATCAATATGTTTTCTACTTTGATAAATATTTAGAACCTTATTTTTTTTAATAATTAAAGAACACAATGGCCGGGAAGTACCCGACCATTATATCTATAATTAAAAATTGATTTTTATAGTGCCAAAGAATTCTCTTCCTGCTCCCGGTTGGTATGAGTTACCATCCGGATCAGGTTCTGTAAATGCGATAAATTCTTTATCTGTGATGTTTCTTGCTGCTACTCCTAATTCTACCGGAAGTCCGCTAACCAAAATAGTATATGAAGCTTTTGCATTTAATAAAGTAAAGCCGTCCTGCCAATTTTGATAAATATTTGCATCCAATAATCCATTATATGCACTTGGGTCAGTGTATATTGCCCATTTTGACTGGTATTCTGCCCCGAGATTTAATTTTAACATTTCTATCGGAGAATAAGTAATTTCTGCATATAACTGATGCTGCGGAGAGTTTGGCAACCATTGATCTTCTGCCGGAGGACTTGTTAATACATAGTCTTTATCCAAATAAATAGGATCTACTGTCGCAGAAGTATATTTATAATCCGCATAAGTATATGACATTTGTAAGCTAAGATTTTCTAAGATATTATATGATAAAAATGCTTCGATACCTAGTCTTCTGCTGTTGCCGGCATTGCCGTAAAATACTTCCTGATTGCCACGACCTGATTGTTTGAAGCGGAAAAAGTCATTGTCCGTATTCATTAGGAAACCTGTAATTTCATAATACAATCCGTCGCTTATTATTCCCCTTGCTCCCAAATCTATGCAGTTAGAAGTAGCAGGTTCCAGGTGTGTGTTAAAGCCGGAGTAACCGACAGGATTGCTGGCTAGCTCTTCAGTAGAAGGAGGGATGAAACCTTGTGACCAGTTTGCAAATAAAGTAAAGTTATCAGAAAAATTATAGCTACCACCTAATCTTAAAGAAGACTTAGAAAAATCTTTAGAAGTTTCTGAGCTATCCGCGCCCAGCATTTTGTCTGTCAAAGTGTTTTGCATATCATCATATCGGGCATTTCCAAGTAAAGTGAATTTGCCGTAGTCCATTTTGTACATAAAGAAAACGCCGGCATTTTGTTGCTCGATAATCTGGTTTGCAAGTAGATTATTTGTTTCTACATTAGTTTCATCAGTGCTTTCTTCTCTGTCCGGATCTGATCCGCTTTCAAGTTTATACATATTAATATCTTGTCTTTTGTAATCAGCTCCTATGCTGAAGTGATTTTGTAATTCACCTGAAGATAAGTGAAGATTATACTGAACAGATGCTCCGGGATTTGAAATATCTCTGTATTCTGCATATTTATTACTTGTTTCTTTATAGTCCCATGAACGTAAGTAAGCAGATAGAGCAAGATCATTTGCATCATTGAATTTATATTGACCTGTCAAACCAAAAGTATTTCTTCTGGTTTTTTGATATTCATTAAATGGATTTGCATCCGGATTTGCCTGCATAAGATTATCAAACTGCTCAAGATTTAGACCTTCAGGATTCTGGTGGAAATAGTCAGTATGTGAGAAAATTTGCATAATAGACAATTTTTCAGATGGATTATAGCTTATTTTTTCATATAAATTATTGCCCCAGTATGCCTGATGATCCCGATAACCATCACCATCTGTTCTAGAAAAAGAAGCTCTGTAATTCAAATCTCCGTTTGTTCCGCCTAATTGCACCAAAGATTTTCTGAAATCATTTGAGCCGCCGATTTGACTTAACTCACCACCAATTGGTTTGTTGTCTCCATCTTTAGTAAAAATATTTAAAACACCGCCGCTGCTGCTGCCACCGTATAAGCCTGCATTTGGTCCACGCAATACTTCAATATTTTTTACTGTAGCCCAATCTACATCGTATAAATCAGGAGCAAAGCCTGATGGATCGTTCAACGGTATGCCATCAACCATCACACCTATTCCTCGCAATCCGCGTTCAGTTAGAATGCCCTGTCCGCGTATAGCTAAATGCACTCTTTCGCCTCCGTGCTGATTTTCAACACGAACGCCCGGTACTAATCGAAGTGCTTCTTCAGCTCCGATTGTTTTTGGCGCTACTGAAAGATCTTCTTTATTAACTAAAGATACTGCTCCAGGATTTCGCAGCAATGTTACAGGTTGTCTGTTGGCAGTTACTACAACTTTTTTAGTTACTACTGTTTTTAACGAATCAGGTTGTACTTTCTGAGCAAAAAGAACTGAGTGGCTACAGAATAATGCAGCCATTAGAAATATTGTTTTCTTCATAAATCACCGTTTTATTTCAAT
Organism: Kapaibacterium sp. (SeqCode); assembly: GCA_965140345.1. Classification (GTDB taxonomy): domain Bacteria; phylum Bacteroidota; class Ignavibacteria; order Kapaibacteriales; family UBA2268; genus JBFHIJ01. The sequence continues at coordinate 656,986 of OZ223200.1, forward strand.
ATCAATATTATATAATCTATACTCATTGCCACAGAGATTGCTTAGGCAATGAATATGACCCATTGCAAATACCATCATCAGCCGGAGAGTTACTCACCAGTGAGATGAAATTTGATAAATAATACACAGCACTAGCACTTCATTAGCTTCGGAGCATAAATATACTCCTGCATGCTGATGAGCTTGCATTGACTGCATAGGATATTTAATAATTATGATTTATGATAATCGTGGAGGCGGGGAGGGTACTTTTAGATAATTTGAGATAGGCAATTCGCCATTATTTTGCATTATCTGCAATGAATTTTGAGCTACCAAATTATTGAAAAGATGATCTGAAAAATAAAGCATATTGTGGCTTCTTTTCAATCTTCTTTTTAGCTTTAGATGTCTATTGAGAGATTTTGCATAAGTCGAGTTCAATTTATTTTCTTTTGTATCCTGCAGGCAGTAAAATTTTATTGAATGACTGCCGGTATCGCTGGAAACTATGTCATACATATTGTTATTGTACTTAAATTCTTTGCCCTGCTTTTTCCATTCTATATTTGATATATCGCTGTGATTAATTTCGATAACAGTCAAATCCTCTAGAGAGGGTAGATTATCGATTTGATTTTGAACTTCATTTCGGATATTAAACTGCGCAGCTTTATACAAAATGTGGTGAGCCATCACATTAAACAGGAAGACCACAAGCAATATGGTTGCTATCGATTTCATACAAATAAGCAGTCAAATCCCTTAAAATTTTAAAATCATGCAGTTTAAAGTTATAATATGCTATGCAATATAAGTTTTTTTGTTTATCTAATAATCAACTTTTTGTAGAAACTCAAAAGAGTATAGCTCATTTGATTCACTGGAGTTGCTTTTGTCTGTTATTTTCAATTATATCAAATCTTAAATCCGGATCTGCCCTCTTACCCTCCATTCACAAGGGAGGGGCGGTTTTCCAAAGGAAAACCGGGGTGGGTTCTAAAACAAAATTACTTTTATCTGTGATAAAATGAAGTGAACAGCACTACCTTTTCTATTTCTTTTTTTGCTGAAATACTTCGACAGGTTCAGTAACCTTTGCAAAAGAAAAAAGAACGCTTTCCTCCTCTTCGTATTCTCTGAGTTAAGCAGAGAATAGGGATTACTCACAATCTTTATCTCACTGCATCTTACCCTCCATTTACAAGGGAGGGTCGCTTTTCCGAAGGAAAAGCGGGGTGGGTTCAAGCTCTCAACATACCTCCAAAAATCCGCGTATACACTCTCTTATTTTATGTATGCATGTTAAATTTTGCGTATATTATAAAATATCATTAATTATATAATTACACAAAAAACATGGCAGACGACACTAAAAAACTTAGATATATTACTGATGAAGCTGCAACTACCGATGACTTCGGTACGCATGCCAATATTGCAAGAACACTACTCGACATTATCTCTGATAAAGACAATAAGCCTATGACTATAGGTCTGGAAGGCTCCTGGGGCTCAGGCAAGTCCACAGTTGTTAATTTGATGTTTAAAGATATAGATCATGCAAAAAATATTTCTGAAGAAGAAAAAGCAAATGAAACTGAGACAGAAAGAAAAAGAAGAGAACGACTTGAAAACATCGAATACTTCTATATAGATGTTTGGCAGCATGAACACTCTTGTATTAAGAGAGCTATTTTACATGAGATGATAGAGTCTTTGAATAAAAAGCTAAAAAAGGATAAAAAAGTAAAAAATGTTAAAAAACAACTTGAAGGTAGCATACAAACTACTAATATTGGTTTTTTTGGAATTTTAAGTGCTGTTATCTTGGCTATTATAGCTGGACTTTATAGTAATATTGATTTTGAAAAAATCACACTAATAGGGAATGATATAAATAATAACATACTAATTAGTATTATACTAATTGGACTACTTCCTTTATCATATTTCTTGATAAAGTTATTCTCTTCTTCTAAAATTATTGAACAAACAACTACGACCTTTGAAAATTCTTCAATCGAGTTCAGTAGACACTATAATGAAATACTAGAAGTAGTAAAGAAAAAAGATCAAAATGCAATACCCTTAATTGTATTTGACAACCTAGACCGCATAGATGAAGAAAATGCTAAGAAAATGTGGGCAGAACTCCAAGTCTTTATGCAATATAGAAATCCGGGTGCAACTGAAAAAGAAAAGCAAGCACGCCCATGGATCATTATTCCTTATGATATTGATGGGATTAAGAAGATCTGGGGAGAGGATGAAAATGAAGACAACACAACTAGAAATGATTCAAATGCAAAAACTCTGTCCAAATCAAGTAAATCAAAAGATAAAGTTAGATCATTCCTTCAGAAGACTTTTCAAATTGTTCAACCTATGCCAGAACCATTATTGAATACTTGGAAACGATATTTATTAGAATCGTTAAAATTAACAAAAGCCGATAAAGACTTGCAAAATAAAATATACAATCTTATTTCCGATGAATATTCTGAGATTGGTAGTTTGCCAACTGCAAGAGATATTAGAATACTGTTGAACCACATTATTTATTATTACAATAATCCTATATACAATATGCGGATTGAAATTATTATTGACTTCTGTTTGAAAAAATGTTTTAATCAAAATTTCGAAAATGATTTTTGGGTTGAATATAATAAAAAAGTAAAGGGAAGTGATATAGGTCGATATAAAAATGAAGAACTAGTTCACTATTTTCAACTATTCTTTTCGTGTTCATACGATTCCACAGTTGAGATTATGGTAGATAAGGTGTTGAATAATATTCATGAAGACAGGTCGGAAGATTATGTAAACAATATGTTATCTCTTCTTATAGATTATAAGAATGACTTTTTTTGGTCAAGATATGAACAATTTTTGTATTCAAACAACATCTTATATAAAAAAATAAATGGTATATTATTTTTAATAGAATTTAAAGACTGCCAATACAAAATAAAAATTGATAAAATAATAGCTGAGTATTTCAACAATGTCACTATAGAATGGTCTGCTGACAACATAATTTTTGCACCACAAAATTTGTCCAAAACAACTTCATTTATTCAATTGATCAAAGAAAATCGTGACATAAACAATATTAATGACATTTCTAAAAATTTGTTAAAAAGTTCTTTATCTTGGCTAGATAAAGATAGAATTACTGCTATGATTACTACTGTAAATCCCAACATAAAACAACCAAAGGATTTAATTGAATCTTATTTTCAAGATTTTAAAAAGATTATTCTTGAAATCTCCAATAATTCAGTTATAACTTTAGAGGAACTAGAAATACAATTTAACTACACAGATACCGAATCTCCACGTTATTTCAAAAAACTATTATCTGTATTAGAATATATTTTTACTGATTGGTCTTTTTATTCCAAGATTTATAACTTTGATTCGATAGAACATATTAAAGCTCAAATAGCATCAACCCAAAGTAGATTAAATGAAAAGTTAACGAGTGAAGAAATAGATGATATATTGTTTCTATTAAACTTAATAAACTAATACAAATCACTGTCCCTCTACTTGACAACATCAAAACTAAATAAAAATCCCCCACTCTCAAAATACTGAAAGTGGGGGTTTCATTTTTCAAAAATCTAAGTGGGATTATTCTTATGATTTTTGATGCAATGGGAATTTTGCTGTAAATTCTTTTACTTCGTTTCTTACTGCTTCGTAAACTTCTTCGTTACCTACGTTAGTAAGAACTTTGTCGATCATGCCGGCAATTACTTTCATGTCGTCTTCTTTGCATCCGCGAGAAGTCATTGCAGCAGTACCTAATCTGATACCTGAAGTTACTAATGGAGAGCGTTTTTCGCCCGGTACAGTGTTTTTGTTACAAGTGATGCCAGCTTCATCCAAAGCGTTTTCAGCTTGTTTACCTGTGATGTCTTTATTAGTGAGGTCAATAAGCATCAAGTGGTTATCAGTACCGTCAGAAACTAATTTATAGCCTTTAGCCATCATTTCAGTTGCCAAAGTTTGAGTATTTGCTAATACTTGGTCGATATATCTTTCGAATGAGTCAGTCAAGCATTCACCGAAAGCAACTGCTTTAGCAGCGATAACGTGCATTAATGGACCACCCTGTACGCCAGGCATAACAGTAGAATCCAAAAGTTCGCTCATCATTTTAGTTCTGCCTGATTTAGGCGCAACAACACCAAATGGATTTTCGAAATCTTTACCCATCATGATAAGTCCACCGCGAGGGCCACGCAAAGTTTTGTGAGTAGTAGAAGCTACTACGTGGCAATGAGGAACCGGATTGTTCAATTTGCCTTTTGCAATAAGACCAGCCGGGTGAGCGATATCCGCAAACAAGAAAGCACCGATAGAATCAGCGATTTCACGGAAGCGTTTGAAATCGATATCTCTTGGGTAAGCAGAAGCACCAACAGTGATAAGTTTTGGTTTGTGCTCTTTAGCTAATTTTTCAACATTATCATAATCGATTCTGCCTGTTTCAGGGTCAAGAGTATAAGGAATAAAGTTATACAATTTACCTGAGAAGTTCACAGGAGAGCCGTGAGTCAAGTGACCGCCGTGAGAAAGGTCTAAGCCCATCACAGTGTCGCCCGGTTTGATGAAAGTCATGTAAACAGCCATGTTCGCTTGAGAGCCACTGTGCGGCTGCACGTTAGCATACTCAGCACCAAAAAGTTTTTTCAGTCTGTCGCGAGCTATATCTTCCGCAACGTCCACCCATTCGCAGCCGCCATAGTAGCGTTTGCCAGGGTAACCTTCAGCGTATTTGTTAGTAAGAACTGAACCTTGCACTTCCATTACTTCAGGAGAAGTAAAGTTTTCACTGGCGATAAGCTCGATTTTTTCATGCTGTCTATTATATTCTTTAGTGATAGCATCAAAAACTTCAGGATCTGCTTTTTTGATCAAATCGTACATTTTCGATATCCTTGATTTTTATTTAAAAGTAGGTATAATTCAAGATTACATAAAGCATTGTAAAATTATCCAAAATAAAGGATATTATCAAATGATTTTGGTTTCAGTAATCAGGAATAAAAGCATTACGAATGGTGAATATGCAAAAGTAACTATATATTATTATATTTTTGAGATATAAAACAGCCGGCACCTGCATAAAATGGAAGAGGCAACTCTAAAATTTAGAATTGCCTCAATCACAATTAATTAAAATCCTCTATTCAAATTGCATATTATAATAAGAAAGCTCTCCGGTTTCACCATCAATCTGATAAACTACATATTGCACTTTTTCAGGATCAAGATTTCCATCTAAAGTTACATCATTTGGATCAATCAGAGCAACTGTAACTAGATCTTCGTATACTTCAGAAATGAAAAAGAAAGTATTCTTTTTGAGGGATTTTTTTTCTTCTCCGTAGATATTAGCGCTTACAAATTTATAGTCAATTTTATGGATCAATGTTCTATCTTTAGCAAAGTTATGCATTAAAAGCTGAGTAGAGAAGTCTTCATTTACAGGAACAATAAACCACTCTCCAAAAAGTCCCATTTCCAGGTCATCAAGAAGAGGTTCACGTTTGCAGTTCGCAGATCCTATATAAGTAGTGTCATTTGCTTCTGAAATATAGCTAAAATCAATATTATGTTTCTTTGATAGTTGGCTACCGGTAATGTGCATATTATAAAGTAATTCACCGCCAATTGACTGACTTATAGTACCGGTTTTATCTTCATCTACTTCAGTCATTCCATCTTTAACCAGAAAACCAATTAAAGTAAAAAAGCCAATTACTCCAAGTGCAATGATAATAGAAGCAATAATGGTAATTACTTTCTTCTGTTTCCTTATTTTTTCTTTTCTATTCTGTATAAAACTCTCTGTTTCTTCATCAGAATCAGCAGTATACTTATCTTTATATGGATCTTCACCATATTGATTCTCCCCTACATCTCCGGGAAATGCGTGCATAGTGAAAATGCTAAATGCTCCGAAATAAGGGATAATTACCCAAAATAAATTAAACCCACTTTTTCCTATATCATGAAAACGTCTGATAGATATAAATAGCCCAGCTATCATTGTAATTAAAATATATATTATGAGCAAAATATAAAACACCCCACTTATAGAGCTATAAGTGAATGCAGGATCATCCGGCATAACTAATTCAACCCCAACTATATGTTTTAGAAATTGGACAATTAGGAATGAAATAAACCATACCATAAATGTAAACAACCAGTATTCTTTTCGGCTGGCTCTGCCCTGGAAGTCAAATAAGTGTTTCAGAGAATGGATAAATAATTTCATCTTTAAATCAAAATAATTAAACAATATCGATTGCAAAGATATGAAAAATTGATTTATTATTTACAATAATATAGGAATTTATATTATTTATCAATTTCAAGAAAAAGTAAATAGGAAAGATAGTTAGGTCAGCAATTCAAGTTTAGTAGGCACTTCAGTATTATTAACTTTAGTAAACAACACATTTCAGCATCTTAATATACATCCCATGCCCCACTTCTATAATAATTGGGCAATACCGGATCGTGGATTTTATTTACTTTGATACTGTCACTGTCTTGCCTAAAGAAATCTTTGCCGAAAGATTGCATCATAATAGCGGCTTCTTTGTTGAGCCATTTTGTATCTAATTCATCATAGTTATGTTCTCTCATAACCAGCTTCATAGTCGAATCAGCTAATGTTTTTGAGCCTATAATCCATCCCCATTCGCCTAGCGTAAGCACTTGGTTATGCAATCTGACAGTATTGAAGCCTGCAGCTTTAATTGTCTGATTAATACATTCAAAAGCTTTGGGTGTGTAATATGGACTGCCGGCTTGCGTGATTAATACGCCATTAGGTAAAAGATTTTTGTAGCACATCGTATAAAATTCATAGCTGTATAAACGCCCAAGTTCTATACTTTTCGGATCAGGAAGATCGGCAATAATCAGATCGTAAAACAAAGTATTATCTACCATGTAGTTATATGCATCCTGATTGTATATCTTTACTCTTGGGTCATTCATCGAATTATTATTTAGCTTTACCAGGATTTCGTTTTCTTGTCCAAGCCTAGTCATAGCCGGATCAAGATCAACAAGGTGAATTTCTTCTACACTTTCATGTTTTAATATTTCCCTGGCTGCACATCCATCACCGCCCCCAAGAATTAGAACTCTTTTTGGCTTAACAAGAAGCGACATTGCGGGATGCACCAAAGGCTCATGATAGAGCGCTTCATCAAGTGTGCTCAGCTGCTCGTTATTATTTATAAACAGCCAATAGTTGTCATTCCATTTTGTAATGATAATTTTCTGATATTTTGACTGCTCTGAGTAAATAATTTTATCTTTATAGTTTCTCTGCTCACCTCGAAGAATAATTGGCTCTGTATAGAAGAGTCCTGTAAAGATCAAAGCTACTACCCAAAAAGCTGCAAAGCTTAGTTTTCTCTGTTCTTGTTTTTCAATATCATTACGCAGAATAAAAAAGAGAAGCATGGCGACTACAAAATTTAACGAGCCAAGAATAATAGGTGTATATGTTAGCCCTAAGTATGGAAGACCAACAAAAGTAAAAAACAATCCACCTATCAGACTGCCATAATAATCCTTCTCCATTACGGAAGAGATATTAGTTCTGAGACTTTGATAATCTTTATTTATTCTTATAACAAGAGGTATTTCGAGACCGATCAGTGCTCCTATTATAATACTTAACGTATACATTATCAGACCATAATACTGGGTATACCCGGCAGAAATATATGCAGTAAGAGTAGAGTAACAAATCAGAATAGATAATAGAAACTCAGTATAAATAAAGACAGAAAGCAGATTTTTGCGAAAATTTTTGCTAATTCTACTGCCTATACCCATTGAGAATAGCATTATGGATATAATAAGAGCCCACTGAGTAACCGAATCGCCAATAAAATAACTGGCAAGTGTAGACAGAATATACTCTGCTACTATCCCCGATACGCCTGTGGTAAAAACTGCTATTTTAAGAATATTACTACGCATCAGCTATTACAGACACCAAGTTAAAAGCATTGTACCACCGATATATGAAAAGGCTTCTATTATACCGGCTCCGACATTCGGATTTTCCTGATTTATAATTTCATCAGTAATTTTTTGTCCCGGAAGCAGTACTTTATCTGTAATAAACCTTAAAACAGGCAGCAACAAGAAACCAAGTATTAAATGAAAGAGTATATCTGCAACTGCTTCCATAGGAGTTTCAAACACATGTGAAATGCTGAAACCGACAAGTATTGCTATCCCGATATTAGCTCCTGAATAGCCTACGCCTACAGCAACATTGTCTTTTTCTATATGCTCATGAATATCGTAAGGAAGTATTGCATTATAGACTTTTGAAGCAATTAGCATAATAACTTGACCTACAAGCCAATATATCAGTACAGAAATAATTCCACCTAGCAGTGTTTCAGTTTCACCTTTCATCGCACCGGCAATTATCAATCCTGAAGCAATCATATTGGAAGCTTCGAGCGCTCCTGCACCAACGTTTCTATCTCTGATAATTTCCTGGTAAAGTGGGAACTTGTTGAATATAATTTTATCATTTATTTTTGAAGAGATATTGAGCAAAATAATAGATAAAATCCCATAAATGCCAATTTCCATAACATCAGTAGGAATACCTTTAGTAGGCCCTATTATAACAGAACCAATAACTATTATCAGTCCGACAAAATATCCGATATGCGCAATAGCGAAAGCAAGGTTATCCTGTTCTACTAATTCATCTTTGACATTTATCTTTGGATTGAAGAAAGAATATGCAATTTTTCCAATAAAGAAAATTCCAAATGCAGTAGCTAGATATGCCAGTAAATCATAAATAATATGAAGATACTCATTTAAATTTATATTTTCCATTTTATCGTCTTGTTAGTTTTTATAATTGAATTACTTACCGAAACCACCACCACGTGACCTAAAGCTGCTCTTTGTTCTGCTAATCCTGGCTCTGCTGCCACCAAAAGAACTTCTCTTTCCGGAAGATTTGATCTCATTCGCATTCTGCTTTACAGTAGATCTGATTTTTGATCTTGTTCCTTGATTTTTCTTATACCATGAACGATTTGAATTTTTGCGGGAAGCAAATTTGCTACTTGTTCCATACTCTTTTTTACTGCCATAATAAGCAGATCGGTTGCGATAGTTATTGTTATACGTATTCCAGGATTTCTGAGTTATCGGCCTATCGTAAGAGTGCAACATGGAATTTAAATACATATACCTGGTATGAAACATCCACATACTGTTAGTATGCCAATAGCCGTAATGAGGATTGCCGTAAAATCGGTTATATCCTGCCGGGCTTGCCACAGTATCTTTTTTGCCGTCATCAGAGGACCATATAGCCATATCTATATTTTCGATATTGTCATCAAAAAATATTTCATCTACCTCAACCCATGAGGTGTTATATTCCAGCACAGTGTCAGGCTGACTCATAACTTTTAAGAGCTGATACTTATGGAAGAATTTAAAATTAGATTCGACGTGTTCCATATCATTAAGAATTATGGAATAATCATTCCCCAGCTGATAAGTTTTTACCAGAGAATCCATAATTGCCTGGCTTTTAGCTTTCGAATCAGCTTCTGTGTATTTATAAGAGCCATCCTTCTGGCATGCATTTACCATGATGAAAATTAAAAAAATTAGCAAGCCAATGCCATATTTTACCAAAGTCTTTACATCATCGGTCCAAATAGTATCTTGAGTTCCCAAAATAACCTCATTTTTTTTCTAAAGATTTATGCAAGCCTCTTGGTAATATTTGAGAACTTGTCTTTTCGGCTTTTAAAGCTAACTTAATGTGATCAATAAATTTGTCGAAATCAATTGAATCATGGCAGGTAAACAAATCCACTGCAACAAAGTCATATTCCGGCCAAGTATGCACAGCTAAGTGACTTTCTTTGAGTATTATTATTCCTGAGATGCCCTCTGGCACATATGGATAAAAACTAGTACTTACGATAGTAGCCCCTGAAAACTCAGCACTATCTTTCATGATACTTTCAAGTCGTTCAATGTTGTTGATCAACGCTTTACTACAGTTGAATAGCTCCAGTATCAGGTGCTGCCCTAATGATTCTTTAAATCCGCTAAAAGCCATAAATTTTAGTAGTATTAAATAAAAGACAATATAATAATTTCTTATATAAAACAGTAATTAATGACATTTTTTAAGCTAATTCGTCAAATGAAAATCCGTTTAAAAGTATAAATTTTTACCTGTAATAAGCGCATTTATGTCACTAATCTGGTCTATTGATCTTAATAAAAATGTCAATTCAAGTTATTTACTCTATTCGCCAATGATTTTTACAAGTACTCTTTTCTTTCTTTTGCCATCATATTCACCATAGAAAATCTGTTCCCAAGGGCCAAAATCGAGCTTACCTTCAGTGATTGCGCAGGTAACTTCTCTGCCCATTATCTGTCTTTTAAGGTGAGCATCTGCATTATCTTCGTAACCGTTATGCGCATATTGCGAATGAGGCTTTTCAGGGGCAAGATGTTCCAACCACTTTTCAAAATCACTGTGTAAACCGGATTCATCGTCATTGATAAAAACAGAAGCGGTAATATGCATTGCATTTACTAAAATCATACCTTCTTTGATGCCGCTTTCATCTATGCATTGCTGCACATCGCGCGTTATATTAATGTATTGTCTTCTCTGAGTAGTATTAAACCACAATTCTTTTCTATAGCTTTTCATTATTGACTCCGCAAAATTATAGTTAATATATAGAAACAAATATACTATTATGGCTTATAAAAAAAAATTGTAACATTGTTTGGCATTATGTGTCTATATAGTAATATAGATTTTTTAAACTGAGAGAATACTATGAAACATATATTACTTATTCCTGTTTTTTTGCTTTTGTTAGCTTGCTCAAAAGAGACTGCTACAACTCCTGATTTGCCTCAAGATAAAAACATTCCCGGAGATTTGTTTATCGGAAGCATCTCACCTGATTTTGAACTACTTGATAAGGATGGCAATTCCGTTCGCCTGAGCGATTATCAGGGAAAAGTGGTTATGATAGATTTCTGGGCTTCTTGGTGCAACATCTGCGTGAAAGCTATTCCTGAGGTAAAGGAAATATATAATAAGTATAAAGATAAAAATTTTGAGCTTATCAGTATATCCGTGGATTACAAACAAGAAGAATGGAAGCAGACCATTACTGCATACGGCATGGACTGGATCCATCTTTTTGACGAAAAAGCTCCTTCTGAAAACAATGTTTCATCGCTGAAATACAAAGTAACCGGCATCCCCACAATTGTGATAGTGGATAAAGAAGGTAAAATCAGATACCTCAGCTATCATAACAAAATTCAGATAGAAAAGGTGGTTGAGCAGTATATAGAGTAGAGAGGAATATCAAGAAGGCTAAATGCCTCAAGGAGAGTAACCAATGGCTATACATACCCGTATTTCCCATCCTTGTCAAGGGATGGGTGGCACGAAGTATGAGTTTATACTGAGCATTCGCCGAAATAGGGTGGATTTGAAAAAACACACCCCCTTTCACCTTTGATATTTATAAGAAATTGGCGTTACTTTTTCCATTTCTTTTTCTTTTTTTTGCGGTAAAAAAGCAAAAGAAACGGAAACCAAAGAAAAAGAAAAAAAACGCTACTTCCAATTCTCATTCTGAGTTTTGTCAGAATGTATTAGTCCAATAAAGTTCTACTAATATATTTTAGATAAGTCAGTAGATAGATTAGAGAGTAAGAAATATGTTTTGAGCTGAATATAGCGCAAATTCATGAATTTTATCTACTTAGATAAACTTTATATTTTAACGATAAAATGCTAACACCTCGGCTATCATTCCAAATTATAAGATAATTTGGAGGCTATCCTCCCGATTTTACTCATTAGCCCCATCTCGCCAAATTTGGAAAAGAATTTGCCGTACTTACGGTAGATCAAATTGAATAGCAAATATGATACTCGTCTTCGTTTTTGCTCCGGCATTCTTTTGTAGATGTTTTTGAAGGAGTAGAAATCTTTGTATATATTCAGATATCCGTATTTTAATTCCTCTGCACTCATGCCTTTTGGTGTAAAAACAACATTAGATGTATTATATTTTCTTAGTTCTTTATCAGATATTCTACCTTCTTTTTCTAATTTACTGTAAAACACTGTACCCGGATAAGGTGTAAGAATATGTGCTGTCATCGTTTCAACTTTATTACTCACAAGCCAATTCAAGGTATCTGCAAATACTTCCTTTCCGTCATTATCAAATCCAAAAACCAGACTTGCATTAACCATAATATGATGCCGATGTAGCATATCTATCAATTGATTATACTGTTCAATTTTATTTTGAGATTTATGCACGCTACTGATAGAATTCTTATTTATCGATTCAAATCCGATAAACAAACTCTTGCAACCGGTCTCTGCCATCCTCTTAATAAGCTCAGGATATTTCACCAGATTTGTGGAAACCGCTGCGTGCCAGGTAATCTTTAATGGCTCTATTTCAATAAGGAACTCTTCTATCCATTTCAAATTACCTATCAGATTATCATCTATAAACATAATCTGCTTATTATTCAGAGCTTTGATTTCTTTTATAACTTCCGAGATTGGTCTGTTTCTGTAAGTACTTTCCACATAGTCGCAACTGTTATAACAGAAATCGCATTTAAAAGGACAACCTCGGCTAGTCACCACAATATTATAATATAAATATTTAGATGTATCTACTATATTCCATTTTGGAATAGGAACTTTAGATAAGTCTGTTGGAACTTCAGATTTATAAAGGCTTTTCAGTTTATCATTACAAATATCCTCAAGTATCTTTTCCCAAATATTCTCAGCTTCCCCAACGCAAACGGCATCGCAGAATTCCACTAACTCATCGGCCATAGCTGAAGCATGAATGCCGCCAAATATAACCTTTGTACCCTTGCTTCTGTAAATGGAGGAAATTTCCTTTGCTCTTTCTGAAGTATCAACATTCACATTAATTCCAACAACATCAGGTGAATCATCAAAACTCAGCTTTTCTATATTTTCATCAGCTATATACACTTTATGTTTGGCAGGAGTCAAAGACGCAACAGTAACAAGAGAAAGTGAAGGAGACATTCTACGTTTAAATTCCGAATCCATGGGTCGCAAACTCATTTTAGGAGAGATCAGTTTGATGCTGAGACTATTTCGCATATAAGTCCATCCGATTTTATCACATTTAGCTATATAATCTCCTACACGCTTAGCCGGAATGGGTTCTGTATTTTTTTTGGGGAGTATGAGGGATTGGCTATAGTAGAGCAAATCCTTTTTCTTCAACATTAAAATTCTTCGGAAAATTTTATTTTTACTTTATTCCTATATATTTATATTGTTGTATAATCTGAATGTTTTTTTTTGAGAAAAGCTCAATATGTTTATACCAGATGCATCTCAGGATAGAGAAGATCAAATAAGGCTCTATACATTTCATAAGAATAAAAAGAAAAGAATACCTGAAATTCAGGTTTTATATAGGCATATATGTGGACCTCCTATATGAATACAAGAAAATAATATTAGTGCTAAAGGTATTGTAGATATTCAGATTATAACAATATTAAATGGCAAAACAACTGAAGAAAGAATAATAAGAAATATTATTAGCGATAATGATATTTTAGATAGTTTGACATCTGAAGAAAAAGAGATAAAAATTTCAAATTCAGCCCTTTTAGATTTATCAAAGTTCATTCATGACGTTTATAATTTATCAAATGGAATCAATAAGCTAAAAATTGATGCTATCAAAGCCAATAATTCTATTTTCTTAAACTCAGACTTTACCAATTCTACTATTGTTGTCAAATTAGATCTTAGAGGAACAAAATTTTTAGAATCTGCTAATTTTGATAATGTAGTATTTAAAAAAAGTGTAAATTTTGGTGGAGCTCGATTCTATCAGTCATTTACTTTCATAAATTCTATTTCCAATGAGAAAGTAGTATTTACAGATTCTTGCTTTAAAAAAAGTGCAACTTTCGTAGATTCAACTTTTAAGAAGTATGTTTCTTTTTGGGAATCAAAATTTGACGAGGTTGCAAATTTTTCAAGTTCATCATTCTTAGAAACTGTAGAATTTCATAAAACACGATTTGAGGACGAAGTTATATTTAAAAAAACTAAATTTCTTGATTCAGCAATTTTTAGATTTTTACAAGTCAACTATGATTGTCATTTCAATGAATCTATATTTCAGTATGATGCCTATTTTGTTGATGCTAAATTCTCTGGAGCTGTGTCATTTTCTGGGGTAGAATTTAATAGTGTAATATTTTTAAATACAAAATTTTATTATAAAGTTTCCTTTTTTGGGGCTCAATTCAAAAGTAATTCTAGTTTTTTTAATATGTATGCATGTAATTTAGATTTTTACACCTGCTTATTTAAGGAAGAAAGTGTATTTAAAGATTGCACAATTCAACAAGGTAATATAGAAACATTTAGAATCGTAAAGCACGAACTTCTTAAATCTAACAACAGACTCGATGCTGTTGAATATTTCAAAAGAGAAATTGAAGAAAAAAGAAAAGAAGCAAAACCTTACAGTTTTGAAAGAATCCTTTTAAATGCTTATTCATACATCAATGATTTCGGTACAGATACTAAAAGAGCATTACATAGATTTTGTTGTATCACTTTATCTCTATTTTTAGTCTTTATATTTATAGGATTTGATGAACCACATTATAATTGGGGCTGGGTAGATCTAGACTCTTTTTATGAAGTTTCAAAGAAGACCCTTCAAAATATTACATTACTCCTATTACCAACTCACAAAACATCAGATATGAATGGAGGATTGAGTTTCATTGGAATACTAATAGATTACTTTTTTAGACTCTACATTCCCATAATGTTTTTCTTTATTCTTCAGCCGCTGAAGAAATATAAGAGCTGGTAATATAGATTTTATGAATCTGAAAGCCTCTAAGAGAATAGCCCATAGCAAAGCCGTGGGAATCACCAACCAATTCACAAAAAAAATCCCCACTCAGAAAAACATATCCGAGTAGGGATTCAATTTATTATTATGATTTGCTTGGGGTGATGATTACATCATGCCGCCCATGCCACCCATTCCGCCCATGCCCATGTCAGGCATAGCAGGCATTCCGCCTTTTTCTTCTGGTTTGTCTACGATTGTAGCTTCTGTTGTTAACAACAGACCAGAAACTGAAGCTGCATTTTCCAAAGCAACGCGAGACACTTTAGTAGGGTCAATAACGCCTGCTTCGTACATGTTGCAGAATTCGTCAGTTCTTGCATTATAACCGAAAGCATCTTTGCCTTCTTTGATTTTGTGCACGATTACAGATGCTTCTAAACCGGCATTTGTAACGATCTGGCGAATTGGTTCTTCAATTGCTCTGCGGATGATATTCATACCTGTAGTTTCATCATCATTTTCGCCTTTCATTTCGCCTAATTTTTCAATTACGCGGATGTAAGCAACACCACCACCTGGTACGATACCTTCTTCAACTGCAGCACGAGTTGCATGAAGAGCGTCTTCTACACGAGCTTTTTTCTCTTTCATTTCTACTTCTGTAGCAGCACCGATTCTGATTACAGCAACACCACCAGCTAATTTAGCAAGACGTTCTTGTAATTTTTCACGGTCATAGTCAGAAGTTGATTTTTCAATTTGAGTTCTGATTTCATTAACTCTTCTTTTGATATCATCAGAAGCGCCTGCACCTTCAACGATAGTAGTATTATCTTTATCGATAGTGATACGTTTAGCAGTACCAAGTTCAGTCAAAGTAGCAGCTTCCAATTTGTAGCCTTTTTCTTCGCTGATAACAGTACCACCGGTAAGAACCGCGATATCTTCAAGCATAGCTTTACGGCGATCACCAAAACCAGGAGCTTTAACTGCAGCTACTTTCAAAGTACCGCGTAATTTATTAACTACTAATGTAGCTAAAGCTTCGCCTTCTAAATCTTCAGAGATGATCAAAAGACCACGACCTGTTTGAGAAGTTTTTTCCAATACAGGAAGAAGCTCTTTAATATTAGAGATTTTTTTGTCGTAGATTAAGATATATGGATCATCCAATACTGTTTCCATAGAGTCAGCATCAGTGATGAAGTAAGGAGAAAGATAACCGCGGTCAAACTGCATACCTTCTACAGTATCCAATTCAGTTTCAGTACCTTTAGCTTCTTCAACAGTGATTACACCGTCTTTACCAACTTTTTCCATTGCTTCAGCGATAAGCTCGCCGATAGTGTTGTCGTTGTTAGCAGAGATAGAGCCAACTTGAGCGATTTCTTTTTTACCTTCTACGTCGCGGGAAAGAACAGCTAATTCAGCAGTAACTTTAGCAACTGCTTTATCAATACCGCGTTTCAAATCCATTGGATTTGCACCTGCAGTAACATTTTTCAAACCTTCGCGGTAGATAGCTTGAGCAAGCACAGTAGCAGTAGTTGTACCATCACCTGCAACATCAGAAGTTTTAGAAGCAACTTCGCGCACCATGTTAGCGCCTAAGTTTTCGATTGGATCTTCTAATTCAACTTCTTTAGCAACAGTAACACCATCCTTAGTAACAGTAGGTGCACCGAATTTTTTATCTATAATAACATTACGACCTTTAGGTCCTAAAGTAACTTTAACAGTATCAGCAAGTTTGTCCACACCAGTTTTAAGGATAGAACGAGCTTCGACATCAAATTTAATGATTTTAGCGCCCATGTTTATTTCCTCCGATAAGAATTAATCAATTATTACAAAACAAAATTAGTCATTGATAACAGCGAATACGTCACTTTCGCGCATCATAAGTAGTTCTTCTCCGTCCACGTTGATTTCAGTACCGGAGTATTTGCCGTAAAGCACTTTATCGCCTACTTTTACTTCCAATTCGATCAAGTTTCCATTTTCTACGCGTCCTTTACCTGTAGCGATAATTTCGCCCTGCATAGGTTTTTCTTTTGCAGTGTCAGGTAAAATAATACCACCTTTAGTAGTTTCTTCTGCCTTTGCAGGTCTCACGATGATGCGGTCATGCAATGGTTTTAGCGTCATCTTCATTCTCCCAAAAAATTTGTGCTTACCAATGAAATAAAACATTTGATTAATTATTAGCACTCTTATTTGGCGAGTGCTAAAATGATAACGCAAATATAAAATATTTATTGCGTTAGTGCCAAATTTTTTTTGCATAATATAGCATTACCTCCACCCTGCCTGATCTTTAAAAAAATATTTCCTGCGAATTTAAGTTTTAGTCTTGCCTATGCCGTCTATTTTTGATATTTTGATAAATACGATGAAATAACATCATTTTTGAATTTAAATAGGTGCAAAATGAGATATTTACCAATCGAGAACAAACTATTTATAGAAAACAGAGCTAAATTCGCTAAGGAAATGAAACCAAATACTTTGGCTATCATAAATTCAAATGACGAATACCCGAAAAATGGTGACCAGGCTTTCCCTTTCCGCCAAAACTCTGACATGTTTTATTTAAGCGGTATTGATCAATCTAAATCTATACTTGTTATTTATCCTGACTGCAACAGAGAGCAACTTCGCGAAGTTCTTTTTGTGGAAGAAACTAACGACTACATGGCTCGCTGGTATGGCAAAAAATATTCTAAACCGGAAGCAACTGAAACTTCAGGCATCCAGACAGTATACTGGTTGGATCAGTTTGATAGCGTTATGGCTGACCTAATGGCAAACTGCGACGGCGTGTATATGAATACAAATGAGAATATTCGCTTTGCAACTGATGTGCAGTATGGCGATTTAAGATTTATCAATGAAATAAAAGCTAAATGGCCTTTGCACGAATACTACCGCGCAGCTAAAATCATGCATAAAATCCGTGTTGCTAAATCTCCAATTGAAGTTGGTTTGATGAGAGAAGCTTGCGACATCACAGAAAAAGCCTTCCGCAGAGTACTAAAATTTGTGAAACCGGGCGTTATGGAATATCAGGTAGAAGCAGAAATCGTACATGAATTCTTGAGCAATAGAGCGAATGGTCATGCATATACTCCAATTGTTGCATCAGGAGAATCTGCTTGCGTACTACATTATATAGAAAATGACAAAGAATGTAAAGACGGCGATCTTCTATTACTGGACTTTGGTGCTGATTATGCAAACTATGCAGGCGATTTAAGTCGTACTATTCCGGTAAACGGTAAATACACGCCAAGACAAAGAGCTTGTTACGATTCAGTACGCTACGTGATGAAACAAGCCATCTCTAAATTAGTTGTTGGCGCAACAATCGACGAATATCACAAAGAAGTTTGCGGCTTGATGGAAGAAGAAATGATCAAATTAGGTTTATTCACAGCAGAAGAAGTGAAAAACCAGGATCCTGCAAATCCATTATTCTTTAAATATTACATGCATGGTACTTCCCACTTCATGGGCTTGGATGTACACGATCTTGGCTTCAAACAGGAAAAATTAGTACCGGGCATGGTATTCTCTTGCGAACCGGGCATTTACATTCCGGAAGAAGGAATTGGCATCCGTATAGAAAACGACATTCTAGTTACTGAAAACGGACCAGTCGACTTAATGGAATCAATTCCAATAGAGGCAGATGAAATCGAAGAATTGATGAACGAAGGCAAATAAGTTTTCGATTTATCTAACAGAATCTAACCTAAAGCGGCTTATTTCAGATAATGAAATAAGCCGCTTTTTTTTTAGCAGTCCAATATACAATGTAATTTATATTAACAAGAACAGTAACAAACTGTCCTTTTATGTGTATATTATTATATAGGTCAAATCATTTAATTAGAGGAATCGATGCATAAAACTATAATACTCACTACTTTCATACTGTTTATTTTTCTAAGCAATTCGTATAGCCAGACAAATTTAGCTATTATAGGTAAATCTAAATTAGATATTACTGAACTTAAGCTACAGATTAAAGCCGGTCTCAGTAATTTGACTAAAGATATTCCTGATCAGTATATAGATAGATATGGCTTTAAAAGTCAAGAAGAAATTGAACATGCTGAAATTGGAGAAGCTATTCCTGTTTATTCAATAAAGAATAATCAGCTGGAATTCAATTCCATTTGGAGAATTCCAATCATAGTTGATGGTGAATTCCGAGCGCTATTAACTGTAGAATCTACCAAAGATAAAGAATATAAAATAGCAGATTTCGGAGCTAGAGATTTAGCTAAGGAACTTCAGAAAAAAACCAAGGATTATCCCCTTGTTGGGATTCTTAGAAGCTATAAATTACAATCTGATTTTGTAATTGTTTCTGATTCAAATAAAGACTTAAAATTCATTCCGGTCAAATCTGAAGAAATAAGGTTACTGCAATTTGAAAAAGTGGTGGAACTTGAAGGAGAATTTAGAAATGAAGAATAAATATATCACTTTGATTATTGCATTCGCTTTAAGTATTATTACAGCTAACGCACAAATGCTGAATGTGGAAGAAGTTATTCAGGAGGAAGATCAATGGTGTTGGGCAGCAGTCAGTAAGTGCTTGCTGAAGTATTATTCCATTGATATGCAACAGTGTGAAATTGCTGACTTCACAAGACAAAATGCAAGTTGGCACGACTTCGGTGACGTCCCTTGCTGTGAAAGTGCAGATTTTGGATGCAACTATTGGAATTATCTTTATGGTAATACGGCTTCAATAGAAGGAATTCTCGAAAACTTAGGCGATATCAAAAACCACGGTTTTGGAGCTCCATTATCTTTAGACAAAGTAAAATCCAATCTTGCCGAATCTAAACCATTTGTAATAAGATGGGGATGGGCAAGCGGTGGCGGCCATTTTGTTCTCGGGCATGGATTTGTTGAAAACAAATTATATTATATGAACCCCTGGTTTGGTGAAGGCTATAAAATTGCTACATATGACTGGGTACTAAGTGATAATAGCCATACTTGGACTCACAGTGACACAATAAAATATCTCATGAATCCACCTACTTTATACTTTCCAAAAGATCAGGCAACTAATATTCTAATTGATTCTAGATTTGAATGGGAACATCTTGAACATGCTAATAGCTATATACTTGAAATATCTAATGAAGAGAACTTCTCTGTGATATTGTATTCAGAAAAGACAACACAGAATACCGCTGATTTCTCAGACTTAGATATTGAATGGGGGTTTAATCAAACCTACTATTGGAGAGTAAAAGCAGATCTTAATAGCTCATGGAAGAAATATTCAGAAACATTTTCTTTTACAACCCAAGATTCAAATTTTGAGACATGGATTAAACTAGATGATTTTTGGAAGACAAAAATTGATATTATTAGTAAAGAAAATATGATTATAAACTGGGATTCAAAAAATGTAAACAAATACACTATAGCTTACAGATCTGATCTCAAATCAGACAAGTGGACTTTAATCCCATGGAAAAAAGACAATAAATGTGTGTGGAATATTGAAACTAACTTTGCAGAAACCTGCCAGATTGTAGTACAAGATTCTGATAATCCTCTAATAGCAGATACAAGCAAAGTCTTTAAAATTGATATAGAAAGCGGAGTGAAAGAAAACAGACAAAAAACTGATTATAGAATAATCCCTAACCCTGCAAAAAATACAATTGTAATTGAAAATATGAAAATGCAAACTAACTATAAGATTACTGATTTAAACGGCATATTAATAACATCTGGCAAATATTCAGGACATATAGATGTTAATGAGTTTGCTTCAGGTCTATATTTTGTGGTAATTGATGGAATCACATTGAAATTAGTTATCGAATAATAAATATAATATTCTGATTACTAAGTTATTCAATAAAAACATATTGCCTCGTCGCTATATGTATGAATATACTTCTAACCGGTGCAAATGGCTATATTGGCAAACGCTTACTCCCTATTCTCATTGAGCAGGGACATGTAATCTATTGCTGTCTCAGGGATATTTCCAGGTTTGATAAATCTAAATATCCGGAGAATCAAATTGAGCTGATTGAAATTGATTTTTTAGAAGAAAATCCGCATAAATGTTTACCTGATGATATTGATGTAGCATATTACCTTATCCATGCAATGAGTAGCTCTGTAAACAATTTTGAAGACAAAGAGACTCTTGCTGCGGATAAATTTGTTTCGCTTTTAAATAGCACCAATTGCAGACATATAATATATTTAAGCGGTATTAGCAACGCAGAGCAACTCTCTGAACACCTGCGTTCACGACGTAAAGTAGAAACCGTTTTAAATAATGCAAAAGCAGCTTTGACAACTTTGCGCGCCGGAATCATTATAGGTTCCGGTTCAGCCTCATTTGAGATAATCAGAGATATTACCGAAAAGCTTCCGGTTATGGTTACTCCAAACTGGCTTAAGAGCAAGTGCCAGCCTATAGCTATTCGAAATGTAATAGAATATCTGACCACAATTCCTTTAGATCAGCGTTTTTATAATCAGAGTTTTGATATAGGAAGCGATGATGTACTGACTTACAAAGAGATGCTTCTGCAATATGCTGAAGTAAGAGGCTTAAAGAGGTTGATTTTAACTTTGCCAATTATGACTCCTCGCCTTTCTTCCTATTGGCTATATTTCATTACTTCCACCTCCTATCCATTAGCAGTTAATCTGGTAAATTCAATGAAAATTGACGTAGTATGCGCCGAAAGGAAAATCAAAGATTTAATTGATATAAATATTATCAGTTATAAGGAAGCTGTTGCGCTTGCATTCAAAAAGATTGAGCAGGATAATGTACTTTCATCGTGGAAAGATTCTATAAATCAAGAAACCAAATACTCTCATCTGGAAGATGTTGTTAAAGTACCGGAATATGGTACGTTTAAAGATGTACGCCGTAAAGAAGTATTGAATTTACAAAAAACCATAGATAATATTTGGAGCATTGGCGGTGATACAGGCTGGTTCTATGCAGATTGGCTTTGGAAAATACGCGGCTTTTTAGATAAATTATGGGGCGGCGTAGGACTCCGAAGAGGAAGAACTCATCGCCATGATATTAACGCAGGAGATGCGCTTGATTTTTGGAGAGTAATCGTTGCAAATAAAGAAAAAATGAGACTTATGCTCTACGCAGAAATGAAGCTTCCGGGCGAAGCATGGCTGGAGTTTGAAATAACTCAAGAAAACGGTAAATATATACTTACCCAAACTGCTACATTTCGTCCGAATGGGCTTATGGGAAGATTATACTGGTACTCTGTTATGCCATTTCATTTCTTTGTATTTGACGGCATGGCTTCAAATCTTGTTAAAGAAAAGGAGAGAATATGATATACTCTCCCCTTAATTTTAACATTTATCTGTAAACTACTTAAGTAGTTTGTTTTTCTTTCTGCCGCCTTTTTTCATAGGGTCACCTTTTGTATAACCAAGAGCTTCCCAATCAATGCGTTTTGCTTTACTGCCGTGGCAGTCCATACATTTTAATGCTTTTTTCTTTGGAGCTACGCCGTGATTCTGAGGCCAGTACATAGCAGTTTCAATAAAATCTACTTTGCCGGAAAATTCCAAGCCAACGCTTTTCATACCCAATTCTGAAGCAGCAACCCAGTCATAAGTTTTCCAGTATCCGCCTTTACCAAAGAGTTTTGGAACTATAAGGTATTTATTTACAGGATCGTAAGGCTGTTTACCACGCATCACTTTAAATGGAGCTATTTTAGAATTTGGATCAGAAATATCACCTTGCATTTTATTTAATTCCAGGACTTTATCTGCTTCGGCTTTATCACCTGCCAAATAGAAATCTACTTTTCCATTTGTCCATTTATAAGTAGGTACTACATTTTCTTCCCATTTAAAGTCACCCTTCTTCTTAGCATAAATTGACTGACCTTTATCATTTTTCTCATCTTCTCTCTGACCAGCTGTAGACCAGTCCCACCAAGTTTTAGTAGCATTATTTCTACCTATAGCAGGGATATGGCAAGTTTCACATGCCAGAGTTTCCATGTGAGTATTGATTTTCTTGTTTTTATGTATTTCATTGCCTTCGTGACAGTTTTGGCAGGAGATGTGATTAGTACCTACAGCTGAGGAAGCATGGCCTGCACCGCTGATTTTATGATCAGAAGCAGTGTGGCAGTCTGAACAGGTCATATTTTGACCGCCCATGTGCACGTCTACGTTTTTATCTTTTTGTAATAATGATGGATCCAAATCACCATGTTTAACAGAAGCACCACCGCCTCCGTTGAAGTGGCAGGATCCGCATGTATTCACAGATGTTTTCCCTACTGATTTTGCAACTGCTAACAAATTAACAGTAGAATCAGGCATACCTGCTGCAGTAGGAGTTTTTTTGTATGTTCCTGTCTGATCGTGGCAAACCAGACAATCAATATTTTCAGTTTTTGTGAAGTCAAAAGTATCGTCTTTCCATCCATATCCCGGGTGACAACTTGTGCATCGAGGTTCATTTGAAGAAACTGCTATACAGAAATTATTGATGATGTTCTTTTTGCCCAGGCGCATTTTTCCATGGCCTTCTTTTTCAAATTCATCACCAAGCCAATTCCAGTGTCTGGTTTTTAGAAAGTTATTGGCCTGCTCTTCGTGGCATTCAATACAAGCCTTCGTAACATCCTGAGGAGAAGCAAATTCTTTCTCAAAATACTCTGAGTGATCGTGCTTTTCAGTCTTAGATTCTTCACTTTGCAGTAGGCCAAATAAGCCTAAAGTTCCAACAAGCAACAGCATTCCCGTTGCAATTAGTTTGAATTTCATAAATACTCCCCTAAAATCCCAATATTTATACATACCGGCAAGTTGATATAAAAATTTGGAAATGGATTTAATTCCATTTGCCCGTCCAAAATAAGAATATCAAATCGCACTAAATAGCTGAGTAGTGATATACGAATAAAGAAGGATTTATCCAAATCATATTATATTTTTTTTCTTTTTTATTCAGTAATATGTAAATTATTTGAAATATTATACTATTCGAATATTAATATATGGCAAGCATAGTAGATGTTGGGAAGTGAGTAGTTATAATAAAAAAACCCGCTTAAATAAGCGGGCTGTGCTGTTCTACAATATTGAGGAGATCATATTAGTTGTTGATTGCTACTTCATCAGCAGTAACTACAACCGGTTTTATCGTAGATAATTTTAAAATGTTATCAGCAATTGGACATCTTGATTCGATTTCTTCCAAATAAGCCTCTTTTTCTTCTAATGTCATGTCAGCATCGATATTTACAAATGTTCTGATCTCTGTAAATCCTGCGCGTTCATTTTTGTTATTGCCCATTAGGACACTTTTGTCAATATCACCTTCTACTTTACAAGTGATACCACGAACATCCATTTTTTTCTGCATTGCAACAATTCTACCAATTGCGCAGATGCAACCACCCAAAGAGCTTAAGAATACTTCTAATGGATTTGGACCTTCGTTATTGCCACCGCCTGCTTTAGGCTGGTCAATAATAAAGTTATGAGATGCAGTAACTTCAGTGCGAAATGTATCTTTTACTTCACAAGATACAGAAACTTTTGATAATGCCATGTTATATACTCCAATATAATTTATCGTTGAGAAGATATCCTTAAACAAAGTTACGCATAAAATCGTAAGAAGTTAAACAATATTGCCATAAAAGAATATAAGTACTATTATATAATTATCTATTATATGTATACTATATTCTATTTTAATTTTTTGATATGTGTTGTATAGATCTTTAGTAGCAATACTAGGTATAATGATTAAATAGAGGTGTGAAGCATCCTGTTTGTAATTATTAGAGTCACAAAACATAGTGCCTCTAACGTAGTATTAAATCTATAAGAGCAGCTTGGTTTGTGTCATTTAAAAAAAGGGCAGTATTTAAATAAATACAACCCTTTAAATGAAATTATCTTGATTAGGCTTACTGATTGTCAGAATCGCCTTTAATTTCCTTCATTTCTTCATCAATTTCCTGATCTGTGCCGAACAGTGCGTCTACAAAGTCCTGAGGCTTGAATACCTGAAGATCATCAATTTTTTCACCAACGCCTATATAGCGAACAGGAATTTGCATTTCTCTTGCAATTGGAATAACAACACCACCTTTTGCAGTACCGTCAAGCTTAGTAAGAACTATACCCGTAATTTCAGCAACATTCATAAATTCTTTTGCCTGAACTATTGCATTTTGACCTGTTGTTGCATCTAAAACAAGATAAACTTCATTAGGAGCATCATCCTTAATCTTTTTCATTACTTTATAGATTTTGTTAAGCTCTTTCATCAAGCCGCCTTTGTTGTGAAGTCTACCAGCAGTATCTATGATAACCACATCTTTATCTCTCGCTTGCGCAGCTTTAAGAGTATCAAATGCAACTGCAGCAGGGTCAGCACCTAAACCTTGTTGTACAATTTCTACACCAGCTCTTTCGCTCCAAATTTCCAGCTGCTCATTCGCAGCAGCTCTGAAAGTATCTGCAGCGCCAATAATAACTTCTTTACCGGCATTTTTATAGTTATATGCAAGTTTACCAATTGTTGTAGTTTTACCAACTCCGTTAACACCAATAACAAGTATTGTATATGGTTTTTTTTCGGTATCAATATCATATACAGAGTCATTATGAGCTGATGGTGATTCAACGAGAAGACTTTTAATCTCCTCTTTTAAGATTTTATATAAATCCTCTGATTTATCAAACCCCTCTTTTTTCACTCTCTGTCTCACAGATTCTATAATATCATCAGTAGTAGAAGGTCCAATATCTGCAGAAAGTAAAATCTCTTCAATTTCTTCTAAGAGATTTTCATCTATTTTTCTGCCAATGCCCAGTACGCTTTGAAGTTTGTCTTGAAAAGAATTACGAGTTTTAGTAAGGCCATCTTTAATTTTGGTAAATCTTACTGCTTCGGTAGCTTGTTTCACCACTGCCGTGGTTTTCTCTACTACCGAGGAAACACTTCCCGAGACGCTCTCAGTTACTGATTCTACTGTTTTAGTAACTTTGTCTTTAAGTTTTTTGAAGAAACCCATTAGTCCGCCAAATTTAAATTTGTATAAGCAAAAATATTTTTAGGCACTCTTTGCCCTTTGCAAATATAAGGTTTATACATAGAAAAGAGAATATATTTTTTGTATAGATTTGAGAATCTATTTTTCAGGTTATTTTAAAATCAAAAAGGCGCACATCAGTACGCCTTTTTATAGTATATTTTTCTTTTTTTTTATTTCCAGTCTATCAAAAGTGAAAATCTCATAGTGTTAGCCAATGGGTGATTTTCTTCAATTGTATTGATAAAGCTGAAGTTCAATTTAAAGATGTCGTATTTAACACCTGCACCGAAGTTGTAGAACTGTCTTGCGCCAGCTACTTCAGGTTCAGTAAAATAACCTGCTCTGAAAGCAATAACATCAGCATACCAATATTCAGCACCAAAAGCCAATTCTGCACCAGGATTATCCCAACCTGTAACTAATGATTTTGGAAGTGGATCTGAAGTACCACCATCACGTCTTCTTACCAAAAGTTTAGAGAAATCAAACGCAAATTTCAAGTCATTAAATTCATCTTTGAAAAGATTAACCGCTGTACCTAAACGTAAAGTAGTTGGAAGTGGATCTGATTCACTAATGTAAGTCATTTTAGGACCAACATTCTGTAAGTTCATACCAAAAGACAATCTATCTTCCAAGTTTAATCCCAAAAACTCTAAATCATGAGGTTTCCATAAGATACCCAAATCAAATGAAGCACTGATACCTGTACCGGCATCTTGTTGCTGTGCACTTGTTGGTGTAAGGTTAGACTGGATATAGCGCAATTGAGCACCAACACCTAAATCTTCTGCAACCATAGTACCATAAGAGAAACCAAGAGAAAATTCGTTTGAAATAAATTTACCAAGCTCTCTGCCATCTTCAGCAGTTCTAGTAAATTCGCCTAAGTTCATAAAGATAAAGTTTGCTCCGAAAGTACCATCTATATTATCAAAGTGAAATACACCGGTAGCATAACTATAGAATAAGTCAGCATTAAACTGTGGCAACCAAGGAGAGTAAGATAGCGCAACCTGACGGAATGGCCTTACTTCTTCTTCATCATAATAATCGAACTCATTATCATTCTCAAAATAGTCTAAAAATCCTAATCCACCCGGATTCCAATAAATTGCATTTGCATCATCTGCGATAGCAGTACCAACTTCACCCATTCCACTTGCTCTTGCATCCGGTGATATTCTTAAAAATGGAACTGTAGAACCACCACCCTGGGCAAATGCCTTTCCACTGAACGCGATGATGCTGAAAAGAACTACAGCTAGTATTTTATTCACATTAAAGGATTTCATTATTCCTCCGAAATATATCATTTTTTTATCTTGTCTTCTTACTTTCTACAGTTTACACCGCGTTTCAAAAAAAGTTCTAAAATATTTATATTTTTTTTGACTATCTGGAAATTATACACTTATAACCTGATCCAACCGTAGGATTCATACCTACACCATTAACTGAAATTGTATAAATATATGTGCCTGAAGGTAATTCTACCCCATTGGTACCTAAACCATCCCACAAAATATTTCCATAATAACTTTCAGTTATTTCCTCATGCAATGTTCGTACCAATTCACCATGTATTGTATAAATATTTACAACTACATTAACCGGAGGTGTTCCGTTATGTCTAAATTTGAAAGTTGTCTCTGTTTTAATTGGATTAGGATAGTTAATTACATCCCCAATT
This sequence comes from Kapaibacterium sp. (SeqCode), assembly GCA_965140345.1. Taxonomy (GTDB): domain Bacteria; phylum Bacteroidota; class Ignavibacteria; order Kapaibacteriales; family UBA2268; genus JBFHIJ01. The sequence goes on from OZ223200.1 coordinate 684,768, forward strand.
TCAAAGCCGTCACTCTCAGAAATTCTAAAATATGTCTCTGCAATGCTATAATTATTATATATATCCCAAGCTCTTACTTTTACTGAATGCACACCAGGTCGCAAACCTGCAATTACATCCTGAGCAGATCCCTTTCTGGCACTACCTAGGTCTGTTGTAAAACTATTTGTCAAATTGATAGCATCCGGATCGTCATCAATCCAAGCTTCAATTCTATGGCCAATTCCAAGGCCTGTTGTATTTATACCTGTTTCATCTTCCAAATCAACGATTAATAATGGCTTGTCTTGTACTATTTCACCAGGATTGAAATCTCTGGAATCTAAGAATATATTTATTTTAGGCCCCTCGCTGTCAACTATTGATGTAGTACTTAAACCATCTACTTTGAAACTATGGTTCTCACCTTTTGCAAATTTATTTTCTTCTTCATTGAAAGCATAAACAAATATTCTGCCTACATTTTCTGAGAAGCTAATATCTTTAGGTATTATCATATCAGCAGTAAATGTACCTTGCTCTACTTTTACAGAACTTCTGTTAAGCGCACCGCCAAGTAAGTTAAACAGGAACATAGAATCTGAATCTTCGTCCCTAAACAGAAGAGATTCATCTCCATCTCTTACAGTAATCACAGCAGTTCCGTTAAAATCATTATCTACTGTCATGTCAGGTTTTAAAATAGTAGCTGCAATTCTAACTTCTTCCAATGCTTTTATTTTTATGGTATCAACTGAATTAACAGCTTGGCCATTGATAGAATCGATTCTAACTTTATAATCAGGCATTTTAAGTTTCAAAGCTGGATCAGCCATCAAGAAAAACTTATTGGAGTTCTCATCCTGCTTATAAGCTTTTGTATTTCTGTAAGCAATACCCAAGCTAGGATAGCAATGTGTATTTTCATCTCTTATCTGAATTTGCTGATAAAAATATTGTGCTAAAGCTGCATTTTCACTTGCATAAACTACTCTAGTCGCAGAGAAAACACCAATAGCGCTACCGTGAGGACTTAAAAACATATCTTCAGCACCGCTGTTAACATCAGGATTATCAAAACGACCGTAATCGCAAGTAGCAGCCATTAAGAAGAATAATTTATCTTTGTTTACCATCAATGGAATTGTAGTTTCTCTTTCCATAATATTTTCGTGTGCCCATACTCTAGGGTTACCATGTCCTACCCAATTCAAAAACAGAGCACCGGCATTATTAATTTCTGATAGCATATCCTGAGTAACCTGAGGTTTGCGTCTGCCACCAGGTATATTTTCTACAGGATATTGCACCATATATATCTTTTCTACTTGATAATCATTTTCTATGTAAGAGTTGTGTAAAGTTTCAGACTGTGAAACGTGAAAAGAACCTTCTGCAATATTATTCTCTTTTACCCCATCATCTGCAACAATTAGAATCTTAGAGCGCCACATGTCGTTAGACGAATTGTTTTCATAATGATTAATTTTATCAATTATCACAAGACCTTCTTCATTACTGTTAATAGGAGCTCTTCCGATAGCTATATCTAAGGCTCTGTCTTCACCTATAATACATCCGTAATAATCGTCAAAAGCGTATGAATCAGATTCATCAATAGTACCTATTACATTGTTATCATCTTCGTAAGGTGGAACAAAATTAGTCATAGAACTTGATCTATTCTGGTAGTCATAATGCCCGTCACCCCATAAAAATATATATTGAGGTTTATATTCTCTTTCATGATAAGCGTGAGCAATAAAATCTCTAATTGCTGTAATATCTTTTATACCATAAGAAAATTCTTTGTAAATATCATCTAAAGTAACAACCTGCACTTTAAACTTTTGCCCTGTAAGATAATTATCGGTAGTTTCTCTGTATTTTTCATATTCCTTTGCTGATGAAGCTAATGCAGGATGAGTTATCACGATCATGTCCGCATCTTCCTGATTCCAGCGAATACCTTTAATAGTCAGATTTTCAAGTTCTGTGCTTTTGATTTTACCAGAAATGTAAAATCTTTTAGGTGCTTCGGCTTCCAACTCAGTTTTAAATCTAAATACAGAACCGGTTGTAGATAAATTTTCTATTAGTTTAGGATGTGACTTGTCAGTTACATCAAAACCATAGACTTTTCCGGAAAATCCATTAACGCTATACTCAGTAACTCCTTCATCTTCTGATTCAGAGTCAAATCCAATACTGTTATCAATTGCATTAAAGTAACGAGGATAATGAATTTCAAAATAATCGAAATATGGAGTTGAGCTATTTAAATTCGAATTATCATATTCAATTTTAATCGAGCTTCTGTTATCTGAAGCAATTAAGGATGCAGCTACTTTAGTTTGCTTCACAGTTCTATTAGCTACATGGTAGCTCCCACTGCTTGAAGAAACATTAAACTTACCGATTTCTTGATTATTTTCGTATACTGTAAAAAATCCGGTTCTTGAAGATTCATGAGCCAATGCAAAAGTGTACTCAATATTGCCTTCTCTTTTTAAACCTGGAAGGGATGTTACAAATGGAGTCTTAAAATAAGATCTCCCCAACCACAATCGGCCTGAGCCTCTATAAAATGGATTTTTCAATTCTTCTTCAAAGAATACTTTTTCTGTAAACGAAGTTGGAGTATTAACAGGTTCCACTGTTGGTGTTTCTAACTGTGTAGCAGGTGAATTATTTGCTCCACCCCAAGTTATATAATAGTATGAAACATCTGCGAAATCTGATCTGTAATGTTGGAAGCGTCTTGATTTATATTCAAATCCTGTAGGCCCACTAGCATAAAAAACAACAGAGCTTAAATTCCCATTACCATCTTTATTTACAACAGCAGGTATTTCGTTGTAATCATTTTCAATACCGTCTGATACAAATTCACTAAGCATTCTGCCACCATTGCCTAACACTTTAATCGTATTGGCAACATCAGCATTTATTGGGTAGCCCATATCTGAAAGCTGCTGAGCAGTTACAGAATAAAGCCCTTCTTCAGTAATTTTGACTTTTAACCATGTTCCTGAACTCCATTCTTCCTGAGTTCTTTTCCCTGACAATAACTCATCACTTGTGCCAACAATCCATCTTTTCGCAACATCTTTATTCAAAATAAAAGGTAGAACATTGCTAGTTTTATCTACTGTATGATTTGATTTAGAATCATCAAACTTTATTTGCACTCGAATTTCATCAGGGTAAACAATTTTTCCATTTTCTATAGAATAATTTGGAATTATTACATTAGCAATATGGTTTGAAGTAGCTATTCCATAGTACCTAAGCTGCACATCTTCTTTAACATCACTTAAATAATTGTCGCCGGCGCGGAACACTTCTACTGCTACATCATCCAAGTCCTCTAGCTCCGGCTGTGGAAATATTTTGCCCTCAATATAGTTTTTACCGACAAAACTAACATTTCCAAGTTCAAAACCAACTTTACCCGGAACGGCTATAGTTAGATAATGATTGCTTAGTGCAGCTGCACCGGGATCTTTATAATTAAAATCCTGCTCTGCAAAATCAGGGCGAACATACAACTGCCCGTCATTTCCTTCTATCTGAGCGACTCCGGTTAAATGAGGTTTATAAATAAATTCCAGTTCTGAAGTATTTGATTTTATAATCTGTACATCAGAAGCCTGCAGATTAATTCCGCAAATAAATAATGCTAAGATCGACAATACAACTCTATATTTCATCTTTTCGTTTCTCCTAAACTTAGTATATTTATATATAAACATACAAAACTATAAAAGGTTACAATACCTGTGAATATCCACGTAGTTGACTACAAAATCTTATACAAAGATACAGTAAAAAACGTTCACAAAATATTTATGAAATCCTCGCTCATAAAAAGATATTGATGATAGTACAAAAGACAATTATCCTTATTAACATAAAGACAAAAAAAGTGGAATAATTAGTCTACAACCCAAAGTAATATTTAACAAGAAGTGCAAATCTAAAGACAAACTTGATGAATTTTGGAAGCATAATTTTCTAGCAATGACTCAAAATCTTTGATATTTAAGATACATATTCAAATAAATAATACTTTTATTGCCATATTTTTTACCCTAATCTAATTATATATACTTACAGATAAATCTGATATTTGACAAAAATCGAATTCTTTTTGCATTCTGAAAGTTTTATCTTGCTTTATATTTAAATAATTCATAATTTATATATAAGACAATTCTATTTTAATATGTAGTTACACTATAAAACAAAATATTATTGGCTTAAAGTACAAAAGAGTATGAAAAACATGAATAATATAAACAGAGCTGCATTCTCGCAACAGTAGCTTTTGTAAGCACTGCTCAGGCACAGATATCAGGTATCAATCATGAAGAATTAGCTCCGCCATGCGATGAACTAATGGGAGTAAAAGTTGAGTGGAGTCAAGATCAGTACTATTATGAAGAGTTGCGATGTGGATGTAGAGTTTTAGTCGAATATTATTATGGTTACAGCAAACAGGGATTACTTTATATGCATATCTCACAATATTGGCTTCTTGAGGCCAGAACTGATTGTCCGCATTATAAATCTAATCAATTTTTCTTCGGAAAAAGAGATTTGAGCAAACTCTCTTTAGAAGAATATTTAGAGATTAGAATTTTTGAACGTATGGGAGCATCAGGACTTGTAGATATAGACAAGCCTCTTTTAATGTCATCAAAAGGTAAGTGTAAAATTAAATGGTATGTACCTAGAGATTCTGGCTTAGATTTAGGTCATATAGAGAAAGGGCCTGTAGGCAAGTGGGAAGTACCAGTAGAACCAGGCATTTTACCAATTGCCGGTACTTTAGAAAAATTATCTTTTGACTTTAATATACATTTTAAACCTTGTGAAGGAGAACCTTGCTGCGTTGCTTCAATACAACCTGAAGTTGTATATGATCCATCAGATAATGCTAAAGCACAACCAATTATTAAAAAAGCAGATAAAGATGGTCTTGAAGTATATGCTGACGACACTGACTGTCATGGTGGTATGTTTGGACTACCTTGTACTTATCAATGTGATGATGTAGATTACAATATGGATCCATCTGGTGTATCCAGAGGCAAAATATCATTAGAAGCATTTGAATCAGTTGGTATTAATATTGCGCCAAATCCAACATCTGGCATATTTACTGTTAATTTGTCAGACGAATTAGACAGTGTTGAATTAATTATCACTGACATGCTTGGTAATATAGTACTCCAAAAGACTCAAACAATAGAGTCTCAAGATTATGATCTCTCTTCTATCAGTACAGGTACTTATACTCTAAGTATTAAAGAAGGCAATACTGTACTTGGTACAAAAATGATTCAAATCATAAGATAACAAAACATGCTATATAATTCGAGGTGTTTATTAAATGAGCACCTCGTTCTTATTTTTTAACAATGATCAAGGACATCAAATGAAAAAAACACTATTACTCATTATTTTACTTTTAAGTCTTTTGCCTTTAAGCCAGGCTCAGGCTATGGACACCTTAAATTATTCGGATAAAGAGTGGAAAATTCATCCAAGAGGAAATCAATTTTTTCCTGTTTCTATTCACATAGATGCTCTTGATTCTATGAATTTTGCTATAGCACGTACAGTAAGTCTCGAATTACCACCTGTTTGCTATGTTGAGGTGACGCATGACTATGGTAATACTTGGGATACAATCTATTTCAAGGATAAAATCATCAGTAAACATGAACAAATCAGAGATATAGCATATTTAGATAAAAATACTATTCTCTTTCTAAAAAATGATCAAAATAATACTCCAATGCTACATAAAACGACTGATATGGGACTAACGTGGCATGATATTGAATTTAATAAAAATGTAGACAATATGTATGCAAGTTCCCTGCATAATATTGGAGATACAGTTTTTATTAGCAAATCAATGAAGACTTTTGCTTACAGTTTTGACGGAGGGGATTCCTGGACTATAGACTCGATTCCTTATCCTGAAGGATATCTGGATTCTTTATATTTTCCTCGGGTAGAGACTAAATATTTAGGCAACGGTAGAATTATCTGCATCCAATCATTCGAACATATAGAGTCTCCTTATGTAAATGTAAGCCCCACTTATTCTAAATTTTTTTACAGCAATGATTGGGGTAAAACTTGGAATTTGTTAGCTGAATATAATCCTGGTTATCCTTCGTCTTTTTTTGAATCAGAAGGTATTCTATATTTTTCGATGAATAAATTTGTTTTTGACAAATTTATCTACAAAAGTAACCATGAAGGTGGGATAGATACTCTTATCGCTGCAAAATTTGCCTTTACTACTAATACAATTGATATTGAAACTAAAAAGCAAGACTCGATACAAACTCCATACATCTTTACTCAATGTGAATTAGTAAATGATTATATGATTGCTATTAATGGAGAACAATTTTATTTCTCTTCAGATATGGGAAAAACTTGGAATTTGTTCGACTCCCCTCTAAATAAAGATCTAGCTTATAATTTATTTAATTTCTCAATGCCTGATAAAGAACACGGTATAGTTAACATTATTAAGGGCTTTATGCGTTTGGAAGGACCTACAAGTATTTCGGAACAAACAAATTACATATCTAATTTAGATGTCTTTCCTAACCCTATTAATAGCGAATCTATCTTAACTGTTGAATTACTCTCAGATAAAAATGATATTTATGATATCTATTTGATAGACATACTTGGTAATAGAATTGAATTATCGACTCACAAATATATGTCAGTTGGAAAAAATATTGTAGAAATACCTTTGACACAAAACTTAAGCATAGGAAGTTACTTCTTAGCTTTAGAAAGAAATGGTCTTTTATTAGGAATAAAAAATATTATAATTCAATAAATAGGGTGCAAAAGATGAGAGCAATAATTTTATTAGTGAGTTTAGTTTTAGTTTCTACATTATCTTATTCGCAGAATTGGCAAGTTGGATCACAAGGTTTCCCAATCAAAGAAAAAATTTATAGTCAATCAGCAGCAATAACAAGCGTAGATTCTACTACTTATATTTTTGCAACTCAAACCACTTCAGATTCTTTGACTTTGAGTTACATAATTAAAACAACTGATTTTGGTATTACATGGGATACTCTACATATAGAACATATAGGTGAAAAGCCAAAACCTAGTTTTATAGATGTGGTTAGCAATGGGGATACCATTCTGGCATTGTACTCTCAGCCACTTATGTTAAAATCAGTAGATGGCGGGGAAAACTGGCAGGAAATTACTTGGCAAGGTGAGTCCTACTGGCCTGAGACTCAATCACTTAAATACGAAAATAATATTCTATATATGAATAAAAGATGCCAATTCAAGACAACAACTCCTGACACTTTGATGTACAGCTACGATTTTGGAGAAACTTGGGAATATGCAGAAGTTGGAGGTGAAGATACAACCGGAGAATATGTCAGTGAAAAATCGATAGGATTAACCTATGTGGATGGTGATAACATAATAGTTAACAAAAGATATGGAGTTATAACATATAACTACGGACATGAAGCAGAAGGAAATGCTCAATTTTTAAAATCTACAGATGCCGGAAAAACTTGGAATGAATTTGCGTTCTTAAAATATAATGAAATTGAAGACTATGAGATAGGTCAAGATGGAAATATCTATACGATGGCAGCTTATAGATACAAAAAAGACTCTACTGCAATAGGAAATACTAAAATTTATATAGCTGGTTTTTATGCAAATTATTTACGTATCAATCCCGGTACTTCTAAAATTGATACACTTGCTTCATTCATAGAACCTAATTTAGGTAAATGCGAAGATATAATTCTTTTTGGAGATAAAGTAGTTGCAAGATTCGGCAGTAAAATTTATGTATCCCAAGATGGTGGATATACATGGGTCTCAGAAAAATATCCTTATGGTTTATCATCTTTTAGATTCACAATAGCATCAATGGCTAGACCTGTATTCGGTGCAGGAATGATTTCGGGTTTTACAAGTTATGAATGCTGGTTTGGTAGAATGTATTACCCTGTTAGTGTTCAAGATAGTAGATATTTTGTAGACAACATATCCCTCTACCCTAACCCTGCTACATCTGCCGGCACTATTAATTTGGAATTTGATGCTAAAGAATCCGGAATGTACTCCTATAAAATAAGCACTATTGATGGCAGATCATTCAGTATAGGATCAGAATCTTTCTTATCAGAAGGCATGAACACTATCGATCTTCAGTTAGGAAGCAATCTTTCTTCAGGCGCATATTTCTTATCTATCTTGAGAGATGGTGAAGCTGTTGCGGTTAAGAAAGTGATTGTTGAGTAGAAAATAAAATTATATTGCAATTTTTGATTGCCTAAAAGGGATATTCTGTAAATGGAGTATTCCTTTTCTTTTTTACAAGTCATTATATAAGAGAAAGAGAGACGGCCGTTTCTCTCTTCCTTATAAAAGGCTACTTAAAAATTATTTTTTTAGATCTTTCTTAATCGGATCCCAACTTCCATTTGCCTTTTTTTGCTTAACAACTACACTAACAGTTGTATCATAAGGTGATATATCTAGTGAACAAGAATTTGCTTCACCGTGATAAATCATCACCGGCTCAGTATCTCCAACAATAAGATCTACTTCAAACTCTTGGATTCCACCCTCAGTTACCCAAATCAGTAATTTTTCTTGCGATTTGTAATTGATTTCTGTAATCATTTCTTTTCTCCGTTTACTTTTTGATTTTGTTAATTAGTGGTTTTAAAAGGACGTCCAGTAAATTTTTTATATCATCCAGCAAGGGTTTCAAATCCTTGCTAATTCTATGTTTAACATTATACTTTTGACCAAGATCTTCATCAATTATAAGTAATTTTTGAAGCAGCATTCTTAAGTCATTATTTACTTTTTCCGACACAATATTGTAACTTAGTGTCAAACTATTTAAGTACTTGCGAAGCTTAACTTGTTTATGAACAATGGTACTAAGTGACAATATTAAAAGGAATATGAAAGCAAGCAAGAGCTTATTATAGTAGCCGGAAAGCTCAATAATTTGATTTTTATTTTCTATTTCTTTATCAGACTGAGCTATAAGGTTTATCAACTTTGAAGAAGCATTGAAAGCCAAACTCATATCCGTGCTTTTGCAACTTAAAAGCTTAGAGATAAATTTGTTTGAGCTAAAGTCTTTAGTAATTTTATATTGTGAAAACATCTCCCTCGAATTGAGGACATCTGAGTAATAATCAGTCATATTCGAATCTAAAACAGTGTTTAATGTTTCTTCAAACAGTTTTATTGCTTTATCATTATTACCAGTCTTTAAATAAAGTTCCACAAGGTTTAGATCAAATTGAATTTGTCTATCTAAAGCGACCTCCATCTTCTCAGCAATCAAATAACAGTCCTTTGCTTCTTTATATTTTGTTTCAAGTATATAATAAGCCATTAAATTACTTAAACACTTAACACTATCATTTGAGGTTTTAGATGCACGCAACTCTAAGGTGGCAAAGTCAATTGCGCTCGAAACTTGTCCCATCCGGTAATTATTTAGCGCTAACTGTGAATAAAAATCTGTCTTCTTTGTTTGCGACTTATTTAAATAGGATAGCAATAAATCATTTGATTTTATAAAGTTATCTCCATTACTCAAAACTTTGGCATATTCTAAAACTACATACTCATAAAAAATAGAATCCTTTATATTTTCTCCGTATTCCAAGAGTTTATCAAAATAGCTGAAACTTGATTCCATGTTTCCTAAATTTGATTCTACAATGCCAAGATAATAATAGATATTCATCAACTCTTTATCTTCTTCTAAACTTTCAGCTTTAAGAAATAAAGCTTTCTGGTAGTATTCTTTTGCTTTTTGAAAATTTGAATATCTGTAAAAAAGCTGACCAATATCATTATAGATAGCAATTAATCCCGGCTTATAGCTTGTTTCTTCGAACAATTTTCTAGCATCATTAAGATTTTTGAAACCATAATCCAAATCATTCAATTCTATATTAACCCTACCTAGCATTTGGAAACTTCTGCCACTATCTATGCTATTTTGTGATAGTGCTAATGCTTTTTGTGCATAATACTTTGAAGAATCAGGACTAGTGCTGATTAATTGATTAAAACTATCAATATAGTTGTCTATAACTGATAATTTTCGATAAGGATTATAAAAATCCCCGGCATGAAGATAGCTATGCGAAAAGAAAACAACAGCTACACAAATAAATATGCTTCTAATTATATTCACTGATCAAACCCTTGATTTTTCGCAAAATCTCTTCAGCTTTGCAATTACTTTGTAAAAATTGATTATTGTATGCTTCTATGTTTTGAATAACTAATTTGATACCCGAAAGAAGTTCCTGATCTTCAAATTTTATGAATATATATATGTTCGTTTTATATAGTACTTCTTCTATAGAAAAACTAACTGATTGATTGCCAAGAAAAAAATCGTCCAATTCTTCTTTGTTATATTCAATATTGTTATTTTCTAAATGTGTGTAAAAGTTCTCTTCAGTACCATAATGCTTATAAATGGTTTCAACAATTTTTCGATATGAATAATCACTACTATCCAATGTGGCTTTTAGCTTTCTTAAATCTTCAATAAAAATATTCCTAGCTCTTTTCCCGTAATCATCACTTGATATCAACGCACCTTCCCCAAGCAGCAACCAATTTATTGATATGCCGAGTCTGGCAATTTTTTTCAGGCTATCTGTGCCCGGAATTTTGCTCCCATTAGTATATCTTGATAGCATAGGTAAATCAATTTCAATCATATCGGCTATTTTTGTTTTTGTGTAATCCCTAAGCATCACTTTCATGAATAAATCTAGTCTTTCTGCTATCGTTCCTTTCATATTGCGTCCGTATTGGTAATTTTGACTACTATCTTGCACGATAAGACAAGAATTAATTGAACTAAAGTACAATATTTTTAAAATTTTTAGTGATAATGGACAATGTTACTAATAATTTCTTAAAATATGTAGATATTTATTTCTTTGAAATAGATAAAATTAAAATCAATGGCATTTTTCCTATGTTTTACTTGGATAATTGCTTATATAATGCTATTATAAAGCACTATTAATTCCTTATGAATATCTTTTGCCTCCTAGAGCAATTAGATTTTGCACGAGAGAACAAACATTTGAGGTGGCTTTATGAAACATATCATTTTTATCCACGGAAGAGCAACAAAACCTTTAGAACAAAATCTAAGAATGCTATGGTATGAAGCAATTGTACATGGTCTTAACAGAGATTTTGGAGATACTGAGATTACGAACTTTCACAATGTTTCCAAAAAATTTGTCTATTATGGTCACATTTCCAATGAATTCTTACATGAAAATAACGGAGACGTTATCCCAGACGACTACGTATCCAGACTTGCTTCACTGGAACAAATGAAAGTTTATATGGCTTCTGATTTTAATAAAGATAATTACAACTTACTGCCCGGAAAAAACTCTACTTATGAATTTTTTGCTGATTTACTATCCAGCCCCTTAAGTTTATTTAGTTTGGGGCAAAAGCTGATCGGAACGGTTGCGCCTGATATGCGAGAATACTGGAATCCGGAAGCTTACTTTGGAAGTGATATCAGATTTGAATTCACTAAAGCACTTATTGATGCTTTTGATGATAAAAAAAACCACCAAATTCTTATAGTAGCCCATAGCCTCGGATCAATTGTAGCTTATGATTGTCTTTGGAAACTTTCGCATTACGGCGAATACAGGAATAAATATCAAAACTCTAAAGTTGATTTGATAACACTTGGCTCTCCTTTGGGTGATGAAAATGTAAAGAAAGAGCTCAAGGGCAAAAACAGTAGTGGATTGCGTAAATATCCACATAATATAAAAAGCTGGGCTAACATTTCTGCAGAAGATGATTATATATGTCATGATAGCAAAATAGCAAATGATTTCCGAGAGATGGTGGATTTGAAATTAGTAAATAATATTAAGGATATAAATTCTATCTATAATCTTACCGTTAGGAATGGGAAATCAAACCCACACTCCGCAATCGGGTATTTAATCCATCCTGAGTTTATAAAAGTATTCAATAATTGGCTTTCTAAATAGCTCTTTCACAATTTCTCACGCTCATCAAGACTTTTGGATTTTAACTTCTAAATAAGAGCTAAACTTGTAAGCTTAAACAAAATAAAATGTCAGAAATTAGAATTAGGCGGCACATTTAGTTTCGTTCGTCACTGATACAAATATACAATCTCTAATGTCATATTGTGTCGGTAGTGTTTTTGTTTTTCAGATTTTTAAAGTTTTGTGATAATTTTTCTGATTTCGGGATTGCAAGTAAGTACCTTTTTATATTCAGTAAGACTTAAGCATCAAAACTCTTGAAATAACAAAAACAACTCTTAAGCTTCAACAAAATAAAACGTCGGAATTCTAATTTGGAAGCTCATCTGTTTTCATCTGTCACTTATACAAATATACACCGGTGTATGTCATATTGTGTCGGTAGTGTTTTTGTTTTTCAGATTTTTGCAAATAAACGATATTTTATCATCAGGGGATACATGAAATGGTTTACTGTCAGACATAATACTATTTAGTAATATACTATTGCTTTACTGAAAAGGATTAGCTAAATAACAGTAGCCGATTTTTGGATTCTTTTAAAGGATTAATTTCAAAGGAGTTAAAAATAAAAATGCCCTACCAACGGGGGGAATGTCGGCAAGGCATGCAGCATAAAGAGGAAGAAACGACTTACGTCGTTGAGCGAGAAACGAGACTCGAACTCGCGACCCCAACCTTGGCAAGGTTGTGCTCTACCAACTGAGCTATTCTCGCATTACTTTCTTTATTAAAGAAGTATGTTAAAACTACAAAAAACTTTTCAACAATGCAAATATTTTTTTATTTAAATCACTGTTTTCTTGAGCGAGAAACGAGACTCGAACTCGCGACCCCAACCTTGGCAAGGTTGTGCTCTACCAACTGAGCTATTCTCGCAATTTGTTTTGCCCTCAAGGAACAGTTCAAAAATAAGTTTTTTTCTTGAAATATACAAGCAAAAAACGTACCCTATTTAAAGAACTTTGAAAAAAATTTTCTTTTCAACTTAAATCCGCTGATAATGCGGAATCTCAAGTGCATCCCATCACTAAAGGAGATACAAATATAAGAAGATTTCTACATAAAATGCAAATGTTTTTTAAAATAAAATGCCGCATTCTAAATGCGGCATTATAAATTCTTTATATCTATAATATTTAGAACAAATTAAATATTAACAGCTTCACCGTAAGCTTGAGCAGCTGCTTCCATAATTGCTTCACTCAATGTCGGATGAGCATGAATTGTCTGATAAATAGTTTCAGCAGTAGCATCTAAGCTACGAGCTAAACCAATTTCACCAATCATTTCAGTTACATCCGGACCAATCATATGCGCACCTAAAACTTCACCGTATTTTGCGTCAAAGACCATTTTAACAAATCCTTTTGCCTCGCCGATTCCTTGAGCTTTACCACTGGCTGTGAATGGGAATTTACCCACTTTAATTTCATAGCCTTTCTCTTTTGCCTGCTCTTCAGTAAGACCAACAGAAGCCACCTGCGGATTGCAATAAGTACAACCAGGGATGTTTCCGTAATCAATTCCATTTTCTCTTTCACCCGCAATAATTTCTGCAGTAGCGATGCCTTCAGCAGAAGCTTTATGTGCCAACCAAGGAGGGCCTGCAACGTCACCGATAGCATAAATACCATCTACATTAGTCTGCATTTTTTCATTAATCTTGATAAATCCTCTATCTAACTCAATTCCTGCTTCTTCTAAACCAATATTTTCAATATTCGCCTGAATTCCTATTGCATTAAGAGCAAGTTCTGCAGTAAGAGTTTCTTTCTCACCTTTTTTATTTTCTACTACGATTTCAACACCATCAGCTGTTGGTTTTGCAGAAAGAACACGCGTAGAAGTTTTCATTTTAATTTTTTCTTTTCTGTAATGTCTTTCAAGCTCTTTTGAAACATCTTTATCTTCAACAGGAAGAATTCTGTCCTGCATTTCGATAATTGTAACATCAGCGCCGAATGCATTGAAGAAGTAAGCAAACTCAACTCCTATAGCACCGGCACCCATTATAATCATAGATTTTGGAGCTTTTGGTTGAATAAGAGCTTCTTTACTAGTGATGATTTTTTTGTGATCTACTTCAATACCTTCAAACATGCGAGGGCGAGCGCCTGTAGCTATAATAATATTTTTAGCTTCAATTACATCAGTAACTTCACCGTCTTTATTAGCTACTTCTATTTTTTTGCCCGCTTTAAGTGTACCATGCCCTTTTACATGCTCAACTTTATATTTTTTAAGTAGGAAACCAACACCTTTAGACATCTGACCTGAAACATCTCTACTTCTTTTGATAACTTTAGAGAAGTCCACTTCGACATTGTCTATTGAAAAACCATAATCTTGAGAGTGATTTAAAAAATGCATGTATTCTGCATTTTTAAGCAACGCCTTGGTCGGGATACATCCCCAGTTAAGACACACACCGCCAAGATCTGCTTTTTCAACACAAATAGTTTTTAATCCTAATTGGGAAGCTCTAATTGCAGCTACATAACCGCCAGGGCCTGATCCCAATACAACAACGTCACAAGAGTGATTATTCATCTCGAAAATCCTTCTATTATTTATTTTATGCTTAACAATAAATCGCACTCTATATACAATGCAAAAATAATATTTCTAACACGCATTACCTATATTAATATTGAAATTAGTATAAAAGTGTACATATTTTATAAAATAAAAGCGGGTTATTTGCCTTTACATATATGTGTATGAATTATTATTATAAAGGAAAATTGTAGTGAAAAAAGCAATCATCCTATTAGCATTAAGTTTATTCATTTTTGCTTGCAACTCCGAATCCAACGAAAAAGATTTTAGTACCATTTTATCTAAGATAGAATCAAAAGCACACAAAATTAACAACGAGCTCGAACAAATAAGATTGGAAGCTGATAACCTTGCCAAGTTTATTACTAATCTATATTTGCGAAAAAATGAAATACTGCCTAGTATAGACAAAAGTAAGTATGAACTAGCTGAAACTGGAGTTTTTTATAAACCTAAAGATGACGGTGGTTCCGCTGTTTATGTATCAGCGGCAGAAAGGGATAATAAAGATGTTAAAAACACAGTATATTTTACTGAGCCTGTGGACAAAGAGCTAATTAGAATCACTAAACAGTACAAAGCTGCAGTGCAAGTATATTACAACAACAAAGAAAGCTATAACAGAATATATCCTTTTATGGACGTCTTGGCACAATATGAACCCGCTCTTCAAATTCCGGATTTTAATTTTTATTATTTAGCTGATAAGAAACATAACCCTGATCAAAAATCTGTTTGGGTTAATGAGGCTTATGTTGATCCTGCAGGGCGAGGCTGGATGATAAGTGCTATTGCTCCGGTATACGTAGAAGGTAAGCTGGAAGGCGTGCCTGGAATAGATATTACCACAAACTCGCTTACTGATGAGTTCCTTACTGAAGAAGACAATAACATCGTTATTGTTGATCAAAATGGTGTTATAGTAACAGCCAAGGATTATTCTATTAACTTGTTATCACTACCTCCACTGAAAGATCATAGATATATAGAAACTATAAAAATGGATACATACAGAAGGGACAACTACAATTTGCTAAAAAGCAAAGAAAAAAATGTGAGAGCTATGGCAATTGAAATTATTAAAAATGGCAAATCTAAAGTAGAAGTCGTTACAAAATACTCTAAATATATGGCATTTGCTCATAGAATAGATGAGTTGTTCTGGACTCTAATTGCTTTTGAGGAAATCAAATAGATGTTTTTCTTAAAAAAACATATTAATAATTTGTATATGCCTATTATAGGTATTCTTATTCTATTGTTGTCTTATTTAGCAGTTGATGACTACTTAGAATTGATAAATAATGAAAGTGAAAAGCAATCTAATATCATTTTGAAGCAGTCAAAACTATGTGGTATTGCTATCGAATCAAGCTTTATTGAATTCGAAACTGAACTAAAATTCCTAGTTAGTACTTTCGACCTAGATCAATATTTAGACAAAGATAAAGACCTTACTGATAATAAATATTTAAACAGGTTTTATTCCAAGCATCAGGACATTATCAATCGTTTCAGAATAACCAATAATACCTCATATCGAGACATTGTCCGAGGAGAAAAAAATTACTTTGAACAATATGAGATACTAAATCACCCTAAAACAATAGAGCTGACCAAAAATAAAACTATTGATACTGAAAATGGTTTTGTATATGTATTACCTATTTTTGACGGATATGCTAAAGTTAAATATAATATAAGGGTAGAATTAAATATACCTCGATTCATGGAAAGCCATTTCGAAAATTTTTATATCGGGAAAAATTCATGGCAATGGATAATTGATAATGAAAGCAAATTTAGAAGCGTATTTTATTCAGAAAGCAAGCTTTCTAAAGATAGTTTTGTTGTAGAACAAATAGATAAAATCAAGAATAATCTATGGCTAGAATACGAAGGCAACTTGGATCACAAAATTATTAGTAAAGATGTAAGTTATGAAGTCCTTTCAGCTTACTATCCTGTAAGGCTTGCTAATCAGAAATATGGAATCATTTTTTCAATTGACAGAGACACCCTTTTTAGCAGTATAGAAGCTAATACATTTAGTATTTTGACTTTTTATATCCTTATTTTGATCCTACTAATAGTCCTATTTTCTGGAATATTATTGCAGAGAAAAGCTGCAGATAACAAAGTAAAACAAATGAGTGAATCACTTCAGAAAATAATTGACTTCATGCCTGTAGGTATGATTTTCAGCACCCGAAATAAAAAAATTCTGGATGTCAACAATACAGCCTTAGAACTTTTGGGTTTGGATGATAAAGATGACTTAATAGGAGCCCAGTGCTTTAATGTTATACCTGGTAAAGGACATCCAAACTGCCAAAGTAGCCAAATATGCCCTATCATTGATGAAAACAAAAACATTAGGAACAAAAAAGCAACTTTACATAAAAGGAATGGTGATGAGATTACCATTTTAAAAACTGCAATTGAGATTGAGCATTTGGAAGTACCTACGATACTTGAAACTTTTATTGATATTTCTGACTTAGAATCTGCCAGATCTAAACTTAAAGAAAGTGAACAAAGACTTGAATTAGCTCTTTTAGGTGCTGATTTAGGACTTTGGGACTGGGATTTAGCAAATAAATCTTTCACTGCAAATCAAAGATTTATGGATATAATGGAACAGGACGGAATCGTTTTTGAACCATCTTTTACTCAATGGATGCATGCCATTCATCCTAATGACAGAAAAAAATTCAAAGCAAAAATGAAAATCCATTTTAGAAGTTTATCTCCACAATTTGAAGTTGAATATAGAACTCAGGTTAAAGATAATCGTTGGAAATGGATCCTTGCAAAAGGAAAAGTTGTAGCAAGGAATAGTAAAGGTATGCCACTTCGTACTGTAGGAACAGTGTTAGATATTACAGAAAGAAAAAATGCAGAAGAAAGACTGCGGATGTCACATGAGCGGTTCACTACAGTATTAAACAGTATTGATGCTATCATATACGTTTCTGATTTACAATCATACGAAGTACTTTTTACAAATAAATACACACAAGATCTCTTAGGAGACATAAAAGGAAGAATCTGTTGGCAAGTTCTTCAAAGTGATAAGTATGAGCCTTGTGAGTTCTGTACCAATGATAAAATAGTAGATGCTGAAGGTAAGCCTGGTGAAGTCTTGGTTTGGGAATTGTATAACGACAAAATGGAAAGATGGTATGAAGTCCACGACCGTGCTATCTATTGGGTTGACGGTAGAGTGGTAAGGTTTGAAATCGCCACCGATATAACTGACAGAAAGAAAGCTGAAACACAACTTCGCTTAGCAAAACAAGCAGCAGAGGATGCCAATAAAGCAAAAAGTGAATTTCTTGCCAATATGAGTCACGAAATTAGAACTCCTATGAATGCTATACTTGGTTTTAGTGAAATACTTCTTCAGGAAGTTCAAGACCATAAGCATAAAGGATATCTGGATACAATTTTAAATTCAGGCAATACACTATTATCTCTTATAAATGACATTTTAGATCTATCAAAAATAGAATCAGGAAAACTTGACTTAAATCTTGAACCAACAGATTTAAAAATTATTTTTCAAGAAATAAAACAAGTATTTTCTCAGAAGATTATATCTAAGGATCTTAACTACATCTCAGAGATTGATAAAAATTTGCCTACAAAAATTGTAGTTGACGAGATTCGTGTGCGTCAATTATTATTTAATCTTGTTGGAAATGCTATCAAATTTACTGATTCAGGTTATGTTAAAGTTTCTGCTGAATTACTTTCTATTGAAAAGGATAAGAGAATCAATATTGAATTATCTATAGAAGATACCGGAATTGGTATACCTGAAGACCAAATTGATATAATATTCGAATCATTCAGACAGCAAAGCGGACAATCAACGCGGAAATATGGCGGTACAGGTTTAGGGCTTGCAATTACAGAAAAACTCGTCGAGATGATGAATGGAAGAGTTGAAGTGAAAAGTACACCTGGTAAAGGAAGTATTTTCAAAGTAATATTACCAAATATTGAAATTGCTGATACTGATTTTGTTTATGTAAAAGAAAAACGGGATAGTGCAGATATTTTCTTCGAAGGAATCAAAGTGTTAGTTGTTGATGATATTACTGACAATAGAAATCTTGTTAAAACATATTTGAATAACAGCAATATTATAATTGATGAAGCTGAGGACGGAAGTCAGGCAGTAGAAATGATCGAGCAAAATACTTATGATATCATTTTTATGGATATCAG
This sequence comes from Kapaibacterium sp. (SeqCode), assembly GCA_965140345.1. Lineage (GTDB taxonomy): Bacteria > Bacteroidota > Ignavibacteria > Kapaibacteriales > UBA2268 > JBFHIJ01. Next base: position 703,688 of record OZ223200.1, read on the forward strand.
AATGCCAGTATTAGACGGTTATGCTGCAACTGAAACTATAAGGCAAACTTATCCGGCAATTGGAACGAAAATTATTGCATTGACTGCTTCATCTATGAAAACTGATCAGAAAAGAATTGATATCCTTTTTGATGATTTCCTTAGAAAGCCTGTCTCTAAACAAGAACTTTTTGATACTATCTCTAAATATTTTAAACCAACTGAAAAAGAAAGACTTAATAAAAAAGAGTCTTCATTTTCTGGTCAACAAATAGATAAATTAGAAATTCCGGAAGAAATACTTAGTCAAATTCCTTATGTAATTACTACTCTTGAAAAACTCTATGCAGATCATTTTGAAGATGACAGCGCTTTTATGGAACTTGAAAAAGTGGAAAGTTTTACTCAAAGTATTCTGGACATCAGTTCCAATTTTCAGATTAATATTTTGAATCTATATTCTGAAAAGTTAGCTCAAGTTGTAAGCGATATAGAGTTTGACAAAATAGAAGAACTCCTTTATGGCTTTGGCGGAATGATTGACAAAATCAAAAAACATATAGGTTACTTATGACAAACAATAAACAAATATTAGAGCGATTTGAAAAAAAAGAAAATCTTTCCATTTTAGTTGTTGACGACAATCCAATGAATCTAAAAATGGTTGCAAGCATTCTTAAACCTCTCGGTTATAAATTAGCGATGGCAAATTCTGCTCAAAAAGCTATACAATTTGCTAAGGAAAAAACACCTGATTTAATCCTGTTAGATGTTATGATGCCGGAAATGGATGGATTCGAAGCTTGTCAAATATTAAAAAATGACGAAACCACTGCGGATATTCCGGTGATATTCCTGACTGCTCGAACTGACACCAGTGATATAGTGAGAGGTTTCCAACTAGGTGGAGTTGATTATGTGACTAAACCTTTCAAAGCTGATGAAATTCTTGCCAGAATTAAAAACATTCTTCTTCTAAAGATATCCCAAGATATCATTACAGAACAAAATAAAGAATTAAAAGACAGTCAAAAAAATATTTATAACGATGCTCTGAAGATTGTTGAGTTAAATAATAAGCTGAGTGATTCAGAAATGCATCTGAAGGAACTTAACAGAACCAAAGACAAATTTTTCTCTATCATAGGTCACGATTTAAAAAGCCAGTTTTCTGGTGTTTTGGGCCTCTCTGAAGTGCTTACAAGGTTTGGTGCTAATGTTACTGATGAGGATAGGAAAAGCTACCTGGAGCATATTTTCAACGGTTTAACATCAATGCGTACTTTCCTTGAAAATCTTTTGGAATGGGCACGTACTCAAACAGGAAGAATTCAGTTTATGCCGGAAACCGTCACTCTGGAACCAATTATTAGCAATGTAATTTTGCAATATAAAAACAATGCTATTAAAAAAGACATCAACCTATATTATCAAATTGATTCTGATTTAGTTATATACGCTGATGAAAATATGCTTATGACAATTCTTAGGAATCTCATTTCCAATGCTTTAAAATATACAAATCAAGGCGGCAATGTATTTATCACTGCAATTGAAAGCGAAAAAGAAATTGAAATCTATATTAAAGACGATGGTATTGGAATAGAGCCTCAAATGGTAGAAAAACTATTTAAAATCGAGCACAACCAATCTACTCCGGGAACTGATAATGAAAAAGGTACCGGCTTAGGTCTAATATTATGTAAAGACTTCGTAGAAAAGCACGGTGGCAAGATAGAAGTCACTTCCGAAAAAAATAAAGGAACAACTTTCATAGTCACAATTCCATCTAAACAAACTAGCCAATCCTAAATTTAAGGTTCATTAGCACTAAAACATTTGTACTAATGAACCTTTTTATTTAATTTGAGAATACACGAAATTATTGATATGAATGGTGATTAATATGAAAAAGACTCTTATAGTACTTGGTACTTCTTTACTACTCAGTTCTGCTGCAATTGCTCAAGAGCATCACAAAGGCAAAATGATTGAATATAAAAATCCTTTTTGGGATGGAATTAAAGAAAGCGTAACTAAATATCAAAATCCTGAAGAAGAACCTAAAAAATCATTTAAAGTTGATTTAGAGGGTTGGGATTTACCAAAATCTAAAAGCGAATTTACTTCTCCATGGCACAATGCTCCAGTATCTCAAGGCTGGTCAGGCATGTGCTGGTGTTTTTCTACTACTTCCATGTTGGAATCAGACATACAACGCCGCACAGGAACAGAAGTAAAAATCTCAGAGCTCCACACTATCTATTATGAATATATAGAAAAAGTATCAGAATACGTAAGAACTCGCGGCAAATCTACTTTAGGCGAAGGCTCACAAGGAAACGCGGTTCTTAATATTTGGGATAAATACGGCTGCGTACCTGCTGAAGCTTTCACAGGAATACCTAAAGACATGGAATATCACGGACATAACTTAATGTTTGGCGAAATTGAAAAATTCATGCATTCAATGAAACAAACAAATGCATGGGATGTTGACTTTGCAGTTAAAACTGTAAAAGCAATTATGGATCATTACATCGGCACTCCTCCAAAAGAATTTACTTACAAAGGCAAAAAATACACTCCTGAAACTTTCAGAGATCAAGTAGCAAAATTCAAAAAAGACGACTATGTTGATATCATGTCTCTAATGCAACAGGGATTCTGGCAAAATGCAGTATACCCTGCTGCGGATAACTGGTGGAACAGTGATGATTACAAAAACGTTCCAATGGAAGACTTTATCAAAGCAATCAAAGGCGCTATCAAAGAAGGCTATACTATGATGATCGGCGGGGATGTTTCTTCTACAGGATATTATTCTTTTGCAGATGTTGCTGTTGTGCCTAGCTATGACATTCCTTCTGAATATATTGATGACAACGCACGTCAGCTTAGATGGTCAAACGGTACAACTACAGATGACCACGGCATACATCTTTGCGGATACACTGAAAAAGACGGCGTTACTTGGTTCTTGATCAAAGATTCAGGAAGTGGATCAAGAAACGGTAATAACAAAGGCTATTACTTCTACCACGAAGATTATGTTAAGCTAAAAATGATGAACTTTCTGGTACATAAGGACGGAGTCAAAGATTTGCTAGAAAAATTTGACAAAAATAAAAAATAAATGAAAATATCCTTTGATTTTTAACGATTATATCTTATAATGCAAAAAGCTTGATAATTATGCAAATCGTTATTTAGGAGGATATATGGAAGTATTAATACTAGTTCTTATGTTATTTCTCATTGCTTATGTAGCTAAGAGATTCCTCAAAAGCATAAAAACACAGGCACACGAAGAAAAGCACAAACACAAAACCGGTTTTAAAACCACCGGTAGCAGAAAAAGAAGATAGAATAAAAGGGAGGCGAAAAAGCTTCCCTTTTTTGTTAGCGATATTATTTGATTTTTCAAAAGCTGTTTCATAAGCACGAAAAACAATTGCACTGAGCTAGTAAAGTGTAAATTATATGTTTTCCCATATCAGATATACTTTAATACGTAGAGGTGTCTCATAAGTAAAATTTTAAGCTGCTTGATCAATATTTGTGGTATCTAACACCCCGTCTCGCCTTTGGCGATCCACCCCTCTTTGAAAAGAGGGAAATTTCTTAAGTTGCTTATCTAATTGCTAGTTAGCGATGCAATAATAAATATAACATTCCCCTTCTTTTCAAGAAGGGGTGCCCGAAGGGCGGGGTAGTTGGAGGTAGGTCTAATCCTAAAAAAGGTTGACACAATTTAAATGAACAAAATGCTGAGATTTTATATCTCATTGTGTTTTTTACCTTTATAAATATTCTGAGGCATAACAAAATCTGTATTGTCTCCCCAATAAACTTCTGCCGGCATTCGCATTTTTAAAGTATTATGCGGTCGGCAGTTGTTATATAAATATATAGCTTCTTTAACTGCTTTGTTACATTGACCTATGCTCTGATTTTTATCACTTATCGCATATTCTTGCTTTAAGATTCCGTTTATTCTCTCGGCTACCGCATTTTGTGACGGACTGCCTCCTTTGGTCATACTTCCTTGGATATTCAACTCAGATAATAGCATTGCATATTCATCACTTCCATATTGGCAGCCTCTATCTGAATGATGGATTTGCGCTATTTTACCTTTATTGTTTGCCACAGCTTGATTTAATGCCTTACTACATAATTCTGTTCGTAAATGTTCAGAAACATGATAACCAACTATATAGCGTGTTGCTAAGTCTGTTATCAGAGCTAAGTATACAAAGCCTTTATACGTACGTAAATAGGTGATATCGCTTACCCATACTTCGTTTGGCTTTACATGACTCTTCTCTTTCAATAGATTTGAATAGTAACGCTTTGTATTCCGACTATCCGTTGTCTTTACTTTACGATGCTTGCGCTTTACTCCTAAACCTCTGGACTGCAATATGTTTATTACTTTATCGCGACCCATCTTTATATTGGCTAGTTGTAAGTCTGGTTTTATCAGCTCATATATCTTACGACAGCTTAATTTTGATTGCTGCCTGCGATGTTTTAGACTGAGATCAACTACTATCTCTTCTTCTAACATATTTTGTTGTGAGCTATTTATATATTGATAATAGGCCTGTCGGCTTTGTCCGAGAACCTCACAAAACAAGCTTACTGAGAATCTGCCGACTTTTTCTTGCCATGTTCCTCTGCATTCTTCAAAGCTTGTTCTGCGTACTTTTTTTCTGCATCTATACCTATTTTATTCAGTTGATTTACTACGCTTCTATAGTAGATTTCTCCCATCTTCGCCTTCGACAGCTCACGTTCCAATTCTTTTATGCGCTCTTTTAATACTTGATTTGTTGCCATTTGCATTACCTTATGTGTAGGTAGAGAATATTTGTTTTTGCCATATTGACGGCACCAGTTTAGTACTGCGGAGTTCCCCTTTATCTGGTATTTGATTCGGGCTGCCTCTTTCGTTAACTCACCGGATTCTACTTCTCGGACTACTTTTTTCTTAAAGTTTTCACTGTAGTATTCACGTCCTGAAAAATATACAAATTTTTCGTCTCTTTTCATATCCTTCTCCTAGGATATGTCAACCTATTTCAGGCAATGACCGTAATTTAGTAATTTTTTTGACTTATGAGACAGACTCCACAAATCGTAAATCATTATTTCAGAGAAACTTAGATATCTACGCCATTCCTCTCCAAACAACTAACCATTTTCCATCAATATAACTTAGAGTGAAGATATCTACTCCTTCCTCATCATATCTTTCGTTATTAACGGTGTAGCTGATTTTATACGTATAGTGAGCTACTGCAGTTTGCGCTGTAACTGTTACGTTCAGGTTATCAATTTCAAAATTATGCAGCTCCGCAGCTTGCATAAACTGTTTATAGCCTTCTATGCATTTCTCTTTGCCTAACACCTGCGCAGTAAATCCGGGCATAGTAAACACAACGTCATCATGCAGCATTTGATTTAGTGGCTCATATTCTTGATTGACCCATGCTGCATTTAAGTTTTCTATTAAAGATTGAATAGCATCCATTATCACTCTCCGAAATTTCAGATTTTAATAAAAAAGGTATCCTGTTTTTGACAAGATACCTTTGACAACGAATTAAAGCAAATTATTATTTGCTGTTTTCCATCCAAATTCTGATTAGGTTCATTACAGTTTTGCCTGTGTATTCCAAAGAGTCGATAGAAACCCATTCTGTACGTGAGTGGAAGTTATGTCCACCTGTAAAGATATTTGGAGTAGGCAAGCCCATTTCAGTCAAACGAGAACCGTCTGTACCACCGCGGATTGGTTCCCAATATGGTTTAGCGTCAGCTTCTTCAGCAGCTTTCCATAAGTATTCCAAACCTTCAGGTTGCTCTTCTAATTTTTCAAGCATATTGCGGTACATTTCGATTATTTCTAATTCGAATTCAGTAGTTGGGAATTCTTTTTTAACATCTTCGATGATGCCTTCCATGATTTTTTTCTGCTCGTCCAAACCTGAAGTTTTAAAATCTCTGAATAAGATTTTTAATTCAGATTCGAATACTGAACCGGAAACTGTATATGGATGGATGTATGGTTCATAACCGTCAGTTGTTTCAGGTGCCATATCTTTAGGCATTCTGTCGATAATGGCAGCCATAGCGCGCATAGAGTTGATCATTCTGTCTTTAGCAAAGCCAGGATGAATATCTTTACCTTTAGTGCGGATAATGCAAGAGTTTGCGCTGAAAGTTTCTTTGTTTAATTCACCTAAAGAACCACCATCGATTGTATAAGCATATTTGCAGTCAAATTTTTCAAGTCTGAATTTAATTGTTCCCTGACCGATTTCTTCGTCCGGTGTAAACGCTATTTTTACATCGCCATGAAGCATGTCTTTGTTTTCCATCAAAGTTTCAGCCATCACCATAATAGCTGCAACACCTGATTTATCATCAGAACCTAAAAGAGTAGTACCATCAGTTGTTACGATAGTGTGCCCGATGCAAGTTTTTAAAGTCGGGTTTTCACTATCTTTAATAACTACGCTGTTATCAGCAGGAAGAACTATGTCTCCGCCCTGGTAGTTTTCAATAATCTGAGGTTTAACATCTTTGCCGCTTACATCCGGAGAAGTATCTACGTGAGCGATAAAGCCAATTGCAGGTACTTTGCCGTATTGAGTGTGATCACTTGGAATATTAGACGGGATTGTAGCATAAAGGTAACAATGTTCATCTAATTCAACATCTGTTACACCCATATCTTTGAGCTCTTTTAAAAGCAAGTTTGATAGATCAAATTGTTTTTTGGTACTAGGAGTAGTTCCTGTTCCTTCCTGAGCCTGAGTGTCAATCTTTACATATCTCAGGAACTTATCTAAAACTGATTCAGCCATTGTATTATTACCCTATATATTTAAAAAAGTGTAATTATGCATTTACTTGATATAGCAATATAGCATAATTACACTTTATCTTAAAATCGGTTTGCTTATTTTACTTTTATAAAGCTACCTGTAATTTGTTTTGCATCTTTTGTTATCGTAATAAAGTAAACACCAGAAGTCACATCAGATAAATCTATAGCAACAGAATTTTTTGCTGTTTTTTGCATATTTAAGACAATCTGTCTTCCAAAAGCATCTGTAATACTAAGTTTTTCAGTAGAAATTAGATCCTTAGACTTAAGAATAATATAATTCTCAGCAGGAAGAGGATATAATTCTAATCCTTCCTGTGCGAACTCCTCGTTTACTTTATTCTCATTATTTGGCTTACCTGGTGTTCCATAAATCTCCTCTGAAGCATACCAGCTTTCAGGCAGTGCATTGTCATAATCAGGATCAATAAGTGATAATGAATATCCTTCTCCATCAGGTTCTGTCGGCCATGGCTCTTTGTCGTCATACTCTACATAATCTACTAACTTATCCTTAGAGTCATATAATCTTAGTAATTCACCTTTTCCGCTTAAACCAAACCCCATCTCGCCAATATAGTTATTCACTCCCGGATATGACTCTGCAAAGGCTGAAGACAATTCGACTAAAACAATAAAGTGATGACTTAGTAAAATTGTATTATCAGGAATATAAAACTTATGAGCATCATCAGAATCAGAAAAATACCAGCCACTTATATCAATTTTTTCAGTTGAATTATTATATAACTCTACCCAATCACCTGATACTTTTATATCATCCTGATTATAATGTATCTCATTAATTACAACATTTGCTTGTATTTGACTAAACGGTAGAGCACCAATATCTGCACGTGTACCATCAGCATCGTTTGGAGAATTTGGATCACCCGCATCTATTGCCGGAGATGTTGATAATAACGAGAAATCATTAGCATCCGGATTAAATAAATTTGGATCTGCTTGAATATTTCCTATTCCCGGTAATTTATCTTTATTCGACAAATTGTATGTAAAATCAAGTTTATTCAAAGATTCCTGAGGCATTGCCTGATTATCCATAAATATTGTATTTTTGACAGATACTTTATTCACACCCATTCGTAGAGCTTCTAAAGGTATTTGATTATTATATAGCGTATTATTATAATACTCCACTTCAGAATTATCTTTAAAAGAAGTACCCATTCCGCAGCCGACAATAATATTATGATGTATTTTCATTCCTGTGGCAAGTGTATCTTCCTGATTACCTATACTTATACCTTTATCAAAAGCTCCTAAGATAAGATTATGAGATACTTCAATATTAGTACCACCATTGAAATCTATGGCATCATCCAGTGAATTATAATAAGTATTACCAATCACTTTACTATCCACACATGCAACGAGTTCTGTAGCATCTCTAATATTTTCAAAAGTACAGTTTTCTATATTTACTACTGAATTCCAGAAGATAATACCGTCCACTCCAATAGAATTTCTATAAAAGCTGCCACTTTGTATATCAATATTACTCCAGTAACAATCAATAAATGCAAACTGATTATCGACTGCTTCAAAAGTAAAATTCAGATCAAAGTTTTTCATCACTACATCTGACTTATTAACTAACAAAGCAATATCAACTAGATTGCAATGATTGATTTCCAGACGTGAGCCATCAAAAGTTTTTATCTTATTGCGAATACCTTCTTTTGCATTAGTTGTTAAAGTCACTCTTTCAGAGCTATTTCCATTAACAAGCAACTCACCATAAACATTTAAACTATGAGAATCTGTGAAGTATACTTCAACTCCCGGCTCTATGATTAGTTTACCACCGGCACTGATTTCCATATCACAATCAATAACATAAGGAGATTTATCTTTTGTAAATCTAACTTCTGAGTTAATTGTGCAATATTCGGTATCCGGCTTTTTGTAGATAAAATAGTTGTGATTATCAGTTCCATCTATATAAATATATCTATCAAAAGCTCGCACTAAATAGTAGTATTTACCTTCAGGCAAATCTGCAGGGAATGTATAACTCAAAGCATCTATGCTATCTATCAACAGATAATCTGTATATAGATCGAAATTTCTGTTATATCGAATCTGATATGTCATTTTTCTATCTTCAGGAGAAACTGATTTCTCCCATTTAATTGTTGGCGGAGAAGTTACAATGTTATCTATTTTCTCAACTCTAAAGTTAGAAGGATAGTAGTTCAATTGATTTAATAAATGCTGTGGTCTATCTTTCACATAGCTTTTGGTCTGATCAATATATTTTTCCCAATCATCAATTGAGTTAACTTTATCTGTATTATCTAATTCCACGTATTGACGTATTTCAGCTTTCAAACTATCAATTTTAGCAATGATTCCATCATAAGTAAAGTTATTATTGATTAAATAAGATACTCTGTTGATTATATCATTTTTTACACGCGGATCAAAAAAGGACCACTCCAGCATTGGATTATCAGGATTGTAGAAGCTTGAGCTATTTAAGATATCTGTATATAAGCCATACTTGTAAAAAGTCTTATCCATATCCCACGGAATCGGCATCCACTTGCTATCTGTAGTAATTTTTTGATACATATAATAATTATGATAATATGTACTGAAGTTAGAGAGAAGCAAATTGACACTCATAAAATTTATCATTTTGTCGTAGTCAAAATAATGTTCAGCAAAATCTTTAAACTTCAAAGGATCAGTTGTATTTAAAGTATCGATTAAATCCTGAAGATTTTGTCTTCCCGTATTTTCATTAGTCTTTTTCTCCCACAGACTATTAACATCGTCATCAGTGCTTAAACTTGCACCATCAAAAGTTGCTTTATACAAATCATCTTCCGGATTTAAACCATTTGCTTCCAAAAAGCTATCATCTATATTTTCAATTCTAACATACAATCCCCAGAAGTTACCATTAAGATAAATGGCTGCGTGGCTTGCTTCAAAACATGGATGCCCTGTGCTTCGATAAATTTGCGAAGAAAGAACAGAGTTCAAATAAGAATAATCTTCATATTCCGCATTAAAATTAATTTTGTCACGCCCATCCAAAGTTTCATTATCAAACACAATCTTCAATGATTTTTTTGGCCATTTTCTGGTACCGTCACCGCGTATTCTCATTCTGCACGGGATGGGATCCCCTGCTGTTTTTATCGTCCCATATATGTAAATATCTTCCTCAGCATTGGCATATATCAAGTCAATATCGCTTTGCGAAAACTCAAGATAATATTTTTGTACTTCAGCTTGTGTAATATTACTGGCAAGTATCAGTAACATTAAGAAAGATAATAGCGTACTAAATGATTTCATAGTATTGTTTTAAAAGAATGAAACATATTTTTGTCAAGTATAATAGTCTAATAAAAAAAAGAGACAAAATGGTTCAAATCTTGTCTCTCAAAAAATTTATTTAGCAATTAAAAATTTACTACTTAAAGAACTTCCGTCTTCTAATCTAAGAATAAAATAATAGCTTCCTGAATATAGATTGCGAATATCTAATCTAAGCTTCCCTTTTACGTTCTCTTGAATTAAAGGAATAATAGCATTCCCGAATGTATCATAAACATAAACAGAGCTCATATTTAATTTACTGGAGTAATCTATAGTTATATTATCAGTAGCAGGAATAGGATACATTTTGAATGTAGAGATATTAGGAATTTCAGAAATACCTGTTCCAAAATTTGCTTTGCCGGGTGTGCCATATTTTTCTTCTGAAGCTTTCCAGCTTTCCGGTAGAGCATTGTCATATCCGGGATCAATCAGAGATAAAGTATAACCATCTCCATCAGGCTCTGTTGGCCAAGGCGATTTATCATCGTATTCCACCATATCTATTAATGCCAGATTGGCATTGTACAATCTGATTAGTTCACCGCCTCCGCTTAATCCAAAACCGGTTTCACCAATATAGTTTGGAATATCGGGATAAGATGAGGTAAAATATAATTCGGATTCAACTAACACAAGGTAACCTTTAGATTTTAAAATTGTACCATCAGGAATGATGAATCTATGTGCATCATCAGAATCCATAAAAGTCCAATTCCCGATATTTATATCTCCATCAGAATTATTAAATATCTCAATCCAATCTCCTGAGACTACTAGGTCATCCTGATTATAATGTATTTCGTTAATTATAACAGCTGCTGACGACTGGTCAAAAGAAAGAGCTCCTATATCCGCTCGCGTACCGTCAGGATCATTATCTGTATCAGGATTACCGGCATCAATTGCAGGAGAACTAGCTTTTAATCTATAATTGCTATTGAGCTCATCAACAAACATTGGATCTGCTTTGATATTCCCTTTACCTTCTAGTTGAATCAGATCAGATAATGAGTAACTAACTTCAATAGATGAATTATTACTATTTTCTATATCCTGTTGGTTTTTATAGAATATGGTATTCTCAATAGCCAGTTCAGTAGAAAATTTGCCTAAGGAATTATAAGTTGAAACAGCCGACTTACAGTTAACTATATCAAGATTAGAAATCTCTGCTTTACATTTATCTTTTATACCTACTCCGGTTTCAGCATTTTCAATTACCACATGATCAATACTAACGTCTCTGGAAGGGATATCCCCTACATGTCCTAAAGAGATCGCTTTATCAGCAATGCCTGAGATTCTGCAATTTGAAATGTGCACTTGTTTCGCACCGTTTAAATCTATTCCATCATCTTTTGAATTTTGAATTTCACAAGCAATTACACTTCCGTATGCTTCATAGTGATATTCGATAGCATCTTTGACTCCGTCAAAATAGCAGTTCACTAAATCGCCATGGGAGTTCTTATATATTATACCTTCTCCGGAATCTTTCCCGTAAAAACTACAATTATTATAATTAACCTCAGCAAGTGAATCTGCGTTGACAATTTGAGATTTATGGAAATTTTCATTTATTTCAAAATTGCAAAAATTGAAATCAACAAGAGCATCTTTAATATAAATTTTTGCATTTTTAAAATTGAAATATTCCAAGTCAATAGGATCTGAATTATAGAAATTCAATTCAAAATGGCTCTCTTCATTTGATGCAACAATAGACACTCCATCTTTATTTGCTTCTCTTTTTATTTGCCCTTTAACATTAATAACATTCAAATCTCCAACAACAATATCTACTCCATCCTCTATTGTGAGAGTAACACCTGTATTTATTGTTAAATCGCAATCAACACGATAAGGACTATCCTTTTTCTCAATAGTCATATCCTTTGCAATTTCGCATGGTATTTTATTGGTTTTATGATAAGTAAAGACATTATGATCATCAAAACCTATCCTTTCTTTTCCTTCAGCTTCGGCTACTACCATAAAGTAATAAGTCTGTCCGTTTTCTAGATCTTTGAAAGTATACTGGTTATTCTTTATCGAATCGATAATTACAGCATTACCGTCTATAATGTTTCTATTAGTATTCAAATAAATTTTGTACTGAACATCTCCCTCTTTAGAAGTTGAAGGTTCCCATTTATATGTATACTCATCATAAATATCAGCAGGTCCTCGAAAAACTTCGAAAGGTTGTGGTTCAATTTCAAACATTCTATTAACTAATTTAAGACGTTCTTTCAAATATATTTCGAAATTAGTCAGAGCTTTTTCCCAATCCTCGAGACTCTCAACGTGATCAGATTCATCCATCAATACATATTCTTTGATAACATGCTTTAAGCTGTCAAGAACCGGATATAGTGTATCATGATTCATGATAGTCTTGCTAATATGCTGCACTCTGGACTTTACTTCTTCGAAAACTTCATCATTGATAAAACACTTTTCGATTAAAGGGTTGTCTGTACGTATTGGATGAGAAGTGTAGGAATATTCTTTTGTATATCCCTGATTGCTGAATGTTTTATCCATATCCCAGGGCATGTACATCCATTTGCCTGTACCATTTATATCATGGTATAGATAATAATTATGATAATATGTAGATGCATTTGAAAGAAGAATATTTATAGCAACAACATCAATCAATCTATCATAATCAAAATGCCTTGAAACAAATTTCTTAAAGTCAGTTATAGGAATTGAATTAACAGAATCTCTTAGTGCATATAGATCATCAAAATTTCCATCCTCATTAGTCTTCTCTTCCCAAAAGTAAGAGCATTCATCATCTATCGCCAGTGAAGCTCCGCTATTAGTTGCTTTGTAAAGATTGCCTTTTACATCCATACCACGAGCTTCAAGATACTGCTCATCTACATTTTCTATGCGAAGATATAAACCCCAAAACTCATTATTGATATATAAAGCTGCATGCTCAATATCAAAAACAGGAATACCGGCTTTTCTAAAAACGTAGGCAGAAAGATAAGAACTCATGTATGAAAGATCAAGATATTCACCATTAAAATTAAGTTTTTCTCTACCATTGGAAAAATGTTCTCCTTTAAACTTAACTTTAAACGATTTTTTAGGGTCAAGTCTGGAACCATCACCTCGAATTCTCATTTCAGTATCAGTCCAGACTTTTCCGTCATATTCCATAGTTATTGGAATATAAATATCTTCTAAAGGATTATCATAAATTGCCTGCAAATCTGCCGGATCACAAGTGATGTAGTATTTCTTTACACCTTCTGCAAAAGTAGAATATGAAAAGCTAAAAGTCAGAAAAAAAGATATAAATATATAAACTAAAAATTTCATAATAAAACTTCTCCGCTACTGATTTATTTAGCAATAATAAACTTACTGCTAAGTGAACTTCCGTCGTTTAAACGAATCATCAAATAGTAGCTTCCTGAAGATAAATTTCTAATATCCAATGAAAATTTCCCTTGAATATCTGAACTTTTATCCGGAATTATTGAATTGCCGTATGAATCATAAATATAGATTGAATTTAGCTGCTGCTCTGCAGTATATTCAATATTTATAAAATCAATAGCAGGAATAGGATAAACTTTGAATGTGTTATCATTTTGAATTTCTGTGACAGCATCTCCGAAATTTGATTTTCCGGGTGTACCATATTTTTCTTCAGATGCGCTCCAGCTTTCAGGTAAAGAATTATCATATCCGGGATCAATGAGTGATAAAGTATAACCGTCTCCATCTGGTTCTGTTGGCCAAGGTTCTTTATCATCATACTCAACCATATCGATAAGAAGACTATTTGAATTATAGAGTCTTATTAGCTCTCCACCGCCACTTAATCCAAAATCCATATTCCCCAGAAAGTTCTTTACATCTGGATAGGCTGGTGTAAAATCAAATTCTGATTCAACTAATACAACATATTTATGAGCACCTAAAATTGTACCTTCCGGGATAATAAATTTGTGAGAATCATCAGAATCTGAGAAATACCAGTTACTGATATTAATATCATTATCAGAGTTATTATATAGCTCAACCCAATCACCGGACACAACAATATCATCTTGATTGTAATGTATTTCATTAATAACCACTGATGCAGCTAATTGGTCATAAGAGAACGCCCCCATATCTGCCCTTGTACCGTCAGGATCATTATCTGAAGATGGATCACCTGCGTCAATCGCAGGAGAACTGATTAACAAACTATAGTTACCATTTTGCATATCGGTAAATAAAGGATCTGCTTTGATATTACCAATGCCTTCGTGTAGTGTAATATTCGATAGTGAATATTCTATTGTACCTTCAGATTTTGAATCAATAACAAAATCTTCCCCGTTACTATATAATATATTATTATAACTAGTTACTTTACCGCCACCATCACCAAGCCTTCTTTCGTACGCATGAATTGCTGTAGTATTTTCAACAAACGTATTATTAAAGACCGTCATCTCACTGGCTTTTACTTGCACACCATATAAACATTTCACAAAAACATTATTATTTATAATAATATCTTTACTCTGCGTGTCCTCTTCATTGCCAACAGAAATACCTTTGTCTGCTGCATTATAAAAATAGTTATTCCAGATTTTGACATTAACACATCCATTTAAGTCGATAGCATCATTCGTTGCATCGTAAATTTTATTATTGTAAATTACAGAATTGTTGCAATAAATAAATTCCACCGCATCTGGAGTGTTGTGCATAGTATTGTTATGGACTTCTACGTTATCCACTTCTCTGAAAATAAAGCCTTCTCTCTGACCGTTAGATATTATGGTAGAACCAACAAATTTGTTCCCTGAATGGTCAAACATAATAAGCGGGATATCTCCTGCAGGGTCTATATAATCGTAAGTCATATACATATTCATAACATCAACTTCAGAAAATTGGGCATACATGCCGCCATTATTTACAATAAAGTGATTCAAATTGCATTTCTTAGTTGTGTAGTGGAAATAAATATCCTGAAAACGTTCATAATCTCTTTTTGGCGTAAATATAACAGGATCTGTTTCTGTACCGTTTACCTGTAAATCTCCTCTTATTTTAAGCCTACAGTTAGAATCAAAAGTTATCATAGTACCTGCTTCAATAGTCAGACTCACGTTTTGAGCTACAACAACTTCATCGCATTCCACGCTATAAGGCCCACCGGCTTTAGTTAAAGTCGTATTTTTTGTAATCTCACAAGGAAGTTTTTTTGTGGTATAGAATGTAAATACATTATGATCATCAAAACCAATTCTTTCTTTATCTTCAGCAACGGCAACCACCATGAAGTAGTATTTTTTGCCATTTTCCAAATCTTTGAAAGTATATTGTGTTTCAGTTATATTATCTATTATTTTTGCATTCCCGTCTACAATGTTAGTATTTGTATTCAAGTATATCTTATAGTGAACATCTCCTTTAGTGGAAGTAGAAGGTTCCCATTTTACGGTATACGCATCATAAAAATATTGAGGGAAATCATATATTTCAAAAGGCGTAGGCTCCTGATCAAACATTCTATTTAGAATATTTATTCTATCTTTAAAATATATCTCAAAATTGCCCAATGATTTTTCCCAATGTTCCAAACCATCTATTTGATCTGTATCGTCCATCAAAACATAGTCTTTTATAACAGATTTAAGACTATCTAAGACAGGAAAAAGCTTATCATAATTCATCACATTATTAGCTATTTCCTTTACTTTAGACTTTACTTCAGCAAAAATTTCATCGTTTATAAAACATTTTTCTATCAGTGGATTGTCTGTTCTTGTTGGATGAGATGTATAAGAATAATCTTTACTATACCCTTGATGACTAAATGTTTTATCCATATCCCATGGCATATACATCCATTTACCGGTTCCGTTTATATCATGATATAAAAAGTAATTATGGTAATAGGTCGAGGCATTTGAAATTAGAATATTTGTAGCAATTACATTGATCAAATTCTGATAATCAAAATTTCTCAGAAGAAAATCTTTAAACTCTGAACTTGGAACTGCATTTACAGAATCACGGAGAGCTATTAAATCATCGAAATTGCCGTTTTCATTTGTTTTCTTTTCCCAATGGACTTTAATTTCATCGTCCCATGCAAGAGAAGCACCATCTTTTGTAGCTTTATACAAATTGCCATCAACATCCATATCTCTCGCTTCAAGATATTGCTCGTCTACATTTTCTATATTAAGATATAAGCCAAAAAATTTATTATTTATATAGAGTGCAGCATGCTCAATATCGAATACCGGCACTCCTACGCTTCTATGCACATGTGCAGAAAGATAAGAACTCATATAAGTAAAATCTAAATACTCTGCATTGAAGTTCAGCTTATCTCTTCCATTAGCAAAAGCTTCACTATTGAATTTGACTTTAAGTGATTTTTTAGGATCAAGTCTCGAACCATCGCCTCTGATTCGCATCACTGCGTCTGTCCAGGTTTTACCATCATATTCCAGTGTAATTGGAATATAAGTATCTTCAAGAGGATTGTCATATATTTCCTGCAAATCAGACTGATCACAAGTTATGTAATATTTTTTGACTCCTTCAGCATTTACTGTGCATGCCCAAAATGTCAAAAGCAAAAGAGTAATAATTTTGTACATAATATCCATTCAGATTAGTTTTTACATAATAAAAGTGACACGCGAATAGACAAAAAGTTTTAACGAACTACAACAAACGGTTTTACTTCATAATAATCTTTAGTCTCAAAATACAGGAAGTAAGCGCCACTGGAAAGATCTGTAACATCATATTCTACTTGATACTCTCCTGCTTTATGCTTTCCATTAAATAATTCTTTTATAGTAAGCCCTCTCGCATCGCATATTCTAATTTTAACATATTTATTCCTATGTAAAACGAAATAAACATTTATCAAATCATCAGCCGGATTCGGGTAAATTCCCTTTAGATTATACTTGGTGGTTTCATCATAATATATATTACTTCTATTTGGCGTCGGGACATGTGCTTTTATCCATTCAGGAACTCCATCTCCATTACGGGCAAAAGACTCATCTGTATCTGCATCTATATAGTATACACTATCAACTATAATGTCATAAGAATTAGAAAGAACAACATAACCACTATCTCCGGAAAGTTTAAAATCCGCATGCATGTGTCCCTGTTTTTTATCTTTATCAGCCCAAAACAGTAGGAAACTATTTGCATCAATAGTCACTCCGTTCGGTATTCTCCATTTGTCGATTTCATCAATTTCATCAGACAAATAGTATCCTGATAAATCAATTTCGTAGTTATTTGGATTATATAATTCAATCCAATCGTCATATTCTCCATCCTCATCCGCCAAAGTAGAGTTGTTTTTCGCCATAAACTCATTGATATAAATCTTTGTGTATTTATCCATTCCAACATTTGTACTATTATAAGTAGAATGAGAAAAAATCATCCATTTCTCACTTGTATTATCAAGTTCCGCAAAAGAATAGTCAGCATCCATAGAAGGAAGATCAATAGAGTCAACTAATGTTTCAGAATGATTAAAAATTCTGGAAAGTAGTAATTTTGCAGGAGAATTTTTGATATCAAAGTTTATATATTTTTGGCTGTCATTATTATCTGAATCAAAAATAAATACTCGGTATCCATAAGGTTTTACAACTGAATTAACAGCAAAATTAAATTTATAATTTTGTCCATTTTGTTTTATTAGTAATGTAAAATCACTTAAATCAATATCGACATCAGAATCATTATAGAATTCAATCCAGCTTTGATAATTGCCTTTTTCTGTCTCTACAGCACTTACATTATTAGTCATGACTTCATTGATAGAAATACCGTCAGGTGCTTCTACCTGTTCAATTTCCGCTAATTGAATTTTAGCAATCTCTTCTCTATCAACAAAAAATTTCTTAAGAGTTTTCTTTTCTACTTCAAGAGCGACATTATTGGCGTGGCTATGCTTATTAGCATCTCTTTGAGCATCATAAGCAATATAATCAGCAAGATTATCTATTTTAATATTTATATTATCAGGACTGCAATAATCACCATAAAGTTGTTTCACGAAAGACTGATAGAGATATTTATACTTTGGTACTTTAAGTACTTTATCAAATATATATACTCTACAGCCCCACATATCAGGGAATTTCTCTGTATAAGAATAAATGTGGTGATTCTTATTCATCAACGCAAAATTGTTATCATAAGTCAAGTATCGCCATTTTTTATTATCTGTTTCATATATCAATATGTAGTTTTGGCGGCACTGATCAATATCAGAAAGATAATTTATAATTGCTCTGGTTTTGATATAATCTATAACATAAAATCTATCTGCCAAATTTTTATCTAATTCTTCTATGGAAGCAGTATCCACATAAGTAAAAAACTCATGCATCTGAGAATAACCACCTGAATAATTATTCTGAATCTCAAATGCCTCTTCATACGCTTCTAAACTATCAAGTGGTTCTGAACTATTACCTATACCTTTAAACACAGCAGCAGTATCAATTCCGTACTGACTTAAGAATTCATTATCCTCCTGCTCTTTACTTAGATATAAGCCAAGATAATTATCATTTAAAAACAGATTTTTATACTCATATTTCAAGTCGAAACCGATTGATTCAGAAATAATATCGTGAAATAACTTTTCACGTATCATAGTCGGATCAAAAACCAAAGACACGAAGTTTAACTTTTCCTTGCCTTCATATTTATTATCATCATCGAATTTTATTTTCCAACTTTTTTTAGGAAATACACGAGTACTTTTTCCTCTAATTCTCAAATGTGCATCAAGCTGATTTACTTTATCACTAACAGAACAAGCTACATATTCGTTTTCATATTTATTATCGATTATTCTAGAAATATCTTTTCCATCAGCTTGTAAATGCAAACTTGATATTTGTGTTTCATATTGAGAAAGATTATTTATTTCATACTCGTCAGTCAAACTACCTTCTCTACCCCAATAATCTGTAACTGAAAACTTATATACAGATTTATCGGAATTAATATCATTATCTATAAAAGTCTGAGAAAATACATTAGAATTTACTTTTATAAAATTGCCGTCTATTTTCTTATATACATTATAATAAGCTATTCTATAATCATAATTAGGGAAATGCATAATGTTTTGACCAAAACCATTTACAAGTTCTACATCAGGAGCATTTAGTGTTTCAAATTCTTTAGCACTTAAACACCTTATAGCTGTTAGTATGCTTCTTCCTTTAAATACATCAAAATCAATATTCAAAGTTCCATCATTTACTTCTACCAGTTTTCTAAGCTGAACGACCTTGCCTGCCCCAAATTCTTTAGCAATATCAAGGTCTTCAACAATTGTCACTTCCTCTGCTTCAACACTAAAAACTCTTCTCTCTGATTCCTGATACACAGGCTCATACATAAAAAGAGCTAGAAGATATTTTCCGTTTTCCAAATCTATTTTATACTCATCTACTCCATAGATACTTGATCTGTACAACTGATCCGCATGTAAATAATCACCAAGGTTTATAATTTGAATAGTATCCAGTTTTAAAGGGTCTTCTATATAATTATAACCATAACCTATACTCTTATCATATAGGGCATCATTAAGAAATTCTATATTATCATAAGTAGTGAAAGGTGAATCAGCACCGCAGTTGATATTAATCTCAGTAGAAGATGCTATTGAAAATTGTAGAATTACAAAAAAAGCTATAAAAAAAGCCATTTCAGTCTCGATTTAGAAGTTGAAGATATTAACAAGCCTATTATATTACATTTTTTAAACAAAAAAAGTTCAAAAAAAAACCGTTCAAACAAAATATGTAAGAACGGTTCAAAAATACTAAACTTTTAGTTTACTTAGCTATCTTTTCAAG
The DNA here is from genome assembly GCA_965140345.1 of Kapaibacterium sp. (SeqCode). GTDB lineage: Bacteria > Bacteroidota > Ignavibacteria > Kapaibacteriales > UBA2268 > JBFHIJ01. Next base: position 723,833 of record OZ223200.1, read on the forward strand.
CCATTTAAGCATAAATATCATTGTAAACATTGATATTAAACATGCTACGACGAATACTGTCCAAGTTAACCAAATCGGCACTGATTTATAAAGAACTGCACCAATAAATAATAATTGGTTACCTACTGCTGTAGCACCTAGCCAGCCACCTTGCATAATACCTTGATATTGCGGTGGTGCAACTTTAGACACAAAAGAAATACCTAAAGGTGAGATAAATAATTCTGCAACAGTCAAAATAAAGTATGTTCCAATCAATAAGAAAGGAGTTACTTTATCGGCAGTTGCTAATGGAACACCACCTTTTGCAGGGTCGATTGTTTCAAATAACGGAACACCTAAAGAACCTAATGCCATAACAACATAAGCCATAGCTGCAATAAACATACCAATAGCAATCTTCTTAGGAGTAGAAGGCTCCATCCCTTTTGCATTCAACCAACCGAAAATAGCCATAATAACAGGAGTTAAGAATACTATAAATATTGGATTAATAGACTGGAATATCTCAGCCCCTTCTATTTTTACGAATCCTAAATCAATAGAAATAGTACTTAAATCAGTATAATCACGAGCAAACATCGTTAATGTCAGACCATTTTGATGGAAAGAGAACCAGAAGAAAATAACAACACCAAAAACAGCTAATAGAGCCCATATACGTTGTTTAACTTCTTGAGGATCCATTTCAGGAGCAGTTTTTACTGCGTCATTATTATCATCTTTTTTCTGAACATTTGGAAAATGATTTTTATTAACTAAATAAATAGTTACAGAGATGGCCATTGCTACAATAGCTGCACCAAACGCATAATGGAAACCAGTATTGAATACATTTAAATAGTCATTTGCAAACTGTGTCAAATCCATTGTTGCATTAGCACCAACTTGAACCATCAAATCTTTATAAAGTGATAATGCTTCTGGGCTTAAACCACCTGCTAACTGCTGATGACAAAGAGCCGGCAAATCAGCACTATATCCATATCCCATAGATCCAAGATACCAATTACGGATACCTACAGCAATAAAAGGAGCAACCATTGCACCTACGTTAATAAACATATAGAACAACGAGAAGCCTGAATCTCTTCTTGCTCCATATTCTTCATTATCATACATTTGACCAACAAGAGCCTGTAAGTTACCTTTAAAGAGACCATTACCAAATGCAATAGTGAAAAGACCAAAACAAGTTAAAATTAAATATAAAGTTTGATCCGGAACCGGAGTAGGTGTTGGAAATGCAATAATGAGATAGCCTAGAGCCATGACCAATAAACCTACAAAGATAGTACCTTTGTAATTCCTTAGTTTATCAGCTATTACACCACCGACAAAAGCTAAGATGTAAATAGAAAAATAAAAGATGGAGTAAATAAGACCTGCGTCTGTACCATCAAGACCAAACTTAGCCTGCAAAAACAGAACCAAGATAGCCATCATCACATAAAAACCAAAACGCTCGCCCATATTGGCAAGAGAAGCGGCTACCAGCCCCTTCGGATGTCCTTTTAACATTTGACGTCCTTTGATTTAGTTAAACAATATATATAAATAAAACTATTGCCTAAATTAAGAATACAAACAATACCAATATATCACATAGTAATTAATCGATACTTTGTTTTGAGTTTAAGTAAAATATAGGTAAAGATACAACGTTTTTACAAGAATAAAAAGAATTACTATAAATATTTTTCCCCATAATTCTTTTTCCTTTACAAATTGTATACTAGCCTTTAAAATATGCCATTTATAGCAACATATCAGACATAACATTTAGATTATTTTGAATTATTTCATGGAATATATATGTTTCTTTTTGCTTATTTATATCTATTATTGACCTTAGGAATTATAATTTTTCAGACAGCTGTTACACTTGGAGCTCCTTTAGGAGAATACACAATGGGTGGTAAATTTCATGGAAGTATACCTAAAAAATATCGTTTTTTACCGATCATCCAAATAATCATTCTATCTATATTTGGAATAACAGTTTACTTGAAAAGTTTTGAAACAATAATTAGTTCAGAGTATTATGCTGATGAAGGGATCTGGGTATTAGTAGTTTTTTTCTCAATAGGAACATTAGTAAATTTGCTTTCAAAAAGCAAAAAAGAAAGGCTT
>OZ223201.1:0-463694 GCA_965140345.1 Kapaibacterium sp. (SeqCode)
TGCATCAATACTGTTAATTTCTACCTTATTGACTGCTTTAGACGTTTTTGAACTAGCAGGGAGTTTTCCAGCTTCCATCTCCCCTTGATCTGCATCAAATCCATGTCCTATGAGTTCATGTGCAAGCGTGCTACTAGACTGAATATACTCACCTGCAACGTAATGCCAAGTAGAAACATCTAATCCAATTATTGATCCAACTCCAGAACCATTGTATGCATCGCTTGCCTTACCATTAATGTGATGAATACCTAATTCATCTGTTAGGTCAGTAATTATTTGGCTATAAAAATCATCAATTGATATTATAGTATGTGTAAATTTACTATCTACTAATGTCTCTAACTTAGCAGCATTATCAGTCTCTGAAATAGAGTTCAAATCCTTTTCTACAGCTCTGATATAAGCATTTTCACCTTCATATTTTGATCCATCCATATTGTATAGTTGTTTGTCTCTGTAAAATACTTTTTCACCATCATTTTCAATACTAACGGTATCACCCATAACATCACTATACATCACAGGATTTAATGCAAAAGTACCGTAGCTACTTATTGAGGAATTCGGTCTTGGGTCTAAATTCCACCGCCTACCTGTCCGTGAGTCATATTGCCAGAACATAGCTGTGTAGCTATTCCCCAATCCCGCTATCTCATCTTCCCGCTCCATTCCATTACACTTCGATACTTCGGCAAGCTCAGCACATCGCTCGATTTGCTCGCGGTTATCGAGCTATGTCGAGATGCAGTGACCTTGAAGCAAGGATGGAGACAGTATCTTCATAAGTCTTACAGATACATGCACTGAAATTTCTTAATATCTAATGCCCTAAGAAGAATATCCTTAACATATCATCGTTTGTAACGCCTTTATCGAAGGTGGTTATCATAAGCCAACCTAAAATATAGATCATGAATGATATAGTTAGAAATAGAATATTTATTCCAATCTGGATACCGCTCATCTTTTTAATATTTTTTACAAATAATACTACAAATAGAATCAAACACCAAAAAAGATGATGCCAATTACTACCTGTGCCGATAAAACTAAAGAAAACAATGTTGAACGAGATCCATATACTTATAGCAAGCAAGACCATTACATTTATAGTTTTAAGCTCATTATGTTTGAGTTCCATTTTCTTCATAGCTACTCCGCTCTCGTACATAATTTGGTTTTATCCCTTTAGCTCTAAATCGCTTCGATTGTAAGCCATGTATAATTAACTCTTATTCAACATATTATCTCCGACGTTACTTCTTCGATAAATACTATTAAATTCACTGTTATAATAGAATATTGCTAAATTTCCTTTAAAGACTATTACATATGCTAAAGAATCTTTATGATTATTTAGCATATATATTTTTCCATCCAATGGATTTTCCAAATTAAATTTATTATGTTGAATATAATTTGAAGTAGAGTCTTTGTTAGCATACTCTTCAACAAATGCTGGAATATCAATTAAACTAGGTACTTCTAAGTCACTTTGACATCTTATAAACAAAAACAATGAAACAAAGAACAATAAGAGCTTTATAGGATTTGACATATTCTAACCTCAATGTTTTTAAGTAACTTATTTATTTAGTTTGTAGTATTCGCTTTTAAAATGGAAGACCAAGGTGATCTGTCAGTTCGTTTAACTACAAATCTATGTGCAGAGCTTTTTTTACCCTGCACATATTTTCCACCTATCTTTGACAATAAATAATTAATAAGTATGCAATATATTAATTATTTCATACTTCGTATTTCAATTATTTGTAAAATTGAATTCTTATTTTATTTTCTTTATACATTATCTTCACATCACAATCTTTATCTAGTAAATATATTGTATTGTAGGAAGAATCTACAATGTTAAATGTATTAATGTACATGAAATATGTAAAATACAGTTCCTCCTTCACAGGGTCAAAATATAAAGTATCATTGCAGTTTAAAAGAGTATATTTGTCATTCTTATCTTTTTGAGGTTTTATTATGTCTTCTGATTTTAAAAAATGAAATAGATTAGTAATAAAGAAATTAGTGTCTTTTTTCACAACTAATAATGAATATTCAAGCCCTATCGAAACAATACAATGACTTTCTTCTAAGTGAAGATCAATCCCTCTAAAGATATACATTTGTTCTTTACTTTCAATTTGATTATATATAAATAAAAGTACAATAACAATAATAATCTTAAACTTCATGCTTAATCCTCTTGCTTTTTTGGTTTTTCATATTCTTCAACTCTTCCATTCTCGAAACCAGTTGGGCGCTTACCAATTTCATCAATTTTAGTCTTTTCTGGATATTAGCGAAACTCCACATACCTTTTTTTACCGAATACTTCTATATAACTAACCAATCGAATTAAGGCATAATAAACAATACCGCTAATAATTGAACTAATATGGGAATATTTAAATATCATCTTTATTAACGCTGTGCTATACAAAAATATAGATATACCTGAAAAGTATACTACTTCTAGTCTTGTTGCAAAAATCATAGAAGTAGCAGCACCTATTAATACTTCGATTGGGAATAAAACCGTACTAGCTATTATAAATATAGTATTAGAAAAAAGTAGTCTTTTAACCTTGTTATTCACCTTTTGATTCTTTGTTGTTATTTTCTGTATTTTGTTGTTTAGCATGGCGGATCAAAATCATGATAGGTCATGCTTCGATAGCAAAAAGACGCAATTATTATCAGCAAAAGCCCAATAAATATCTTTGTCTTAGTTATTTTTATATTTTTCAATTAGTGTTACTCTTGCGTGTTGTTCAATAATTTACTCTTCAGATTAACAGAGAATATTAATTTATATCTATAATATATCATATTTATTTAAACTTATAAAGAATAAATAAATTAGTAATAAATGCCGAATGGATATGATGAATGCAATAAAGAGACTGACAAAAAAATGGGGTTGGCCAAAACAATGATACAGATTCATTAGTATTTGGAATAATCACTATTATATCTCTAATTTCTATATATGAAGATATTTAGAAATGTAGCATGCTTAGATCTGCATCCAAATCAAAAGAAAAAATGGCATTCCAGATGCTCATATTGGCGGCTTAGCTGCAGGGAAAAGTTATTTCTAAAAATATTATAGCATGTTTTAAAAGCAGATAATAAAAAAGGCAGCCGATTTCTTCAACTGCCTTGTGTTTGAATTTATATCTTCTGATTATTCTGCTTTTTCTTCTTCTGCAGGTGCTTCCTGATCAGCAGGAGTGATCTTTAAAGCTACTTTAACATCTTTTTCCAACTGTTCGAATATATCAGGATTTTCAACCATGATTTTACGCAAACCGTCACGACCTTGTACGCGTTCAGATTTGTAAGTATACCAGGAACCGCTTTTTGTGATAACGCCGTGTTCTGTTCCGACATCAATCATATCGCCGATTTTTGAAATACCTTCGTTATACATGATATCAAATTCTACTTCTTTAAACGGAGGAGCAACTTTGTTTTTCACAATTTTGACTTTAACTCTATTACCTATCATCTCAGAGCCGTCTTTGATAATCTCTTTTCTGCGAATATCAATACGCACTGAAGCGTAGAATTTAAGGGCATTACCACCGGTTGTAGTTTCAGGGTTGCCGTACATCACGCCGATTTTTGAACGCAACTGGTTAGTAAATATCACAGTAGTATTAGACTTACCTATCGCAGCATTCAATTTTCTCATTGCCTGTGACATCAATCTTGCCTGGGAGCCCATCTGAGCATCACCCATATCGCCTTCGATTTCTACTCTTGGAGTCAAAGCAGCAACGGAGTCAATAACAATTACATCAATTGCATTACTGCGAACCAATGTTTCCACGATTTCTAAAGCTTGTTCACCAAATTCAGGTTGAGATAAAAGCAAATTATCTACATCCAAACCTAAGCGTTCTGCATAGTTTACATCCAAAGCATGTTCAGTATCAACAAAAGCTGCCATCCCGCCACGCTTCTGAGCTTCAGCAATAATGTGCAGACAGACAGTAGTTTTACCGGAAGATTCCGGGCCATATATTTCAATAATTCTACCTCTTGGCACTCCGCCGACACCAATAGCAGCGTCAAGAGAAATACAACCAGTAGAAATTGAAGCAACATCAGCTACTTTCTTTTGACTTAGCTTCATAATTGAACCTTTGCCGTGAGCTTTTTCAATCTGTTCCATCGCAAAAGCAATAGCCTTCATTTTATCTGTTTGCGGAATTTCCGCTACCTTCTTATTATCTTTAGCCATTAGTCCCAATACCTGTATAGTTTATTATTCAATTGATTTAATCATTACATGCAAATAAGCAGAAATCAGTATAAATTACAAATCATAAATATAGATGAGGATAAAAACACGAACTTATTGCAAATGCGGGGACATATTATGTCGTTTGCTATGAAGATGTTCTACATCTCATGATGGATGTGTCGAAAAAATGATGATGTTTCGACATATAATTTACTATAAGTTGAATACTTCAGTTATTTTCAACAGCTAAACTAATAAAAGCTCAAAACCAAATTCGAGGTTTTGAGCTTTTAATATGTTTTAGGATAAAGTATCTTATTTTAAAATACCTAATTCTTTACCTACATTTCCAAACACTTCAAGCATTTTGTCTAAATGATGTTTTTCGTGAGAAGCCATGTAGCTGGTACGCATCATGCTCATATGTGGTGGAACTCCCGGTGGAATAAATGCATTTACAAACACACCGTTATCAAAAAGTTTTCTCCACATCATAAATGCAGCGTCAACTTCACCTACGATTACAGGAACAATACCAGTTTGACCGCCTAATACTTTAAAGCCTTGCTCAGCTAAGCCTTTTCTCATGTATTCTGCATTGTCCACTAGTTTAGTAACCAGTTCAGGTTGCTCTTCCAAAATATCTAATGCAGCAAGAGTTGCAGCACAGGAAGGAGGAGTTGGGCTTGCACTAAAGATAATAGCAGGAGAAGTATGTTTCAAATAATTGATAACTCGTTCAGGGCCTGCAACATATCCACCCAGAGAAGCAAAAGTTTTAGAGAAAGTACCCATTGTCATATCAGTTTCTGCAACTAAATTATGATGACTAGGAGTGCCACGTCCGCCTTTACCAATAACACCAACAGAGTGAGCATCATCGATAAGAACTCTTGCGCCATATTTTTTAGCAACTTTAAGCAAATCAGGTAAGTTTACAATTTCACCTGTAACTGAGAAGACACCATCAGAAACAATGAATTTGCCTGCATCTTCAGGGATTCGTGAAAGAACCCTTTCCAAATCTTCCATATCGTTGTGCTTATATCGAACAAATTCAGTAAAAGCACCTTTTGCCATCATTGCACCACTTACAATGCAAGCATGGTTCTCTTTGTCAGAGACGATATAATCACCTCTTTGAGCGATAGTAGAAATAACTCCCAGCGCAGTTTGATAACCAGTGCTATAAAGTAAAACTGCTTCAACTCCCAGGAACTTAGCTAGTCTTTCTTCTAACTCGATATGTAAATCCAGAGTTCCTGTTAGGTAACGAGAGCCGGAACAACCCGTTCCATATTTCTCAACTGCACGGTTAGCAGCTTCTTTTACTTTTGGATGAGCAGTAAGCCCCAAATAATTATTTGAGCCGCCCATAATAATTTTTTTACCACCTATGGTAACTTCCGGTCCTTCATTTTCCTGAATTGGATGGAAATATGGGTAAAGACCTGATTTTTTTACTTCGTCAGCACGTGTGAAGTCGTAACACTTTTGAAATACGTCCACTAAACACCCCATATATTGTCAATTTATAAAAATTATTCGTGTAATTAGCCAAGGGATACAAAGATATAATACTAAGTATTAATAAAAAAACAAAATAAATTCTACTTGAATACAAATTTTAGGCACGTTTTTTTGAATTGTCAAAAATACTAAGTATAGATATATACCGTTATGAATTAAGTAGACTGACTAATACGAATAAAACAAAGAACTGTTGCGAGACTAGGGGGTTCTATGGGTAAATTTATTTTGACAATATGGATGATATTATTATCCACTGTTGTCTTAATGGCTAATAATGCAGACCAATCACTGCTTTTAAGGGATGTTAACGACAGTAACTTTGAAGCCTTATATGATTATTTGGATGAAAATGCGCCAAGTGAAGATGCGTTTGTTGCGCTGCAAAGAATTGTAGCGCAGTATCTAAATATGAAAGACTGGCAGGCTGCAATTGACACCTATAAATTATTTAAAGGAATGTTTCCAAATAAAACAAAAGAAATTGATAAGATTATAGAAATCTTACAGCTGAAAGAAGAAGGCATCAAAGAGGAAAATTTAGGTGATATTATTAATTCCAGAGCTTCTGAAACAACTCCTGTTTTGAGAGCAGATATGTCTCAAATATATTTTACTGTCTATAGCAAGGATTATTCTAAAAAAGGAGATGACAATATTTATGTGTCTAATTATGACGATGAAACCGGTTGGCAGTATGCCACAAGATTAGAAGGTGGTATTACTACACCCAGAAGTGAGGCTGCACAAAGTTTAACAGTAGATGGGAACAAACTGTATGTCTTCGGAAATTATGCAGATAATTTAGGAAGAGGGGACTTGTATGAATTTGATTGGGAGGACGGTTTATGGACTAATAGACAGCATCTTCCACATCCGATAAATACAAAGTATTATGATGGTGATGCAAAAGTTACCGCAGATGGGAATGCTTTGTTTTTCGTATCTGAAAGGCCCGGGGGGATTGGTGAAACTCACTGGGTGGGACGGATCTACCATGGTTCAAAATTTGGGAATACAGATATATATGTTTGCACTAAAACGGATGATGGATGGAGTGAGCCAATTAATCTTGGTTCGACAATAAATACTCCTTATGCTGAAAGAAAACCGCAATTGCACGCAGATGGAAAAACACTTTATTTTAGCAGTGAAGGTCATCCAGGTTTAGGAAGGCTGGATGTTTTTGTTTCTCGCAGATTAAGCGATACCTCCTGGACTGAATGGAGCGAACCTGTCAATCTTGGAAAAGAAATAAATGGTTCCGGTAGAGATTGGGGATTCCATGTTATTCCACAAGGTGATCAGGCATATTTTTCTTCCAGTGATAGAGTAGTTAATATCGGTCAGTCAGATATTTATAAAACAGAAATACCTTCGTTTGCCAGGCCTTACCCTGTAGTAGCAATTCAAGGAAAAGTTGTAGACCAGAATGGCAATCCATTGCAGGCAGAGATAATCTGGGAGGATTTAGGATCAGAAAGGGTAATAAGCAAAATTACAAGTAATTCTGAAGACGGTTCTTTCTTCTTTATTCTGCCAACAGGAAAAATATACGGCTATCATGCAGAAAAAAATGGATATTATCCTATATCAAAAAATATTGATCTGAGTGAGACTAATAAATACATCAAAATAACAGAAACTCTTACAATGATCAATATTGAAGACTTATTAAAGGGAAGTATTAGAATCAATAATATCTTTTTTGAATACGATAAAGCCATTTTGAAACCGGAATCATTCCCTGAATTAAAAAGACTTATTAAAATTCTTAAAGGGATTAATGGTGTCAAAGTTGAAATATCTGGCCACACTGATGATATCGGTTCGGGCGAGTACAATATGAAGTTGTCAGAAGCTAGAGCCAAGTCTGTGGTGGATTTCTTAAAAAACAACGGGTTAGCAGATGTAGAATTCATCGCCAAAGGATATGGCAAAACTATGCCTGTAGCAACAAATGACAATGAAGAAGGCAGATCCTTGAACAGGAGAGTAGAATTTAGACTTATAAGAGAAAAATAACCAAATATAGGTATATGAAATAAGCAAAAATATCTATATATTTATATGTTGACAAAATACTATCGAAAATCTAAATGAAAAATATTATATTATTTTTGCTTTTTTTAATTTTAATTTCCGGTTCTGTGAAAGCAGATCCTGAAAGTACAGACTTGAAGAATCGAATTGATAGTCTTTGGCATGTTGGCAGTAAATTTGGTGCCACAAATACGGATTCTTCAAGAGCAGTATATATGAGAACTATTCTGATGTCAGATAGTTTGGAAGATAATTTTTTTAAGGGTTTTGCCTTAGCAAATTATTCTGTTTCTTTGACTAATCTTGCTTTATTCCAAAATGCAATAGATACCTTGAAACTCGCATATCGATACGGAAGGAACTCAGATTCTATTTACCTAAGAATTTACACACTAACTCAACTTGCTACTACCTATAAAGATATGGGGTTGTATGATAGTGCATTTGTGTACTATGACAGAGCAGAAGGAGAGTATGATTTTAGTTTGATTGGAAAAAAAGATACTTCCTACAGAACTTTTTTAACAGCTAGTATCCTTTTTACTGATTTAGGTTTGCTTTACCATAGAATGGAATACCATAAAGAATCTCTTAAGTGCTTTAATAGAGCTTTAGAAATTGGATATAGAGTAAATGATAAGCGAAGAGTAGCAGGTAGCTACGTAAATATTGCGAATGTCTACAGCCAAAAAGAACTCTATGATCCGGACAAAGCGTTGCTTTATTACAGAAAAGGGCAATATATTTGTGAAGAAATCGGGCATAATAGGTACCTCGGTAATGTGTATGGCAATTTAGTAAGTTTATTTACTAAAAAAAACCAAATTGATAGTGCATACTACTATTATGACAAGGCAAAAGAAATAGTGGATGAACTCCATGATTATAGATCCTATGCTATTTTATTAGAATCGTACACAAGCCTTTTGGAACTTGAAAATAAGCAGGAAGAAAGGTTGAAGTATTTGCTGGAAGGCTATCGATTGTCTTCTAAATATCATTTACTAGCTATACAAAATATGTTCTCCATAAAGCTGGCTCAGTATTACAGTACAAAAAAAGAATGGGAAAAGGCATACAAATATAAAGAGGAATATGTTGCTTTAAAGGACAGCATGTTTGATCAGAGTTTGAATGACAGGCTAATGCAAATCAGAATATCTTCGATTCAAGAAAAACAGAATAATGAAATCAGTTTGATTACTAAAGAAAAAGAATTGATGGCTACTAGGCAGGAAATTAGTACAATTATTAATATCTCCCTGTCACTTGGTTTTATATTTTTACTGCTAGTCGTGTTTTTATTTTATAGAGCTAATAAACAGAAAAGTCAGTATAGCCATAAGCTTGAAGAAAAAAATGAAGAACTCGATCATCTTATCGAAGATTTATCAAAGTCGCAAAAAGATTTAGAATTATCGAATCAGGCAAAAGATAAACTTTTTTCAATTATTGCACACGATCTTAAAAATCCACTCAGTACCTTTATAACAGTGACTGACATAATGAGTAATGAGTTCGATTCGATGGAAAATACTGAAAAGAAAGAATTTATAGAAGAGATAAATAAATCATCAAAATCTCTATTTAACCTTTTAGAAAATTTATTAGTCTGGTCCAGATCTCAGATGGGAGTGCTTGACTTTAATCCGATGGATTTAGATTTAAACTATTTGGCTAATCAGAGTGTAGAAGTACTTGCTTTGCAAGCTTCAAAGAAAAATGTCACTGTGGCCACAGACTTTGCTGAATCAGCAGTTGTAAATGGCGATGCGAACATGCTTCTTACTGTTACTAGGAATATTCTGTCAAATTCAATAAAATTTACACAGAGTGGCGGTAAAATAACAGTTAGTACGGGATTTATTGAAAAATATGTTTATATTAGAATTGAAGACAATGGAGTAGGTATTCCGGAAGACAAAATTAAAATTTTATTTGAACCGTCTGCTACTAAATCTAGCCATGGTACTAATGATGAAAAAGGCACAGGCCTTGGATTAGTGCTATGTAAAGATTTTATAGATAAGCATAGCGGCAGGATAGAAGTTCAAAGTAAAGTCAAGGAAGGCTCCACTTTTACTATATTAATTCCAAAAGCAGGTTGATGAGATTATTTTTATACATATTTCTGATTTTGGCTTCATTTTCTTTAGCCTTTGCAGATTCTGAGATAGGCGATTTAGAGAAGAGGCTGGAAAATTCAGACATGGATGAAAAAATAATAATATTAAACAGGCTTGCTGAATTATATTCTTCAAAAGATGCTAACAGGTCTATAGATTATGCTACAAGAGCCTTGGAGCTGGCAAAACCTCAGCAAAACAGACGCCAGATTGCCAGAGCATTTAATACGATTGGCTTAGCACATATACATGCAGGCAAAACTCAATACTCAATTGAATTCTTCAAAAAAGCACTTCAGCTTAATAAATATTTAGAAGATTACCTTGAATTAGCTAAAACCTATAATAATATAGGTATGGCTCATCGATATACAAGTAACTATCATGCAGCTTTAAATTATCATCTGGAAGCACTTGGCTATAGCCAGCGGGCTTCTGCCATTGAGCAGATAGTGGCATCCTATAATAATGCCGGGATCATATTTAGAAATATAAATATGAATGAGAAAGCTTTAGATTTTTATACTACGGCTCTTAATCTGAGTCAGAATCATAACTACAGAAAAGGTATTGCATTATCATATAATAACCTTGGGTCGTTTTATTGGTATATTGACCAGAACGAAAAAGCACTAAACTACTATGAATTAGCGAAAAAAGAATACTGGGAAATTGATTCTGTTGGTGATGGTGTTGCAGGTTCTTATAACAACATTGCTAATGTTTACAGAACACTTGGTGAATATGATAAAGCACTGGAGTTATACAAGAAGTCATTGAATATGAGTACTGATAACAGCGATAGGAATCTTATGGCTGTTACTATGAAAAATATTGGGATTTGCTACAAACTGAAAAAAGAATACGTATCAGCCTTAGATTTTTTAAGAAACGCCCTTGGAGAAGCCACAAAAGCTTCTTTGAACAAATATATTTTAGATACTTATTACGAATTATCAGATCTATATTCTATACTTGGCAATAGCGACAAAGCCTTGGAATATTATAAACTTTACTCTGTTCGTAAAGATTCTTTGTTTAATCAATACACAACAAGTGTTGTTGCAGAATTAAGTTTTAAGTATGACATTGATACGAAGAAAAAACAAATAGAAGAGCTAATCGCTGATAACAAATCTTCAGAAACTACAAGGAACTATATGATAGTTATTGTGGTCTTGGTATTTGTTTTGACAGGTGTACTTCTCAGCAAAAACAGAGCTTCCAAAAAAGCTAATGATAAGCTAACGAAACAAAATGAGACTATATCCAAGCAGAAAGATGAACTGGATATGCTCTTGCTTGATTTAAAGAAAAGTGAAGAAGCTCTCAAGGTTGCTAATAATTCTAAAGATAAACTTTTCTCTGTCATTGGGCATGATTTGAAAAATCCTATGCAGGTTATTTTATCGTCCTCTTCATTAGCTCTCGAGCACTTTAAACATGAGAATTGGGAAAAATCCAAAAACCATTTACATAAGATTACTAAAAACACTCACATTTCACTAGAGTTACTTAACAACCTTCTTACATGGGCAAGGTCTCAAAGTCAGGGGATAAGTGTTGTTCCAAATGAAGTAAGTATAGAGTCTGTGGTTACACCTCTTTATGATATGATAGAAGAAATGCGAAACAGGAAAGAAATCAATGTTACCTTAAATGTAGATCAATCTGCTAAAGTTTTTGCAGATGTTAACATGCTTTCTACTGTTTTAAGGAATTTGTTAAATAATGCAATGAAATTTACCAATCGAAAGGGTAATATTACATTAACCGCTTATAATGAAGACCACAACGCATACATTAAGATCAAAGATGATGGCGTCGGAATGAACGAATCTATGAAAGATAGACTATTTGATCTAGGTAGAAGCCAGACAATGCCGGGTACAGAAGATGAAAAAGGCACAGGTTTAGGTCTAATTCTCTGCAAAGAATTCATTGATAAGAACCATGGTCAAATTTTAGTTGAGAGTAAATTGAATTTTGGTACGGAATTTACTATCATATTACCTGCAAAAGACAACTCAGATTTATAATCACAATTCAAATAGATAAAACATGAAGACTAAAGGTATTGTACTTGCCGGAGGTAGCGGCACTCGTCTATATCCTATGACTGCTGTATTTAGTAAACAGCTTCAGGTAGTTTACGATAAACCAATGATTTATTATCCTATATCTACACTAATGCAAGCAGGAATAAAAGATATATTAATCATTTCGACTCCGAAAGATACTCCCAATTTTAAAAAACTTCTTGGCGATGGAGCCCCTTGGGGGTTAAATCTGCAATATGTCGTCCAAGAGCGCCCGGGAGGAATAGCAGAATCTTTCATTTATGGTAGCGATTTTATTGGTGATGATCAGGTTTGCCTAATACTTGGTGATAATCTTTTTTATGGACCTATGGGCTTCTTTAAAAGTGCAATTGAATCTAATTTAGGTGCAACTGTATTCGGCTATAGAGTAAATAATCCTTCCGCATACGGTGTTGTTGAATTTGAAGCAGATGGGAAAGTAAAATCTATAGAAGAAAAACCGGAATTCCCTAAATCCAAATATGCTATACCGGGGCTCTATGTTTTTGATAATGACGTGAAACGTAAAGCTAAGGACTTAAAACCAAGCAAAAGAGGTGAACTAGAGATAACGGACTTGCAAAAGCTTTACCTTGAAGAAAGTAAGCTTAATGTAGAAATAATGGAACGTGGTATTGCGTGGCTTGATACTGGAACTCCTGAATCGCTCATGGAAGCATCTACGTTTATTCATGCTATAGAGAAACGACAAGGCAAAAAAATTGCATGCCTCGAAGAAGTTGCTCTTGAAATGGGTTTCATAAGTTTAGATGAATATGAGAAAAATGTATCATTGCTTCCAAATTGCTCATATAAAGAATACTGCCTTGAAATACTGAAGACATTGTAAAAAATATCAGTATTTTTCGATTGCCAAAATAAAAATATTGATACTAATGAATAATAATAATATATTAAATTCATAACAGTTGCGTTTTACATAATATACTTATTATTTGGGTAGTACGGTCTTTGCTTCGAGGAGGAATGCATATGTCTTCACATGAAAAAAGAGGTTTATCAGGGAGGTCTACTTCTGAAGAGTTAACTCAGCACGTGAGTTTATTCAACTCAGACTCACTCTATAAAGCGCTTTTAGATAAGATTCCGGAATTAGTATTGATTCTCAATAGACGCAGGGAAGTTGTCTTCGCGAACAAAAAAACAGCTGAAATTCTTGGGCTTAACGAGTTAGATGAAATTTACGGTCAAAGACCAGGAGAGATTTTTGGCTGTATGCATTCAGGCGAAGTTGTATCCGGCTGTGGTGATTCAATCGCGTGCAGGTATTGCGGTGCTGTGATTTCTATCAAAGCAGGACTTGAAGGCAATGAAAATCATGAAGAGTGTCTAATTCTTTCTAAAAAAAATCTAGATGCCTTCGAAATGCAGGTTACTTCTTCTCCATTCAAAATTAAAGATGATCCATTTGTAGTTTTTACCCTTTCTGATATTAGCGATTCTAAAAGGCGAGAGTTACTGGAACGCTTATTCTTTCATGATATAATGAATACAGCGACCGGTATATCTACTCTGTCACATATATTAAAGATTAAATTGCCGGAAGAATTTTCAAAATATAAGCAACTAGCCGGCGATTTCTCGAATAAACTGATTGATGAAATTAAATCGCAGAAACAGATTGTTGAAGCAGAAAGAGGAAGCCTGAGTATAAATCTTCAGGACTCCATTAGTTGCGAAGTTGTTAGTTATACTTCCAATATGGCTAAGCTGTATAACTTACAGGAAGATCAATTAGTAATAGATAAAAATTTAGAACAAGTAGAATTTATTACTGACAGAGCATTACTTTCACGAGTGCTTACAAATCTGATAAAAAATGCTTATGAAGCAGAATATCAAGGTGGCAAAATTACTGTCTCATGCTTCAAAACAATGACTGATTCTATATGTTTTACAGTACATAACCCAAGTGTAATGGCCGACAGTGTAAGAGAAAGAATATTTAAAAGATCATTTTCCACTAAAGGGGAAGGAAGAGGATTAGGCACTTACAGTATAAAGTTACTTACAGAAAAATATCTGAATGGGAAAGTTTATTTTGAGAGCAAACATCCCGAGGGAACAACATTTTTTATAGAATTACCACTTAATCCTATAATACAAGCATAGTTACAATTGTGTAATAGAGAAATATTTAGAGATTATAAATAATAAATAAAAATATCAATCATATATAATATTCTTCTTCCATTTTTAAATATTTTGTTATATATTTAACGAAATACCAAATACGAAAATAAAACATGGAGGAAACCATGCCTACTTTTGAACACAAAAATATTAAAATCGAAGTTGATGATGCGGGCTTTATGGAACAACCTGAAGTATGGAATGAGGAAGTTGCCGTTGCATTAGCATCTACTGAAGAAATTAGTGAACTGACTGATGATCATTGGAAAATCATTAACTACCTAAGAGACTATTACCAAAAGAACGGAATAGCACCAATGATCCGCAAACTGTGCAGAGATACTGGTTTCCCGCTTAAACAGATTTATCAATTATTTCCATCAGGTCCGGCAAAAGGAGCCTGTAAAGTTGCTGGTTTAGGCAAACCTACGGGCTGCGTATAAAACCGTATGGTAAAAAAGTATCTGAAAATCTACCCAAATAAAAAGAAGAAGCTAGGCCTTGAAAAAATGCTCTAGCTTCTTCTTTATGGGATTGGGATTCAAACAATATTTTAGTGGCAACCGCAGCCGGATCCACCGCAACCGCAACCGGAATTACTATCGTTCATAATATCAAGACCGTTGCTTTTCTTTGATGTTCCACAGCCGCATGAACTTTTAGCTTCGTCAATAGTTTGACCCGGCTGTACATCGATTTGTTTTTCTCTGCCGCATTTTGAGCAAGTATATGTATGCAATGCCATGTCTATCTTTCTCTAATTAATACATGTTTACGTTTAGGCTTGCCTAACAATACGAAGAGAATTAATATATATTGTTGAAAATTTATACTGTTACAGTAAAAGTGTAAAATGTCAAAGGACTATTTGTTTTTTATAAATATTTAGAATATCTTTATTTAAAGCATGCTATGCAATTTTCGAACTTAATAGTAAAATAAGTTTATTAGGAATAGCATTCTATAGAACTAAATATCTATAAACCTGATAGTTATAAGGGGGTTTGTGGTGGAATCTTCAGAAAAAAAAGTATTTACTGATGAAGAGTTAGATATCCTTGCTACAAAGTTCAAAATTTTGTCGGAACCTTCCAGATTAAGAATTTTGCGCACACTCTTTGGTGGAGAGCGATGTGTAACAGAAATAATCGAGGAGACTGGTTTGTTGCAAGCTAATGTTTCAAAACAGCTTAAATTGTTTTTAACCAATAATATTTTAGAATGCAGAGCTCAAGGCTTGCAGAGATATTACTCAGTAAAAGATCAGACAGTAAAAAAAATCTGTACTATTCTTTGCTCCTCTGAGGATGCTAATTGCTTTGAAGCAGCGAAGGATTAATCAGATATGGCGTCCTATTTTCGTATTTCTTTAATTAGCTTTTTTACAATCTTTGATTCTGCTCTAGTTGCTTTGGGTATGATCTTTTTTGGTAAAAGATCATTTAATTTGCTGTCTAAAAGGTGGGCAAAGCACATAGTAAATAACAGCAGAATGAATTTAGAAATTATAGGTAAAGAGAACTTAGATCCTAATGAGTCATATATCTATATTAGTAATCACACAAGCATGTTTGATATTCCAATTCTAATTTACGGATTGGGGGATGACATACGTATGATTTACAAACAGGAGCTTGAAAAAATTCCTGTATTCGGATATGCCCTCAAGAAATCACCATTTATTCCAATTGTAAGAGAAGATCCCAGAAAAGCAATGCAGTCAATTCAAACTGCTGTAGAAGAGATAAATGCAGGCAGTTCAATTGTTATATTTCCTGAAGGAACTCGCTCTGCAAATGGCGAACTTGGTGATTTTAAACGTGGTGCTTTTATGTTAGCTTCAAAAGCGGAAAGACCTATAGTTCCTATTACGCTAGTAGACGCTTGGAAAGTGTACCATAAACCTACAAAGAATATAATTCCTACGAAAGTCAAAGTTATAATTGGGAAACCGATAGAAAATAAAGGTAAACATGACAGAATCGCAGAAAATAAACTTATGAAATCAGTTCATGAAGTAATTAAGAACAATTTAGAACAAGAAAAATAGATTTTTGCATAAAAATATTTGCATAAAATCTGAAATCAATATATATTTGTACTCTCTTTTAGAGACGGAGGTCGGGTAGCTCAGTTGGTAGAGCAGAGGACTGAAAATCCTCGTGTCGGCGGTTCAATTCCGTCCCCGACCACAGAAGAAGATAAAGCCTTATAACTAATAAAGTTATAAGGCTTTTTTTGCTGTATATTCAATTTGATATATTAGTGCTTATATAACTGCGAAATAATCGGAACAAAGATCAGCTTCCTTTGTAAGCTCTTTTGGTGTCAAACCGGTAAGTGACTTGCAATCCTTAATAAAATGAGATCTGTCATAATAATTACAGAGCACATATACATCTGCTAAATCTCTGATACCCAATTGTATATAATGGATTGCTTTTTGCATTCTTATTATCTTAGCTATATTACCTGCTGTTAGCCCTATATTCTGCCTGAATATTTCGGAGAATTGTCTGGAGCTGAGGTTTACTTCTTTGCTTAAGTCATTTGTGCTTATTTTGCCTGCGCTCAAAGTAATATTCTTTATTGCGTTAGTAAGTCTAGTAAAATTTAATTCTTTTAGGTTTTCGAATATTCTTTTAGTCAAATAATCTTCAATCAGTTCTACCTGCTTATCAAAATCTTTTGCTTCATATAGCTTATAATGCAAAACAGACCATGTTTTATTTTCAGAAATATCCAGAGGAATAGCATTCTGAGCATAGTGCCCCAAAGGGAAATCAAATATAAGCATCGGCGTATGAGGATATAAAGCTACTGCAACAAACTGAACATGCCCTTCCATATTTATAGTATATGGTTTTAGAGTCGGTTTTGATAAAAATACATGGGTGGTCTCTTCTCGGCCGTTTTGTGGTATATTTTCAAAATGGAAAAAAATATCTGCAAGCCCTGTTGGAATTATCTGTTGTGATGCTTGTGAAACATGATTATAATCCAGGCTCCAGAAGTATTTTACATAATCTCTAAGGTGTTTTGAGGGCGCTTTTATTTTCATGATGTGAGCCTCATAAGATTATGAGGCAAAGGCTTCTTGCTTTGCCTCACTAATACATTATTTACCGTAAATGCCTATAGTGTTCCCTTCAGAATCACTGAAAATAGCAAAATAATCTAAATTTTCTGATTCTATCTTTGTTTTGTTCTTCAATAAATGTCCTCCTTCATTTTGTATTGTTACAAGAGCCTTATCGAGTTTATTTCCTGCGTTTAAGCTAACCAGTACTCCCTCTCCGGATACTTTTAGCTCGTAAGATTTAACTAACGCACCCTCATTATTTGGGAAACAAGCCATTTTTTCACAGCTGAAATCCTGAATAATTAGATCAAGGGAAAACACTTTGTTGTAAAAATCAACAGCTCTTTGCATGTCAATTACCGGAATTTCAACCCATTTGATGAAAGATTTCATGCTACGTTCCTAGATGTCGAATAAAGTTTACATCGCAAAATAGCATTCCGGGCAAAGGAATAATTGTAAAATTCGGAGAGGAAACAAAAAAACAGAGACATCGTGAGCAATGCCTCTGCCTTTTCAATCACAAAGTGATTATTTGAGCTCTACATTTGTTTCAGACCAATAATGTGAATGTCTTCGCCACATCGGGAAACTGCTTTGATCGAAAAGTTTTTTGCCTGATTGACATATGAAGTCTTGATATTATTGAATGTATTGATGCCATTGCCAAATACTTTTGGGGCAATAAATACATGATATTCATCGATAAGGTCATTTTCGAAGAATGAAGAGTATAATGCGGCACCACCTTCAACAAGTATAGATGTTATACCACATTCTTCTGCTAATTTTTTAAGTGCTTTTTCTATATCAATTTTACCATGTTCGTTTGTTTCTATCTTAATAACTGTAAGCCCTGCCATGTTAAGCGTTTCAATTTTACGCGGGTTAGCAGTGGCTGAACAACAGACAATAGTATTTTCGCGCAAATCACCTTTGAAGATATTTAAGTCCAATAGCAAATTGAGATTAGTATCAAATACAATTCGTTTAGGGTTTCTACCTTCAACATTTCTTACTGTAAGCTGTGGATTATCTTTTGCTGCTGTATTTCTGCCTATTAAAATAGCATCCACTTGTGCGCGGAGCGCGTGACCTCTTTTTCTACTTTCATCACAAGTGATCCATTTGGAGCTGCCTAATTTTGTTGCAATGCAGCCGTCCATTGTTTGCGCCATTTTAGCGATAATATAAGGCATTCCTGTTGTAATATGCTTTGCAAAGAATCTGTTGATCCATTTGCATTCCTCTTCCATTACTCTTGAAACGACTTCTATTCCGGCTTCTTTTAAGAGCCTAATACCACTTCCTGCAACTAATGGATTAGGATCTTCCATACCAATAACTACTTTGGAAAATTTCTTATCAATAAGCTGAGGCGCGCAAGGAGGAGTTTTGCCTTCATGCGTGCAAGGTTCAAGATTTACAACCATTGTACAGCCCTCGAAAGAGTCTCTTGTCGAATTGGCGATAGCATCTATTTCAGCATGTTTGTCGCCAAATTCTTTATGCCATCCCTCAGCAATAATATTATCGTTTTCATCTAAAATAACAGCACCGACTCTAGGGTTAGGGCTTACGTAGCCGCTTCCTTTGAGTGCCAGCTGAATAGCTTTTTGCATTGCTTCAAATTCGGTCATTAGTTACCCCATTGGTAATACACTGAAGTTTGATACGGAATTGGGAATGCCGGTATAGTAATTCTAAATTCATATACTCCTGGCTCTGCTTTGTCTCCATTCAAATCTTTGCCGTCCCAGTACTGATTGTAAAGGTAGTTAGCACCTACTTCCTGAGGTTTAACCTTCTCAATTGCTTGAGTAAAATTAGCATCAAAATCTGAAGCCCAGACATTTTTTCCGTTTTCGTTATAAATTCTGACTCTATATTTTTCACCATCAGGATGATATTCATCTGGAATAGCAAATTTCCTGAAAACAAGCGTAGAGATATTTAAGCCTCTTAATGATTTCTCAAAATAAGGAATCAAAGCTAATGCTAAAGTCTTGTCTTCTTTGTTTGGAGTCGCATCTTTTATAGTAGTCACAAACTTATAGACTTGCTCGCCTGAAGTAAATTTTATATATATAGGAGTATCATCAGAAAAATCTTTAGGCAAAGGAAGATTTGACTGAGCAAAGTAAGAAACAAGATCTTTGTCGTCTTTGCTTGGAGTGTAAGAAGCTTTTACTACTTTAATTTCTGCTACATTATCATCACTCCATTCCCCTATAGCTGCCTCAATTTTAGAAATTGATCTTACTGTTCTATATAATTCATTGTTTTTATTGCCATTGAACAGCCAGTAAATGGTTAATTTTGCATTATTACCCATTGGCTGGAATGTTACGTCCGGCTTTCCCGGTATGTCTTTAATTGAATCTATACTAACACCACCACATCCCACTAGAAAAACCAGCAATATTAAAAATGGATATACATTTTTAAAAGTCATAATCATTCCCCTCTTTTACAAAGTATAACACTGCATATTATTATTTTAGAATATATAAAAAAGAAAAGATATAAAATAAATATTTGGCACAAAATTTTCTAAAATATTGATATTTTATATGATTTAAGACTTTTTATACAATTCGGGGGGAGAAAGATGAAAAGCATATATGTTTTTTTAATACTATTTTTTGCGGCATATGGTTATGTCTTTACTCAAGGGGCAGCAGGTGATGGTGCTGTTTATGAATCAAACTATATAATAGATCAGCCAACAGCAGGAATTCTTAGGAAAGGTGATTTTTCAGTATATACGCAAACATTCCCGCAAGGAGGATTACTTGTAGGGCTTAGCGCCTCACCTTTCACAAATTTCAGTATGGGATTTAGTTATAGTGGCACAAATGTGGTAGGTACCGGAAGCGTTGAATGGCAAAAAATGCCCGGTATTCAATTAAAACTAAGAGTACTTGATGAAAGAATAAATTGGCCTGCTATAGTAGTGGGGCTTAATTCTCAGGGACGTGAATCATATTTCGAAGGTTCTGAGCGATTTATGACCAATTCATCAGGATTATATCTGGCTGTAAGCAAGAATTACAGCTGGGTACTTGGGAATATAGCTTTTCATGGTGGAATTAACTATTCTTTTGATACACCTTCTGACCATAGAACTCCAAACTTTTATGTAGGCATGGAGCAGTCCATTGGCTCAAAAGGCTCAATGAATTTTGAATTTAACCCAACAATTGATGAGTATAATAAAGAAGTTATGTCACACAAAGGCATGTTAAACATGTCTTTGCGGTGGTCGATATATAATGGTATAACAATAGAACTGCATGCAAGAGATTTGCTGGAAAACTATAAAAATTCAAATGGTTTCAGAAGAAGCTTAGTCTTTGAATATGTCAGTAGCTTTTAAGAAGAAAAATTTCCCGGATCTATATAACCTAATTCTAATAGGCGGTGATATGCCCACTTTTTTGCATCATTTACATTTTGAATTTCACCGTCAATTTGTGCTATTAAGCTTTCAGATATAAGTTTACCCATTAAACTTCCGGGCTTAACACCAAATTTGGCAAGAAATCTGCCTTTAAGAATAGGTTTAGGTTTATTGTCATATTTTTCTATCTTCAGGTGCTTAGCTAAAAGCCACGGCCCGGCAGGGAACTCCTTTGCTAAAGCATCTGGTGTAGTTCTACCAAAATGATCAGCCATAGCAAGATAGATAAGCTGCTCAATATTTACCCTGCGGGCAAGGCGTCTGATTGCAGTGTCAGAAATATTATCTCTGTATTTATATAAATTGATTGGTTTTAGATGTTCTAAAACAAAAGAAGAAGCTTTGTCAATGATCTCTTTCGAAAAATCAGAATCAGTAAGCAAGTTTCTGCAAATTTTAGACCCTTTGATATCGTGAGCAGGAGATCGCCATCTGTTATCCTTATATAAAGTAGTAATTGGTTTTCCTATGTCATGAAAGAAAGCTCCAAGCATGAATGCAGATTGATCAGTAGCACTTGTTAGTTTAGATTTCAGCTCAGCAGCACGATCTACCACTAAAATGGTATGCTGCCATACGTCTCCTTCGGGATGCCAGATTGGGTCTTGTGGGCAATCTAGCATAGCGCTGATTTCAGGCACTTGTAGCAGTTGTTTTCCAAAGCTACCTCTGAGGTATAAAGAAGGCTTTTTTTCAGATAAAAGCAGATTGTTTAAATCGTGTAAAAGCTTGATGTAATGGGGATTCATAGGAATAGTAAAGTTTAGTTTGTTAAAAATAATTATGATTTAATTTGAAAAATGCGTATTTTATTATAATTAGTATCTAAGACATGGCCCATATAAGAAAACAAACCACGGACGCCGATGAAATAATTTCTACCTCTTTATTTAAAGCTTCTCTTTTATATAGAGCAAATTAGTATTTTTTAGCCGAAAAATATAGTAGTATATTGATATGCAGGCAGTATGTTGTTAATAATCAAAGATAAGAGTGAATGTAAAGTTGAAGTAATTTAACCGGATTTGCTTAATATCTATGTTATTTTTTATTATTTTAGATTATTAACAAAAATTGCTTGTATAAATGCTATATTTAGGATAATTTGTAAGGCGTTTTGCCAAAATTGAGTTTTTCGTGTTAAGTTTTAGTATAAATTTTAGAATACTAAATGGAGCTTTGATTCTTAATACGATAGAAGTTCCAAAAAGCTTCACTCAAATTCTTAAAATAGAAGAAATAATTTTAGTTTAATAAAACAAGCACCATGTGGAGGTAATTTGTTATGTTAAGATCAGGCGGTGCAGGTAAAGTATATTTTGTATTGTACTTAGCCGTGGTACTGGAATTGCTTATCATCATCGTGGAACGTGATGAAGCAGAAGAGGGCTTACATCAAAAGCAAAAAGAGACTATGCGTATCGTGCAGTCTATCCTTTCTCAGCTTCAATCAGGTGCTGGTACCGAAGGTATCAACACTAGACCACAGGATGAGATAACGATCCCACCCGATGGATTAAATCTTAAGGAAGTTATTGATATTGAAATTAAATCTTGGCGTAAGTATATCGTCGAGGTTGGTGTCACTGATATCTCTGCTTCTGTAAAAAGAAAAGAAGGCGAGTCTGAAAAAGACTATTTTGAAAGAATTAAAACTCTAGTCAAACTTTCAAATGTTGAAGAGTTAGAATATCAAGTATTTTATAATACTGATAACACTCCTGGAGTTACACCAAATTTCCCAACTGATGACGATTTGTTAGCTCAGGGTATTGAAACATTTCAGGATTTTACTTCTGGTCAGAAAGTTACAGCTCCTGATGGAACAGAATGGGAATTTATGGCTTTAACAAAATTAAAATTGGATAAAGACGCAACTTTTGATCGTTTGGATATGAGTAATATTAATCCTGATGATTTTAAGCCGGTTTACCCAGTTAAAGATGAACTTCAAATTGGACCTGTCTTCCAGCCAAAAGATATTGCTGAAGACAGTGTGTTTTATTATAATCACGAGTTAAGTCTTAATGCTGGTCATGGCACTGAAAAAAATAAAAGAGCGTTTGTGGTTCATTTTCAACCACCTAATAAAGAAGGCTGGTACAAGCTAAGATTTGCTTCTAAGACAAACAAAATCTTAGGTGTTCGTGGAGATTATGATGTAAAAGAATTAGATGATGATGAAACAGTGAATATTGGTACTGTGCAGCTTAGCGTTAAAGAGCTAAGAAAAGTACACAAAGCATTAAAGTCTGAATTAGAAAAATACGATTTGCCTTTGTTGGAAGTTCTAACAAAAGAAAAGGACTTAGATAAATTTGATGCTGGCTTGAGAGCTGCTTCCGATAAAGCTTCAACTGAAGCAAAAGCTAATGATATACAATCTAAAATTAAATTGTATGGA
Source organism: Kapaibacterium sp. (SeqCode) (assembly GCA_965140345.1). GTDB lineage: Bacteria > Bacteroidota > Ignavibacteria > Kapaibacteriales > UBA2268 > JBFHIJ01. The sequence goes on from OZ223201.1 coordinate 23,154, forward strand.
TACATAGCTAAGTTGATTGCTCCGGGTATGTCTGTTCACTTTGACCAAAATAAAGGATCAATCGAATTTGATATCCGTGTTATTAAGCCAAAACCAATCATGTCGGATCCAGTTCTTGCAGTTGCGGATAAAATTAATTCGTTTGATGCGGTAAAACCTGTATTTATGTTTACAGCGTCTCCTTATCAAGGACCAGGCAGCAATAAAATTAGTGGTTATGTTACAGATGAAAATGGAGCGCAGGTAGCTAATGTTGTTGCTAGGCCTTATGATGAAATATCTAGCAACGAACCTACACCTATTAAAGGTGGAGAAAGAAGGTATCAAGCTACTTTAGATAGTAAATTGCCTGCAGGTAATTATACTCTTAAGTTAATTCATGGTTTGCAAGGTGCTCGTAAAGCAGCAGAAAGCATGATTTCATTAAACATATTTGAAACAGGTCTTACTCCTGCATCTGAAAAAGATATAAATCAGAAACTTCAAGTTCTGACTTATTATGGTTATTCAATGATTTTGAATGTGGAACCTGCATCATTAGGTGCAATTAAACCTGAAGAATTTAAAATAATAGTTTCTACAGATTCGCAAACACAAGCGACTGCTGTTGAAGGTTTATCAGTAACAATGGATGATAATATTAAATATTCACCAGATGCTCGTGAAGTTACTTTTGCAGTTGTATGGGAACAACCTTACACAGGAGAACAAGTAGAAATATTCTCTCCTAAAACCGTTTCATTGAAACAGGAAGAGGCTGGTATAAATGCAAATGTGATTCCTGAGTTTTCCGGTACTTCTAGCAAAATTAAAGTACGTGTTACTGGTTTGACAGTATCTTCGCCTTCTAGTGGTGATGAAAAAGCAACGAATGCAACTGTTGACATACAAGCTGTAAGTACTGAAATAGCGAATGGGTTAGCTGGCTACAGTGTTGCTGTTGAACCAATGATAGACCAAACAGGAAATGGAATCTATGAAATGGAATTTGAACTATCTGGTAAATTGCCTGCAGGAGAAACTAAAGTTCGAGGTACAGTTAATATTGCAGTAAGAGCTGTTGCTACTAATGCAATAAATGGTGTACAAGCTGATCCTGTTACAGTTACTATTCCTGTTAGAGTAGATTTTGAGCCAGACAGTAGAGGCGGCCGTAGTGGCGGTGGTGCTCGTAGAAGACGATAACAGTATAAATTTGTACTGTTATAAAATCAAATGTTAAAAAAAGTAAGTAATTTAAATTGCAAGGGCAAATAAATATGATGAAGAAAGCATCGAGTTTGTTGTTAAGCCTATTTATGTTAAGCATGATTTTGCCTATGACTGTGAATGCACAAGGCGATGAATCATTCAGGGTAAAGCTTGAAAGTATTCTTAATAGGTACAAAAACTATCGCTTTTCAACAATTGACGTTTATTCTTTGAAAGATGTAAGAGACGTAAGACAGATTATTAAAGACAAAGAAGCAGCTGAAAATACTGCTGTAGTAGTAGGTGATGCTGAAAAAATATTAGCAGAAACTGCCCCACAGGTAGTTAACTCTATCGAAAACTTGCTTCGTTCTGGAAATACTAAGACTAAGATTCAAAGAGAATTGATTGGTCGTTATGGTGAAATTCCTAAAAACTTTGATGCACTTGTTGAAATTTTGAGCCCTAATAAGGGCTCTCAACAAGTTGTTAGAGAAGCTTATGTGATCACTACTAAAAAAGTTGACAGAGACCAATTGGTTCCTAATACAATTATAGCTATGATCATTTCAATGGAAGATAATACTGAAATTAAAAAGAATGTAGATAATGCATCAGGTAAAAATATCTATACTTGGCCGGAATTGGTGCAGTTTGATTTGGATCCTGAAAAATATAATGCTGAAAACATGTATCAGTTGTTAGAAAATGCATTTATGCAGTCTAACGTTGAAAAAAGAACAAGTGAAGCTCAAGGTATCGGTACTATGAAAAGATGGACTGATCCTCAGTATGGTATTTCACGCTCTTTAATTGAAAGAGAAGGTGATATTGCTGATGCTGATGTAGCTAAATTTGTTAGAATTTCTAACGGCGAACCAATGGATTACTACAAGGATAACGAGTTAATCGTTTCTCCTGATTTAGTAAGCTGGAAACGCTACGAAATCGAAACAGCAGTTTATGAAAATGGTGAAATAGACACAATTTCTTTTATAACAAACAGCAATCTACCTAAATTTGGTTTAGAACTTAAATATGGTATCGAAGATATTAATATGCCTTCAATGTACAGTGAACGAATGACTTTCTCTGCTTTGTGGGAAAATATTAAAATCGGTGCTATACTTCCAACTTATGGATGGTCTGAACTAGGTAAAGAAATGATTGACTACGATCGAGTATTCACTCATGGTGGTGTTGGTCTCGCCGGTGAACTTGATTTTCCTTTTAAAGTTATACCTCAAAGTGGTGTATTCCATCTTAGCTTCGGCTGGGTATTTGGTGATGCAGAACAAGCAAGTTATAACGATGACTTTAGACAATCTCCTGATGATTTGATGCTTGAAATTGATCCTACAGATGGATTTAGCAGAGATTCAGTAAGTGATTTCTTAGTAAGAGCAAATGCAACATTACATTATACATTTGGTCTTGCAATCGATAAAGATTATCAATTGAGATTTGGTCTGGGCGGTACAGTATACTCTGTTGAGCAATGGGCAAATGAAGCAACACTAGACGGCAATAACTTGCCTGTAGTGAATTTTAAAGAAATCGAATCAAAAACTGTTGGTGGTATTTCTGCTAAAATGGACTTCATGGTTAAAAACATTGCTACTCCTTATGGTGTAACAGCTCAATACTTTGATGAATCAATATACACTAGTGCATGGATACATATCCCTGTAATTAAAGATTTGTTCGCGTTAAGATTAGAAGGTAAAGCTTTCTTTAACGCTATTAAAGATTCGCCTGAACCTTGGGAAAGTGAAGAAAATCTATTTATCCCAATGGCAAGATTTATCTTTGTATTTTAATTAAATGTTTGTTGAATTAGTCAAAGAAATAAAGAAGAAGTCACATGAAAAGAAATATCTTATTCTTGTTAGTAGCTGCATTTGTCTTTGGGTATTCTGCCAAGTCTGAAGCTCAGACTATGATACCGGATAAAGGTGCAATTATAGATTCTCTTACAACGATTGACGCCGAAATCAAAGGGTATTTCCCTAGATGGAAGGTATGCGAAAGAGATTTGCAGTTCCAAATATATAGATCGTTTATAAACGCTCAGTATCCAAAAGAAAATTTGGATATGAATAATGTTGAAATTTTAGCAGCTCCTAGAGCTTATGATGATGAGCCATTTGAAATTATTACTATCACTTGCGGTAAAGAATCAATGTCTGCTTATGATATTGATGTTCAACTTACTGAAATTTTAGTAGGATTTTTGTCAGGTGAGTTAGTTTATAATGGTGCTGATCGAGGTTATAGATCAGACCTTGCTACAAGAGATTATTGTTTCAATGAAATTCCACAGGAAATTCCATTGAGCGGATCTCAAACATCTGCAATTATTGATTATTTACAGCCAACAGATGTAACTCATGCATTTACACTTTCTATGTTCGAACAAGCTATCAAAATTGGTAAAACTGGTTTTTGGTTGAGATCCAGCATTGGTGTTGATGACATTGGTTATCATTTCTGGCAAGCAGGTCAAGGTAAAATTACTTTACAAAGACCTCTTTACATCAATGAAGATACTAGAACATCAGACAAGGTGCCTTATCTAATTAATGCATACTTAGGTGGATCTTATAAAATGTCTTCTGGTATTAATAGAGAATCGATACCAAAAGATGAGTCGTTAAAAGAAGCTTATACCACAGATGAAACAAACAGCTTGCTTGATTGGATGCAAAAAAGAACTCTAAACGCAGAACCAAAAGGTAAAATTGCATTAGGATTAGATTTCCATATGCCTTTCCATCCTGAAGCTGGTATTACAGCTAATTTTGAATTGCCTGTTACTAAAATCACTACTGAAAAAATTGATGTTACTTCAGTTGGCATGATGGCTCCAAACAGCGCAGGTCAGCATGTGAATGATGATGGACTGACTCCTGTTCAAGCTGTAGTTCCTGTACTTGGTTCAACTGGGAGAATTTCTGCATTTTATCATTGGTGGTTAGATCCTAAAGATCCTGAAAACTACTTCAGATTTGATTTAGGTATAAGCTATAATGAAGTTCAAGAATACGCTTATTATCAAGATGGTAGCCCTGCAAATCCAAACCATAACATCACAGTTAATGCTTCTGAATTGAAGTTCTATAAGCCTGAGACTGTAATGGACTGGATGTTTTTTAAAGTTGAATATAGAAATCAGGCTGCTTTCCCATTCGGAGCAAGTGTACAATTGTCTAACCAAATCTTATTGGGTAGAGCATATATCCCATTATTTGGTAACTGGTTCTATCTTGAAGGTAAATACTCAACTGTACTTAGAGACAAAAAACGTCCTTACGAAGTTGGTAATTTCTTCATGATATCACCTGTTCTTAGACTTACTATATAAAAAAAGCTAAATATATAATGCCCCCAAAGCACTAAATTTAGGGCTGGGGGCATTATTATTACCATAATTTTAAAAATATATTAAGTAGGGTTATAAAAGCACATGAATCGCATATTGTACTTATTATGCCTACTGCTGATAGTTTTTCCCCCCTTTCTAAATGCAGCATTAGTCAGCAAAAAAGATACTTTGGAGCAAAAACGAGAAGAAATTGAAAACGCAAAAATCTCTTATGAAGAGGGCGATATTCAAATAAGTACTCGTAGTGTAGATATATCTAAATTTCCTGAAATTAAAATTACTATAGAAGCATATAATGCTGAAGGTGAACCTCTGGAAGAGCTTAAAGCAGATCATATGTTTATTTTTGAAGGTGGTAAGCAAAAGAAAGTTTTCAAGGTAGAAAAACTTCATGTTGCTGAAGAATCACCTGTTGACTTTATTTTTGTGCTGGATGGTACTGGCACAATGGATAAAGTTTATAGTAAAATTAAAGACCATATCAGGACATTTTCTGCCAACTTGGAAAAGAGCGGAATCGACGCAAGATTAGGTCTTGTACTTTTTACAGATGACCTCGAAAGGGTTTATCAACCAACAGAAAATATTGAAGAATTTATTGGTTGGATAGAATCTATAAAAAGTGTTGGTGGTCTTAATCCAGACGAGAATGTTCTTGAAGGACTGGAAGCTGCAGCAAAAATTAAATTTAGAGCTTCTTGTGATAAAGTTGCTGTATTGATTACTGACGCTAACTTCTATGAAAAAGGTGAAAGAGGCGATGGTGTAACAAACCAGACTGAGCAGTCAATTGTTGAAATGTTCCAGAAAAACCAAATTAGATTGTTTTCCATTACTCCTTATAAATTATCTGTTTATAAAGGGATGTCCAGAAGAACTAATGGAAATAATTATGATATTAACAATGACTTTTCTCGCATTCTAAATAATTTTTCTAATCAGTTAGCAAATAGATTCGCAATGTATTACAGATCTGACCAGGAAGCTATTCCTGACGAGATTGAAATTGCTTTGTATGATGAGAAAACTCAAAAATTAGTAAAACGAAAAATTCCTATTGTTGAATTAGGTAGAAAACTGATTATTGAAAATCTTCTCTATGAAACAAATGATGCATCGCTACCGCCTAAAGTTCCTGAACTTGATATTATGGCTAAATTTATGATTGATAAGCCAAATATTACAATTATTGTTGAAGGACATACAGATTCAGTTGGTTCTATGGAAATCAATGACTTTATTTCTAAGAAACGTGCAGAAAGTGTCAAAAATTACATTTCAAGCAAGGGTGTTTCCAAGTCCAGGATCAAAACAATCGGTCATGGAGAAAGAAAACCTATTGCGAGTAACTTAACTAAATTTGGCAGAAGGTTGAATAGAAGGACAGAAATTGTTATTGTTTCTAAGTAGTCTATTTACTAAGATTTAAAAAAAACTCTCAAACTTGTAGCAAGTCTGAGAGTTTTTTTTATATCCTTTTCTTCATGATATTCCTAAAACGGGTTCCGCTAATTGGATGGAAGGCAACTAATTCTCCATCGTGCACAATGTGGAATGTTCCAAATGGAGAAAATCTAGGAATATTATTTATATCTAAATTAATAACATTTGGGGCAAGATTGAAATCTTTAAGAGCGATTTCTTTGATATCTTCTATTGCTTTGTTTGTGTAAGGACATTGGCAAGAGTAGAAAATAAAGAGTCCATTGGTGTATTCCTGAGGTATATTTTCAATCTCAATAAAAGGAACTTGAGCCTCATCTTTAAGTTTCAGATATACCAGCTCGTATCCGTTTTTCATTTTTACTGAAGATTTGAAATCGAATTTATAAAAAAGAGAATTATCCGCCATCCAAGAACCTTTTCTAACTATAGCAGCAACTCCGTCATACTTATTCTCAATGGCATATTGAATACAACTTTTAAGCATTCCCTGCCCAAAACCCTGTCCTTTGTATGCCTTTTTCATAATGTATAGACAGTTAATTATCAGATAATTAGGAGCATGAATTGGGCGCAGAGATGATTCTGCAGGTTGGAATTCAATGCCTCCAACAGCCTGACCTTTCTCATCCAATAGAAAGCTATAACGTAGTCCTTTTGTAAAGTTCGTTTTATTCCAGCTAATCTTTTCGGCATATCCTTGATTATTGATATCCTTATATCCGCACATGCTATATTGGTGGAAGTTCTTCGGAGTTCCTTCGATAATTCTAATATTTTGCATATAATTACTCTTAGATTAAGGAATACATAGTTGGGAATAAAATCTAAATATAAGAAAATAATATGGAATATAATAAATACTTGGATACTATTTGTAACATGCTATAACAGAAGAGGGATAGACTAATATTATGAGCGTAAACGAGATGATTACAGAGAACGTTTAAAATAATAATGAATCTATATTCTTATTATGGAGATATTAGTATGCTTAGTTGTAAAGTTATGTTGTTAGTTGCTAAATGTTCTTTTAAATTATTTTTTAGCTTTATCATTATGTTATTACTGTTCACTACAGGGTGTGATGAAACTGTTTCAGATCCTAATGGCGATGGAAATAACAAACCCGGCACACCGGCTTCACTGAAATTTTTAGTGGGATATAATGGAGGAGGTTCTCATGGTGAAGAAGATGGAATGTGTTTAGTCACTAATAGTGGCAATTCTGTACAATTCCTTTCTACTTATTATCCTTATTACTCTAGTAATGATTATGTTGATTATAAAAACGGCAGATTTGCTTATACATACAGAAATAGTCCTCCTGAAGGATATACACCAATCGCTTATTTTGACGTTGATAAGCCAACAGATGTGCAGATAATTCCAATTCCTCCTGCAGTGGATGAAGATCATTACTGGAGTGTACCAACAGTTAGACCGCAAGTTTTTTCTGATGGCAGAATTGCTTTTATGGCTGTAAATGAAACTGAAAATCCTTGGGATGATGCTCATGATGGACAGATATGTATATATAATCCAAAAACAAAAGAGTATCTATTTTCAGGTTCTGTAGTATCCTTTGTGTTAAATCAACCCGAACAAGGAAGCGACACTGAAGCTGGAAGTTTAGGTGGAAAATTTGCTTTGTCTCAAAATGAGCAGTTTATAGTAGCTCGAGCTTATGGATTTGGTACAGATATGGGATCATATCATGTAGATTATAAATTCGTAGTTAAGTGGCCGGTTAATGGAGGAGCTTTTGAAAGGATAGCTGAAGGTGATTCCCAAATATACTTTGTAAGTGCTGACAATAACAATGTGATATTACATTATGGTGGTGGCAAACAGTCTCTTGATGTGAATAGTGGCAATGCTACAATGATTGATGCATATAATGACTTTATTGCCTATGGAATGTATTCTAAAAAAGACGGGAAGTTCTTTAAACAATGGCGCGGTGGAGGCATAGCTTTATATGATAAATATAGCGGATGGTTATTTAATCCTGTTGAAGCAGATTCGTTGAAATATCCATACCAGGGCTTAGGAGTCGGTTCTCAATTTTCAAGTGATGAATCAAAAATATATTTTAAAGCTACAAAGGATTATTATACAAATGACGAAACAGAGTTCTGTGTATATTCAACACCGCTGACATTAGGTTATCCTAATTCAGCACCGGATAGTTTATTTATTCTACCAGCTGAATATGATACAAAATTATTTATTCTCTTAGACTAAAAAAAAATGATAATGGGCGTTCCATGGTTTTATAGAATGCCCGTTATCTCTCATTTTAGCCAAATTATGGAGATAATAATTATTTTGAAAAATTTAGCTAAACCTAGCTTTAAATTTTAACCAATCCTTTATAAAAAAACCTCTTTTATCAAATCAAATAAAACTTATATATTGCGGAAATATTCACTATTGAATAGAAAATTGCTGTAAATGCTTTACGATGTGTAGAATAACAGAAACAGCAATTGATAAAATAGCTATTAGGTGTTTTTATAAAAATATATTGGATGGGGTGTATGAAAAAAATTCTTTTAACCCTTATAGCTGTATTTGCATTATCTATATATGCAAATGCTCAAAATCTTCAATTACATTACGATTTGGGTAGTGATCGTGAATACTTTACAACTACCTTTGAAATGTTTAAAGTAGACAAATATGGTAGCACGTTTACTTTTACTGATCTTGATTATAACGGTGGAGGTGGTGTATCGGGTGCATATATGGAAATAGCACGTGGCATTAAATTCTGGGATGAACCATTAGAAATCCATGTTGAGTTTAATGGAGGAAACAAGGGTTCTATTTCTTTTAACAATGCTTGGCTTTTTGGTGCTCATTATACTTTTGCATCTCAAGATTTTTCAAGGATTTTTACAATCCAGGCAATGTATAAAAACATTGAGCAAGCGGATTATGCTTCTTTTCAGATAACAGGCGTCTGGACTTTACATTTTATGGATAAAATGTTTACATTCTCAGGTTTTGCAGATTTTTGGAAAGAAGAAACTCCAGTTTTTGATGATGATGGAAATATGGACATGGCTGACTATATATTCTTGACTGAGCCTCAAATCTGGTATAATCCAACAGAGCAGCTTTCAGTAGGGACAGAAATTGAATTAAGTAATAACTTTGCTGTAAACAAAGGCTTTATGGTAAATCCTACTATAGCTGTAAGATGGACATTCTAAATCGTATTGTTAACTCTAAAGATAAACTATTATGCTTGAAAAATTCTTTAAACTATCGGAAAATAACACAACAGTAAAAACTGAGGTTATTGCCGGTATAACTACTTTCATGACGATGGCTTATATTCTTGCTGTGAATCCTGATATTTTATCAGCTGCCGGCATGGATAAGCACGCAGTATTTTCAGCAACAGCTATTTCATCTATTATTGCTACGTTAGTTATGGCCCTGGTAGCTAAATTACCTTTCGCTTTAGCCCCTGGGATGGGTTTAAATGCGTTTTTTGCCTTTACTGTATGTCTTGGCATGGGTTATACATGGCAGTTCGCTCTGACGGCTGTTTTCCTTGAAGGTATAATATTTTTACTGCTCACAATGTTTAATATTCGTGAGCTGATAATAAACGCAATACCGATGAATATGAAGCATGCTATATCTGCGGGTATAGGTCTATTTATTGCGTTTATAGGTATGCAAAATGCAGGTCTTATTGTAAATAATGATGCTGTATTAGTTGGACTTGGCGAACTTCACTCTGTAAATGTGCTATTGATGTTATTTGGCGTAATTTTAACAGGTGTTTTGCTTGCTAAAAATGTAAAAGGTGCTTTACTAATCGGTATTTTTGCAACTACTTTATTGGGCATTCCTTTAGATGTAACTCATTTACCTGATGGAGGTATTATTTCAACTCCTCCGAGTATTGCTCCAATTGCATTCCAATTTGATTTTTCTCAAGTATTTACTATGGATATGCTTGTAGTACTTTTTACATTCCTATTTGTAGATATGTTTGATACAGTGGGAACATTGGTTGGAGTTGCTTCAAAAGCCAATATGATTGATGCTGATGGTAAACTGCCAAGAGTAAAGCAAGCATTATTTGCTGATTCTATAGGTACTACTGTTGGTGCTATGCTTGGTACATCTACAGTTACTACTTATGTAGAATCTGCTTCAGGTGTTGCAGAAGGCGGAAGAACAGGACTAACGTCTCTTACAACTGCAGTTATGTTCTTTTTAGCACTGTTTTTAGCACCTCTATTTTTGATGGTTCCGGCTGCAGCTACTTCTCCGGCATTGATTTTAGTTGGTGCATTTATGCTTTCTCCTATATTGAAAGTAAACTTTGATGATATTACAGAGACAATTCCTGTATTTTTAACCGTGATTATGATGCCTTTAACATATAGTATTGCAGAGGGTGTTGTTTTTGGTATGCTTTCTTATGTAATATTGAAACTTTTATCCGGCAAGTTCAAAGATATCTCCTGGGTAACAATTTTACTTGCTGCACTGTTTATTTTGAAGTTTATAGTTGAATAAATCTAAAGATGTCATTAGCAAAATTGAAAAGAAATGAGTTTTTCAATCAAAATTTTTATACCCTACTAATTGGCAGGGTTGATTTATTCTAAGATTGCCATCAATAATTTAAGATTGTCGGTAATCTTATAATGAATCAACTCTGCTACAAGGGTTAGCTAGTTGACAGTCGATACATGGTATAAAATGTTTATCGACAATCTTAAAATGAGATTCAGAATGAAGCTGGTTTTGATTCCGTAGTTTAATTGTAATATTTAGTAATTAAAACTCCTTACCACCCTGCACTCACTTCGCTCAGACACCTCCTCGAGACAGGAATAAAATATTTTACATTTATAATATTATATTCTGATAGCGTATATTAAATGATTCTGGAAAGGAATGTAGAAATATATTTCAGTATTACAAAGTTCCCATCATTGAAGTGTGTCACGAAGTGACTGGGTGGAATAAGTAATATCTCAGAACTTAAGATAGTAAAATAGAATACGTGATCTTATTATTTACTCCATAAGGTTGTTTTTATTTTTTGGCATTTTATTGAATTCGCATATCCACAATCAGGAATTTATATACTTGTTATGCATATATAAACTATATGTTTTATATTGCAGATAGAAATATATATGTGTTAATGGAAGAATATGTCTAAGAAAATACTGATTCTAGGAGCTACAGGCAAAGTTGGTGAGGCTGTTTGCAAAAAACTGAAAGCCAGAACTAATCATCATCTCTACATATTAAGTGCTAAATACGAGAAGTCTTTTATGCCGAATGTTGAGATAATGGATGTTGATATAACTGATAAAAAGCTTCTGAAAAAGACCATCTCTGAAATCAAGCCTGATATAATTATAAACGCTGCTGCTTATACCAATGTGGATGGATGTGAAGATAATAAAAAAGAAGCTATGGCTTTGAATGCTGAACTGCCGGAAACTCTTGCGAAATCGATTAAGTTTTTGGACTGCAAATTAATCCATTTTTCTACTGACTATATTTTTGATGGGAAGAATGGCCCTTATCCTGAAGATGCAGTACCTAATCCGCTTTCTTTCTACGGAAAATCAAAGCTGGCAGGAGAAAATAATATAAGATCAACTATTGAAAATTTCCTGATTCTGCGTACTAATATCGTATACGGTAATTCAAGTTATGGTAAAAACGACTTTATCCGTTGGATATATGAAAGTCTAAAGGAAGGAAAGCAATTAAATATTATTACAGGGCAAATCGGTAATCCAACCTTTAGTGATGATATTGCAGAAGCAGTTTTAAGGTTTATTGAAAGAGATAGCAGAGGTATCTATAATTTAGCAGGTACAGATTTAATGAATCGATATGAAATAGCGTTACTAATTGCGGAAATATGCTCATTAGATAAGTCATTAATATCTCCACTTAATCCCGTTAAATTAGAACAGAAAGCTATAAGACCTGAAGTGGGCGGTCTAACTAATATTAAGACACTAAAGGAAATAGATTATTCTCCAGGAAGCTTAGCTGAAAACTTAAAAAATATAATTTAAAAAAGTATAGAATTAAAAGTAAGAATCTTGCTTCAACTTGGGAAATATGTTTCACTTTTGTTGCAAAATAGAAGTCAAATCTATAATATCTGTTGATTTATTAAAACAATGTAAATGAAACACTTTTGTATGTTTAAACACTTATACTGATTTTTGTATTTTGTATTACGCTACACTTTTAGGTTTATCAGATGAAACAGAAATCCATGACACGCTCTTTGTTAAACGACAATGATCTAAACACGCATTATTTGACTGAGCGCTTATGGGAAATGATAAATAGCGATGGCAAAGTTGATGAAGTGGAACGCGAATACTATGCTGCTATACTTTGTAAATTACAATTCGACAAAAAGAAAAACTAGAAATACTCGTGCTAATTGCATTTCTCCTTTTATCAGTTTGAATAAATGCATAAATATTTGTAGTTTCTGATAATAATTCAAACAACATAGAATGCAATTATGAAATTAGTAATATTTGATATAGATGGAACCCTGACAGACACTGTAAACGTTGATGATTTTTGCTATGCAGAAGCGCTTAGAGATATAATAAAACTTGACATAAATAATCTTGACTGGCCTACAATTAAAGAGCAAGGAACCGGAACAGATATGGGGATGTTACTTGCTATTTGCAGCACAATTTGCAAAGGGATTCCGCGGCCGGAGGAAAAACGTCTATTCTTTTACTACTTCAAAGCTTGCCTTACAAAATTGAGCATCAGCAATCCTGAAAGATTCCAACCGGTGAAAGGTGGGCTTGAATTCTTTGAGCATATTCGAAACAATCATGACTATGATGTTGCAGTTGCTACAGGTTCCTGGGAAGAAACAGGACAAATCAAACTTAAAGCAGCCGGATATGATATCACCGGATTGCCTTATGCGCACTGTAATAAATATTCCAATAGAAAAGATATTATATTGAATGCTATCCACCAGGCCGGGTATAATGATGATCTGGAAAATGTTATATATGTTGGTGATGGTATTTGGGATAAGCAGGCAAGCGATGAAATTGGGATACGTTTTGTTGGTATAGATTCACATAATGAAGGTGTTTTGAAATCTCATAATGTCAGCGAAGTTGTTTCAGATTTCACTAACCCTGATTTCCTTTATCAGCTTCTATAAATCATCTAAAGTAAGTCTGAGATTGCCACCTTTTTTGTCTCTAAGTTGTTCCCAGGCTTCGCGTCTTATGTCATCCTGCATATAAAGAGCAAGACTGTAGTCCAGCCTTGTTTCCAAATTACCTAAGACAGAATAAGCTTCGTTTATTTCGTTAAAAAGAACACCTGCAGCTTCATTTCCATGATTAACGTCAGGGTGGTATTTTTTGACAAGTTTCATGTATGCATCTTTAACCTCTTCTGTCGAAGCTGTCCTTTTTAATCCTAATATTTTGTAGTAATCTTTGATCAATTTGATTTCTGGGATATGGTCAGACATTTTTATTATAACTAAGATACAAAAATAGCAATAATATTTTAGATCTTTGTCTTTTTTGATTTAGATAGTATTGCTATTTTGCCGCGCTCCCGAACTCTAATTTTATTGGATAATAATATGACATATCTACTTTTAAGTGTCTTGTGCTCAGTCTCGATTGCACTAATTCTTAAGTATAATGATACTAAGTCCGGCAATGCGATTTTACTTCTCACCGGGAACTATTTTGCTGCTACAATTACTACTCTGATTTTGTCATTTTCAGATTTAAACTTTGACATATCGCTTCCGCTATTAGCTTTAGGTGCTTTATTAGCGGTATTCTTTGTGGGATCATTTTTTGCATTTACAAAAGCAGTTACTGCTGCCGGGACTGCCCTTGCTACAGTAAGTTCACGCTTGTCTGTTTTTCTTCCTGCCTTGCTTTCTATCTTCCTGTATAACGAAGAGCCGACACCACTTCATATTATAGGCTATGTATTAACTTTTGCAACCCTATGGCTCTTTTATAAATCACTCAAAACGGACGACAGTAAAAGTTTAAATATGTCAGATTTTATGTATCTGTTTTTACTTTTAATCGGGATTGGAGTCTCAGATTTTGGTATGAAAATATTTGAAGAGGAGTTTGCCGGAGCTAGTAAATCCATGTTCCTTTTTTCAATATTCGGGTTTTCATTTTTGTATACTTTAGGCATATCAATAATCAAAAAGATCAAGGCAGACAAACAGACAGTTTTACGTGGGATGATTCTTGGAGTGCCTAATATATTCAGTTCATTTTTCTTAATAGGGGCTTTAGAAGTATTGGAAGGCTATAAAACATTTCCATTAGTGAATATTGGTGTAATTGTTTTAACCGGAATAGCAGCTAGAATATTTTTTAAAGAAAAACTAAATAATTATGGATTATTATCAATAGCTTCGGGAATTGCTGCAATAGTTTTAATGAATATCTAGAATCAAGCATATCTTACTGAAATTAAAATACTTGCAAAAAGATAAAAATTCAATTCATTATATTTTTATTATTGCTTGTAAGCATTTTTTCTTATATTTATCTTAAGCATAAAGATACAACAAAAATACTAATTTCGATCTGGGGGGATTGCAATGAGATATTTACTTTCATTGATCGCTATTTCATTTCTTTTTATTTCCTACAATGCAGAAGCACAAACAGAACAGGTAAGACGTCTGATGGGAGTCGTTGCTTCCGGCAGGGTGCATGATGCAAAAGCACAAATACCTGATTTATTAGCAGCATACCCGGATGATCCTGGTGTTCAGCTGTTGCATGGCGTTGTTATAGATGATGCATTCAGAGCATTTGAAATATATAAACGCATCGTAAATAAATATCCTGAGAGTGAATGGGCTGATGACGCATACTGGCGCATAGTTCAGTTTCACGCAATACTTGGTGATACAACTAAAGCAAAATATGAATTAGATAATTTTCGCAAAAGATTTCCTAAGTCTGAATATTTATTACCTGCTACTGATATAGTACGTTCTGCAATTAGTTTAGCAAAAAAATATTCAAAAAACCCGGATTCTGTATATGGACCTACTTCAGATAACCATAAATCTGAATCTCGTCATGAAACAAAAAAAATTGAAGATAAACCTCAAGTAAAAATTATTGAACCTGAAGAAAAGTCTCATACAGCAGATATACCCGTGCATAAAAAAGAAGAACCTGTGATTAAACATGAAGAACCTGAAGAAGAACCAATTGAAGATTATAATATGCCTTCAAAAGGTAAGTATGGGCTACAGGTTGGCATTTACAGCACGACAGGTGCTGCTAATGCAGAAATGAGAAAATTTATGAGCCAGGGACTTATAACTAAAGTAATAGAAAAAGACATAGATGGTGATAAAATGTATGCAGTTGTTATCGGAGATTATTCTTCCTTGGATTCTGCAGAAGCAGCTAAAGGAATTGTAGCCAATCAATGCAAATGCAATCCTATCATCTATAAAAAATAAGCTTGCTAAGCAAAGAATTTATAAGCGTTCTCTTAATTGAGCACGCTTTTTTTTGCTATATTTTCTTTAATTTTCTGACATTCATCACAATAGAGAGAATATTTAAGAAATCAGTCTTAAAAACTCTATTTTTTTAAGGCACGTAAACTCATGATAATAATGGAGTTAATAATATGCAAGAAAAGAGAATTCAAAAAAAACGAAAAAAACAAAATATTTCGTAACTTTTTTGAAAAATAAGTGTCTATACTATAAAGAGGCAAGAGAAAAGTTCTTTACATAGAAAAAAGGCAATCAAATAAACCGGATCGGGGTTGAATATGCATACCTTCATACCCATAGTCTACAATTAATTCCCCAAATATGAGACACCGATCCGGATTTTTTATGTATTTTCTATTCTTATCAAAAAAAACAATATACAACTTCATTTCAATGTACCCAAATAAAATGTAATAATCGCTTTGTATATAAACTAATTAGATTGTCTATTCTGTAAGATATTAGTTTTATAGATTTTTGTGTTGTAGCGCAATATTAAACATTGTTTAGATAGTTAGAATGCTAAGATTCTTCTCAAAGAGTAAGACCTTGGTAGCTTTTGTGATTAAATCTAAAAATAGATTATATTTGTATAAGCATGACTATAATATTTCTGATCCACTGTGAGGATAACTATGATTAAACCAAAAATAGTTTTTATGGGGACACCTGACTTTGCTGTTCCAACCTTAGAAGCAATTCAAGAAAAATGGGGATTAACAGCTGTTGTCACAGTGCCTGATAAACCAAAAGGCCGTGGCAGAAAATTGATGGCGTCACCTGTGAAAGAAAAAGCTCTTGAGTATGGTTTGCCTGTACTTCAGCCTGAAAAGCTTAAAGATGAGACTTTTGAACAGGAACTGGCAGCTATAGATGCTGATATTATTTGTGTCCTTGCTTTTAGAATTTTACCTAGGCAGATATACACAAAATCTAAATTAGGTACTTTTAATATTCATGGGTCTTTGCTTCCAAGATATAGAGGCGCTGCTCCTATAAATCATGCTATAATTAACGGCGATAAAAAAAGTGGTGTTACTTCATTTTTGTTACAAGATGTAGTTGATACCGGCGATATATTACTCAAAAGGGAAATAGAAATTCCGGATGGATCTACGGCAGGTGAGCTGCATGATATGCTTATGCCTGAATCTGCTAAGCTTGCTATTGAAACTATAGACTTGCTATTGGAAGGAAACTTTCAAGCTAAAAAACAAGATGACACTGAGGCAACACCTGCTCCAAAAATATTCAGAGACGATATAAAAATCAACTGGAATACTGATGCTTTGACTTTGAGGAATTACATTCACGGCATGTCGCCAATACCGGCAGCATGGACTATATGGGGTGATAAAAACTTTAAAATCTTGAAATGCCGTTTAAGTGATGACCTTGGGCTTGCTCCCGGTGAGTTTGTATGTAAAGATAATGCAATTTATGTGCAGGCATTAAATGGTGCATTGAAGCTAGAGCATTTTCAGCTGCAAGGGAAAAAAGCATTGGCCTGCGAAGACTTTATGAGGGGCTACAGAGGCAAAGCTTCAGGTAAATTTGAATAAAGGTGATTCTCTGACGTATTGATGTGTTTAGATTGGATTCTACTGTAAGATAAATTTCTATCCTTTACCAGGTAGAATAATGTAGATGTCTAACAACTACTTGTCTAACAGGGCCTGCAACTTTTAGATTTAGCCACCTTTGCTTTGGTAATGCGAACTTCAAAAGCTTTTTAGAATAAAATTCACAAAAAAATTTTCAAGAATAATATTCTAAGATATTTTTGTTTTGCATTCTAAAATATTTTAGTTATTTTTGTATTCCTTTTTTGATAGATGCCAACGTAGCTCAGCTGGTAGAGCAGCTGATTTGTAATCAGCCGGTCGGCGGTTCGACTCCGTTCGTTGGCTCTCACTTTGAAAATAAGAAATGCTTTTTGCCGAAAGGCATAAAGATACTCAAGCCAACGTAGCTCAGCTGGTAGAGCAGCTGATTTGTAATCAGCCGGTCGGCGGTTCGACTCCGTTCGTTGGCTCTCACTTTGAAAATAAGATTGCTTTTTGCCGAAAGGCATAAAGGTACTCAAGCCAACGTAGCTCAGCTGGTAGAGCAGCTGATTTGTAATCAGCCGGTCGGCGGTTCGACTCCGTTCGTTGGCTCTCACTTTGAAAATAAGATTGCTTTTTGCCGAAAGGCATAAAGATACTCAAGCCAACGTAGCTCAGCTGGTAGAGCAGCTGATTTGTAATCAGCCGGTCGGCGGTTCGACTCCGTTCGTTGGCTCTCACTTTGAAAAAATATTTTGCTTTGTGCCACAAAAGGCATGAAGATCCAAGCCAACGTAGCTCAGCTGGTAGAGCAGCTGATTTGTAATCAGCCGGTCGGCGGTTCGACTCCGTTCGTTGGCTCCCAAATATTTAAACCGATATACTTTCTGTGTATCGGTTTTTTTGTTTCATTTCTTAATTTGTCTATCAATCTGATATTTTTATACTCTAAAAATATTTAGCATACCTATTGTCATTAAATCTACCCTGCAATTCTATCTTATTATTGAGATATTTCTTATTAAAATCATAACATTATGAAATATTCTTACATAGAAATATAAGCTATATATTAAAATACCTCCTTGCATTTTATACAAAAATAGAAAAATATTGCTTGTTTATTATATAAATTTTACCTATTATATTCTCAATATTAAAATGCATAAATAATTGACTTGTTTTATGGGCTTACAAGTTTGATGTTTAATGTATGGTTTTGTTTTACTACTAGGTTTTATAAATATGTTATAGGGAGACTTTATGGAAAAGAATCGTGTTGTTATTATCGGTGCTGCCGGTCGTGACTTTCATAACTTCAACACAATGTACAGAAATGATGAAACTAACGAAGTAGTTGCATTTACTGCAGCTCAAATTCCTGATATTGATGGTAGAAAATATCCTGCAGCTTTAGCCGGTGAACTTTATCCGCAAGGCATTCCTATTATGCCTGAAGAAGATTTGGAAAATATTATTAAAGAGCACAAAGTTCACGAATGCGTACTTTCTTACTCAGATTTACCTTATGACACTGTAATGCACATCGGCTCTAGAGTAATGGCAGCCGGCGCAAAATTCTCTATGATGGGCTCATGCCCGACTATGATTCAATCTACAAAACCTGTTGTTTCTGTTTGTGCTGTACGTACAGGCTGTGGTAAATCACAGACAACACGCGAAGTAGTAAGACAGCTTATCAATATGGGTAAAAAAGTTGTTTCTATCCGCCACCCGATGCCTTATGGTGATTTGGAAGCACAGAAAGTACAACGCTTTGCCGAAATTGATGACTTAGTAAAACATAAATGCACAATCGAAGAAATGGAAGAATACGAACCACATATCGCGATGGGTAGTGTTATCTATTCCGGTGTGGACTATGAAGCAATTCTTCGTGAAGCAGAAAAAGAAGCTGACGTTATCGTTTGGGACGGCGGAAATAATGATATGAGTTTCTACAAGCCTGATTTAAATATAGTAGTTGTAGATCCTTTGCGTCCAGGACATGAAATTGCTTATTATCCTGGCGAAGTTAATCTAAGAATGGCAGACATTGTTGTTCTAAATAAAATAGACTCTGCTTACCCTGAAGATATTGATCATGTATTAGACAATATCAGAGAATACAATCCAAATGCTGAAATAGTTATGGCTGCTTCTTCTATAGTTGTTGATAAACCTGAATTAATCAAAGGCAAAGAAGTATTAGTTGTTGAAGATGGCCCGACTCTTACACACGGTGAAATGGATCTTGGTGCCGGTATTGTTGCAGCACGCAGATATGGTGCTACCGCTTTAGTTGATCCTCGTCCGTTTACTGTTGGTAAAATTAGCGAAACATTTGAAAAATATCCTGAAATCGGTATACTTTTACCAGCTATGGGCTACGGCACTCAGCAGATGAAGGATTTAGAATCAACGATAAATAATACTGTATGCGAAGCAGTTGTAATTGGTACTCCTATCAATCTTACTAGATTTATCAAAATTGATAAACCTAATGTAAGAGTTAGCTATGAACTATCAGAAATCAGCTCTCCAAAAATTGGTGACATGTTGAGAGCAAAATTCGGAAAATAGCCATTGTTTATATTTCCTTTCAGTTAGTGAAGATCGCTCGGGACATGTACTCGGGCGATTTTTTATTTGTTGTAAGAGGAACATTATATATATTGTAAACATCTGACTAACGAAGGATTAATTGCAATGAATATATTTATTACGGGTGCAAGCTCAGGCATAGGGAAAGCTGTCGCGACAGAGTTTACTGCTTTTGGGCATAAAGTATTTCTTGCTTCAAGAAACACAGATAAACTTGCAGAAATATGTGCGGATTTGAATAGTAAAACGTCAGGTACGGCTGATTATATCAAATGTGATGTAACTGTCAAATCTGATATAAAATGCGCTGTTGAGGCTGCTATTGCGAAATTAGGAACTATTGATATAGCCTTTTTGAATAGTGGAGTCGGCGGTAAATACTTTTTCAAAAAACCGGTTGAAAAAGACTTTCGTTTTGTAATGGATACTAATTTTTATAGTGTAATTGACTGTTTGGAATATATTGTGCCGATTATGCAAGAGCAGAAGAAGGGGCATATTTCGGTAGTCAGTTCGATGGCAGATGCGCGTGGGTTTGCAAGCTCTGCTCCTTATGGTGCGAGTAAAGCAGCACTTACTATTGCAGTTGAGTCAGCAAGAGCAGAACTAAAATCTTTGGGGATCACTGTTTCAACAGTCCGCCCGGGTTTTGTTAAATCAGCCATAACAGATAAAAACAATTTTAAAATGCCTTTCCTGATGGAAACAGAAAAAGCTGCTAAAATCATAGCAAGTCGTATTTTAAAGAATAAAACGCAGATATACTTCCCGTGGCAAATGAACTGGCTCACAAACTTAATTAAGATCCTTCCTGACAGCTGGTTTGATAAATTAAACAAAGATATTCGCAATTAACCTTAATATTAAAAAATCAAGATTGAAAAAATGTTATATATATTGATAGCTTGCTTGTTGTTTATTGCTCTATTGTATTTTGGAGTAGTCTTTGCTTTTAAGAAGAATAAAAGAAATAAATACAAACCAATGCCCGAAGAGCACAAGGCATTGCTTAGAGACAATGTTGCTTTTTACAACTCGCTAACACCTGAAGAAAAAATATCTTTTGAAGAAAGAATACAGGACTTCCTGGCTAACTGCAGAGTTACTGCTATTAGTTGCACAATCACTGAGCTTGATAGCTTGCTAGTAGCAGCCAGTGCAATTATTCCGGTGTTTTCCTTTCCTAGCTGGAGATATTACAACCTGGAAGAAGTGTTGATTTATCCTGATAGATTTAATCAGGATTATAACATGGGAACTTCTGACAGCAATATACTTGGGATGGTCGGTTCGGGTGTTATGAATGGTAAGATGATACTTTCCAAAAAAGCTCTCCGCGAAGGATTTTCAATAGAAAATGATAAGCGCAACACTGCTATACATGAGTTTGTTCATCTTATTGATAAATCAGATGGAGTTATTGACGGTGTGCCTAGTGCTCTTCTGCAGAAGCAGTATACAATTCCATGGATTGACTTGATAAAAAGAAAAATAGAGGATATTGCTGAAGATAATTCAGATATAAATCCTTATGGCGGAACTAACAATGCTGAGTTTTTCTCTGTGGCGTCGGAGTATTTCTTTGAACGTCCGAAATTGCTTCAGGAAAAACATCCTGAATTATATAAAATGATGGAAAAAATATTCTCCAGAGAAATGAGCAAAAAAGAGCTAACTCTATATCATATCAAATCTGTGGGCAGAAACGATCCCTGCCCTTGTGGTTCAGGGAAGAAATATAAAAAATGCTGCAAGAAAAAAAGAAAAGTAACAGCTCGCTAGTTGGCAAAAGTATTTCTAATTACTTGAAGCAGCTAACCGCAGTTTTCTGATCGCAAGCGGAAGTAGCAATATAATTCCGTTTGTAAAAAAAGCAGATAAAACGAAAATATCACCAAAGAATTTGTAGCCATTAATAGCAAGAACTTTACCTATAAAAGCCATAGCTGCTCCTGTAATCATTGCTGTTATGGCGAAAGTATTGTTTCTTATTTTATATCCCATCAAACCAAATAATACGGGCACAATAAAGGCGCCTGAGAATACAGCTAATGCCAGAAGAAATATACCAATCACATTGCTGTACCAAAGCGATATGACAATGCTAATTATTCCGATTCCCAAAATAGAATAACGGGTATGTCTTATACTGGATTTATCCTTCAAGTCTTTACCTCTCAAATCTGAAAAAAGTGATGCAGCAGTTAATAAAATAGAATCTGCAGAGGACATCACAGCTGAAAGCAAACCCACAATCACAATACCCACTGCCCAGTGTGGTAAAACTGTTTTTACTAAAAGTACTAAAGCTGATTGAGATTTAAATGCTTCATTTGGGAATATAGAGGTGGCCTGAGTGCCTAAAAAAGCCAGTAGAAAAGCCATTGGGATTAGAACAGAAGCTGAAACTAAAAGTGCTTTTTGAGCTTTTTGATCAGAACCTGCGCAGAATATTCTCGAATAGATGTCAGGACCTACCAGAAAAGTTGTTGAATAAGTAAAGAGCATCATTATTAGGTCAAATGCTGAAAATGTGCTATTGAAAGGGAATTCCGGAATAGATACAGTTTCTACTGACGCCGGCTTAAATAGAAGTACATAAATAAATATCAAAACCAAAGCGGCTATTAGCCATATCGCCTGCAGGGCATCAGTTCTTACTATGGATTTTTGACCACCGACTATCGTATAAGTTATAAAAATAATACCTGCTCCCAGTGCTGCAAATGTATAATCAATACCTGCGTAAGCATTAAGGATTTTCCCGGCAGCAATTATTTGAGCTGCAGTTACGCCTGTCCAGGCGATTGGAATTAAAATATTAGCAAACTTACGCGCCTGCGAGCCATAAAAATTTCCAATCAGCTCAGTGATTGTGTAATTAGCAAATTTGCGTGCTTTTGAAACAAATGGAATTAAAGCTAAAAGCCCTAGTGCTGCGCATATCATAAACCAGGCTGAAGCCCAGCCGTGAGTTGTACTGAAGTTGACTGTGCCGATAACTGCCGAGCCTCCCAGAATAGTGGCAAGCAGACTACCCATCACAGATTTGGATCCGGCTTTTTTCCCTGCTGCATAAAAATCATCAGAATTTTTGATTTTTTTAGCTGCACGAGTAGAAATGAATAATATCACTAGAAAATATATGCTAAGGACTATATATTCCATTAGTTTTCCGGAATTTGGACAGACAATAGAAGCTATATAATCAATATAAATGATAAGGAAAAATAATGTAAATAATATAATTATGAAAAATCGGATTGTTTAATGCTTTAGAAATTTGAGTGCGCTGGCTAAATTATCAACTGCATGTCTTTTCGTATCTAGAAATGGAGATCGAGCAAACAGAGTCTAAGGAAATGATGGTACTGATTTAGTTTTCGGAGCTAATATTTTTGTAGCAAAGCCAGAATAAAATCTTATTTATTAATAATTTTATTATTATATTAATAGTAATATAGATGTTAAAAATAAAACTCAAAACAGATGAAATCAGAAACAAAAACAGACAGACCAAATTGGATGAAGTTTCATGCAATTAATATACCTTGGATTTTTTATTTTGCCGGAACGATTGGAGAACTCCTTTTTGATGTGGAGCGTTTTCATAAAGATAAGACAACTGCCGGTATAGGTGCTTTTGCTATGCTTTCCATTGTAATTTTACTATCCCTAAGCTTCACAAAAAAGGGTATAGACAAAAGAGTAGATTGGATTGCTGCACTTACTTATGTGCTTGCATTTCCTTTTGTATATGATATGTTTGGGCTAGATATTGCTGTTAATAATATCATATTATCCGTGTTGTATGCAATTATTGCACTAATGCTACCGATAAATTTTTTGCTTATGAAGCAGAAAAAACTTGATGTTAGCTTAAATAATGTAGCCTGATTTATTTGGGATTGCCAGTCATGTGAATATAAAAAAGAGCCACACTTACTATAAAATGTGGCTCTTAGCATTTTTAAAGATTGATAAAACAATGGGATTAGCCAATGTGTCTATTCAATTTTTCAGTAATTTGCTGTTTTGGTACAGCGCCAACGATAGTATCAACTACTTCGCCGCCTTTGAAGATTAAAATAGTAGGGATAGAGCGGATGCCATAATTCATAGCTATTTGCTGGTTATTATCCACATCTACTTTACATATTTTTGCTTTACCTTCGTATTCGCCTGCCAATTCGTCTACAATCGGAGCAATCATTCTGCAGGGACCGCACCACGTTGCCCAAAAGTCAATAAGCACAGGTACGTCTGAATTTTTTACATCTGCATCAAAGCTCGCATCCGTTACGTGTAAAGGCTCTGCCATTTTATCTCTCCTGAGTAAATATATCTTAAAAACAATAATAACGTTCTACGATAAAAAATAATATAGCACTCGATTTGATAAAAAACAAATCTAAAGTTAGTTAGATCTTACTGTAAAAAAGAGAATCACTGTAAGTGCTGCAGAGCCAACTAATATAACCGGTTCTAAAGCTTCATCCAGCCAGGTTTTCTCTTCTTCCGGCACAGGTGCCTTGTTGAAAGGATATGGAGAAGACTCTATAATTGCTAAATCTTTTTGTGCAATATTGTCTTTAATAGTCCAGTTCCTGCCTTTGTGAGATCTCGTTTGTGATTTGTCGTATAAGACCGCTTCATATTTTATAGTAACTTCTCTTTCCAGAGAATCTGAATTTATTCTATTATACTTTACCCCAAATTCGGAAAGAAGAATAGAAAGCTTTGGTAAAGTATCTATTTCCTTCACTGAAAACAATTTGGAGTTAACAATTTTTTGTTCCACAAACCAGGCGTTTGGATGTTTATTGAAGTCTAACTGCACTTCTGAGAGATTCGGGAACTCTTTTTTTATTTCACCCGGTATTTTGGATGCAAGAGAATCCAAAAGCTGCATATTAGTATGAGTCTCTGCATAAAGAGAGACTGATAAGAACATTGTAAACACTATATAATAGATTAACTTCATTTGCTTTTTAAATCAGACTTTAGATTTCTTAAGTTTTCGATCAGTTCTTCCGGCTCATAAAAGAAGGAAGGTCTAATTCTGAGCATCCTTTTTCTGGAATTCAAGCGAATCCTGATCATAGGATACAAATTTTTTACCTGCACCAAACCATCTTTGCCGAGAGAAATATGTTTGATCTCATCACTTGTATACACCTTTTCGCCAAAACGGTTCTTGAAAATCAACTTGTTTTTTTCAATTATTATTGCTCTTCCCCTAAAAGCTGCAAAAGAAAGCCCAACTAAAGCAATTACTATAAATAATGCCATTAGCAATAAAAGCGGGTCGTGGTAATCAAAAGTAATGTTACCGCTCTCAATTGTAGATCTCAAAAGAACATATACAATTAATACAACTGAGTAAGCAGAAAGGCTCTGCCAGTAGAAATCTAATCTTTGTCTAAATATTTTTCTATTATCTTTGCTCATTATCAATACACCTATCCGATTTTTAAATATTCCGACAGCAATACGTTTATCTGCTATAACGGAGAACTTAATATACAATTTTCAAATGAATAACAGTAATAAAAAAAGGGTACTAATGCAATCTAAATTCACAACTAAAATCTATAGGTGAAAATTATAAAACTGCTTTCACTGGCAGATTAAGCTTAGAATGTAAACATAAGGCCAAAATTGACAGAATATTGCTCTCCGTAATTATCTTCTGATTTTGGATCCCAGTCATTGAATCTTTCAAGATAAAAAAGAGGGATTGTATATTTAAAAGTTCCTCTAAATACGAAGCTGTCTATTAAAGGTATATTTAGTCCTACAGTCGGCGAAAAATATGCTGCGTTGTCTTTATCTTCAAAATTATGAGACTTATACATTTTATCATCAGTCACTCTTTGGAAATGATAAATTGAACTTGATATTTCAGCGCCTATAAATGGAGTAAACTTTCTAGTACATTTCGAATCAAGTATATACCAATTAGCCCCCAAATTGAAAGATGTGTAACTTGTTTTTATAGTCCCTTCTGTATTTGGAGAGTGAACATAGTAATAAGGATATACATAATCCTCAGGCTTTGCGTAAGATACCGAAGCATAAAAACCAAAATAATTAACTTGATAAGTCTCTAATTTGATCGAATATTCATCTCCTTTATCTCTAAAATCCGAATATTTATCACTATAAAATTCTAAGCCATAGGATAATTCAAAAGACCATTTATTATATTTATTAGCTTGTGCGTTAGAATTTACTGCTCCAAAAAAAATTAAAATACATAATAAAATTAAATACTTTAAAAGCTTCATGTTTTTTTACCTTTGTTATATAATGATTCAATCTAGAATGTAAACATAACTCCCAGACTGAGAGTATAGTAGTCGTAATCGCGCTTTAGATCGTCTTCTATCACTATGTCAAATATTGAAAATACATATTTAAATTCTGATCGCGCAACTACTGAGCCAGATAGGGGGATATTCAGACCCACAGATGGAGCTGCTGCAAAGTTCATACTGACTAGAACCCTGTCAATAAATTCGGAAGATATCTGCATATCTCTGTTGTGCACATAGCTGGCTATAATATTTGCACCAATGTAGGGAGAAAACCTATTTTTAATATCACTTGAAATGATATACCAGTTTGTGCCAAGAGTAAGTGAGTGGAAATATTCGTTATACTTCCAAAGACCTGAATTATGAACCAGGCAAAGAGGTTTTAAATATTCATAAGTATTGCTTATCATAAAAGTATAATCCACATGAAAGCTCATTTCTTTACCCAAAATTTTTTCAAGAGATAGGCTAATTCCCTTCCCTTCATCAAAGGCCCAGTGGTCTTCTTGAAAATTCACGTATAAACCCGAGACTCCAAAAGCCCATACATTTTCCTGAATTGACTTTTGAGCATATGTGTTAGAAGTAGTAGTGATAAGAAGTAAAACACAAAGTAAATAGTATACATTTTTCATATGATGCCTCATGGATTTGTTAATAAGTATAATATTTTCTAAAAGCTATATTTTAGCCCTAAACTGAATGCATAGTACTCCCAGTTTCTTTTTACACGTTCTTCGAGTTCAATATCAAAAAGTGAAAACCTATATTTTCCCTCTACTCTTATTCCTAATGCAGATGAAACAGGTATATTTAATCCCGCGTTTGGAACAAAAGCAAAATCAAGTGCACTTAAAGAAGGGATTTCTTCTTTCATATTTCCTGAAGTAGGTTCAGTATTGTTGTAGGAGTATGTAATCCTAACAGAAGCACCTATGTAAGGCGTAAATCTAGTTGCAATATCACTGGAAATCACATACCAATTAGCACCCAAATTTAGTGATTGAAAGTAATTTGTACTTTCAGCCCGTCCAATTTCTTCCCCAGTCATTGATGTTCTAGTATACTCCCCTAAATCAAATATCGTCAGACTATAAGAAACATAAAATCCAAAATTTTTATCCCAAATCTTTTCCAGTTTCAGATAAGCCCCTAAGGCTTTATCATTAGGCACAATTGACCAGAGATCATAATTTAAATATGTTCCACCAAGTTCAACGGACAAATCCTTTTTTTTAACTGCTTCTGAATTCTGAGCGAGTGTGTCAGTAATTGACAAGAAGAATAAAAAGCAAATTGCGAGTAAATAATTGAATACTTTCATGATTACCTTTTATAAATAGTCTCTAAAAAAAAATCTGTATGTCTAAAAAATATATTTCATGCCAATACTGAGTGTAAAATAGTCTAAGTCTACTCGGAAATCATCATCAATGTCTACTTCAGTGGCAACAATTGGTAGATATCCTTCTATGTCTAATCCTAAATTCTTTGAGATTGGGATATTGAATCCTGCAGTAGGAGCAAATCTAAAATCCAGTCCAAATGAGATTTGCGGGTTATTATAATAATCATTACTAAATGACTGAGTTAAAGCAAAAAAGTTCATCAGTATTTTTGCTCCTAAATAGGGAGAAAATTCATTAGCAACATCGGCGGTCAAAAAATACCAATTAGCTCCAATTGACATAGTAAAAAAAGCTAAATCTACTTCATATTCCCCGATTATGTGCCCATCAACAGTATAAAAATCTTGGTCTACAAATTCACTCTGAGTGTAGCCTGTTGAAACATAGAATCCGAAACTATTGTTAATTATATTGCTTAATCTGAAATAACTACCAAATCCCAGTTCCAGTTCGTTGCTTATGTTAGTGTCAAAACCAGAGTAAGATAGCCCGGCTTCAATGGAAAAATGGTTACGTTTAGTCTCTATTTTTTGAGCCTGTAAATTAGAAAATGTTAAAACTAATACTAAACATGTCGCCATTAGAAAGTTGAATAATTTCATTGTTTTTAACCTTGATAAAAGAATTTTCTAGTTTTTAGTAAATTTAAAAGTATACAAAATGCCAATGCTAAAAGCGAATTGGTCATTATATATATGGATAATTATCAAATCTTTTCAGAAAGAACAAAGGCATTTTGAATTTTGCAGTGCTTCTTAATACAAAATTATATACAAAAGGGATGCTTATTTCCAGCATAGGAGTAATATAAACTGCGTTCTCATTTTTACTAGTCTCAAGCGTTTCTACATTTTCTATAACTTCGACTACTTTGTAAGTAAATCTAGATACCGAAAATTCAAGTCCCAAAAATGGTGAGAAATCCTTTGAGCAATCAGAAGATAAACATACCAGCTTCCTCCTAGATTCAAATATGAATAATTGGCACTTTCTTTTAAAGATCCATAATTTATATTGTCTCCATTATATAGATCAGTATAATAATCATCAGATACTTCAAACGATGCTGAAGCGTGTAGACCAAAATGATTAATGCTATAGTTTTCTACCTTCAATAAATATTCGAACCCTTTATCCCAGAATTAGAGAAAAAGTCACGGTAAAACTCAACACCAAAAGCTGCTTCAAGAGACCAATCATTTATGACTTCTTGTGTTTTTTGAGCTTGGGTATTACTCATTGATAATAGGAATAAAAAGCAAGTAGCTAAAAAATTTTAAAAAATATCATGACTAAATCTCATTCATGTATTGAATTTATTTAAAATATGCTATTATAGCTTAAGTAATACGCCTAAACAAAATTCAAGGTAATTAGCATTTCTTTTAACAAAACCTGCCTTTTCGAAATTGTATATAGAGATATTATATTTTGACTCTAACCTGAGCCCTAATTCGCCAAATATAGGAATGTTTAATCCTAAATTCGGTACATAGGAGATATTAATTGCAGTTTTTGATTCAATGTCATCTCCTGAATTGCTGTCGAAAGAATAATTAATAATAAGACCGGCACCTATATATGGAGTAAATTTGTTATTTATATCACTTGATATCATGTACCAGTTGCCGCCTAATTGTAAAGAGTGTACATTAATATTAGAGGTGTAAGGTATATATTCATTATCACGTCTAAAATAATCAGTAATATTACCACTTTCAGCGTAAGAGTATCCTAAATATAATCCAAAGTTTGTGTCTATCACATTTTCAATAGCGAAACTACCACCTTTTAATTCATTAAAAGGAAGGTATATATTAGGTTTTTCAGTTTTGTAAAAACCACTGATCTGAGCGAACCATTGATTATTATATATATTTAGATTTTGAGCACTTGCCACATTGTAAGTGCAAGACATGAGAATAAAAGTAAATAATATGAATTTTATTGAGTTCATTTTTATAATCCGGTTTTGTTTCAAAATAATGGTACGAGAAGATTAAAAACTATATTTCAAACCCATATTGAATTTGAAATAATTCCGATAAATCTGATAATTTGTAGATCTTTCATGAAAAGATTTATCAATATTATCTATGGAAAACATCGAAATAAGGTACTTAGTTTCTAACCTCAAACCTATACCGGAGTGTACGGGAATATTGATTCCAATCTTTGGAGCAAGTGATACGCAAAACTCATCAAGAGATGCTCTCACATCGCTGATGTCAGAGGAATGAGTTAAAGAGGTTACATAGTCTTTATCTGTAGCGTAAGTCATTTCGACATTTACACCTGCATAAGGCGTAAAATCTTCACTGAGATTACTTGAGATGACATACCAATTGGAACCAAAATATAGAGAATTTACATAAATTTGATATTCATGCAACTCATATGAATTCGTATAGTCAGTTAAATCGAGAGTTAATCGATTTTTTGACATTGAGAAGCTATACCCTGCATCAATACTTAGATGATCATTCATTACTTTTTCAAATTTCAGATAAAAGCCTGCTGCTTCTTCAAAGTAGTTGCGTTGCTGATAGTTCCACTCTTCTCTGAAATATTGATATAGTTCATTATCCGGAGAATTTTTGCTGTTGAATAAGATTTTATTCAACCCGGCTTCTATTGATAAATTTTTGGAGTTAGTTTCCGAATTCTGAGCGTGTAAAGTAGATAGTAAGCTGCAGAAAATCAATATTAAAACTGATGAAAATTGTACTTTCCTCATCAAGTTATCCTTTTTTTATTGTTAATATAATAAGGGAGTGAAGCTGGTATTATCAATATCTGTAATATTCCATTTTAGATTAAGGGATCAATATTAAAGACGATAAAATATAATCATATTAACTGCTTTTTCGATATAAAATATTAAACACATAAATAATATTTAGTAACAAAAAATTGAACTTATTGTATAAAAATACGTATTGAAATATCATTAAGTTGCAATTATACTAAAAATTGATGAAAACATAAGCATTAAATAAAATTTGTGATGAAATTTAATTTTATATACCAATAAAACATGAGGATAATAATGAAAAAACTACTTTTGCTTTTTATAACGCTTTCAGTGATACTTATTTCCTGCGGAGATGATAGAGAAGTCAACCCAACTTCTCCGGTTATCCAGGGCAGTGGGGATATTATTACACTTGCAGATGGGAATGAATGGATTTATGAATTAGTATCTTATGACAATGGAATGCTAGATACGGCAGAGAAAATAGTTAGAATTGAAGAGTCACGTAATATCACTTATGAAAATGAAGATGTTACTGCATACAAAATCTGTGAATACCTAGATGGCAAATTGGAGCAGGAGAAATGGAACTTAGTTCTGGGCGATACATTAATTAGCAGCACTTCTCTAAATATGTCAGAATTTGTACTAAAGAGTTTTTACCCACTTACTTACGAAAAAGCTGAGGAACTCGATCGAATTTTATTTTTAGGTAATGAACATTTGATCTCAAAAGAGACAACGAAGTTTATGGGTAAGAATGCTTTATGCATAAAATTAGACAAATTATTCAAAGGTAGTACAACCGAAAGATTCTATTACCCGGGCGTAGGTTTAGTGAAAGAAAATTTTGATATGGTTTTAGGCCCCGGAAATAGTAAAGGCACAATTTTAACTCTTAAAAGCTATATAGTACATTAAAATATATATAAAAATTTCCCAATCATACCTATATTTGTTATTTTAGAATAACAATAGCAATTATTTAAAACAATGAGGAATTAAATGAAGTTTTTAATGTTTTTATTTTTATCGCTATCAGTAATTCTAATCTCCTGTGGCGATGACGACAATCCAACTTCACCCGGCGATTCAACAGAACCATTGTTACCACTTGCAGTTGGAAATGAATGGAATTATGATTTTATTCAATATAATAGTGGTAAGACTGATACCGGTTTTTTTAGAATTTATATTGATAAGTCTACACAAATCGAGTTTAAAGGTGAAAACCATACTGCATACCACATTCAACATTTTTCTTGGGGTAATTTAGAAGCAGAATTTTGGGCATTTACACATGACTCAAAGCAAATAGGTGTTGAATCACTTGATGATTTAGAAAGTTATT
This sequence comes from Kapaibacterium sp. (SeqCode), assembly GCA_965140345.1. Classification (GTDB taxonomy): domain Bacteria; phylum Bacteroidota; class Ignavibacteria; order Kapaibacteriales; family UBA2268; genus JBFHIJ01. The sequence continues at coordinate 54,733 of OZ223201.1, forward strand.
CATCTTCTCCCAATGCTATTTCGCTGGAAGAAGCTGCACAAAAGCCTGATGTAAATATGGGCGGTGATATCTATCATGTTGATGTATCTAAAATAATGGTTTTGGATAAAGAAACTGATTGTATTTCAATGCAAAAAGACCCTACCAGCGCTAAGCGTGTGACATACTATAAACCTGGTTTGGGTATGGTAAGAGAAGATTATACTTCTCTCAGAGAGGATTGGGATTATCATAGAAGTATCGTTCTCAAAAGCTATACACTTAAATAAAACTTACATGCCCTGCAAATTCTTGTGGGGCTTATATAACTCAACTTCAGAAATCTATGAATAATTAGAAAAGGGATGTTATGAAATACTTTATGTTATTATTTTTATCGCTATCCGTAATACTTATTTCTTGTGGAGATGATGGCAAAGTAAATCCAACTTCACCTGTTATTGAAAATACAGGTCCAATGTACCCACTAGCTGTTGGTAACGAGTGGGTGTATGATGTAGTTGTAGAATGCAATAGAGGGAATTCTTCCTATGAGTTAAAAAATGTAATTTTGGAAGATATGACAACAACTTATCTAGATGAAGATGTATCAGTATATATAGAAAAAAGATATAGAGATGGAAAACCGTTTTATGATCCTTTAACTCTTGAGCATTATTTCATCTATCAATCTAATTTTTATGGTGGTTTTAATCCAACTCTAACAGATGCGCGTAAGGCATTCCCATATACTATTTCCTGGGAGGAAGCTGAAAACATGAAGACTATAGAAATTGGGGGAGATACATTATTAGTTTCTACATCTACTCAGAAGATTCTTGGCAAGCAGATGAAGTGTATCGCATTTAAAGATGAGAAAAGCCATGAAACTAGTTACTATGTACCTGGTATAGGATTAGTAAAAATATCAACGGATTCGGATTCACCAGGGCATATTACTACCTGGACTCTTAAAAGCTACACGCTTAAATAAAACTTACATGCCCTGCAAATTCTTGTGGGGCTTATATAACTCAACTTCAGATATCTAAGAATAATTTGAAAAGGGATGTAATGAAATACTTTATGTTATTATTTTTATTACTATCAGTGATACTTATTTCTTGCGGAGATGACGACAATCCAACTTCGCCAGGCGATACAACAGAACCATTGTTCCCACTTGCAGTGGGGAATGAGTGGGTGTATGATTATATTGAACATAATAATGGTAGAACTGATACCGGATCTCACAAAATATATATTGATGAATCCAGAGAGATAACTTTTAAGGGCAGAACTTTTATCGCCTATCACGTTCATGCTTTTTCTTGGGGATCTTGGGGAGAATCAGAATCGGCATTATGGGAGTTTCAAATTGGCACACAAAAAATTACTGTCATATCGCTTGATGATTTAGAGAACTTTTCAACAGCTCCTTTATCTATTTCATTGAATGAAGCGGTTAAAAAACCTGAAATAAAAATGAACGGCGATGTTTGTTATATTGATGTATCCAACATAATGATTTTGGGAGAAGAAACTGAGTGTATTACAGTAAAAAAATATGATTCATGCCATAATACTACCCTTTATTACAAACCAGGTGTAGGTATCGTTGGATATGATTATACATATATGGAAGATAAAAGAAGTCTTGTTCTTAAAAGCTACACAGTGAAATAAGTATATGTGCCTTGCAATTTTTGCGGGGCTTTGTTTTTCTATTTATTATTGAAGTTTGAGTTCTGCGCCGGAATTGCATTTCATAAAGGACTCTTCTTACCTTTGCTAAATATACTCCTATTGTCTTTAGCCATTATTAAACGATTTCAGCTATAAACCACAAATTATAGCTTCTTAACGCATAAAAATATAGTCGGATTTAGATAAATTATATTTACTCAGTAGATCTGCAGCTTAATAATAACAAAGTCCTGTTTTTTTCGTAGTATTGTAGATATTAGTAGATACTTAGGTGCTTTAATGAAAGAGAAATTCGGCAGGATTTTAATAGTAGATGATGATGAAGACGTATTACAGGCAGCGAGACTTTACCTCAAGCGCCATGTAAAGAGTATTCACACGGAAAAAGATCCGGAAAATTTACCCGGTTTGCTTGCCGCTTCATCATACGATGTTATACTCCTGGATATGAATTTCACTAAAGATATGACAGGTGGCAGCGAAGGATTCTACTGGCTGGAAAAAATCAGAACTATCTTCCCCGAACAAATTGTCATTATGATCACTGCATTCGGCGATGTCGACACCGCTGTAAAAGCCATAAAATACGGCGCCACTGACTTTGTTCTTAAACCCTGGCAAAACGAAAAGCTACTGGCAACTATTTCTGCTGCACTGCAATTAAAAATCAGTCGAGACAAAATCAATACTCTCACACATATTAACCGAGAGCTGCAAAATGATTCCGCAAAGCCTTTCTCCGATTTTATAGGAGAATCCGCTAAAATGCAGAAAGTCTTTGCAGATATAAAAAAGGTAGCCGCCACAGATGCAAATATTCTAATTCTAGGTGAAAACGGTACTGGTAAAGAGCTTGTCGCTCGCTCGCTTCATAAATATTCCAAAAGAAACGATAAAAGCTTTATAAGTGTAGACATGGGTTCTATGAATGAAAATCTTTTTGAATCTGAGCTCTTCGGTCATGTGAAAGGTGCTTTTACAGATGCAAAAAGTGATAAAATAGGTCGCTTTGAAATAGCAGAAAGTGGGACTCTATTTTTAGATGAGATTGGAAATATTCCTCTTCACCTGCAGTCTAAAATACTAAGAGCGCTTGAAAGTAGAAAAATAAGTAAAGTCGGTTCTTCAAAACAAATTGATATAGATATAAGACTTATCACAGCTACAAATGAAAATCTAAGTGAAAGAGTTGCTTCCGGCGATTTCCGTAAAGATTTGCTTTATAGAATCAATACAGTGGAAATTAACTTGCCTCCGCTGAGAGAGCGAGGTGAAGATATTATACTTTTAGCAGAGCATTTTCTTAAAAAATATTCCAAAAAATACTCAAATCCAATAAAAGGAATAAGTAAAAGAGCAAAAGATAAACTTATGCAACACGCCTGGCCTGGTAATGTGCGCGAATTGCAAAACATATTGGAAAGAGCTATTATACTTTCTGAAAATGAGCTTTTGCAACCTGAAGACTTTGCTCTTAACGAAATAGATGAATCAGGCAATGACTTAAGTTTCAATAGCTACAACTTAGATCATGTCGAAAAAACAGTTCTTATAAAAGTACTGGAAAAACACGCAGGTAATATCTCAAAAGCTGCAAAAGAATTAGGACTAACTCGCACTTCTCTTTACAGACGATTGGAAAAACACGGACTATGATTTTGAAAAGCCATAGATTAGGAATAGTAGCAAGAGCTTTAACATTAGCACTTAATGCTATTATGCTTGGCTTTTTTATTGCCTTTAGTAATATATATCCGGTTTGGATAGTTCTGGCTCTCTTATTTTTCTATCAAATTTATGATATTATTATCTTCACTGACAGAACAAATAAAGAAGTTCTCAAATTTCTTTCAGCTGTGAAAGAATCAGACTTCTCTGCCAATTTCTATACTCCCCACTACGGTGGCACTATGTCTGAGCTAACCAAAGAGCTTAATAAAGTGATAGAAATTTTTAGAGAAAACAAAGCAGAACAGGAAAAATTCTATAGATTTTTAGAAAAAATGGTACATCAGCTTAACTCCGGAATAGTTGTATTTGATACATCAGGCAATCCGGTTTTAACAAACTCCAAAGCAAGACTATTTACCGGATTAAAAGATATCAGTAAAGAAGAAGATCTTCAAAAAGCATTCCCAAGATATGCAGAAGATATTGAAGCCCTTACTCACGGAGATAAAATCTTTCTTAAAAGCGGACAAAGCAGCAAAGATATGGTTCTAAGCTGTTCCGAATTTATAGTTCAGGAAGATAGATTCAGACTCTTTACTTTGCACAACATTAGCCAGGAGCTTGAAGAAAAAGAGCTTGACTCATGGCAGGATTTAGTAAGAGTTCTGACTCACGAAATCATGAATTCCATAACTCCAATCTCATCTCTTTCAGAAACTGCACTCGATATCGTGGACGAATATGAAGGAGAGGATGATGAAATAGTAGATGACATTAAAGAAGCTTTGGGAACTATACGTTCTCGAAGCGAAGGTTTGATGTCTTATGTTAAATCATTCCGCGGCTTAGTAAAATTGCCAAAACCAAATATTGAAGTATTTCCTGTTTCGGAATTATTTGGCAACGTTGTAAGATTGATGGAACACGAATTTGAAGAAAAGAATATCAATTGCTATATAGAAATTATTCCTGAAGATTTGAAAATTGCAGCGGATCCTGCTCTTATGGAACAAGTAATTCTTAATCTCCTTTTAAATGCAAAGGACGCCGTCCGCCAGGAAGAATCTAAGAGAATTTGGCTTCGTGCTTTTACTGATAAAAAAGCAAAAATGCTTATAGAAGTGGAAGATAATGGCAGCGGTATTTTAAAAGATAATCTAGAAAAGATATTTATTCCTTTCTTTACTACCAAAAGCACAGGCAGTGGCATAGGGTTAAGCTTAGTGCGCCAGATTATGCGCTTGCACGGCGGCAAAATTGCTGCTGACTCCGAACCCGGGAAAACAATATTCAAGTTGTGGTTGTAATCCTACTTTATTAATTATTGAAATTGATTTTATGCCTAAAATAAAGCTCTGATATATGAATATTATTCAGTATTATTGTGATTGATTAATATTAGCATCATAATAATTATGGATTTTAACATGAAAAAATTGTTCTTAATTGGGATTCTATTCTCTTTTATTTTAGTCTCCTGCAAAAAAAATGAGCAGCCTACTCCATTTACAGTTGTTCTTCCGGCAAACACAAATACCTCAGACATGCTGATTCCTTTGAAGGTAGGTAATGAGTGGGAGTATGAATTAATTTCAACAGATAAAACTGCTGAAATAAAACAGATTATTGAAAAATCACAAAATGTAAGATACAAAACTCAATCTATTATTGTATACAACTTAGTTGAGTATAGTAACATACATAAAGATGGTAAAAGTAAGCAAGAAAAAGATTCTCGCTGGGTATTTGAACATAACTCTTACTTAATGATGGTAAAAAATATTGAAAATATTGAAAATGCAGAAAAAATGATAAAAAGCAGACTGTCAATCAGTCAAGCAAAAAACATGGCCACATTAAATTTGTATGGAGAGCTTTGGAACATGAATGTAGAAGAGATATCCTTATTTGAAACAAAAAGAGAAAGCATTAAACTCTATATGGATGAAAAGAAGGGTTCTATGTTTCAAGAGCAAGGAATTATAATTATTCCTGGTTTAGGTATCGTACAAGAAAGGGCAGCATATAAATTTGAGAACGAAACCAATTGGCAATCCGAAAGTATAAAAAGATTAACTCGTTGCGTAATTAAATAATTTGAAAAGTTTCAGTATTATCAGAAAGAACAGGTAGTAGTATTAGTCTAAGCCTGGTCAGTCAAATTATAAGACTCCACGGCGGCAAAATTGCTGCTGATTCCGAACCCGGAAAAACAATATTCAAGTTGTGGTTGTAAGTTAAAAAACTAGTATATTGCCTCCATCTATTAACATTTCAAAAATCCTATTATGAAAGCTTTAAAAATACTTGCGATTGTTTCTATATTTATGATGTATCTTATTCTGTTGTTTGTAATGTTTTCTAACCCTGATGTGATCAATATGAAGTTACTGATTCTTTCAGGTGCTGGAAATGGACTTTACTACTTCATAATGAGTACTTGTTGTTTGTTTTTATTGTGGAACGGTGCCCGCTTCAGTTTTGGCCAGGAAATGATTGAAACTAAACAAACTAAGTCGCATCTTATATTAAAAGTACTTTCTTTATTTTTGTTCGACTTTCAAATCATTCTTTTGACTTTAGAAATGGGATTGGAATCCTCAATAATCCAATTTTTGTTGAGTATATTCTCTGCAACTATCTTGGGAATATTCAGTTTCAGTATTATCTATGATATGATAAAAGGATTCGTTAAGGGTATCAAAAAGTAGAGCAAAAAAAAATCCCCGCGATAAGTATTTATCTCAGGGATTTCTATCTTTCTATTCTGAAGCCCGTGTTGAAGAAGCTCCCGGTTTGATTTTCCCATCCAGAATATCTATAACAGCTTGTTTCAGCTCTTCATAATTAAAATCTTCTCCAAATCCTATGTTAAAAGTATAATGCATGTCACCTTTATTCATACCCAGCAAGTACTTACCTGTTCCCATTGAGACAAGGATTGGTGAGTTCTCTGTTTGTATTCTGAACTCTATATTCTCGTCTTCATCCAGGATATAGAATAAATGTTTATAATATAACTTTCCATCAGGCTCTGCGTAGCGTTCATGAACTTGAATATGCTTCCCATTCCAAGTGAATTGATCAAAACAGAACATAAAATCCATAGGCTCGTTTAACAGTCCTTTTTTTTCTGCCTCATATAAAACTTCTTTTAGAGGCTTAGCCATATCATATTTTTTCTTTGCGTAATAAACCTGGATCAATTTTGGAATACTTAAATAGTCATCCGGTTTAATGCTTAAAAGTTCGACTAGTGCATCCTCAGCCTTATCATAATTATGCGCAAGATATTCGAACAATCCAATATTATATAGCACAATCAAATATCTATCGGTGTCTCTAGCTATTTGTTCTTTAGCGATGTAGGAATATTCTATCACCTTGTCATTCATATTCAGAGCGCCATAAACCTGTGGTAACATGAAATATGTCTGTTCCGGAGCGTCGCCCAAATCATACGAAATCTGATAATATTTGAGTGCAGAGTCAGTATTTTGCAATTCCAGATATGTATCAGCGAGTCCACTGTAAAAAATGGATCTTGTAGAATCAATGCTAATTGCTTTTCGAATATTAAGAATTGATTTCTCATATTCTGACATATAGTAATATGTCTTACCTATTATGAAATAAGCATCCAGATTAGAAGAATCTTTGTCTATGCACTTATTCAAATACTTCAGACAATTTTGGTCATCAGATTTCATGTAATACGCCATTCCGAAATAGTAAAGAGCCTTTGAGGAATAGTCCTCTGATTCGTCCAGATGTTTTAATATCTCATCATAATTTTGCTCAGCATACAGATTTTTGAAGACTTCTCCTACGTCTTCTTCAGCAAACAATTTTGGTGCTGATAAAATAATAAACATGAAAAGCAGAAGCATCTTTTGCATTATTTTTTCTCGCTATATCCTGGAATATTAAGAAGAATTGGAGTATTCCAAACTTACTTCAGGTATTGAAATACAACAACTAATAATGCAAATATATAAATATATTTTTAATATATCTATAAGGTTTGAAAGAAATGAGTAGCAGAATTGCATAAAAAAAGAGACTCCGAGGGTAGAGGAGTCTCTTTTGATTAAATTTCCGAACACTTATCGTGTACGACTTTTCCTTTTAAATACCATTTCCATTGCGTGTTAGCTAAGAGGCCGGAAAATTTAGTCTATTTTTATTTCTGTTTCGCTTGGTTTTTCAGGTTCTTTCTTCAATATTTCCAAGTTCAGCACACCATTTTCATATTTTGCCTTTATGCTTTCTTTATCTACATTATCGGGCAATATGAAAGAGCGTGTAAAACTACCATAGGATCTTTCAGAGCGAACCAGACGCTTATTATCTTCGCCATCCTTTTCTTCAAATATTCTATGCTTTTCACCTGAGATAATAAGCATATTTTCGTCATTCACTCTTACTTTTACATCTTCTTTAACTATACCGGGCAGCTCCGCAGATATCCAAAATCTGTCCACCTCTTCGTGTACGTCAATTTTTGGCATCCATCCGGTGTTATCAAACACCATGCTTCTTCTGTTAAATCCGTCCATCCATCTGTCCATTCTGCGGATTACGCTGTCTACACCGGTAAAAGGATCATATTTTACTAAAGTCATAATACACCTCCGATTTGTTAATTTAACTAAACTATTTGGTCAATTTGTTTTTGGGTAAAAAACTAAAGATTCTTTTTTCCTTGCTGTTGTTCGAGACCTCGAACAAAATATAATCAATTCAATTTTAGTCTATCGTCACTTCTACTTCTTTTGGCTTAACCGGCTCTTTTTTATCTAAGGATATATTAAGTACGCCGTTATCATACTTTGCACTAATTGAGTCGGTCTTGATATTTTCCGGTAATTGGAAAGAGCGGGAAAACTCGCCGAAACTTCTTTCTGCTCTGATATAAGCTTTTTCCTTGCATTCGTCAGTTTCTTCCTCACATCTTTTCTTTTCGCCTTTGATAATAAGCACTTTTTCTTCGTTTACAGTGATTTTTACCTGCTCTTTCGGAATACCGGGAAGCTCAGCAAAGAGCTTCAAAGTCTTTTCATCTTCTACTATGTCGATCGTAGGGGCAAATGATCCGTACTCTACTCTAAATCCTCTTTCCATATCGTCTACTAATTGCCCCATTCTCTTGTTTATTTTTTCAAATCCTCTAAAAGGATCAAATCTTACTACTGCCATTTTTAAATCTCCTATATTTTTTTTGCTTTGTTTTTTGCTGATATTTCTTTTCAAATCTACTTTCCAAACCACCCTATTCCATCCTAATTTTTCATTATCCAACCTTTTCATTTTTCTTCCCCTCATATTTGAGGGCGGGGTGGTTTATGTTTTATTTTTTGCTTCTAATTATTTGAGGTTAAAGTGATTTTCTTTTATTGAATAAAGTATACACTATTTCGAATACCCCGTCTCGCCTCTGGCGAGCCACCTCTATTTGAAAAGAGGGGAATTGAAAAAAGAAGAGTCCGATGCATTCTTACTGTCATTCTGTTTCTTTAATACTGGTGCTATGAAAACGCTCTTATGTGTCTTATACCAATGCTATGGGATTCGTTTTCTCACCGGACTCTATCTTCAAATTATTCAATAGTGATATTAATTTCTTTTGGTGCTTCAGGTTCTTTCTTGCCTAAAGTCAGTTCTAAAAGACCTTGATTAAATGAAGCTTTGATATTTTCTAAATCAATATCCTCAGGAAGAACAAATGATCTTGAAAACTCACCAAAAGAACGTTCCATGCGGATTTGCGATTCGCCCTCTTTTAGTTCAGGTTTTTTCTTTTCGCCTTTGATTGTCAAGATTCTTTCTTCATTTACCGATACTTTTACTTCTTCTTTTGTCAATCCCGGAACTTCCGCATTTACAACTACCTTATTGTCATATTCTGTGATATCTACTCTAGGGGTGAAACCACCTTTTTCGAATACAAATCCTTTTTCTGCTTCATTTGCAAAACTTTGCATTTTGCGAGACATATTTTCAAAATGTCTAACCGGGTCGAATTTAATCATTGTCATTTTTAAACTCCTTTTATATATTTTGCTTTGTTTGTTTCAATTTCGCTTACGTAATAGTGTATTAGCAAAACCGTGCCAAAACTTAAAATGAGTCATAATGACATTTTATAGCGACATATTGGCATTTTGCAATTGAGACCCTGTCAAAAAGGCATAAATACTTCTGCCATATTATCATCTTTTACTGTAAATTTGACATATGCAAAAAAGCACTACAGTCATTTTGCCTGTAGTGCTATTAAAATTTTATTTGAGTAATGTTTAAAGTTGAACTAAAACAAAATTTTTACATAAACTTTCTAAACATAAACCAGCCACCTGTAATTACAAAGCCACCTGCCAATAATATCAAGCCCCATTCCGGTAAAGTAGGTACTACACCAAAGTGGATTTGATCTGAGTAGTAAGTGCCAGCTTCTGTAGTTACATAAGCTTTGACAAAATATCCCGGACCTATAGGAACATTTAGATTGTTGGAGAATTGATCTTCTCCTGTTCCGCCGGAAATAGTAGAATAGTTAGTTTCTAAAGTTGGGTTTTCATAAGTCCCCCAAACATAACCTTTGTCTAATATTGCAGTTTCGGATAGATTACTTATGGTAGTTGTGACTTGATATAAAGTATCTGATAATTTCAGAACTTTTTCTATTGAGGCTGAAATTTCAATTGTAGCAAAACTTAGATCATTGCTATAGGTGGTACCTAACTCATTTGTAGCATAAGCTCTGACATGGTAGTTTGCACCGGGAACTAGTCCGCTTATATTGCACATATATTCTCCAAGTGTTGCATTGTAAACAATATTATTATCCGAAGTGGTTGGATCTCCTGAGCTATTCCAACATATACCGGAACTTGTAATTTCTGCGCCTCCATCATCTAATATATTTCCACCTGCAAGTGCAGAAGAGTTTATATATTCTTGTAGATTAGGATTTGGTGCTAAAACAGGAGCTGTTTTATTGGTTGTCAAGGATTGCTCCAAACCATACAGACTTGGGACATTTTTTAAATTAATTGCCTGGACTTTAAAAGAATATATTGTCGCTCTATATAAGCCATTTAGATTAATTGCTCCCCATTTGTAGTTTTGCTGCCACACTTTATTATTACCTAAAGTGCCGTCAAATTGGACATATTTTCCTGTAGTGGATTCCTGAATAGCATATCTGGTTTTTGTATTATTACCGATCGAATCTATGATAAGTGTTGCAGTTGTTGCAGTCGGATTATTTATGATAGGTGCATTTGGAATTTTTGCCAAAGTATATAATGTTCTTTCATCACCATAGTTAGTGCCAATTTTATTAGTAGCGTAAGATCTGACATAGTATAATGTATTCTCTTCAAGATTTGTAATATCACTATCAAAGTCACTAAGAATACTCACCGAAGTTGTAAAGTCTGAGATAGTGGGCGAGCCTACTGTGTTCCAACACAAACCACATTCAAGAATTGCAGTCCCACCATTATCTGATATTACTCCTCCTGATCTTGCCGAGCTGTCAGTTATTGAAATCATGTTATCTGTAGTTAATACAGGTAGTCCTAAAGTTACAAATGCCTTTTGTAATCCCCATTTAATACCTCTCAGATTTTCGGCAAATGCACGGAAGTAGTATTTAGTCTTCGGTACTAAATTAGTAATTTCAATTTGATACAGACCTGTTTCAATACCGGATGTAACTCTTGTTCCGGTACCCACAGCAAAATTATTAATAGTACTATACTCGAAACCTCGAATATCTAAACTATCTCCACCATCAGAAAAAACATTACCATTTAAAGTAGCAGAGCTATCCAATATTTGACTTGCATTTTCAGTACTGAGAAGTGGTATTGTAATAGTAGAAAGATCATATTGAATTTTTTGGAAGTCTATTGCCCCGCCCGCTGATGTCCCGTTACTAACAAACTCAATTTTGTTAATATTATCCGCTCCTATATTGTAATACCATCCCTTTTTGTTCATGTGGCGTGATTTTATAAGCTTAGTACCATTGTAAAACTTCATATATACACCATCAGCATTAACATGATAGGAAACAAGGATATTTTTTACATCTATTCTCCTGGAAAGGTAGAGGGTATATGTTTTAGCTTTATGATCTCCCAAAGAAAATGAATACGCACCATACAAGACTTTACAACATGGGTTGTTGAAGTTGCTGCCACAAGAAGAATTCAAATCACTGTTAATTGTTAGGGAATCTTGAGTTTTCTTTTTTGCATTGAGAGTTAAAGTATAAGTCTGACTATAAATCTCAGTAACTAATAGCATCATTAGCGAGATAACTACATACAATAGCTTTTTCATTTGAGGTCTCCTCAATTTATTTATTACATATATTTCCTAAATACAAACCAGCCGCCTGTGATTACAAAGCCGCCAGCGAGGAGCATAATTCCCCATTCCGGTAAAGTTGGCACTGTACCAAAAGCAATTTGATCTGAGTAGTAAGTTCCGTTTGTTGTGGAGATATAGGCTCTTATATAGTATGCTGCACCCAGGGAGATTCCTGATGCATCTTCAGTAAACATACCATCACCTGAACCGGAAGAAATGGAACCGGAATTAGATGTTAAATCCGGATTTTGATTAATACTCCAAACAAATCCTTTTCCTGTGATTGAAATGGAATTGGGGTTAATTATCTCACTAGTAAAAGTATACTCTGTGTCATTTACTTTTACTACATCTGAGATAAGTACAGAAAGGTTTGGAGTAGAAAAACTAGTCTGGTCACCGTATCCGGTTCCTTGTATGCTCGTTGCGTATGATTTTACATAATATGTTGTATTTGGCTGTAAACCTGTCAAGTTACAGTTAAAAGTATTTGTGCCTGTGCCTTCATTAGTGTGAGCATCAGCTGTGGAAGGATTTCCATCCGTGTTCCAACAAATACCTTTGGCAGTAATATTTTCACCAAAGGTATTAACTATTTCACCACCACTAACAGCAGTCGCCTCTGTAATTTCACTTACTTCTGTAGGCGCAAGTATAGGAGAGTAATCTGCTTTAAAGAAGTAAGCACTGCCTGCATGATTTATTTCATTTCCACCGGCAGCATCATGGTTTTCATAAATAGCACCTGCTATTATTTGATCTCCGGACATGGCAACTGAAAAGCCAAAGTTGTCATTATCTGTTATATCAGAAGAAACAACTTTGCTGTTTTGTACCCACGTACCAGCCATATTTCTGTATGTATATAAACTTCCTGCATCTGTGTCATCACGGTAAGCACTTATTACAGCATAATTGCCATCTATACTGATAGCAAAGCTGAATAGGTCACCACCTTCCAGATCTTCAGGTTCTAAGTTTTGAGTTTCGCTCCAGGAGCCGTTATTGTTATAAAATACATATGCACTTCCGGCGGAGGCATCCGCATTTCTTGCACCTACGATTGCATAGTTGCCATCAATACAGACATTATAGCCGAAATTGTCATAACTTGCTCTGTCGGAGGCAACAATTTTTGTTACTTCCGACCAGGTACCGTTATCGTTATGGTATATATAAGCACTGCCTGCAGCAGATTTTTTACTGCTACCATTCAGATCATGATCTTCGCCGTAAGCACCTACTATTGCATAGTCGCCTGAAATGGAAACAGAAAAGCCAAAGTTGTCACTACTTTCTCGGTCCGAAGCAACAATTTTTTGCATCAGAGCCCAAGTAGTATCAGTCAAGTGGTATATATAAGCACTTCCGGCATTTGAGACTTTTGTCAGAATACTACCGGTTTCATCATGATCTTCATATCTAGAACCGATAATTGCATAATCACCGGACATACTCACTGAGTAGCCAAATTCATCAGAAAGTTCTGCATCAAATGCAGTAATCACATGAGAATAAATCCAAATTCCGTTTTCATAGCGATAAACATAGACACTACCTCTGCGTGAGCTTTTTCCCGGTGCGCTGACTAAAGCATAATTACCGGAGATGCTTACAGAAAAACCAAAGTACTGCTCATTACTCATGCTTTCAGGAATGATTTCAGCTTGGATTTCATTCCAGGATCCATTTTCATAATGTAAAAAATAGACAGCACCGGTTTGCTGTCTTAAAGTCCCGTTATCCATAACGTCTTTAGTTCTCGCTCCAATAACGGCATGTTCGCCATCAATAGCTACAGAGTATCCATAATTATCTTCAGTGGCTCTGTCCGAAGCAACTGTTTTAATAATTTCATTCCAGGATTGGGCTTGCATGCAACTAACTGACCATACAAGCAGAGCAAGAAGGCAGAGGAAGTTCTTCATATCTCATCTCTTTATTCAAAAGTAATTTTGTTTGTATCTTCAAATAGAATTGCACTCAATCAAACAAAGAGGGATTTGTTTGATTGAGTATTTAGTGCTATCTATAATCAGAGTATTTGTATTTTTACTTTTGAAATGCGAGAAATAATGGATTGAATATAGTATTATACAAGTGGATGTGCATCTCACATATATCACCTACAATCTTAACTGATTGTTATTATTAAACTTGGGAAGTCTATAAGTTTTGAATTGCATCAAAGAGATTACAACCTTTTTCTAGGTTCATCTTTTTTCTGATCTTAAATCTGTGATTATCTACAGTAGATGGAGAGACACATAAGAGGTTTGCGATCTCTTTTGAGCTCATATTTAATTTAACTAGAGCGCATACTCGAATCTCAGCTTGAGTAAGTGCGTTGTATTGGCATGATAATATTTGATAAAAATCGGGGTATAATTCATTGAATCTGAGATCAAAAGATTCCAGGCTCATTGTTTCTTTTTGTATTTCCTCCATTACTTGTTCTAAACTAAAAGTGGGTATATTTTGAGATTTATTCTTATCAATCTCTACTTGCAATTTAGAAATAATTTCCTGCTTCTCAGCTATTATTTTGGTATGTTTTAAAAGCTCATTTTCCTTTTGTTTTATTTCGCTAAGATGTTTATTGATTTCAATAGTTTTCTGAAGATTTGTATTCTCCAGTTTCAATTGTAATTGCTTTTTCGCAATTCTGCTCCTCACAACAAGCATAACAGCACTAAAAGAAATAATAATTACTATAAATGCAAGCAGCTGACTTCTTTGATCTGATTCTTGAACTTCTAATTGAGCAGTTTTAGTTTTTATCTCATTATCCTGAAGCTTCAATTCTACTTCATGTTTAGTTCTAAGATCCAAATCAAGCAAATGCGTATATTTTTCATATAGTTTTTTTCTTTCCGGCCATATTTTAGCCAATTCTTTGTACCTATTTGTAGCCGTCAGGGCTCTGATCAATCTGTCTATAGTTTCTATGCGCAAGTATAAGTCAAACTTATCGGATTGTTTCGATAAAACTATTTTATATAGAGCTATTGCTTTATCATACTGTCCCAGATTTGCATAAGCATCTGCATAAGTAACATTGAAGTCCAGAGAATCAAAAGTAGAAGATATTGGGTAAATATTTTCAGCTTTGTCTATATATTTTAAAGCCTCGTCACCATTTGCTAAAAAATTGGATGTCTTAGCTTTTGCTAAATACATTTCCTGAGCTACGTGATGATCGCTAATTGTATCAGCAATTGGCATAAGCTCCGTCATAATGCTATCAGCAGATTTAAGTTTATTTAGAGAGGAGAGGCACATAGCATATTGAGTCTTAGCCCACGGAATCCATTTAAAGAATCCGGAAGCAACTGCAGATTCCACACCGGTATAGCTACATTCAACTGCTTGAATGGTGTCATGATGTTTTAGATAGTAATGTCCCAACATCAGCCATATTCTCATATTAGCGACGTGAATTTTTAAAAATTCATTGTATTTGATCGCTTCTTTGGCATATTTCAAAAATTCATAATCATTGGATTGATAGGAATTAAGAAGTGCAAGATTGGTTAAACTTAAGCTTGCAATTAAAGTATCTTTATGACTTTCAGCAGAGATAAATGCTTTTTCGTAAAGACTGATAGCATCGTCCAATTTTTCCTGTGTATAAAGATAATTTGCATGTCTAAAATATAGTTTGGGCTTTAAATAATCCAATTGCTTTTCCGTTATTTCAGCTTCTGATTTTTTGATATAAAAAACTGCTGAATCAGGATTGCTTGCATAATAAGCGTCGACTTTTTGCAAATAAAATTCTGCCCATACGCTATCCGAGTTTAAATATGAAGTGTCTATCTGCCACGGATATTTGGAATTATGTCTTTTTAGATAATCATCAAAATAATTTGCTTCAACCACCATCCAAGAAAAGAATATAAAAAATAGTACAAGTTTTTTCATGATTAGATAAATCTTAGATTTTATGATCCTACAATATACCAAATTTCGATAATTGAATTTGTATTAACAGGTTTTATTATTCAATTTAGATTTTAGTTGGTATACATTTTTTTAGTCTTGCATAATCGAAGCATGCAAGACTAAAAAAATTTAAATTAAGTATTAGATATTTATCTTTACATAAACTTTCTAAACATGAACCAGCCTCCGGTGACTAAAAAGCCACCTGCAAGCAAAATAAGTCCCCATTCAGGCAAGGTTGGCACTACGCCAAAGTTCACCTGGCTAGAGTAAAAAGTTCCATTGGATGTAGTAATATAAGCTCTTACATAATAGCCCGGGCCTACAGACAGGCCTGTAACGTCCTCAGTAAATTGTAAACTTCCCGCTCCGGAAGAGACTGTTCCGTTATTTGCACTAGTTGTTGGATTTTGAGAGGTACTCCAAACTATACCTTTGTCTAAAATTGTTATAGTATTGGGATTAGTAATATCGCTTGTAAAAGTATATTGCGTATCGCTTACTTTTAGAGCAGTAGAAATTGATACTGAAAGATCTAATGTTGTAAAGCTAATCTCGTTACCATATCCAGTTCCTGCAGTATTAGTAGCATAAGCTCTAACATAATATGTAGTATTTGGTAGCAAGTCTGTGAGATTGCTAGCGAATGCACCCGTTCCGGTTCCATCTGTTGTTTTATTATCAGCTGTAGTTGGAGTCCCGCCTGTATTCCAGCATATACCACGAGCAGTTACAGCGTCACCGCCATCTGAGGTCACATCACCACCGGATGTGGCAGAGCCTTCTGTTACATTTGAAGATGCTGTTGTAGTAATGCTTGGTAGGGAAAGGTTAGAAGCTTTCATAATAATAAAATCAGTTGCGCTACCTGTGTTTGGATTTATTCCTCCAGTCCATTGGTAATAACCGCCCCATCCTGTAAATACTATGAATCCTTCAGAATCTACTGCGATATCTGTTCCAAACTCATTTTCGTTACTACCAATAAACGCATTCCATTGATAGACCCCATTATTTGATAATTTACATAGCCCCATATCACATAAGGAGTGGTAATTATCTATAACTACATTACTTCCCCAATCTGCATAGGCATGACCTGAGATATAAATATCTCCAACAGCATCCAGTGCTATGCCATATCCTTCTTCACGACCGGTTCCACCTAAAAAAGTATTCCACGTTAAGCTACCATCGCTTGCTAATTTTGCCACACAAATATCGTTTAAACCACCTGTACTTGTGAATGCACTAATTGGAGTGCCCCAGGTACCATAAGAATAACCTGTAAAATAAATGTTATTAGCAGCGTCTGTTGTCATGTCAATTAGCTCATGGTAAGTCAAATTACCGCCAAAGAAGGTGTTCCATTGATAAACACCGCTTGAGTTAACTTTTGTAACACATATACTATTAGCTCCTCCGCCAACGTAAGGATTTATTATATTTGTTCCCCAGCTAACATCTGTACGTCCACCAATATAGATATTATTTGATCCATCAATAGCAACTGCCCTTTGGTATTCATTTCCGGGACCTCCAAAGAAAGTGTTCCATTGATATACGCCACTGCTGTTTAATTTGACTAAAACATAATCAGTACCACCAACGTAAGGACTTAATATATTTGTTCCCCATGAGGCCCATGAAGTACCTGCTATATATATGTTACCTGTGTCATCCAGAACAATACCTTCTTCAGAGGAGTCATTACCTGCTCCACCAATGAAAGTATTCCACTGATAAACACCATCTGAATTAAGCTTAACTACGCATATATCAGATCCACCAGCAAATGGATTTAATATATTTGTTCCCCATGAAGCTCCGGATCCGCCTTCTACATAAATATTTCCGGCTGCATCTAGGACTATTGCATTAGCTCCATCACTACCTGATCCACCCAAAAAAGTATTCCATTGGTATACACCACTGGAATTTAGCTTAACTACGCAGATGTCTCTATCTTGGCCTGAATGGTGGTTAATTACGTTGGAACCCCATTCTAGAAGTTGTGAATAACCGGCAACATAGATATTGCCAGCTGCATCTGTCGCAATCGCATAACCGCCATCATAATTTGTGCTACCATGAAAAGTATACCATGTAAGAGATGGATCTATCACAACCGGAAAATTACTATCATAGTCAGAAATATTAAATCCGATTTCTTGGTTAGAAATTTGCCTGTATTCAGCATTAATATACTTACGTTTGCCGTTAATTACTTGCCAGGCAACCGGTCGACTCTCTCTCATTTGGCCATTTTCATAGCTGATTACTAAGTTCCCTTGTTTGCTTATCTCCACATTTCTGTTATAACGAAGGTGTATATTCTCAACAAGATTTGCACTTTTAGCAAAATAGGTAGACTTCAAAATAGAGCCAGCTTCTTTTTCCAGTACAAGATCTACTCCTTCCCACAAATTTTGGTAACTAACTTTGTCGAAATCCTTGTTTCCCGGACATTTCGCTTTAGAAGAATATTCTGGTTCTGCATTTCCGCCTAGCATTTCTACCTTCAACATTCTTTCCATCGATGCGATTACATAGTAGTTATCAGCAAAACCCAGGACATTGCCTTCAGATATAAATTCTTTTAAATCATTTGATGCTCCAAACAGGATATTGCTAAATATCCCTAGCAATAAAAAACTGAGTAAAATGATTTTTTTCATTTTGAGCCTCTAAGTAAATTTTGAGTTGTTTCTCGATGCTGAATCTAACGATAAAGTATAAAAAGATTATCTCACAAAAATCACCTATTGACGCAAATTGTTGATGAATATATAGTTATGAAATCTCAATATTTTGAATTGCTTCAAATAGATTTTCACCTTTTGCTAAACCTAATTTTTTTCGGACTTTAAATCTGTGGTTATCAACTGTTGATGGTGATACATTTAACAAGCTCGCAATTTCTTTGGTGTTCATATTCAACTTAATAAAAGCACTAATTCTGATTTCGGCTTGCGATAATTCCGGAGTTGCCTGATGCATCTTCGTATAAAAATCGGGGTGAATTTCATTAAATTTTAAATCGAAAGATTCTAAGTTCATATTGTTAATTTGGATTTCTTTTATTATTTGCTCCATACTATAAGTAGGTAAATTTAAAGCTTTATTATTCTCAACTTCTTTTTCCAGTTTAGCTATGATATCCTGTTTTTCAGCTAAAGTTTTAGTTTGTTCAAAAAGCTCGCTTTCCTTCTGCTTTAAAATACTTTCCTGTTTATTATAGTCAATCATCTTTTGCAACTTCAAATTTTCCAATTCCAAAGCGTATTGTTTTTTTGATATTCTAAGCCTTATAGCAAAAGCAATTGCAATAAAAAGAAAAGCAATAAATCCTAGAGCAAAATACCTTGCTTTTTGCTCCTCCTTATTGGCTTCTAAAAGGGCATCCTTTGTTTCTATCTCATGATCCTGCAAATGCAGCTCTACTTCATATTTTTTTCTTAAATCCAAATTTTGATTATGCATATATTCTTCATATAGATTTTTTCTGCGTTCAAATACAAATGCCAGCTCTTTATATTTTTTAGTAGATTTCAATAAACTTATTAGTTTATCAATGGTTTTTAGCTTTAATCCCAATTCAAATATATTACTATGTGCAACTAACACATTCTTGTATTTCTCTATTGCAATTTCGTAGTTCTGATTATTTGCATAAGCATCTGCATAGTTGAGCTCAAAATCTAATGAATCAAATGAACAAGACATTTTTGCCATCTGCTTTGCTTTATCAAGAAATTTTATAGCATTTTTTCCATCATGCTGTAGATTACTTATAACAGCTTTTGTTTTGTAAATTTCTTTAGCAAGCTTTTTATAGTATATTGTGTCAGCTATTGGAATAAGTGTAGAAACTATACTATCTGATTTAGTAATATTTCCAAAATCTAAAAGTAAAAGTGCATATTGATTCTGTGCCCATGGTATCCACACAAAATTATCAGAATCCTCTGCTGATTGCAGAGACATCTGTGCTGCTTCCAAAGCAAGAGATGTATCTTTTTGTGCGGCATAATAATCAGCAAGTGCAGACCAAATCTTGATATTGGACATATGCTTATTTACAGCTTTGTTATATTTAATGGCATTTTTTGATGCTTTTAAAAATTTTTCGTCCTTCGATTGGTAGGAATAAATCAGAGCTAAATTAGTAAAACACATACTGGCGGTAAGTGAATCTTCATATTTTTCAGAATGCTTAAGACTTAGATTGAAATTATTTATAGCTTCTTCTTGTTTATCTATGAAGAAATAAAAATTGCCATATTTAAAATATAGATCCGGTTTTAGGTAGTCAAGTTCTGCTTTGTCTATCTTTTTTTCTGACAATTTCAAATAAAATAATGCTGAATCCTGGTTTGTATTCGTATATGCGGCAGCTTTTGTAAGATAAAATTCTGTCCATAAACTATCTTTATCCAAATATGTAGTATCCTGTTCCCAAGGGTAGAGACACGCATTTCTTTTCATGTAATCATCAAAATATTCAGAAGCAAGAAATGAAGAAGTAAAAATTAGTAATATCAAACATACTGTTATATATCTTATCATAACCTCTAGTCACTTATAATTGTTGTTATCATCTATGTAAAAGTATAAAAAATATTTATATTTTATACATACTTGTACTAAATCTCATATTTATGTCATATATAAATTCGTAATTTGTATACTTTAAGTAACCGTTGAGATAAAATCTATAAAATTCTTTGACCGGAAACTATCATTACTTATATTCGTCTGTAGTATTTTAGTTTAGGCTAATATGGAATTTTGTTATGATTGATTTGTTATATGAAATATGGAATTTATTTCTTGAAATGGCGCCCTATATGCTCTTCGGATTATTTTTTGTCGGTATATTACACTTGTTTTTTACAAAAGCATTAGTCCTTAAGCATATTGGAGATAACAGTCTTGCTTCTGTTTTTAAGGCTGCTGTTTTTGGAATACCTCTGCCTCTTTGTTCATGTGGCGTAATTCCAACAGCTGTATACATGAAGAAAAACGGAGCTGCAAGTTCTGCTACTACTTCATTTTTGATATCTACTCCTCAAACCGGGATAGACTCAATCGTTGCCACTTATGGAATGATGGGGTGGGTATTTGCAGTATTCAGACCTTTTGCCGCTTTAATAATGGGTCTTGCAGGAGGTATGACAGTTTCACTTCTTGATAAGCCAAAGCCAAAAGAAGTAGAAAAACCTAAAGATATGAGCGGATTATTCAATATCATGGATGCAAGTACAACGCAAACTAGTTCCGCTGATGAAGATAGCTGCGATGGCGACTCCTGCGGTTGCGGAAGTGACAAACCAACTTCTGATGGAAATAAATTCAAAAAAATGTTCAATTATGCATTTGTAGAGTTTTTGGATGATATTGCAATTCAATTTATTGTAGGTGTAATAATATCAGGCTTGATTGCATTCTTTATTCCAGATAATTTCTTTGAAAATGAAGCTCTGAACAGTGGTATTCTGGGTATGCTACTGATGATATTAGTGGGCATTCCAATGTATATATGCGCTACTGCTTCAATTCCGATTGCAGTTGCACTTATGCTAAAAGGATTTTCGCCCGGCGTGGCATTTGTATTTCTTGCAGTAGGTCCTGCTACAAATGCAGCCAGCTTGACAATACTAATGAATACACTAGGTAAAAAAATAGTTAGTATATACCTAGGCTCAGTAATTATTCTATCTATAGTTATGGGCTACATACTGGATTATATTTTTACATTGCTTGATGTATCTCCAAAATTGATGATTATGGATCACGACCATGAAGTATTGAGTTATGAAGTTAAGCTGATTGGCGGTATAGTATTTGGAGCAATGCTTCTTGCTTCCATTTACAGAAAGTATTTCAGAACTAAAGAAGAGGAAACCGTTATGGAAAAAACACAGGAATTTACAGTAGAAGGAATGTCCTGCAACCACTGCAAAAATAATGTTGAAAATGCCTTAAAAGAGCTTCCGGGTGTTGAATCAGCAGAAGTAAATCTTAATGACAAAAAAGCTGTTGTTTCAGGAGATGTTGATTCCAAAACAATCATAGAAGCTATTGAAAAAGTAGGTTATACTGTTGTTAAATAGCATTTTAAACTGACGATTTTAACTTAAACACAAAAGAGGCGTGCAAAAAAATGTACGCCTCTTTTACTTTAGACTATATTTCAAATATAGATTTACTTATCTTTTAGCATTGTCTTAAGGAATAGAGCAACTGATTTAGAGTAATAATCTCTGTTGCCTTTTTTACGGAAACCGTGACCTTCATCCATTGCAAGCAAGTACCACACATCGCCTTTGTTTTCTCTGATTTTAGACACAATTTGTTCAGCTTCTGAAGCAGGAACTCTTGGATCATTAAATCCTTGAATAACAAACATAGGCTTAGTGATTTTTTGTGCGTTATTCAAAGGAGCGATTTTTTCCTGGAATTCACGCATTTTATCATCTCTTTCATCGCCGTATTCAGCTCTTCTAAGATCTCTGCGGTAATCTTTTGTGTTTTTAAGGAAGGTAACAAAGTTAGAAATACCAACTATGTCTACACCAGCAGCTAATCTATCATTATAATTTGTCATCATAGCAAGTGACATGTAACCGCCATAAGAACCACCAAATACGCAAACTTTTTCAGCATTTAATTCCGGCTGAGTTGCAATCCAGTCAAGCAGAGCGCCGCCGTCTTTTACAGAATTTTCTCTGTCAAAGCCATTATCAAGCTTCAAATAAGTTTTGCCATAACCAGCACTACCTCTTACGTTTGGTGCAATTACTGCGATACCCAATTCATTCAACCAGAACTGATAAGTAGAAGCAAATCCAGGACGGAACTGACTTTCAGGGCCACCATGGAAGCTAACAACTACTGGGAAAGGACCTTCGCCTTTTGGTTTATAGTAGTAAGCAGGAATCATTCGAGTTTGACCGTCTACTTCATCAAAAGTAGGATAATGAATTAGTTCAGGTTCTACAAATTCATCAGTATTTAAACCACCGATTTCGCTGAATGTCCAACGAATAGTTTTATCTGCAGCTAAATCAAGCACATAAACATCGCCCGGAGAGTCTTTTGTACTAATAGTCATAGCAAGTTTTTTGCTGTCTTCTGAAAATTCATAACCTGATACTGTACCTGTAGGGATGGACTTAGGTACAAAAAGTTTGTTTGTTTTAGTGTCCAGCATATAGAACTTAGACATACCATCTTCATTAACTGACAATGCAAGAAGTTTACCATCTGGAGATGGAATCATATTTTCAATATCCCATGCTATCTCATGTGCAATTGGAGTAGATTCTTTTGTAGTTAAATCGTAGAAGTATAGTTTAAGGAATTCATTGCCTAGATCAGAAAGATAGTAGATACCTTTACCATTACTTGAAAATGCAGCTACACCGCCACCCATAGCAAATTCTTCATCTGAGGTAACAAGTGGAGTAAGCTCTTTAGTCGCTATGTCAAGTATTTGTACTGTGTTGTTTGTTATAGATTTATAGTTATAAACTAAAAGTTTGCTGTCATCCATTGACCAATCAATAGGTCCCCAGTGGCCATCTGATTCAAAAATCAATTTTGCATCTGCGGGGTTGCTTATGCCGGCAACATATATATCCATATCTTTACCGTTACGTTTATTTGAAGTATAAACGAACTGGTTGCCTTTATTGCTCCAGATAGCGCTGCCATGACGGGACTTACCGTCTGTCAATAATTTAGTAGATCCATCTTTAATATTATATTGAAATATCTGGTATGCTTCATTTCCGCCAATATCCTTAGTCAGCAAAAACATTTCTTTTGATTTGTCAGGGCAAACAGATACTCCGCCTACAGGTTCGGAATAGAAAGTAAGCTGTTTACGTGCTCCGCCCGGCATATCAACTAAGTGCACCTGACTTGTTTCTGCAAATCTGGTTTGAATAAACACGCCATCGCCAAAAATATTCCAGTCTGCAAAGCCTGCACCTCTGATGTTAGAGTATTGCAAGTACTTGTCTGATATTTCCTGTGGTATTTCAGGAATATCTTCGATTACAAGCTGACCTTCCTGGCGTCTGCCCTCATATTCTGAAGCAGCAGTAGCTGACGGTTCAGCTTCTTTAGCTTGTTCTTTAGGCTGACATGACATCATGAACGCTAAAGACATAGCAAATAGTAGGAAAAGGGAGTTGAATTTCTTCATCTGACTCTCTTTAATAAATATTAAAACAAATAAACTAATGTTGACAAGATAATCTGATTGCAAGCGTATTGCAAGTTTTATTTTGGGTGCTTTTAAGAGGATTTATAAACTAGGTCGGATTTGAGCATAAAATATTGTTTTCCAGAGCCTTATCAATATATCATCAAATATTTATAACATCATATATAATATTTTTTTTATATATTTGTAGTCATTATTTAGTGTGTAAAATATTTATTATTTCAGATATTGGAGGTTTACAATGAAATATTTATCCGCATTACTTGCACTCTTTATATGTGCAGGAACAGCCTTTTCTCAGCAGACAGGGAAATTTGATATCACACTACAGCACCTTGATGCTGACCGTACGGTATCGCTTTATATTCACCCTGATTATGACTCAACCAAAGCTTATGATGTTATGATAATGCTACATGGCTTGGGGGATAAATCTTCCAGTATGGCAAGTTTTGCCGAGCAGGTAGTTGCCAAAGATTCTGCCTACAAAAATTGCATTTATATTGCCCCTGATGGTGGGGATGATCCAAACCGCGACTTTTATGCACCAAAAGAAGATATCACGATTGTTGACAAATGTATAGATTATGTTAAAGAAAATTATAGTGTTGATACCAACAGGATATTCTTAGAAGGCTTTTCTTTAGGTGCAAGATCTGCTATGTGTTATGGCTTGAACAATCCAAGCAAATTTAACGCACTTATTCTTAATACACCTGCTGTACAAGGCCCTAAAGATGCGATGAACATGTATGCTCATGATAGTGTTTGGGCAAATATTAACTATCAAAATGCAAGTCAAATACCTATGCTTATTACAAATGGAACTGCGGATATTTTATATGTGGAACCAATTGAAATGGCAGTAGACAGTTTAATGAAGTACAATGGTAAAGTTGTACAATTACTTATTCCTGATATGGCACACACAATCCCTTATCAATCCTTATTACTAGGCAGGTATGTGTTTGAAGATGGCATGAGAGGTAATGATATAGCTGAAGTCATCGAAATTGACAATCCTGAAAATACTCTTTATGCAGTACCTAATTTTGATATTAAATTTAGAAATGTTGGAGAAAATACTGTTTCGTCCTGCAAATTTGTCATTACTAATGAAGAACAATCCAAAGAATATACTTGGAACGGAACTATTGAGCCATTTGAAGTTACAACATTTGATATCGAATTTCCTAATATGACAGCCGGAATCAATAATTTCGAAATTATTCTAACAGAAGTAAATGGTTCTGCTCTCGAAAGTCCTGATACAACTATTAAGCACATATTCTATACAGAAAAATCAAATGCATTGCCTTATAATTTTGATTTTGAAAAAGACAACCCTTCTGATGCTGAATGGTCAATAGAAGAATCTGCTTCTCTCGAAGCTTGGGAAGGTTACTCAGGCAACGAAACCACTTGCGCAGTTAAGTATACAAATCCTACTTTAATGATCTTCAATTATGATGGTTTCCGTGAAGATCTAATTTCTCCATATTTTGATTTGACTACAGCAACAAATCCTATCTTAATGTTCGATCTACTTCATAACTATTTTAGATATAACTATCAAGGTGAAGTATATGAGTATGGTGATACATTAGTAGTTTCTATTTCAACAGATGGTGGCGAAACTTTTGAAGAACTTTACAGCAAAACAAGAGAAGATCTTGCCACATATGATGAACCATTTACAGATATTCAACAGCAGGCATATATTTATAACGTTGTGCCAACTAAAGAACACTGGAAACCTCAAAAAATTAGTTTATCAGAATATGCTGATGCAACCAACGCACAGTTCAAGTTCACAATCAAAAATGCTATGGGTGGCATTACTATGATTGATAATTTTAAACTTGATTCTGATATGGCGGTTGAAGATAACAACATTAATTCTGATATTACTATCTATCCTAACCCGACTGCTGATTATATTACAGTTGATACAGATTTGATTAAATCTTATAAAGTTGTTGATATGTTAGGTAATGATTTAACTTCAGGAGTGCAGGCAGAAGGTAAAACTCTGAATGTGTCTTCTTTAGTATCTGGTGCTTATACTTTGATAATAAATGGTAAAGCTCATAACTTTGTTGTCAGCAAATAATTTACCGGATAGATAAGCTTAACATTGGCGAGCCTTTTATGCAAAACGCATAAAAGGCTTTTTTTATTGATCAATTTCGAAACCCGTTTAAAGAGAATAAAAAAACATCTTTTGCATTAAAAATATTTTAGTCTTGCATCTGTCATAATAAATATGCGCACTCTTTTGATTTAATACTACTCATACAATAGATTAAAATTTATATTCTGCGTTACCTCTACTAAACGGATATAATATGAAAGACAAGAAGCATATTATTATGGTTTTTACAATAGTTGTATCAGCTTGTTTTATCTTGATTTTATCATTGCAGATGTTGCAGCCTGAGTCTTTTGGCGAACACGGTAATTTCCGCTGGGACGCTATGGCAGAAATACTTGCTCAGCCGGTATTGAATCAGGACGTCACTGTTTGCGCTGAATGTCACACTGAAATTAACGACTTACACAGCAAGGACGCACATTATAATGTGCCTTGTGTTGATTGCCATGGTGCAGGGAATCTCCATGCAGCATATTACAAGGAAGAGACAAGCGCAGTAAATATCACAGAAGAACAGGCAAAATTACCTAAAGAGTATACTTTGGAAGGTTGTTTACGTTGCCATAGTAAGCTGAAAGCAAGACCTAAAGACTTTCCTCAGATTGACAAAGATCAACATTATGAGTTTTTAAAAGTTATTGATTCCGAAGCTAAATGTGTTGAGTGTCATAACCCTCATGAACCAATATTTCTTCTTACTGATATAGAAAAATCAAAACTGCATCCTATTATTCAGAAGTGCAGTTTCTGCCATGATAAAGAGCCGGAAAAAGATTTTAGAGAAATAAAAGATCATCCGCCTGTTTTTGAATGTAAAGACTGCCATCAGGAAATTGTAGCTTCATTTGAAAATTCACCTCATCACAAGGCTATTGAGTGTACATCATGCCACCTCTTCCATAAAGAAAATGAGACTGCCGGAAGGATGTTTAAAATAGGTAATGCGGAGTTCTGCCTGCTGTGCCATGAAGAAAAACCATATAAAGATCCTAGTCATCCGCCAAAAATTGCTTGGCCTAATCATCTGGGAGATAAAAGCGCTCTTGTAAATATAGACCGTAAAATATGTCTGAATTGCCATGCTAATGCGATACATACAATGATTTCTAAATCTAAATCTTCTCCCCATCCTTCTAATTGGGTAGGTGCTCACAGTGCATATTATAAAAAAGAACTTAAGGGTTCAGATCTAAATAAAACATGCTA
The DNA here is from genome assembly GCA_965140345.1 of Kapaibacterium sp. (SeqCode). GTDB lineage: Bacteria > Bacteroidota > Ignavibacteria > Kapaibacteriales > UBA2268 > JBFHIJ01. Next base: position 82,017 of record OZ223201.1, read on the forward strand.
CACCTGCCACCGGAAGTCAACTTGTACTTCATGCCATCAGGTAGAAATGCCTCATCCTTATAATTGGGAAGAAAAGCACCACCTGACCGTGGAAGCGAAAGGAGAGGAAACTTGCCACACATGTCATAAAAGTGATTTTTGCTCTAACTGCCACTAAATGGCATGCAAGGAATAATTAAGAGGTTAGATTATGAAAAGAATAGATAGAAGAAATTTCATTAAGCTTTCTCTGACAGCTGCCACAGGCGTATTTGCAGGTTCTTTGTATGCATTCAGCATGAAAGGCGGTAAGAAAGATATTCTAGCCATTGAAGATCTTCAGAAATATGACTGGGGATTTCTGGTAGATACTACCCGTTGCATTGGCTGTGGAGCTTGTGTGCGGGCATGTAAAGCAGAAAATTCTGTGCCTGATACATTTTTCAGAACATGGGTCGAACAGTTTGAAATAAGTGATGACGGCGAGGTTAGAGTAACATCTCCGAATGGAGCGCTGGAGGGCTTCAAAGGAAACTTATTTCCGGAAGACGAAAAAACTAAAGCCTTTTTTGTACCGAAACTATGCAACCACTGCAGGAATTCAGCCTGCACTCAGGTTTGCCCTGTCGGAGCGTCTTTTCATTCGCCGGATGGTGTTGTTCTTATAGATAAAGATCATTGCGTCGGGTGCGGGTATTGCGTTCAGGCATGCCCTTACGGCTGCAGGTATATAGACCATAGCATTGGTCTGGCTGATAAATGCACTTTATGCTACCATAGGATCAAAAAAGGTGAATCTCCTGCCTGTGTAATGGCGTGTCCGCGTGGAGCTAGAATTTTCGGAAATCTGAAAAACCCTGAAAGCCATCTCAATAAAGTACTTCGAAAGAGAAGATATGGTATACTAAAAGCAGACATGGGTACTGATCCTAAATGTTACTATATAGGTTTAGATTTGGAGGTCAAATAATGGAAAGCTTCAGTTACATTTTTCCGAATGAGATCCACATCACATGGACAGTAATGATTGTACTCTATCCTTTCATTACAGGTATGGTGGATGGGGCTTTTATAGTTTCATCATTTTACTATGTTTTTGGGATGGAAAAACTAAAATCTATTTCAAAGTATGCATTAGCTTCAGCTTTTGTGTTCCTGCTATTTGCCACTCTTCCTCTTTTGAATCACTTGGGAAGACCGGATCGTGCTTTAAATATTATGATCACACCGAATTTTTCATCTGCTATGAGCGGATTTGGATTTATCTATCTGCTCTACCTGATAATTGCCGCGCTACAGATTTGGTTCGCATATAGAGATGATATAATAGAAAAATATAAAAAAGCAAAGGGTCTGCCGAAGTTAATCTATAATATTATACTGCTTGGGCAAATCCACACAAATGGAGAAACAAAACGACTTGACAGAAAAATGGTTGTTATTCTTGGTGGTATCGGTATCCCTGTAGTATTTGTGCTGCATGGATATGTAGGTTTTCTTTTTGGCTCCATAAAAGCAAATCTATGGTGGTCTACACCTCTTATGTTTATCATTTTTATATCCTCTGCCATTGTTTCAGGCTTGGCAGTATTGATATTCCTGTATTTATTTATTCACTGGAAAAGTAAATATAAAATCAATCAGGAAGCAATTGATTTGCTTGCTAAGTGGCTCTGGGGATTTATGATTTTTGCAGTCACATTAGAGTTAATGGAGATCCTCTCTATAGCTTATGAAAAAACAGAAAAATGGATAGTACTTCAACAGCTCATAGAAGGCAAACTTCTTATTTCATATATATATTTACAAATTGGCTTATTTGCGATTGTTCCGTTTTTGCTTCTTTCTATTACTACGTTTGCTAAGAAGATGTCAAATGCCAAAAGGAATTTTATTATCTGGCTTGCTTCCGGTATGCTGATTCTTCAAGTGTTATTAATGAGATGGAATATTGTTATAGGTGGTCAGCTTGTTTCAAAAAGTATGAGAGGATTTACTGAATATTTCCCTGGTATATGGGATAAAGAAGGTCTAATCGTTTCAGGAATCATCCTGATTGCACCATTTATTCTCTTGAGATACTTTGATAAACTATTTCCGTTTTTTGAAAAGCAGGATCAGTTTAAAAAGTAGATGATGTAAAAGTATCATAGAGTCGCAAATAACTGCGACTCTATTTTATTTATTGATACTTCTTTAATTCATAATATATTATAAGACTTGCAATAAGCCGCCAATACCAATAACAAAATTATACGAAAGCCCATTTATATTATCATAATATTGAGGTCTGTGAACATAGAATTTGAATTTTATCCTAAACTGAACATCGCTGGCAAAATGAAAGAAAGAAGGTAGAATTATATCACCTGATTTTAATTTGTAGTCGAAGCCAAAACCTAGAAAAGGTTTATATCTTCCTCTGTCAATTTCAAATGCACCATCATTGTATTTCCTATTATTTAGTTCCGCATATCCAATACCTACAAACTGATAAAAAACAAATCTTCGAGATTCAATCAAATCATAGGCATATGAAAAACCAAAAAGCGTCATCACTGCAGTCTCACCTTTTTCCCATCTGCTGTCAGTTTGGGTGATATCATTAGCTTTCCCTTCAGCTCCAAGCATTTCAAAGCAAAAGAATGACTTATCATAATGGAATTCCAATCCAAGTAAATATGATATAGGGGTTGTAAACTGCTCATCCAGTTGCTGAGTTAAAATACTGGATCCCATCATAAAATTATACCCAAACTGGAATTTGTTGCTATAAACTTCCACTTGTCCATTTCTTTTCATTTTCTCAATTTCGTCTTGAATCGATGTATGGATTATCTCGATACAATCACTATTACTATTACTATCTAGCTCAGTTTGACTACATAATGTCGAACTTCTTTCACTAAGAAGGTGTCGATTCTTATCTAAAACTTGATTTGCTTCATCCAGATTAGTACAATTATCCATCTCTTTTTGGAGCAGTATTCTTTCAATTTCCAGACGCCTGAATATACCCTGGAAATAATCCAGATTGTAAAGAGTCATCATGTTAGAATCTACCCAAGACTTTTCGGGTTTTATAGTAGCTTTGCATAAAAATTTATAAGCTGTTGTATCACCATTTTCTGGAAAGCAGGTTAACTCATAATATAAATATGCCTTGCCTAATTCTCCGGTTTTTGCTTGGAAATCATCCCATGTTAACGCCCCCTGATCCCATGTGCTGAGATTTTCTTCCGAGTGTAAAGTATTTGTAAATAATATAAGTAACAGTATACCTAAAATAAATTTTAACATGTTTATTCTCTATCTGCCTCAGTAATTAAGATAACTTTTTATTCTTAAATCTAATCATCCCTAAATAGACTCTATCCCAAATTGTCAAGTTGATACAACTTCCTTAGATAAGGATGGAACTTTAGACCTCACTTTATTTCCTAGCTTTTTTCTTTAATCAACCAAATCAAAGTATTGTAATATTCCGCCAACACCAATCACAAAATTATATGACAGGCCATCCATGTTCTCATAATATTGAGGTTTGTAACATAGAATTTAAATTTTACTGAATATTGAGATTGAGAACAATTATCCGAGAAGATAAATGAAGGAGTAAATCTCATAATAGGTCCAAATTTATAATCCAAGCCAAATCCCAGATATGCTCTGGCATTTCCCTCTGTTATATCATTTTCACCATTTTTGTGTTGTTTGTCCCTAATTTCTGAATGGGCAATGCCTGCGAACGGATAAAACACAAATCTCTTCGATTCAAAGAGTTGGTAACCTAAGGAAATTCCTATTAGGTTCATAAGTGCGGATTCATCCTTACCCCATCTGCTGTCGGTTGTATTGGCAGTAGTAGCTTTTCCTTCAGATCCAAGCAATTCGAAAGTTAACATAGCCTGCTTGTAATACAATTCAAGTCCCATTGAATATGCTACAGGTGTTGCAAACTGTTGACCAAGATCCTGAGTAAAAGCACTTGTCCCCATCATAAAATTGAAGCCATATTTAAAATTGCTGTATGCAACATTTGGAATCCCATCTGAATATAGTTTTTCAAGTTCCCTAGCCGAATTGCCCAGATATTCATCGATCATACCTATATTACTGCCGGCATTTGTTCTTTTATAAAAGGTCGCCAGTCGTTCTTCAAGGAAATGTCTGTTACGACTTAAAATAAGATTAGCTTCACCCCAAGTAGTACAATGATCTATGTCTTTTTGAAGTTGTCTTCTTTGGATTTCCAGATAATTGAATATAACCTGATGATATTTTAAGTTGTACGGAGACACCATTGCAGGATCTACCCACGACATTTCAGGCTCAATATATGCTTTACATACAAAACGATGCACACTTGTATCACGAAAATCCTGTTTCTCTGTCTCATAAGTTAATTCATAATATAAATATGTTCTGCCAGGCACTCCATTTTTTCCTTGAAAATCCTCCCAGGTTAACGGCCCTTGATCCCATGTTCGGATATAGTCTCCTGAGTATGAAGCAGTTGTAAAAACTAAACTTAACAGTAATACTAAAAAATATTTTGACATTCTAATTCCTTTTCACTCTAATGCATATAAATAATTTGTGCTTTAAAATCTAATTGCCCCCATTGAGAAATTTAAGCTAACTGTGAGATTTATAGTATATCCTTTGATATCTTCATTCATTGTTGCTTTTGTTGCCAATAATTGAACTCTTATTTTATATTGAACTACTCTATCTTTCTCACTAAAAAATGTAGCGGGAGCAATATTATATTTAGTATACATATTATAGTCAAAAATCACACCTATTAGTGGTGCTACGTCATTCACGCTAGCTTTTCCCGCATTACCGCCAAAGCTGCTGAAATGAGAAAACGTTGCACCTGCTACAGGTACCATTATAATGCTACTATCTAAATTATAGCTATAGCCCGCGCATACATATCCAATTTCTAAATCAATATTATTTTTATCGCTAAAAAAATACTCAGGAACATAATCTTTTTCTTTACCCTTAAAACCTATTTCTCCACCTCCCAACAAATAAATTTTATCATACACCAACTGCATAGATAATGAAGTTATAAAAGGTGTCTGAAAATGGTTTCCAAGTGAACCTGTAAGCAAGCCGGATCCTAAGCCTACTGACATACCGAACTTGAAAGGATTATGTATTATATCCGGTAGTCCCGGATTCGGATTTTGAATCAACAGATTACTTGCTTTCTCTTCCCATTTTTCTGTAATCTCTACTTTTCTTCCATAATCAGACTCATTAACAAAAGACAGTAACTCTTTGTTTAAAGCCTGCTCCTTTAGTCTCAGTAACCGATTACATTCTGCTTCCGTTTCAGCAGTATCTAAATCATGTTGAAGTTGCCTGCGAGCAATCTCTACAAAATCAAATAATACCTGATTATACCTCAAGTACTGTTCTGACTTAAAGTCCGGGTTAACCCAGGATCTAAGTCTATCCATGAAAGCTTTGGTTTTCATTCTTCGAAGACCTGCCGTAGGATAAGCTTCGTCTTCTTTTTCGAAGCCAAGGAAATAAGTAAATTGAGTTGGTTTATTTGAATTTTCTTTGATACCAAAATCATTCCATGTCAGCTTGCCTTGTTCCCAAGTTCTGGTAGCATCCTCAGCATACAGCGAAACTCTAATAAAACTAGCTATTAAAAAAAGTAGTAGAGTTTTTATCATAAATTTTCTCTCTTTATTTATCAATTGCTGCCCAGACTTCAGCCTGGTTTTTATCAAAATATTCTATCTTAAGTTTGTCAAGAGGATCTTTATCTGCGTAAAATTTATAATCCAGTTTTTTCAACTCTTCTTCCATTTCTTTATTAAATTCTAAATCTGACATTTTGAAGATTTCGTGCATCTTCAAAGTATTTATTCTGCCTCTCAAGGATTCATGGTTTTCTGCATATTTCCCAATTATTTGCAGCGCTTGCTCCAAAAGCAACTTAGTGTAATTTGCACCTATTAAATCCAGTGCCTCCACTGTTTCTTCTGCAAAAATACCGGATGAGTTTACAAAAAACTGAAGGAATCCTCCGTTATTTACTTCCATTTCAAGTTCGTTTATTAGATAAACAACTCTTAGAGGTTTAGGCATATTGGTAACGGATTCTCTGCTGTAATTATTCTCTTTGCGGATTCTCTGAGTGCAATAGTAGATTAAATCAACCTTTTCTTCTTCAGTTGCTTTTCTGTACTGGCCTTCAGAAAGCCTTGCGGTTTGCACCTTTACTTCCCAATCATTGATCATACTGTTTTTGACTTTAGCTGTAGATTTGCCTTTGAAAAATGAATACAGTACAAAAGCAATTAATCCCACGATTATAAAGTATAATTCCACTGACATAAATTTTTCTAGTTATAAGTTATTATCTTTTTTTTCTCAACCATCCTAAAGCATGATCATTTACAATTGCCCATTTACCGCCTGTACTATCTAAATCAAATAATACCCTTGATGGTGCGAAAGGTCCCGGATTTTGCTGAATGATTTCGATTTGCTTGTCCGTGACATCAGAGATTATTGCTACATGGCCATACCGATTGAATACCGTACCACCAAAAACAATTAAATCACCTACGCATGGTTTACTTATACTTGGATTTGTAAATTGCATTAGATTTCTAGTTGTGTTTAATGTAGAGTCGGCAAATTTCTCATCAAAAAAGCTTTTAGCGTGACCATAGCTATCCGGCATTTTGTGATCATAATGTTCATAATAATAGCGCTTCACAAACTCCACACATTGATATTTTAAGCCAATATTATAACCGTCCTCGCTTGTGTTTCGCTCAGTTACATTATCAACACCGCCATTGTAATAAACATAAACACTATTTAAGCTGTCTATTTTATCACCAATTTCGTGGTCTTTATTCCAATTAAAATTCTTGAAACTCCATATAAGCAAATAGATTGATAGAGCAGCGCCAATTAAGACCAATATTTTAGTTTTTCTTTTCATAGTGTTTATTCAACTTTCCTTCTCTTCTTAATAAAATAAAGTCATGTATTACAATTCCAATAAAGATTATCAGCATAAGAGCCGCTAAAGGGACAGTTAAAATCACGCACCAACCTAAGGCAGCAAAAATATCAGTTCCTCCCAGGTTCAAATAATCTACAATATATCCACCCACAACTGCAAATACCAGCGGGCTTATAGCAAAAAATAGTATCAGACCAAAGCCAATTGGCAGATAACGGAACTGTTTTTTCTCTTTTATTAGGATTTGCATAAATATTATCTCTCCAAAGTCTTCTGCATCTGTAAAGTGTGATCATTCAGTTCTAATCTGATAAACTCGCTTGTAACTGTATCTATTCTTATGTCTGCCCACAACTTAGAAGGAAGCACATCCGCATATATTTCAGCAAAAGAAGTTGTCATCATAGTGGTATCATGCCTGTTATCTAAAACAAAAACAGAATCCGAATCTGTATCTGTCATATACACCAATACCTGCTCTTGTTCATCAGCATCTAACCAAATCCCTTCAAATAATATCTCACCAGCTTTCTTTTCGATCAATCCGATATAATGTGGATTGCCTGAACCAAATGATTGAACAAAAACAAACGAGCTGTCAAAATCTGCTCCGGTATAGCCAAGATTTTTGTGTAAATGACTAAAACTTGTTTCATTGAGAATTTTTACCGGGCTCTCTTCCTTCATCAGTGTGAGTGAGTGAAGCAGATCTCCGGTAGTATCTCGATAAGCTTTATATTTTAGCCAAAAACCATCTGTAAGAACACTATCGAAAGCATAACCGTCCATATCATTTTGTGCTAAATATATATATGTTGAATCTATATCTACTTCTTCATTAGTAAGAATAGGCTTCTGATTACATCCATATAAGGACAGAATAAAGGGTATGAGTATTGATATTTTCAGCATGAAATTACTTCCTCTTATATTTCTTCCTTATATACATTTCAGGTCTTTCAAGCGTTAATGTTATATCCTCATTTGAAATCGAATCTATGCGTATGTAATTATTCATTCCGGTAGCTGGTTTTGCCTCAGATAAATATCTTGCAAAATCCGTTACAGTAGTCTGCCTATTATATTTCATATCATAGATAATAACAGAATCAGAGAAAGAATTGGTCATATATACAACAACTTTTTCTTTCTCATCTGAATCTACACAAACTCCTCTTAGTAGCTCTTTCCCATCAGATTTTCTGAATAGCTTAATATAACACTGGTTCGAGCCAAAGGAATTTACATATAGGAATGATTCCGGGAATTCATCAGCTACATACCCAAGTCCATTAGGATGGTGGTTTAATCCAATCTTATTAAGAATTTTTAGAGCTTTATCTGCTTTATATAAAGTTTTAGCTTGAATTAACTTATTTGAAGTGTCTCTATATACAGAAAGTCTTACATAATAGCCATCAGACAAATTTGTTTGCAAAAAAATAGAATCAGTACTTCTGCCTGCAGCAGAAAGGAATATCTTAGTTGAATCTATTCTTTTTGTATCCACTGGCATCCATACTTTTTCTTTGCAAGCTGCAAATAAAATCAATCCTGCAATTATGTATAATATTTTGTTCAAATCCTGTCTTTTTATACAGTTATATGCTTAAAGTTTTATTCTTACAATTTAATAAAAATTGCAATATTTTGAAAAGTATTAAATATTATATATTGAGGTTTGTAGAATTGATTGGAAATATTTTATTCAGAAGGAAGTTTTTACTGCAGTTCTATAAGACGGTTGTTATTTGTTGAGGCAATTCATGAATTGTCTCTACGGGGGTGTAAATTTTTAATGTCTGTAAATAACTACATGATAAAGAGTTACTAGGCTTTGTTTGTTTGGCATAAGCTTTGCTTAATAAAAAAAGCGGGAGCCGCAAATGCGACCCCCGGGGGTAGTAAGCTCCATTAAAACAGGCATATAAAAATGGAGCTTTTTTCGAGTTATGATATCTATTACAATGTGCGTGCCAATTTGAAATTTCAACTTGGCACTTTTTTATTGCTTCTCTTTAAATATAGACTATTGTTTGCTTTATAGCATTGCAATTTATTTTTCCACAATTCTCAAGATGCAAATCAGCCAAGACCGAAGAAATACTGAGTAATAATAACAGCCACATTGCTGTAAATTTTGTACACCTTTATTTCAAATAAAGAGCAATTATTGACACATCCGCTGCAGACACTCCGGCTATTCTTGATGCTTGACCTAGTGAATGCGGACGTATCTTATTCAGCTTCTCACGCGCTTCTGTGGATAGTGAATTTACCGTAGTATAGTCAAAACTATCCGGAATGCGCTTATCTTCGTTTTTCAAAAAGTACTCTACTTCTTTTTTCTGTCGCTTAATATAACCTTCGTATTTTATCTCTATTTGAATCTCATTTGTAAGCTTATCGTCCTTAGACATTCTGGAAAATATCTTAGAATCATCGTTGGCCATTGCAATTATGTCTTTCAACAATACTTTACTTCTTTTTGTCATGTCAAATAATGAAACAGTTTTGTTGACAGGACTTTCTCCAATAGATTCCAAATACGGGTTTATATCTTCCTGTCTGAGTTTTACTTTTTTCATCTGCTCAAAACCGGTTGCTACTCTTTCGTCATGCTGCATTTGTCTTTCGTGAAGCATTTCTGAAACAAGTCCAAAATCATGACCATATTTAGATAGCCTTGTGCGGGCGTTATCCTGGCGCAAAAGCAATCTGTATTCAGCTAGTGAAGTAAACAGTCTGTATGGTTCTTCGGTATTTTTATTGATAAGATCATCAATAAGAACTCCGATGTATGCTTCCGAACGTTTTAGCTTAAATTCAGGTTTGCCCTGTATTTTTAAAGCAGCATTCACACCTGCGATTAATCCCTGCGCAGCTGCCTCTTCATATCCGGAAGTTCCATTGATCTGACCTGCAAAATACAATCCTGAAACAGGTTTTGTTTCCATTGTAAATCTTAGCTGATACGGGAAGAAGAAATCATATTCTATAGCATAGCCCGGCAGAATCATTTCGCAGTTCTCAAGTCCCGGAATTGAGCGCAAACCTCTTAGCTGCACATCAGCAGGCAAAGAAGTCGAATAGCCGTTTACGTAAACAGAATTTGTATGTAGGCCTTCAGGTTCCAATAGTATTTTGTGTGAATCCCTATGAGCAAATCTGTTAATCTTATCTTCAATAGAAGGGCAGTATCTTGGGCCCGTGCCTTCGATATCACCTCCAAACATAGGAGAATCTGCAAAACCTGTTCTGAGTATTTCATGTGTTTGCGCATGAGTTGCAGTAGAGTAGCAAATCATTGTGTTTTTCACACGTGGTGTGTGAATAGAAAATGGTTTTGGATCAGGATCGCCAAATTCTTTTGCCACTTTCGAATAATCTATGGAAGTATTCAGCACGCGCGGAGGAGTTCCCGTTTTTAATCTGCCAACTTCAAAACCATAAGACGCAAGCATCTCTGAGATTTTATCTGCAGCCGGCTCACCTCTTCTGCCACCAAATACTTTTTCTCTGCCTGTAAACATCACGCCTTTTAGGAAAGTTCCCGCACATAAAATTACTGCCTGAGCGTGGAGAGTTTCTCCGTTTGCAGTAACAAGTCCTGTAACTTGATCTTTTTCTATAAGAACTTCAGCAGCTTCCCCTTTAATAAGAGTTAGATTCTGCTGTCTGCGAAGGAGGTCATAAGTATAGAGCGGGTAAAGGTCTTTATCTATTTGTGCACGTGGAGACCAAACAGCAGGGCCTTTGGAAATATTAAGCATTTTAAATTGCAGACCTGCCTGATCTGCTAGAATGCCCTGAGCTCCTCCGAGAGCATCAATTTCTTTAACTAAGTGTCCCTTAGCACTTCCGCCGATATTAGGGTTACAGCTGGGCTTGCCCATGGTAGAAAGATCCATAGTAAGAAGTGCTGTCTTCATTCCCATATTAGAGGCCACATAGCATGCTTCGATGCCTGCATGTCCGCCACCAACGACAATAATATCAAATATGTTATTCATCTATATATTTCAGTTATATTATGCCAAAAAGTCTACAAATGTACTGAAAAAAAAGGCTTTTATCAATTAAATAAAAGAAAGGAAGTTTTTGATTTATATACTTTTAGAAGATGGGGGAGGTTTTTAGTAAGAAAAATATTAAGAGGCGCTTTCGTAAATATTTTAATGAAAATACCAAGTATGTGTTTTTGTTTATAAAAAAAGCCCTGCTGCAAAACAGCAAGGCTCATAATTATTTATTTGAATCTGATTCTATTCTAATTTAGAGTATAATCTTTTAGTACCATTGTGATTTTCTCTGGTCCATCCATAGTAAATCTATCAAATATATTTTTAACCAGACCAATTTCAGGAATATAATATGCTATTGTAGTGCTAGAATAGTCTTCAAACTTTTCGGATGCCTCAATTTTGATGCATTCCTGCTCTTTATCCATTATCTCCAGTGTATCAGTTCCGATAGTGCCTGCAATTCCGTCGTATATGATATTTTCCATTGTTTTAGCAGATTCCAAAGTAAGATTGTTAGGTGCAATCACTGCAACTTCCATAGAATCAAGTCTTGGAAAATATCTGAGCATATTTTCTGATTCAAACATCCAAAGAGAATCTCTCACATTTCCATCATAGTAGACGAAAAATTTGAAAGCATTTACTTTTTTGCTATCATAATAAATACTCTTTTTCTGTTCTATCTTAGTGACATATTCCAATTTGACAGTACTGCCTAATCTTTCCATGGTAAAATCATATACCCATTCATTTCCAACAGCCAGTGGCATCATCGGATGAGTATTCACAGGATTGCTTGGAGAATCTTCGTCATCCCCGCAAGAAATCAAGATAAAAGACATTAGAGCAAAAAGTACAAGTAATTGTTTCATTATAATCCCTATCGTTTAGTAAAACAAGCCGGTATTAGACTATATTTCATTTATTCTCTGAAGCTGTTTAGAAACTGCTTCCACTATCGTAATCATTTTTGGATAATTCATTCTCTTCGGCCCGATTAGACCAATAGTTCCGGTAGCTCCCGAAATTGTATAAGATGTAGAAATCAGACTATAATCTTTTAGTAAACCTGAATCCAGTTCGCCACCAATAAGAACTCGTATCCCGTCTTTATCTACATTCTTTTCAAGCAAATGGATAATCATTTCTCTGTTTTCTACCAGTTCAATAACTCCGCGCATCTTTTCCGGCTGATCAAATTCCGGATAATCAAGTAGATTCTGTGTGCCGGCTATTATCAAATCATCATGTGTGTTTGGACTAAAGATTTTCTCCAGTGAATTTGAAAACAAGCGAATTAGTGGAGTATCTTTCTTCTCGAAGTCACTAATCATATCCTGAAAATTATCTCTTAGGAACTTGAGTGGATTCCCTGCAATTTTCTCGTTAATATAAGCAGAAATATCCTGAATATATTTTGTGTCAATATCAATTTCAGCTTCTAAAGTGACTGTGCGCACTATATTAGAGTTTAATGCTATTACAACCAGAACCCTTGTACTGGAAATTGAAATCAATTCAATTTTTTCTACAATTAAATCCGGTACCTGCGGAAGACGTACTAATCCTAAGTATCTGGATAGCTGCCCTAAAAGTCCTGTAGCCTGCTTAAGCACCTCGTCAGAAGAGGTTTTTTCCAGCTGACCTGTTACAGTATTTATTTCCTGATCAGAAAGCTCTTCGAGTTGTTTCAAAGAATCTACATAAAATCTATAGCCTTTGTCTGTAGGAACTCTACCGGCAGAGGTATGAGGGTGGCTGATATATTCCAACTCTTCCAGATCTGCCATCACATTTCTAAGAGTAGCCGGGCTTAGTTTAATATTATCACTAAGATACTTAGCAAGCACTCTCGAACCTACGGGAGTAGCATTCAGGATATAAAGCTGAATAATCCTTTTCAGGATTTGCCTCTCTCGCTCATTAAGTTCATCGTATTCGTACAAGCTTTCTATCTTAGACATAATCACTAACTCCTTTTTATTATTTGGCCTATTAAAATAACAAAATTTGAGGGAATATATTTTATCTAATATAAATGAAGACTAGCAAAATTTGCACCTCTATAATATTTTCAATTATTTTATGAGACTTTTTTATACTATAGGTGTCTATAAGATTAATACTGTTTTTTGATTTTGCTATTTTGTAGACAATCTTCCTAAATATATGTAAGTGAGGTATGGTATGAGGACTTTTATACTATTTTTATTTTTTACACTCTTTTTCAGTCAGTCTTTTGCTTTTGAAGAAAAGCAAGCTATGGTCAAGGGATTTCCAACCAGTGGTTCATATTTACGACCTCTGTCATTCATGGGAGGCAAAGGTGAAAGCCTTTACTTCGGTGCTTCTGCAGGAGCATTCTATAAAAAAGACCGTAATTCAGATTGGGTTCAAGTGTCTGAATATGACAAATACTCTTCAGATTTCAAATTTTTCAGAGACTCTGAATATAATGTGTACTATACCAGAGCAAAAGTACTATACAGGATAAAAGACAACAACACTGCAGAAGCAGTCTATTCTACAAAAACCGCTATACAAAAAGTAATTTTCGAAGAAAATCAGATTGTGGTTCTGGAATCGAATATCTTTCATTTCCTTGATACTAACTTTAAGTTACAAAAAGCAGTAGACGTGAGCTCGATTTCAACTTTTGAAATCCACAACGATCATTATAACCATACTAATGAAGAATCAACATTGGCTTATTCCAAAAATATTGGGCTTATCATAAACAGACGCGTTTATATCGATTCTGCATACCAATACAATGTCTATATTTCTACGGATCAGGGAAAATATTGGAAGTATCAGGAAAAAATGGAAGGGACAGATAAGAAGTTAGAAGCGATATACAATACAGCGGATGACTTTATGGTATATAAGGTAAAAGCAGACAGTTCTTTTGAATTTTATATCTATGATACTAGAATAAAAGATTTTATAACTGATAAAACTTTTGGCTCTATTGGCGAAATTTATAGAGCAGATAATCTTATTAACGTAATCAGTGAAAGAAGAGGAAGTAGAATATCATACTCTTCTGACAAGGGATACTCTTGGGAAGAAGTAGATTGGCCAAGCAGAGTCCTTGACTGTTATTATCTAGCTTCATGTGAAAGCGGGGTTTCTTACTTCAGTCCTTATACTGAGCCAATTGCAGGATTTCATCCGGTTAAAAACGATACTTTTAATATTAATAATCCTACTTGCAGCATAGGATTTGCATCTACAACACTTGAGAGTTTTTATTCAAGCAATGACACAATGTGGACTAATCAATTTAGTTTGGGTATCATTAAATCAACCGACAGAGGGCGTTCATGGTTTGAAATGGACGATAGCCCTAACTTCTATGAGCTAGAAGGCTTTTATAGAGATAATGAAGGACTAATCTACGTAATGAGTAACTATGGCTTAACTCGCTTTAAAGAAAATGGAGAGCTTCATGACTATGAGTTAGATACAAATGGAAAAATGAATTTGAGACGTGGAGATATAATCACAATAGATGACGAATTTATGGTTTATACACGCGGAGATGGTAATGGTCAGTTGACATTATATGGGTATGATTTTAAATCAGATTCCGTGATTAATTATAGCTCAAGTGTAGAGTATATAGAGAAAGTAGGTGATTATATTATTTTCTGTAGCCATGAATTTGATAAGAGCATAAAGATATTCAATCAAAAAATGGAGGAAGTGCGGTCAATTGATTTTGATTATGATATTTCACCTGTTGATGTAAGACTCGACTCTAAAGGCAAGGCATATTTTATGACCTCCTTTAACATACTTGCTATGCAAGATTACCCTAATGGAGATATTAAAGAGATTAGCTATGAACTACCTAAGTATAAGTATTTTAGGAATCTATATATTTCAGAACTAGATACAATGTATCTTTCTACGCAAGACCAGTTATACATGATGGACACTAAGACTGATTCTATCTTCCAGCCGTTTCCAGATAAAGAGTTCAAAGACGTGTATATACTTGATGCTCAACCTAATGGGGATGTCTTGTATACAAACGGAACATATCTTAATGGAGGTCTATTCTATGGCAATCTTTATGATAATAGACATTGGGAAGGGACAATAGCTGCTAATGATTCAATTTTGTACCCGGACTTCGAGAACAGGATAATGATAGAGTCTGATACGACAGAGTATCAAGTCAATATTAAGAATTACATAGCAAATGTAGATACTACATTTTTGAGTACAACGAAGCAAACCAGCTACAAAATTGATAAGGAATTACCGTATCAGACAGCTCAGTATTTTGTTACTATGAATGGTATGTCAGATTCAACTGAAATTTTATTTACGCATTCTGTCAGATATAAAAATGCAGATTTCAACTTCAGTAAAGTTAATGAAAATACAGAGTTACGTTTTGTAGATGGGCAAGAAGCACAGATTCTAATAGCTCTTCAAAAAGACTCAACAGAATTAATCTCCGGCTACATTCAAGTAAGGAATACTCTGAATGATGAGATCAAAAATATCAAGATTGATAAAGATGAAAAGTCACTTTACACATTTGACATTCCTGAAGGCACAGAAGAAGGCATTTATAAACTTTATTACAGCGGATATTCCGATGAATTGGGCGTCTTGCCTGATAGGTATATTTATTATATAGTTAATGACGACACATGGAGCAGTGTTGAAGACTCAGATAAAATCATAACCGAGCTTTCTGTATTCCCTACTCCGGCAGAAAATTCAGTTAAAGTACAATGCAATTTAAAACAAACAGGTCTTGTAAAATTCTCATTATATGCTTTGGATGGTCATATAGTACACAAAGGAGCTACTCATGTAAGTATGCCGGGCGAATTACAATTTGATATAGACGTATCAAATCTTCCTTCCGGCGAATATCAACTTATTATTGAATCTAATGGTACGTACAAAATGAGCAAAGTGCTTATTGCGAAGTAATTGGTATATAAGAAGTTAACACTTGTAATCTGACTATATTTTTGGGAACTGAAGTATAGTAAGATTTTTATTAATATATGGCTATAATTCTTAAACCAACACCCACGCATACAGTTTTTCAAAAAAATAGCTCATAGAGCATTTTTTACTATAGCCTTTTATCTTAAATTATTATCTTTATATCTATCTGGTCTACTTATTAAATGGTGGTATTATGCAGCCGAAATATGATTTGGAAAGGTATAACCGACATCTGATTATTCCGGGATTTGAAACGGAACATCAAAAAATGCTAAAAGATGCTTCAGTTCTGGTAGTTGGTGCAGGTGGGCTCGGTTCACCAAATCTACTTTATCTTACTGCCGCTGGTGTTGGTAGTATTGGTATTATTGATGATGATAAAGTGAGTCTGTCTAACTTACAAAGGCAGGTGCTTTATGATGAGTCATTAGTAGGAAAAAACAAAGCAGAAGCTGCCGCATCTGTACTAAAAAGGCTTTCCTCTCATACTGTTTTTGATGTCTATAGCCACAGGCTGGACAGCTCAAACAGTAACAAGCTATTCGAAGGCTTCGATCTAATTATAGATGGGACTGATAATTTTGAAACAAGATATATAATAGATGATTACTGCTCAGCAGAGAAGATACCGTTTGTGTATGGTTCGATTAGTGAGTTTGGTGGTCAACTATCAGTATTTAACTATAAGGATGCTCCTTCTTACAGAGACGTATTTCCGGAATCCGGAGAACAGAAATCTGCAATAGGAGTGCTTGGAGCATTACCGGGAATCATTGGTTCTATGCAGGCAATGGAATGTATAAAAATAATTACTGGTCTGGGAGAGCCTCTGACAGGTACTTTATGCATGTATGACGGTAAAAAAGGCAGATTTAATTACGTAGATTTATAATTTGTTTCCTATATTTGCAGGCTTAAAGGAATAAGATTTATAAAAATGTGTAAAAATATTTCTTGAATAAGATATTTTTTTATAAATTTGTAGTTCCCTAACTTAGCGTAAGTATAATAAAGAAAATAAATTGTAAGATATTTAAATCTAAGGTGATGAAATGAAAAGAACATATCAGCCAAGTCGCCGTAAAAGATCAAATAAGCATGGCTTTAGATCTCGTATGGCAACAAAAAACGGACGTAAGTTATTGAATCGTCGTCGCAACAAAGGACGTCATAAAGTTTCAATTACTTCTTAAGTCTCTAAAGTTTTTTTTCTTTGGGTTTGGATAGGCTTTATAGCCTATCCAAATTTGTTTATATGTAACTTGTAGGATTGTTAACTGCCTTCTGGCTCGGGAATGAATATCATTAGTGTAGTCCCTTTAAAAGGGTATAAGATTTTTGACAAAGTATTTAAATCAGGTAAAAGAATATACAGCGGTCCTGCTGCATCTGTTGTCTGTTTTAATAAGTCGGAAGAATATAATTGCACTATCGAGCTTGGCGTTACAGTAAGCAAAAGAATCGCAAAGAAAGCAGTAATCAGGAACCGAATTAAAAGATTACTTAGAGAATCAGCAAGACTGACAATAAAACAGATGCAGCTACGAGGTACAATTATACCTATCAGCCAAATGATTATAAACTGGAGACAAGCTCCGGATATGCAGTCAAAAATTTCACTAAATGATATTAAACCTCATATAGAACGAATTTTTGAAAAGGCTGAAGCTCATTATCTAAAGCAGGCGGAAAGTTATGAAACATCTAATGATATTTCTGATAAAACTTTATAAGAAGTATATTTCTCCATCGCTTCCCAATTCTTGCAGATTCTACCCTACATGTTCTTCTTATTCAATTGAAGCATTCGAAAAACATGGTTTTTTTAAAGGGCTATGGCTTAGCACCTACCGTATTTTAAGATGCAATCCTTTCAATCGCGGCGGTGTCGATCATGTTCCTGAAAAATTTCATTTTCACTACAAACAAGATGTGTCAAAATAATAATATAAATTGACGAATATGGATAAAAGATCACTTCTCGGTATGGCGATGATCGCCATTGTCGTTATGGTTTGGGCTTACTGGCAAAGCTCTAATCAACCTGAAACTCCGGTAGGATTAAATCAGGATTCGACAAAAACAGAATTAGTTAGCGAAAATAAGGAAATTGAGGAGCATGTCGAATCAAATACCACTACGACTGCCGATGACTCTTCTTCGATAGTGCGAAAATACGGCCAGTACTTTAGTAACTTCGCTGAAGGAAATGAAAAGATTATTACTGTAGAAACTGAGCTTTATACAGCTAAAATCTCTTCTAAAGGTGGCGTTGTAAAAAAATGGACACTAAAGAATTATAAAAAATGGGATCAGGTTCCTACTCAGCTAATCAACAATGAGAAAGGTGAGTTGTTCCTGACTTTCAGAACTACCGACAATAAAAAAATTGATACAAGAGACTTATATTTCCAATTTGAAGATGCAGATAAAGATTTTTATCGCCTAGGTGCTGATGATCAGATTACTTTAACTGCTAAACTTGAAATTGAGGATGGTCAGTCTATTGTAAAAACTTTAAAACTTCACGGCAACGACTACACTATTGATTCTGATGTTAAAATCTCAAATATGTCCGACGCAATCACCACAAGAGGTGTTGATTTAGTATGGTCTGATGGTCTGAGATATCAGGAAAAAAATTCTGTAGATGAATCTACAGACGGTAAGGCTATCTTAAGAATGGGTGGCGAAGTCGAAGAATTCAATGCCGGTGACGAGTCTTTATCACCATCCGGTATTATTGATTATGCTGCTATCAAAATTAAGTATTTTGGTATGGCTATTATACCTCAACCTTGGCAGGATTTTGACGGTACTGTAGATGTAGAAGGTTCAAGCAAAAAAGTTAAAAATGACGGGCTTGTAGAAAAATACAATATTGCTATACGTTTGCCTTATGATGGTGGCGAACAATCACAAACATTTAAAGTATTTTTAGGCCCGATGGAATATGATAGATTAGAAAATTATGGTCTTACAGATATGATGAATTTCGGATTCAGATATGGTATCCGTCAAATCGGTGAATATCTGATGCTTCCGCTTTTGAATATGATTCACGGTTTTATTCCAAACTATGGTATAGCTCTGATCATTTTCTCTATCTTCATCAAATTGATCTTATATCCGCTTTCTATCAAGCAGTTGCAGTCTACTCAGAAAATGCAGGTACTTTCTCCTGAAATCAACAAAGTAAGAGAAAAATATAAAGATGACAACACTAAACAGCAGCAGGAAATTATGCAGCTTTACTCCAAATACGGAGCTAATCCTGCGGGTGGCTGTCTGCCAATGTTATTACAAATGCCGATTCTATTTGCATTATGGCAACTTCTAAGAAGTCAGATTGATTTGCGTCAAACTGAGTTTATTTGGTGGATCACTGACCTTTCAGTTCCTGATAAATTATTCTATATCGGCTTGCCATTTATGCCTGTAGTTTCTGGTCTTGCTTTAGCAATGGGTATTACAATGTTTATTCAGCAAAAACTGACTATCACTGACCCAAGACAAAAAAGCATGGTATATATGATGCCTGTTATGATGACTTTAATGTTCTCTAACCTGCCTGCAGGTCTTAACCTTTACTATTTCATGTTTAACTTGCTAAGTATCGGACAGCAAGTATATATGAATAAATTCTCTAAGAAAAGGGTTACGCTAGAGGATCTGAAAAAGACTCCTAAAAAAGAAGGCTGGTTTGCTAAGAAAATGAAAGAAGCTCAGGAATTGCAGGAAATGCAAAAAAGCGGCAAATTACCTAAACAATCTGGTATGCCTGCTTCCAAAGGCGGACAAAAAACAAAGTATATGCGTAAAAAGAAAAAATAGCATAAAAAAAATTACTTACCGAGAGCCCCGACGCTACTAATGCTGAGGGGCTTTTTTTTATGAGCTTTAGTATTCTTGGAACTAACTTGATGAATGAATCATTCAACCAAAAATTTTGCACCTTTTAACGATTTGATATTTTATATCAAGAAATCTTTTTTAAATTGCCTATAGATATTAATAAGTCTTTATTATAAAAAACAATTGAGGGCAATCAATGAAAAGGATTCTCCTATCACTGATTATGGTTGCTTCTGTATTTGGGATGTTCAAAGCAGAGGCGTGTACAAATTTTCTGGTAACAAAAGGTGCTTCAGCAGATGGTTCTACTATGATTACTTATGCTGCAGATGCAGGTGGCTTTTTGGAACCACTATTCTTTCTTAATCCTACTGACCATAAACCGGGCGATATGCTTGAAATACATGACTGGGATTCTCACAAATATTTAGGTAAAATTCCTCAGATAGCTCATACTTATGGTGTTGTGGGCAATATGAATGAATGGCAGGTCTCTATCGGAGAAACTACTTTTGGCGGTTTGAGTGAACTTAGAGATACTACCGGTCTTATTGACTATGGTACTTTAATCCAATTAGGTTTGCAAAGAGCTAAAACTGCAAGAGAAGCAATCAAAGTGATGACTGATCTTGTTAATACTTATGGTTACTATTCTGGCGGCGAATCGTTCTCAGTAGCAGATCCAAATGAAGTATGGATATTAGAGATGATTGGTAAAGGTCCGGGCAGCAAAGGAGCTGTTTGGGTTGCTCGCAGAATTCCTGATGGATATATTGCAGCTCATGCTAATCAGTCAAGAATTCGTAAAGTAATTGAAAATGATCCTGAAAATTGTATGTATGCTAAAGATGTAATTTCTTTTGCAAAAGACAAAGGAATTACTGTGGATCATAACGGAGAATTTAGCTTTGCAGATACATACAATCCGTTAGATCCGGGTGGTGCTTTATACTGCGAAGGTAGAGTCTGGAGATTCTTCTCTTTAGCTGCTCCGAGCAATAAATTGAATGAAGACTACTGGAGAGCTGTTAAAGGTGCTGAACCTTACCCGCTTTATATTAAACCTGATAAAAAACTTACTCCAAGAGATCTTCAAAGCTTTATGAGAGATCACTTCGAAGGCACTGAATATGATATGACAAAAGGCGTTGCCGCTGGTCCATTTGGTTGCCCATACAGATGGAAAAATTTGGTATGGCAGATAGAAGGTGATACAGTAAATTCGTATGGCTGGGAAAGACCAATTGCTACTCAACAGTCAGCTTTTACTTTTGTTGCGCAGATGCGTTCATTTATGCCTAGAGAAATTGGCGGTGTATTCTGGTATGGTGTTGATGCTGCTTCTACTTCATGCTACATCCCATTGTACTGTTCTATGACTAAGGCTCCTGCACCATTTGTGGGTGGTTCTATCCAAGAGTTTGATATGGATAAAGCATTTTGGGTATTTAATGCAGTAGCAAATAAAGCATATACAAAATTCTCTTATATTTCTAAAGATATTGAAAAAGTACAAAAACACTTTGAAGATAAGTTTGAATTATTCCAAAAACCAATTGAAATGGCAGCTCAAGAGCTTTACAAAAAAGACAAACAAGCAGCTATCGATTACTTAACTGATTACTCTGTTTCTTCTTCTGAAAACGTTGTGGAAGCATGGAGACAACTTTACAAAGAGTTGATGGTTAAGTATAATGATGGTTATATCAATGATTTCACAGAACCTGGTAATGAAAACGGCAGACACCCTAAAGGTGTGGGTTACGGAGATGAATTCTTGAAAAGAGTTCTTAAAGAAAGACCTGGCTATTATGATGTAAAATGGAAATAAGTTTTATTTCTAAAGAATATAAGACAAGGCTGCTTTCTGATCTAATTGAAAGCAGCCTTTACTTTTGAATATCAAGCTGATTACGGCTATCCATCCATATTTTCTACTCTGTGGAATTGCTCATGTTCGACGTGGAATGCGCTTAAATAGCCCAAACATTTATCAACTTTTAAATACACGCACCCTGTATCTAATTTAATTATGTCAGATCTAAGAGATTTATGTGACTCGGCAGGACTCACAGGTGTGTGCCCTACTATTAGTCTTTTTCCGTGAGTTTTAGCTTTATCAATTTCTTTGTTGCGAATCCACATCATGTCGTCAAATTGTTCGAAAGGATTATCGAAGTCAAAATTTAATCCGCCATGAACAAGTATGAAATCGTCAATTTCGAAATAGTAGCTCATATTTTCTAATAGGCTTATATATTTGCTATCTATTTCATTTGTGTGTGTAACATTGAAGCTTTGCAAAGTAGATTTTCCGCCGTTTCTCATCCATTGCTGGTGGTAGGCATCAGCTTTTAGTGAGTCGAGCATCATCTGCTCATGATTTCCTCTAAGAAGATAGACCTGAAATCCTTTGCCAATAAGCATAAGTAGCTCATCTAATACCGCTTTGGAATTTTTTCCTCTATCCACAAAATCACCTAGAAAATATAAACTGTCCTCTTTTGTTACTCTTAGTTTGACATAAAGAAGATACCTTAAAGTATGGATACAACCGTGTATATCTCCGATAATATATGTATTTTGCAAACTTGTCATGATAATAAAATTAATAAAAAGTACGTAAATATACTGTATAATGCATAAGCAAAAAGGTGTAAGGAAAGAAACGCATATGAGTAAATACTATTGCAATATAGGCTTAGAAGTGCATGTGAGGTTGAATACTAAAAGTAAATTATTTTGCAGGTGTCATAACGGAATGGCAGATGCAAACGAAAATATCTGCCCTTATTGTTTGGGATATCCTGGGGCTTTACCAGTTTTAAATAAGGCTGCTATTGACAAAGGTTTACTATTGGCTCATAATATTGGTGCAGAAATAAGTGATGTGATTGCTTTTGATCGTAAAAACTATTTTTATCCTGACCTGCCAAAAGGATATCAGATTACACAATATTTTCAGCCGCTTTCTCAGGGAGGTTTTGTTGAAACAGAATACGGAATAGTTGAAATAGAGCGTATCCATATCGAAGAAGATGCTGCGAAAATGAAACATTTGGAAGATTACAGTCTTGTGGACTATAACAGATCCGGTACACCACTGGTTGAAATAGTGACTAAACCAGTTATAAAATCTCCTGAAGAAGCAGCGCAGGTTTATAAGTATATTCGTCTTTTGGCTTTGTATCTTAATATAAGTCATGGTGTTATGCAGGATGGCGATTTGAGATGTGATGCAAATATTTCAATTTCAAGATACGCAGAATTGCCTCCTTATAAAGTTGAAATTAAAAATATAAACAGCTTTAAATTTTTGGAAAAAGCTTTGGAGTATGAAATAGAAAGACAAAGTGGGCTGCTGGATGAGGGTTTAGAAATTAGGTCAGAAACTAGGACTATCAATGAAAATGACGGGAAAACCTATACAATAAGAAATAACGAGAGTAAAGAAAACTATCGTTATATGAAAGAACCTGATATATTTCCGTTTGAAACACCAGTTGTGAATTTATATAAAGTAGAAACACCTTTGCTTAAACATACTGGATATATCAATTTAGGATTAGAAAAAAATGCAGCTGAGTTTTTAAGAGATAATCCGGATAAAACAAAAATCTTTGATGAACTTAAGTCGAAGCTTCCAAAAACTAAAGGAAATTCTCTTTTTAATATCCTCTCGCTATCTATATATATAGAAGACAAAATTGCGGAAGTTAATGATGCTATTTTTGAAGTCCTAAAATTGTTTGAAGCGGAAAAGATAAGTCAGCAGGCTACTGTAAAATTGTTACTTATGTCAAAAGAAGATAAAGAATTCAAACCTTTGTTATACGCTGAAGAGAATAAGTTGCTTTATAATAATGATACTGAATATATAGGCTTTTGTATTCGAAATGTACTTAAAGATAACCCCGAAATAGCAGAAGAGATACGCTCCGGGAACCGACGCAGAATGGGGCGCCTGACGGGCATTATTGCAGGGAAGTATAGCAACATAAATCCCAAATATATTTCGCAAAACCTAAAAAATATATTAGGATAAAATCTCTTTTAGAAATATACGTTCTATCCCTATTGGAACAAAAGATTAGCTAAGACAAAACAAATAAATAGTGTTAATTATAGATGGGATAGAATTATGGCTACTAAAAAAACTACAACGAGAAGGACTAAAGCATCCGCAAAACCGCAAATTGTTAAAATGATGTTTAACGGAAAAGAAGTTGAAGTTGAACTTTCAAGTAATTTTGACTTTACAGGTTTTGAAAAAGAGCAGATCGTAGAATGGTATAGGTTAATGCAACTTGGAAGAAAATTAGATGAAAAAGCTGCATTGTATCTTAAAATGGCAAAAGGCTGGTCTTACCATGCTTCTTTTGCCGGTCATGACGGTATTCAATTAGCATTAGGTAGAGTGTTCAGGCAGAACAAAGACTACTTATTCCCTTACTACAGAGATATGATGACAAGTCTTTCCGCGGGTATTACTCCGGAAGAAATTATACTTAACGGACTTAGTAAAGAAACAGACGTGGCAGGTGGTGGCAGGCACATGAGTAACCACTTTGCAAAACCTTCTATCAATATTCAAAACGTATCATCCTGCACAGGAAACCACTCATTGCATGCAGTTGGTTTAGCCAGAGCAGCTAAGAAATTCAACGATGATATAGTTTCATACTACTCAAGTGGTGAATCTGCAATCTCAGAAGGCTATTTCTGGGAATCACTTAATGCAGCAACATTAGAAAAGCTTCCAGTTGTTTACGTAATACAAAATAATAAATACGGCATTTCAGTACCTATTAAAGATCAAACTGCAAACCATGTTGTTTCTGATAACTATAAAGGCATGAAAGATCTTAAGATTATCAACTGTGATGGTCGCGATCCTTTTGATTCTTACCGAGCTTTGGAAGAAGCTAGGGAATATGCACTGGCAGGTAATGGTCCAGCAATGGTTCATGCAGATTGTGACAGGGTTACATCTCACTCAAATTCGGACAGGCATGAGGCCTACAGACCGGCAGAAGAATTAGCTTCAGTAAAAAGAAGAGATCCTTTGATGCAGTTTAGATGGCACATCATTGATAAAGGTTATGCGACAGAAGAAGAAGTTCTTAAAATAGAAGAAGATAATAAACAGGAAATGTTTGCTGCTGCTGATAAAGCTGAAGCAGCACCAAATGCAAATGGCGAATCATATATGGAATATTTGATACCGCCTGCATTTGTAAATGTAAATGATAACACAGAAAAAGATATTGATCCGAATGCAGAAAAAATTACTTATCTTGAAGGTTTGAATCTTGCGCTTAAAGGTGAATTCCGCAGAAATCCTAAAACATATATGTGGGGACAGGATATCGGTAAAGGCGGTGTATTTAATATCGTGAAAGGAATGCCTGAAGAGTTTGGAAAAGACAGAATCTCAAATGCACCAATTGCAGAGGACTTAATTGTTGGTTCTGCAAATGGCTTTAGTAGATATGATAAAGATATCAGAGTAGTTATAGAAGGTGCAGAGTTTGCGGATTACTTCTGGCCTGCAATGGAACAGTTTATCGAACTGTCTCATGAATACTGGAGAACTAAAGGTCAGTATTCACCTAACGTAACTTTGCGTCTGGCAAGTGGTGGTTATATTCAAGGAGGATTGTATCACTCACAAAATCTTGAAGCCGTATTTACTACTCAGCCCGGTATAAGAGTTGTTATTCCTGCATTTGCTGATGACGCTGTAGGTCTGATGAGAAATTCAATAAGGTCTGAAGGACCGACAATGTTCTTAGAGCCAAAATTCTTGTACAACTTCAAAGCAGCAGCGACACCGAAACCGGGAGACGATTTTATCGTACCATTTGGTAAGGCAAAAATTAGACGTGAAGGAAAGGATCTGACCATAGTAAGTTATGGTTCTGCAGTTCACATGTCGTTATTTGCAGCGGAAGAATTAGCAAAAGAAGGAATTGAAGCAGAAGTAATTGATTTAAGATCGCTTGCTCCGTGGGACAAAGAAACGGTATTTGCTTCTGTTGAGAAAACAGGCAGAGTACTAATTGCACATGAAGATAGAGTTGTAGGTGGTTTTGGTGGTGAGATTTCAGCAGAGATCACAGATAAGATGTTCAGATACTTAGATGCACCTGTTAAGAGAATAGGATCTAAAGATACTCCGGTTGGTTTTGCGAAGGAATATGAGCAAGCTATATTATTAAGTATAGAGGATGTCAAGAAAGCAGCACTTGAAACTGTCAGGTACTAGTTGACACTTTTTGTGTCATGTGTAAAAAACCTGACACTGTGGAACGACATTCACAAGAAAAAGAAGATAAAAGACACATACCTTGAATTCATTAACAATTTAGATTGGAAATGTAAGGTATGTGTTTTATATTTGTAGGCTAAGGAGCGTATATTATATTTGCGCCCGTAGCTCAACTGGATAGAGTATTGGATTCCGGTTCCAAAGGTTGGGGGTTCGACTCCCTTCGGGCGTGCTAAGTATTTTAAAAATATAGAGAAAAGGTTGATAATGAAAAACCAAGAAGAACTCAATCAAGATCCTATGATTCAGGTTGAGAACGAGATTTTGATAGACGACCAAGAGGATATTATTGATAAGGTCAAAAAATATGGTCGTATTATTTTGGCAGGAGCTGCCGGTTTGGTGGTAGTTTTAATAGCCGGATATTTCTTTAAGTCTCAGGAACAAGAGACACTTAACGAAGCCTCAGTAGCGTTGTCTCGTATTCAGACTTACTACTTTAATGGAGAATATGACAAAGCATTAAATGGTGATGCCTCAATAAAAATCGATGGTATGCCTATAATGAGCCTTCCTGAAGTAGCAGAAACATATTCTGATACAGATCAGGGAATGATGGCAGCTCTATATGCAGGCAATGCATATTTGATGCAAAACAATATGGCAGAAGCAGCAAGATTTTTTGAAATGGCAAAAAGCAGTGATTCTAAATTATTGAAAATGGGTGCTTTAGCTGGTTTGGGTGCTTGCAGAGAAAAAGAAGGGAAAGCTACAGAAGCAGCAGATTTATACCTTCAGGCAAGCCAATTAGCAGTGCAAAAAAATACAGAATTTAGATATAAATATTATGCTGGAAAATTATTTGAAACTTCAAATGACAAAGAACAAGCAAAAAATATTTATAATCAAATAGTAGACGAAGAATATCAAAACGAGTTTACAACGCTTGCTAAATCAGGCTTGGCGCGTCTTGGCATGAAAATTGAGTAATTAGCTATTACACGAAATTTTGCCTAAAATGTGTGAAATAATATAAATAGTAGAAATAAATTTTTTCATTTAAGTATTTATTTTTTGGAGGTAACATGCAACGATTGATTCGTTTGAGCTTTTTAGCTGTATTACTCTGTGTCCTCGGATTTGGACAGGCTATGGCTCAAAAACCGCAAGCTTACGTTTCCGGTCGAATAGCACCCGGGGATGTGAGGTTGTTCCAAAAAGATACCGTATATGTAATTGACAAGAATTACGTAGTAGGCGGGTCTTTGATTATCGAGCCGGGTACAACAGTTTACTTCTATCCTAACTCGAGACTTATTGACTCAGTTGGTGGTAGAATCATCGCAGATGGTGAAGCTGTTGCTAATTACATACAGTCACCAGATGGTGTTAGTCCAGTTTCAACTGGATCTGGTTATTCCGGCTACGCTGATATGAATTATTTCATTCGTGGCTTGCAAAATACATCTCACACTAAAACTGTAGATGTAAAAACTAATCGTGATTTATCAGTTCATGCTTCTAAATACAACACAGTATTTAATGTTGTTGTAGATACGTTGAACAGAAGAATCAAAGATTTTCAAATGATCGATGCTAACCACAGAGCTGGTGATGCAATTGGCGATCATCAATTTGTTGTTCCTTTTGAACAAGCGTTAATGTTTAAAAACGCTCGTTTACAGTTTGATCCGCAAATCGACATCTTGTTAAACACTCAACCTTGGAAAAGAGTAAGTGGTGCTAATGTTGGTTTCGCTGCTGAACAGATTAACTTCATCGGTCAACCTGTAAATAACGCATCTAGAGAATGGGGTCACATTGTGGTTCTTCCTGGTGCAAGAACAGCATTCTTTAGAAATGTTCGTTTCGAAGGTTTCAAAAAAGATACTACTGTAGATAGAGATCCTATTTATAATGGTAATGAATTTGGAGCTCAAACAGCTCAGTTAAATGAAAGAGTTCGTAACTTGACTAACGGTGGTGGTGGTGTAATCACTACTATGTCTTCAAGAACTTGGTTGTTAAACTGTGAATTTGTAAACAACATGGCTCGTAACCGTGGTGGTGCTTTACAAATTTTACAAGCTCCAGAAGGATATCCTAAAAATGTATCTTCTTTACCAACTTATGCTGCAGATAAAAACCCTCATATCTTGAACTCTAAAGGCGAAATTTCTGAAATCATCAGAAACAATCCTCTTCCTGCTATCGATAATATTGATAGTGATGTTCAAGAACCATTTGCAACTGACTTTGATCGCCAAGCTTGGGATGATGGTCGTATGGCTCTTTACTTAGGCCGCATGCGTAACCTTACATTCTCTGGTAACAAAGTTCAATTAGCTAATGTAGTAGTTAAATCAATCGGTGGCGTTGACGTAGTTGTTGACGATACTGAAAACCCTGCTGATTACCCACAACAATATGGTAACGCTGCAATGGGTGGTGCAATTTATATTGCAGGTTTCTATGGTGCTAACCCTCGTCAAATCGAAGTTGGTTTTGGTATCAATAACTCTATTAATGATGCAAACGGTAATCTTATCACTTTCAACGCTGCTGACGAATTTGTTGCTGAAGGCAACGAAGCTCGTAACTATCAAGGCGTTGGATTCAGTGAAGGTGCTCGTGGTGGTGCATTATATGTTGGTGACTATACTTCTATGATTGTTGCCGGTGAATACAAATTCAACAAAACATATACAAAATTCTTACAAGATGACGCTTCTGGAAATAACAGTGGTTATTTCTCAATGGGTGGCGCGATCTTCCATGAAAACACTATCGGTCGCTTACAAGTAGTTGGCGGTCCTGCTCGCGATGCAATCAACAATTCTACATTGTTTGAAGGTAACGAAGCTGGTTCTGGTGGTGCAATTTTCGTAGATGGTAATGTTGACAGATCTAAATCTCCTGTAATTGGTGGTTCTGATGAATCATTACTTACTAGAGACTTTGGTTTCAATATCAAATTTATCGACAACGTAGCAAGAACTTTCGGTGGTGCAGTATTCTCTAAAAGAGCAATTTCTGTAAACGGTGCCGGTGGTGTTGCTTCTAAAGAAATTATTGGTTATGGTGGTAACTACCCTGTAATCTTCGAAAATAACACAGCAGGCTATGCTGGTGGTGCTATTGATTTAAGCATCCCTAATGCTAGCAATCTTTTATCTGACAAAGAAAGATCTTGCTTATTAGTAAGAACAGCTTTCTTAAACAACACAGTTGGTCAAGATATTACTGAAGATAATAACAAACCTGAAATCCGCGGTGGTGGTGCTATCTATGCACTTAACGCAGATCTTACTTTGGTTAAAGGTGTTGAATTCTCTCACAATACTGTTTATAATGGTAATGGTGGTGCAATTTGCATGGTTAACCCTCAAACTTCTTCTAAACGTTTCTTTATTACTGACGTTGACGAAGTAAACTATGATATGTACGGAATGCCTGTATCTTATACTTCTGTAAATGATGTATTTACATTTAACTCAGAAGATTATCCTGCAGATACTAGAATGCTTACAAGATTCTATAACAACGAAACTATCGTTGATGATAACATTCTTGCAAGCCAAAATGGTTCTGGTGCAACTCAGGTAAATAAAGGTACACAAGTAACTACTCAAAATATCCTTGCTACTAACTGGTTGGATAACAACATTGGTTACGGCGTTGGTATGGGTGGCTTAATCGTTAAATTTACTAACGGTGGTGCTGACTGGGAATATCAAACTTCAGGTACTGGTTATAGATTGACAGATGTTCATTTTACTGATTACCAAACTGGTTATGCAGTTGGTGACCGTGGTGTTGTTTTAAAAACAACAAACGCAGGTCAAACTTGGGTTAAAATGACTACTCCTGTTACTGCTAAAATCAACGACGTTAAATTCATTGGTACTAACGTAGCAATTGCTGCTTGTGACAATGGTTATATCTTAAAAACAACTGACGCAGGTCAAACTTGGACTTCTACTCGTCCTGTTACTGCTCACTTGAATGCAGTTGATTTCAACGATGGTCTTAACAATGGTTTCATTGTTGGTGATCGTGGTACTATGTTGAAAACAACAAACGCTGGTCAAGACTGGATCTTAAGAACAGTTGCCGGTGTTACTTCTAACTTAGAATCAGTATTCTTTAAAAACCCTAATGACGGTTATGCTGTTGGTCAAAATGGTATCATGTTGACAACTCAAAACAGTGGCGACAACTGGGTAATCAATACTAATAGCCCTGCTACAAATACAATCAATAAAGTTTACTTTGTTGGTCAAAGCGTTGGTTATTTAGTAGGTGAATACGGTACTTTCTTCAAATCTGTAGATGGTGGCGCAACTTGGGCTGCTGAAACAGTAGAAAGCAAATATGCTAATTATACTTTCAATGATATCTTCTTCACTTCTCCTACAAAAGGTTTTGTAGCTGGTGAAGTTGGTCTTGTACTTACAAATGGCGCTACAGAATGGGCTTCTGTAAAACCTGCTGATCAAGGTTTTGAAGATGTAACACGCAGACATCAAGAAGTTATGCTTCCTGAAAACGGTGTTGGTCTTGGTGGTGCATTATATGTACTTGACTCAGTTACTCAAAACAGAATTGGCAGAATTGACTCTGTTAACTTTAACCGTGTAAGAATGGTTGGTAACAAAGCCTTTACTGGTTCTGCAATCTACTCTGATAACTATGACTTAAAATTGATCTTCAACAGATCTCTTATTGCTGATAACAAAGTTGATCCTAGAAACCAATACGGTTGGGAACAAAATACAATCAATGGTCCTTTCAATCCAAACTCTACACCACAAAACTTAGCTTCTAGCGATTTAGCAAGTGCTACTATTTATGGTGAGGTACAAGGTCCATTACCGTCTTACATTTACTCTGAAGCAGCAAACACTGTTAAAGATAATGATGCTCGTTTCTTCGTAAGATTACCGGATGCTCCTAACAGCAAAGGTCTTCTTGCAGGTACAACTGGTATCGGTTCTGGTGGTACTGACACATTGCGCGGTAACTACTGGGGTGAAACTCAAGCTAACGTAGTTTTTGAATTACCAAATGCTGGTGGCGGTATTGCTAACGCTCGCTTTGAAACTTTCTATATTGAAGGTGATGGCGATACTCATGTGAACTTTACGTATGCAGCAGATCCTTCTACTCTAGCAGATCCTAGAGATCAAGGTCCATTTGAATCATACAACAAATTTAACTATACTCCAATTCCATTGGTAAATGATGTTGCTGACGTAACTTTACCAGGTACAAACTCAATTAAAGAAACTTTATTGATGTCTGGTCGCGTTTATGATATCTATGATAAAGGTACTGATATTAAAACTGCAGATTATTCTAAACGTAGAATGTCTCCAATCGAAGACTTTGCAGTTGGTATCGCTCCTGTAATCAATAGATATGAAGCAACAGATGCAGTTTATAACGGTAAATATGTTCGCCGTTTAACTCGTGATCCTTACATGGAAAATGATCCAATCATCTCTGCTTTAACAGCAGACTTTAAAGATGACACTCATCCAATTGGTTACCCAATGTTCTTAGAAGCAATGGTTGACTATGATGGTATGATTGAAAGATCTAACCACGACCCTGAAATGATTAACGAAACAGTATTCTTCGTTATTAACGAAACTACTACTGATTATATCCGTGTTAACATGCAGCAGGTTGCTGAAGATGGCGCTAACAAAGAAGTGTTCCGCGCTAGAGTTGAATTAGTTCCTGATTCAACTAACAGAGATACAAAATTCTTATATCGTCGTAACGAAGAAGGTTTGATGAACTTAGGTTCTGGACAACCATTGCTAGAAAAATTAGCACGTAACCCTTATAATGAAGACGGTGCTGCTCTTCAAGGTCGTAAGTACTCTGTATTAGAAGGTACTAACGATTACAACTTGGGTAACTTTGCAAAAATTTATAGCAACAGAATAAACAACGTTCCTGATATGCCTGCTTCTAATAATGGTTTCCAAACATATTTTGCTGGTGAAAGATACAAAGCACTTCCAGTAAACGTTGGCGATACTATTAGAATCGTTTCTCGTACAGTATTGTGGAGAGAAGGCGTTGTTAAAGCTATGCAAGATGGTATTAAATTCGGTATCACTGAATCTACTCCAGCTCCTGAATTTACTGGTGATGTAGTTACTATGCAAACTGAAGTTCCTGAATATGTAAGAGCTTCAGCTGATGGTGATTCATTAGAACTAGTTAAAGCAGAAGAATACAGAAATACTAGATTTGTACACGAAGATAAATTATACGAATTAGGTAGCAATAACTCTAATGTAATTGCAACAATTACTGCACAAGACTTAAACAAATTCTACGATCCAAGAGCTGATATTGCTGGTGATGAATTCTCTGAATTGTACTACGATTGGAAAGTTGATCCAAATACAGCAGTTTCTCGTTGGTTGATGACTGATAAAGTTTACAAAACAACAACTGATATCGCTGGTATTCCAGTGCCATCTACTGAAGATGAAGCAAATGGTTATTTAGTATTCCGTGGTCATCCATTGAATCCATTCGTAGTTCCTGGCGGTGAAGAAGTTACTGTTTCAGTATCTAACTTCCCTCCTCACTACAGAGTATTAGATTCATTGTTAGAATATGATGAAAACTTTGACTTAGCAGAACTTGATAAATATATTGAAACATATCCTGAGTATTTCCATGCTCAAACATATGATAAAGAAAATGCAAGATTCTTGCAACAGGATACAATCAATTTTGGTACTAACTACAAACGTGAATATACTTTCAAATTGTTTGTAATTGACTCAGTTCCACAATTCCAAGATTTCGTAGACATGAGAGATGACAATGCAGTTCAAAATGCTACAGAAGTTGTAACAATCAGAACTGATGCTCAAGGTGCTACAAAAACATGGGTAGAATATGTTCCTTCATTGTCTGCTTGCGATATAACTGATGATGGTTATTTGAAAGCAAACTTGACTGATCAATTACGTTTCAAATTAGACGTAAACACTACTGATGAAATGGAAGATCAATGGGCTGTTAAGCATGATATCGATGCTAGTCGTACACCTTGGGGATTCCCTTATGGTAAAACAGCATACGGTTTCCAACACGTAGCTTATGATAACGATGGTAATGTAATTGACTTAGATATCTTCAGTGAAGATTTCGAAAGTGATGGTTATGATCCTGATGGTATCAAAGTTGTAAATAGAATCGCTCCTAACTGGATTAATTCTACATACATGAAAGACTTTGATGATCCTACAGTTGATGATACTGATGGTGTATTATTCACTAGCAAAGGTCAACTTAACATTAGAATCGACAGAGCAACTGCTTTTGATTTATTGACTCCTGAACAACCAAACAAATCTGTAAACGGTGCACTTAACCTTGATACAGTTATGAATGTTGTTGTTAACGATGGTCACGGTTCATTAGCACTTCAACAGTACAAAGTACTAATCAACGTTGCTCCTGAAATTATTACAAATACTTTAGAAAACGCTAAAGAAGATGAAGATTATAACGTAGACTTGATGAACGAAGAAAGAATGATCAAAGTTTCTGATCCTAACTTCGATCAAGAACATACTTTTGAATTGATTTATGACTTAAACGCACAGGATATCCCTAAAGATCCTTGCTTCCCTGAAGCTGGTTCTTGGAATATTCAAGCTGAATTAACTGCAGCTGGTTTTAATGTAGCAGACTTAACTTATGCAACTCCTGCATGGTTGAAAATAAATCAACATTCTGGTTTACTTTATGGTACTCCAGGCGTTAAAGATGCTCCTAAAGTAGATCCTGTATTCGTTAAAGTTGTTGATGAAGAAGGTCTTCCAACTATTAAAGTTCTTCAATTGCAAGTAGATTCTTTGAATCATGCTCCAAATTATGTAGAACAAGAAAAAGTAATCTGTGCAGACTTAGGCGGTAACTTCAGAGATCAAATCACAATCAGTGATATTGACTTAGAACGTAACGTTGAAGGTCACGAAGAAAAATTAACATTTGCAATCTATTATGCAAATTCAGATTGGACTAGAGGTGCTGAAATTACTAGCAAGTTCGTATTCAATCCAGCTTCATTGTCTGGTGTAACTGATGCTGAACAAGATATTGAAATCACTGCTTCTAACTTAGACTTAGACAGAGATCCAATTGATAAATCTTCTGCAAGATTATTGATCGTTATTACTGATAAATATGGTGAAGAACTTATCATGCCTTATATTATCAGATTAGCTGATCCTACTGACTTCGTAGCTGAATTGAAAATTGAAAACAGTATTGGTGCAAACAAAGTATTGACATTCGGTACAGCTCCTGCTAACGCAACTACTGGTTTTGGTGATGATGACGCTGAAGTAGGTACAATAGATGAAACACATTGCGAATTTGAATTAGCTCCTTTACCTCCATTGGATGCATTTGATGCTAGATGGGATATCTCCAACACTAACGGTGTTGCAAGAAATATCTATCCTTCAAATCTTACTGACCGTATCTTCAGATACAATGGTCAATTCCAACCAGGTGGTGAAAATGGTGCTACTGGTCCATTAGTTCCTGTAACTATTACTTGGAATACAGACCAAATTCCAGATATGAGTAAAGGTCAATTCTTCATCAAAGACAGAATTACTGTTGACGGTAGCTACTACTCATTCAATATGAAAGATGGTGGTGGCAATCATGTCTCTACTGTTCAGTTTGAACAAAATGGTACAGAATGCAAAATTACTATCAATGACTTGGCTCTTACAGAATTTGTAATTATTTACGATCCATTGTCAAGTGTTGACGATAACGTAATGTTAGTTTCAGGTCTTAATTCAGTAAGTCCTAACCCAGTTAGAAACAATACTAGAATTGATTTTACTTTAAATCAACCTGAAACAGTATCATTTGAATTGATTGACGTACTAGGTAACGTTGTTGAAGTAATCAACACTGGTGATTACCAAGCTGGTACTCATGAAATGGAATGGAATGTTAATTCAGGCATCGCAAGTGGAACTTACACTATCAGAATGAAAGCAGGTAACGTTTCTTCTTCTATGCCAGTTGTTTTAGTAAAATAACACTTTAAAAGCGGGTCTTCTGCTTAGGAAGACCTGCCTAATTAATAGAAAAAGAGATTAACAAATAAATTGGAGTGAAAAATGAAGAGATTTAAAAAGGTTGCAGTTGGACTTGCCGCTATAGCAAGTTTGGCAGCTGTATCACCAAATCTCCAAGCTCAAGTATGGACTGAGTTTCAGCCTGCTACATTGGTGACTAACGTTCCATATACTGAGCTAAATGATAACGAAAAGACAATAATCCCTCGTGATGAGTTCATTTTGCCTCCAGCAAATGAAGTGGATTATGATGACGGTTACTACCTAGTTGACTTAGGCTTTGACTTCGAATACAATGGAGAAGTTTACAGCTCAATCTATATCAACGTAAATGGTTTCGTTACTTTTAGTAAGTACGAATTGAATAATCATGGTCAAATGGTAATGGTAGATCCGCCAATGGTTCCTGCCGTTGATGCAGAAGCATTGTTTATTGAATCTCCATCTTACCCTGTAAACGTATTGGCTCCTTTCTGGGGTGATCACTATTACAGAAATCAATTAGATGAAAAAAATGATTATTTAGCTTCTGAAATTTCTTACTTAAGAGATGTTGATAAATTTATTGTTCAATGGAAAAATTTGAACATTAATGATAAAAATGAACCTTCTAGTGTAGCTAATTTCCAGTTGATTATTTATAAATCAACTTCTACATACTCAGCACAAGGTGATATCGAATTCTGCTATGGCGGTATCGGTGGAAACCCTCATTCACCTAACACAGTTGTCGTTTACAAAGACGCTTCTGTTGGTATCAAAGGCGAAGCTGATGATTACATGAATGGTTTACTATTCGATAAACATATTGATTTGCAAAAATCTACTAAAGATTTGACTAATAAATGGCAACCATCTGACCAACGCTCTGACGCAAGAATCAGATATATTGCTAAAGCTACTAGTAAAATTGAAGAATGGTGGGGTGATGGTGAT
Organism: Kapaibacterium sp. (SeqCode); assembly: GCA_965140345.1. Classification (GTDB taxonomy): domain Bacteria; phylum Bacteroidota; class Ignavibacteria; order Kapaibacteriales; family UBA2268; genus JBFHIJ01. The sequence goes on from OZ223201.1 coordinate 118,218, forward strand.
GTTGACTTCTCTAAAGCAGAAGGTAATATTCACTTTAATCAACCACAAAACAGATTTGTAACAATCAATGATGTTCGTATCGTAATGAAATCTGTTGCAACTGAGCAACCACTTGACGATGCTAGAAGAAGACAAGCATATCACGGTGACGTGAATCATAACGGTCGTTTCTACTATGACATCAATGGTGAAAAACAAAGAATTACTTTTAAATCTGAAAAATACTCTGACAATTTACCTGAAGAAATCGCTTCAATCAGACAAATCAGATTTGAATGTGATGAACATGATGCTGCTACAATGTTAGAATATTTGCAAGGTCGTCGTGTTGAATTGCCTTACTTGCACGGTGGTGCAATAAAAGGTAAATCTGCTGCAGACTTAGATGCAAATGTTTCAAACCTTGTTTTAGGTACTATGACTAAACTTGAAAACGGTAACTATACAATCCCTGTATACGTTAATGGCGATGTTAAAGGTGCTTTCAGTACAAGATTTGATATTAATGCTAACGTAGTTGGTGTTGAATTAGCTGACAAAAACTTAATTACAAGCTTTGCTCAAAATAGAGTAGTTATCGCAGGTGGCGATATGAATCTTGAAAAAGATGCTAAAATCTGTGATGTAGAAATAAGCTTAATAGGTAAAGAAGTTACTTTAAGTGGTGTTCGTTTGAATTCTAATGAAGTTGAAGATTTAACTACAAATGTTAACTCTTTAGAAACTTCTAACGCTTCAATGGGTATTAAAATGCTTTCTGCTAACCCATTCTCAAACAATGCTAAATTTAAAGTAAATGCTAACATGACTGATAATATGAACTTAGCTATCTATGATATGCTTGGTAATAAAGTTAAGTCTTTTGATGTTGATGGTAACGAATACGTTTGGGACGGTACTGACAATAATGGTAATGCTGTTGCAAATGGCGTATATATTATCAGACTTTCCGGTATGGATGTATCTGTAACAGAAAACGTGGTATTAAGCAAGTAATGATTAATTTCAGCAAATATATAATAGGTATGGTAATGCTGCTCGTAATGAGCAGCACACCTGCCATTTCAAAAGAGTATAACATTAGTCTTACTCAAAATAAAATTGCTGATATTTGTCCGGATGTTTATGCAGATGGAGAAATTAACAAAGATCGTGAGATATCTATCTCATTAGACTTAGGCAAAATATCAGTATCTGATTCTTTGTTTGGCTTTGCTATCTATATGCAATATGATGTTGAAAAATGGTACTTTATGGGTATTACAAAAAATAATACTTTATCAGAGTATTTTGAACGTGATCATGTTGTAGTTGAGCAGCAAAGTGGTAACCATATAATGGGGAATGTTGGTACAATCAACAACTTGTTTAACCCATCTGTTGGTGATAAGCCACTTATAAAATTAAGATTTAGATACTTGGGTGACTGTCCTGATACTACAATGTTTGTAATAGAAGAGCTATCATTTACAGAAGAGTGTAAAATACCTTATTTCTTGAATGATACTGCCTATGTTTATTCAGGTGTTCCTGAAGGTGAGAATCGCTTTGCAAGTGTTCAATATGAAGAATTAAATAAAACTTTCCCTCAAGAAGGTAACTTATCTAATTCACTTGTATTTGACTTGCCTACAATTGCGAGAGTTGATAACTTCGAGATTACTTTAGAAAAAAATGAAGCTTTTGCATATTCAAATTTTATAGCAGCTGATGCTTTAGAGATTGAAAATGTAGTTGATAATGAAGACGATGTAGTTCTAACTATCAATAAGCTTACTGAAAGTGATCAATACTTCGTTAAGTACGAAATGGAAAGAAAATCAGATGAAGATTTCAGCCATATTGTACATGCAAAAATTACATCTCTTAATGAATGTAATTGCGCAAAAGAAATCTCTAATGCAGAACAAAACATCAATTATACTAAAAGTTCTGTTGCTGATCATGATGAGCTTAATTTATGTAAAATCAGAGATGGTTTTATAGAAATGAATGTCCCGAATAGTACTGTTGAAATATACGACTTGCAGGGAAATAGCTCAGAATATCTGAACCCTGATATAATAAGCTTTGATAGCAAAGTAAATGGTTTATACTTTGTTATTATAAAAGCCCAAAACAAAATTGAAACGATAAAATATTTAAATATTAAATAACTCAGTGGAGGTTATAATGACGAATGCTTTTAAAGCAAAGGGATTAACTTCTAAGTTAATACTTGGCTTGATGCTTGTCATGGGCTTTTCATTTGCAACATTTGAAAAAGCTCAAGCAGACAACCCTCAGTTACCTAGGTTATCCCTAACTGGTACTGGAGAAGGGTATCTCAAAGAATTATACCCTGGTGGTCGCATCTGGGTTGCTCCTTCTGATAACGGACCAAGAGAATTCTTGCTTCCTGTATTTATTCAGAATGACTGGCAGCCAAAATCTAATATGCACGAATTGATCAATCCTGAACCAATTAAGGATTTCAAATTCCATTTGTTTTATGATTCTACATTGGTAAGACCAATTGGTTATGAAACAGTAGTAAGTAATGTATTCGAATTTGATTCATTCGACGAAGATGGCGACGGCGCTGTTATTGCAGATGCAAGTGGCTTTGAAATCAAGTTAGATGACAAACAGGATAAAACTTACTTAGAAGATATAATGGACAATCCAAGTCCTGAAAACCAAAAACATGGCCGCAGAGTTACTATAACAGGTGCTATCGGTAATGGTAAAGGTTTACCTGCTCATACAAGCTGGAAACCTTTGGTATTCGTTAGATTTAGAGTTAAACCAAATGCTCAAAATCCTGTATCTAAAGTTTCTCCTATCTATATCGGTAGAGAAGAAATCAGATATAATGGTTTGAACATCAGAAAAGAAGCTCCATTTACAGAATTGAGAAATATTGACGAAAAAATTCAAATGCTTTACCCGGATCCAACAGAAAAAACTGGTCTTGCTGGTATGAATAATAGTGATAAACCAATCTTTTCAACTGAACCTACAATTGAAGGTGTAATTTATGTCCGCGTAATGGATAAATTACCTCAAATTGGTTTCAACGAACAAGATGATCCAATTGAAAACACAACTAGTGGCGAATATTGGGAAATTACTAAACCAATTACTGCTTCTGATGAATCTGATTTAGATGCAGAATTGACTTTAGAACTTCAAAATATCATTACTGGTACAAGACTTAGAGACGTAAGAATTACAACTGACCAAAAATGGTTAAGTGTAGAACCTACTTCTAAAGGTAGTTCTTCGAAAGATTTTGAACAAGGAATCTGGATTGATAATGGTATCCTTAGTCAGTTAGATCCATTAAACGTAAATAACGCTCCGGATGATAAAGTATTCTTGAATATCGTTTGTGATAAAAACGAAGTAAAAGGTGCTTCTGAAGAATCTGAAGGTGTTTATGTTGGTCATATTACACTTACTTCTGAAAACGCTGTAATATCTCCTGTTAGAGTTAAAGTTACATTTATCTATTTCCGTAGCCCTTGGGAACCAACTATGGCTGCTAATGGCACTGGTATTAGATTAAATGTTCGTAACTCTAGAGGTAGCGTTGGTGATGAAACAGACTTAGTATTTGGTTCAGCTCCAAGAGCAACTGATGGTGTTGACTTATTATTTGGTGAAGAAGCTTATAACACTGAATTAAGTGGTTTTGGTGCTCGTTTCTACCCTGTAGATCCTGTATTAGAAGCATTGATTCCTTACGGTTTCAAATGTATTAACCCTAATACTGAAGCTCCTCTTTATGCTTCTAGAGACATCAGATCTAATGATAACAATACTAACTCTATGACTTATAAAGTTAAATTCGATGCTGCCGGCGATCAAAACTATCCTGTTGTTATTAAATGGGATGTTAATGATTTCCCTGATGGTGCTCAGTTGTTTATCCGTTCAGTATTGCACGGTGTACCTCAACAAGCTACTAACATGAGAACAGCTACTTCAGGTTATTATATCAATGACCCTGAAATTAGCGAATTCATCATCGAATACACTTTACCTACAGTTATTGAATATGTAGATAATCTAGGTAATCCTATTATTGAAAAAGGTTGGAACTTACTTTCTGTTCCTGTTAGCCCAATCAATAATCAATACAAAACTGTTTATCCAAATGCTGTAACAAAACCTCAACATTTTGCTTATAACATCTGGGAACCAAGTGATGTAGTAACTCCAGGTTACGGTTACTTTATTAAGTATAACAACTTAGTTGATGTTACTTTTGCTGGTGCTTATATTGACGAAATTTCTGTTGATAAAGGTTATGAAGTAAGAGTATATCCTGGTGACACTCAAGATAAAGGTGGTTGGAACGCAATCGGTGGTCCTTCTATTAGAACTTCAATTGCAAACATTCAATTTGACGGATTTAATGGCGAAATGCCAACTTCTGAATTTACATTGCAACACCCTGTATATGAATACAATATCCAAGGTGGTTACAAAGCTGTAAATACATTGGATCCTGCAAGAGGTTACTGGATCAAAGTTGATGCTAATGGTTTCCTTCGTTTGAAAGGTGGCCTTAACTCTGGTAAAGCAACATTCAATAATAATGAAGCAGTTTTAGCTTCTAGCACTGAATTAAATATTTTAGATAATGCTCAGCATAACTCTACTTTATATTTAGCTGCTAACAATGTAAGCACTGCTAACTTTGAACTTCCACCGGCACCAATCGCTGGTATGTTTGATGTTCGTTTTGAAGAAGGTACTTTTGTAACTAATCAAAATGAAAGCATTATCAACTTGCAAGGTATTGAATACCCAGTATCTATCTCTATGGTTAATGCAGATGCAGATTATAAATTTGTAGATGCAGCTACTAATAGAGTTCTTGGTTTCATCAACAAAGGTGAAAACTCTAACGTTGAAATCAATGGTACTGCAGCAGATGCAATTAAAGTTATCAAAGTTGAAACTAATGACAATGCTTTTGAATTTACAGTGGCTCCAAACCCTGTTTCTTCTAACGCTACAATTACTTACAACATGCCTTCTCAAGAAAATGTAAACATTACATTATACGATGAATTAGGTAACAAAGTAATGACATTAGTAAACAACGAAGTTGTAGAAGCTGGTCTAAATACAATCAATTTAGATGCTGCTAACTTGACTTCAGGTAACTATATCTGCAAACTTAATGCTAACGGTTTCAATGCTGTATTGAAAGTTGTTGTAGTTAAGTAAGCTATACGCTACTATAAAAGGGCAACATTTTTACTAATGTTGCCTTTTTTTATACTCTTTTTGAAGTAACTAATTATGAACATATTTGTCTTTTAGATATGAAAAAACAATTTACCATACTTGCAATGTTTTTAGCTATGACTGTTGCATCTTTTGCACAGTATACTATTAATATCACGTCAATTCCTAATCATGGATCTACACTAAAAAATTTAGCAATTGGAGTACATCCGGAGGCTACAGATTATATTGACTCTCTTCCAATTTTAAACGAATACGAAATTAGTATGCCGTCTGATCCTGAAGGTGGAGCATATTTTACTTTTAGAGTCCCTGTGAAGGATAATGAAGGTGCTATGTATGCTACATATAGAGATTTTAGAAAAGAAGACACTGAACATGCTTTTAAACATGAGTATTTATTAAGAACTCCAGCAGGTGCTTCAGAAATGAAATTTACCTGGATAATTCCAGACAATCCTAGATTAGATTCAGCATATTTTACAGATGATATGAAAATAGGAGATAATCCTCAAGATTTATTTTTTGTTGATATGCTTCAACAAAGCGAGTATACTATAACTAATTCGGCATGGAAATACTTGAAAATAGTACTTGTCTTTAAAGATCCGGTATCAGTTGAAGAAACAGAAAATGAAGAACTTGCAGTTTATCCAAATCCTACTTCAGATTATTTAAAAATAAATATGGACAACATGCAGTCATATAAAATATTTGATGTAACAGGTCAAGAAATTATGCACGGAGACGCGTCTGCAAGCCAAATAGATGTATCAGGATTGGAAAAAGGATTTTATAATATTGTGCTAATTGATTATAATGCAAAAATGCAATCGAAGAAATTCATAAAATTATAGTATCGGAGCTACTGCGTGGAGCAAAATAGAGAAAATAACAATGTAAATAAAAGACAAGATCACAGACGTAGCAGAAGACCTATACCGAGAGACAAACATAAAAGTATTTATATCTCGATGGTGATTCCTCTTTTAAATGAAGAAGAATCTTTGGAAGAACTCGCTCTTGCATTAGAAGGCGAGTTAAATGATATCGCAAATGAAAAATGGGAAGTTCTTTTTATTGACGATGGTTCGTCTGATAACTCTTACGAAATTATAAAGAGAATTCACTCAAGAAATCAAAATTTTAAATGTATTAGATTTAGAAGAAACTATGGTAAATCTGCTGCTTTGGCTGTTGGATTTCAAGCGGCTCGTGGTAAACTGATTGGCACTATGGATGCAGATTTACAGGATGATCCGAAAGAACTAAAAAGAATGGTTGACACTATAAATCAAGGTTGGGATTTAGTATCAGGTTGGAAAAAAGTAAGACATGATCCTATTTCTAAAACTTTGCCGTCTAAGTTCTTCAATTATGTGACTTCTAAAACCAGTGGTATAAGGTTGCATGACTTTAATTGCGGTTTTAAAATGTATAGAAGAGAAGTAGCTAAACGTTTGCAAGTCTATGGTGAAATGCACAGATATTTGCCTGCTCTAGCTCATTGGGATGGCTTTAAAGTAACTGAAATACCTGTAACTCATCATGCACGACCTTATGGTGTATCCAAATTTGGTCTATCCAGATTTCTTTATGGATTTTTGGATTTACTAACGGTTATGTTTACAACGCGTTATATGAAGAGACCTCTCCATTTTTTTGGTCTGCTTGGAACATTATTCGTAATTCTCGGGCTTTCTGTGGATACATTTTTAGCTATTGAATGGGCTATGGGGCTTACATATTTGAGCGAACGTCCGTTATTTCTTATGGGTATTGCTTTTATCATAGTTGGAGTGCAGTTCATTTCGATGGGATTATTGGGAGAACTAATAATAAAGAACTCGTTTAAACAACAAAACTATAATATACAAGAGCGACTTTTATGAGAATAATCATATACTTGTTTGTATTGTTTCTATTTATTGGGAATATTCAAGCGGAGGATCAGTATTATTATACTGGCAAAAAAGACAGTGACAGTTTTATAAATCACTTTAAAATTGGTGCAGGGCTTAGTGTTTTTTCAATTCGCGCAGGCGAAGAAAATTTAAACATTGAATCTTTGATGCCTAGTGATAATAACGGGAGTACTGTTTTTGGCGGCCAAATGGGCGGAGGACATCCCGGGTATCATGTGCAGTTTACTGCTTATTTAGATTGGCAAGAAAACTATAGAATTCCAATTGGTATATCACAAAATTTTATGTCTTCAGCCAATACCAGACCTGCTTCTTCGCAAGGCATTTTAACCAGATATAATCATAATATTGATCTTATCAAATTAAATGCAGGTTTTCATGTTGCGTTATTTGATTTTCCAAGTTCAGAAGCAAAAGTTTACATAGGGCCTGAACTTATATATTCTTTCATTATCAATTCCAACTATTCTGAGAGATTTGATTTCCTCGCTGCCGGTGAAGATGATGTAGACTTAGCCAAAATGTCTAAAGAAAACGCAACCAGAATAGGTGGCTTATTGAGATTGGGAGTTGAAGGTCATTTACATAAAAGAATGTATATTAATGTTGGGCTTGGCATGGGTTGTTTAAATGTTTTTGGCAGAGATGATGAACGTGGAGAGCTCTTTACGTTTACTAATACAATAGAGATACAAGAATCTTATGTTTACTTTATAGATTTTTCTCTTATTTTGCAGTATCATTTATAATTAGGGTTCAGAGTGATTTACAAAAGTGATTGCAGACATTTTCTAGGACATATACCCTGTAAATATCATAAAAATGAAGGGGTACATTGCTCAGATTGTAAATATTATGATAAGACTGACAAGAAAATATTGATAATTAAGCTTGGTGCTATTGGGGATGTAATTCGTACTACTACCTTAATTCCTAAAATAAAAAAAGAATATCCGACTGCTCAAATCTGGTGGGTGACTTATTCGCCTGCTATCGTGCCTTCGGTAGTTGATAAAGTTTTTAAATACGATGCTGAAACAGTTACAATTTTAGAACAGACAGAATTTGATGTACTGATTAATCTGGATAAGGATATTCAGGCTTGTGCTTTGGCAAATAAAGTTAATGCAAAAGAGATTCACGGTTTCAAATTAGAAAACGGAATGCCGGCTCCTGCAAACGAAAGAGCTGTGCATAAATTTAATACAGGTCTGTTTGATGACTTAAATAAAGCAAATCGCAAGACATATCCGGAAGAGATATTTGAAATTTGCGGCTGGGAGTTCTCTGGAGAGGATTACTTGCTTGATTGCGACACAAGTGTTGAATGGAACTATAAAACATCTCAGAAGCCTGTTATTGGATTAAATACCGGTTGCGGTGCAAGATGGATTTCCAGATTGTGGGCAAATGAAAAATGGGAAGCTCTCATTGCTAAAATTAAATATGCAGGTTACGAGCCTTTGCTTCTTGGTGGCAAACAGGAAGATGAAAATAATAAGATTCTTCAAGAAAAGACAGGCGCAACATATCTTGGATATTTCTCATTGCCTGACTTTATTTCGTTGGTAAACACTACTGATGCAGTTGTTTCTGCTGTTACAATGGGAATGCATATTGCAATCGGTCTCAAAAAGCCGTTAGTACTCATGAATAATATATTCAATCCGTACGAATTTGAGCTTTATGGCAGAGGCGAAATTGTGCAGCCAAGAAAAGAATGTACTTGCTATTTTAGCCCGAAATGTAAGAATAAAGAGTATTTCTGCATGGATCATCTTGAAGTAGATGATGTTTTTGACGCAGTTGTCAGAAGCTTAAAATAAGCAAACATATAGAAAATCTAAAGAGCTCTACAAATCTAACATTTGCAGAGCTTTTTTTTATTCTGCGCGTTTATCACAATTCTTCAAAAATTCAATTTTAGAAAAGATATACTGAGGAATCATTATACTGATTAAAGATATTGGAAGTATGTCGAATAACACGCGATATGGATGAGAATGAAAAATAAAATAACTAAAATAAATAGCCGGAATTGCAATTATTACGAATAATATCACTCTCAGATACTTTTTCTTCAAGAAGATGGCTAGAAGGTTATAGCCAATGGTAGTTGTTATAAAGTAATCTCTAAAAGAATACAATGCCAACCCAAGAGCAATATCAGACTGATGAGAAGCTTTTATCATATCCCTTAAATCACGATACATTTCTCCTACTATAGGGCCGATTATGTAAAACAGGGTTAAAATAAGAGTGGTTTTAAGCAGCTTAGCAATTATTCTGAGTAATAGGGTTTTATCCAATGTGTAACCTCTTAGCTGTTTGAAATAATATTTGACGTAGAGTCGCAATGAATTGCGATTCTTGTTCAAAACCACAATTCTATTCCCATGAACAAACAAAAAAAGTAGAGCAAATTCAAGATTTACTCTACTTTTAGTATTTATTAAATATCTTGATGATTTTACAAATTCAAGCCTGCATCCAAAAGCTCATTCACCATTTCTATTGATTTCGCTTCTGAATAGAAACGTAATAAAGGTTCTGTGCCTGAGGCTCTGATGAGTAACCAACCGCCATCAACAATAAACTTGAATCCGTCTTTGGTGTTTATACTTTTCACTTCGTATCCGGCTAAAGTTTTTGGAGCATTTTTGGCAGCAGTAAGAACTCTGTCTTTAACTTCCTGAGTTACTTTTACATCTCGGCGCGCATAGCGGTGAACGCCAAAATCTTTGTCCAGTTCTTCGCATAGCTCTTTCAATGTCATATTTCTTTTAGCCATAACTTCTAAAAGAAGTAAACCGTTAAAAACACCATCTCTTTCAGGGATATGCAGTTTTGTGCCAAGTCCGCCGGACTCTTCACCGCCGATTAGAACTTTGCCTTGAGCCATAAGCTCAGCAGTGTATTTAAAACCTACCGGAGTTTCATGCAAAGTGATTCCTTTTTCTTCGCAATACATATTTACCATATTTGTAAGAGAAACAGTTTTCACTACTTCACCGCGTAAACCTTTTTGCTCATATAAATATCTCATCAGAATCATAAATACTCTGTGAGAATCTACAAAATTACCATCTTCATCTATTGCACCAAGTCTATCTGCATCACCGTCAGTCGCAAACCCAATTGTGTAAGGACCTTCTTTAACTTTTTTCATCGTTTCGCCTAAGCATTCGCCGATTGGCTCCGGATGGTCAACATTTCCGAAGCCCGGATTTAAGTCAGCATTGACCTGATCAATATCCGGAAGTATTTCATTTAAAACACCGATTCCTGCGCCATGCATTGGGTCAAAAAGAATTTTAAACCCACCGTTTCTGATTGCTTCCAGATCTATATTTGCTTTAACATGTTCCAAATAAGAAGTTTGTACATTAATAAGCTTGATTTTGCCAGCTTCTACATATTCCTGGAAAGGCTTAAGAGATATTTCAGGTTTTTCTTCTAATATTGGTTTAAGTTCAGCTTCAAGTTCTTTAACCTGCTCAGGAGTAGCCGGGCCACCAAAAGCAGCTTTTAATTTATATCCGTTATATTCAGCAGGATTATGGCTTGCAGTGATTACAACTCCCAGATCACAACCCATTTTAAGAGTTTGGTAAGAAAGCTGTGGAGTAGCAGCAAATTTTTTGCTCATAAGCACATCAATTCCGTTTTCAGCTAAAACCATAGCTGTTTCTGCTGTAAAGTCTTTGCCGAGAAATCTTGTGTCATATCCGATCATCAGCTTTTTCATGCCGTTTTTTTGCATATAGCGAGCAGTAGCCAAAGCTACAAAGCGAATATTTTCAAAAGTAAAATCACGCGCAATAAGGCCGCGCCATCCATCAGTACCGAATTTAATCATGATAATTCACTCTTCTTTTGTTTCTAGAGTTTCCGTTTTTGTTTAATTTATATACTACAAGGAAGGAGGTCGTTTGGTTTAATTGTATTTTGTTTTTTTTCGTGGGGGTGGGGAAATAGTGTTATAGGTTTGGGTTGATTTTGTTATATTTATCGATAAAGTTACAAATTAATAAAATCTCTATTATTCTCAATAGGCAAAAGATAATAGGGCTTGTTTGAAGGAATTCATTTATTTTATTATACCAAAGTAAATTTAGGAAAAGATGATGGGAAAAAATTATAAAATCAACTATATTTTTTCAATTCCAAAAGAAATGAAAGATATTAAAAAAGCATCTATTGAATATTGGCAGTTTTTGAAGTTTAAGTGTGATGCTTCTAACAACATTATTACTGGGAAAAGAGGTAATATTTGTGGGAATTTGATTTCATTCGATATGTCGAAATTGATTTGTTCACTGAGAGTAGTGTTAACAGAGGATAAAGTTGACACAGAGCTCTTTGTAACTGGAAAATATCAAGATATTACAGACGTGAATTTATGGCATTTCAAATTGGAATTAATACTATTCTATAGAACTTTGTATGGTTTAAATACTACAGATTTTATCGAAGAATATAAACAATATCGTAATAAAGCAGCTATAAAATGGTTTTTAACTAACCGTAAGAAAGGTAGGTCATTAGAGAAATATTTACTAGAGAAATTAGAAAGTATGGCATATAATAACACTTTGCCTAAGGTTGAAATATTTTAAAGACTTAATATGAAGTAATGATTATAGATGTGATGCTAAAACAAAAATAGTAAATAAACATATTTCTGTAAGTCTCTTCCTCCAAACTCCCTCCATTAATTTCTTCACTTGTTTCGTTATTAGACTAATCAAAAGACTTGTTTAGATTGAGTAACAGAAAACGTGATACTATGAAGATTTCCCTTTTTGAGCATATTAAAAAATATATTAGTCTTTCTGATGAAGATTGGTCGGATATTGCTCAGTATTTTATTCGTAAAACTGTAAGGAAAAAAGAGAATCTGCTTTTTGAAGGGCAAGTATGCAGAGAGCTGCATTTTGTGGAAGAAGGCTGTCTGCGTATGTTTTTTATGAATGCAAAACCGGCAGAACAGATTACACAATTTGCTCTTGAAGGATGGTGGCTTACTGATTATAAGAGTTTTTCTGTTGCCACCATTTCAGATTATTATATCCAGGCAATTGAAAAGTCTACTATCACGTCAATAGATTCTGTTGCTTTTGAAAATTTGCTCAAGTTCAAACCGGAATTAGAAAGATATTTTAGAATTATATTTCAAAAAAATGTTGCAGTCTGGCAGCTTCGTTCCAGATTTGTAAATGAAATGTCAAAAGAAGAATTTTATTTCCATTTCAGCCAAACTTATCCTGAGTTTATGCAAAGAGTGCCTCAGTATATGGTGGCTTCATATCTAGGTCTTACTCCTGAATATTTAAGCGAATTACGAAGAAAGATATAGATGAACCACGTTCTTAAACTGGTTTAAGATTTTTGGAAATATGTTTTATTAGTTTGGTTTACATTCAGTTGTTTAAAAAAGGTAATAGGTGTTATTATGAATCCTACTGAAAAAGTATTGGAAACAATGAAAGAGCACGGCGCTCCTTTAAATGCAGGTAAAATAGTCGAAATGACTGGTCTAGAAAGAAAAGAAGTTGACAAGGCAATGGCTCAACTTAAAAAAGATGAATCTATCTTTTCTCCGAAAAGATGCTACTGGCAAGCTAAATAATCACTTTTATATAAATTCGCTTAAATATTAGGAGTAAAATATATGTCTAAAAAAATATTTCTCGCAGGCGCAACAGGTGCAATTGGTCAAGTCCTTTCGAAATTGCTTGTTCAAAACGGATGGAAGGTCTACGGAACGTCCCGTTTTCAGGAAAAAGCAGCTTTACTAAAGGATTTAGGAGTAGAACCTGTTGTCGTTGACGTTTATGATTCAGAAAAGCTTCAGAACCTAATAGCAGAGATAAAACCGGATGTACTTATTCACCAGCTAACAGATTTGCCTTTCGGATTAGATGCAGATTTAATGCCGGATGCTTTAGTTCGTAATGCGAGATTAAGAACAGAAGGAACAAAAAATCTGGTTGATGCTGCTAAGAGTGTAGGATGCAAACGCATAATCGCGCAAAGTATATCGTTTATTTATGATGAAGGCAATACGCCGCACACTGAAGAAGATCCGCTTTTGCCATCATCTCATCCTGTTTACGGTGAAACAGCTGATGGCGTCAGAAATTTGGAGAGGCAAGTGCTCGAATCCGGTATAGATGGAATAGTGCTTAGATATGGTCTTTTATATGGACCAAAAACAGGATTTGATGCGCCGATTGCTCCGGGTTCAGTGCATGTGGAAGCAGCTGCAAAAGCATCAGAGCTTGCTGTAACTTTGGGAGAAGCGGGTGTCTATAATGTGGCAGAAGAGGCACCAATTCTATCTAGTGAAAAGGCTAAGAAAGCGCTGAATTGGAATGCTGACTGGCGATTATAAAAAGATATAGTTTCTGAAAATATTAGAAATTTAGCCCGAGGTAGAGATGTCTCGGGTTTTTTTGTTGTTTTTTTTATGGCTCTTTGAATAAAACTCTAATTATTCCTAATAGTATAATATATACAATCCAGCTTATAATGATATAAGAAAAGACGTGTGTTCGAGTTGTTCGAAGTTTTGCTAGTAACTCTTCTGTACTCTCGTCAGTTTCCTTCAAATACGGCATATCTTTACTTACATGATAATCCTGCCTGGCATAAAAGTAACGGATAGCCAGAAACCCAATAACAGCGACATTTGATATAAAAATCGCTTGGTTAAGATTCTCTTCTTCAAATGCATAAATGGCAACTCCCCAGCAAATTAAGGAGTAAACTAACAGAGGAATAAATAGTAGTAGATATCCCCAACGTATTCGTTTAATCCATTGAGCAATAGCATCAAATTTAGAAGTTTTTTTATAAAAGTTCTTAAAGTATATGATTAGTGATACGTAGATTATGTAAAGAAATAGGAACATACACAGTAAGTCACTTAGTGGTTAATAATTGGATAATATACCAAAAAAAGAGCAAATCTTACGATCTGCTCTTTTTATATATTCTATATCTCAGAAATAAACTTAAAATTTGAATGGGCATGAGCCGGAAAATTTTGCGTCCATTTCTAGCATTTCTTCGATTCTGATTAGCTGCTTGTATTTTGCTATAATTTCAACAGCGAACTTGCTTTAATTATATCGGGATTAAACATTAGCAGAAATTACAGTTTGCATGCGAATCTTCGCAAGAAAAACCTTTATTCTTTGAGTCTAACTCCTTGCAGCATTCAATAAACATCTCTTTTAACATTTGCCGTCCCCTTTGTACTCTTGATTTTGCCCCGGATAGAGAATTATTTTCTATTCTGGCCAATTCTTGCTGAGATTTGCCATCCAATTCAGATATTTGAATTGCTCTTTTGTATTTTTCCGGAAGATTGATAATCATCGGGTCAAGACATGCTAGTAATTCATTATCATTTTGGCCAGCTTCTTCACTCATATTTTCAAGCCAGTCAGGTAAAGGGGAATACTCTTTTTTCTTTCTATAATAATCTATAATTGTATTTTTAGTTATTCTATAAAGCCAACTTTCAATTTTTTGATTATCGCTCAAAGATTTTAACGAAGAGTTTATTTTGATAAAAACATCTTGTAAAATATCTTCAGCATCAGATACCAAAACACGATTTTTTATGTATCTGAATAAATTTTTATTGTAAGTTGACCAGATATTTTCGAAATCATACATAGTAATTCTTACCTTCTATACTTAAGCTGTTAATCCTAAACTGCTGAATTTAACAGCAGTCTGAAATGCATGAACATAAATTTAACTGGTTATTCTTGGTAGCATTTTTATAGTCATTTACTCTCTCCTTTCTTAATTTAATAAGCTCCTCTCTATTGACGACTATATTTATTCCATGTTTCGGTTTTTCAGAGCAACAATCATTTTGTGTGCAATCAATCTCAACTACACAGGTATTACAGCATACATTATTTATATCTTCGAATACTATGATCACTTCTTGACCATCTATTGTTGCTTTTTTTATTACCGGCTCAGTTTTATTATCAAGCGTTTGTGCGGCTTGATGATTATCTGCACTTTGTTGGTTATTAGGTACACAGCAAGAAATGTTTGTATTGTCGCAGCATGTGTTCGTGTCATTTGTTGTTGCAATTTGGTCTTTCATTTGTTTTGTCCTTTTATTAAAACATCTTGTTTGTACTGATTAAGACGAAAAGATTTTTCGAAAGACGCAAAAAATATTAAATGCAAAAAAAAAGAGCAGATCGTAAGATCTGCTCTTTTTATATATTCTATATCTCAGAAATAAACTTAAAATTTGAATGGGCATGAGCCGGAAAATTTTGCGTCCATTTCAAGCATTTCTTCGATTCTGATTAGCTGGTTGTATTTTGCAACACGGTCAGAGCGGCTTGGCGCACCTGTTTTGATTTGACCGGAGTTAGTTGCAACAGCGATGTCAGCAATTGTGCTGTCTTCTGTTTCGCCTGAGCGGTGAGAGATAACAGTTGTGTAACCGTTGTCCTGAGCTAATTTGATTGCTTCTAATGTTTCTGACAAAGTACCGATTTGGTTAACTTTGATAAGAATAGAGTTAGCAATGTTTTCTTTGATACCGCGAGCTAAAAATTCAGGGTTAGTTACGAATAAATCGTCACCAACTAACTGTACTTTATCGCCGATTTTGTCAGTAAGTTTTTTCCAGCCTTCCCAGTCATTTTCATCAAGACCGTCTTCAATAGAAAGGATAGGATATTTTTCTACTAAAGAAGCGTACCATTCTACCATTTCATCAGAAGTGAAAGTTTTGCCTGTAGATTTGAACATTTTGTATTTGCCATCTTCGAACATTTCAGAAGATGCAACGTCAATTGCTAAAGAAACTTCTTCTTTTGGTTTGTAACCTGCAGCTTCGATTGCTTCAAGAATTACGTCAAAAGCTTCTTCGTTTGATTTCAATGAAGGAGCGAATCCGCCTTCGTCACCAACTGAAGTGTTATATCCTTTGCCTTTTAATACTGTTTTCAATGCGTGGAATACTTCAGTACCCATGCGCAAACATTCAGCAAAAGTAGGAGCACCGTGAGGGATAATCATAAATTCCTGGATGTCTACAGTGTTGTCAGCGTGTTTACCGCCGTTTAGGATGTTCATCATTGGAGTAGGAAGAACGTGAGCTCTAACGCCGCCTAAATATTTGTAAAGAGGCATGCCGTGGTATTCAGCAGCAGCTTTAGCAACAGCTAAAGAAACTCCAAGCATAGCATTAGCACCTAAGCGAGATTTATTTTTAGTGCCGTCCATTGCGATCAAAATTCTATCGATTTGATTTTGTTCAGCAGCATCCATACCTTCTAAAGCATCAGCAATTTCAGTATTGATAAATTCAACAGCTTTTAAAGTACCTTTACCCATGTATCTGTTTTTGTCGCCATCACGTAATTCGTGAGCTTCATGTTCGCCTGTAGATGCACCTGATGGCACAGCAGCGCGACCAAAAGAACCATCTTCCAAAACAACATCAACTTCAACAGTAGGATTGCCACGGGAGTCTAAAATCTCGCGACCAAGGATATCTAAAATTAGAGAGCTCATATTATAAGTTCCTATATATGATATAAAAAAATTAGTAAGCTATGTCTTCGATTTGGGCAGCCAAGTCGAAATCTTGTTCACTCAGCCCACCTGCGTCGTGTGTAGAAAGGGATACACGGATTTTATTCCATCCGTATAGTAGCATGTCAGGGTGGTGATCTGCCGTTTCAGCAAGTACTGCAATAGCATTGATTTTGCCGACAGCAGCTGCGAAATTAACAGAGACCAATTCTCTGACTATGGTATTATCGTGCCTTTTCCAAAGTGGAAGGGCGTCCAATTTTTCATCTATTTCAATCTCAGTTAAGAGAGTATGTTTAGGCATTTGAGACTCCGAGAGTATAGGTGCTAAAATACAAAACCGCCTTCTATGCAACATTACAAATATAATGCAAACAAAGCGGGAAAGAAATGTTTATTTTTAACAAATATTGGGGCTTTTTAAGTCTATTCAGAACCTATAACTATATACGCACAGGCTTAAGTTGTTATTTTAAAAGTCATTTATGAATGTTGATGTGTCTGATATTTGAAAAAGAAGGTATGGAGGTAATATTTTAGCACTTTGTAGAGAAAATTAATGAATTTTCTCTACGTCATGGAATTAATGCATTCGTGATATTTGTGGTTTGACACTAAATAATAACCTGCATAAACTCAGGGGTAGGTTGTTTTATTTCAAAATCAATATTAGAGAAAATATTAAGCTTATAATTTTCTTCGAAATAGATCCATATCATATCATCTTCAATACTAACTTCCAGCACTTTTAGACCTATAAGTTCGCTAAAGCTTTTGTATCTGTATGATTCAATTAAGATATCGTCTTTTTTATGATCTCTTTTAACTGACCATTCTATTGTATCTCGGTCTTTTATTTTTAAGTTCGGGCGAATAATACTGTTTGTTGCGGTAACTTAGTTTCTTTTAAAGAGTCTGCAGCTTGATTTTATCGACAGATCTAAGTATGTGTTTTTTGATAATTCAAAATGCAACTCATAAACTCCAATGGAGCCTTGAGATTCTATTTCGCAATATTTTAAAATCTGATTTTCAATCAGTTCTAATATTTCTTTCTTGTTCTTTCTCATTACGATCTTTAAATTTTTCAATACCTTTTTTTGTTATCTCAAAATCTTCTGGACTATTTTTTCTAAAGCGACATTCGTGATGTTCGAATATGACATCATAATCCCAATGGAAAATTCTTAAATAATACATTAGATTATCCCAAACACCAGCCATGTCAGTCGGCATTTGGAAATTCATAAGTCGAAATATATAACCATCTTCTATTTTTATTGTTATGTCATTATTTTCGTCAACTTTAAAATCAATAATTTTCTTGCCTTCGACTACCTCAAAATCCTCAACTGAAGATTCCAGATCGACATTATTGTCATTTACTGTTATTACCTCACCATCACGGGTTAGTTTATATACACCTGCAAAGGACAGTTCAGTTTTTTCATCAAGTTCGTTAGGATCTGATTCCATTTCAAAACTAAATCTATTCATATAATATTCAAACCATACCTCTTCTATCCTGCGGTTAATAACATATTTTTCTAAAAATTCTTGTAAAATCATTTCAAACATCTGATAGTGGTGACAAAAAATCAAATATTAAAGACTAACCAATCTTCATCTTCTTCATTGAAATTTATTTCTTCTTGTAAAAAGATATTTAAGGTGTAATTCTTTTCGAAATATATCCAAAGATAGTTTTTTTCAAATTCTACTTTCTCCACTTTTAGACTTATTAAATTAGAAAGAGCCAAATATCTACTTTCATCAAGGTCAATCATCTCATGTTTTATTTCAATTTTTGTTAAGCGGTTTTCTGCCTGATCCTGTTTGTCTCTGATATCGATATATCTATTTGACGCAATTGGGATATTATCTTTGAATAGTCGAAAACTTGATGGTACGTATAACTCTAACATGACATCGTTCTCAAGAGTAAAATAAAATTTATAGACACTAATATGGCGATATAATGTCGCTGCTATCTCTAAACAAACCCTAGCTTCTAGTAGCTCTTTAAGCTTCTGTTGATTTTTGTTCATTACTCTTCACCTCTTCCAATTTGGCAGTGAGTAGCAAAGAACCGGAAATTGGAAGATGTATTTTTGAGCGCAACATGTGGCTCTTGTTTCAGGTGTATATTTTTCAATTTATAACTTTGCATATCAAAAGCCGGTACTTCCAGAGATAGTTCGTATTCGAAAAATAGAGAAATATCATTATAGCTGTTATAGCTAAAATCTATAAGAGCTTTGCCTTCAAATGATAAAAAAGACTCAGGCATTTTAGGTTTTCCATCCTCAGTAAACCATCTCCGATTAGGATCAACAGCAACAGCTGTTTTCCCATTTTCTTTGATTATCATTGTACCGGATACTGTGATTCGAGTTGGCTCAGTATTGTCGCTATCCAGGTTTTCTAAAATCATCTCCAGCCTATAATTATTGTCGTTTTTATTGATAGACACAATCTTTCTATTCAAAACATATTTTTCTAAAAAGTCCGGCAATACGAGCATAAAAAGTTCACTCTTGCAGTATTAAATGTAAAAACTAAATGTATGAATATCTTCTCAATGTTTACAATATAAAATAAATTCTGTAATATCGCTAAAGAGAATTTATAAGTAAATATATCTTTTGATATTCCTGAAAGCACAGGAGAAAGTAACAGCTGCGAAGCTTGTGATAAGCCAGTAAAAAATTATATAATTAATATTCAGCTGTGTTCACAGATGTGAGCAGGGCTTTAGTTTGCAAAAAACAAAACTGAAATATTCTTTGGTAAGTAAATTAAACTGAAAATTGATTAAATATTGTTATTATTGTAACCAATTAGACATATAAGTGTTTATTAGTATGAATTATTTATTGAATCTAAATTTTGGTGTTATTATGAAATTTATCATTACTCTGATTTTAGTAGTAATCATTTCTTTAAACCTAAATGCACAAGTTGAAACCAGATCAAGGCTTCTTGGTGGCGACTGGAGTAAAATAGAAATCAGTATGATTGGAGCTGCTGATGAAAGTCTTTATATGGCTGTTGATTCAAGTCTGTATTATAAAGAGAAACGAGCAGGAGAATGGGAGAAAATTTATGAGTTCTCATTTCTACGCTATTATCATCAACCTGAATATACGAAGACTGTGCAGTTCTTTAAGGATAATGAATTTAATATTGTAATGACTTCGAAGAATACTTTGTATAAAATTGACCCCAATACTCAGGATGTAACTCCTGTATTCTCTACCTTAAAGCCAATTACATCAGTTGTGTTCGATACAGATAAAACCGTTATTATAGATGAAACTGCATTTTATGTTGTAGATGAAAATTATCAGCTGACTCAGCATTATGAGCTTGAATCACTTGGTGAAGGTTCAATGGATATGTCACATGTATATGGTGTCAGCAGAATGTACTATTCTCCTGAAATTGGCTTTGGCTATAATCTGGAAGTATTTGATGCATGGTCTATGATGACCCGTAATCAAACTTATGCCAGCCAGGACAGTTTGGAAGTTATTTTGGAGGCTCACCCGGAGTCACTTGCTATTGCTTATCTGGCATTTATCTCAAATTTGAGTAATAATGTAGTTATAGTAGGTAAAAGTGGATCATATGGAGTCGAATCTGTTTTGCTAGTTGATTTGAAGACTGGTAAGAAACTGGAATTGCCGATGGAAAGATTCAGATTCGAAGAAAGTGGAGATATTTTTACAGCGACAGGCTACTATGATGAAGATGCTAAATATAGTACAAACAGAGGTCTAAATTGGGAGACTATCTCCAAATATGATTTTGATAATCTAAGCGCATGCGAATCTGGTATTATCTATGGATATAGTCCTTCTATCGGTCTTATGGCTTATGATACAAAAGATAAAAAGTGGTATTCAGACAAAATGCCAAATCATCCGATTTCTGATATAGTGGGAGGAACTAAAGATTATTTCAGAGTGGGTGATAATCTATGGGCACTTTGGGCAAATAAAGGTATTATAAAATCCACAGATAACGGGAAAACTTGGTTGAAAATTAACCTGCCTGTGGATAATGATTATCAGGAAGCCTTATTTGTGGATAATGATGAAAACCTTTACTATATATGTGATAATGGATTGTATAGAAAGCTTACGAATCATAACTGGGAAAAATTATTTAGTGATATGCCTGATTATTTGATCGAAGATTTTCAGATAGTTGAGGCTAATGAGGATAGAGCTCTGGTTGGATTCAAATCGGGGGACTACTATGATTTGATGCAAATTAAATATCAGGAAAGTACGCTTGAGGATTTACAGAAACCTTATGAATATATGCAAGAAACGAAGGCCGGAAACATTCTGTTTGTATCAAAAGATGAGAAAAATATCTTAGTAGAATATGATAAAGATTTGACTTTATTGAATCAGAGCAATTTAGATGCAAGTTTGGAAATTTCAAAAGCAGAATTTGATTCACAGAATAATATATTTATAGCGACAAATAAGGGTGTTTATAAAGGTAAAAACTGGGAGAGTAATTTTACTTTATTAGGAGATTTGGATCTTAAAGTTGATAATATGTTTTTAAATGAGAATGATTCTCTTATTGTGGGCTATGAAGACTCCTACTATTTGCTATGTTTAATTCAACCGAACTCGAATAATATTGATACTATAAAAAACGTTAAGAGCTGGTCTTTAAAAACAACAAAATTTTTAGCTAAAGACAATACCTTCATTGCTGATGCTTTCAACACAAAAACAACTTACTACTATAAACTATTTGATGACCAGCCTAAATTAATTCTTGATCTGACGTATCCTCAGTTGCTCTGGAGTGAAGGCGAAGAACAAAAGCTTAATATTACTTCGCAATACCCTAATCCTGAAGATTTTGAAGTAACAATTCAAATGTATAACGGAACAAGTGATACTACAATCCATGTACAAGGCTCTTCTGTAGATTTTAATTTGCCATATAAGTCGCATCAAGCATTGAGACTCAGAATTACAGGCAAGAAAGAAGGTTATAAAGATTTTAGAAGCAATATGTTAGAAATAACTTGCACTGAAGGAGCCGGCAAAATAAAAGTAATCTCAAATTATGATAAGTACTATACAGGATGGGATACAGATAAAATGGCATCTTATCTGTTTGAGATATCAAAAGCTGCTTATTCTTCTGAAGTGGAAGGAGAAATCAATATCTTAAATTCTTTGGATGGAAGTAATTACTCTTTTAAATATGACGGAATAAGTCCTATTGAATATAGCTTTTACATCCCGAAAGAAACTAAAGAGGGAATATATAAAATCACATACTCCGGTAATTCTGAAGAGTATGGAGAAACAGCAGAAGAGTATTTCTACTATATAGTAAGTAGCTGGATTTTTGATTCGGTGGAAGAAGAAAATTCAATAATCACAAATACTAACGTATATCCAAATCCTGCTGCTTCGAATGTAGAAGTACAGTTTGAAATGAAAGAAGCAGGCTCTTTGAGCTGTGATATATACGACTTAAATGGAAATATTGTGCTAAGCATTCCTACCGAAGGATATCACGCAGCAGGTCAGGCTAGCTTATCGTTCGATATATCTGCATTAACTAGCGGTCAGTATCTGATATTCCTTAAAGCACAAGGCAAAGTTACTGCTACCAAGTTAGTAATTAGTAAATAGAAAATTTATAAAGCAAATAAGTAGTAATTTTAATTGGAGAAAAAATGAAGTATGTCGTAATGCTGATGTTGGCTCTTTTTGTAGCAAATTTAAATGCCGGAGAGCTAAAAAAATCACGTTTACTGAATTATTATCTCGATGCTTCAGGAATTGATATAACAGGAGCCAAAGGGGATCAATTTTACATGGCTGCTAATAAACAGATATATTATAGAAACGGGATTAATTCTGATTGGGTGTTGCTTTATGAGTTACCCAACCAACCTGGTGAGTATAACGGAGAGTATAAATCTATATTTAAGTTCAAATTTTATAAAAATGACAATATAGATGTATTCTTTTCTGCAGATAAAATGTTGTATAGAATTGATTCTGAGACCAACATTGTTGATCCTGTTTTTTCTACTGCTAAAGATATAGAATTTGTTGTTTTTGAAGATGATAGAACAATTATCATGGAAGAAGATATTTATCATGTGGTTGATCAGAATTTTCAAATAATTGAAACTGTAGACATGTCAAACTTATCAACTAATTTCTATTTTGATGAACCTAAAGAATATAACAGAATTGTCTACTTGAGAGATGAAGGCTTCATGTATAATTATTTGAAGCAATTTGAACAAAAAGTAGAGAAATGTAATTTTTTCGGTGGTAAAAATTCTAAGATTTTGCCTCAAACAGGTTCTATCTTTGGAAGTAAAGAGATTATTCGAATGGTTACTAATTGTACTAACAATCTAACCTGGTTTGAAATTGGCAATGCTAAATCAATGCATGAGATGTTTATATACGATTCTAAAACTGATACTTGTGTTTACAGAGGTGGACTGAAAGTGAAAATTGCAGCACCGGTTTTTGAGCTTGATGAAACAGGCGATATTTTTACTCTTTCCTACTTTTATGATGATAATACCAGCTATAGCACTAATAGAGGAAGCAAATGGCACAATATAACTGACTATAACTTTGATGATCTTGCTGCATCTCAGTCCGGAATTTTAATGGGCTATAACCCGGAATATGGAATTATGGCTACAACAGACAATGATATTTGGTACAATATTCCTTTGCCTGGTATTGAAACATCAGATGTAACCAGAAAGACAAAAGACTTCTTTGAAATAACTAATTCAGGAAGGATCCTGGCTTACTGGGAGCATAGAAATATAATCGAATCATACGATGATGGCAAAACTTGGTCGCTTATTGGTATCCCTGTACAACCGAATTTTGATGCGTCATTTTATGTAGATAAAAATGAGAATATGTATTTCATTTGTCAGTCGGGACTGTATAAGAAAGTAGGTAAACAAACCTGGACAATGCTCACTGATGAGATGCCGGATTACATTGTAGAATCTTTTAAGATAATTGATGCAGATGATGATAAAATCCTATTTGCATATAGTTACGATGAAGAGTCTTATGAATTATTAAAATACTCATATGAAACAGGGAAGATAACTAGTACTGATAAAAAATTCAGTTTCATGCAGTTGCAAAATGATGATACTTATTTATTTGTGAGCGCTGATAAGCTTCATAAGCTTGTTGCTTATAACAGAAATTTAGAAGAAACTGCTTATATCATTATGGATGAGGATCTTCAGATCAATAAAGCTTTATATGATAAAAATCACAATATCTTTATAGGCACTAATAAAGGACTATTCAAAGCTAAAGACTGGAACTCAGACAATAAAAGAGTTGGCACAGAAACGGCTTCAGTAAATGAAATGATTTTCAATTCCGGAGATACTTTGTTTTTGCATTACAATCATACCAATTTTTTACATTATTTACAACCCGGCTCTGAAACAATAGAATATCATCAATCTTCTGCAAACTGGTCTTCATATGTTCTAGGTATAGTTACTAAAGGGAATTGTGCTTTGGCAGTTAGTGCCGGAGATTATGGGAATATGCAATATGAATACCTCTTTACGCCATGGATTGGACGAATCAAACAATCATACAATGCGGAGTTTTACAGCGGAGAGGATAATCAGTTATTAATTTATCCGAATCTAAAAGGATTTGAAGTTGAAGTTATCAATTATTCTAGCCAGTCAAATTTTAAAACAATTGCTACTACAGACACTGTCAAGTATGACATAGAATATGTTTCAAATCAGGAAATTATTCTTCAAGTTAAAGTTCGTTACGGACTAGATGTTTATTACGAGAGTGATCTACTTCATATTGTTGCTAAGCCGGGCAAGAAAGAAATACATTTAGAAGCGCAAAATGTTTCTAATTTTGACTTTGTCTATCTTCCTAAAGATCAACTTAAAATAAAATTGAGAACAGTTATTGCTTCAGGCAAACCTTCAGGTGAAACAAAGTGTTTTGTTACAAATACTTATAATGATTCTACTACGACAATTGAATATAATGGTTACGCTATAGACTATGTCTTTGATATACCGGAGGATGCATTAAATGGTGTTTATTGTTTGAAATACTCAGGTAATTCTGAAAATTACGGCAAAATACCGGAGGAGATTCTTTATTATATGATATTTGATAAAGATCAAAATTCCGTAGAAGAACCAAACTCAATAATAACAAATACAAATGTATATCCTAATCCTGCGGTTTCGAATGTAGAAGTGCAGTTTGAAATGAAAGAAGCAGGTGATTTGACTTGTGAAATATATGATCTAAACGGCAATAAAGTGCTAAACATTCCAACTTTAGGTTATTATGCTGCAGGTCAGTCTAATCTATCTTTTGATATTTCTGAGCTGGTCAGCGGTCAGTATATTATATTCCTAAAAGCACAGGATAAAGTCACTGCTGCGAAACTTGTGATAAGTAAATAGAATTTACGGAATACTATTAAAAAGCCTTATTTGCAGATGTAAATAAGGCTTTTAGTTTGCAAAATACTTAATCTAATAAATAATTTATAAAATTATACAACTAGAATAGTTTAATAATATTCTAATATTGTAACCAATATTACATATAAGTGTATTTAAGTTTATAAGATTTATCTAATTTACATAATGGTGTTATTATGAGGTTTTTACAGTGTTTATTTATAATGCTTGTTGCAGTAGTGGCTTCACAAGCAGAAACAGATTATTCTGTTAAATTACTTACAAACAATACCGGAAGATTTGGTGTTAGTATTGCCGGCGGAACCGGAGATAACCTGTATCTTTCTGTAGATTCTCTTCTGTACCACAGAGATGGTATAGATGGAGACTGGGATTTAATCTATACTTTCCCACAAAAGGATTTTTACAAATTACCCGGAATGGGTTTGACTGTAAAATTTTTTAAGAAAGATAATAGTAAGATTTATGTAGCGTGCAAAAACATACTCTATGCTATGGATAATATAACACATGATTTAAATCCTGTCTATTCAGTAACAAATCAGATAGAATCAGTAGTCTTTGATGATGATAAAATAGTGATTATAGAAGAAAATGCTTACCATGTTCTAGATTTGAATTTTGAAACTTTAGAATACTATGATTTTAGTTCTATTGATTTCAGATTCGATAATAATAGTTACCGCAGATACATATTAAGCTATTCCAGAGAATTTGGTTTCCATTATAATCTTAATGTATTTAAAGATATGATGGAGCTCGCTCAATCGTTTGCTTTTACGAATAATTCTGATATTCTTAGCGAAGCTAAAAATATTCTAGCTACTGATAAAATGGTTATGAGTGCAATGAATGTAAGTTCTAATCTCATTGAAGTAATCTCAGGGGATTGGTGGAATGATACAGAAATTTATCTTTATGATTTGAAGACTAAGTCAAAAGTAGAGAATCCATTTGAACAGAATTATACCATGTACAATCAAATTGCTGAAAATGGAGATATTCTTACTACTTCTACAGGTGTACGAGATAATCAAAAATACAGCACAGACAGAGGTAAAACCTGGATAACAATGAATGATTTCAAAAGTGAAAATCTATGTGCCACAGAAGCAGGAATTCTGTATGGCTATAATGCAGAAGTTGGTATTTATGCTTATGATATACAAAATAATAAGTTACAAAACATAGATTTTCCTGTTCTAGGAAGCAGAGATATCTTTAAAACTGATAATTTCCGTTATATCAATGGTGAAATATGGGCAGACTTCCTTAATTCTTCGATGGTAAAATCAACAGATAATGGAAGAACTTTTAGCACTGTGTTAGATGCGCCTGTAGATGGGCAAGATGGAGATAATTTTTATATAGACGGTGAAAACAATGTGTTTTTTGCAAGCTTGGCCGGATTATATAAAAACAAAGAAGACGGGACATGGGAACTGCTTACTAAAGATTATACATCTCTACCTGTAAAAGAATGTAAAGTTATTGATGCCGATGATTCAAGAGTTCTTGTTTCTTTAGAACTAGAAACTAGATATGAGTTATATGAGTTTGCTTATGAAAATAATAGCTTCACTAATTTGAATAAACCTTTTGTTTTTATTAGCAAATTAAATGATAAATATTTGTTGATTTCGAAAGATGATCAGTCAAAACTGATTGAATATAGTAAAGAGTTTGTAGAGCAGAATACTATTGATTTAGCGGCAGACCTTTCTGTTCTTAAAGCTATAACAGATTCTCAAGGGAATCTTTACTTAGCAACAAGTAAAGGTCTTTTCAAATACAATACAAGTCATAATAATTTGGAATTGTTAGGTGATATTCAGCAACCTGTTTATAATATGTTCTTTAACCAAAATGATACTCTTCTGGTGGACTATGTAAACGAGGATGGGAACTTGTATTTTGTTCAACCTAGCTCAAATACTCTAGAAACTGTTGAAAATTCCAGTGGTTGGGATAAAAAGAACTTCGAGTTTTTAGCAGATAATATAGCCATATTTTACTATCCGGGCACGAATCATATAGGCTATAATGAGCTTTTTACACCGCTACCGATAACATTGAATATTGAATACCCGGATACATACTATGTTGGCGAAGAGCATTCTATAAAAATATCTACTGCTGATATGGCGATAGATAACTACCAGATTAAAATAATAAATTACTCTTCTTTGAATGATACTACTATTCAGGCTCAGGCAGCTCAAGTAGAGTATGCCCTTGACTTCAAACCTTATCAAAAAATTTGTTTGCAAGTCATTGGTAGCAAAGAAGGCTATGCTGATTTCGTAAGCGATTTGATTGAGATAAAGACAGATATGGGTGAAAGAGATGTAAGGATTATACCTAATATTTCGAAATGGAATATAACTTGGGATACTGATCAAACAGTAGATTATAGTTTTAAAATTGAAACTGCTCTTGCAACAGACACAAAAAAAGGAAAAATTTCTATTCATAATGCATTAGATAATAAAACTACAGATTTGGACTATGACGGTACAAATAGTGCCTTATATCAGTTTGATATTCCAGTAGACGCTCAAAATGGCATTTACAAAATCAAATATTCAGGTAATTCAGAAGAATATGGTGCGATATCTGAAGCCTACTTCTATTATATAGTTCATGATACTTATTTTGATTCTGTAGAAGAGCCAAACTCAATAATAACAAATACAAATGTATATCCTAATCCTGCGGTTTCGAATGTAGAAGTGCAGTTTGAAATGAAAGAAGCAGGTGATTTGACTTGTGAAATATATGATCTAAACGGCAATAAAGTGCTTAGCATTCCAACTTCAGGTTATTATGCTGCAGGTCAGTCTAATCTATCATTTGATGTATCTAATCTAGTCAGCGGACAGTATATGATATTCCTTAAAGCACAGGATAAAGTTACTGCTGCGAAGCTTGTGATAAATAGATAGAATTTAAATTTTTATATAGCAATAAGCTTTGTTTATAACATCATGAACAAAGCTTTTTTATTATATAAAATATATAATAATATATGTAACGAAATAAAATCAGCTGTGTAATTATTATGTGAGGTAGTTTAATAATATTTTAGAGAAAATTTATGAAGCAATTAACAGCTATCGCTTTCTTTTTTGTTTTTGTTTTGAATCTTTACAGCAATAATCCAACACAATCATATCTAATAGAGAATGATATCAGCAAAGTAGGAGCTAATATTGTGGGTGGAACTGCTGACAACTTGTATTTGGCATTAGAGAATAATATCTATCACAAAAATGGACTTGCAGGAGAATGGGAGCTTATTTATTCACTACCACGGACAAATCATTTTGTTTTTGATTACATGTTGAGTCCGTATGAATTAAAATTTTTCAAAGATGATAAACAAAATGTTTATTTCACCATGGATACAATTTTGTATCGCATATACTCCAATCCACAAGAAGTTGAACCGGTTTATTCTGCTAAAACTCCTATAAAAGATGTGATATTTGAAGAACATAAAATTATTCTTTTGGAGGCAGAGAAGTATCATGTTGTGAATAAAAACTTTGATCTGATCGAAATAATTGATCTTTCCTCGCTATCGGATGTAAGATTTTCTGATTATGTATGGCTTTATAATAGATCAAGCTATATCAAGGGGTATGGATTTGTTTATAATTTTAGCAATTATGATTTGGAACTGGAACATGGTGCATTCTTTACCGAAAAGACTACAGATAATTTCAAAGAACTTAGTGCTACTCTTGGGTTTGACGGTACTAAGCATGTTCTTGGAAATGTTTCTAATAATATAATGGCTGTAATATCACCCCAAGGTACTTTTAGTGGTATTGCGTATTTGTTTGATTTGAAGACTAACAGCAAAATTTCAACACCGGATAACTTTAATGTAGAAAACGTAAGAGCAACTCTTGAAGAAAGTGGAGATTTATTCTCAGTTTCGTATAGAACTAAAAAGGAAGAAGCTCTTTTTAGCACAGATAGAGGTCAGACTTGGACTAAAATTACTGATAAACAATTTTATGATTTGTGTGCCACAGAGTCCGGTCAAATGTATGGTTATAACTTAGACGAAGGCCTGTTTGGATATGATGCAGTAACAGGGGCTTGGAAAAAGATAGATCTTCCTTCTCCACTTCACACTAAAAGTTTTAGTAATTTGAAAAGCTTCTTTGAGGTTGAAGATAACATTTATGCATTATACCCTAAAACAGGAATAATTAAAACAGTAAATGGATTAGATCAGTGGGAGATTCTTAGCTCATTACCTGAAGGCGCAGATGAAACTGCAGCTCTATATGTTGAAGACGATAAGACTTTTTACATATTAGCAGCTAATGGTTTGTTCAAAAAAGAAGAATCCGGAGATTGGCAACTATTAAATAGTAATTTGCCTTCTGATGATATAGTAAACTTGCAATTTGTAGATATTAGCGCAGATAATATTTTATGTGCAGTTGAAAATCAATCTAATGTTTTAACACTTTACAATTATGATTTCCATCAAAATCAATTTACAGATTTAGGTAAAAATGCTAATTATGTTAAAAAAGCAGAAAACGGAAACTACCTTTATATAAGTGCTAATGAACCTTCCATCTTATTGGAATTCGATACTGATTTTAACTTGTTGAACAGTATATTATTGCCGAATAAGTTTTTAAAAAATAGGGGCATAGTTATAGCAAATGGACACATTTACGCAGCTACTCGTTATGGATTATACCGTGCAGAGGATTGGAACAGTACTTTTCAGCTTATAGGCAGCGAAGATTTTGCTATTAATAGTATGATGGCAGATAAGAATAATTCTGTATTTCTTTCCTTAAAAGGGTCTGATGATTTGTACTTTGTGGATGATGCTAATAATACTTTGGAATTATTAGCCAGTTCAAGTTTATTTGAAAACTGCTATCTAAAATTTATTACCGGTGATGGGGCTATAATTACTGATAATATTAGATTGGGATATTATGAGCTTAATCAAACTGACAAAATATCGTTGACTTATTCTATCGATGACACGTATTTTGTCGATGATCAGCAAAAAGAGTTACTTATTTATCCAAATGCTAAAGATTATCGTATAAGAATCATCAATTATTCTTCTGTGAAAGATACAGTTATCTATCCACAAACTGATACTTTGAGATATCCTATTCAATATCTTCAAAACCAAAATCTTAGGCTTAGTTTTATAGCATCTAAAACAGGAATGGAGGATTTTCAGAGTGAGTTAATCAATGTGAATACATTTGAAAGAAAAAGGAATATCATAATTGATTCTCGAAACGATCAGAAAAAAATGAAGCATGAGAACGTTTTCTTAGTCGGACAGACAGCTTCTTATTACTATTCTATCGTTCCTGAAATATCATCTATGGAAAACAGTGGCACAATAACAATTCAGAATACTTTGAATAGTGATAACAAAACAATAGAATATGATGGCACAAATGAGGCAATTTATGAATTTGACATTCCTATTGATACAGAGAATGGTATCTACAAATTGACATATAGCGGCAAGACAGATAATTCAATTGAAATTCCTGAGGCTATTCAATATTTCATAGTGCACGATGAGTTTTGGGACTCCGTAGAAGAGCCAAACTCAATAATAACAAATACAAATGTATATCCTAATCCTGCAGTTTCGAATGTAGAAGTACAGTTTGAAATGAAAGAAGCAGGTGATTTGACTTGTGAAATATATGATCTAAACGGCAATAAAGTGCTTAGCATTCCAACTTCAGGTTATGCTGCAGGTCAGTCTAATCTATCATTTGATGTATCTAATCTAGTAAGTGGTCAGTATATGATATTCCTTAAAGCACAGGATAAAGTTACTGCTGCGAAACTAGTGATAAGTAAATAGACACTGTATAGATAAATCTTACAATTTATGCTTAGAGAAAATCAACTTCGGAGTTGTCTGCGGAATAAGAAACTTCGAAGTTGATTGATTTTTATCTTTGAAAAATAATAAATATTCATAAAGAATAATTTTTATTTTGAAATAGGTCTTTCTGTTAAAAGATATTTCCGAATGTTTCGTTTAACACTATGTATATCAAGCAAATATATTAAATAGGAATTGAAATATATTTGCAATTATAAAAAGAATAGTGTAACTTGTTGTATATTTAATACTGCTCACCGGGTAAAGTTGCTATTAATGCAGCCCTTCTCCCGAACTTTCGATTGAATTTCCCAATTTTATCTTAAAATTAAATACTCTATCGTGATATGAGCGTTATTTCTATTTTTGATATTTAAAATTAGTCAAGGTATAGAAGGAGTTTTCAGTTTAATGGAAAACAAGACTACAAGAAGAGCTCCGAAAATTATAGACGGAAGCGAACTCAAACAGAAAAAAATTGCCGAATTAACTGCTTTAGCTAAAGAACTTGGGATTACCAATTTCTCTGAGCTTAGAAAACAGGAGCTTATCGTTAAGATCCTGGAAGCTCAAACAAAAGCGCCTAGAAGAGGAAGCAAAGATGACAAGCGAGGCAATGATAAAGATCAGCCTTTGGAAGGATTAGTTGCCAGTGGCGGCGTTTTGGAAGTATTGCCTGATGGCTACGGTTTCCTTCGCTCTGCCGATTATAACTACCTGCCTTCACCTGATGATATTTATGTTTCTCCATCTCAAATTAAAAAATTTGTTTTACGTACCGGCGACACTGTTAAGGGCTTAGTCAGACCACCTAAAGATGGTGAAAGATTTTTCGCTCTTCTAAAAGTAGAAACTGTAAACTTCCTGCCGCCTGATGAAATCAGAAATAGAACAATTTTCGATAACCTTACGCCACTTTTCCCTGATGAAAGACTTCACATGGAACACACTCCGAGCAATTACTCTATGCGTATTATGGATATGCTTGCTCCGGTTGGTAAAGGGCAAAGAGGTCTAATCGTTTCGCCTCCTAAATCAGGTAAAACTGTTTTACTTCAGCAGATGGCTAACAGCATTGTTAAAAATCATCCTGAAACAAAACTTATTGTTCTTCTTATAGATGAAAGACCTGAAGAGGTGACAGATATGCAGCGTTCAGTAAATGCTGAAGTGGTCTCTTCTACTTTCGATGAGCCACCTGAACGCCACGTACAGGTAACTGAAATAGTACTTCAAAAAGCTAAACGTATGGTGGAAGCTAAGCATGATGTTGTAATCCTGCTTGATTCTATTACAAGACTTGCCAGAGCGTATAATACAGTTACACCTCACTCAGGTAAGATTCTTTCCGGTGGTGTGGATGCACACGCGCTTCATAAGCCAAAAAGATTTTTTGGTGCTGCCAGAAATGTGGAAGAAGGCGGTTCTTTAACTATCATCGCTACTGCTCTTGTAGATACAGGCAGCAGAATGGATGAGGTTATCTTTGAAGAATTTAAAGGTACAGGTAACCAGGAATTAGTTCTTGACAGAAGACTTGCAGAAAGAAGAATCTTCCCTGCAATTGACGTGAATAAATCTTCTACTCGTAGAGAAGAATTGATCATGACTCAAGAAGAAACTACAAGAATCTGGATACTGAGAAAAGTGCTTAGCGAATTGCAGTCTATTGATGCGATGACATTCTTATTAGATAAGCTGAAAGGCTCAAAAACTAATGCAGAATTCCTTAATTCTCTAAACAGCTAAACACTTACTAAATAATATTTTAAAAGCCGCTCAACAGAGATATTCTGAGAGCGGCTTTTTTTTACAAATTGGCAAATAACTCACCTTCAAGATTTGAGAGAATGACTGAGAATATTAATCTGATTGGAATTGCGAAAAAACGTGCAAGTATTGTGTGTATGCTGTTGCTTCAATGTTCACTGATTGCTATCTTATTCTTATTGAATTCGGATAGCCTGAAATATCCAACTAGAATTGTTATTGTTCGCATTAGTTCAGTGTTTATTCTATCGGAAATTGCGGTTCTGCTGGCTTATTATGTAAGAAAAACAAACTGGAAGTTTTATGTGCCTATGATCCTCTTGCTTATGTTCCAAATATTCCAGTTGTATTTCTACTTCAACTTTTGGTTTATGCTGACACGCAGAGATGAAAGCTTATTTGAATTTATAGCTAAATATTTTTGGTAGAGTCGCATGCTGCAAACTGATATTGCCTATTAATACAAAAAGCCTGTTAAAACATAAGAAGTCTTAACAGGCTCTTGTTATACGTTTATGCAGTTTATTTCAATATTGAAGCTATTGATTTTACGACTACTGCCAAATTATTTTTAGATTTTTGGCAAGTGCTTTCAGCTTTTACTTGAATTCTTGAAGCATCTTTGCCCAGAGCTTTTACTTTTTCATTGAGCGCTGCTTCTCTTTGTGCTAGAAGTGAAGCTTTGGATGCTCTGCTTTTTTCAGCAACATCATTCAAAGAAACTACGAAGTAAAACTTGACGTTTCTATTGAACTTCATCACTTCCTGCAACTCCTGAATCTTTGTATCAAAAGTGCTGTTAAGATTTGCTGAGCCTGCATCAAAAATATTTAGATCCATGAATAGCAAATCTTTTGTCAGGTGCTTCACCTGGAAGTCTCTGTCGAATTCTTTATAGCCACTTGCTTCTTTTGTAGTAAAGTTTTCAGTAGTGCGGACGATTTCTTTGTGTATAAACGTTACATCGTACTCCGTTGAAGATTCGAATAGCTGAGAGTATTCACCGCTGACAGGATCAGATTTGATTTTGATTATCTTACCATCTTTGGTTTCAAACTTCATTGTTACGCCCATCGGCTTACCTGTATAAGTGTCAGTCACTTTGCCTTTAAGTAAGATTTGAGCTGAAAAAGCAGCAGAAGATAATGCGACAAAAAGAATCGCTGTGAATATAATAGAAGTTAGTTTTTTCATTTGTAATCTCATAAAAATTGAAAATATTATAAAAGCAAAAGGCTGATTATTCCTTGCTTTTTTGAGCAAGGATAATAAAACATATTATATCCAATTTACCAAAATATAATATGGGATGCCTTTCCTAACTTACGCATAAACTGATGTTTCGTTGCATGAGTTAGGAAGAAAGTATGCGGGATTACAAAATTCTAAGCGTCTCGCTTGAGTAGTTGTTTGATAAGAGCCGGATTGTTAGATGCGATAGCTTTAATGTTAAACTCAGATAGTTTATTGAAATCCTCTTCCGTATCTACATCGTAGATTCCTAGGATGATATTATGATCTTTGGCATCTTTTTCTATTTCATGTGTTAGTTCAGCTAATGAACATATAAAAACTTCTGCGCCAATAATGTTACATATTTGAGAAGGTAAAAGATTTTCCCATGGTAATTTTATAGCGGCAGTATAAATATCCGGGTTGTATTTTTTTATTTCAGCCAGAACTTTATAATCAAAAGAGCCAAAAGTGGAATATTTTAAGAAGTCATTTTTCGCAACAGTATCTATAATTGCATGTATTTTATCAGTTGGTAGAGATTGTTCACCTGCTTTAATCTCAATATTTAAATATGCTTTGCCTTTGATAAGATCAATAATCTCACTTAACAAAGGAATTTTTTCTCCTTTATATTTTGAATCAAACCACTCTCCAGCGTCTAAAGCTAATACTTCATTATAAGTCATATCTTTTATTTGCTTAGAGCTGTCCGTGGTTCTTTCTGAATCTAAGTCGTGCATAGCTATAGGTAAGTTGTCAGCCGTAACCTGCACGTCAACTTCAATCATATCTACATCAGCCTGCAGAGCTTCTCTGAAAGCTGCAAGTGTGTTCTCAGGTGCAAGTTCGCTGGCGCCTCTGTGACCAATTACAATAACGTCCGTATTCAAAGCAAATTCGTTTATAGGCAGCATCTCTTAACCATCTCTTTATTTTATTTGTATAAATTAAGAACAAAATAGATTAAATCCTATTGTATTTACGTCAAAAAATGTAGAGGGTTATAAGATATAAACAAATTATTCTTTATTGTTAATTATTACAAATTCAAAGGAGCAGTTATGCCTGTACTTACAAAAATCAGTGAAATTATGAGTCGCTCCTTCTTTTCAGTACAGCTTGATGATACAGTAAAAAAAGCTGATGATATACTAAAAGATGAAAATATTAGATTTTTACCAGTGCTGGATGGTAAAAAGTTTTTAGGTCTAATTACTGACCGCAAAATTTTAGACTATGCTTGCAAGCATATTTACGAACCTGATTCTATGGATGGTTATAACAAAATATCAGACTATAAACATGTTATGGAAGAGGTGAGCCACGTACTGTACATTGAAGACAGCATTTTCAAAGCTGTCGAATTGTTCAGCAAATATAAGTTGGATGCGATACCTGTGGTGGACTGGGATTATAATCTGGAAGGCATGCTTACAACTCATGATGTGCTGTTTTATTTCAGAAAGAAACTTGAAGAGGAAAAATATATCAAAATCTAATATCGAAATATGAAGTAATTTAATAGGACTTGCAGTTTCATTATATTTAACCGCAAGTCTTTTTTTATAAGCTCAATGGATTTCATGTCTTTATATGCCTGCAAAATCTATGACAAAATTCTTATATTTGCGCATTCCAATTATATCAATGTCCGGAGAAAAAAATGAGGAATGTTTGGAAATATCTACTATTGATAATAGTTTCAATTGCAGCTTATTACAGCGCTACAGATTATGAGATTGTTAAATGCGATGATAATAGAATAGTAGAGAAATATGATACACCGGTTTCAAAAAACCAAAGTTACATGAAGGAGTTCTCTCAGTCTTATCTTAATACTACATATTATCGCCCGCTTGTTAATATAAGCTTCAAAATGGATGCGGATCTGTACGGGAAGGATTATAGAAAGTATCATAGAACTAATCTAATATTGCATGCTCTATTTTGTTCCTTATTATTCTATACCTTAGGTAGATTCAGCAAAAAAGAATATCTGGCTTTGGTTGTCACCTTGTTATTTGCAGTGCATCCTATATTCGCAAATGCTGTTGCCTGGCTGCCCGGAAGAAATGATTTGATGTTAGGAGTATTTGGTCTTTTAGCTTTTATTGGTTTGCTTAAATATGTGGATACCAAGAGTAAAGTATTTCTGGTATTAAACGCAGTCGCCTTGCTTTTTGCGCTGCTTTCCAAAGAAACTGCAATTGTATTACCTGCTTTGTTTTTTGCATATACTTATATATTTAATAAAGACGCTATTAAACAAAAAGATAATATCACATTGTACATTTCATGGGTAGTTGTTGCTCTGATTTGGTTTGTTTTAAGATCCATAGCAGAAATGGGAGAAGATGCAAACGTCTTCAGTTTGGCTATATTCCTTTCAAATTTGAGAGTAATACCGGAATATTTATTCAAATTTGCAGTACCGGTAAATTTATCAGTTTTGCCTACTTATTCAAACATTGCAACGATAGGAGGTAGTTTGATATTACTGCTGATTGTGGCAGTTTTTTATTTCTACCCTTTACAAAACAAAAAAACAGCAGCTTATGGCTTGCTATGGTTTATGCTTTTGATCTTACCTACAACAATTTTCCAGAGAGCAAATGCTGCGGAATGGAATGATTATTTATACTGCAGAGCTTATCTCCCTCTAGCAGGATTACTATTAACATTAGTAGCTCTTTTGACAAAGTATCTTGCAAATGTTAATAAGAATACGATATTGGGAGCCGGAATCGGTGCCACTATGTTACTCTTTTTCTTAAATATTAACTACTCACCTGCTTATCAGAACGTAGAGACTTTCTATAATAATGCGATTGCTCAAGATAGCAGCAGAGCTTTTTTCTATGAAGTTATTGGCGTGCATCACTTCAAGAAGAAAGAATTTAATGATGCTATGAAATACTACGAGCTTGCACAAAAGGCTGAACCGGGATATTATAAGAGAAGCTTCCAGGTTGCACAAGCAGCAATGTACTTAAATGATTTTGGGAAAGCTATTGAGTATTTCCAAAAAGCGATAGATCTTGAACCTGAAAATACTGCGATCATTTTTTCAATGGCTACAGCTTATGATTATAGTGGCAATATCAATAAAGCAATTGAATATTATAAAGAAGGTTTAGCTATAGATTCAACTAATGCTGATGCACATTTTAGTCTTCTGTTTGCTTACCAGCGAAGCGGAGCTTTAGAAAAATATGATGACTTACTAAATGAGATATTGAATAAGAAACATCAGAGTGATAAAGCTTCTCAAAGATTTTCTGAATTTGCAGAGCAGGCGTTTAGGAGTTATGATATTGATAATGCTAATCAGCTCTGGAAATATTCTTATGCTTTTGATACGACTAATACTTATATCTTAAAGAAAATTACTGCTGCTTATTACATGCAGGCAAATGCGGATTCATGCAGGAAGTATTATGACAAGTACAAAAGCAAAGGCGGGAAATTTTCTTCTCAGGAGATGGAAAAATTCCGGAATTTGATAAAGTAAAGTTTTATGAGTTGTAATAAAAAAGCCTTCGAAATCAAGTATGTTTTTGTTCGAAGGCTTTTTTAATTTTAATCTTCATCATCAGAATAATTAGGGTACATTTCTTTAGCGCACTGAGGGCATATACCGTGACTGAACTGAGCATCTGAATGGTCATCTATATATACCTCAAGTTGATGCCAGTAACCAGTGTCATCACGGATTTTTTTGCAGCTGGAGCAAATTGGAAGCATGCCGGAAAGTCTATGGATTTCGCTTTTTGCGCTCATTAGCTGTTCAATCAGTCTTTCTTTTTCCTGTTCTATTTGAACCTGTTCGGTAACATCATCAACTATACCATCAAAATATAATATATTATCATTCTCATCCTTAATAGCCCAGCTTGTTTCTTTTATAAATAAAATAGCTCCATCGTAGCGTTCCCACTCTGCAATTCTACCAATAACCTGACCGTTCTCTTCTAATTCTTTGATAAATTCTTTCCTGTCATAAAGAGCAGGGTGAGAATAATTTAAATCAATTGCTAAAATAGTTTTAAGATCAGGATAGCGAAGCATTTTAATCAAAGCCGGGTTTGCAAGAATAATCTTGCCTTCGGGAGTGCTTCTGTAGATTCCCATAGGAGAGTATTCAAAAATGCTTCTGAATTTCTCTTCGCTTTCTTTTATGGCATTTTCTGCTAAAACTTGCTCAGTTATATCCCATACATAAGCTCTTATGCCAACAACTTCATCATTATCGTAAACCAGGTCAGATATAAGATGGACATGTATCAAATTTTTGTCTGCATCCAGAATATAAGTACGAATGCTTCCGGGAGTTATAATACCTGATATTTTTTCTGAGAATAGCTTATATAATTTTGTTTGCTCTTCCAAAGGAAGTATATCTAAGAAAGACTTTCTTACAATATCTTCTTTTGGAAGTTTATATAGGTTAGCAAAATTTTCGTTCACATAATTGATATTGCCGTCTAAATCTGCTATTCCCATAGCAATACCGGCATTCTCAATCAGATTTATGTAGTATGAATTTGCTGTTTTTAGTTCCTTTTGATATTTAGTTTTTTCAGCAATTTCTAGTTTCAACAGCTCATTCTTTTCAAGCAGCATTGTTGATTCCGTTACAGCTTCATGTTCAAATTCTTTTCTTAGTTTTAATTCTTGTAGAATAGCTTGTTGGTAGTCTATGTGCTTGCTAATAAGAATAAAAAGTAACATACCAATTAACCAGATTGGAAGATGATTTGTTATTATTTGAGAAATAAGTGTACCGTCTAGATACAAAGATACCATATAAACTATGGCAGTAATTGATATGATCTTGATACCGGCTGAAAATCTAAAAATAAAAGGAAATATCAGCATAGGAATTAAAAGTATCAAATTTGTAAGATTGCTTACAAAGGATGAAGGTAATGAATATTCAAAAATAATGCATCCTATTGCTAATAAAATTAACAAATATGAGTATATTGGTTTGTGACCAAGAAAATCATCTATTTTTGAATAGTCAAACAATTTTTACCTTATATATACTTTTTAAATAATACTTGTCTCTTGGAATCTTTTGCTTAACTAATATTGTTAAAGCAATTTAATTAGTAATATTGTTGTTATACTTTACATTCAAATAGTATGCCAGAACCAAATAATATGCCAGTCAATAACTTACTCATTGTTGATGATGAATTGACACTTCTCAAAATATTAGAGAGGATGTTCAAGAAACATTATAATGTTAAAACTGCAGAGAATCCTGAGCAGGCTCTTAAACTGCTTGAAAGTGGTTTTAAACCAGGTGTGATTCTAAGCGATCAAAAAATGCCCGGAATGAATGGTTCTGAATTTTTGAAGAGAAGTATCAGATATGTTCCTAATGCTACAAGAATTATCTTAACCGGATATTCCAATCCTAAAGATATTATTGCAGCGATTAATGAAGGCCAGGCATATATGTACCTGACCAAACCTGCTGAAGAGATGGAATTAGTCCAGGCGATAAAAGTGGCTTTTGATACTTACAAATCAAAAGTTAACAATATTAAACTTATTACTCAACTGAAAGCTAAAAACAGTATCCAGAAGAAAACTCTTACTGCAACATTACCTACAACAGCTTCGGATGGGGCTATAGCTATTCAGATTATTCAAATGCTGAATGGATTCAATACATTTCAGAAGAGATACTATTTTAAAAACAAAACCAGTACTCTTATGGAAAATATAAAGCTGTTAGCAGAAGAACTTGAACTGAAACCTGAAGGTGTAAGAAATACTGTTTTGGCCGCGATGCTGCTTCCTGCTTTGGGGATGAAAATGCCTGCTAAGTTTCATCTGGTAGAGCCTCATGATCTAGTAGATGTGAAAGAAAGAGAAGAATTTTTTAAATATCATAAAGCTGCTTTGCAAGCATTACTAAAAATCCCTGCACTTAAACCTTACGTACAGATTCTTGCCCAGCTTTGGGAACATAATGACGGTTCCGGTTGGCCTAGTGGCTTTTCAGGGAAGGATATTATGAAAGAGGCGCAAATTATAACAGTATTGAATACTTATTTTAATGGCGTGTACAGATTGCCATTTCATAAGTATTCTGAGTTTATCACAGTTGAGAAAGCAGTGCAGTCTCCACAGGAAACCAAAGAACGACACGACGAGATATTTAAATCTTTTTTCAGAAATGCAAAATGGTATGACCTGGATGTCTTTCAGTTATTTCAGGAATTTATAAAAAAACGTCGTTTTGATAATTTACTTCCTGATGGTAAGGAGCTTGTCCTTCAAAATTTTGATTGGACCAGAGATACAGGCGACTATATTGCAAATATGCATGACAAAATAAATGAAACTGCCAGAGGTTCTGACAATTTTGGAACTGCTTTTAACGAAGATAAAAACAAACCAATAGAGAAAGAAATATTGGTGGAAGAGTTAAGAATTGGCATGATGGTAAACCAGACACTTGCAACCAAAGAAGGTATGGTGATATGCAGGCCTGATACAACTATCAATGATGCTCTCCTTGCAAAAATAAATCAGCTAAGCGCGTCGGGCATGCTTAGAACTGATTCTATTATGGTAACAATAGAACCTGAAGGATAGAAAGAATGCAATATCGCTGCGCTTTAATCACAGTTTCTGATATGTCTAAATCAGTTCATTTTTACAGAGATATACTGAACCAGGTTGTAGAGAATGATTTTGGAGAAAATGTGTCTTTCAGAGGTGGTTTTGCTCTGCATTTGGATTCTCATTTTGAAATGCTTACCGGGAAATCCATTATTAGAAATAATAATGCATTAGAACTATACTTTGAACATGATGATTTGATTCCTGTCAGAGATGCCTTATTGGATGAAAGGTATGAACTTGTCCATGACATTAAAGAACAACCATGGCGTCAATTTGTTATGAGAGTTTATGACCCGGATAAACATATTGTAGAAATTGGAGAGTCTATGGAACACACTTGTTATCGTCTGCATTTAGAAGGTCATAATATCCACAAAATTGCTGAGCTAACCAGCTTAAGTAATGACTTTATCAGAAATTCTATTCAACAGTATCAGATTTAATGGATCTTGTTATTAATCTTCACAAATATTGTGTCAAATTTAAACTTGGTGTGTATTTATTTTAAAAGCTACTCTTATACTTAACAGAAACAAATCAGGTCAAGAATAAATTAGCTTAAACTAAGAGTATGTAAAGTTACAAAAATATAATCATAAAATTATATTAGAACAATGTTAGTCTTGTCTCTAAGTTCGCTGATAGAGGGTGTTTATAGTGAATAGAGATTTGCGCATATAACAAAATAAAATTAAATTCATAAAGAAAAGCTTGTAAAATGGAATATTTTTATTATTTTGTAATTGATTAGCATATAATGGCTGATTTTCATTAAGTCGCACAATGATAATTAGTAATCCTTAATATTTATAGGTGAGTTATGAAACGTTTTCTATTCTTGTTTGCTGTAATGATAAGTTTTTGGGCAGTCGCAGAAGCTCAGACTATCGTAAGCACAGAACCTTCTAATCGTAATGTAGTATTAGAAGAGTACACTGGTATCCATTGCGTGTATTGTCCAGATGGTCATAGAATTGCATTGGGGCTTGAACATGATAATCCCGGACGAGTATTCCCAATTAATATTCATACTGGTGGATATGCAACTCCCGGTGCAGGTGAAATTGACTTAAGAACTGCAGATGGTGATGCATTGGCAGTACCGGCAGGTATTTCTGGCTATCCAGCAGGTTCAGTAAATAGAAGTACAAATCCTTGGGCTCTAAGCAGAGGTTCTTGGGCTGGAAAAGTTAATGAAATATTGTCACAAGCTTCTCCTGTGAATATTGGCGTATCTGCTATGGTTGATATGACAACAAGAGAATTAGTTGTAAAGGTAGAATATTATTATACAGCAGACGAAGACAATGCTACTAATTATTTAACAGTAGCTCTAACTCAAAGTGAAATATTAGGGACTCAGACAGGCGGTTCTAATTTTAATCCTGATTATGTAACAGCAGAAGGATTGTATAGACACCAACATGCGCTTAGAGATTTATTATCTGAGTCAGTTTGGGGCGATGAAATCTCTACAACATCTAAAGGTACATTCGGAGAGAAAGAATATAAAATTACACTCCCTGAATCTATTAAGTCTATTGATGTAGTTTTGACTCAATTGGAAGTAGTAGCATTTATTGCTCAAAATAAAGCTGAAATTATTACCGGTGCAGGTACTAAAGTTGATATTCCTGCTGAACAAAAGGTATTTTTGGCAATTGAAAATACTACAAATGTTCCTAGTCTTCTTGCTGAAAGTATTACACCAAGTGTTACAGTTACTAACAATTCTGATGTTGCTGTAGATGGTTATGATGTGAATCTTACTATAGCAGGCGAACAATTTACAAAAACTATTACTGAAGCTTTAGCTCCAAATACTTCAAAAGTTATTACTTTTGATACTTATGATCTTTCTGCTGCTAAAGGTAAAGTAAAAGTTCTATTTAGTGGTTTTGGTGATATCGTTTGTTCTGCAAGAGAAAAAGAAGTTTATGATTGGAGTTTTGATGATAATTCTACTTCTATGGAATTCTATTCTCTTTCAAAAGATGCGTTTAGCCTAGCAAAATTAACTTTTGAACCAAATTCAATGGATGATTATTATCTTGATGATTCAGAAAATCCAACTTTCCAATATGTTAGCACAACTCAACAGGTATGGGGAGCTGAAAATACAAACTCAACTTTTGCTCAAATCCTTTATGGTGAATATGGTTTTGCTG
The DNA here is from genome assembly GCA_965140345.1 of Kapaibacterium sp. (SeqCode). Taxonomy (GTDB): domain Bacteria; phylum Bacteroidota; class Ignavibacteria; order Kapaibacteriales; family UBA2268; genus JBFHIJ01. The sequence goes on from OZ223201.1 coordinate 161,226, forward strand.
GTAAAGCAGGTCATCTGATTATGGGTGAAGCTAACTTTACTGAAGAAAGCTCTGTAAATATGTCTTACTATTATGCTTATGCTGATGGTGAAAGAGGCGGAACTGCTCCAAAAATCAGGGTTCAATATTCAGAAGATGAAGGTGCGACTTGGAATACTCTAGATGAAATTGATGCAGAACAAACTAAATCAGGTACATTTGAAAGTTTTTATTATCCAACTTCTAGTGAATACATCAAACATAGTTTATCTCTTGATGAATTAGCAGGTAAAAAAGCTGTAATGAGAATATCTCTTATCTCTGGTACTAATGGTAATATTATCTGGTTAGACCAAGTAGAATTCTCTGGTGCTGCAGGTACTATTTCAGTTGCTAGTGACGAATTGGATTTTGGTAAAGTTACCGAATCAGATTATTTAGAAAAATCAATTACTATTGAAAATACTGCTGAAGCTGATCTTAAAATTACTTCTATTGTAATTAAAGACGATTTTTCAGGTGTATTTGAATTAGTAGACGTTCCTTCTGATTTGACTATTGCCGGTGGTGAATCTACTGATATTAAAGTAGAATTTATGCCTTTGGCAATTGAAACATATACAGCAAAACTTATCATCAATTCTAATGATCCTAGTAATCCTGCTTTAGAAGTTATGCTTAAAGGTGAAGGTACTGGTGATGGTGTAGCTGAAGAATTTGTTTCTAATTCTTCTTTACAGTTAATGCCAAACCCTGTTTCTACTACTGCTACTTTGAAATTTAATTATACTGGTGCAGATGCTGCAACTGTAGATTATAAATTAGCTGACGTAACAGGTAACACAGTAGCTGATCTTGGCACTGCTACTATTATGTCAGGTATGAATACTTTAGATTTCAACGTTTCTGAATTAGCTGCAGGTAAATACTTCTTAGTAATTACTTCTGGTAATGCAGTTCAACAAGTTCCTGTTGTAGTTGAAAAATAAAACTATCTCATAAGAACACTAATAAAAAAAACAGGGCTTCTGATTAATCAGGAGCCCATTTTTTTATCTTAGTTGGGTAGTATTTATATGCTGATGTTTAGCGATGCTTTTCCTAATGAACATTGTCAATCAAATTATACAAATGTTGCTTAAAACCATTTTTTTCTCTTAAAATATACAAGCAAGCCCGAAGCAATGGTTAACATGATCCCAATAATAGCAAAATAGCCATATCTAGTAGTTAGTTCAGGCATGTTATGGAAATTCATACCATAAACACCCGCAATAAAAGTAATCGGAATAAAAATTACCGATACCAATGTCAGTGTTTTCATTACCAAATTTAGTCGCTGATTTTGATAAGAAAAAAAGAGATTGACGCCACTTTCTATTTTTTGCAAAGCAAAATTTATATCATCAATAATCTGATCAGCCCAGTCTTTTAGAAACCTAAAATGCTTCTCGTTGCTTTCGTCAAAAATTTCCTCACTTACATCAGGAAAGCTTTTGATTACATCTTTTATTGGCATAAAATACATTTTTATAAGGAATAACTCTTCTCTCAAAGCTTCTACATCATCTAAAGCGTCCATGTTTTTGATATCTTTGTAAAGCTTTTCCAGAGTTTCAGTTAATTCATCTGCCCTATTTGCATAGTTGTCTATTATTGATTCAAGCATTAAAAAGATTAAATAGTCAATTTTTTTAATGCGTGCTTTACCTGAGTTTTTACTCAATCTCTTACGAATATGCTCAAAGTGGCTATTGGCTTTTTCCTGTACAGTAACCAGCAAGTTTTCTTTAAACAAAAAGCTTATTTTTTCAGGTTCAGTATCTTTATTTTCCGGCACATTGTGAATGCCGAAGTAAAAATGCTCATCGTAATCTATTAACCTGTGAGATTTGTCAGTTTCAATAATTTTCCTTGGCAAAGATCTGTGCATCGATAGCTTTTTTGTAATATCCTGAAGCAAAGCTGTGTCATGCAGACCATTGAGATTTAGCCATTTTTGTTTGTCTTCATTTTCATTTTGAATTACTGTATTTATGGGCTTTTTTGTGATAATATCTATATGAGATTCATCATATAGATACAATTTCAAATCAGCTTTATCCATATATTTTTTACCGTCAAATGCCAGTTTATATGGCTCATCAGTTTTTATCTTGTTGCTTTTCATTGTTTTCTATATCCTTTTTGAAGACTATAGTTCTGTAAGGGAAAGGTATTTCAATACCGCGTTCTTCAAATTCTTTTTTGACAGATTTTAAAAGATCTGTGGCAATAACAAAGGAATCATCATTTGAATTTGCCCAGACATAGGCTTTTATGTTTACAGAAAAATCATTTAATCCAACCACTCTTGTTATGATTAGCTCTTGACCTGCTGCACGTTCTTCTTTGCTTCTATTGTCAACCGTTAGTGGGTGGGCTGCAGCGTGTTTTTTTATAATTTCCATAGCTAAATCAATATCTGAGTCGTAGCTGATTCCAAAAGTGATATGTTTTCTTATAAGAGATTCTGACATATCGCTATTGATGATGGTTTCATCTGCAATTATGCTGTTAGGAATAACTACACGTCGATTCTCATAATCTCTGATCACTGTATGCCTTAATGTTATTTCTTCTACATAGCCTTTGCTTATACTTGTAGACTCTATGGTGTCATTCACGCGGAAAGGTTTGAATATCAATATAAAAATTCCACTTATTATATTAGAAAAGGCTTTCTGAGAAGCAAAACCAATAATTGCCGCTACAACCCCGGCACCTGCAAATAAAGCGTCACCAAGTTTGCTTAAAGCCGGAATGTTTACAAAGATTACATAGATAGCCATTGAATATACAACGAAGCTTATGGAATTTCTTATAAAAGAGAAATTTGTAGCATCTAGTCCATGTTTGCCTGAAAATCTTTTGGTAAAAGAGTTTACTATTTTCCTTAGTACCATAGATATAACAGTAGCCGATGTAAGAGCGATAATTATGATTAGTATGTATTCGAAATAATGATTTGGCATGTGCTCCTCAGTTTCGTTCCAAAGCATATAATATAAGAAAATCAATTGTAATAACTCATATTCTTAATTGAGAGAATTAAAGTGCAAAATATATTTCTTTTTTTAAATCTTATAAGTAGCTGGTATAAAAGGAGAACGGATTGCAGGTGACTGTGATGCGGAAAATATTTTTACTTTTTTTCAAATAGATTAAAATAATTCTAAGCTTAGAACGATTCTAAATATGTAACAAATATGCAACGAGGCAAAACGATGGAACTGAACATAAAAGAATTACTTGTAGAAAACGGTTTGAGATGCACTCCTCAGCGTCTGGCAGTGTATCAGGTGTTGTTGGAAAGCGATACGCATCCGACTGCAGATGAAATTTTTTACAAGACAAAAAGCATTCTTCCGTCTATATCATTGGCTTCAATATATAACACGTTAGAAAAATTCGTCAGCAAAGGCATGGTAAAAACTATGCAGACTGAAGGCGATACTCAAAGATATGATGCTAAGATTCACAAGCATCATCACCTGTTTTGCTCAGAGTCCGGACAGATTACGGACTATCACGATGAAAATTTAACAAAAATGATAGAAGAATATTTACGGGATCAAAAAATCCCGGGATTTGAAATAGAAGATTTTGTTTTGAACATTAAAGGTAAATATCGGAGGTAAATACCTATGACTAAGTTTAATCGAATCGGATTAGATGCTGGAAAAACTGAAGAATTAGCAATGAAACTGAATGACCTGCTGGCAAATTACCAGGTATTTTATATGAATGTAAGAGGATTTCACTGGAATATTAAAGGTGATAAATTCTTTGAGCTTCATGTCAAGTTTGAAGAGCTTTATAATGACTTGATTTTAAAAATAGATGAAATCGCAGAGCGTATTTTGACTCTTGGCAAAATGCCACTGCACAGCTACACTAACTACTTAGAAAATTCTGAAATCAAAGAAGTAGTAAATGTTACTGACGGTGATAAATGCGTTGAAGAAATTCTGAATGGATTTTCTGTTTTAATCAGAAAACAAAGAGACTTGCTTGAGCTTTCAGGTGAAGCTGAAGATGAAGGTACTAATTCAATGGCTAGCGATTACATTAGAGAACAGGAAAAATTAGTGTGGATGTATTCCGCATTCTTAAATAAGTAACTTTTAAAATATTTCTATAAAAAATAAGGATGAATTACGATGTGTGAAGAAAAAAAAGGTATGCCTTTGTTAGGCGATATGTTCCCTGAAATGGAAGTTTTGACAACTCATGGTCCAATGAGTTTACCTAAAGATATTAAAGGTAAATGGACAGTACTTTTCAGCCACCCTGCTGATTTTACTCCGGTTTGTACTACTGAGTTTGTTGCTTTTCAAAAAAGATATGAAGAATTTAGAAAGTTAAATACAGAGCTTATCGGTTTAAGTGTTGATCAGGTATTCTCTCACATGAAGTGGGTAGAGTGGATTAAAGACAATTTGAACGTTCAGATTGAGTTCCCAATCATCGCAGATACAGGTGCAGTTTCTGAAAAATTAGGCTTTATCCATCCGGGTAAAGGTACTAATACTGTAAGAGCCGTATTTTTAATTGATCCAGATAGCAAAATCAGAGCTATCGTTTACTATCCACAGGAATTAGGTAGAAACTTGGATGAAATCCTGAGAATGGTAAGAGCTATTCAGGTTTCAGACAAAAACAAAGTGGCTATGCCTGCTAACTGGCCTAACAACGAGTTAATCGGCGATAAAGTAATCGTGCCTCCTGCAACTGACATTAAAGCTGCAGAATACAAAAAAGGCAGATACGAAAACTACGACTGGTGGTTCTGCTACAAAGATGCAGAAAAATAATCACCGAAATGGTGTGATATAAATCGGGGTTGCTCTTTATGAGGGCAACCCTTTTATATTTATTATTCTGCTTTCATTTCTTCTGCCACTAAATAAACAATTGAGAGTATATTCTTTTTCTGAGTTTCAGTCAAATCCATATTCATATATATCCACTGACAGTAATTGAAGACAAGTATATGCTGCTTGCAATTGCTTTTTAATGACCATGTAGCTGCATAAAACAATGCGAATTTCATTTTCTCATCTTCCGGAAGATTCTGAATCTGCTTTTCAGTATAGTCAGGAAAATCGAGTGTAGTGATTAAATGTTTAATCGGTTCGATAGAACCAGTCGCAAAAAACTGGATCCAGAGTAAATCCTGCTGCACAGGTGTAGTAATTTCATCGAAAGGATTCAGTCTTTCAATCGATGAAATTTCTTTCCAATATGCTATTTCTTCTTCATTAAGTGATTCTATAAATGACTCGCATTCAATGTTTGAATAGAGTAGTAGATCTAAAGTACGGAATTTTTCTGATTTGTTTAACTTAGGAAATTCATCCTCTATTTGTGCGAAAATGAAAGGATTATCCTGAAGAAGTTTTGCATAAAATGTTACGATTTTCGAGTATATCTGGAGGTCGTTACCATGTTCGGAATTAATAAATTGAATAAATCTTTTATAAAGAGTTTCAGGATTCAATACATTGTAATAGTTGTGAATCCATTTCTCATTTTCTTCTTCACTAACTGCCGGGATCTCCGATAGAGAAGGGAGGTCTATTAATTCCAGAGTAGTTTGATTTTCAGCATTTTCATTTGAAATCAAGTCATGTACAACTATCTCGATTTTATATTCTCCTCTTAGTTGGCTCTTAGTAAAAGAAAATGCTCCAACTTCTTCACCCATCATTACATAATCAGGATTATAAACTTTTCTGTTTGAAAGCAAAAGACTGTCTTTGCTTACAAATATTTCACCTTCAGGATCTGTAATTTTGATAGAGTATCTTAAATTAAGGAGACTGTCTTTTACTGCGTAATCGGCACATAGAACAGTAACAATAAACTTTTGTTCCGGAAATACTTGATTTGCAGTTGATATTCGCGGAATATTTGCTCCAAGAGTGTTAAACCATTTGTCCTTAAAATAGAGGTCAATAGTAGGATTAATAATACAATGCAAAGCAGTTAACTTAATTGAACTAAGAAGTATAATAGAAATTATAAGGACAAATTTTTTCATTTTAGGAATTTTTGATAAGTGATAAAAATAGCTACAACTAATATTCTCAATTTTCTCTGATAACAAAATAAAGGTTTTCTTTTATGCTCTGAGCATTTCGCATATGATTGCCGTCTATCTCTGTTATATTCCAACCTTTGTCTACATCATAATTACAAGTATATCCATTTTCAGTGCCGTTGGCAGTTCCTTTTTCACTCCAGAAATATATCTGATATTCTTTATTGAATTCTGAAGAGTTCTCTTCATTTGTTTGAGCTAAAAATACTTCGTACTGTTTTTGATCATCTTTAATTGTAAAAAATCTCACTGGTGATTTTGATCTTGCAAGATTACTCGGATTACAAGTTATAAAATTCGGGCTGAGTGATGAGTATTCAATAAATCTGTCTTTTGTTTCCAGAGAAATTGGGAAAGGAAACTCTAGGCTCTGATTATTTTCTCTGAGTGTACCCAGGAAATTTTCAGGAGCATAATCACCTAAATAAGCTGTTACGTAGCGTATATTAGGATCATGTATTTTCAAAGCGTCCCAAACGATCGGAGCCGTAATTGTCAGAGCATTATTAGAAATAATTCGCTCAGGTAATCCAAGCTGTGAAGGATCTGAGGGATTATCGTCATTCCCACATGAGATTAATACGAATCCAATTAAAAAAAAGAGGAATGCCGGCTTCAAGTTTGTTTTTTTGAAAAGCATAATCAACCTAAGAATAATATTTTGAAAGTAGTTTTATTGAATGTAGAGTTTACTATAAATCTAAGTTATCTCTATTGACTACATTGAACATGGTCTCACCCTGAAATTGTTTGATTGTGACCATGTTTCTCCCGTCTATTTCAGTGATATTCCATCCGGGCTTAATATTGAAATTACATGTATAAGGTGCATTTTTTCCTGTCACAGTTCCATTGTTAGTCCAAAAGTAGATGTAAAATTCTTTCTTGAATAAATCCGGATTGTTTAATACAGGAATCCCTAAGATTAATTCGTATTGTTTTCTATTATTTTTAGTAGAAAAAAAACGGACGCTGGAACGTGATACGGCTAAATTTTCTGGTCGGCAGTCCAGATTGTTATAATTGTAATTTTTATAAGCAGTAAATATATTCTCCGTGCTTATTTCGGTAGGGAGTGTGAAGTAAAGGTTGCTACCATCGAAAGAAGCATTTCCTATCCAGTTGTTAGGATGATAGTCTCCTAAATAGGCACTTATATCTTCCCAATTGACATCTTTATATTTATCAGTTCGATGCACGGGAATAGTGTACGAAAAAGTTTCGGAGTATAAAGTTTCAGGCAGTACAAATTCAATTCTATTGCTAGGACTTGCTGATACAGTCTCATTGTCTTTGCAGCCATATATAAATAAAATATGGAATAAAAATAAATATAGTACTTTATTTAACATATGTCCTCCTGTAAAAACATGGCTAATATCATTTCGGATATTAGCCATAATAAGTCTGTTATATTAATTTTTGTAGGGCTTATTTGTCGCGAAGTTTTATTTCACCCATAAGATTAGGTATGATAATCAAATTTTTATCTGTTTTTTCTGTAATATTCCAACCTTTTTCTACTTTATAGTCCACTTTGTAAGGAGTTTCAATCCCTTTAGCAGTACCTGTTTCTGACCAGAAATAAATTTGATATTCTCTATCATTAGAAGCTAAAACTAGTTCTTTTACTTTTTTGTCGTTTTCAACTACAAAGAATCTAACATAAGATTTACTTCTTGCTAAATCTTCTGGATTACATTCCAAATTATTATAATCAAGGTTTTTATAAGCATCAAATCTATTATCTGTACTGATACCACTTTCAAGAATTAAAGCTTGTGCAGGCTCTCCATTTATTTTTGTTTCTATTAGCCCTGCAATAAAATTATCTCTATGGAAATCCCCTAAATACGCTTGGACTGATTGTGAACCTGTTGCAGTATAAGGTACTGCGATTGATAAAGGCTTGCCATAAATATTGTCATCTAAATTGATACTGATTTTTTTGCTGATAGTAGGAGAAGTAGAAGAGTCATCATCCCCACAGGAAACAATTGCCATACTTAGACATAAAAATAATAATAATGCTTGTAAAGATTTCAATTTGGAAAACATAATTATCCTCTTGTAATATCATATTTAAAAAAAGTACGCGCAAATATATGCAATTATATTTTAATAAAAGACAAAATATATAACTTAGATAAATTGTTTTTAGTATTTTTTTGTAACAAAAAAAAAGCTGTGGCGTATAATTATTTAAATAGAAAACTTTCTGAAAAAGATATCAAATATTAATATTATTTATATTATTTTGAGGCTTACCAAAAAAACTACTCGTTAAATTAACTCCACGATCTAAGGAGTGACTATGCTTATCTTTTATCTGGCATGTCTTCTTTTTGGAGGCATATTGCTGGGAGTATCTTTGCTATCCGGAGGCGGAGATATAGACGGAACAGACGCTTTAGACAGCGCTCACACAGACTTTGACTCACTTGACGCAGATACAGATTTAGATTTTGACTCAGATGCTTCGATAGAACATATTGATTTGTCTGACGCTGAAGTATCGCATGAAATTGAAAATCCTGCTGATGCAGTGAAGTTTATTAGTTTTAGAAATATCATTTACTTTACGACTTTTTACGGACTTACAGGCACTCTATTTACTTTAATGGGATTCCAGTTTATTCTTACTTTTGTGTCTGCCATTGGGATTGGCTCTTTGTCCTGGTTTACCGGACATAAATTAATGAGGTATCTCAAAAATTCAGAATCGGGAGAAGCTTTAAACAGCTCTTCCTTTATTGGAAAAGAAGCTAAAGTGGTAGTTGGCACACGCAAAGACAAAATTGGGAAAGTACTTGTAAAGTCAAATAACGAAATCAATGAATTGATGGTAAAAGTTTCGGACAGTGCCGAAAAAGACTCTTTCGATAGGGGAGAGACTGTATTTATAATCGATTATAGAAAGAATATTTATTTTATAATAGGTCAACAACAATTTTAGGAGATTTTATTAATGGTAGATTTTATCATCCCTTTAGTGGTGTTAGGTGCATTTGCAGTTTTAGTTGTATTCTTTGCAATTAGTCGCCTTTTACTTATTTCACAACCGAATGAGGTAATTATCTTGTCCGGTAGAAAAAGAACTTTACCCGATGGAACTGTAGTAGGTTACAGAATTATCAAAGGTGGCAGAGCCTTACGTATTCCGTTCTTGGAAAAAGCTTCCAGAATGTCATTGGAAACTATTCCTATTGAACTTTCTGTAAGCAACGCATACTCAAAAGGCGGTATTCCGCTTATTATTGATGCAATTGCAAATACTAAAATTTGCTCCAAAGAGCCGGAATTCGGAAATGCAGTGGAAAGATTTTTGACTATGAGCGAAGGAGATATTCACTCAATTGCGAAGGAAACACTTGAAGGTAACTTGCGTGGCGTTTTAGCTGCATTAACACCTGAAGAGGTGAATGAAGACAGATTGAAATTTGCTGATACCCTTATGGAAGAAGCAGATATAGATCTTCAGAAACTTGGTCTTCAACTGGATACTTTGAAAATTACTAATATCAATGATGAATCAGGATATTTAAATTCAATTGGTCGTGGCAAAACTGCAGAAGTTATAGCAAGAGCAAAAAAAGCTGAAGCTGAGAAAAATGCTGAAGCTCAAGAAGCTGAAGCTGCTGCACTTGAAAGAGCAGAAAAAGCAAAAGCTCTTGCAAGACAGAATATAGAACAGGCAAGAATTGAAACTGATCAACAAATTGCAATTTCTGAAGCAAATAAGGGCGCTGCTACTCAGGAAGCTGAAGCAAGAGCAAAAGAAAGAGCTGAAAAAGCTCAGGTTGAAGCTAATCAGAATGTACTTATTGCCAGAGCATTGAAAGAAGCTGAAGCTCGCGAAGCTGAAGCTTTAGCAAAAGCTCGCTATGAACAAGCTCAAGCTGAAGCTAAGCGAAACATTGAAACAGCGCAAATTGAAGCTGAAAAAGTGATTAAGATGAATAAGGCAATTGCTGACCAGAATGTGGAAATTGAAAATAATAATCTTAGATTGAAAAAGGCAGAGCTTGAAAAAACTGCTATTGTAAGAGAGCAGGAAGCTGCTGTAGCAGGTGAAAGAGCTAAAGCACAATTTGAACAGGAGCTTGAAAAAGAAAGAATCGAATTGCAACAAAGAAGACTTATGGCTGATGTTATCGAGCCGGCTAAAGCACGCAAAGAGGCTGCAGAGTTAGAAGCGAAAGGTCAGGCTGCTTCAATTATTGAAAACGGTAATGCTGAAATCGAAGTCTTGAAACGAATGATTGAAACATATCAAACTGCAGACGGAAGCGGAGATAAAATTCTTATGCTCAAAATGCTTCCTGAGCTTGTTGATAAACTTACTTCTACTATCAAAGGCATTAATATCGACAAAATTACAATGGTTGATAATGGTGGAGATAGCAGCGGCAATCAAATTCAAAAGCTTGTTAACCAATTACCGGGTTCAGTTGTATCATTGTCAGAAATGGTAGAAAATGCAACTGGAGTTGATATTCTAAGCCATTTCAGAAAAGATGATAAGAAAAACCTAGACGACTAATATAAATAGTATGATAGTTTGATATCTTAATTGATCCCTCTACAAATTGAAATTGCAGAGGGATTTTTATATGTAATGCACTGTTGTTTTTTGAAGCTAATTTGATGTTTTCCAAATACTAGCACAACTAATGCTGAGTGAGTAAAACTAATCAAAGTGAAAAAATAATTTGATATTGCTACTAAACCAACATATAAATCATTACAAAAAAAGAAATGCAAAGCATAAGCTCTGCATCTCAAATTATTCTAATTCATAGGATAAATTATTTTGCTACATTTATTTTGTGCATATATCTTTTGCCTAAGAAATTCATTTCTATGAAGTAAGCGCCTGAAGGTATGTTTTCAGTTGAAAAGCTTACTTGGTTTTTACCTGAAATAGCATTATTACGGTACAAAGTGCCGATAAATCGTCCGTTAATATCAAACAGGTTAAGCTGCACAAAAGAAGCTTCCGGCAGAACAAATTCAATATTTGTCATACCAATCGCAGGGTTAGGATAGTTTGTAACTTCAAGAGTACCTGAAGGAGATTCGAATACTGAAGAAGGATCATGCCCTGTACCTTTTAAAGTAACTTTTTGAAGACCGTTATCAGCGTCACTTGCAATATTTAAAATTGATGTTTTATCACCTTTACTTAACGGCTTAAAAGTCACTTCCAAATCTTTAGATTCTCCTGCGCCAACTGCCAAAGGTAGTGCATTGTTAACGGAGAAATTATTTCCATCAGAACCAACCAGAGTTAAAGAAGTAATAGATAAAGTAGAATTACCGGTGTTGTCTACTTTAATTGTTGAAGTAGAATCTTTACCTAAGTCAACTTCACCAAATTCAAACATATTATCTACATTGATCTGTTTTGAGGAGATAAATACTTCAGTAGCATTTCCTGTGAGCATGATTTCCATTACAGGAGTAGTAGCATTAGAAGTAATAGTTAATTTAGCAGTTTTTGAACCCACAGATTTCGGAGCGAATTTTATTTTGAATGAGACTGTTTCATCTACTGAAATATCAGTTGGTATTTCAGATATCAATTCGAATTCATCTGCAGATCCTTCTGTTACAGTCAATTCCACGCTTTCTATCTCAACTATATAGTTCCCTGTAGAAGTCAATCTAACAGATCTATTTTTAGTTTTTCCAGTGTCAAGATCTCCGTAAGCAATAGATTCATCTTCAAAAGATAAAGATCTAACAGCATTTGCCGGTTTATATCTAAAGTCAGTAGAAGTTATATAATTATCAACGCACCACAAACGACCTACACTTTCACTTGAAGAAAGTGCTGCTAGTTTGTTTTGATAGAATCTTCCATTTTTGTATGTACCAAATGATTTGCCCAAATCTTCAGTAAATAGGATTTCTCCATTTTGGCAAACAAGTAATAATTGATTTGATCCATCAGGTTTGAATACATTGATTGGGGTATAACCTTCTGCTGTAAGGTTGAATACCTTTGTATTCCAGTTATTACCGCCATTAGTTGTATTGGCAATGTAAAGTTCATTTGCATCAGGTTTTTCTTTGTATATAGCTAAACCTCTATTTTTATCTTCAAATGCAACAAAGTTTACGACACCGCCTGAATGAACAGTTCCGAATTCCCATTTTCTACCCTGATTATTCGAAAAGTAGACTCTGCCTTTTGTTGTACCAAAGTAACAATTGTCTCCATTCATAAAGGTGCTGTGAACCAGACCTGTTTCATTTGGTAGAGGCGCAGGCGAAGATTGTTCTGTCCAGGAATCACCTCCATTAAGAGTTGTAGCGATACCCCAGCTTCCGTTTTGAGGATCGCCAAGCAAAATACCTGCTGTTTCAGACCAGAAATGAATACCATTAACAAAAGTAGTAATTGATGTTACGTTTTGTGTTTCCCAATCCTGTCCCATAGTAGTAGTTTTAAAGATTCTAGCCACACCATTAGAGCTGCCTCCTAAATAAGCACTTGTGCTTGAAAGAGCTTCAACAGCATAAATTGGAAGACTTAATTGATCTGAATTCCATCCTGAATTATTTGATCCTGAGATGAAATAACCTGAACTAAAGAATATAGTTCCACCTAGCCAGAATGATTGTGTATCACCACTGCTAATATCATTCCATGTTACTTGAGATCTAAGAGGAGTTGTTGTGATAGCAGTAAATTTATTTCCTGATTCAATATCAATCGGAAGTTTTAACAGTTGGTAATTTATGTAATTATCAGCTTCAAATTTGACTAATAATTGGACAAAACCTGTAAACCAAGGATTAAGTTTAGTTAGAGTAATATTTGTAGTTATCGTTTCATCATCTTGAAGTTTGATATCTGCGACAGTAAAGTTTGTCTGACTTAGTTCTATATAGTTTTCAAGAGGAATTAATTCAACTTTTGTGTTAGTAGATTTTGCAAGATAGTTATGAATATTTAGATTTAAAGTTTTAGTCCCATTTGCATTGAATTCAAATTCACTATCTGTAGCATCAGTTATTTCAGTTACTTCCAATCCCGGGATGCGATTGGCACCATCATTTAAATTAGGGTTGATTTTAAGAGCTTGTTCTGCATCTACTAAACCGAAGAACATTGATTGTTGTTCAGGTAAAATAACGTTAGCAGAAGTGCCTCTAATTTGATGTGCAATCTGCTTAGGTGACCATTCAGGATGTTGAGCTTTTAATAAAGCTGCAAGCCCTGCCACAATCGGAGATGCCATAGATGTTCCGGATTTTTCAGAATATCCACCACCCAACTGAGCAGATAAAATATTGTCACCAGGAGCATAAACGTCTATCTCTCTTCCATAGTTAGAGAACGATGCATAAGATTTACCTTTTCTTGTGGCGCCTACGTTAAGAACGTTATCATAATTAGATGGGTAAGTAGGATTCAAATCCGAATATAAAGATTCGTTACCAGCTGACGTTATTACAAGAGAACCTAAACTTGTAGCATAGTCGATTACTTCCTGCTCGAAAGCAGCAGCACCAAAACCACCCCAAGAGCAGTTAATTACATCTGCGCCAAGCTCAGCTGCGTATGCAATACCTGTATAACCTCTATAAATACCACCTGGATCAACATCCAGACCACATTTAATAGGAATGATTTTACAGTTGAAGCCGGGAGATGCTACACCAATTGAATTGTGAGTAACAGCAGCAGCACAACCTGCCACATGAGTACCGTGGTCACTTCCTGTCGCTGCCGGTGGAGTCGGGTCGTTGTCTTCCTGCCATTGTCCTGCATTCATTTGGCTAGCAGAGGTATTCCCTACAAAATCCCAGCCATGAATGTCATCAATTTTTCCATTGGCGTCATTATCTTTGCCGTCTCCGGGAATCTCGTTAGGATTTGTCCAGATATTATCTGCTAAATCTTCGTGATCGAGCTCTGTACCTGAGTCAACTATTGCAATTGTAATGCCGGAATTACCTTTCTGTATAGCCCAGGCTGCCTCAAGATTCATTTCTTCAATCGCATATTGCTGTGAAAGTAACGGATCATTTGGTGTGTAATGTACATCGCGTTTGAAAACAGGTGAAGCGTACTCAACCTGAGGATTTGCCATAAGCATTTTACATACATCAAATGGATCTACCGGCGAATCATAATAGATTTCATGGATATTAGAAATACTTCCAATGTCGCTTGAGTTCGTTTTAGCAATATTAGCAAGTGGAGATTCAATTCTATTAATATTCAGATCTTGAATAACTGATTGAATCATACCATCAGGAAATGCAGCAGCACCATCCAGCTTGCCATAATTAGATTTTGTTTTGACGATAAATACATTAGGTAAGTATCTATCAGCTTTCTTTTCTATAATAAAGTTTTTAGACGGTATTACAGATCCATCTGCCAACTCAATCCGTCTGCTTTTGATGACAAATTTTTCGACATCATTTGTCCCTGTTTTTTCAGGGAGAGCTGAAAATAAGCTTGGAGAGCCTATTATCAATACAATTATTATTAACCGTAGTATTTTATTAATCATACTAACGCACCTCAGGAATATTTGAAAACAGTTTTTTTCTACTAAAATTCTTGTACTATTATTATCTCATAGCCGGAATTCTTATTCCCACAGAAAATTATACTATGGGAAGTACCTAAAGCAAATTGTATATCATCTGCTTTTTTTATAGGGGTTATAAAGTTTTCGTTTCTAGCTTCATTTATTAAATAATTAGCTGCTTGGTCATAAAATCTGAACACAAAAGATTTAGGTATGCTATCAGTTTTAATCCTATAAGCTTCTTTATATTGCATTGTTTTTGCTAAGAAATCAGCATCTGTCAATTCTTCATTGATGTCTCCAACATCTGTTACCGATAAAGTCTCTACATCAGTTGCTGCATGAATTGCTCTGTAATTGAACTTTGTGAAGACTGTATCTATTTTGTCATATTCAAGATCAAAAATATCTACATTGTCTTTACTTCCGGAAGCAATTAGAAGATATCTTTTTCCTGCAACAGCGTCAAAATCAAAACTTGAACCGTTGAAAGTAAAATTATGGTTACCTGCAGAAATAGAAGTACCCAAAGATCCTGTGTAGTTAATATTTGCATCAATTAACAGGTCATCCAGACTTACATTAGTATTACCGACACCTGCACATGCATGGATCAGCTGGATAAAAGCACTTTCCGGAGCAGCGGTCAATGTCTTATTTTCTTCGCTCTGTTCAATTAGATACACATTATTTTGTGATTCCGTTGCAGGAATTACTGCAATAATATATTCCTTACCTGCTTCCAAAGTCAAATTACTGATGTTAAGCAGCTTTGCCGGTTCAGTCGGCCAAAATACATTTATAGGGACATTGCCTGGTTTTATGTATACTCTTTTAGAGAGTTCTCCGTAGTTTAATTTGTCAGCCAGCACGATACCGGATTCCATTTGATAGATAGGATTGCCTGTAGCATCCTGATTAGCTTTAAAAGAAACAGCGCCCTGAGATAATGTTATCACTTCCCGGATATAGTCGCCATTTATCACTCGAACTGCAGCATTGTTTTCCAATAAATCGTAATCATGGTCAGTGATTGGTGGAATAATAACGTGAGTTGGCGCGGTTTTGTCTTTTGAATCTAAAACAGCTAGAGAGTAATCAGATAGAACTTCTAATGATATATCTGTCTCATTAGTCAAATTCCCATTGTAGTAGGTTCCTAATACATCGTCTTCCATAGAATTACAAGCTGTAATAGGAATATATGCGCCATAGCTTAAAGGGTCTAAATTTTCAGCGATTGTTTCATCGGGATTTTTCTGAAAGCTGATAACTTCTTTAGAGAAGTTCATTGGTCTTACATATGTAAGTTTTTCTTCTATTTTGCTAGGCTTAGTAAGTGCATTAATGCTATGGTCAAGCTCATCCAAAAGCATAACTTTTTCTTCTTCTCCCTCGCCCTGAGTTATATAAATTGTATACTGTCCACGAGCTTTAAGAGAATCTAAACGGAATAGCCCTATTGTTTCTTCGTCAGACTTTATCAATCTGATTATTGAAACAGCGATAGTGCCGGCTCTTATGCCTTTCATTGAACTGATTTGCCTATAGTTCACATTGCTTACTATATCGTTGCCATTTGGACATCCAAAACGCATTGTATATCGGACAGTAGTATCCGGATTTGCATTAAATAATCTCAAATATGTTTGAGGATCATTAGGCATAATTGTTTTTGATGTATTATATACAACCAAAGTATCGACAGGGTTATTTATTTCAGCGCCGAGCTTCGAAGGAAGTGCAATGAAGTTATAAGTCAAATTCCTTGAGAACTTAAAAATCCTTTCCTTTTGGATCTCTAGAGAACCATTATAATTGACACCCATAAAAGCTGAGTCCACAGGCGGGTGCATTGCTTCTATAATCTCCTGATAGTCGGCCGGAAGACTTTCTTCATTATCAAAAGCCAGAGTTCTGGGCTGCTTATCGGAAGCAAAGTTAAAAAAGCGTACATATATGCTTTCAACTTGTGTTGGTGGTGTAATTAAATCCGGATCTTCTTCTGCACAATTTGTAAAAAGTAGAGCAAGAAGGGAGAATAGAAGTATTTTGTATGCTTTCAAGGTGATACCGTATTAATAATTCAACAAAATTGCAAAAAGGCACTTCGTATAGAAAATAATATTAAACAAATTAAAAGAAAAATTCAAGTAATATAATTATAAATGCCCTATTTAGCTCTTACACTCATTCCATCTTTTTGTTCTCTAATATATCTATAGACTCTGGGACTTCTACTATATTCTCTCTTTTATGCTTATATTAAGACTAAAATTTATTTAAAAACTAATAAGAAGAAATATTATTAAATATACAGTCTTTGAGAAATCTGATATTTATGAAGCGAGCTGGTCAGGTGGAACTACAAAACAGCTCTACATTTTTCCTGAAACTGCAGATTATAAAACTAAAACATTTGAGTTCAGAATCAGCACAGCTACTGTAGACATGGAAGAATCTGACTTTACAATACTAAGTGGTGTAAACAGGCAAATAATGAGCTTGGATGGTGAAATTACTCTATCCCATAACGGTAATGTTCCAATTAAATTAATGCCTCTTGAAGTACACTCTTTTTCTGGGGATGCTTTTACTAAATCTAAAGGCAAGTGCACTGACTTTAATTTGATGACCACAGGAAGTATTAAGGCAGAAATGGTATCATGGAGTTTATCAGCAGATACTTCTGCGAATTTTATTCCTCAAGCTGATATTCAAAAAATCTTTTTGTATGCATTTAAAGGACATGCGAATATTGGAATAGATGGGGAAAATATAAAACTGCGAACAGGAGCATTTTTAGCAATAGATGATGTAAAGTCTGATGAAATCAAACTTTGTGCTGATATCGAAACAATTATAGCAACTGTGTATATATATGCATAAACTAGTGCTATCAGCAAAGTTGATTCAGAATTTCGCTTCGAAAAAATTGAGGATTCCACAAAAATGAGATTAAAAGAAATTATAATCTCTAATTTGAGTTTATACTATAATTCTTTTTGTGTAAATTTGTAGTCTGTTATAAAATATAGATTTGGATTAGTTCGATGAGAGAGAAACTTAAATCAGTGCTAGAGCGCTACTATAAAGTTACAGATATGCTTAATGATCCGGAAGTAGTAAGTGATCTTAAACTTATGAGAGATACTTCTGTGGAATATAAGCAGCTCACACCTGTGGCTGAAGCTGCGAAAAAATACCTGAAAATGTGTGATGATTTTGACAGCAATAAAGAGCTTATGCGTGATAGTTCTGAAGAGAAAGAACTCCGTGAACTTGCTGAAATGGAAAATCATGAGTTAGAAGGTGAAATTGAAAAGATGGAAGAAGAGCTTAGAATCCTTCTTATACCAAAAGATCCTAATGATATGAAAAACTGTATTGTGGAAGTTCGTGCCGGCACAGGTGGCGATGAAGCCGGTATCTTTGCTGGTGATCTTTTCAGAATGTACCAAAGATATGCAGATCACAACAAATATAAAATAGATGTTATCGACTTTCAGGACAGTGAAAGAGGTGGCTATAAAGAGATTACTTTCTCTATTAGTGGTGAATCTGTTTATGGTAACCTGAAATTTGAAAGCGGTGTGCACCGCGTTCAGCGTGTACCTGAAACAGAAGCAAGTGGAAGGGTTCATACTTCTGCTGCAACTGTGGCAATCCTTCCTGAAGCTGAAGAAATTGACTTGCAGATCAAAGATGAAGATTTGCAGATAGATAGATTTAGAGCAGGTGGAGCCGGAGGCCAGAACGTAAATAAAGTGGAAACTGCGATTCGTATCACTCACTTGCCTACTAATACTGTAGTAGCATGCCAGGATGAACGCTCTCAGCTTAAGAATCTTGAAAAAGCTATGAAAGTACTTCGCTCAAGATTATACGAAGTTGAAGTTGCAAAACAGCAGGAAGCAATTTCTTCTAACAGAAAGTCCATGGTAAAAACAGGTGACAGATCTGAAAAAATCAGAACTTATAACTATCCTCAAAATAGAGTAACTGACCATAGACTTGAAGGCGAAGCAAAGAATTACTCTTTGAAAGAAATTATTGAAGGTAATTTAGAGTTGGTTATTGAAAATCTGCAAATAGCAGAGCGTACAAGTATGCTAAATCAGGGTATAGCTGAAAAAAGCTAAAATGTGCTGTCTCTTGCGTTTAAAATAATATATTGCAATTTTTTTTATTTATATACGAATTAAACTATATTAGAGTAGTACATCACTCAACAAAACGACAAATTATTATGAAAATATCAGTTGCTTCAGATCATGCAGGTTTTGAATTGAAAGAAACAATTTCTGCATTTCTTAAAGAGTTAGGTCATCAAGTTTTAGATTTTGGTGCTTTTTCAAATGAATCGGTAGATTATCCAGATTATGCTTTCCCTGCTGCAGAAGCTGTTGCTGCGGATATAGCAGATTTTGGTGTGATTATTTGCGGTTCCGGTCAGGGTATGACAATTACTGCAAACAAAGTAACGGGAGTCAGAGCTGCATTATGTTTTAGTACTGAAATTGCTGAACTGGCAAGACAGCATAATAATGCTAATGTGCTTACAATGGGAGCTCGTTTTGTGGAACCTGAATTAGCGAAAGAAATTGTAAAGGTTTTCTTAGAAGCTGAATTTGAAGGTGGCAGACATATGATTCGTGTTGAAAAAATACATTCTCTTACAGGCTGGTAATCAGTTAGAGAATATAAATACTATTGCAAGGGTCTTTTGAATATCATTCAAGAGACCTTTTTTTATTGTAAAATAGCTTATTAATTGCAGGTGGTTGTTGCTTATTAGGAGTCAATATTTAATAGAAATGAATATTAAATTCATTATTAGAAGAGTATATCACTTTTGCCATCTATTTTATGCTCATTCTATTATTAGCTGCTACTAAATTCTTTCAAATTACTTGAAAATTATATACCTTGCAGTAAATATTTTTGCTCATTTATCATTCATGGATTTATGAAAAGAAAGATTCTGGTGCCGATTGCAAAAGGCACTGAAGAAATGGAGTTTACTATAATTGCAGATATGCTGAGAAGAGCCGGAGCAGAAGTTACGGTTGCCGGAGATAAAGATATTATAGTGTGTTCCAGAGGAATAAAAATTTTACCGGATGTACTCATTGATAATCTGGATCTTGAAGAAACCTGGGATGCCATTGTAATTCCCGGAGGACTGGGCGGAACGGAAAATCTTACACAAAACGAACAATTTATAGATATTCTTGAAAAGCATATCTCTGAAGGAAAGCATTATGGAGCTATTTGCGCTGCTCCAATGATATTTTCAGACCATAAGTTTATACCACAAGATGCAAAAATTACTTCACATCCATCCGTAAAAGCAAAAATATTTAAGGGTGAATATATAGAGAATTTACCATCAGTTATTTCAGGAAAGCTAATCACAAGTAGAGGTGCCGGTACTGCTTTTGACTTTGCATTATTGCTTATAGAGACATTGTTTTCAAAAGAAAAAGCTGATGAAATTGCAGCGGCAATAGTTTATAAAAGATAAAAGGAAAAGTGATGTCTACTGCAAAATTTGAAGTGAAAGGTTTAGTTCAGGGAGTCGGTTTCAGATTCTTTACTGTAAGAATAGCTAAATCGCTTGGGCTGACCGGTTATGCAAAAAACATGATAGACGGAAGCGTAGAAGTAATAGCGAGTGGTGATGAAACCGCTATTCAGGAGTTATATGACTACTTGAAGCAGGGACCTGAGCGCAGTTATGTGGAGCAATGCACATTTGAATACCTAAATGAAGAATTTCAATTCAATGGATTTTCAAGACTTTAATGCGAAAACTAAATATCATATTATTTTTACTTTTCATTTTTGTTGCTTCTGTTGAAGCTGAAAATATTCCAATCGAGGAGTATTTTCTCAGGGCAGGAAAAGACGACTTTAAAATTGCATATGTGCTAAGTGGCGGTGGTTCCAGAGGTGCTGCTCAAGTAGGTGTACTTAAAGCTCTTGAAGAACAAGGTATTTATCCTGATTATGTTGTAGGTACAAGTATTGGCTCTATAGTGGGTGCTTTATATTCATCAGGGTATAATGCTGACGATTTAGATTCAATTATTTGCAAAGCAGATTGGGAAAATATAAGATCTCTTACAGATAATTCGAATAGAAAAGACTTATTCCTGGATCAGAAAAAAATAGAAGATAGAAGTATAGTTACACTGTATTTTGATGACTGGGATTTAGTTGTCCCTGAGGCTGTTGGTGGAAGTGAAAAATATAGAGAGTTCCTTCAAAATCTCTTTTGGAATGCTCTTTATCATTCCGATGGTAATTTTAATAACTTGAAATACGTTTATAGGGCTGTTGGCACTGACTTAGTAAGTGGAAAATCTGTGGCCTTGGATAGAGGAGATATAGTAACAGCTGTTGAAGCGAGTTCGGCAGTTCCATTAAGGTTTTCACCCGTTAGAATAGATTCTATGGTTATTGTTGATGGCGGTATATTATCTAATATTCCTATTGAACATGCTAAGCCGTTTCAACCTGATTTGACAATAGCTATTAATACGATTTCCCCATTACACAGTTATGAAGAGCTAAACAATGCTTGGAATCTGGCGGATCAGTCAATTTCAGTTGCGATGAAAGTATTTAGTGATTCTGCAGAGAAAAAGACTGATATAATGATTCGCCCTCCTATAGATTTTCACAATAGTATGGATTTTACTAATCTGGATACTCTTGTAGAAATAGGATACCGGGAAACACAAAAGTATTTGCCGGAAATTATTTCGCGAATTAAAGAAACACACCAGTTAAAGCCACAGTATCAAATATTGAAAGGAATAGAGATAGTTGGATGCTCAGATATTGAGCTGTTTAAATCAGAAAATTTCTCTGAGTTTTACGGTAGAGAGTTTAATGTTCAATTATATAGAGAAATAACTGAAAAAGTATTGACAATATGCCGTGTTAAATCTTATTCTTTTGCATCAGTTTATAGAGCTTACTGGGACGACAAAGCAAATAAACTAAAGATAGAAATTGATCCCGGCAAAATCAATAAGATAGAAATTATCGGGAACAGTTCTACAAAGGACTTTTTAGTTTATAGAGACATTCCTTTTAAACAAGGTGATATAATTCGCTCAGATCTACTTAATGTTGCATGGAGAAACCTGATTTCTAATGAACTGTTTGATCAGGTAGTCGTTGATGCAAAAAGATCCTATGAAGGCAAAGGGGCTGATATTTTAATAACAGTTAGAAAAAAACCAAGACAAAGTCTAACTTTAGGTGGCAGGGTTGATAATGAAAGGAACACCAGGGTATCTGCTGATTTTAGGCACCTTAATCTCTTGAATCTTGGGTTTGTGTTGAATTCAGGTCTAGTGATTGGAAACAAAGATTTGAACTACCACATATCATTTGAAAACCCAAGAATCTGGAATACGCTTTTAAGTATTAATTTCTCAGCTTATACTTATCATCGTGTTTATAATAACTTTTTTAATTCTCAGCTAGGCGAAAAATTCCTGTACGAAAGTGAAATAGATGGCAAGACAACAGAACACCGTTTTGGTGCTTTAGCCTCAATAGGCACCCAAATAGACAAGAATGGCTATCTGGGAGTAACCACTAAATTTGAAAGACAAAGATCTTATATAGATTCGATGACAATCAAACCTGATTATATTTCTATATCAACAATAAATATAGGAACTCTGTTCGACAACAGAGATTATATAGACTTCCCTACAAAAGGTCATTATCTAAATATTTCTCTGGAAACTACATTTCTTCCTACTGCGGATCAATTGAGCTTTTCCAAAGTAAGCTTCGAAAACAGAGCTATTTATACATGGGGAGCACACTCCTTTGAGCCTTCTGTAAAATTTGGTATCGCTGATAAAACTTTACCAGTTGCAGAGTTTTTTGAACTTGGCGGGCAGAATAACTTTGCAGGCTTAAGAGAGCAGGAACAGAGAGGGAGACAGCTTCTTTCAGGTACGATGAAATATAGAGTTAAATCACCTATAGATATAATTTTCGAAACCTATTTCTCAGTTCGCTATGATCTTGGTAGTATCTGGGAAGTTCCGGAAGAAATAAAATTAGGTAATTTTAGACATGGTATAGGTATCGATTTATCTTTTGACACACCTATTGGTCCGGCAGCATTTTCTCTAGGAAAAAGTTTTTATTTCAGAGAAGACCCAAATGGAGTTGTACAAGGACCTACATTGTTTTATTTTAGTATTGGTAAAAAATTATAACATCACAATTGTCTTAGGATTTTTGAATGGCTAATATTTCTATAGTGTTTCTAATTGCCTTTTCTCTGGCGTTAGATGCATTTGCTGTATCAGTAGCCGCCGGGTCATATTTTGTAAAGGCTACTTCTAGGCAGAAATTTAGGCTTTCTTTTCATTTCGGATTATTTCAGGCATTTATGCCGATAATTGGCTGGTTTGCGGGTGCTACAGTTGTCAATATGATAAAAGATTTTGATCATTGGGTAGCATTTTTGTTGCTGGCTGCTATTGGCGGGAAAATGATTTATGATGGAGTGAAAGGGGAGGAAGAGAAGATAAATAAGGATATTTCTAAAGGCTGGTCACTAATTGCTTTGTCCGTAGGAACCAGTATTGATGCTCTCGCAGTCGGATTTAGTATAGGGATAATGGGTGGGAATATTGTGTTTCCAAGTATCCTTATTGGTGTAGTAGCCGCTGCCATGTCACTGATCGGAATAAAAGCAGGTGAAATATTTTCTACAAAGTTTGGCGATAAGATGGCAATAGTCGGTGGTATTGTATTATTTTTAATTGGATCTAAAATTGTTGTAGAACATTTGCAGCTTATTTAGTAACTTTTTGCATCTATAGGACGTAGATACTAGTTAGAGTAATTTTAGACGGAAGTTAAGAAGTATGGGGCAAATATTTGATAGAATAGGCAGAATAGCAAAAGCAAAGTTTTCTGATACTAAAGAAAATTTTGCCGGAGTTAAGCTGGATCTGAATAACGAAGACGATGAATTGAAAAAAGCAATAGACGAACTATCCAATTCAGATGCTCGGAATAATAAGAAGAATGATGATAGAAAAAATGAAGAAAACTTTGATTCTTCCCAAAAAATGGATATATTTTTAGCTTCAAAAATATTAGAAGTTTCAGCAAATGCTTCTTTCGAAGAAGTGAAAGTTGCATATAAAATGAAGATTAAAGAATATCATCCGGATAAAGTAGCTACTCTTGGTAAAGAATTGCAAGATCTGGCAGCAAAGAAAACTTCTGCCATTAATGCTGCCTACAACTTTTTTAGACAAAAACATTTTAAATAGATATGAAAAAAACGATAACCGAAGCTCTCTTGATTTTTGCCATTGCTGTGCTTATTGGAGTCTCATATAATTCTATCCTTCCAAAAGGCAAGCAATTGCCATGGGAATATAAAAAAGTGATTGTGCCTGATGACTCTTTATTTAGTACAAAAATTAGTGAAAAGTTGCCTGAAGCCAATATTGGAGAAATCCAAAATGTAAGCTATGAGCAAATGCTGAAGATAGTAGGGCATCCTGATTTCTTCCTGATTGATGCCAGATTGGAGGATATGTACGAGGAAGCACATATCGGTGATGCATTAAATATATATCCTTATTGGGAAGAAGAGAGATATGTCATGGCTTTGCAGGAAGTCCCTTATGAAAAGAAAATTGTGCTTTATTGCGATGGAGGGGCTTGCGATTTAAGCCATACTGTGGCTGAAATGTTGCAAAGTTTAGGTTATGAGCAGTTGTTTTTATATGAAGGTGGCTGGGAAGAGTGGTCTAAGAAACAGAATATTAAATAAGTGAAACTCTCGAGGTTAAACACTCGGTATGATATACGGAAGTAAAATAGAGAAAGATGTAAACAGGTTGATGCAGCTTAGGTATGGAATCATTGGTGATTCTGTCCCTATGAAAAGAGTTATAGCTAAACTTATGCAAGCAGCGCCGACTGATCTCACTGTGCTTATAACAGGTGAAACCGGCACAGGAAAAGAGGTGTTTGCAAACGCTATTCATACCCTCAGTAATAGGAAAAACAAGCCTTTTATTTCCGTGAATTGTGCGGCAATACCTGAAACATTATTAGAATCGGAGCTGTTCGGGCATGAAAAAGGTGCATTCACAGGTGCTACTGATCAGCGATTAGGTTTCTTCGAATCAGCACATAATGGCACCATATTCTTAGATGAGCTTGGCGAAATACCTCTTGGTACGCAAGTTAAATTACTTCGAGTTCTTGAAACGGGTGAATTCTCGCGTCTTGGTTCCTCTGAAATAAGGCAAGTAGATGCAAGGGTTATAACGGCTACTAACAGAAATTTAGATCAGCAGGTTGAAAGAGGAGAATTCCGTAGAGATTTATATTATAGGCTTAATTCTGTGCATATAGAATTGCCTTCTTTAAGAGAACATACTGAAGATATTCCTGCTTTGTTTGATTTCTTTGCGGAAAAAGTTACCAGAAAAAATGGCATTGAATATCAGGGTATTTCCACCGATTCTCTGTCAATTTTAAAAAGTCTGCATTGGTCCGGAAATATCAGAGAGTTGCGAAATATGACGGAAACAATGGTTACTCTTGAAAAAGGTGCTTTTATCACTCCTGAAATATTAAGAAAATATATTCCGGCCGCTTTGCCTGAACATAAAATTTTACCTGTCGACAATTCCAGTTCTTTAGTTCATATTGAAAAAGAAACGGATAATAAACCGAATCTGGAATTAGGTTTGATATTTAGAACTCTTCTTGAACTGAAAGCAGACGTAAGTGATGTGAAAAGATCTATTGCCGGGCTGTATGAAGAAATTGCGGTACTTAAAGAGCATGAAAGTGAACTGGTTTACAAATTTGAAGATCCGGTTATACAGCACGAAGATGCTATAGATGAATTGGAAAACAAGACAATCAGCGAAATTGAAAAACTAATGATAGAAAAAGCTTTGACAAGACACCATGGCAATAGAAGAAATGCTGCCAGAGAGCTTGGAATTAGCGAAAGAACTTTATATAGAAAGATCACAGAATATGATCTTAATTAAACTACAATTCAAATTGAATTTAACGGATAGAATATGAAACGTGTAGCAGTTATTATGGCTGGTGGTTCAGGAGAAAGATTCTGGCCGCTATCCAGAAAGAGAAAACCAAAACAGCTTTTGAATTTAAATTCGAAAGACAGAAGCATGATCCAGGAATCTATTGATAGAATCAAGGATGTAATTTCACCCGAGGATATATTTATTGTCACAGGATATATGCTTTTGGAGCCTCTCAGAAACGCTTTGCCGGAGCTTCCTCCGCAAAACATAGTTGCTGAGCCTATGAAGAGAAATACGGCTCCATGCCTTGCTTTGGCTTCGGCTTTTATTGCTGCGCGTTATGATGATGAGGGGATTAAACCTTCTGATATCTCAGTCGCAGTACTAACAGCTGATCAAAGAATATATCCGACGGAAGGATTTGTACAAACAGTCGTATCTGCTTTGGAATATGTTGAAAAAAATGATACAATTTGTACAATAGGAATCACTCCTTCTCGCCCGGAAACAGGTTATGGATATATTGAAGTAGATAAAGTTTTTGCTGAGGATGAAAAAATAAAATCAGTAAAGCGTTTTCGTGAAAAGCCAAATAAACAGACAGCTCAAGAGTTTCTGGAATCAGGAAATTTCCTATGGAACAGCGGTATGTTTTTCTGGCGTCTGGATTATTTCAATGATCAGTTAGCAAAACATTTGCCTGAGGTAGGTAGCCAAATTCCAAAGATGCAGAAAAGGCTCAATCATCTTACCACACATTTCCATGATGACCTACTCGAAAAATTGGATCGAATTTTCGAAGCATTCCCATCTATTTCTATTGATTTTGGATTGATGGAAAAAGCTGATAGTGTATCAGTTGCTAAGGCAAAATTTAATTGGGATGATATTGGTTCCTGGGATAGCTTACATCGAACTCATGATGCCGATGAAAATAACAATATCTGCATCGGTAGAGTTGCTACAATAGATACAAAAGATTCTATTATCTTAAATGAAAGCGGAGAAACTAAATTAATCTCAGTACTTGGCTTAGATAATATTGTGGTTGTTGATACAGGTGACGCTTTGATGATCTGCCCGAAAGATAGAGTGCAGGATGTCAAAAAGCAGGTAGAAAAAATCCGAAAAGAACATGGCGAAGATTGGCTATAATTTAGTACAATATTCCACTTAAATGTTTTAGATAAAGAAGTCCTTGCAGTTGATGCAGAGACTTCTTTTTGATTTGAGCTTGTTTTTTCTATTCTATATGACACTTCAATTATGTAAAATAATTTAAGTATAAGAATTGTTAGAAATAAAAAAGTTTTCAACAGAAGTGGTCTAAACCTAAAGGATACGGCAAATTTAGCCGATTATTAAATATAAGAATAACTTTTACCGATTGTTGAAAGTAATGAATTTACTATATTGAATTTAATAAAATTGTCCATTTTATAGTTATTATAAAGACATGCAAACTACTGTGCCATTTTATATAGCAGATGAGAATGTAAGTGTTTTAACAACCTTACAGGGAATAATAGGAAAAGCATTCCCCTCTTCTCCTGTACGTAAATTTACAGATGGAGAGGATCTCTGGGAAGCTATTCAAAAAGAAACAAGGATGTTCATTGCTATAATGGATGCAAATCTCCCAAGAATTGGAGCAATCCAAATCATTAAGAATTATAAGAAAATAGAGATTTTGCAGAGTAGCTATGCAATAGTTATGACATCAGCAAAAAAACCTGAAGACAATCTTAAATTTCTTCAGAGTGGGGCAAATGATTTCCTTTCTAAACCTCTTAGCATGGATCATCTTATTTCGAAGCTCAGGATTGCTATGAATACACTGAATTTAGAAATAAAGATGAAAGTGCAGCAGGAAAATCTCGAAAAAGTAGCCGGCGAGCTGGAAAAGGGATTTTTGTCATTCCTTCATAATCAGCAGAAGATGCTTCTTGCTATTGAAGATGATGTAATGAATAGACTCTCTGAAGCAACAATTTGGATTGCTAATCAATCAAATAGAATTAGCGAACAGGAAGCTATAAAACTCTCGAAAGCAGCATCTGTTTCTCAAGTCGGAAGGTTACTTCTTGATCCTAAAGAAATGACAATTCCTGCTATGAAAGATGGCATGGTCAATGGAGAAAAAGCCAAATTAATCCCGACAAATGTTCGCACAATACTAGGCAGTATATCTACATTCGAAGAAACTGTGGATATTGTGACTTCTATATATGAGAATTTTGACGGTACGGGAATGCCAAATGGTAAAAAAGCATGGGAAATTCCACTAGGTGCAAGAATATTGAGAATCCTTCTTGACTACGAAGAGATGATTAAATCAGGTAAGCCTCATATAAAAGCTATGGAGCTTTTGGAAATAGAAACAAGAAGACTTTATGATTTTAAACTGTTTGTTCTGTTCGATCAATATTTCGCATACAAAACGAAAGACAGCAAAGATAAAAGAGAGAAACCAGTGAAAGTTAAAGACTTGCAGCAGGGTATGGTTGTCTCAAGAAATATTTATACAGAGTCGGGTATCAAAATTGTTTCTGCAGGTACAAGGCTTGATACTGTAACTCTAGAAAAGATTTTGAATATAACAGTGGAAGATGCTGTAATCGGCAATGTTTATATAAAATATGATTCTATAAGAATTGTGGCTTAACACTCCATCTAAGCCTGACAAAAAAAAGAGAACTATGCATTTTCATTAGCGTAGTTCTCTTTTTTTATATTAAGTAGTCATCTATTAA
The DNA here is from genome assembly GCA_965140345.1 of Kapaibacterium sp. (SeqCode). Classification (GTDB taxonomy): domain Bacteria; phylum Bacteroidota; class Ignavibacteria; order Kapaibacteriales; family UBA2268; genus JBFHIJ01. Next base: position 189,733 of record OZ223201.1, read on the forward strand.
GGTTGATTTTTGATAAGGAAAGTTGTATCTCTAACCAAGGAAGCTGAGCCAAACACACCAATTCCACCTGTAATAGAAGATAAATTTTCGTCATATCTACTACCTGTCCATTGCTGCTGGAACCATTTCCGGTAATTAGAATCAGGAGCGAATACAGTGGTAGCTTGATTGCCGAACCATTTGAAAATTGCCCAAACAATACTTGTATGAGTGTTTGGAATAAAAGCCCACATAGAAGTGTCATAGAAATAGCCATCGTCATCTGTCCACGGTCTTTCTATTCTTCTATTCAATTCTGAATCCGGAACATCATCTAAATACTTGCCATATTCCAGTGTGTCCAATGCTTTAACAGAGATTAGATAGTAATCTACTCCTTCTGCTTTTGTCCATGAAATTGGATCAGAAGTAGGTGGGTTTAAGGTATCTTTTGGAAACTGCAGAGGTTTAGGCATATCGCTTACCCACTCAATTGTTTCAGGGGTAGTTGTAAAACCTGTTATAAATTTTCCGTCCGGAGTAGTAATTTCCAGAGTATATTCAGTTTCAGCTTTTACCAGATAGTCCTGATCTTCAGCATAAAATCCTGTCACACCCGAAGATTCTATTTTAAGAGGGAACTCTCTGCCATCTCCTTTTATCACAACTTGAGCATCTCTGTAAAGAGCGTTTTCCTGATTATATTTCACAGTCACCGGTTGTGTTTTTGCGACTACTATATTGCGAATTGGCTCGCCAACAAGCATATATCCTTCCACGTAAACTTCTTCTACATAATCAGTTGGGATATCATCTCCACAAGAGTTCAGAAGAATTAGAGCTGATAGGCTTATTAAAATATAAAAAATGTTTTTCATTGCTAAAACTCCTAATTAAAACTTGATTTCAAAAGAAAATGTAGGTAAAATTGGTAGAAGTTTAACGTCTTCTACAACTGTTTCTGTTTCAACTGCGTTATAATATCTAAACCAGATATCTCTTCTGTTATATAAGTTATAAACATCTAGAATAACTCTTGCAGGCAAGTTGAACATTTTGAATTTATAACTTGCATTCACATTTAATTGATGTGATGGAGGTAGTCTTAAACCGTACTTTTGAGAAGGAACTACTTTACCACTTCCATGTGTCTGACCCGGCATTTGTATCTGGAATCTGGAAGTAGCACCTGTATAAGACTGTCCGCTTTGGAAAGTAAAGGTAGCGCCAACATCCCATCTATCATTTATAGTATATTGAGCAACAGCTTTGAAGTCATGTCTTCGGTCATATTTTGGTCTGAATTCTTTGCCATCATTGATTTTATCAAATTTTGTGAAAATCCATCCCAAACCATATCCTACCCAACCTGTAAAGTTTCCGTATTTTTTCTGTAAAAACACTTCTGCACCATAGGCGCGGCCATTACCAAAGTAAAGAACGTCTGCAACAGTTTCTCCGTCTACAGCTTCGTTATTCATTTCATTTATATTATACAAATCTTTATAATAAAAATCAAAATTTAAATCATAACCTTCCATCGGATTAGTTTCTATAGAAAAGACATAGTGATCTGATCTACCCGGGCCAGGTACAGTAGTATCTGACGGCATCCAAGTGTCAAAGAAACTAAAATCAGGCTGTGTGGCAAGTCTTAAGTTCTGGTGAAATATGCCCCATGCAAATTTAAGAGCAAAACCTTCATTAAACTGATATCTTGCTGCCGTTCTTGGGTCGAATGTAAATTGATCACTTAATTCCCAATAATTTGCTCTCCCGCCCAGCTGGAATGATAGATGCTGATTAGCTTGAACATTGGTCTGCAAATAAACACTATAGTTATTATCATTCATATCCAAATTAGTTTGCCCCGGATTATCGGTTTCAGTATCTCCGGTTTCACCTGAAAAGTTTCTAAGGAATTGGAAATGATAATTAGAGTATTCAAAACCTGATTTAATAGTTGTCATATCGTTAACCAACCATTCCGTTTTGAATTTCGCAGATTTATCAGTGATAGTGTTATTTATAAGGAATTCGTATCCTGATTGGTCGCCGGTAAACTTGTTAAAGTAGTGACTGGAAGATAGAATTAAATTACTAAAGAAATTATCTGCCCAGATGTGAGTCCATTTAACTGCACCAAGTTGATTTCCTATATCCATATTAAAGTCCATTCCATAGGTATCATACTTAAGTCCATCTGAACTGGTGAAACCTGAAAGGAATAGTTTATCGTTTTGAGATAGATTTAAAGTGACTTTACCATTTATATCATAGAAATTGAAATCAGGTAGCGGGTTGTCGTCATCAGTAGGCATCATAGCTTTAACTAATTCAAAATATGTTCTTCTGCCACCTAAGAACCAGGATCCATCTATACCAGGAAGTGGCCCTTCTAAACTAAGTTTGGAGCTAATCAGACCAACAGCACCAATACCCTGAACTCTTTCCTGAGAGCCATTCTTTTGCGTGATGCTGAGTACAGAAGACATCCTTCCGCCATATTCCGCAGGGAACGCACCTTTAAGCATCTCTACATCTTTAATAGCATCACTATTAAAAGTAGAAAGAAATCCGAATAAGTGAGTCGGGTTATAAACAACTGCGTCGTCAAGCAACACCAGGTTTTGATCCGGAGATCCGCCCCTTACATATAGACCGCTTGAAATTTGGGACGATGTAAGAATGCCGGGCAAAAGCTGTAAACTTCTGAATACATCAGATTCGCCACCGATTCTTATCTCTTTGATTTGCTGAATAGGTACATTTACTTTACTTACAGAGATCTGTCTTTTTTCAACTTCTCTATCTGCAGTAACAGTTACTCTTTCAGATTCAGTTGTTGCCGGTTTTAAAAATATTTCCTTTTGGTATGACTTACCTTTCTCCAAGGTAACTTCATATTCAAGCTTTTTATAGCCTACGTATGTGACTCTAATTGTGTAGGTGCCAGGTTTTATATCAGTTATTGAATAAAAACCAGCTTTATTTGTATAAGTCCCTTTTTTAGTGCCTGTGATAAAAACAGTAGCACCAATAAGAGTCTCCTTTGAATCGCTATCATAAACAAAACCACTCATAGAAGCTAGATTTGCAGCAGCTGCTGCATTTTTCGCCTTAACTCCACTAACTGAAATTAGCATAAGAAGGCAGACCGCCAGAAAGGATGTTATTGTTTTCTGCATCGAAAAAACTACTCCAAAATTACTGTATGTTAAAAATACTTTGACAGAAACGTTTTTTGTCGAACAAAGTTTCAATTATATTTTACTTTGTAAATGTAAGAGTCATAAGATGTGATTAGGATGCAAAAAGAAATAAAAAAACTCTATTTTTTTTGAAATAGAGTTTTTAGCGGGAAATTATTCTATATTGTTTTTGATATAATCAGGTGTTTTCCAAATTCCAAGCAACCCGTATAGATGATATCCTATAAGGGATTTATAAGCTCTTTCTATATCTTCACGTTCCGTGTAAGCTTTTAATATCTTTAATATACCATAAACAAGATTTTCGTAGATGATGTCTAGTAAGAATCTTTTTTCCTGGTCTAACTGGTATTCAGGTGAAATGTTTTCTGCGAAATACTGCTGTATATAATTGAAAGCCATGTCTTTTAATTCACGTCGGATGTTTTCATATACAGTATCTTTACTATTGTCCAGTAAAATAACAATATGCAGTCTGTGGTTATAATAAAAATCTATAACATCATTATCTATGATTTCAGCTGGTGCTTTTCTTTCAAGTACGCTGAAAAACTTGGTGCCAGATTTGTTTATTCTAATTCTCATTGTCTGTTTGAACTTATTTACAAACTGGGGTGTGATTAGAGAATAGAATATATCATCTTTATTAACATAATATCTATAAATATTGCCAACAGATACATTTGCGTCTTTTGCAATATTTGCCATAGAAGTGTTTTTGAAACCAAAAGCAGCAAAATGCTGAAATGCAGCTTCGCTAATTTTTTGTTTTATATCATCTTTTAGGATTTGAGGCATTGCATCTTAAATAAAAATCAACATTTATTTCAATATACGAAAATAATTATACTTGTAACAACTAAAAAAAACAAAAAATATGGAAGTCTTGTTCAAGTTTAATCAAAAGATACTTCACGAATTGAATTTTCAACTTCCTTAAGAAAATCATTTTCATCCTTGTTTTCTAAAAAACAAGAAATGCCAAAATCCTGATTTTTGAATATCCAGGAATTTACAATTCTTATCTCATCTATGTCGTACATCGTAATCGTATCTTCCTGAATCGTACCGTTGAAATAAGTATGCTTAATATCTTCCAGTATATTGCCTATCGGAGCTTTCCTTCCGAATGTAACCTGTTTTGCAAGTTTACCGTTATGTATTAAAAATAAGTCAATAGTTTTTTCTCTCAAATCTGCAGGCATGAGGAAAACCATGTTATTATTGCCGGTGCTGGCATTTTCATCAGGTTTGTTTGACATTACCTTTTTGATTTCATCTATTTGATCGCGAATCTTTGCCGCGTTTTCGAAATCCAGATTTTCAGAAAGTTTTATCATTTCTTTTTCAAGATCAGTCAGGATACCATTTTTAAAATTAGAAAGGTATGTTTTTACTTTGTGCACTTCAAAAGCATAGTCTTCCGGAGAGCATGAGTCTTTGCATGGAGCTATGCATTTATTTATATCTGCATAGAAACATGGTTTTGTATTGGAATTGTCCAGGTTGACTTCGCATTTCCTTAACTGAAATTTCTTTTCTATTATAGTAAATAGAGTGTTGACTAGCGAGTAGTTTTTGAATGGCCCATAATAAGTGGCGTTATCATTTTCTACTTCGTTACATATTTCTACTCTGGGGTATTTTGTATCAGCTGTAATTTTGAGGAAAGGATATTTTAAATACCTTTTTTCCATAACGTTAAATGTTGGCTGTACTTTCTTAATTTCTCTGGATTCTAATACAAGAGCAGAGAGCTCATTGCCAGTGCACTCCCATTTGATAGATTCAATCTTACGAACCATATCTGCTACTTTTTTGGAAGTTAGGTTGCCATTTCTAAAATATGATTGAACTCTTCTTTTAAGTGACTTTGCTTTACCTATATAGATGTTTTTACCATTTTTATCGAAAAAGTAGTAAACACCTGGTTCATCCGGAATAGTATCTATAGTGGCAAGGTGTTTTTCTATATAGTCTTGTTTTAAAGAATAAGCTTTAATCGGCTTGTTTTGGAAGTGAAGTAAATCATCTATTGATGTAATATTATGTTCTTCCTGAAGCTTTTCGAGTAATTCAATTAGTATTAGAGCAGTGGCTTCTGCATCACCAAGTGCGCGGTGCCGGTTTTTAATATGAATACCATAATACTCAGCCAAAGCGCCAACATTTTTCTTGTCATCTTTAGGAAGTAGTCTGCGGGCAAGCTTCAAAGTGCAGAGCTTTGGCATCTCAAGAGGAGTAAGCCCTTCTCTTACAAATGAACGCTGCACAAAAGACCAGTCAAAGTTGACATTATGTGCAACAAAGACAGGATTAGGTACATTAAATATTTTAGTTACTTCTTTAAAGATTTCGGATGCTTCTGGAGCATTAAATGCCATTTCATTAGAAATACCGGTCATATTGGCAATGAAATGAGGGATAAATTGATGCGGATTTACCAATGAGGCATAAACATCTACTATCTCACCACCCTGCACTAAAATACAGGCAATGTCAGTTATACGGTTTTTTTCAGGATCCGAACCTGTAGTTTCAACATCTACTACAATAAAAGATGATTCCCAAAAAGAATTCATATCCTTTGGTTCTTTCAAACATATTTATAAAAGTATGTAAAGATAAGGATTTATCAGCAGAAATAAAACTTTTGAATTTATTTTTGTAATCTATAATCTTACTCACTAATGTCGAAAAATGACAAAAAAGTGTGTATTCTGTTAAACAGTGTCAGAAAAATCTGACAGTAATGTGTCAGGTGATATTTTGAAAGTGTGGACTCCTGCTAATTGAGCACCTTTTATATTCGCTGAAGAATCGTCTATAAACATAGTATTACAGGGGTTATACCCCATTTTACTCATTACATATTTGTAAATATTGGTATTAGGCTTTCTCATGCTTATATGATGCGAAAAGAAGCATTGGTCAAATATTGAGAAAAGTTCTTGACAATGAGGCATAAAGTACTCATAATGGAGCTTGTTTGTATTGCTTAGTAGAGAAAGATTGTAGCGTTTTTTTAGCTCCAAAAGTGTAGGAATTGCAAAATCAAAAATACCTATCAGAGTTTTATTCCAGGTATCAATAAGTATTTGATCAGAAATAGAGTCCTGTATCCCGAAAATATTACGAATTGAGCTGATAAATTCAATTGATGATATAGAATTAGTTTCATACAACTTGAATATATCCAAATCAGCTAAGTCATTATATGTATGGTGGATAGAACCATATTGATTAAATAGCTCCAGGGTTTTCCCCGGAGCTAAATTATAAAGTACACCACCAAAATCTATTATTAGATTCTGTATCATATTTTTTTCCTGAATTTGACCATGTAAAAACCATCAGTACCATAATCTTGAGGGTGAAGATATAATTCGGCCACATCTTCTTTTAAAGTTATTTTGATTTTATGTTCTATAATACTGTCATTAATACTGCACAGTTCAAACTGTGGATTTGCTTCCAGGAAGCTTTGAGCTATGGAACTGTTTTCTTGTGGCAAGATTGAACAAGTGGCATAAAGCAGGATTCCGCCTTTTTTTACATATTTAGCATAATGCTGTAAGATGCCTAATTGTCTACGGTTAAGTTCTTCAAGCTTGTCTTTTGAAAATGAATATTTTAAAAAAGGAGCTCTCCTAACAGTCCCTAATCCTGAACATGGGGCATCTATAAGAACTTTATCGTACTGATGTTTCTTATATTCATAGGTGTCTTTTGAACCTAGTTTTACCAGTTCAGTCTTGATTATCTTAATTCTTGCTTTCTTTGCTCTAGGAGTAAGCTCTTTTAATCTTACGTTTCCTGTGTCAGTAGCAACGATTAATCCTTCATTTTTCATAAGGTTAGCTATATGTAGAGTTTTTCCTCCTGCACCAGCGCAAGCATCTAAAACAGTTTCACCCGGTTTTGGATCTAAGACATAAGAAATTATCTGGCTACCTTCATCCTGAAATTCAAAGCGACCGTTATTGTATTCTTTAGTACTATTAAGGTTAGCTCTGTTTCGAACATTAATAGAATCAGGAATAAGAGTGCTAAACTGTAGAGTTTTATTATTGACCTGCTTAGCTAAACTTGAGAACAAATCATTGATATTACTAGTGTTAGTATTAACACGAATGCTGTAGTTAGCAGGTTCAGAAAGAGCTCGGAACATTTCTTTGATAGTAACGTAATCATATAATTCGGAAAGCAACTCATATATAGTTGTTGTGAAAGAATATCTAGTGCACAGAGTTTGGATATCAGCAGCTTCAATTTTGGTTTCCAAGCCGCTAAGTATGTTAGTTATATCAGCTTTCCAATTATTTATTTCTTCTGTCGTCAAAGACAAATCAGAGAAATATTTAGAAATTGCAATAAATATATTAGGCTCAATTGTTTTGTCAATTTTAGCGTAAATAGTGTTCAAGCTTCTAGAGTTTGACTCAGGCAAAAAATTAGTATGCAATAAAATTGCAGTGAGGTAAAATATTGTTTGGGAATCCAAATTATAATTTTTACATTGAATTAAATGATTTATTAGAATTTGGTGCCTTATCCCAAAGAACATAAGCTCTGAGATAAATTTTCGTTCTTTACTGCCAATTGATTTGTTTTGCTTTAAGTATTCAGCAAATGTACTGTCAGCAGGTTTAGAAGAAGTATTTATTGCGGTATCAATGCTTACGCAGTGGGATACAAGATTGTGAAGTTTCATGATATAGCCTGACTATTATAAAAAGTTATACAAAAATACGATAAAAATAAAAAAGATTTGGAATTCATTTGTAATTCAGTTAGATTAAATTTGCAGCATGAAGTAATTAATTATAAACCACTAAGGCAAATAGATGTTCCGAAGGACAAATTTGCGAGACAACTGCTCAATTTATTTCAAAATATAAGCATAGAAAAAATCAAGCTAAACAAAATAATTAGGTTTAGTTAGTGGTTTGTATTGTCGTAACTTAAATATAAAAATCTATAAATCATTTAAAAATAAAACCTTAGACGCAATAGAGTAAAATTTAAATAAATTATTATCATAAATCTTATGCGTGGGATAAATTCTTTTTTGTTATTTAGTGCGAAATGTCGTAATTTCGTTATCGATTCGGATTGTAATTTTAGATTCGGATAGTAGTATTGTACATATTTCTTACTTTGGCATAATTATTGTACTGTATCAATGCCAGAGGGGAAGGCTGAATAAGCCAGCAACAAAGACAAACAATACATTGAAATAAGCAATTTACAATAATATACATAGTCAGTATATAGGAGTGTTCACATGAAAAAAATTATGAAGTATATCTTAGTCTGTGGGATAGCACTTCCGTTTATAGCGGATTCTGCTTCAGCAGATGAGATTACTCTCAAAAGGTCTGTGATCGGTTCCGGTGGTATGGTGGCTGCTTCCAACGAAAGTGGAAATACTCTTTCCGGCGTAATGGGGCAGACTGCAATCGGTAAACGTGAATCAGAATTTCCAGTTGAAGGCAAACTCTTGACCTTATACCAAGGTTTTTGGTCTCCGAGCCCTGATAAGACTGGAGTAGAGGATAACAATGTAGTTATCACTAACACTGGTTTGAAAAACTATCCAAACCCAGTGACTTCATCTACAACAATTGAATATGAAATGCCGGGTTATGGTGATGTTTCAATCAACATCTATGACATGAATGGTAAAAGAATCAAAACTTTTGCTGTTGGTAATACATCAGGTGTTGTTACTCAAACTTGGGACGTAACTGATGACAGCGGTGCTGATGTTGCAAGTGGTTCATACTTGTGCGAAGTAGTTGTGGTACCGGTTGGCGCTTCTAGCTTTGAAGCTCAGTCTGTAAGAACAGTAATGGTTGTTGCTAAATAATCATGCTAATAAATTTAAATAAAGAAAATAAAATGAGATTTTTTTGTATAACATCGTTTAGGAGTGCAAAGTAATGAAGAGACTTCTTCTTCTCGGTTTACTTATAGTTGCCTTCGTTTTAGCACCATTTGGTAGAGTGGAAGCAGCTCCAGCTGACTTGCCAGACCAAATTAACTACCAAGGTACTTTAATGACAAGTGACAACAAAGGCTATGAAGGTACACAAACCATCGTCTTTGAAATTTTTGATGCCGAAACTGGCGGTACATCATTGTGGGATGAAACTCAGAATGTGACAGTTACAAATGGATACTTCAATGTTAATTTGGGACAGATAAGACCAATTAACTTGAATTTTGACAAACAGTATTTCTTACAGGTAACTGTAGGTAGTGGTCAACCTTATGCTAGAACACCAATGTCTTTAGTACCATACGCAGGTATGGCTAAAGCTGCTTCTTCAGCTGATACAGCTACAGTAGCACTTGGCGTTGTAGATGGTGGTGTGACTCAAAATATGTTGGATCCAAATGTAACAGCTATCCCAATGGGAGCTGCTGGTGGTGACCTTGATGGTACATACCCTAATCCAACTATCAAACCTGAAGCTGTTTTAAATAACATCCCTGCTGGTGGTATTACTCAAAGTATGTTAGCTCCTAACGTATCTACTACTCCATCTGGACCTGCTTCTGGTGATTTGACTGGTACTTACCCAGATCCAATCATTGCTCCAAGAGCAATTACAGCAGACAAATTAGGTCTTGGTGCTGTTAAACCTGAAAACTTAGACACTGATGGTGCTATGGAAGACTATGTACTTTACATGAATGACATGGGCGAAGTACAATGGGGTCCGGTTCCATCTCCATTTAATAAATTAGGCGCTGGTACTACAGAAGGTCAGTTAGTATGGTGGGATAACAACGCTCAAGCTTGGGCTTATTCTCACGATGTAGCTCCTAATGGTGGTCAAATGTTGACTTGGAACTCTGAATTTGGTATCCCTCAATGGAAAGATGCTAACTTCACTCTTCCAATCGTTCATAATGGACCAACTGATGGTCAAACTGCAATCGATATCACTAAAACTGATATCAATGGTGGTGGTATCTACATTTCTGTACCTCAAACAGAAACTAACGGCGAAGCTTTGAAAGTTATGGGTGGTGGCGATAATGTTGCAACTGCACACATCGATCGTACTACTGATGGCGAAAGCAGAGACGGCGCTTTATTAGTTACAACAAACCTTACTACTTTAGAAGTAGATTCTTATGGTTCTAAATTTATGACTAACATCAATGCTGACAACGGTTATATGACTACTGGTATGAAAGTAGATAACAAAGTTGTTGGTGCTACTGCTGATGTAATGCACAAAGGTTTAGATGTAACTACTTCTTCAGACAATGGTCTTGCAATTGCAGGTCACTTTGCTGCAGATAACACTAATACTAATGGCTGGTATGACGCTGCTACTAATCCAACTCCAACTGGTGCTGTAGTTATCGAAAATACAACTAACCTTCCAAACAAAATCGCTTTAGTAACAATGGGCGATATTTATTGGAATTCAACAGCTCATGGTCATAACTTAGAAATCCTTGATGGTATCGTTATGGGACAAGATGCTAATACAATTTCAATCGAAGCTCCAACTGCTACTACTGCATTGAACTTCACGGAAAATGTAAACTTTGCTAAAGACGTTAACGTTGACGGTACTTTAACTACTAACGACTTTGAAACTCTTAACGATCTTAGCGTTGGTGGTAATTTAACAGTTACTGGTGATATCGCTGCTGCAAATGCAGTTTATACTGGTGATATCAGTGCTGCAAATGCAACATTGTCTGGTAACTTAGAAGCAGTTGACGGAACATTCTCTGGTGATATCGAAGCTGCAAATATTACTGCAACAACTATGTTTACTGGTGATTTAACTGGTAACGTAACTGGTGATTTAACTGGTAACGTAACTGGTGACTTAACTGGTGATGTTGTTGCTGAAAATATTAAATTGAATAACACTACTGTAGATAATACAGATCCAGCAAATCCTGTTACAACTGTAGAAACTACAATTGAATTGGATGCTGCTACTGGTTTAATCAATGCTGATGCAATTACTGTTGACAATACTTTAGATGTAACTGGTGATGCAACTGTTGGTGGTGACCTTACTGTAACTGGTAATGTAACTGCAAACGAATTCTACGGTACATTGAAAGGCGACTTCAACGGTAAAGTTATCGTATTGACTCAAACTAATGTAGATAATACAGATCCAGCAAATCCAGTAGTTACTGAAGATCCATTTATCACTTTAACTGGTGATACTGGTACTGGCGTATTCGGTGGTGATGTAACTGCTCCAAACTTTATTGGTAACGTAACAGGTGATGTAACTGGCGATGTAACTGGTGACTTGACTGGTAATGTAACTGGCGATGTAACTGGTAACTTGACTGGTAATGTAACTGGCGATGTAACTGGTAACGTAACAGGTGATGTAACTGGTAACTTAACTGGTAACGTAACTGGCGATGTAACTGGTGACTTGACTGGTAACGTAACTGGCGATGTAACTGGTAACTTAACTGGTAACGTAACTGGCGATGTAACTGGTAACTTAACTGGTACTGCTACATTGACTGCTCTTACTGTTAATGGTAACTCAATGTTTAATGGTACTATCACTGCTCAAAATGGCCAAATCTCTCAAGATTTAACTGTAGGTCAAGATTTGACAGTTGACGGTAACACTAACTTAAGCACTGGTAACTTGCAGTTTAACTCAACTACAAATCCAAATGCTCAAATCATCTTGAATGGTGCTAATGCACAAATCAACATGAATGGTGCTAACGCTCAAATCAACATGCCAAATGGTAACTTAATTGTTGACGATATTCAAGCTAACACTGGTACTATTACTACATTGGGTTCAACTACTGGTAACATTACTACAGTTAACTCAACTACTGGTAACATTACTACAGTTAACGCTACTGATGTTAATTCAACTAACGCTACTTTAACTGGAGTTCTTCAAGCTCTTACAGCTAACATCACTGGTATTCTTGACGGTAATGCTGACTTGACTGTAAACGATGCAACTATCGGCGCTCTTACTATCACTAACGATTTAAATATCGGTGGTAACTTAGGCGTAACTGGTACTGGTACTTTCGGTGGTGATGTAACTGCTCCTAACTTCAATGGTAACTTAGTAGGTGGTACTGTTTCTGGTACAACTGGTACTTTCACTGGTCTTGTAAATGCTCAAGCTGGCTTGAATGTAACTGGTAACATCTCTGCTACAGGCGATGTAACTGCAGTTAACTTCAATGGTAACTTAGTAGGTGGTACTGTTTCTGGTACAACTGGAACATTCACTGGTGATCTTGCTGCTGCAAACGGTACATTCACTGGTAACGTTGGTGCTGTAGATGGTAACTTTACTGGTAACGTTGGTGCTGTAAATGGTACATTCACTGGTAACGTTGGTGCTGTAGATGGAACATTCACTGGTAATGGTTCATTTGGTGGTACTTTAGGCGTAACTGGTAACACTACTCTTGGTGGTACTTTAGGCGTAACTGGTGCTACTACAATCAATAATGATTTAACTACTACTGGTAATACTACTTTAGGTGATGCTCCAACTGACGTTATCACTTTAAATGGTACTACTACTAGCAATGGTGATTTAATCTTAGCAGGTGCTGGTTCTGACTTGACTGTTGACGGTCACGCTGAATTTAACACTACTGCTAATATCGATGGTACTTTAAATGTTGGTGGTCACACTACATTGAATACTTTCGGTTCTAGTGGAAATGGTTCAGTTGGTGGAACTTTTGCAGTAACTGGTGCTACTACATTAAATAACACTACTATTAACGGTCCTTTCACTGCTAATGGTGTTGTTCAAATCGCTGACGTTGATTTGGGTGCTGGTGTTGATTTAGATGTAAACGGTGATGCAGACTTTGCTAAAACTGTAGTAATTAACGGTGTAACTACTTTAACTTCTACATTGAATGCTAACGGTATCGTAAATGTTGCTGACTTTGACGCTGGTCTTGGTATCGACATGAATGTTAACGGTGAAGCTAACTTTGTAAAAGCTGTTACTATGGGATCTACTTTAGGTGTAACTGGTAATACTACAGTTGGTGGTACTTTCGGTGTAACTGGTGTAACTACTTTAGCTGGTGGTGTTAATGGTAATACAACATTCAATAACGACGTTACTGTAACTGGTGCTACAGTTGCTAACGGTACATTGACAGTTGCTAATACTCTTAATCCTGACTTAGTAGTAAATGGTGATGCAGACTTTAACGATGTTGTTAACTTTGACGGTGTTGCTACATTTAACGCTGCTGTTAACTTGGTTGGTGGTGCTGCTAACTTAACTGTTGCTGGCTCAACTACATTAAATGGCGTTGTTCAAGTAGCTGACGTTGACGCTGCTGCTGGTATCGATCTTGATGTAAACGGTGATGCAGACTTTGCTAAATTAGTAAACATCGGTGGTGTTGCTACTGCAAACGGAACATTAGTTGTTGCTGATAATGGTGCTGCTGCTAAAGATTTGGATGTACTTGGTACTTCTGAATTTGATAACAACATGACTTTAACTGCAGGTCAATTTGCTGGTAGCTTCTCTTCAGCTGATGCAATCGTTAATATTAATAACGGTGGAAATGGTATTGGTGTTGCTTCTGTTAAATCAACTTCTTCTGGTCCTGCAATGAGCGCAACTGCTTCATTTGCTGGTGGTAATGCTCAAGGTTTGACTACTTCTGCTTCTGGCAATGCTGCAAATACTGCTATCGTTGCTTCTGCTGAAGATGGTGCAACTGGTATCGGTGCTACTACAAATGGTGCTGGTAATGCAATTGACGTTGCTGCAATTGGTGGAACTGGTAATGCAATCAACGCTGTTTCTACAACTGCTGGTAATGCATTATACTTAGATGCTTCATCTACTGGTAAAGCTATCAACATCAATTCTGGTCATTTTAAATTGGCTTATGGTACAACTGCTGTATCTCCAATTTCTGTTAACGCTTCTGTTGTAGAATGGCAAGGTGCTCAAGGTGCTGTTATCACTCTACCTGCTGCAGGTGTTAATAATGGTCAAATTATGTACATCGTAAATAATAATTTAGGTGGTGCTCTTGGTATCGACGTAACTACTGTTTCAGGTAACGTTACAATCGCGTTCCAAGAATCAGCTAAATTTGTTTACACTAACGTTGGTTGGGTTGTTGTAAGATAATCTGATTGAAATTAGTAATCTATAAACAATAGATTCGATATATTAAACGTGGTCTCTTTCTATAAGAGACCGCGTTTTTTTTTATATTAAACAGGCTTTTTATTATATTTGCTTATATGTTTAACTCAAATGATACAACTATGAAGAATATTTTTACCGTACTTACTCTTTTACTTACGCTTGGCATCTCTGCTTATGCTATAGATGATATTACTAATATTCAGACTGAGCAGGAGTCTATCTCCTTTAAAATCAAGGGGAAATCTGAATCTAACTATCTGCTGGTGATCCACCAGGCTGATATTAATAACTATCCGCCTACAAATGGCACTGTTTATAAGCCTGTTTCTGATATTAAAGCTGCTGAAAAAAATATTATTGGTCAGAGAAATTTCCCTGTTTTTGCAGGTAAAGTTAATAGCAAGGCTCTGAATATTTCAGGATTATTGCCGGGAACTAAATACAAACTTGATGTTTACAGCTATGCAGATGCTAAAAATCCGGATTACTCTATACTTACTAAGTCTTTTGATATTATGACATTACCTAAAACACCAAGTATCACTCCCAGAAATCTTGGCATCTCTGAACTTCCGGATGGTTCTATACAGCTTTCTTATATGAGAGGTAATGGCGATGCTACTTATATATTTGTTAGTGAAAAGAAAGACATAGAAATACCTAATAACAGACATGAATCAGTGCCAAATAATACGTATGGGGAATCTGTCATTAAGGGTACTAAAACATCATGTATTGATAAAAACGTCGGCAAAGCCCGCGCAAATGCGAAAATATTTGGATTAAAACCCGGTAAGACTTATACGATTGCTGCTATTGAAGCAAATGGATCAGGCGAAACCACTGTTTATGCCAGACCTGGCAAGGAAAAAGTAAGCTTTGTAAGAACGTATACTGTTTTGCCGCCTGCTCCGAAGGCATTGGAAGCAACTGATGTTACTTCTAATCATTTCCTTGCAAGATGGGAAAAGCTGGATGATGTAAAAAACTATGTTTTAGATGTTGCTGAAGATAAAAGTTTTACTAAAACTCTTCCAAAATACTATAATATTACAATAATGCCTGTGCAGGATTGGGATATTGATGATCTGGAAGCAGGAAAAACTTATTACTACAGGGTTCGCGCTATACTTAAAAATGGTATGACCGGATTTTCAAATGTAATAAAAGTTACTACAGATGAATAAAAATATTAAAACAACCGTAGAATCAACATCTACGGTTGTTTTTTAAATAAGCCTCCTGCCAAAAACACATCTTTTCCACACATAAAAAGATTATATTACTCCTCAGTTATAAAAATACTTACAAAAAGAATACGTTTCTCTCATAGTGTATTACCCTTTCTTCTTATTATTAGCCTGAAAATAGCTGATATTTTTAAAAATAGGCACTTTAATTGATAGTAGAAGATTGATAAGAATATCTGCATTTTCTTTTGACTTCATCATAGTAAGAGTTATTGTGGATATTATATCCTAAAAAATACGTAAAATATTAAAATCAGTGTATTTCATAAGTCTTAAAAAATCAGAAACTTGCACTATTTGGAAGGATGCTTAATGCAGATTTAACAAAAAAAATAATTTGAAGATATCTAAAAAATGATTACATTTTGTTTGGATAATAGGTTATAATGACCTATTGTTCCTTTTTGAGTATATATAGGTACGTATAAACTGAAAGTTTTCCACAATATGCGTGCCAAGACTATGGGAATTTGACAAATAATTCTGTTTTTTTAATAATTAAGGAGACGCTCTATGAATCGAGTGTTCAACTTGTTTTTGCTCTGCCTGTTCTTGGTAGTGCTCGCTGTTCCAGATGCGATGGCACAGACGACACCATCACGGCAAGCAGCAAGAATCTCCATGACTACTTCGGGCAGTGACGTTACGTTCAACTGGCGAAGAGGTAATGGCGAGAAAGCCCTAGTGCTAATTGAAGCTACGTCTACGCAGACTTCAGCTGGTACTTGGGAAGCAGATCCTACTGATGGCGTTGACTACGCTTTAGATGCTGAGACAAATATGTCCGGCGCAACTGCTGATATAGGTGATGCTTATGTATTGTCCGCTGATAATACAAACAGTGTGACAATAACAAACTTAACTCCTGGTGCTGAATATCAGGTGAGGGTTTTAGAGTATGACGAAAATGCTGGGAATCCCCAATATTTGTTTGCTCAAACACTTACTAATCCGGCAACATTTATTGCTCCATTACCGGGGCTAGCGTTGGCTGCAGGAGAACCAAAAGTTTCACAAAATGTAGTGCATTTAGCTTGGGATTATCGCCCTGCAGGTGCAAATATTTTGTTGAACTATACTGATTTATCTAATGGCGCAACTGTTGCTCAAAATATAGGCAACGCAGATAGTTGGGTTATTATGGATTTGACACACGGACAAATGTATGCTTATCAAATTGCTTATGTAACTAGTCAAGGTTCAGTATCGAATTGGCTTACTGGCACATTTACTGCCGGAGCTGATGATGTACCGACAATAAACGTAGTACATAGTAATTTGAATGCAGGTACTCCAAATGTAGTTAACAAAGCTTATGTACAAGCAAATTTAGCTACTGTTTACTATATAGATGTGGAATTTGACGAAATCATGGATTACACTGATACACCAAATATTACTTTCCAAGGTAATGGTGATGTTAATTCTACAGTAATTTCAAAAGGTTCAGGGGAATGGCTTCCTGAGTTGCAGAACTCTCAAGATGATTGGCCTTTCGAATATGTTTATAGACAATACTTTACTTTATTAGATAATACAGAAGAGTTTTCAGGTGCTATCGTTATTGATGTTGCTGCAGATGTTGCTGGCAACATGACAGATCTCGATGGTTCTGCATTTGCAGGTGCTGACAATGTTGCTATCACTGGTGGTGAAGATTTCACTTGTGATGCTTCAGGTTTAGTAAATGCTGGTGTTGCTTCATATCAATTCTATATTGATACAAAAGCACCAACTTATGCAAGTGCTTCAATTACTTCTGCTACTTGTTTAAGTAATGCTGATGCTGATGATCTTGTAGTTATGATTGAAGATCCTGCGGATGCTGGTTATGATAATGGTAACTTTGGTATTGCAAATGCAAGCTTTGTAAATGATGCTGCGCTTAATAATGCGGTTGTAAAAGCAACAGGCAATTATGATACAGATGCTGATATTGATGATTTCCAAGGTACATTTACCATACATGCAAGCGATGCAAGTGGAAGTCACACTCATACTTGGACATTAACAGATCAAGCAGGAAATGCTGTATCTGATAATTCATTGACATATAATATTGACAATGCAGATCCTAGTGAAGTTGCGATTGCTGTAACAAGTGCTACTTGTTTAACTGAAACTGATGACCTAGTATTTACTGTAACTATCACAGATGATGGTTGTAGTGTAGAAGGTGATTGGCTTGAAGGCGATGTAGTAATTTCTGGTAATGTTACTTCTTTGACAAACTGGTCTAACACACCAACTAGTATTGTGAAGTCTGGAAGTACAATTACTTATACTTATACAACTACAATAGCTGCTGCTGGTTCTGATCCAACAGGCAATGACTTGACAATTTTGGCTGCTGTGACTGATCCTAAAGGAAACGGTCCTGTAAACCAAACTGCTCAAGCTACATTTAGCATTGATCAGACAGTTCCATCTATTACTTCTGCAGTATTTAAAGATTCACCAGTTGTAGGTGAAGGTAGTGTAGTTTCATGTGTTAAACCTGGAACAACAGTATATCTTCATGTAGCAATAAGTGAAGTTGGTTGCGGAACAATGGACGGTGTGCTAGACAATAATGCCGGTGGTATTGTAATAAATTCAGGTGATTTTACAGATGCTTTAGAAAAAAATGCACTTGAATCAATATCTGATCCAAATTATACATTTGTATATGAAACAACTGTAGCTGTTGCTGATGAAGGTACAAATACAGTTGACTTTAATGTTTATGATTCAAAAGGTAATACAGCAAATACAACTGCTTCAATAGATGTAGATGCTACTGCGCCTGTTTTATCTAATTTGGTAATTACCGGTGGTGATGGTCAATGTAAAACAAATGGTGATGCAGTGTTAGCATTTACATTTGATGTTGTAGAAGCTGGCTGTGGTACTTTTGATAATACAGATATAACTGTAACAGTAAATGGTCCTGTTGATCATACTGTATCTGCAGTTTATAATGCTGGTGGACCAGGTTCTGATACATATACATATAATGTAACAATCCCTGCTGGTACTGTAAATACAGGTGATTATACATTTACATTTGATGCAACTGATGATGCAGGCAATACAGCTACTACTTATTCTCCTGCAAATTCATTCTCAATTGATAATTCAGAACCAACAATCAATGAAATTGCATTGTTTACATATAATGGTGTTGATACTTATACTAAGTTAACATCTACTTGTATCGATCCGGGTACATACTATCTTGGTATAGATGTGACTGATAATGGATGTCAAGGTATTAGTGAGATTATTGGTGCTGATTATGGTGCAAGCTTTAATGAAACACTTACTAATAATTTTACTGCAACTGCATTTGATCATGCTTCCCAACCAGGTTGGAGATTGTATGAAATCGTAGTTGATGCTGCTGATGAAGGTTCAAATACAGTAGGCGTTAAAGTTGCTGATTTGGGTGCAAATATCCAAGCATCATTTACAGACTTTACATTCGATGTAGATGCAACAGCTCCAACAGTAGGTGTTCCTGCTGAAGTAGGAAATAGCTGTATTGCAAATACAGGTCTTGAACCTGCTACTATCGAGTTTACAGTTTATGCAGAAGATGGTGCTGGTTGTGGTACATTTGATCAAACTGATTTAGATGTTAATATTACTTTTGGCAATGGTGCTCCAATTAATATGACAAATGGTCAGGGCTATCAAAGTGTAAATACTAACACTTATACATTCCAAGCTACTTTGAATGGTGACGAAACTGGTGCAGTTACTGTTGAGGTTGTAGGTACAGATGATGCCGGTAACCAAAGAACACGTTCTGCTCAGTTATTCACTATCGATAATACAGATCCTGTAATTGACGATGTAGCTAATGTTGCAGGTAACGGAAATAGTAACACTTGTATCGCTAGTGGCGAACAAGTTACATTCGAAATTCCGGTATCTGATCTTTGCTCAGGTGACGTAACAGTAAACTCTGTTTACTTGCACTCTGGCGCGCAAGATATCGAGCTAGTATTAAATGATACATATACTTATTCAACAGTTGATGATAAAATATATGTAACTTATACAGCTGCAGGTACTGAAACTGAAAATGCTTTAGTAACAGTAGATGTAGATATCACAGATCTTGCAGGTAACAATGCTACTTTAGATCAGGATGCAGATTTCTATTTCGACTTTACTGCTCCAACAGTAACAGCTTTGGAACCAACTGGTTTTGTAGCTGGTGCTTGTTTCAAAACAAATGATGTAGTATCATTTGACATTCCAGCAACAACAGATAATTGTGGCGACCCATCAATTTCAGTTACCTTGAAAGATCTAGATGGTGATGTAATCACTACAGGTACTGACGCAGTTAATGGTGGTTTCACAAATATCTCTTACGCTGCTGGTAAATTTAGTATTTCTTATACTATTCAAGGTACAGAAGACCAAGGTCTATGTACAATTGAAGCAATAGTAACAGATGCTGCAGGTAATGCTGCAACAACTCAAACTACTTCAGACTTATTCTCAATCGATTATACAGCTCCTGCGATTGCAGGATTTGCATTTAGCAATGCTTACTATACAGACTTGGATTTAACTGACAATGATGCAACAATAACTGTTAATATAGTTGAAGCAGGTACTTGTACATTTGATGCATCAAATGTTACACCTTCTCTTGTTGGTAGTACTTCCGGTGATGTTACAGGAACTAAATTAAGTTTATCTTCAATGGTAGAATTAACACCAGGTAACTATCAATTGATTTATACAATTGATTTATCAGGTGCAACTGACGAAGAAACTATGACATTTGACATCAGCGCATTGGATGCAGCAGGTAATGCAAGTAATGACCCTGCTTCTGATAACTTTATCGTTGATAATTCAGATCCGGTTGTTAATAACTATGCAACATTAGGCGAATGTGTAAAAGGTTCATTATCATTCTCATTTGATGTAAATGGTGCTGTCAGTGGTATTAACACAATCACAATCAACGAATCAAGTGCAGCAGATGCTGTGGCTGATGGTAATAACCCGGCATTTAACGTAGGTGGTAATTACACTTATACATTAGATGTAAGCGGTGATACTGATGGTGCTTATGACTTATCTATCACAGTATTAGACAATGCAGGTAACGAAGTAACTTATACTCCGGATGCAGGTAAAGAATACTCAGTAGATAATACAGCTCCAACAATTGATAGTGATGATTTTTATGATGCTAACCCTGCAGTAGTAACATGCGTAGGCGCAGGAACTTACACTCTAAGAATAGATGTGGATGATCCTGGCTGCGGTACTATTACAGGCGGACTTGGCAACGGTGCAGGTCAATTAGAAATCGTAAGTGAAGACTTTGAAAATGACTTTACTTGGTCTAGCTTAACAGACAACGGCAATGGTGATTATATTTATATCGCTCAAATCGTTGCTACAACTAATGACCACGGTACTCGCACTGTTCAATATATAGTAAGAGATGATTTGGGTAACGCAAGTGCAACTCAAACAATTACTCTAGAGGTTGACGGTCAAGCTCCACAATTTGCAAACTTTGTAGTAGACCAACAAGATGGTTGCTTAATGACAGGAGATATCACTGGTTCATTCACATTGACAGATGCTGGATGCGGTGATATCACAGGCGTAACAGTAACATTAGACTTTGCTACAGCAGCAGATGTAGATTTGACAGTAGGAAGTGGTATCACTGATAATGGTGACGACACTTACTCTTTCACTTATACAACTGATGGTAATGAAGGCGACGGTATTGTTGATGTGTATGCAAATGCTTCTGATACAAAAGGCAATAATGCTGCACAAGAAGACAACGGTGATACAGATCTTCGCTTAGACTTCACAGGTCCTCAAAACGTAGCAATCTCAAGAACAGATGCTGAAGATAACTGTTTGTCAGATGCTAATGGTAACATCGTAATTAAAGTTACTGCAGATGTAGACGGCTGTGCAACAGTTGATGCAAACAGCGTAACATTAAGCGGTTTATGGGTAGGTGCTACTCCAAGTGGTACTAACTTTGGTTTAGAACTTGGTACTACTTATGCATGGACATATACTTATGCAGTTCCTGCAGGAAACGCAGGTTTGTATGATAATGTATATGCAACAGTAGACGATGGTTTACATGCAACAGTAGATTCAGATCCTTTAACAGCCTTTACAATTGACAATGACATCCCAACAGCTGTAACAGCAGCTATCACAGGAAGCACATGTCTAAGAGGCGGCGAAAACTTAGAATTTACAATTAAAATCGCAGATGCTAATACATGTGGCGGATGGGATGCAAGCAATGTAGTTCTTTCAGATTTGGAAACAGCTTTAACTAACTATCCAAATCCTGCGAACTATACATTGAATATTACATATCCATATCCGGACACAGTACTTTATACATATTCAATTCCAATCGTAATTGGCGATGGTAGTGGTCCTCGTGGATTTAATGCAGTTGTTACTGATCCAAGTGGGAATGGCCCAATTCAATCTGATGCAGGTATCTACAGACAATTTACATTGGATAATAGCCAGGCAAGTATCAATGTTGATTTATCAAACACACCAACTTGCTTAGCATTAGGCGAAACTATCGAAGTAATAGTAACAGCTACAAACGGCGGATGTTATACAGATGTAACTCCAACAGTAGAATTAGACTTCGGTAACGATGGCAATAATATTGAATATTTGAATACAGCTTCTTCAGTAAATGGAAATGATTATACATTTACATATACTACAGTTGGTACAGAAACTTCAGGTGATGTAAAAATCACTGCTTACGTAAACAAAGGCGAAGCAGATCAAGCATCTTATATCGATGCATTTACTGTACAATATGATAAAACACCTGCAGCTATTACAGTTGATATCGCATCAACATGTGAAGTACCGGGTCAAATCGTATTACCATTTACAGTAGACGATGATGCAGATAACTGCTCACCAATCGATGAAACAAATATTGAAGTAGTATTCAGCTCAGGCGCATGGTCTCATACAGTACCAACAGATGGCGGTTCAATCAGCTATGATAATGGTACAAATGCGGCAAGCGTAACTTATACTATTCCAAATAATACAATCCCGCAAGGTACACCAATCGCAATGACAGTAAACGTAACTGACGTTGCAGGTAACCCGTCAACTGAAACAGATGCAGATGCATTTACAGTAGATTATGCAGGTCCGGTTGTATCTAATATTACATTAAGCGAAACATGCGTAAAATACACTGAAGATTTGGGTCAAACCCCAACTACAGTAGTAAACGCGTTATTCCACGTAGAAGAAGAAGGTTGTGGCACATTTGATAAAACAAATATCGTAGCTTCAGCTTTAAATAACTTAACTACAATAAATGCAGTTCAAGCTGACATCTCAGTAGTTCCTGGACAAACAACAGGTTATGATGTAACAGTTCCTTTCGTTATTCCAAATAACGCAGATCAAGGCGCTTATACAATTACATTAGTAATCGACGACTTTTTAGACAACTTTGCTACAATGGCAGATGCTACAGGTTCAGCATTAAATGCTGATATCACAGTAGTTCCTACATTCAGCGTAGACAATGACTCTCCAACAATTACAGCTTTAACACTTGATCCTGCGGATGCTGGTGCATGCTTGCCTACTGGTACTACAGTTAATGGTACAGTAGCAGTAACTCAAACAGGTTGTTCTGAAATCTCTACTGTAACAGTATATTTCAACTTCCCGGCAGATGGTCAAGACAGAAGTGTAACAGCAACGTTGGCAGATGACGCAGAAAACACAGATAACGATGAATTCTTTATCTATGAATTTACAACTGATATCATTTTAGCAGACGGTAACGGCGATGTTGATGTTTATGCAACAGCAACAGACGGCTTGACTACTGTATCAGCTGACTTTGGTATCGGCGGAACAGACTTTAGTTTAGATCAGATTGCTCCTCAAAACGTAGCAATTGCCAGCGCACAAGACGGCGGATGCTATAATGATACACAAACAATCACTCTAACAGTATCGGCTGATATTGATGAAGCAGGTTGTTTAGATGAAACAGGTGTAGTAATTAACTTTACAGGTTTGGGCGATTTAAATGCAGTAGAAAGCAATGGTCAGCCAACTGGTCCTGTAGGTTTAGGTAATACTTACACTTGGGAATACACAATTGATATTCCGGCAAATGATCAAGTAACATATGACGGACTTTATACAGTTGCAGCTACAGTAAATGACGGTAATGGTGCAGTAGCAACTGCAGGTAATATCACATTTACAGTAGATAACGTTGGTCCGGTTGTTTCTAATGTTCAAGCAAGTACTTCTTGCGTGAAAGAAACAGAAACAGTAAACGTAACATTCCACGTAGAAGAAGATGGTTGTGGTACATTTGATAAAACAAATATCAATGCGCTAGCTAATATCGTAGGTGGTGGAAATACAATTGGAGCAATCCAAGCAAACATTACAGTAACTCCTGCAGCGACAGGTTACGATGTAACAGTTCCATTTATTGCAGATGCAAATGATGGTACTTATAATGTTAGCTTAGCTATTAATGATGATGAAATGAATGATGCAACAGGCGAGTTAGCATTGCTATCAGCATTCTCAATTGATAATGATGCTCCAAGCATTACTGATTTAACTATAACACAAGCAGGTTCATGCTTGAAAGGAGGTTCTGCTATAAGTGGTACTGTAACAGTTAGTCAAACTGGCTGTTCTCCAATTCAAGATGTAACTGTTTATTTGGATATGCCTGGTGGAATGAAATCAGTTACAGCTGGTGCACCTACAGGTGATGTATATCCATTTACATATACTATAGTAGAAGGTGATGACAACGGTGATGTAGATGTTTATGCAACAGCTACAGATGGTTTAGGTACAACTACTGCAGATTACGAACAGGGTAACATAGATCTAAGTGTAGATCAACTTGCTCCGGATGCTGCGAACTTAGCTAAACAAACTCCAGGTACATGTTTCAATGATACTCCTGCTCAGGATGATATCGTAGTTACATTTACAGTTACAGAAGTTGAAAATTCAAATAGTTGTATTTTTGACGAAACAAATATCACTTCTGCAAATGCAGTAACAGCTGAAGGCGCAGGCCAAACTATTACTCCTTCTATCGCAGTAGTAGATGGTGGCGTTGATACTTGGAACGTAACATTGACTTATAATATCGATGGTATTACAGTTGATGGTTCTTATGATATCACAATAAATATGGCAGATGATGCAGGGAATGCCGGTACTGGTACTCTATCATTGGTAGATGCATTTGTACTGGATAACTCTCCGGCTCCAATCACAGAATTGGTAGTTGACAATTGCGAAAAAGCAAGTGTTGATTACTCATTCACAATCAATGATACTGATTGTGCAGGTGATAACGAAAACGATGCAACAGTAACAATCTTAGATGATCAGTTGAATCCATATGCTGGTCCAATTAATGTTTCTTACAATGCAGGTTATAGCGGAACATTGGATGTAACTGGATATGCTTCCGGTACATATACATTGAAAGTGGATTATACTGATGATTCTAATAATCCTTCAGTTCCGGCTATGCAAACATTTAAAGTAGATAATGTTGGTCCTGTTGTTTCTGTGATCGATCTTAATACAAATTGTGTTAAAGATGGTGAAACAGTAACAATGACATTTGCTGTTACAGATAATGATATTTGCTCAGCTATTGCTGCTGGCAATATTAGTGCTGAAGCTGTAAGTGAAGGTACTACTATAACAGGATCAAATATCGCATTGAACGCCGGTGTTGCGACTGTTGACTTTGTATTCCCTACAGAGCCACAAGTAGCACACAATGAAGATGTTTATAACGTAACATTGACAATTGCAGATAATTTAACAAATACTGCTACAATGGGTGATGCTTCTGGTGTTGTAAATGTTGGTGATGCAACTATTATTGATGTAGTTGAAACATTTACACTTGATAACACTGGTCCTGCAATTGCTTCAAATCCTTTTTTGGAAGCTTTGGCTGATGACTGTTATAAAGCAAATGAAGCAGTTTCAATTGTATTTACAGTTAATGATGCTTCATGTGGTGGTGCTGGTGCAACTCCGGTTGTAACTATCACTTTACCAAATGAAACAACAGTTCAACCAACTGTATTAGGTACAGCTCCTAACTTTACTGCTACTTATACTCCTTTAAATACAGTAGGTACAGGTACTGCTACAATCGATATTAGTGGAGATGATGGTCTGGGTAACTTAACTACTGAAAATGGCATTGCTACATTCAGTATTGATAACTCAGCTCCTGAAGTTTCTAACTTTACATTAGTTAGCAATGCAGATTGTTATAAAGCTGGTCAAACTGTAACATTTGGTTTTGAAATTTCAAATCCGGGTTGTGCTACATTCGACCAAAATGATATCGATATTCAGTTTAATGGATTAACTCCTCTAAACTTTAGCAACTTAGGTTACAATGGTGGTAACGGTCTTTGGGAATTCAGCTATTTAGTTGATGCTAATGACAACAATGGTGCAGTAGCACTTACAATTTCTGTTGAAGATTCTAAGTTGATGACTGGTTCATTACCAGTAGGAACAGCGTTCAGTATTGATACTGAATCACCTACACTTGCATTAGTAAATACACCTTCAACTTGTGTTGAAGTCGGTGATGTAGTTACATTCCATATTAATGCGAACGATGGTGGTTGCGGTACATTTGATGCAAGTAATATCGTAGTAACAGTAGATGCAGGTGAAGCAAATAATATCTCTCCAGTAACTCCTGTTGCAGGTATTGGCTACAACTATGAATTTACATATACTATAGCTCAAGCAGATCTTCTTCCTGTAATTAAAATTAATGCAGCAGATGATCTATTGAATGCAGCTCTAGAAGTTACACATGCAATTACAGTAGATACAGAACCACTTACATTAGCAGTTGATTTACCACAGGTAACTTGTGTATCAAATTCTATTGATGGTACATTTGACTTTGGTATAACAGCAACTAATAATGGTTGTGATCAAGTAATAAATAACTTAGCTGTAACAGTTACACCAAATGGTGGTGCTGCTACTCCTGTTGTAGATAATTTGGGTACATATTCTTATGCAATCCCTGTAGGATCTGAGTTCTCAGGTCAAGCAGTAATTACTGTAACAGCGAATGATGGCTTTGGTAACTTGGTTACAGAAACATCTAACTTTACAATTGACAATGCAGCACCGGTATTATCTAATTATGCAGATGATACAGATTGTATAGGTGCACCTAATGTTGCATTCAACGGAACAGAAGTAAGCTTCTCTATTACAGCAGAAGACTTCGGATGTTCTTCATTTGCTCATGGTGATATCTCAATTAACATGACAAATACTGGTGGAGGTCTGGTAAATAGTCCTCAACTAGATATTGCAAATACAAATGGTAATACTTATGCATTTACATACTTGGTAGATCCTCAAGATCCAACAGGTGATGTAAATATTACATTTGATTTGACTGATAGTAAAGGTAATTCTGCGGCTCAATATGATCCGGCAGGTATTGAATTCTCAATTGATCACACAGCTCCTGCGTTAGCTTTATCAGCTGACAAAAACTGTGTATTAGTAGGCGATCAAGTAACATTCACTTTGAATGCTATTGATTTAGGCTGCGCTTCATTTGATGAAAGCAATATCTCTGCAGCAATTGTTGGAGATGCAAATGCACAAATTTCACCAATTGCTCAGGCATTAGACGGTTCGCTTCAGCCAATTCCAAATCAATATACATTTACATATACAGTATCTCCTGAAGATTCAGGTGTTCTTACAGTTAATGTAGATGCAATGGATGCAATTGGTAATGTTGCTAATCAAGAAACACTAGATATTACCGTAGATACAGAACCACTTACATTGGTTGTTGATTTACCACAGGTAACTTGTGTATCTCAAATAATTGATGGTACATTTGACTTTGGTATCACAGCAACTAACAATGGTTGTGATCAAGAAATTAATAACTTAACAGTGACAGTAACACCATTTGGTGGTAATGCTACTCCAGTTGTTGATAACAATGGTACATATTCTTATACAATTCCGGCAGGTCCTGAATTTACCGGTGAAGCATTGATAACAGTAACTGCTACAGACGGTTTCGGCCACTTAGTAACAGAAACATCTAACTTTAATATTGACAACACAGCTCCAGTATTATCTAATTATTTAGATGATGCTGATTGTATTGGTGCTCCTAATGTAGCTGCTATGGGAACAGAAGTAAGCTTCTCCATTACAGCAGAAGATTTCGGATGCGGTACATTTGCACAAGGTGATATCGTTGTTAATATGACAAATACAGGCGGTCAATTAGTGAATTCTGCACAAATCGATGCAGCAAATTCTAATGGAAATGTTTATGCTTATACTTATATGGTAGGTTCACAAGACCTAACAGGTGATGTAAACATTACATTTGACTTGATGGATTCTAAAGGAAATATTGCAGCGCAATATGCTCCTGCTGGTAATGAATTCTCAATTGATAATACGGCTCCTGTACTTTCTAACTTGAATGTATCTCAAAACAATGCTGTAGCAGGCGATGTTCTTACATTTACATTCGACTTATTAGATGCTGGTTGTTCTTTAACACAACAACCTGTGGTTAATTTAACATTCTCTAATAACTCTACTACTACTGCTACTTATGTATCAGGTACAGGTAACGGTTCTTATACTTACAGTTATACTGTTCCACAAAGTCCGGTAGAAGGTGGTGTAAACGTTGATGTAATGGCAATGGATGCAATACCAAATATGGGTATGCTTGATCCGGCTAATTATGAGTTTGTTATTATATCTAATACTCCTGCTAACGTAACTTCTATCACAGTTAACGATATGTTTGTAGAAGATTCTGATACAGGTAATAACTTTATCGTATCAGTGACTTATGATCAGCCAATGGATGCAGTTCAAAATGCTCCTGTTATTACATTTGATCCTACTGCAGGCGGTACATTTACTGCAGGTGTAGGTTCTTGGACTAACGGAAATCAAACATACAACATGACATACACAATCGTGGATGCCGGCGTTTGCGCTGATGATATTGATGTTAGCGTAACAGGTGGTCAAAACACAGTAGGTATAGTTGCTAATAATGGTCAGGAAGCTGACTTATTTGACATATTCATGTGTGCTGCTGCCAATGCTAGAGCAGATATCATTGCTTTAGGTAATGAAGCTGCAACAGGTATCAGCTCATTGAAAACAAGCGCAATTAATACAAATGCGGATGGTCAAGTGGTTTGGAAACTTCAAGTTAGAGATGATATTATCTCTGACGATAGCAGACCAACTTATTTGAATGGATTAACACTGACAGCTGGTGCAGGTAACACTGCTGCATTTGATACTTACATCAATGATGTAGCTTTATTTAATGGATCTTCAGCTAAGTTAGCAAACGCTGCTTCTATAACAGCTGGCGCTATCACATTCAATGGCTTAAATATCACATGTCCAGATAATGGCACATATGACATTTTTGTTGTACTATCTTTGAAAACAGCATTACCAAATGGTGATGGTTTACGATTTGTATTTAATGTAAACAATACTAATACATTACAAACTGGTACTCCTACAACTACATTTACTACATTCGATCATACATCAAGTGCAGTAGCAACTAATAATACAATAGTTGTTACAGGTACTAAGTTAGCATTTACTACACAACCTACTACTACAACAGTAGGTGATGTAGCTTCAAATGTTGTTGTCGAATTGCAGGATGCTAATGGTAATAAAGATATCAATGGCACTGGTAATGTAAGTATGGCAATTACTAATACTACTACAATTACAGCTGGTTCTACTGAAATGATGACTAGTGGTGTTGCTACATTTGATGAATTGGTTTATGGTTTCGCTGCAACAGGCGTTACTTTGACTGCAACTGCTACCGGTGGTCTAACACCTGCAGTTTCTAATTTGTTCAATGTTAGTGCAACTATGCCTAATCAAATCTCAGGCCTTACTTATCAATCTAGAACTAAATACTCTATTTCTATGTACTGGACTAATTCAGCACGTTCAATCGTATTAGCACAACAAGGTGGTACAATTGATTATGGTGCTGGTCCTGTAAACGGAACTGCTTATAACGCGAATCCATTGTTCGATCAGGCAACTGATATGATTGGTCAAGCAAAAGTTGTTTACGTTGGTACTAACACAGGTCTTACAGTTGGTGGCTTGTTGAGAAATACTCAATATACATTTGCAGTATTCTCATTCAATTCTGATGGTAGCATGACTCCATCTACAATTGTTTACAATCCTACTAACCCTGGCATCTTGACTAAGACTACATCTTACTTCAAAGATTACATGGGACTTGACGTAGAAATGAGAAGCTTTGATGTGACTTCTTCTGATGTTAAAGCATTCCTTGATTGGGAAACAATCAGAGAAACTGATAACCTTGGTTTTGAAGTACACAGAGCTGAAATGACTGAAGCCGGTTTAGAACCATTTGAAATGATTACTTCTTATGAAGATAATGCTGCTCTACAAGGTCTAAACCAATCTGAATTCGGTAAACGTTATAAACTTACTGATGATGATGCTGCTCTTAATATCGGTGCTACTTATGTTTACAGACTTGTAAGTGTAGCTTCTGATGGTTATAAAGCAGTTCAGGCTGAACAAAGTGTTAAAATCAATGGTGCTGCTTCTATGACTATCTCTGAAATTCAACCTAACCCGGTTGTTACTGATTTGGCATTCGATCTTGATATGAACGAAGCTCGCGAAATCACTATTCAGATTTATGCATTAGACGGTACTTTGATTGCTCAACCGATACTTGCTAAAGAGTATTCAATGGGCTTACACAAAGTTAAAATTGATTTGGACAGAGCTATGATTCCTGCCGGAACATATTCTCTTAAAGTTATCGCAGGCGATAATGAAGTTCTTACTAAACGCTTCGTTGTTGTTAGATAATTTCTAAATCTATTATAAATCTCTTAAGGGGAACTCTTAGCTGAGTTCCTCTTTTTTTTTATTTTTTGCCGATATTTCTTTGTTAAATCAAAGACTCTTTTTAACTTATACTATAAGATTAACAACTTATTCTGCTTTTGAACGTATAACTAATTGATTTGTATTTATGTTTAGCAAGAAACAGAAAGCTCCGGAGATAAATTATTTAGATCTAACTCCAAAACATCTGCACGGATATGAAGTAAACGGTGATGGATTAATTGATGTTCTTGTACCTCGGTATAATAATAAACTCTTTGAAAAATTACTTATTCCTAAAGGCGGTTCTAAATTTATGCGAGCTAATCTGGACGATATAGGTTCGGAAACTTGGCTTGCTATCAACGGAGAAAAAAAAGTAAGAGAGATTATTGCTCTTATTGATAATAAATTTGGTGAGAAAGTGGCTCCTGCGAATGAAAGAGTTACTATCTTTCTCAACCAATTACATGGAAATGGTTTTATTACATTTATTGAATTTATAAAAGGAAATCACAATGGCTAATGTACTAGGCAACTTGGAACCAAAAGCTGTTTGGCAAAATTTCGAATTCATTTGCAATTACCCACACCCTTCAAAAAAAGAAGATAAATTAGCTGAAGCTCTTTTAAAATGGGCTGCTGAAAGAAATATCGAAGTAGAAAAAGATGAAGTTGGTAATATCGTTATGCGTAAACCAGCTACTGCAGGTATGGAAAACCGCAGACCTATTACTGTTCAAGGTCACATCGACATGGTTTGCGAAAAAAATGCAGATGTTGAATTTGACTTTGATACAGACGCTATTCAACCTTGGATTGATGGCGACTGGGTAAAAGCAAAAGGTACTACTCTTGGTGCTGATAATGGTATTGGTGTTGCTATGGGTATGGCTCTTTTAGAATCTACTGACATCCCTCATCCGGACTTAGAAGTGCTTTGCACTCTTGATGAAGAAACTGGTATGACAGGCGTTATGGAGCTTTCTGAAAGTATTCTTAAAGGTCAAATCCTAATCAATCTTGACTCAGAAGAGGATGGCGCTTTCACTATCGGTTGTGCCGGTGGTCTTAACACTATGGGTAGCTACAAATTAGAAACTGAAGCAACTCCTGCCGGCAAAGCGTATAAAATAGTTGTTAAAGGTCTTCGTGGTGGTCACTCAGGTATCGAAATTCATGATGGACGAGGTAATGCTGCGAAATTTATGACTCGTTTGCTTTCTAACTTGTCAGATAAATTAAATATCCATGTTGCTGATTTCAATAGTGGAAATAAACACAATGCTATTCCTCGCGAAGGATTTGCAACTGTTGTAGTTCCTGAAGCTGCTGTTGCTGATTTTGAAGCACAAGTAAAAGCATTTAATGACACTGTTTATGCAGAATACAAAACTAAAGAACCAAATATCAAAGTATTTGCTGAAGAAACTGAAGCTCCTGCAAAAGTATGGACATCAGATTTCCAATGCAAAGTTCTTCGTTCTTTCTATTTGATGCCTCACGGCGTTTACAGAATGAGCCCGGATATCCCAGGTTTGGTTCAAACTTCTACAAATATGGCTATTGTTGAAACTCATGAAGATGAAGTATATATGCTTACTAGCCAAAGATCTTCTATGGATTCTGAAAAACGTGATTTAGCTCAAAAAGTTAAATTAGCAATGGAAGTTGGCGGTGCTGAAGTTTCTGTTGGTGATGGATACCCTGCTTGGGAACCAAACATCGACTCTCCAATTCTTCAACAAGCTGCTAAAATCTATGAAAACAAATATGGTAACAAACCAGTAATTGAAGCTATTCACGCTGGTTTGGAATGTGGTCTTATCGGTGAAAAATATCCTAACATGGACATGCTTTCTTTTGGTCCAAACTTGGAAGACGTTCACTCTCCGGACGAAAAAATCCAAATTTCTTCTACAGCTAAATGCTGGGATCTTTTAGTAGAAATTATCAAGCACACTCCTGAAAAATAAGCATATAGGCTTTAATTAGCTGATATATTTAGAACCACCTGCAAGTAAATTTGATTATTTGCAGGTGTTTTTTTTTTATATCTGAATGTAGCTTACTTTTTTTTCTCTACTAGTGTATTGTAAATAGCTGAAAAATTATAAAAAAAGAACATAATGGATTATGTTTTAAGTAATAATATATATTAAATAATCGTCAATGTTATTGTTGGAATTGTTAAGCAGGCTTTAAGTGCTTTAATGATGATGGATCAAATTAAGATGTATTATAGCTAAACAGGAACTACTATGTCTGTAAATATGGTTGAAAATAATGATATCCTCAATAAGTATCTAATTATAAATCTTGGTACTTCTAAATTTACAATTAGAATTAGAGACATAGCGGAAGTTATTCATTGCAAAGAACTGACCTATATGCCTTCCACTAATTCTGCTTACAAAGGGGTTATGAATAGAAGAGATGAAGTTATCTCTGTAATGGATTTGCGCGTAATGCTAGGCATGGAGAGTATCGAACAAGAAGCTAATGATTTGATTTCTATGCTTAAAGAAAGAGAACAGGACCATAAAGACTGGGTAGATGAGTTAATTGCTTCAGTTATTGATAAAAGAGAGTTTAAATTGACTAAAGATCCTCATTTATGTAAATTTGGAAAATGGTATGATAATTTCAAATCTGAAAGCTATATTGTTAATCATCATTTGGACAGATTTGCTACTCCTCACAAAAAGATTCATGAAAAAGCTGCAGAAATTGAAGCGATCATTGCAGAAAAAGGATATGAATCTGCCGAAAAAATTGCTTATCAGGCCAAAGAAAGAGAATTAAAAGTCCTCCTAAATCTTTTTGAAGAGCTTTATCAAGTTTTGCAAAATACCTTTACAGAACTTGTTGTTATTTTTAAAATCAGAGGAAAGTATCAAGCTCTAACTGTCGATTCAGTTGATCGAATTATTACATTTGAAGAATCAGCTATAGAACGGAATACTCATTTTGCTCAGTCAGAAATAATCGAAGGCACCATACTTTTTGAAAATAAAACTATTCCCCTTATAAATGAGTCAAAAATATTTATAGCAATTGATCGAGAAGAAGAGCTTGCAATCTAGTTCCTTTTTAGAATTTTTGTGATAAAAAAAATCCGCTCTAGGACTCTCATCTTAAAGCGGATTTTAAAAGCAAATATATATTTAATCTACCAGTTGACAGGTTGACGCCTAACAGGCATTGTCATGCATCTACAGCCACCGCCACCGCGTGAAAGTTCAGAACCGTCAATTGTAATTACGTATTTATCATAAGCATCAGGGCTGATGATGCCGCGAGCTACGTCTGCACCAGGCAATACTTCAAATCCATGATTTGCCAGCTCTTCGATAGTTTTATCATTCCTTTCATAACCAATTACTTTGCCGGGGCCTAAAGCAAAGAAGTTTGCACCGCTATGCCACTGTTCGCGTTCCTGCACCCAAAGATCGTCTCTGCCACCGCAGTAAAGTGGCTCAAGATCCATTCCAAGGCTCTTAAGAGCTACTAAAATATTTTCTACATTTTTGATAGAAACAACTTTACCATTATCTATTTCAATATGAACTGTCTGGTATCTGTTTGGTCTTAAGATTAATGGTTCGTAAACCATGCATTTGTCTTTATCCAGCATTGTAAATGCCATATCAAGGTGGATGAATGATTCCGGCTCGTGAGGAAGTTCCTGAACGATAATGTGCCTTTTTTCACCAATCTTTTTGAGTTCATCTAAGATGAAATCTATACCTTGAGAAGTTGTGCGCGGGCCTGTCCCGATGATAAAGATATCTTCTTTGGCAACAAGTACATCGCCGCCTTCTATTGCCACTTTAGGATCAAATTTTTCTGCAGAATCAGTATTGACAGTTGTAACACCGAATTCCTGATGATGTTTGAAAATTGCTTCCATAATGTCCGCTTCGCGTTCTCGAACATTACTTGACATTCTGCCGATAAGAACTTTATCTCTTATAGTCATTGAAGCGTCGCGAGTAAAAAAGAAGTTGTGAAGAGGACGCAAAGAGTACCTTGAAGGGTCAAGGAAGCTCGTGAGCGTATTTTTCTTCATTGAGACACCTTCGATTAGCTGACGCGAAATATCTTCCGCAGATTGTTCGTTTAGCTCTTCCATGATGTCAGCAGCATTTTCTTTAAAAGCAATTTTTGTAAGAAGCTCGTGTTTTACTTCTGTGTTTTTAAGTATGTCAGTAAGTAATTCTCTAACTTGAAATGTTTTAGTAACTTTTTTAAGGCAGTCGCTGAACTGGCGGTATTCGCGGGTAGCAACTGAAAGATTGAGGATATCACTATAAAGCGCTCTTTCGGCGTTTTCTGGAGTCATGTTTCTAACTTCCTGACCCGGGAAATGGAGAATAACACCATCCAGAGTACCGATTTCAGAGCGAACATTAACGTTCGACTTTGCACTCATTTTTAGTACCTATTTTATTTTATTTCTGATATAAATCATGCAATTATGCTAATATGCAATATACCAAGGAAATGTCTAATATTTCTTATGCTTAATAAGATTTAAGATTATGGCAATGGATTTTTATAGGAGTGGGGTTGTGTTGAATAATAAATCGGACAAAAGTGCAAATCTCTTGCCCGATTCGTTATGTTTAGCTTATTCATATCCTAATTCTTTGAGATGATTGAGTGCATTAGGAATAATTCTAATCTGATTTTCCAGATTAGTTTTTATTGTCGTGTATGTTTCGGTGAGGTGCTCATCAAATTCCTGCAAGTGAAACTCACTTTCCAGCAGATTGAATTTATGATATAATTTTGCAAGCTTCTGTGCATAATTAGGCACTACGCTTTTAAATTTATCAAAAATTGCTATCAAGTCTGCTTCGCTAGTGGGTTCTTGTTCATTTGCCATAAACTCAGTCAGAGCGGTTGATAGTGATTTAAACTCATCAATGAGGATCTTTAATTCGCTGATAAATGTTTCTTCGTGTGTCATGATTTCTGTATCCCTGTGGCTAATCTATCTACTTTAATAATTAATATCTAAGGATTAAAAGTACAAATATCTATTATTAAAGTCAAGGTTTAATAATAGATATTCTACTTTTTGCTTCTGATTAGTGTGCCGCAGGTGAGAAGATGGGGAGAAGTATCTGCACGTAAATTATTTGTTATGCACGGGAGCAAATTATCAAACTTGGGAAATATTAGAATTTCCCACCTCTACTCCACTGCAAAGCCAATAGCTCTTTGCTCAGTGCCGTTATCTATTACCAGATAGTAGACGCCTGTTCTTAGAGTTTCTACGTCAATTAACTTAGTGGCTATTCCTGTCTGCGGGTTGTACTCCATATTGTTGTCCAGTTCTTTTACAACAGAGCCAATGTAGTTATATATTTTGAAGCTGGTTTTATCTCTTGTGTTCGGTTGCAGGTAAAATCTTGCTTTGATATAAGTTTTAGCCGGGTTAGGAGCAGGATTTAATGTAACTATTGTAGGAACATTTTCAATTATTTCAGTGTCCGGTGCTAGCGGATCGAAGCTTATGACTCCTTCTTGATACACTTGGTCTCTGTCGCCACCCGGATAGTACTTAACTATGAACCATAACTTACCATCATTGGTGTGAGTAAGTAGATTGTCAATCACATATTCGCTTGTATCTTTTAGTTCTACTTTTTGAGGTAGAGAATCAATATTTACAGTTAAGTAATATTTAAATATATTAATAAATTCTTTGTTTGATTTTTTAGTTA
Source organism: Kapaibacterium sp. (SeqCode) (assembly GCA_965140345.1). GTDB lineage: Bacteria > Bacteroidota > Ignavibacteria > Kapaibacteriales > UBA2268 > JBFHIJ01. The sequence goes on from OZ223201.1 coordinate 226,131, forward strand.
TCAGCTGATGTAACATTAAATTTTTGCCTAAAGGATATACTGTGTATTTCGACAATACACTATTTTCTATATTTTCCTGTTCCAACTTGTATAAAAAATAATTTTCATCGAATGCAACTTCCTGTTTAATCTCATAAGTATCCATGTTAAAAGTATAAACACTTTTATCCTCTCCGGTTAGCCATATTTCATTATCAATCACTCGCTCGTATTGGATATATCCGAATTCAGGATTTTGTGATTTAATAGAATCAGATACATAAATCAGTTCATGTCCGTTTTTATCAAATTTGGAAAGAGCGAAATCAGGATAGCAAAAATACCAGAAATGCTCATCATAATAAGTGATAAAACCACCATATTGAGTGCCCCCTGCTTCAGCTCTCGGGTAATGTGTTACGCTTAATGTTGTAGCATCAAAGAGGTAAAATCCAAAGTATTCAATGGAAGAAGAATTTATTCTCTTTCTGCCAAATACCCATTTATCATTGCCGATATATTTAAAGGTTTCAGTATCAATTGAATCTTCTTGAATTATTTCATTAATAGAATAAATAGAATCATTCCTGACAAATAGGAACTCTTCTTTATATCTGGTTACGTATCCTGTTTCGCCAAATTCAGTTCTAGGATTTACAATATTTTTCCATCCGTCACTATTTTGGTAAACAACATATTTATAAGATTTATTATCATCTTTAAGTTCTGTAATTGGAAACAAAGTGTCTGAGCCATTTGGTTTTATCCAATTGCAATATTCAGTCTCAATATAGAGATTACCGACAGAATCATAATCTACATCTCTTATTCCAGGAATTTTATTCCATTCTCCAAGAATCATTGGATCTCCCCATTTTCCTGCGGAGAGGGAAAAGCTACCCAAAATTAAAAGCAAGCAAGTAAGTAAAGTTTGTTGCATTTCCTTATCCATTAAAAATATAACTGAACTGTATATTCTTATTTCTTTCTACTTCTACTCAACAGCAAAGCCAATAGCTCTCTTCTCAGTGCCGTTATCTATTACCAGATAGTAGACTCCTGTCCTTAGAGTTTCTACGTCAATTAACTTAGTGGCTATTCCTGTCTGCGGGTTGTACTCCATATTGTTGTCCAGTTCTTTTACAACAGAGCCAATGTAGTTATATATTTTGAAGCTGGTTTTATCTCTTGTGTTCGGTTGCAGGTAAAACCTTGCTCTGGTATAAGTTTTAGCCGGGTTAGGAGCAGGATTTAATGTAACTATTGTAGGAACATTTTCAATTATTTCAGTGTCCGGTGCTAGCGGATCGAAGCTTATGACTCCTTCTTGATACACTTGATCTCTGTCGCCACCCGGATAGTACTTGACAACAAACCACATTTTTCCGTCATTGGTGATGGAAAGCAGTCTATCAATCACATATTCGCTTGTATCTTTTAATTCTACTTTTTGAGGTAGAGAATCAAGATTTACTGTATAATAAAAAGAATATTTAAGGATTACTTTTGTGCTTGGCATCTTACAAATCAGCTGATGTAAAATTACATTTTGCCTAGAAGGATAGATATAGTATTTTGTCAATACACTGTTTTCTATATTTTCTTTTTCGAATTGATATAAAAAATAACTTTCATCGAAGACAACTTCCTGTTTAACCTCATAAGTATCCATGTTAAAAGAAAAAACACTTTTGTCCTCTCCGGTTAGCCAGATCTCATTGCCAATTACTTGCTCGTATTGGATATATCCGAATTCAGGATTTTGTGATTTAATAGAATCAGATACATAAATCAGTTCATGTCCGTTTTTATCAAATTTGGAAAGAGCGAAATCAGGATAGCAAAAATACCAGAAATGCTCATCATAATAAGTGATAAAACCACCATATTGAGTGCCCCCTGCTTCAGCTCTCGGGTAATGTGTTACGCTTAATGTTGTAGCATCAAAGAGGTAAAATCCAAAGTATTCAATGGAAGAAGAATTTATTCTCTTTCTGCCAAATACCCATTTATCATTGCCGATATATTTAAAGGTTTCAGTATCAATTGAATCTTCTTGAATTATTTCATTAATAGAATAAATAGAATCATTCCTGACAAATAGGAACTCTTCTTTATATCTGGTTACGTATCCTGTTATACCAAATTCAGTTCTAGGATTTACAATATTTTTCCATCCGTCACTATTTTGGTAAACAACATATTTATAAGATTTATTATCATCTTTCAACTCAGTTATAGGATACAGTGTATCTTTATCTTTAGGTCTTATCCAGTTACAGTAAGGAGTTTGAATATATATGTTACCTAAAGAATCATATTGTAAATTACGAATGCCTGGGATTTTATTCCATTCTCCAAGTATCATTGGATCTCCCCATTTTCCTGCGGAGAGGGAAAGATGTCCAATAAGTACAAAAAAAGTAATGAAATAATATAAGTATTTCATAAGGTAAGCTTCCTAAATATTATCTAATAGTAAAAGTCTCGTATTGCGGTTATGTTCTATATCACCTGTTAATATTTATTATTTTATTTATTCTATTATTGATAGACTTTATTTCTAGAACATATTGACCAGTTGTTAGCTCATTAGGCAAAGCAATTGTATTATGTTCTGATAATAATAAGTCTATCCGATAAACCAATTTACCTGAAATATCGTATAATGATATAGTGGAATTTCCCCATAAACATGGTTCAGCTTGAAAGGATACCATCTCTACAGTTGGATTAGGGTAAATTAGTAAATTTGAACTTATATCATCGTTTTTAGTTTCTTCAATCCCAGAGAGTACGTCACCTATATCAATCTTTGAAATAGACTCTACATGTTGAAATTCATTACTTCTTTCTTTTATCTCACTAGCTGCAAAAAGAAAAATAGATTTCTTATCTTTTGAAACAATAGGGTAAAGATAGCTATGATATAGCTTAGATATTTTATCCGGCACATCAAAAGCACTCACAATCTTTTCTTCTCTTATGTTTAAAAGCAAAATCTTCTTTGTGTCGAAGTTGCAAACAACCATAAAATCAGAATCCGGAGTCGCAGCTAAAGATCCTCTTTGATTACCTTCTGAATATAAAATATTTAAGAATTTTAAATCCCAATATTCCGAGTAAAGATTTAGGTCTCTTACAAAATTTAGATGAGTCTCTAAGCACCATAAAATAGAATCGTTGTGATCTACATGTAAGTTTTTTAAAGAACCATACAGCTCCTCACAAGAGAATAATTTTCTGTCAGAATACTGGAAAACACTATTATCTAAATATGAATACCTTTTAAAATAATAACTATCATATTTCTTGACATGTATATTAACATCTTTATAATATGAAATTAGTACACATTCAGATTTATTGATTGGCAGTAAATCTGATATCGTCTCATCAGTTTCATACTTATTTACAATATTTTCTGTGTCTATATTATAAATAATAATATCCCCTGAATAAGTAGTGATCATCAAATGATTTGAGTTCTCGTAAAACTGCAATGAACTTACTTCTTGATCAAACTTTAGGGTTTTCCTTAATGAATAATCTGAAGTATTGATAATTTTAATAGTTTTAAAAACATCGGACTCTTTATTTCCTTGATCATCAACAAGAACGGCAAGTGTTGTGTCATCAAATGAAATATCAAACTTGCCTTTTGTATTATCAACCAGATAAGTAAAATCATCTATATATCCTGTCAAAGGATTATATTTACATAAATAACTTGGATAGCGAGTACAAACACAAATATCATCGCTATTATTATAGCGTTTTAGATTTTGTATTTTCCCCGGGATTGATAGTAACTTTGTTTTCCTGTCTGAATAGTCTGACAATATTATAAAATCATCTGCGAGTACTACTGCTTTATCTTGTCCCAAATAATTACCAGTAACAAGATAATCTGAGCTATAGTTTAGAATGGATTGCTCAAATTTAGGAGTTGCAATATTGTCAAGATCATAGGTTGTTATACCATTATTCATAGTGGTAAACGTATGTTCTTTATTGTTAATATTACATTGAAAGTATTTGTTCTGGGTTGTAACATATTGACGATGCTTGAAGTTTTTATCAAAAACATTCAAATGTTCTTCCAAATCGTCATACCCTACAAGAATAACTTTATCTTGAGATTCAAAAAAACGAGCATTCATACCATAAATGATACCAGGGGTTAATTTGTTTAAGGCAAAATTGACTGAATTGTCATAATTACCTTTATGATCAAAAGCAATTATTCTTCCACCTGAATCATAATCATAAACCAGACAGTATAGTTTATCATTAAAATAACAGAGATCAAGTGGACCGTACTCATACTTATCAGAAACATTGACTATCCAATTAATTGACATAGTACTAATATTTAAAGACAAAACCTCTCCATTGCCAAAGTAGCAATAGTAATTGTCTTGAGATATCGTTGCTCTGATCGGAACCTTTGGACTATCTAATTCTACCATATCAACAAAAGTTTGTTTTTGAATATCATATTTCAATAGATAACTATTAGTAAATTTAGTCCATTCACCTTGATAACCGTTTATTATCACATATCTGTCGTCAGCACTAATAATAGGACATTGCGGTGAAAACCCTATAGAATCAGGACTAATAATATCGATTAAATCAAAACTTGACGTCTTGTACAGCATCATCATCCCTGAATTAACTACTTCAGTAGAGACTTCTTCTCCTGTAGCAATTAGAGTATACTCACCACTTTCACTAACATAAATTCTATTCTTATGAGTCAATGGACCAGCTATATGATCATGTATTTTCATACCTGTAAACACTTGTGATTTGACTTCTAAAGAATTCAACATCAAAAGAAAGCTGAAAAAGAAAATACTCACAAGGATTTTTTTATATTGTTTCATTTTAATCCAACCTGTTGTTTTTAGCTGTATAATTAAAAAAGAGATACATATTACAAATAAAATATATCAAAAGCAATAATACAATTAAAAATACATACATAAATACTAAATATTTAAAATTTTCGGACAAAAGAATTATTACTCTTCAACTTTTTTGCTTATTCCGACAAAAAAGGATAAATTGCAAAATATTCTTCGGGGCGGGGCGAAATTCCCCACCGGCGGTGAAAGTCCGCGACTCTCTTTTTTACTAAAGGGATTGATTCGGTGAAAGTCCGATACCGACGGTTAGAGTCCGGATGGAAGGAGGATACAAGTGCTTTGCGCCTTGAGCTGTGCGAAGTCCCTGTGCTGTCTAATCTTAGCAATCCTTGCTTTCTTTTCTGCCCCCGATATTATTGCAATCAATTATCTATATAAATATCGGACATTACGATGAGTGAATTATTTAAATTTGGCGCGAGTCACAAAGAACGCATTGACAATGCTATTCAGTCTTTTAAAATGGGAAAAGGCATTTTATTAGTAGACGATGAGGACAGAGAAAACGAAGGCGATATTATCTTCCCCGCAGCTCAGATGAATGAAAAAGATATGGCTCTTATGATCAGAGAGTGCAGCGGCATTGTTTGCCTTTGCCTTACTGACGAGCGTTGCAATGAGCTATCACTTCCGCCAATGGTACAGTGCAATGAAAGCAAAAACCAGACTGCTTTTACTATTTCAATTGAAGCAAGAAACGGTGTTACTACAGGCGTTTCAGCTGCTGACAGAATCACTACAATCCGCACGGCAATTAACCGCGAAGCCAAAGCAGATGACCTTGTTCATCCCGGCCATGTATTCCCTCTAAGAGCAAAAAACGGTGGCGTTTTTGAAAGAAGAGGACACACAGAAGGCAGTATAGATTTAGTCAAATTAGCAGGTTTGGGTGACACAGCAGTTCTCTGCGAACTTACCAATGAAGACGGAACAATGGCAAGATTGCCGGAAATAATTCAATTTGCCGACAAACATGGCATGCCTGTTGTTACGATAGAAGATATATATCAGTATCTCAAAGAAATTGAATAGGTATAAACAATGTACACTCAAATGCTTGCTCAGGCAAAATCTCTATGCAAAGGCGAGAAAAATTTTATAGCAAACTCAGCGAATATTTCCGCGCTGATTTATGAATTATTTGAAGATATAAATTGGATTGGCTTTTATATGCGCTTGGATGATGAGCTTATTTTAGGGCCATTCCAGGGCAAAATTGCCTGCATTCACATCCCTATGGGGCAAGGCGTTTGCGGAACTTCAGCAGAAAAAAAAGAAACGTTGCTGGTGCCGGATGTACATAAATTTCCGGGGCATATCGCCTGCGACTCTGCATCAAATTCAGAAATTGTAGCTCCTCTGATAAAAGACGGAAAGCTATATGGAGTGATAGATTGCGACAGCCCTATATTTGAAAGATTCGGTGCACCTGAAAAAGAGTTCTTCGAAGGCATCTGCCAAATTCTTACAGAAGAAAGCGACATGAAAGCCTTAGAAAGGTATTATGAAATAGGCTGTTAGACAGCGAATATATATATAAGTAGAGACGCAACTGGAAATTACGTCTCTACTTTAAATACTATTCCATCTACTCAACTTTTACGAACTGGCGGTAAAAAGTCTTACCATTAGAAGTAACTTTTAAGAAGTAAGCGCCTGAGCTTACTTCGCTTATGTCTAGTGCATTTAAAGTTTGCGGACATGAAATAACATTACCGTTCAAATCAACAACAGCAGATTTATCTACCTGACCGTTAAAGTCAAAATTCAAAATATCAGAGCTTGGGTTTGGGTAAATGTTGATGCTGATGTTTGGAGTATTGGAATTTCCTTCATCTTGTGCAACAGAAACAGGCTCTGCAGATTTGTACACACCCATAGGAGTATAAATATAGATATATCCATCTAAATCAAATTCATATTTGTTAACTGTCAAATTCCCATTAAACTCATTTTCTGTGAGATTTTCCCACGTTTTACCATTCGTTGATCTAAACAAACCATACCTACTAGAATAATAGAAAAAGTTACCTCTTACCAATGCATTGCTATATCCAGATCCATAAGTTTCAAAATTTTTACCACCATCAGTGCTTATATAAGTTACATCATGAATAGAATAAATAATTTTTTCTTTTTGTTGGGAATACTGTGATACTGCATTATAAGTCCCTTCAACTGGAAGCACAATAGAATCTATTATACCTTTTTCAGGAGTACCCACATATAATGGAGAAATATAATGCGGACCAGTATCAAAAGTGTAAAATGTATTAGATTCTAAGTCGTAGTCAAACATTTTTTCAACATACTGAAATTCAATTTTGATTTTTCCATCTTTCAAAAGGTATACTTTCCTTGAAGTACTATTGTCATAATCATTAACCATCATCAAACTTGAACCATCATCATATTCTCTTATAATTTTAAAGTCCCAAATGTTGTCTTTGAGTACAATTGTATTTTCCGACTTATAAGCTCTAAGCAAATTTCCATCAACTTTGTAAAACAACTCTCCTGACCAAGAATAAATATTATCCTTTAAATTCTTCATTCCATACTGATATTCCCAACTTTCACCTTCTTTAACCCAAAAATCCCAAGATCTACGTGTTTGCATAACAGCAATTTGTCTATCTTTAAAATTTTTATAAGTTTTAGTATTAGGAAAGTCAAAATCCTGTTTTATCATTGTCTGTGTTTCTTTATCGTACTTATACCAAAACCGATAATTAAAATAAAATTCTCCTCGATCTATCTTATAATGATAGTAGTAATAATGTAAACTAAAAGTATCATTTTTGACTGTGTTCCAACTGATTCCATTATCTGTACTTATCGCTAGCAAGTATTCTTTATTTGGGTCTGTTGTTTCAATCTGTGCTGTAATTATTCCATCATTTGCTATCATTAAGTTATGCGAAACGTAATCACCTGAAAAATTAATTTGATTTAGAATCTGTTTGGTTAATGATCGTTCCATCTCCCAACTTTGCCCATAATCACTTGACTTCCAAAGAGTATCTTTCATATGGTAATCATGCTTATCAAAAGCATATAAATCATTACCGAATACAAAAAAATTTGCATAATCTATTTGAATTGTATCAGATACTATTTTTTTAGTCTTGCAATCACATACTGTGATTTCATAGCAATCAATTTCTGAGTTAGTTAGAATAAAATATATCTTATTATCATCAGATATATCGAAGTATGTTTGACTATTGTAAGCCTTATTATCGGAAATATAAATTTCAGTCCAATCTTTTCCCCCATCAGCAGAAAATAGAATTCCTTCACTATGAGCTAAGAATATTCCCTCTTGTGTTTCAAAAAATTTAGTATCCTTAACAGATAGTTCTGAATTATTGCCATACCAAGTTTCTCCTTTATCTGAAGAATACATGATATTCTCATTATAGGGGACTGCAATAAATATTCCTTCTTCTGTGATGTAAACATTGTCTATCCCAAACATGTTATTTTGCCAGTCTTCTCCATTCGAATTATAATCTTTCAAAGTATTCGAATACTTAAAAGTCTGTCCCCCATCTAGAGATAATCTCAATCCAATACTACCAATAATAACATCGTTATCTTTTTCATAAAAACATTCAACATATTCAGATTTGGGCAAATCGACTTTTTCCCATTCTGTGGCTTGAGCTATAAAACAATTGATACTTAAAAGAATTAATATGTAACATGCTTTCATAAATACTCCATACCATAGTCGTAAAACTATATAAACAGTTTACTATCTGAAATGTTACAAAATATTAAATATTGCATAAAAAAATACTATACCTCATGATTAGCAATCTAGTATAATCATGAGGTATAGTATCTAGGAAATAGATCTAAAAAAAAATTACTCAGCTTTTACAAACTGTCTGTAGTAAGTCTTGCCATTAGAAGTAATTTTTAAGAAGTAAGCTCCTGAGCTTAAATTGCTAATATCAAGCGAGTTTAAAGTTTGCGGGCATGAAATAATGTTGCCATTTAAATCCACTACAGCTTTTTTTTCTACCTGACCATTGAAGTCAAAGTTCAAAATATCAGAGCTTGGATTCGGATAGATATTAATGCTGATGTTTGGAGTATTTGATTTACTTTCATCTTCTGTAACAGAAACAGGAGCTGTTGATTTGAAAGTGCCCATATTAGTATAAGCATAGATATATCCTTCCAGATCAAATTCATAGTTTACGACTCCGACGTTGCCGTTAAATTTCTCTTCTAGAAGATTTTCCCATGTGATCCCGTCAACAGAGTGGAAAATTCCCATGTTACTCAGTGTATAAAATTCATTATGATAGACAATTGGTTTTCTTTTTGCAAATAGTTCATCAGACTCTTCCAGACGTACTAAATTAAGTCCTCCATCTGTACTAGTATAAATACTATAAGAAGTAGAATTGTTAGCTCTGAATATCAGTTTATCACCTTGTCTGGAAAACTCGTTCAAATTGTAATCGCTATCGGTAAGATTTAATTCTAGGGAATCAACTAGACCATTGCTTTTATTGCCTGTATACATAATTGTATTATTAAAATGGCTCTTTACATAATAGTAAGTAGCACTTGCAATATCATAATCTGTATCATATTCAGCATTTTCCAATAGTAAATCTGTTTGATCTTTTTTTACTAGAATAACAGAACTATTGAATTCGTTATTCTCTGAATCAATGAGAATAAGTAAACTCCCATCATCATACTGCCTAAGGACTTTAAAACTTTTACCTTGATTAATCGCAATAGTATCTAAGTTGCTTTTAAATTTTCTAAGCAAAATTTTGTTTTCTACCGTAAAAATTTCACCTGTCAATGATATATACTGCTCATCTGTTTCAGTGGTAGCTTGTATATCCCAATCTTGATCTGTTTTTTTCCAAAATATAACTCTTTGTAATGAACTTGAGTAATTACTATAAGCATATTCCAGATTATCCAACTTCCTTAGCATATTTGTTACAGGAAAATTAAATTCAGCGGATTCTAATTTTTGATTTTCTAAATCGTACTTGTAAGACCTTAAACTACGTATAAAGATATTCCCATCTTTTATAGTAGCAGAAGTGTATTGAGGAAAAGGTAATTTACTTATATCAATCTTATGCCAACCTTTACCATTATCTAAAGAATAGGCAAAATTACGTTTATTGGTTGAATCTCCATGTTTTGTTTTATATAAACAGACAAGGATATCATCTTTTGCGTCAATAGTCCGGATTGTAATCTCCGTATTTTTCTGTTCTATTTGAGACAATATTTCTTCTTTGATATTGCTCGAAAAGGTCCAGGTTCCACCATAGTCAGAGGATTTCCAAAGAGTATCTATTTCGTTCTGATACGGAGTATAATATTCAAATAATTGATCTCCATATAAATAAGCAGGTCCTAATTGCTTTGTGCTTATTACAGAGTCTATTGTGCTGCTTTTTGTATCATAAATATATACACTACTATTTTTCATCAAGTGATTTTGAACATGCATCAAAATTTTGCCGTCTGTAGTAAAATCAAAACCATCAAACAAAAAATCTGAATCCCTAAAAAACACTTGCCCCCATGTTAAGCCGTTATCAATTGAGCGATACATCCCTCTTCCATAAACCAAATATATACCCGTCTCATTTTCATAAAACTCAATATCATAAGAGAAGAAAGAAATATCCAGCGTATCCCAACTATTTCCTTTATCAGTTGAGATTAAACAAGGTGCTGAACTTAACCCTGCAAGGTAGTTCCCTGAATTCGTAATATATAACTCTGAAATTTCAAGAATATTATTTTGGATATCAGTTCCATCTATAACTAAATTATTCATCTTGTTAGAATATTCAAAAGTCTTACCACCATCGTGTGATACCCTGATTCCAACTCCACCAAGCAACACATCGTCACCTTTTTGAGTCCAACATCTAACATATTCCGATTTCGGTACATCCACTTCCTGCCAGTTAACTGCTAAACTGACGTTATACGAAAAACTTAATAATATTAAAATATAAAGTAGCTGCATAGTTTAACCTTATAATATAAGTTGTATTTTAACACTTATACAAATATAATAATTATGTTATATAATGCCTTATATCATAAAAAAGCTGTAAAATTATAATGATTTTACAGCTTTAATTAGATAAATATCTTTTGTTTTTACTCAGCTTTGACAAACTGACGATAATAAGTCTTACCGTTAGAAGTAACTTTTAAGAAGTAAGCTCCTGAGCTTAGTTCGCTAATGTCAAGCGAGTTTAAAGTCTGCGGACATGAAATAGTGTTTCCATTTAAATCCACAACGCTTGCTTTATCAATCTGGCCGTTAAAGTTAAAATTCAAAATATCAGAGCTTGGATTAGGGTAGATGTTTATACTGATGTTAGGAGTATTTGTATTATTTTCATCTTCTTTTACAGAAACAGGATCTGTGGATTTGAAAGTGCCCATAGTAGTGTAAGCAATAATATGTCCTTCAAGGTCAAATTCATAGTTTATAACGCCTACATTTCCGTCAAATTTATATTCTAATAGATTTTCCCAAGTGATTCCATCTTCTGAGCATAATAAACCTAAGGCTGTATTCAAATAATACTTATCTGCATATACTTTGACACTCATTGGAATTAAATTTTGATTATCATATTCAAGGAATATAAAAGTTTGTCCACCATCATCACTTAGATAGGTCAAGTATCCAATCTGATAAATCATAGTATTTCCTTGATATGAAAAATCAGAAATATAATTGATGTCGCCTTGGTTTTTAAGTTCCAATGAATCTTGAACTCCTAATTCAGGACTTCCAATAAACAGCATTGGTTTCTTATCATCGTATGATTCTACATAGTAAAAAGTGTTTGTTTTAGGATCATAATCAAATCCATCTTTGGTATCTTTTATTAATAAGGTTTTAACACCATTTTTCAATAAGATTGCGTTTCGATCATAACTACCATCTTCATCATAAAGAATCATTAAGATTGAGCCGTCTTGATATTCTCTTAGTATTTTAAAATCACCAGTTTGACTACCGGCTATAGTATCAATTTGTCCATCATAATATCTAACTAAATCTTGAATATCTACTTCAAAATATTCGCCGGACATAGCAAAATAAAATTGATTTACTTCATTGAAGTTTTGGATGTATGACCAGTTTCCATCGGAGTTCTCCCACAGATCACGTGAAGTACTTGTATTAACAACAGAAATTTTTTGATCTCCATAGTCTCGGTAATATTTTACATCCTGAAAATCGAAATCTACTTTCGTAAACTCATGAATTTCTTTGTTATACTTATTCCACCCTAAATAGTTAAAGTAAAAATCTCCATTTTCGACTTTGGAATCAAAATAATAAATATCTCTATCATATTCAGCATTTTCAATCTTTGTCCAAGTACTTCCATTATCAAAGCTAATAATGATTGTATAGTTACTGTCATAATCTGAACTTTTTGCTTGGACAGCAATAACACCTTTATTCGCTATTACTATTTGTTGATAATAATATCCGCTATCGAGTTCCAGCTGTTCTTTGATTAAGCTATTTGTAGATAATTTGGCTTCCCAAGTTTGACCATAATTTGAAGATTGCCATAAAGTATCAACTATAGCCATGTAACCATCATCAAAGCCATATAACTTATCTTCAAAAAGGTAGAAATTATCTAGGATCTTATCCATATTATAGGTTTTTTTTGACTTAGTATTACAGTCGAATACAAGCATATTTTGATTTTCACCCATATTATCTGATAATACATATAGAACTTCAGCATTTTCTGACATTTCAAAGTATGACGCATCTTCATCCTCTTCCAGAGTCAATATTTCTGTCCATGTTTTACCATCATCTTCAGAAAGTAGAACACCATCTCTATGAACTAAATATAATCCATTGGATGTTTCATAAAATTTACAATCTCGACCATTGACCTTCATTTCAGAACTATGCCAATATTCTCCTTTATCAGTTGAATATAAAATTGGGACATTGTTCGGGACAGCAATATAATTACCTGCATCAGTAATATATACATTTCTGATGAAGAAAATATTATTTTGCAAATCTATCCCTTCGATTGAAAAATCTTCTAATTTATTGGAATAAGAAAATGTTACTCCAGCATCATTAGAGACTTTTATACCGTTTGCACCTAATAAGATGTCGTCACCTTTTTGTAAAAAACATTCGACAGTACCTGCTGTAGGTACATCTACTTCCTGCCAGTCAATAGCTTGAGCTGAGGAAAAACATATAATAAATAGAAATAGAACTTGGATTAATCTCATAATAATCTCTAATTGTTTAGGGAAAATATTTTTTTGAAGTATTTCAAATTTATATAATTTCTATTAAGCAGCAATAAGAAATAGTATATTCTATGAATATAATCTACGGTTTGATTTTCCATATTGTATCAAAATGATAAATATTTGAGCTTGTTGTAAACAACATTATATTTTCAAAGTAGATAAGTCTTTGCTATAAAAACATAATGCCTTATATTTATAATTATTTATAATATTAAAGAAAATAGATATGAAAAGACCTAACTGGGACGAATTATATATAACTATGTGCTACTTAGTTGGTATGCGTAGTAAAGATGAGCACACTCATGTTGGCTCGGTTATAGTTGATTCTGATAATATACTTGTTTCCACCGGATACAACTCTTTGCCACGTGGTGTAGAACCAGATCCTAATAGAACCAGACTATCCAGAGATGGTGGCGAGAAGTACTTTTGGGTTGAGCATGCAGAAAGAAATGCTATTTATAATGCTGCCAGACGTGGCATTAATCTAAAGGGATGCAAGTTATATGTGCCGTGGACACCTTGCAATGATTGTGCAAGAGGCATAATACAAAGTGGTATCTCAGAAGTTGTGATCCATAGAAACGGGCAGAGTTTTTATGATGAACTGACTAATAATAAATGGTCAGATGCTTATGAGAGAACTTACACCATGTTCCGTGAGTCAGGCGTTAAGTTGCGTTTTGAGGAATGTGACGTGGTTGTGCCAGAGATATATATGAATGGCAAAATGCATGATGCACTGGTGCATCTGAACGGTAAAAAATAAAAATAAAAAAGGGGATGAGTAATGCATCCCCTTTTTTTATCAATTTCAATTCTTCTTATTCGTAACCGTGGAATCTTCTAAAAATGTCATCGTCGTCTTTCGTTGCGACCATTAAATCGGTAACGAAAGGTGTGGCAATTCTCTTAACTTCAGGGAATCCGGCTTCCTTCATCATAATCCACAAATCTGTTTGAGTATAAATATTTCCTTTAGGAGTATTTACCATCATATTTATAGATTGCATTACAGCTTTTAATGGACCCAGCTTATCGTCATCAATGATATAATCTTGAACAACTAATCTGCCTCCGGGGTTTAATGCTGCGTGCACTCTCTGGAAAATACCTATATTTTCAAATAAAGAATATTGGCTGATCAAATCAGAAACAAAAATTAAATCAAATCCTTCTCCAAAGTCATCAGTTAAAGCATCACCGCCTACAGCTTCAATTCTGGAATTTAGATTTTCGTATTCTATATATTTTTGAGTTTCGCGAATAATATTTGGATGGTCAAAAGCAACTGCTTTTAAATCCGGTTTAGCTTTTACAAAGGCAACACAGTAAATTGCAGAACCACAACCGATATCTAATACTCTTTTTACACCTTTAAGGTCTAAAAGTGAGACTATATCCGGTGCTTTCATTGCAGATTGAGAATGCAAAGATTCTACAAAATCTTTGATCCACTCGTCACTTTTATCTTCCAAAGCTTTATAATTCTGTGCTTGGCCTGTTTTTACTACATCAGTTAAATCACCCCATGTTTCCCAAAGGTTTGCAATGTGATTTAGAGAGCCAAGATACTCTTCTTTACCTCTGACAAGGAATCTTGCAGTACCTTTAGTATTTTGATATGTATTGATGTGTTTAACTAATAAATTCAAGGCGCAAAGCGCATTTAATAATCTTTCAAGTGCTTCGGGCTGAGCATTAATTTCTGAAGCGAGTTCTTCGCAGGTTTTCTCTGTATCACCTAATGCAGTAAAGATGTCTAATTCTAAAGCTGTCAGTAATACTTTACTTTTCTGATAAGCTTTAGCTATTCCCAGTATAGCCTGAACAGAATCATCACTTACAAGCGGATTAGTTTTGATTTTCTTCATATATTCCTCGGTTAGTATTTTATCTATGAAGCACGCTTAATAAAGTTACAAACATTTTTTATATAATCAAAGCTTAAACGAGCAAATAGATTATTATATTACAAATATGTATATTTGTGTTGTTAGCAACTAAAAAAGGTAAAACGATATGTACTTTATCAAATCAATAGTGAATATAATAATTATTGCATTCATTTCTATGTCTTATTCTGCTAATGCCCAAGAAAAGCATAAAGATTTATTAAAAATTACAGATAGTCTTTTTAAAAACAGCTATCCGGGGTGTATTGTTATTTATAACGAAAACGATGATGATATATTTATATATGATAGTGCAAGAGCAGAAAGACGCTATGGACCGGCATCAACATATAAAATATTTAATACGCTGCTTGCCTTTGAATCTGGTGTTGCCTCTGACAGCACATATACGATTAAATGGGATGGCACGAAGCATTCATTTGATTCCTGGAATAGAAATCATTCACTTAATTCAGCATTTAAAAATTCTGTTGTGTGGTATTATCAGGCATTAGCTCGCAAGCTTGGAAGAGATTATGCACAAAAATATTTGGACACTTGCGATTATGGAAATACAACGATAGGAAAAGAGATTGATCGATATTGGTTAGATAATTCTTTGCAGATAAGCGCAATGGAACAGATTCAATTTCTAAGAAAACTCAAAAATAATCAGCTTCCGTTTTCTGCTGAAACAATGAAAAAAACTAAAGAAATTATGCTGCAGGATACAAGTTTTGGAGAGCTATATTATAAAACCGGACTATTAATTGTCCAAAAAGTAGGTTGGTTTGTAGGTTGGCAAGTACTTGACGGAAAAACTTATTATTTCGCTTTAAATATTAGTTACGATAAATTGGGTAGTCTTTTTATTGAGTCCAGGAAAAATCTTTCAGTAGGAATACTTAGATTGTATCTGAAATCAATATAAGCCTGATTCTCTTATGCGGCGTCTTATACGATAATAATTTAAAGTTTCGTCAGCAGCACATTTTTTCTTTCCACTTTTAGTATCTGATGTAAAAGCGGATAGACTAAAAGAAAAGTGAGTTACAGTGCTTTTGGGCTTGTTTTTCGGATTTTGATTTGAAGCTTCCATTTCTATTTACTCCAAATGTATTAGGATAAACTCTTATACAATAATACGAATAAGTATTAGGCAAAATATAAGTAGAACTACTTAATTTTCGATACCCGGTAAAATTTTTATTCATTTTTATTGTGGAAACTTCATGTTTCAAAGAAAGTATGCAAAAATGCGGGTTTTCTGGGTTGTGATAATGATGAAATTTTGAGTAGAAAAAAAATACCACACCGCTTATAAGTATTTATTAGATTTGTTATGATAAACTGATACAATTTATAAGGTAGGTTGATAGAAGATGGACACAAAAGAAGCTTTAATGTGGTGCCTCAAAGAGCATAAAGAAAAAGCTTTTCTGGATTTCCCGGAAGAAATGTTTGCAAAGCTTGACGAAAAATTAGCAAATAAAATTGTTGCAGAACTAAAACATAGATCTTTATTTAAGCTACCTAAGTACGAAATAGAATTTCAGGAATGGCTTAAAGAAAATGATCCTAAAGTTTGGGAAGATCTATGGGAAGGAGAATTGCACGAACCTTATATAGTAAGTATTATATTTCTGCCTAATTTGGTTGAACAGGACGGAAGAGGTTTTCCAATCTGCGATCTAGCTAATAATGATAATTATTTCTTTAACGAAAAGCATATGACTGATGAAGAGTCTAAAGTTTATATAGAAACTTCCAGAACCAGATTCAGAAATAAAGATAAACTCAGTGTTGCTCAATTACTTGCACTGGAGGTCTCTATCGGCCCAATTGATATCTGGCATTTTGCTTATAAATACAAAATTTCTCTGGATATGGCAAAAGCAGCTGTTGAAGAACTTAAAGATAATTTTGCATTAGTACACCTGACAGATGCTGAACATCTAGCTAAGTTCATGGAGGAATAGATGGTAGTTATGAAGTTTGGTGGAACATCTGTAAAAGATGCTTCCGCCATGCAGCAGGCATATCAAGCAGTTATACGGCAACAATCGTCAAAGATTGTTGTACTTTCTGCATGTTCCGGTATAACTGATATGCTGGTTGCTTTGCCGCAACTTCTTATTACTGATAAACAGGAAGCTTTGGATCTACTGGAATCTATTCTGGCGCATCATATTAAGCTTATAAATAATCTCCTTGATACTGATTCTCTCAGTACTTTTGACATATGTTTTTCTAAGCTGCGCGATATGCTTGAAGGTATTGCTATACTAGGAGAATACACAGATAAAAACTTTGCAAAAGTTGTCTCTTTCGGAGAAATGTTTTCAACTATAATATTTGAAGCCTATTGTAAGAAAATGGGTAGCAACTCCAGCCTTATTGATTCCAGAGAATATATTAAAACAGACAGTAATTACTCTTCTGCAAAATGTGATACTCAGTTGACAAAAGAAAACTGCTCATCTCTGACAAATCTATTCGAGAAATATGAGATCATAGTAGCTCAGGGATTTATAGCTTCTGATACCTGTGGGCATACAACTTTACTTGGCAGAGGCGGTTCGGACTATACTGCAGCAATATATGGTGAAGCTTTGGGTGCTGAAGGAATTAAGATATATACAGATGTAAATGGAATCTTAAGTACTGATCCGCGAATAGTGCCGGGAGCTAAACAGCTTACCAGCCTAAGCTTTCAGCAGGTCAGAAGGTTATCCTTCTTTGGTGCAAAAGTTATACATCCTGATACGCTGCTGCCTGCAATGGAAGCAAATATTCCGGTCAAAATTTTAAATACTTTTGATCAGGTCAATCCGGGAACGACAATTTTTGCAGTTGATTCGGATACAATTGATATTCAATCTATTGTTTTGAAAAAAGATTGCCTTATTAATCATACTGCAGAAGAGCTCACTGAGACAATAATAAATAGATCCAAAATATTATACTCAGCAGAATCTGACGGACAGAAAATAGTAATTTTTGAGAATATGCCGGACTTGCGCCAATTGCTGGATGGAGAAGTAGAAGAAACTGATATTATAGCAATCTGCGGCAACAATGTAAATAAATCAGCTGGGCTTCTTAGAATTATTCACTCAGTGCTTGCTCACAGCAAAGGCACGGATATTTACACTGGATTTTCTAAACATGCCATACTGCTTACCTGCAAAAAAGAAGATTCCACAAAACTTCTTAAACTTCTGCATAAAGGATTATTTGAATAAACTTTCTAGTATTCAGATGTCATTGGAAATAACAGAAAATATATTTAGCAATTTGTAACAAAATTGCTTTTTTTTGTTTTGACAGAAATATACTCTTGGAGACTCTCAAATGAAAAAGCTCTTTCCTTTGATTTTTATTTTGTGCTTATTCCTGACTACTCAATCGACTTCGCAATTTTCTTACGGAGATTATGAAGAACCTTCCGTTCCTAGCATGTTTTATATTTATAAAGGTGAACCTATAGAGTTTCCCCTTCAGTCATATAATGCAGATGTGGATATTGTCGGAAATATTGCGAATGTAAAATTAACTCAGACTTTTATCAATGTGTCCGGCCAGACGATAGACGCTAAATATCGCTTCCCCGGTTCAACTCAGGCAGCAGTTAATGGAATGACGATGAAAATAAAAGACCGAGTGATTTATGCGCAAATTCAAGAGAAGCACCAAGCCCGTGAAACTTTCGAAACTGCAAAAAAAGAAGGCAAAAGAGCTTCTCTTTTGTCTCAGGAAAAACCAAATATTTTTACTACCGAAGTAGCAAATATCTACGCAGGAGATACAATTCAGGTAATAGTTGAATATTCAGAAATAATAGAATACAAAGATTATACATATAGTTTTGTGTTGCCAACAAAGATAGGTGAACGCTACCAAAATATGTATGAAAAAACCGGTACAAAAGATGGATATGATGTTTATCAGAATCCATATTATAATAAAACTATAGATTTTAATATCAACGTCAGCATTTCCTCAATATTCGATGTTGCTAAAGTAAAATGTAAAACTCATACGATCTCTGCTGAACAGGAAGGCAATAAGACATTTGTCAAAATGAATACTCCTTCTGCTTTGGATAGAGATTTTATTCTTCAATATGAAATGGTAAGCAAAAAGGTAGAAAGTGGTTTATTGATACATGAAGGAGAAGAAGAAAACTTCTTTTTACTTATGCTTCAAGCACCTAAACGCGTGCCTGCAGAAGAGATACTGCCAAGAGAATATGTATTTGTGGTAGATGTTTCCGGTTCAATGAGTGGTAAACCAATAGAAACTGCGATACATCTATTTGGCAACTTACTTGAAAAGACTAACGAAAAAGATATGTTCAATGTGATCAAATTTGCAGGTGATAATAAAGTACTCTTCAGCAAGGCAGAACCTGCAACTATGGAGAATTTGCAAAAAGGTTTCGATTTCCTTGGAGATGAAAGTGGCTATGGTGGCACTGAACTGTTGGAAGCTCTTAAAAAGGCTATGACACTACCTAAATTGGAGAAATACTCGCGCTCAGTAATTTTAATAACAGATGGCTTTATTTCAGCAGATTTGGAAGTAATAGAATATTTATCTCAGAATCTGGATAAAGGTAATATATTTCCATTTGGTATTGGAGAGTCTGTAAATAGGTACGTTATCGAAGGACTTGCTAATGTTTCCATGAGTGAGCCATTTATAATCACAGATATGGAAGATGCTGACAAAGAAGCTGATAAGTTCAAAGAATATATTGACTCTCCTGTCATGACTGATATAAAAATAGATTTCGAAGGATTAGACGTTTATGATATTATACCGGAAAAAATCCCTGATGTATACGCTCAACGCCCTATTATAATCAGTGGTAAATTTAGAGGCGCTCCTGAAGGCATAGTTTACGTAAATGGGCAGAATGGCAAGCAGGAGATGAAGACATATTTCGAAGTGGAACGCTTTGCTCAAGAAGATACTTCTCAAGTGCTAAAATACCTGTGGGCAAGAAGAAAACTACAAACATTGCAGGATTTCCCGGGAGAACATTCATTTAGAAAAAAAGATAAAAATAAAGCTGCAATTATTGATTTAGGTTTAAAATATCACCTGATGACAAATCATACTTCCTTTGTAGCTGTGGATACGGAAGCAGAACCGCAGCAGACAAATGTAGAAAGATTAAATAGTCGAGAAGATGTGGATTATAGCTTAAGTCCCTTAACGCTGTTAAATACTTTTGAACCAGAGGAAGCTAATTGGCCATATGCAAAAGACTTTCGATTCTTGAGAGGAGATGTTAATTACAGCGATACGATCAGTTATTTATACAAAGAGAATAGTTGGTACAAACTATTTCCAGTTAAAGACGGTACATTAGATAAATCCTATAATGAAGGAGACTTTTACGAGTTAAAAATAGATGATGTAGTGAGTAGAAGTGATATCCTTATCTTTAATGACAAGTCGAAGATAGAGAATATATATATAAAATATTTTGGAATCCATTCATTTTTAGAATCGGAATTTAACTTCTCTATCATAACTAATGAAAAAAATGAGATTGCAATTATTAGGCTGAATACTCGTGATTTCTGTGAAATCAAGAACTACTCCAGCTTTATAGAAGAATTTGTTGAAGCAATACTTGAATCTGTAGAAGAGACTATGTCTAATAGCATATACGAATCTTCAATAATTGTGAAACCATCAGGTGAATTCGATATCAATGGTATCAATTATGCAACATTAAGTTATGGTTATGTATGGAGAGAAGAGATAGAGAGCAATATACCTGATTATACGAAGTATAGTATGATTTTTGAAGTTTGGGATGAAAATAAAAAATTAATCAGTAAAGGTATTCTTGAAAATATTTACAATTCAACAAATCCATTCATTTCAAGTGTATATGGAAAAGTGATTGTACCGGAAGGTGAGTTTTGTATGCACTATTGCAGTTTGCATGATCCTATTCAACTTGGTAGTTTCAAACTTAATAGTTATAAAAATTATTATATACGCCTCAAAGGTGTAGTTAATAAATAAGTTTGCTGATTTATATCTTTATAAGGCTTCTTGTATTTTGCTATAGCAATTATGATATAAGAAGCCTTTTAAGTTTTATACATTGACATAGTTAATTCAAAAAATACTTTTAGCAATTTGTAACAAAATTGCTTTTTTTTGTTTTGACAGAAATATACTCTTGGAGACTCTCAAATGAAAAAGCTCTTTCCTTTGATTTTTATTTTGTGCTTATTCCTGACTACTCAATCGACTTCGCAATTTTCTTACGGAGATTATGAAGAACCTTCCGTTCCTAGCATGTTTTATATTTATAAAGGTGAACCTATAGAGTTTCCCCTTCAGTCATATAATGCAGATGTGGATATTGTCGGAAATATTGCAAATGTGAAATTAATTCAGACTTTTATCAATGTTTCCGGACAGAAAATAGACGCTAAATATCGTTTCCCGGGTTCAACTCAGGCAGCAGTTAACGGTATGACGATGAAGATAAAAGACAGAGTGATTTATGCTAAGATCCAAGAGAAGCAGCAAGCACGGGAAACATTTGAAACTGCAAAAAAAGAAGGCAAACGAGCTTCACTTTTGTCTCAGGAAAAACCAAATATTTTTACTACGGAAGTGGCAAATATATATGCCGGAGATACAATTCAGGTAATAGTTGAATATTCAGAAATAATAGAATATAAAGACTATACATATAGTTTTGTATTGCCAACTAAGATTGGTGGACGCTACCAGGGGTATAATGAAAAAACCGGAACAAAAGATGGATATGATATATATCAAAACCCACATGCTACTGAAACTATAGATTTTGATATCAACGTCAGCATTTCCTCAATATTTGACGTTGCTAAAGTAAAATGTAAAACTCATACGATTTCTACTGAGCAGGAAGGCAATAAGACATTTGTCACAATGAATACTCCTTCTGCTTTGGATAGAGATTTTATCCTCCAATATGAAATGGTGAGCAAAAAGGTAGAAAGTGGCTTGCTAATTCATGAAGGTGAAGAAGAAAACTTCTTTTTACTTATGCTTCAAGCACCTAAACGCGTGTCTGCAGAAGAGATACTGCCAAGAGAATATGTATTTGTTGTGGATGTTTCTGGCTCTATGAATGGGAAGCCATTGGAAACAGCGATACATCTCTTTGGCAATTTGCTTGAAAAAACGAATGAAAAAGATTTGTTCAATGTGATCAAATTTGCAGGTGGTAATAAAGTACTCTTTAGCAAGGCAGAACCTGCAACAATGGAGAATCTACAAAAAGGTTTCGATTTTCTTGCAGATGAAAGTGGCGGTGGTGGCACTGAATTGTTGGAAGCACTTAAAAAGGCTATGACACTACCTAAATTGGAAAAGTATTCGCGTTCAGTAATTTTAATAACAGATGGCTTTATTTCAGCAGATTTGGAAGTAATAGAATATTTATCTCAGAATCTGGATAAAGGTAATATATTTCCATTTGGTATTGGAGAGTCTGTAAATAGGTACGTTATCGAAGGACTGGCTAATATTTCAATGAGTGAACCATTTATAATTACAGATATGGAAGATGCTGACAAAGAAGCTGATAAGTTCAAAGAATATATTGACTCTCCAGTCATGACTGATATAAAAATAGATTTCGAAGGATTAGACGTTTATGATATTATACCGGAAAAAATCCCGGATGTATACGCTCAGCGACCTATTATAATCAGTGGCAAATTTAGAGGCGCTCCTGAAGGCATAGTTTATGTAAATGGGCAGAATGGCAAGCAGGAGATGAAGACATATTTCGAAGTGGAACGCTTTGCTGAAGAAGATACTTCTCAAGTGCTAAAATACCTGTGGGCAAGAAGAAAACTTCAAACATTGCAGGATATCCCGGGAGAATATTCATTTGAATCCGCTGATAAAAATAAAGCTGCAATTATTGATTTAGGTTTAAAATATCACCTGATGACAAATCATACTTCGTTTGTAGCTGTGGATACAGAAGTGGGAAAGAATCTTGTTTCTTCTGAAAATGACTCTCAAACTATTAGTAAGAAAAATAATATAATAAATGAATTTGATAAAAATCAAAAGTTCGTATTTTATAATAAGTCTGCCATCATTCCTGCAGAACCTGAACCGGATGAGTTTGTAGCCGTTGAACCAACTGAATATAAAAGTTTTGCTTATATGGATGTTATGAGTAGAGCCGCAGCAGATGGAGGAGATGGATCCGATTTAGGAGGTTTTGCTAGTAATATTGATTTTGATAGTCCAGTGGAAGATGAAATCCCATCTGAAATAGAAAGTCAATATGAATATCAAATGTTCCCGGTAAAAGACGGGGAACTGGATACCTTATATAGAGATGGTGATACAGTTAATATTGATATGCTATATAATCAACGTAATTTTTATACTATATTTAGAGATCATGAATCTTTAAAACAACTGGATTCTTTATTTAATCTGTATAGTAATTATGTCTCCATCGATGAAGGAAGAATAGTCTCAATAGAAGTTGTGATTGATCAGAATAAAGTCTTCTCTGCAGTAAAATTGCCTGTTTTGGCGGAATTAAAGCCTTCATTTAAGCGGACTTTTATTCAACAAGCTATTAAAATAATAGCTGCGAACTTAACTGAAGTTGAAGGAAATAGAGTATATGTTATTGAAGTGCCTCTGACTCCAAGAAGATTAATTAAACTTGATGGCAAAATATACAAAACAGAGTTGAAAGAAAATATTTGGCAAGAAAATACAGACTCAATGAATATCATTCCGGACAGTACGAAGTATACTCTTTTTTATGAAGCGTGGGATGCAAACAAGGAATTAGTTGACAAAGGCAGGTTGGACAATATTACTAATTCAAGTAATCCGTTTGTTCAAAATTCTAACGGGAAAATTGAAATTTTCGATGGCGGATATTGTTTGTACTACTACTCTTTTTATAAAACTATATTTTTGAAAAATGCGTTTTTGAATGAAAAACAAAAATACTACATCCGCTTAAAAGGTGTAGTCACAAAGTAAATAAGAAGCTTTTATAGATTTGAAGGCTGCTCATTATTTCTTTTTATCAAAGATAATATGAGCAGCCTTTTTACATTTTGTATTGGCTGAAAAGAGCGTTGTCAGAAAAAACTTTTAGCAATTTGTAACTTAATTGTCTTTTTGTGAGTCTTATAAGAAAGGTAACTATGGAGACAATTATATGAATAAGATTATTTATTTGATATTTATTTTATGCTCTTCTTTATTGATGCAATCTAACTCGCTTTTTGCTTATACACCGAAGGAAGGTATGAATCTTCCTATTATGTATTATGTACTAAAAGGCGAGCAAAAACAATTTCCACTTAATTCTTATAAAGCGGATGTTGATATTGTCGGAAATATTGCGAATGTGAAATTGACACAGACATTTGTTAATGTTTCAGGACAGAAGGTAGATGCAAAATATCGCTTCCCGGGTTCAACTCAGGCAGCTGTTAACGGAATGACAATGAAGATAAAAGACAGAGTAATTTATGCTCAGATCCAAGAGAAGCAGCAAGCAAGAGAGACTTTCGAAACAGCTAAGAAAGAAGGTAAACGAGCTTCACTTTTGTCTCAGGAAAAACCGAATATTTTTACGACAGAAGTTGCAAATATATATTCAGGTGATACAATTCAGGTAATAGTTGAATATTCAGAAATAATAGAATATAAAGATTATACATATAGTTTTGTACTTCCAACGAATATCGGTGAAAGATATCAGAACCATTATGAAAATATCGGAAACAGAAGCGGATATGATATTTTTAGCAATGGTGCAACAAGTAAGAAAATCGACTTTGATATAAATATTAGTATTTCATCTATATTTGATGTTGAGAAAGTAAGATGCAATACACACACCATCTCTGCGGAACAGATTGATAATAAGACATTTGTGAGAATGAATACGCCAACACAGTTGGACAGAGACTTTATTCTGGAATATGAAATGGTAAGCAAGAAGGTAGAAAGTGGTCTCTTGATACATGAAGGAGAAGAAGAAAACTTCTTTTTACTTATGCTTCAAGCACCTAAACGTGTGCCTGCTGAAGAGATATTACCGAGAGAATATGTGTTTGTTGTTGATGTTTCAGGCTCTATGAATGGCAAACCGATTGAAACTGCAATCCACCTTTTAGGTAACCTGCTTGAGAAAACAAACGAAAAAGATATGTTTAATATAATCAAGTTTGCAGGCAGCAAAGAAGTGCTATTTGATGAATCAAAGCCTGCCTCAGTTGAAAATCTTCAAAAAGGATTTGACTTCCTTTCTAATGAGCGTGGCGGCGGCGGTACTGAATTACTTCCAGCTCTCCAAAAAGCGATGGATTTACCGAAATTGGATAAGTATTCGCGTTCGGTTGTTCTTATTACTGATGGATTTATTGATGCGGATTTAGATGTAATTGAGTATTTATCAGAGAATTTGGATAAAGGTAATGTATTTCCATTTGGAATTGGTAATTCTGTAAACAGATATTTGATTGAAGGACTAGCAAATGTATCAATGAGTGAGCCTTTTATAATTACAAATATGGAAGATGCCGACAAAGAAGCTGATAGATTTAAAAAATACATTGAATCTCCTGTGATGACAGATATTAAAATAGATTTTGACGGATTCGATGCATATGATATAGTACCTGAAAAGATTCCTGATGTATTTGCGCAAAGACCTATTATAATTAGTGGTAAATATAGAGGAACACCCGAAGGCACTGTTTACGTAAATGGGCAGAATGGCAAGCAGGAAATGAAAACATATTTCGAAGTAGAACGCTTTGCTCAAAAAGATACTTCACAGGTACTTAAATATCTTTGGGCAAGAAGAAAACTCCAAACGATACAGGATTTTCCAAATACACGTTATTATGGAAATAAAGCTAAATTTAAAAATGCAAACAAAGACGAAATCGTTGAGCTTGGTCTAAAATATCACTTAATGACCAACCACACTTCCTTCGTGGCTGTGGATACTGAAGTGGTGGACGACAGTCTTTCGAATCAGAATTATAATCCTAGTGCAGATAAGGATTTATATGCACCAATACAGAAAATTCAAATAAGCAAAATGCCTTCTTCAAGCTCTGGTTCAGGATTAAATATCCGTGGTGCACGTCAGGCAGATACTCAAATTTTGGTTGAAGGAATGGATTTGTCTAATAAGTTTACAGGCGGAATGGGGATTGGAACAAAAGAGTCTGTTGTAAGTTGTATTTCGTTTGAAATAGGAGCAAAAGATACAGAGATGCAATCATACCCTGTGAAAGCAGGAAAACTAGCAGAGAACGTAATAGAAGAAATCGAGGTTGATGTAGATCATCCAATTGAACGAGGCTTGAAAGGATTTATAGATAATCCGACTGTGCTTGAAAATATTTTAGCGAAACATTTAGGTCGTTCCAGCTTCGAATGGGAGCAATATCATATCTATTTTGTAATTGATCAAAATAAAGAATTTATTTCAATCGAAGTTCCAATTAAAAGATTTAAAGACGCAGATGATACAGATGCACTTATTAATGATCTGATTGCAGAAATATATAAGCATATGGAAAATGCTGAAGCAAATACAATTTATTCAGCAAATATTAAAGTGCAGCCTTCCGGAATATTTGCAGTGAATGGCAAGGAATATCAATCTGAATTTATAGATTCATGGTTCTGGCGAGAAAAGAAAGATATAGAGATGATTGAAGACGGCAGCAGCTATACTCTTTATTTTGAAATATGGAATGCAAATGGTAAACTGCTGGTAAAAGGAACAATGGACGAACTTCTAAATGGAACAAATCCTTTGATAAAAGCTGTAGTTGGAGATTTGAAAATACCTAAAAACGATTTCTGTATGCATTATGTACAAACCGGTAAAGATGAACTACACCTTGGAAATGTAACTTTGGCGGAGAGAACGTATTACTATATTAATATAAAAGGTGTGATGGCAGAAGCAGGGAATTAAGGTCAAACTGAAAATAGAAATAAAGAAGTGCACCAGTTTAAGGTGCATTTCTTTTATATACAAAACTAAACGTATTCTACGCCTTCTACTTCGAAGATAATACTGCTTCCAAAGGCTTCTACAGGAGTTAAAGCACCTTTATATTCGCCATCGAGAACTTTTTGAATCACTTTAAGAGTTATAAGCGCCGTAAAATAATATGGCTCGGGAGTCTTAATCATAGTCTCTGCATATACTCCCAGGTCACTGGAGGCTTTTGCATAAACATAAGCTTTATCATGAAGCATGGAAGTTTCGTCGGGACCTTTTATATAGTTTGAGGCGAAATTGCTTAGTACCTTCTTACCATAATTTTTACCGCTGAATTTAGCAATAATATCTATCATCGTTTCTGTCATCCTTACCCAGGAAGAAGACATTGCGTAGTGGACACGAATATTTGCTATGTTTAATGATTTGTGACAGGCGATTAGCTCCCCAATAGGAATTGAAAAAGGAGTTCTTCTTTTATCAGGATATTTGATTTTTATATCCGATTTTCCAATATTACGCCGTTTCAATTCATGATTTTCTATTTCATATCCACCTCTGGGCAAAAGCGCAATCATCTGTTTAAAAGTACCTTTACTAGGTTTTGCCTGCGTAGCCATTACAATGTCTAAGTGATCACAAGTAGACAGCTTCTGTACAGTATGTGCCGCAACACACTCTGTAGCTATGACATTAAATCCAACTCCGGGCATTATCAGAATTTCGTTTTCAATTGCTACTTTGTCAAGAGAGTATAAAAAATCATATATTTCTATATCACCTGTAAGATCCATATAATGAGTTTTAGTTCTTAGGCAGGCTTCTACCATAGTAGGAGCAGTTTTGCAATATGGACCTGCAAGATTATAAAGTAAATCTATATCTTTGAGATTTTTCTCAATTATACTATCCTCATCTAGGGAAAATACTTTAAAATCTAATCCTAAACTTAAAGCTAATCGCTTAGTCTTCAAGGCATCTCTTCCGGCTAGGACAGGCTTAAAACCCTTATCAGCAGCAATCTTAGCTAATAAAGAACCGGTAAAGCCATAAGCTCCATATATCATCCATTTTTTTTGCATATCAACTGCCGGAATAAATATCTATACTTTCAATAATATACGTATAAAGATGGATAATATTAAAATCAGAAAATCAGACTTTATTGAACCTATGATGTTAAAAAGTTTAGTATATTATATGTTTTATGTGATTTGTAAAGTTAGTTAGCGAAGGATAGCTCATGAAATTTAAATTCTTTTTTATAATATCGCTGATTCTTCCTTTTATTATTTCCTGTGGAGATGATGATAGCGGTTCTTCTCCTGTGAATACCAAAAGTACATATTCCAAACTGGAATATGAAGCAAGAGTCAAGTGGCTGCAAGAGGCAAAATTTGGAGTTATGGTACATTTTGGACCGGGAACTCTAACAGGTGAAGAAATAAGCTGGTGCAGAATTTCAGACAGGGGAGACGGTTCGGATCCGTATCATTCTGATTTTGGTCCTGTCACTCATACCCCGGAGGAGTATGACTCTTTGTACAAGCAGTATAATCCTACAAAATTCAATCCTGACGAATGGGTAGATATCTTCCAGAATAGTGGGTTCAAGTATTTCCTTTTTGTGTCCAAGCATCATGATGGATTTTGTAACTTTGAAACAGAAAATGCTTATAATGATTATAAAATTACTCATCCAAATTGTCCTTATGGTAAAGATATTTCTTATGAATTATCTCAGGCCTCGAAAGCTAAAGGTCTCAAATTTGGTTTCTATTATTCAGTTCCGGACTGGAAAGATCCTGATTTTATGAAAGCAAGTCATGGCGATTATCTCACTAGAATGGAAGGACAAATAGAAGAATTACTTTCTGATAGATATTCTCCTGAGATGATGTTTTTTGATTCCAGATTCCCTACAGAATATTTTAACGGAGAAAACATTATCGCCAAAATATGGGATAAGCATCCTAACATGATAATCAATGACAGATGCCTTTACAAAGGTGATTATGAAACACCGGAAGGGCATATGTATGATTTTAAAAATAGCAAAATGTGGATGGCTCTATATGGTTTAGGAAGGCATTGGTCTTTTGTTGAAAATGATATTTTGCAGACAGCTGATGATGTACTTTCAAATCTTTCCAGAGCTGTTTGCAATGACGGAATTTTTACAATAGGTATTGGTCCTAGACCTGATGGTACTATAGATGCCGATCATGCTCAAAGAATTTTGGATGCAGGGAAATGGCTAAAGAAGTATGGTGAATGTATTTACTCAACAAACGGAGGTCCTTATGCCGACTTCCCGCAAGCCGGTGCTACTTACAAGGATAAAGCAGTTTACCTTCATGTCAAAAACTGGGGAAATAATATTATCATATTACCTAAACTGGATGCTGAAATCAAAGAAGTATCTACTCTAAACAGCGATAACGAAGTGAGCTTTAGTATAGAAGAAGATCAAGTGATATTTACAAAAGCAACTAATCTGGAAGTAGATGGTCCTTTTGAAGTTATTAAAATAGTGCTTGATAAAGAAGTTGAAAAATTGCCAATAATTCGATATGAGGAGTAAAATGAAGAATTTAAATATTGCTGCATTTTTATTGCTAATTTCGTTTACACTCTTCAGCTGCAAAGATGATTCTCCTGTTACGCCTAAAGCCGAAGAAGAAAATCCTTTAGAGTTTGAGTTTGACGGGTGCGAATTCCTTAATGAGATGTATTCCCCGGACGTAACTGAGAAGATAGATCTTTCCGGCTACAGTATAACAAGTTTATGCACAGATTTTAAACAATATCATAAAGTGCATACAATGCTATTGAAAGATAATTATATTAAAACGATACCTGAAGGCTGTTTGCCAAATTATCTGGTCACACTCGTGGCCGGGAATAATATGTTGCAGGAATTACCTTCTGATATATGTGAAAAAACTACTTTGGGGTGGTTGCTTTTACCGAGTAACGACATAAAACAGTTGCCTGCCAATATTGGCAATCTTAAAAATCTAAGCCAACTGGACTTGAATTATAATCAGCTGGATGCCTTACCGGAATCATTCGGGAATTTTACCAATATATCCTGGCTGCATTTAAGTTTTAATAAGCTAACTACATTGCCATCTAATTTCTTCAACATGCCAAAGATAACTCGTCTGGATCTTGATAATAATAGGTTGAAAAATCTGAGTGTAAAAATTGGACTTTGCGCTGAATTGGAGATCTTACGTTTGCAGAATAACGAATTAAAAGAACTTCCTTCTACTTTGGCAAATCTCAGCAAGCTTAAAGAACTTTACCTTTATGGGAATAATTTAACAAGTGTGCCAAGCTGGGTAAAAAATCTTACTTCGCTTGAAACTCTTGCTCTTTATGATAATCCGATACCGAAAGAGGAAATTGAAAAATTGAAGCAGGAAATGCCTGATACTTGGATTATCTTCTAATTCGGAATTGAAATTTTATTATATGACTTCAAGGAATACAATGTTTAAATTTTTATTATTAATAGCTTTATCTTTTTTCTTTGTCACAAATGCCCATGCAATTGAGTGGGTAAAAACCTATATCCCTGGTTCAGGCCCGATCTATAGATTCTATAAAACCGGAGATGAAATATATCTTGGTTCACTCGGAATAAGAAAATCGTTAGACGACGGCACCTCTTTTTCTTATGGCAATCATATTCAGGTTTCGGATACTTTAATTAATTATGCCGGCTATCTGAGAAGTGTAGTTGATATTTACAAAGCAAAAAGTGGTACATTATTCGCATCTGCTTTTGATTGGCCAATAATGATCTCCAAAGATGACGGTGATACATGGCAAGCTACTTCTTCATCAGATATTTTTAATTCAGAAGATTGCTTTTATGAAGCAGGTGGTTCTGTTTTTGCTTTTGATAGAACTAAGTTGATTAGAACTACAGATGATGGTCAAACCTGGGAAGATGTAATAACTGAAGTTGATTTTATGTCAGTTAATGCTGTAGTATACAAGGATGAATCTTTAGTATTCTTTGATTCTGATTACGAGACAGGAACAAAATATTTCGAAATATACAATACAAATACTGAGGAATTGACAAAGAAAGAGATAACAATTCAACCGGAATATTTATATATTCATAAAGATATCGTGATTGCTCTTTCTGAAAATAAAGTTTATGCAACCAATGATCTTGGAGATAATTGGGCAGAGATTTATAATCTCGAAGATAAATTAAAATCTTTGACTCAACAGGAAGGCAATACTTTCAATATCCTTGGATTTAGAGCTGATGATCAAGTCCTTGCTGTCAATTTCATAACTCAAAGTTCTACTGATCAGATGGAACAAAATGTAGCTATAAGTTATGACAATGGTAGCAAATGGGAAATAGCTGATATTTCCGAAGTCATGTTCTATGGACAGAGAAATATAAAGATTTTTGATGGTAAAATTTATATTCATGGTATAGGCGTTTTTGTTTATAATCCTGAAAGTAAAAAATTTGAAGTGACTAACTACACTTTCCCTGTTAGTACTCACTTTAGAGAATTTACAGATTATAGTTTTTGCCAGATAATAAGTAATGAGGATAATAATTATTGGGAATTGTCAGATCAATCAGGATGGCAAAGAATAGAAAAAAATACTCAAAAATACTGTGCTTTTAATAAAGATATATACACTCTGGAGAATGACGTATTAACATGTACCAGAGACGGAGAAGTAATTGATACATGGAATGATATTGTTGCTTTTAAGGTTCTAAGAGAAACAGAGGAATTTGTGTTCTTCATCTGGATAGATTTAGAAGGTACTAAACATTTCGAAGTTGACTTTTTAAGTGGTAGTAATTTTACTGGTCAAGATCCTGAACTTATGGATTTTCATTCTCCGAATGAAGTATGTTATGCAGTGAAAGGTGAGCAAACGGGATATAAACTTATCAAAGGAATTCTTGGTAAACTGGATCAGGCAGATACTTTAAATTCTGATTTTTTAGATCAGGCTTATCCAATAGAAAATTTATCTTATGATGGAGATAAAATTATAATTCGACAAAACAGAGTAGTCCATGTATCAACCGATGGTGGAGACAACTGGACGTTGGTCTGGGGTAATGAAGAAGATTATCTTCACGTCAATCCAAAATGCCATAAGGATAATTTCTATGTAGCAGGAACATTTGGTTTGCTAAAGAGTGCTGATGGTTTAGTGTGGGAAAACCTTCTTGAAAATGTATGCGATGCATATGTTATCAATTATGATTTCGTGCCAAATGGTCAGATATATGCTTATACTTCTGAGGGAGTCTTTATCTCTAAAACTCCTGATTCAGTAGAAGAAAATGAAGGAAATAGTGCACCTGAATTTAGCTTATTTCCAAATCCTGCAACTAATATCTTAAATATAGAATTTGCAGACACTGTAGAATCTATTGATCTTTATGACTTGAAAGGAAGAAAAATTCTAACTTCAAGTGATACTCAAATCGATATTTCAAATCTGAATCAAGGTACTTATTTTGTAAAAGTGAGTTCAAATGGGAAATCTTTCTTTAGGCAATTTGTAGTAGTAAAATAAGCTTTCAATTATAAATTTCAGAATGAGCCGGAAGTCAAATTGATTTTCGGCTTTTTTGTAAGTATCAATAACGACGCTTATGATTTCAATGGTAATTGTAAAACATAATATTCTTATATGCCTCGCACTCGCTTAGATAACACAGTTCTCAAAGGGAATTTTTGAAGAAAATAGGGCTGCCCTCTTCAAAAAAAAGGAAGCCCCTTTTCAGAAGCTCCCTTTCAAAAAAATATATATGCATTCTCGACCATGGGGTTAACCCCGTGGCTGATTCACTCAGCTTATTTAAAAATCTTATCAAATGCTGCGTCGATTACATTGTCGTCTGCAATGTTTGGAAGAGTAACTTTAAGTCTTGGTTCTGCTTCCATTGCACGTTTGATAGCAAAGATTGCTTCTTCGTTGCGCGCCCAGCTTCTTCTTGAAATGCCGTTATTAACGTCCCAGTGAAGCATCATTTTCAATCTGCGTTCAGCATCTTCGCTGCCGTCAAGCATCATACCAAAACCGCCGTTGATTACTTCGCCCCAGCCTACACCGCCGCCATTATGGATAGAAACCCATGTAGCACCGCGGAATGAGTCGCCGATAACATTTTGAATAGCCATGTCAGCAGTGAAGCTTGAACCATCATAGATGTTAGAAGTTTCGCGGAACGGAGAGTCCGTACCTGAAACGTCGTGGTGATCTCTACCTAAGATAACAGGTTCTGAGATTTTACCTGCTTTGATAGCATCATTAAAGGCTTTTGCAATGTTGATACGACCTTCTGCATCTGCATAAAGTATGCGGGCTTGAGAGCCAACAACCATTTTATTTTTCCCTGCTTCTTTGATCCAGCGGATATTGTCATCCATTTGCTGTTTGATTTCTTCCGGAGCAGTTTTCATCATTTCTTCTAATACTTCAGTTGCGATTTTGTCAGTCATTTCCAAATCTTTAGGATCTGAACTTGAGCATACCCAACGGAATGGACCGAAGCCATAATCAAAGCACATTGGCCCCATAATATCTTCCACATAAGAAGGATATTTAAATTTGTTTGTACCAGGTTTCATTACATCTGCGCCGGCTCTGCTTGATTCAAGAAGGAAAGCATTTCCGTAATCCCAGAAATACATGCCTTTCTCAGCCATTTTGTTTACAGCAGCCACGTGACGGCGAAGAGTTTTTTGCACTTCTTCTTTGAATTTTTCAGGTTCGTCTCTCATCATCCTATTAGATTCTTCATAGCTGAATCCTGCAGGGTAATAACCGCCTGCCCAAGGGTTATGAAGAGAAGTCTGGTCAGAACCTAATTCAACCTCGATATCTCTTTCAACTAAGCGTTCCCAAAGATCTACGATATTGCCGATAAAAGCAAGAGACACTGCTTCTTTATTAGCTTTTGCTTCCAAAGCTCTGTCGATCACTTTATCTACATCGTCAAATATTTCATCTACCCAGCCTTGTTCATGGCGAGTTTTAGCAGGTTTAGGATTGATTTCAGCACAAATACTTACAGAACCGGCAATAACTGCAGCTTTAGGCTGAGCACCTGACATGCCTCCAAGTCCTGCTGTAACGTATAGTTTACCTGCAAGACCGCTGCCGCCCTTAGAGAATTTTCTTCCTGCATTAAGCAATGTAATAGTTGTTCCATGCACAATACCCTGAGGGCCAATATACATGAAAGAACCGGCAGTCATCTGACCATATTGTGAAACACCTAAAGCGTTGAATTTTTCCCAGTCATCAGGTTTAGAGTAGTTAGGGATAACCATACCGTTAGTAACAACAACTCTAGGAGCATCTTTGTGAGACGGATATAAGCCCATTGGGTGACCTGAGTACATAACAAGAGTTTGCTCGTCAGTCATTTCAGAAAGATACTTCATTGTTAGCAGATATTGCGCCCAGTTTTGGAATACCGCGCCATTTCCACCATAAGTGATAAGCTCATGCGGGTGCTGAGCAACTGCATAATCTAAGTTATTGCTAAGCATAAGCATAATGCCTGCAGCTTGTTTAGATTTATGAGGGAAATCATTGATCGAGCGAGCGTGAATTTTGTAATCAGGGCGGAATCTGTACATATAGATTCTACCATAATCTTTAAGCTCTTGCAAAAATTCTTTAGAAAGCTCTTCGTGGTGCTTAGGATCGAAATATCTCAAAGCATTTTTTAAAGCTAACTTTTTCTCGTCATCAGTTAAAATATCTTTTCTTTTAGGAGCGTGGTTTATTTCCGGCTCGTAAGTTTTCGGAGCAGGCAATACATCAGGAATCCCCTGAGTTATAGCTTGCTGAAACTCTTTCAAAGTCATATTCCTACCTCTAAAATAATAGTTCTATTGGTTCATTTTTTTATCTAATTCGACTAGTTTTTCTGGAGTAAGTTTGTGCTCTTCAAATATTCTTCTGAAAAGTTCCCATGGGTAAATACCCGAGTCATGACCGTCACCCCATACTGCAGTTACAGCATAATTTCCGACCGGCTCAAGTCTTTGAAGTTCATTCATGCCTGATTTGAATTGCTTCATACCCGGGAAATGCAGTACCTGACCGTTAAGGCCTTTCATAGATTCACCTTTGCATTCTGCGCATGGGCATTCTTCTCTGAATGCCTCTAAGGAGATCATACTTTCAAAACCATCAGCCCATGAGGCATAGAGAACATAAGGTTTTGGTCTATTTATTTCGTTTGGTATTAATTGTGACATTTTAAAAGCTCACTTTTGTTAAGGAACGATTATCTGTTTTTAGTCCTATATAAAAAGGGCTATGTAATATGCAAATTAGAAAATTAGGTTAAGAAAAACAAGGAAAGAGAGAATAAGATATTTTAAAATAGTTATAAAGAATTATCAAATTTGCCGCTGCTTATTGCTATCGGAGGACAGTAAATAATTTACATATTGATTTTTTATCTGATACAATCATGATATAATAATGCCCCGGATACAGATCAGAAATATCAATTTTAAGCTCATCATTTTTGGAATAAGCTGTTAATAGTTTATCTTGATAAAAGATTTCGCCACAGCTATTTATAATACTAACTGATAAGCTATGCCCAGAAAGAATATTTTTTTGATAATGCAAATTCTTGAGAGTAATATAATCTGAGCTGGGATTTGGGTATAGCTGAATACTTGGTGAATCATTGTCAAGTACACTAGTTTCCGAATCAAACCAGAATGTATAATAATAATTTGTAGCATTTACGGGATGAAACAGGATCTTCTTTTTGGAACCATAATTTCCAAAAGTTATCAGCTCAATTTTCAAATAGTATTCAATAGTATCTTCTTTCGTATAATAATCATTTGCTATAGTGGTCAGATACTCATTAATTCTGACTGAATCCATATAATTGGCGTGCCATCTTGATTCGTTTTTTTTTCTATAATATAATTTAAAGGATGAAATACTATAAGCCATATCACAACTTACATTTGCTTCGAATCTTATTTCTGTTTGATAATCAATTTTGCCCTGATAAACATTATGGTAAAAAACAATATGAGTATTGATATTATCTATCACCGGTGATATCACAAAATTATTAGCTCTTCCTTCACTATTCTGAGCAGCCAGGAACTGGGGTAAAAATAAATATAATATTATAAAAATAAACCATTTCATGACTTCACCTTGCACTTTTCATGAGTCTGTTTATATTTATAACAAACCAGAAACTTTTTGGTTACAACTTCTAAGAGGGAATTTTGTTTCTGCAAATTTCTTGCTATGGATGTTTTTGATAATGCAGACATCAAGTCAGAAGAGCATAAAAAAAAGTCATCTAAAAAAGCTATTTATAGATGACCCTAATAAATAAACTTAAACTAGTTTCTATCGATATATTCCTTTTGAATGATTTTGACTGTTAATTCTCCTATCTCATTCAATTTTAGGTCATTCACTCTTGCAAATTCCAAAGGCAAGCCCCAATAAATCAACTTGTCATTTTCAAAAGCAAAAATATAAAAAGATTCTTTGTCACCTACCTGACCCAGATAGTATTTTTTTGTAATTAATACTTTAGTCGGATTAATAGTTTGCTTCAAATTTTCTAAATCATAAAAATCTTTCTCACCGTTTATCAGAAGTACGTCCTTGTTGTCAAAATTATCTGATGCTAAAACTTGCATTACTTCATTAGATGGCATCCCATACTTGATATGTAATAGGCGAACGTATGCTGTATAATGGCAAGAGCTTAGTAAAAGAGTTAATAAAATAAAGATCAATATGTTCGTTTCATCTATAATTCCTGATTAATAATGTAAATAGACGCCAATGAAATAACCCAAGTCTGAAAACTCAGGATCTCTTTTGATTTCATATTCATATCCCCAAGTCAAGAGCTTATTATTTTTAAACACCAACATATAATTAGAAATAGTTTCTGTCTCTGCAATTTTTGATACTTGATTCGTAGGTGAATCTACACTTTCAGATTCAGTCAAAAACCAGTAAACAGCTATACTATACTGATCACCTTTGTATTGTAAATTAACTATTTCTCTTCTAAAATTATCACCAGCTAGAGCTAAGCTATTTTCTATATTTTGACCTTTTTTTAGGTACATAAAATTATTATAGCTAGACCACGGGTTGCAGGAACATAAAAGAATAAGTGTTATAAATAAGATATATTTCATAGTATTTCCTGTTTATTATTTTATTATCTGTTGGACTATGATATCTGAAGCAACTTCACCAATTTTTCTAATGTCTTCATCTGAATTTTTCAAATAATCTTCCGGATAGCCCCAAAATATTAATTTCTCATTCGCAAATGCCAGCATTGTATAAGTTCGTATTGTTTTCAATTCTGATTGATATATCATTGTTTTATAAACAATCACAGTAACATTTCTATCTGGCACTATAAAACCTAAAGGAAATACACTTTCATGATTAACTTTAAAACTGCCTTCCCATTCATTGATATAGTTGGAGATATGATCCCCAAACTTGCAGTCTCTTAATTTGGATTGAGTAATAGATAACGTGGGGCAGCACAAGAATAAATAGCGAAAGTACAAAGAAGAAGCAATATTGCTCTAAAATTTTTTCCATTCAATTTCTCAATAATATTATAAATTCTAAACACTACTGACTGTTCTCAAAATATAGATAGTCTCAGATTGAGTATTTCTGGAAACATTAGAAGAACTACTATAAAGATAATATTATCCAATAGTATTAGATAGTATTGTTAATGATAGCATTAGATGATAAGTGAAGGGGCGGGTATTTAACAAAAAAGCCGCATCTGACGAATCATTTGCGGCTTTTCCATATTTCCATTTTTTGGGAGTTTATTCTATTTCAAGCAGATTAGGCATAGCTACTAAAACATTTTCTTTTTGAGTCATCTCTAAAAGTTCGATGTTATAGAATAATTGTTTCCTAACGCTAGCAGGCATAGCCTTAAGAATTAGACCTGTTTCGCTGTTTGCGTAAGGTAAGTATTTTGCTGCCACTTGAGCGATTGAAGCTTCTAATTCTTCATCTTTTGAACCGCCTGTTAATCTCTGAATAAGTTCTTCAACATCATCCACAGATCTCGGATATTCTACTATGCTTACAAGTTCATCTTCCGGTACACCAAGTCTGGCTTTTGCCATATTGATTACATCCTGCAAGCCACCTAATTTATCGATCAAACCAAGCTTGTATGCATCTTCGCCAATCCAAACTCTACCTTTAGCATATTGACGTAATTGATCAACCGGCATACCTCTATGTTCAGCAACTTTGCCAAGGAAGCGGAAGTATATTTTTTCAGACATCTTGCGAAGTTTGTCTTTGTCTTTTTGCGAAAACGGCATAGTTGCATTCATAAACTGCGCTGCATCTGTTGTAGATAAAGTATCTGAACTTACGCCAATATTTTCCATCAAACCGCTTAGGTTAGGAATAGAAAGAATAACACCGATAGAACCTGTAATAGTTGTAGGGTGAGCTATAATAGAATCACAACCTACTGCCATGTAAAAACCACCTGAAGCGGCAACATCTGCCATAGAAGCATAGATTGGAACGTCAGGGCGTTCTTCTTTCGCGCGTTTAAGTTCCTCCCAGATTTCATCTGAAGCTATTACAGAACCACCAGGGCTATCTATACGAACGATAATAGCACCTACGTTATCATCTTTTACAGCTTTTCTCAAGTTTTTAACAAAAGAACCGGATTTTATACCATCAGAAGTTGAAAATGGACTATCGTCACTTTCACCTGAAGTAATGGCACCTGAGCCAAATACTATTGCAATTTTTTTATCAGTTTCAGCATGTTTGCCTTCGATTCTAGGATTACTATTGATATACTTAGAAACTGACAAAAGACGTACTTTAGAGTTTACATTTTCAGGTTCTTCATCTTTTACAAGACTTTTCATCATGTCTTTGACTTTATATTCCGGAACTATAGCATCTATTAAGCCATGTTCTAATATTTCGCTGGAATGGAAAAGACCTTGATTTAAGAATGCATTTGCTGTTTCTTTGTCAATTCCTCTGTATTTTTCAATCAAATTGAGGAAAGTATTATATCTGTGATTAAGCAAAACTTGAGTTTGAAGTCTTGCAGAATCAGAGAAAGATTTTCTGGAATACATTTCACCGGCAGATTTGAAATCTTCAAACTGCTGCACATAAAAATCAACGCCAACTTTTTCCGCAAGTCCTTTGAAGAATAACGGAGCAGCTCCGTATCCGTTCATTTCCAGCATACCTTCAGCAGGCATAAAGATAGAATCTGCAGGTAAGGCATTGATATAAGAATTTTCATCACCGACTTCGATGAAAGCATATATAAATTTGCCTGAAGTTTTGAAATCATCCATTGCATCCAAAACTTCCATTCTCTTAGTAAATCCGCTACCTACCAAAGATGGTTCATAATAAATACCTTTGATTCTGTCATCAGTTTTTGCAGCCCTTAATGCATTAATTATATCATGCAGAGATGCCGGTTTTTCGTCAGAAAAGAAAGATGAGAATCCGGTAGCTTTAGTGTATTCCTGCACATTTGCCATATTCAAATACAAAATTGAATTGTCTCTGACTACGACTTCTTCTTTTTCAAAAGCAGAACCTAGAGTTGAGCCAATGAGTGCAAAAAATCCTACCACTAATATTACTAATAAAGCAAAGACAGACAGTAAAATCACAACAGGTATCCACCAGTTGTTTTTCTTTTGTTTGCGTCTTTTGTAATGCTCATACTGAGGCATTGGTTGTTGAGGTGTTTGTTGATTTTCAGGCATAATAATCGTCTGTTTATTTAACTTAAGTTTTTATGTAGTAATTGCAATTAGTATTACTACGCATTTTGTTCTGTTTGGTTTCGTAAAATAAGTGTTTTTTATAAAATAATTTGGCAATATAATAGCAGATTATAGATACTTATGTTATCTTTACTGTGATTAATATTATTATATATTTTATAACAATAAGAAAACCTGACTACTGGAGATTATGATGGAACTATATTTACTGATAGCAGTATTTGTTTTACTTGTTATATTGATTGTTATAAATCTCTTTAAACAGCAAAGCGGCAAGACAAAAGATATTGACCAATTACTTGAAAGAAATATAAAACTAGAGACTGAAATATCATCTTTAAAAGCAACTCTTTCTTCGAATGCAAATTTACAGCGCAAAGAAATGGCAGAAGCAAATCAAAGAATAATGGATAGTATTTTTCAATATATGAATCGCTCCGAAGAATCTACTCACAGAAATATTGAATCTTTCGCTAAACGTTTAGCTGAGTTCAGCACTGAACTTAATAATAACTTTTCTTCCTTCCGTGATATTATGGAAAGAGGGAATCTTGCAAATAGGAAAGAAACAACAGCAGCTTTAGCTTCATTCGAAGAAAAGTTTTCTACATCGACTAATACTTCTTTAAAAGAGATTGGATCGATTCTTGAAAAAAGCATAAACAAGCTGAGTAATGAAAATGCTCAAAAATTAGATCAGATGAGATATGTTGTAGAAGAAAAGCTGCAATCAACTTTAGAAAAGAGATTAGGTGAATCATTCAGATTAGTAAGCGATAGACTGGAAAAAGTACAGCAAGGTCTTGGAGAAATGCAGACACTTGCTACAGGAGTAGGGGATCTCAAAAAAGTCCTTTCTAATGTCAAAAACCGCGGCATGATAGGTGAATACCAGTTAGAAAATATCCTGGAACAAATTCTTACAGCAGACCAATATATAAAAAATGCACATATAGGCGGAGGCAGGCAAGTTGTGGAATTTGCCGTTAAACTACCGGGAAGAAGTGCGTCCGAACCTGTTCTACTGCCAATTGATGCTAAATTTCCTATTGAAAACTATCATGCCCTTAATGAATCTTATGACTCAGGTGAAACTGCTCTCATAGAGTTGCATAGAATGAAACTGATAAATTCTATCAAATCTTTTGCAAAGGATATTTCATCCAAATATATCAAACCGCCGTATACTACTGATTTTGCGATTATGTTTCTGCCGGTAGAAGGCTTATATGCGGAAGTTCTTAGAACTCCCGGAATATTTGAACTACTGCAAAACGAATATAAGATAATTATATCAGGGCCAACAACTCTCTCTGCATTGCTGAACAGTTTATCCATGGGATTCAGAACACTGGCTATTGAAAAAAGAAGCTCGGAAGTTTGGGAAGTACTCAGCGGAGTTAAAACTGAATTCTCAAAATTTGAAGTAATTTTGAAAAAGGCAAAAGATAAAATATTCCAGGCGGGTGATGAGATAGACAAATTAGTGGGTGCCAGAAGCAGAGCAATCTCCAGAAAGCTAAAGGATATCGAGAGTTCAGAAACCGGATTATTATATGATGCCAACCGAGATGAAGGAGAGTAGTTTACAACAACATAACTTATTGATTCTTTTTGCTTTGGCAGGTCAGTAATTCTTTTTACCTTTGTCCGGTAATCCAATAAAAAGTGATTATATCCGATTGTAATTTTTGATTAGGTTTAACTGTTATATAGAGACTAAATATGAAAAAACTTGCGTTACTTATTATATCTTTCTTCCTGATTGCAACTGTGGTCGATGCTAAAGAAATTAAGCAAACTGATCTGACAGAGTACGTTAAATACCTTGCTTCAGATGAATTACGTGGTAGATTCCCTGGTACGCCCGGGATAGAAGCTGCTGCTAAATACATTGAGAATAATTTCAAACAAGCAGGTGTGAAACCTCTTAATGGTACATATCGCCAGGATTTTGAGGTAATTACAGGGCTAAAGCTCGGAGAAAATAATTACATTAAATGGGGAGAAATGAGAATTGATGCAGAGGCTCAATGGATGCCTACTGCTTTCTCAGAAAATGGCAAGGTTACTGGTGAATTATGTTTCGTAGGATATGGTATCACTGCTCCTGATTTGAAATATGATGATTACGAAGGAATCAACGTTAAAAATAAAATCGCTGTGATTGTCACTTCAACTCCTGATGGAGATGGAACAGAAAGTGATTTTTATGCATATACTCAATTGAGATATAAAGCTACTAATGCCAGAAACCACGGAGCTGCTGCAGTAGTATTTGTTCCTTCTCTAAGAGAGCAAGATCATATAAAAGAACTTGAATATGCTGCGATGGTCAAAAACTCAGGTGTTATTGCTGCATTTGCCACTCATGAGGCAATGAACCAAATAGTTGGTGAAGCTAAAATAAGACCAGTGGAAGATCAGATTATCACCTCTAAGAAACCTGCCAGCTATGATTTAGGTGTTACCATCACTTTAAATATTGAGCTGGAGGATGTAAAACAAAAAACATCTAACATTATAGGAATTGTAGAAGGTACTGATCCACAACTTAAAAATGAATACATTGTAGTTGGTGCGCATTATGAT
Source organism: Kapaibacterium sp. (SeqCode) (assembly GCA_965140345.1). Lineage (GTDB taxonomy): Bacteria > Bacteroidota > Ignavibacteria > Kapaibacteriales > UBA2268 > JBFHIJ01. The sequence continues at coordinate 268,786 of OZ223201.1, forward strand.
CACCTAGGCATGGGCGGCCCAACTTCTCTTTATAAAAGTGGCCACGCAATACACAATGGTGCAGATGATAATGCCAGCGGTACTGCTGGTGTAATTGCATTAGCTTATAAGATAGGCGCTAATCCGATGAAGAGATCAGTAATATTTATGGGATTTAGCGCAGAGGAAATGGGACTTCTTGGTTCTGATTTTTATGTGCAACACCCATCTGAAGAAATTAAAAATACTATTGCTATGTTTAACATGGATATGATAGGCAGGCTAAGAGAAAACAAATTGACTCTTTTCGGTGTAGGCTCTTCACCAATGTGGGAAGAAGTATCTGATTCTTTAGCTAAAGTTGCAGATATAAAATTAATCGAGAACAACGAAGGATATGGCCCTAGTGACCACTCTTCTTTCTACAAAAAAGAAATTCCGGTTCTAATGTTTTTCTCCGGTACACATGGAGATTACCACCATCCAAATGATGACTGGGATAAAATCAATTATCAGGGAATGGAAAAGGTTGTTAATCTGGTTTATTCTTATATTGAAACTGTATCCAACAGAACTGAAAAACCAAAATTTGTTGAAGTAAAAGTCGCAGATGAAAAAGCTGAAAGAGGAAGACATAGTTACAAATCAGGTGCATGGTTTGGAATTATTCCAAATTTTGAAGAAACACCATTGGGATGTAAAATTTCAGGAGCCAGTCCGGGGAGTCCGGCAATGAAAGCAGGACTTCAGGAAAATGATATTATCACAACTATTAACGGCAAAGAAATAAAAAATCTGCATGATTTTATGTATACAGTAAGAGAATACAAGCCAGGTGATGTGCTTGATGTGATTGTACTTAGAGGCAAGGATTACACTGATAAACACACATTCAAAGTAAAACTTGCTACACGAGTAAAATAATTTTGAAACTTTAAAAAAGTATCGGCGTATTATTCAATAAATCATACGCCCCTTTTGGAGCCTGCCCGAGGTAATTTGAAAAGCTTTTGGCAGGCCTTTTTTTTGTTACTTTATCTATCTGAAACTCAATATAGTTTTTACATATTCCTATCTATCATAAGATTTGTTATTTACAAGAAACTCGAAAATGTCATTAGAGAATATAATTTCTGGTAAACGCCTGTAACATCAAGTCAAATTGCTATCTGGTTTAGTAAGAAAATATTGTTATTTGTGGCTGGCTACACTTCCCTTCGACGATGTTCAGGATGAACTTTTCGCTTAGCTCCCGGTTATCGAGCTTGTCGAGATGCAGCGACATTACGCCTTTGCCCTGATTGGAGAATATGCTATTGCCTATTGAAAAATTTGGGATAAAAAAACTGTCTCCCTCAATTAAGAGAGAGACAGCATTAGAGTTGAGTTTAGTATTGAGAGTTTTTATTTGTCGTCAACAACAGTGTAGTCGGCTTCTTCAACTCCGCCGTCATCTTTTTTGTTGTTGTCGTCATTTGGCTGTTGCTGCTGAGCGCCGCCTTGAGGTTGCCCCTGCTCTGCACCCGGTTGCTGATAGATGTGCTGAGAAGCTTCACTCCAAGCTGCATTAAGTTCATCGATAGCTGACTGTAAATTAGCACTGTTATCTTTGATTGCAGTCTCCAATTTAGCTTTAGCATCTTCGATTTTTTGCTTGTTTTCAGCAGGAAGTTTATCGCCTAATTCTTTAAGCTGTTTTTCTGTTGAGTAAACAAGAGCATCAGCTTGGTTTTTGCGATCTATGTCTTCTTTATGCTTTTTATCTTCTTCAGCATGTTTTGCTGCTTCAGCTTTCATTTTTTCTACTTCGTCTTTTTCAAGTCCGGAAGAAGATTCGATACGGATGTTTTGTTCTTTGTTTGTTGCTTTATCTTTAGCACCTACAGAAAGAATACCGTTAGCATCAATATCAAAAGTTACTTCTACTTGAGGAACGCCTCTTGGTGCTGGTGGAATACCGTCAAGGTGGAACCTGCCCAGAGATCTGTTGTCTCTTGCCATAGGTCTTTCACCCTGCAATACGTGGATTTCCACAGTATTTTGGTTGTCCTGTGCAGTAGAGAATATTTCAGATTTTCTTGTAGGGATTGTAGTATTTGCCGGTATCATTGGAGTCATTACGCCACCCAAAGTTTCAATACCCAATGTAAGTGGAGTTACGTCCAATAACAATACGTCATCTACATCACCGGCAAGTACGCCACCCTGAACTGCAGCACCAATCGCTACAACTTCATCAGGGTTAACACCTTTAGAAGGCTCTTTACCAAAGAAGCCTTTCACTAATTCCTGAATTTTAGGAATACGAGTAGAACCACCCACCAAAATAACATCATCGATATCATTAGGAGTAAGTTTTGCATCTTTTAAAGCAGCTTCGCAAGGCTGTAAAGTTTTTTCGAATAAGTCGCCGCAAAGATTTTCGAACTTAGCTCTTGAAATATTCATGTTAAAGTGTTTAGGGCCATCAGCAGTTGCAGTGATAAACGGTAAGTTTACATCAGTCTGCATCATTTGAGATAGCTCAACTTTAGCTTTTTCAGCAGCTTCTCTTAATCTTTGCAATGCCATAGGGTCTTTTCTTAAATCGATACCTTCTTGGCTTTTGAACTCATCTGCCAAAAAGTCAATCAATTTTTGATCAAAGTTATCACCACCTAAGTGAGTGTCACCACTAGTAGATTTTACTTCAAAAACGCCATCGCCAATTTCAAGAATTGAAATATCAAAAGTACCACCACCAAGGTCATACACGGCAACTTTCATATTTTTGCCTTTTTTGTCAAGACCGTAAGAAAGAGCAGCAGCAGTTGGCTCGTTGATAATACGGCGAACTTGAAGACCTGCGATTTCACCTGCATCTTTAGTAGCTTGTCTTTGTGCGTCATTAAAGTAAGCAGGAACAGTTATTACTGCTTCAGTAACTTTTTGACCTAAGAAATCTTCAGCAGTTTGTTTCATTTTTTGAAGAACCATCGCTGAAATTTCAGGTGGAGAATATAATTTACCATCAATATCAACTCTTACAGTGTCGTTATCAGTAGAAGTAGTTACTTTATAAGGAACCATTCTTGATTCTTCGTTAACTTCGCTGATTCTGCGACCCATAAAACGTTTAATAGAATATACTGTATTATTTGGATTAGTAATCGCTTGGCGTTTAGCCGCCTGGCCAACCATACGTTCGCCATTTTTAGCAAAACCAATCATAGACGGAGTTGTTCTTTGTCCTTCCGCATTAGCGATAACTGTAGGAGTGCTACCTTCCATCACTGCAACGCAGGAGTTAGTAGTCCCTAAGTCAATACCAATAATTTTACCCATATCGATCTCCTTTAAAATTAATGTGTCAATTTGTCAAATATATGTTTTAATCTTTTGCATTTCTGTCAGACTCTTTTTAAATATGTCATTATGTCTGAAAATATGACAAATTTGCATCTGCAAGTCTGTGATATAAGTTGTACCAAATCCGTGCCAAAAACAGTAGACTTGTTATAGCTTTAGAAATAGAACCCAAGTTCTATTAATTTTTGCATCAAATTTAAAAATGTTGTAACTGATGTGAATCTTGAAGTGTCATACAGATAGTAAGAGTTGAAGCTGTCTCATAACTAAGTAAAATTCTGATCAAACTAGCAAAAGTGACAAATTTGAACTAAGAAATACTATTGCAACCGCAAAGGTTACTGAGCGAGCAGAGCGAGTCGAAGTGTAGCTTGCGGCTAGGATGTCAGTTTCTATTTAGAAAATAGATGTATTTTTACTTATGAGACAGTTTCAACACCAACAAGACAAAAAAAGGGCGAAGTGGAAAAGAGATTATAGTGATTATCACTTATTTAAGAGAATTCGGTATCCTAACATAATGGCTAGCAGTGATAATTTGAAATAATCTATATCAGTTTTTCCGCCCAGCCCTTTCTTCTATTTATGACTGACAAAGAAAGACTATGAAAAACCTAACTATGATATTGATTCTTCTTTTTTCCCTATTTACTGCAACAACAGCCGTAGAGTGGGAAGAGATAAAATGTGATGTAAAGAGTACTCCTAGTGCTGTGTTTAGGTCAGGAGATACAATATACATCGGACATTATGGCATTGCAAAATCCACTGATGGCGGCAAGACTTTTAAGAAAATAAATAAAGTAGTTGACGGTGATAGAGAGTTTGATCTTGCAGATGAAGGGTATAAGATAACAAGACTGGAAATGAACAATGAAGGATATTTGCTTGCATCGGTTGAAGGTTTTGGCATGTTAATAACAAAAGATGCCGGAGAAACTTGGTCTCGAACTATGCAAACAAAACCGGAAGGATTTACGATTTCTGATTTGAATTCTGATTCTTTAAGATTTAAGATTAGCTACGAAAATGACATATTCGCTTCTAGAAGATATTTCCAACTTAATCATTCGAAGGATAATGGGAAAAACTGGGAACGTGTTGTATGGAAATCAAAAGACACTCATTCTGTATCTTCAGTAATGTATATCAAAGAAAGGCAAGAATTCCTCTTTAAAATTAGATCAAATGAATATATTGATAAGTTTGTCTTTTATGATCCTATAACTGAAAGAATAAGAGAAAGAAAAATAGAAAAATTTGATAAAGAGAACAATAATGAATATGCTTCTGAATATTTCATATACCAAGATGATGTTTATTGCTATAATCATTCATTTCTAGATCCTAAACTTGCGAAATACAATTCGGAAAGACAACAGTGGGAAGATATTGCAAATATTGGTGAAGTAGCCACAGAACTAAATATTCAAAATGGAAAGTATCCATATTATTATAATTTAGTACATTATGGTGATATTTGGCTTTTTGAAAGTGATGTAAGATTTATTTTTACAACAAACTATAAGACATATTATTTATTCAGCTCTGATAATGGTAATACATGGCAAAAGTTTGAAATGCCAATTAGAGGAATGTTTGATTGCTTAGCATTTAGAAATCAGAATAACAAATTTGATACAATTGATTTGCAATCAAATAGATACTACTTTGAAAAAAATACTAGAAAACATATTTATAATATAGAAAACCAAGAGCTAGATGAAGTCAATAATTATTCTGCTCAAGTATCGCCAATAGAAAATTACAGAAAAAAAGATAATCAGCAAATATGCTTGCTGTATGATGAGGGTGAACCTATTTGGACATCTGACAATGGCAAGTGGAAGCATATACTAGGGAAGCATTATGCATGGCCAAATTTTGATGGATCGGCATATGCCCTAACTAAGAGTACGGTGTGTTATTATCCAAATTGGAATGATCTAATGGCCATTCCAGAAGACACTCTGACCATTGCTCACTGGCTTTATAATCAAACTATCACAGAACATTATACAGATTGTGTAACTAACATTTTTGGTAATTTGATGTGTTTAGATAAATACAGTATGTATTCTAGTATGTATTCTAGTCATTATAATGAGACATATATCTATGAAAGAGGTAGGGAAATTATGAAGCTGGATAGAGCTGATTATATTGGTAATATTACTTCGGATTATAAATATTGTGCTATAAAGATGCCTAACTGGAATATGATGTCTGAGTCACAAAAAGATAGCATTGCTTCAACTACTTATAAAATAATAATTGGCGATAATAAGGGTAAGATAAAAGAAATAAATACTAATGCCAAAGTTATACCTAGCTATCTAAAACTTGATTGGGAAGATCAATCTTTGATTTTTTTACATAATGGTGGAATAGATATTTCCAGGAACTTCGGCAGCTCGTGGGACAATGTTTGCAAATTGCCTAATTCTATATTAGGTAGATGGCAAGGCATTCATAGAACTCCGATAAGACTCAAAAATGACTTGATTTACCTAAAAACAAACAAACTGCTCCTTCGCTCCCATGATGGCAACTACTGGGAAAATATACTGGAAGGTACTTCCAAAGCATGGATCATAGATTTCGAATTTGATCCTGATAATTATGCTTATGTGTATACCACAAATGGTGCTTTTATTTCAAGTGAAAATATGGAAGATGCTATTGAAGCTTGGAAAGAAGATGATATAGACTTCAATTTTTCTGTTTCTAGCGACAAAAAAACACTACAAATCTCCGGCTCTGACAGAATCAATAATGTTTCTGTCAGCGAATCTGATCTAGAACTCAAACGCATTTCCGAACGCAATTTTGATATTTCCAATCTTGCTGCACAAAATTACTTCCTAAGAGTGCAGCTTGAAGATAGGAAAGTGGTTTATAAACAACTTGTTTTAGCGGCGAAGTAAAAGCATGAAAAAACCTTATCTATTTATTGAAATATATATCGTTTGTTCAAAGGTTTAAATGTAAAGGCAGATTACGAAGTTAGTATATGTAAATCTAAAATTAACTACGAAATCTGCCGGCACTTTGGAAACTGTCAAGCTGTCTATTCTTTTACCAGAAAATCTAATAGGGTATTATTGAAAAGTTCAGTTTGATCTATCAAGGGTAAATGCCCTGCCTCAGGAATAATATGTAGGCTTGCATTTGGGATTATTTTAGTTGCCTCTTCACCATATTCTAAACCGAATAATCTATCGTCTTTTCCCCAAATAACGAGTGTTTCGCTTTGTATTTGTTTTAATGATTCTTCTGGTATCTTAGAAACAGCAGATCCACGCCCTTGTTTAAACGCATTCTGTCCACCTTTACTTTTAAGCACTTCTACAGAGTAAAGAAGATGGTTATGATCTCTTTTTTTCGGGATATGAAGAATAAATTTCGAATTATAGCTATTCGTTAGCGATGAAGGGAAGCTATTCATCAATATTGTTCCAATCATAGCACCGGTAGATACTTTTGCACCTAATCCGGCGGAATCAATTAAAGCTAGTTTATCAACCATTTCCGGGTTATCTATAGCAAATTGCAGTGCAATCGCTCCACCTTGAGATAGACCAACTATATGAGCTTTTGATATTTTCAATGCTAACAAGAAATCTTTCAACCATTTTGAGAAATAAGCTTTGTCATAAGGAGCATCAGGTTTGTCTGATTCTCCATAACCGACGATATCAGGTGCTATTACCTGAAAAGATTTTGATAATTCTCCTATGGACGGATACCAAGTTACTGCACCTGCTCCTGCACCATGCAGACATATTAGCGGCGCGCCTTCGCCTGCCACTAAGTATGCGGTATTGACTGAACCAACTTGAATTTCCTTTTGTTCGACATTGCACTCCATCTTGCTAATGAGGTTTTGCCGATAAACTAGTTTGTTTGCTTTTCCCATTTTTCTCACTTAGCTGTAGTGTCTTTTAGACTACTACTTGCTTAAATTTATTTGCGATTCTACGGATTGTGAAATCAATATTCATCTGTACGTGAAAGGTGCCTATTAGTTACACAATGAACGATTAATAGTGTTAATATTTTCCCTAAAGTATTGTCGCTAACTAATAGTGAGTCATATATTGGGAGGCAGCAAAATACATTATCTTGTCATTTGCTGTCGCTATTTATACTCAAACATTATTACTTTCAGCATGACCGTAAACTTGATATCATAGATTACTTAAATTATGCAATACTATTAGCAACATTTTCGATTAGTTTGATATTACCAAGGTTTTTTCCATAGTCTACCATAGTCAGCTTAAAGCTTGGGGTACTTGAAACTTGATATTCAAACTCAGAATCATTTTCTGATTTGAGTATAATCCTTATTTCTTCGCCCCAAGAGTAAAATGACATACCATTCTTTAATAAAATTCCGTTTTCAATTTCAGACATTTTCATGCCGGAAATTTTTTCATTAGTCTTTAGTTTGTCTATAAGTTGAGTCAAGTTTAAATCCGTTTTAAAGATTTTTGTTTGCTTCCGTGCTAAAGTATCATCTGTAAATTCTTTGATACCCATTTTTTTGAGTCTTCTTTTTTGGTAGCCAACTGTAAATAAAGACATAAACAAGCCAAAAAAGACGATATGAAACAGAAGCTCCCATAATATAAATTCATTACCAACTGCTAAATTAAAAGCTGCCATTAACAGTCCGTAAGGGACTCCCATCCATAAGAATGTTTTTATGTATAATTTTGTTATTGGTTTCATGAGGGTGTTTTTCTCTAGTGTTTAATTGTTTTGTCTATTTAAAAAATTACATTTCAATTGCTTAGCAATCTCTAGCTTTAGCACAGTTTATTTCTTTCCGAAGATAAAAGGTATATTTTTAGGCACTTCTATGCCCATTGCTATTGCTTTTTTATAGCAATTGATAACATAATTTTTGTCTTCTTGGGTTTGTGTTGTAGCCAGTCTAGTTGTATAGTGTTCCCAGGATATTAAATATGTTCTTGCCATTATTTGAATCTTTTCATCCTTTTCTGTCAGTGCTTTTAAATAATCTCCTGAGACTGACCAACCGCTAAATTTATTAAACAAACGGAGAATTATTTTCTTACCGCTAATATCAGTTATATCATAAAGGCTTCTGAGTCTTGGGAAATCAATACCTTGTTTTAATAGCAAAGATTCAGCAGCTTTCCTTGGTTTTACAAGAGTTTCAGTTTCAAGTATTTGATAAGCTTTTTCTTTTCCTAAATGAGGATTGAGATTGTAAATCGCAATTAGAGCAGCAGTTCTTATGTCAGCTGTTCCAGAATCCAAATATTGTTGAATTAGTGGTATCTCATTTTTATCTGCTACTTCTGATAAACCCAAAATTGAACCAGCTATATGTATTTGATTGTATAAACTTTTCTTGTAAATGTCTTGAAAATCATAATCACATATTTTTTGTAATAATTTTCTTGCTCCAGATCTTACAGGTGCAGATATGTCAAAGATTAAATTACGCAAAACCGGTTCATATTCATCAAGCTCTTGAGTTGCAATCAAATTCAAAATTCCCTGTCTAACCTTTAATGATTTGTCAGTGTGGAGTTGAATAAGAACAGTTTTCTTATCTTCGACTTTATCATAGTATTTTATCAATAATAATCGAATCAGATAACACGTATCAGTTAGCATCAGGTTAAGAAGTTCTCTATCTATTGTACCTGTTTTGATCAATGCTTTATAATAAAAAAGTCTACCGCCCTCATCTAATTCTTGTAGTTGTTCATTTGAAAGTTTTGTCTGAACTATCAAATTTGTTATCCTGTTATATATTTCAGATAAGTCAACTCTTTGGATGCGTTGTAACCAGATAATCAATTTGTGATTTTGAATGAAAAAGATTGGGTTTTCTTGCTCTATAACTTTTTGAATAGCAATTTCTGCTTTATCACGAATCGGTCTAACCCAATCTGTAAGCCGATAAAGAATAAAAGGGAAGGTCTGTTGATTTGGAAAGTTAATTATCCGGTTAAGAGCTTCTTCTCTTACATATCCATTGGAATTCATGGAACTAATGCCTAATAAAGTTAACTTTACTTCCAGATCAAACCTGTCAAATTTATTTATGTCGTATATGTTTAGATGTAAATGTCTGAAAGTATCGTACAGCTCTGTTTTTTTGAAAGCATGTACGGAATGAAAAAGCCTATGTACTGCTTTCGCTGCTTTCCTTGCTACTTCAGTTTCAGGATGTAATGTATACTCAAATATAGTAATGATTTGCTCAAATGCATTGCAAGAATCAAAGTCAGGAATATGTTCTGTTGGTTCGTGTAGACGTGTTTGTTTGTATTCTGTATTATCAGATAAACTCTCAATAGAATCAGATTCAGCAGATTTTTTTACGGTCACGGAAGTATATTTGCTGTTCCTTGTTTGTCCAAATATCTTTTTGAAAAGGTTTATCAATTTTAGTATAGTCTTACATTTGTATATATATTCTAACCTTTCTCCAAATATACAAAAAAACACATCATACTGCAATCTGTAGTAAATCTAAACATAGTTGAATAACAAAAAAAGCATGCCTTGTGGAAGACATGCTTTGTGTTTAGATGTATTTTTTGAGAGATTATTCTCCCATTTCAACGCCTTTTATCTCTTCGATTTTGTTTTTAAGTATCTGCTCCACTCCGCCTCTGAGCGTCATAGTTGCAGCAGGGCAAGTAGCGCATGCGCCGGCAAGAGTGACGTAAACAATGCCGTTTTCCACCCTGTTAAGTTCGATAAAACCGCCATCTGCTTCAATAAAATGCTTGATGTCAGAGTCGATTACTTCCTGTACTTTTTGAAATAAAGCATCTGCCATTTCTATTCTCCGATATATATATTTATTGTTTAAAGTCTTTCTTTTCTCATTTAGATAGGCATGACGTAAATATAGCAAGCAAATTATTATATTTTTGCTGCGGACTTATCAGCTATCTAGTCTTCGTTTAATATTTTTTCTCTGTCTGCTTTCTTTAGAGATTTAAATACCAGATCATAAGACATATCAATCATTTTATATATTATATCTAATGGGATAAATTCGTCAGGTTGCACGGTATTCCAATGTTTCTTATTCATGTGGTAGCCCGGGCGAATATTTTCGAATTCTTCTCTTAGGCTTATTGCCCATTCCGGATCGCATTTAAGGTTAAATGCAAACGGCAGATCGTGGGTATCAGTAAGGCAGAATATTTTTCCGCCAACTCTGAAGCAAAGAGTTGTTTCATCAAAAGGGAAGTCCTCACTTGTACCTTTTTTCTCCAGGCAATAGGTTCTTAGATTTTCTATATCCATTTTGTTGTATCCTTATTATATAGAGAAACGAATTCCGTTGACAAATTCAAAATCAAAATTTTCTACTGTCTCAGGTGGTTTTCTGTCATATCGATAATCTATAGCTGCGAAAAGTTTAAGATTTTTGAAGATATTGATACTGAAATCAGATTCGTTTAAAATACGATAGTTATTTAAACGGGTTAAGTCTACCTGATAGTAGGAAACAGAACTTATAGAAAATACATTATTTATTTTCCAGTTTATGGAAAGATAATTGGTTGATCTTGCCAGATGAGAATCCTCTTTATAGCCTTCAGTATAATCTTCACCTTCGTACATAATACCGCATCCTAAAGAAATCGCAATTGAACTGGTATCTGTATAAGATTCCAGCATTTTGATTCGCAGACCTGCTCCTGCGATGTTTCTATCATTTAGTGAGATAAAATCATTGAATTCTTTCTGCAGAAATAATTCGAAATTTAGATTACCTGAGTATGCAAAAACATTCCTCAGGTGAACAAAGCCTTTTTTGACCAATATTTCACTATTGGCCTCTTTGTAATCCAATTTTGCAATCAAAAAACTGTTGTATTGCTGACCGATATAATCGAATCTAAGTCCGGTATTAAATCGGACATATTCCGTATTGCCTGAAGTAAAAGTACCGGCTAGGTTAAAATCCGTAAAAATTCCTGTTTCATTAGCATTTTTTCTCAACTTTTCAGTGTTCACTTGTGAAAAGGCAGAAGAAGAAAGAACTAATATAAATATAGCTATAAGATATTTCATTGTATCCAATCTTTGTTAAAACATATAAATTCCGGCAGCGCCATCCACTGCAATTACCTGGCCGCTTATGTAAGAAGAAGCACCCATCGCTAAAAATGCAGCAGTATTTGCAATTTCTTCAGGACGGCCTACTCTTTTCATAGGTGTACGTTCAAGTATTTTTGCTAAAGCTTTTTCATTGTCGAGCACTGGCTTAGTTAGTGGTGTTTCAATGTACCAGGGTTCAATTGCATTTGCTCTTATTTTATCGCCAGCCCATTCCACTGCCAGATATCTTGTCAGGTGAGCTAGTGCCGCTTTAGCGGTGGCATAAGGTGCACCTGTTTTTACAATTTGTTTAGCTGCCAGCGAGCCTATATTAATGATAGAGGGATATTCAGATTCTTTTAGAAGTGGATAGCAAGCTTTGCATAAGAGATATGCCGCTTTGAAATTAGTATCAAAAAGGAAATCAACTTCGCTGTCTTCAAAGTCAATAGTCCGCTTTCTTATATTTGTACCAGCATTATTTACAAGAATATCCAGTTTATTCCCATTTTCAGAAATCTTGGAAAGAATTTTATCTCTACCTTCCTGACTTGTAACATCTGCTTCAATAGATATAATATTATTACTATCATAATTAATAGAAGATCTGGAAACAGCAAAAACTCTAGCACCAAGCTTGTCATAGACTTCGCAAATTGCTTTTCCAATACCTTTAGAACCGCCTGTTATAAGAGCAGTCTTATTTTGTAAGTCCCAAGTACTCATATTAAACTCGCTTATAAAAATGATTTATTAATACATATATCTCAATATAAACAAAGATTATGTATAGTAAAAACCTAGAATCCAAGAATATCACTTAAGATACTTAAACGAATATCTTTTGATTTACAGTAAAAATATAGCAAACTCGGTAGTCAATATGATTAATTAGTATCATGATAGTATAAATGTCTGGAAAATGCCATTTGTTACTGCATATATAATGCTATTAAAGTGATAGTCTTACTCCAAAAACCGGTTAAAACTTGTTATTTCTAATTGAATTGAAAAAACAAAAATTTTTTTTTCTGTTGATTATTAACAATAGTAACATCTATAATAGGACAAAAATAAAATAAAAGATAAAAATATCATTACATAAAAAAATTGTCAATATGTTTCAAAAAAAATAACATTAGCAATAAATATCATAATTATGGGGTTCGATAAAATATAATAGTCAATAAAAAGACGTATTTTTTTAGAATTAAGCGTATTATCGCAAAAATAGCAATTTTTATGTATACAGCTAAGAGATAGAGTGAGCAGAAAAAAATGGAGTTGTTATCAATGATTAGATTGAAGAGTTTTATGAATTAACTAAAAAGTACAAACAGTAAATAATATTATCTGTAATAAAATAAAATAGCCTAATATAAAATGTAATAGTAACGTTGTTTTGTATAAATAAAAGTGCTATATTAATACCATGGGTGAATATAATATGATATTGTTATAGTAGTATCAATCTTATTAAATTATTGTGGAGTATACAATGAAACGAATTAATGTACTATTTGCCTTCTTGGTGTTAGCTTTAATGGCAAGCTCACAAGCAATGGCGCAAACGGCTATTTCAGGTACAAAAACAGTTGGTACCGGTGGCGACTACAGTAATATCAAATTAGCGTTTGACGCTATTAATACGAATGGTATTAGCGGTGATGTAGTTCTACAAGTTATTAGTGATCAGACTCTTACAGCATCAGCAACTTTAGAATCATTTGGAACAAGTGGTTCTGTTACAATCTATCCTACCGGCAACTATGAAATTAGTGGTTCTCTTGCGACTAGTTATTCAGGTATTATTCAATTTGATGGATGTTCTAACGTTGTTTTGGACGGTAGTCTAAATGGTACAGGAACAGATCGTAGTTTGTGGATTAACAATACAACAAACTCATCATCCGGTGTTAAATTCTTAGGTTCAACTAGTGATATTACAGTAAAAAACTGTAGAATATCAGCAAGTTCTACTACAAGTAATGCATCAAGTTCTTATGGCATAAGAATTTATTATAATGATGGATATGCTAATAATATAACAATCGATAATAACTGGTTTAGTGCTTCATATTATGGAGTATACGTATATGGTACTTCTACTCAAAGACAAAATAATATAACAGTTTCAAACAACTTGTTTGATGCTCCATATATGTATTATGGTTCTTATATGTATTATGTAAGTAACTTGAATTTGTTAAATAACGTACTTGATGCTCAAGATGGTTATACTTACTATGCATTGTATAATTATTATGTACAAAATGGTAATTTCAATGGTAATACTGTTATAGGTAGTTTAACTTATAACGCAAACTATTATTATCCATACTATGGTTTGCATTGTTACTATCCTGAAGGCGACTTAGAATTTAATAATAATAACATCAGCCAGGTTCAATATGGTATGTACATTTATTATAACCGCTCTAATGGTGTAACAGAAGTAGCAAATAATACTTTAAATAAACTTGGCCAATATGGTATTTATACATACCGCGATGTATCTTACAGTGGAACTTATGATATTCATAATAACACAATCAGTAATATTGACAGTAAGGGTTATGATTATCAATACACATATAACGTAGGTATGTGGTTAGGTTACGTAAATAATTCTGATATCTATGATAACCATATTTATAACTTGATAAAACCTTTCACAGGTACTGGTTCTTATCACTATTATACAGCAGGTATTTTGATTTATGGATCTAGCTATACTGATGGAAGAACTGATAATAACAGAATTTATCATAACAGAATTCACAGTATTACTGCAAAAGCTATTCCTTACTATTATTCTACTTATAATTATTTATATGCACATTATTCGGTACCAACAGGTATTTTATTATATAATGCAAGATATACAGAAATTTATCAAAATACTATCAATATGGACTTGCCTTTTACAGCAGGTGGTGAACAAGGTGGTATTTCTGCATGTATTACTGATTATCCTTACTACCAGTCTTCTCAAGGTACAGTAATTAAAAATAATATCCTTTCTAATACAATGGTTGGTAGTGGAACATCTACTTATTGTATTTACCAAGGTAAACACGCAACATCTACTACATCAAGCAACAGCTCAAACATAGCAGTTAGTGATTACAACGCAATGTACTGCCCTCTAGGTTCTGTTGCATATAATGAAGTAACTAATACAACTTACGCTTATTTGAGTTCCTGGCAATCAGCCGGTTATGGCGCAAATTCAACAGATACCGAAATCGACTTAACATGGGACTGCCACGTTGACGGAAATGCTGCAATTAGTGATGATTTATTATGCCCTCAATTGACAGAAGTTACTATCTCTACTGATATAGACGGTGAAGAAAGAACAGCTACAAATAACAGAATGGGTGTTGATGTCACTAACTTTACTTTAGAACTTACAAATGATCTAATTGTAGACCCTGACAAACCTGAAGGACTTTGCGAAGGTACTCAGCAGGTACAATTCTTATTCGGTGCAGGCGGCCAATTTAATGATGGTATTGACAGAGAGCTTGGCAGTGCACTTCAGACACAGTGGTACAAAGACGGAATGCCAATTATTGATACAGATATCGACAATATTACTATCAGTGGTAACAGATTAATCATCAACGATCTTGAAGTTGAAGATGCAGGTGAATATTATGCTAGATTCTGGGCAATGGATCTTGAACCAATTTCAACTTCAACAAAAACTATTACAGTAGTAGAACCTGTTTCTATCGTAAGTGAAAACATGGTAGAAAAATACATTGGTTGCGAAGGTTTCAATGATTTAACATTGTCAGTAGAAACATTGAATTCATTTACTGTACAATGGCAGAAAGAAGTAGATGGTATCTGGGAAGATATCGAAGGTGCAACCGGAAGTGAATTTACTTTAGACTTTACAGAAATAACAAAAGAAGAAGCAGATGGTAAATACCGTGCAAAAGTAATCGGTGACGAACTTTGCGAACCAAAATATCCATCAGTACTTTATACAGATACAGAAACAGAAGTAGAATTATACTTGCCTGTAGCTAACGAAACAATGGAATACTATTTTGATACAGAAAACCTTTGCGGTGGCATGGACTTAGAATTTTATGCAACAGCAGACGGCAGCGTTCGTGGTTACCAATGGCAGAAATATCAAGGTGGTCAATGGTATGATATTACAGCTCAGGAAAACCCAACAGCTGTAACTCAAAACTTTAAACTTACCAATATCAATGAAACATATACCGGTGCTTACAGATGTAAAGTACAAGGTAATTCAGAATGTTATGATCTGGAAGTGTTCACAGAACAAGTAGAGTTTATCGTACCTCCAACATTTGAATTGTTAGAAAATCCTGAATCACAAGTGATTTGCGGTGGCGAAGAAGTAAGATTCCAGGTAATCGGTAACGGTCTAGGAGAAATCCACTCATACCAATGGTACAAAGACGGTCAACGCATCAGCACAACAGAAAACGAATATGCAGACGATGCAATGTTAATCATTGACGAAGCAGGTATCAAAAATGTAGGTCAATACTATTGCGAAATAGAAGTAGAAGATTGCCGTGGTGAATTGACATTCACAAGTGAATCAGCAATTCTTTATGTATTGCAGGAAACAAAAATCACACGTCAACCACAATCAACAGAAGTAGCATTAGGCGACAAAGCAATCTTAGCAGTAGAAGCGCACATGAAAGGTCTTGTACCACCATACTACCAACATGATTTCCAATGGTACAAAGGCGGTCAGGCATTAGTAGATGATGCAAGAATCCAAGGTTCTAAATCATCAATGCTAACGATTAACAATGTAGAAGCAGGTGACTTATCAAATGATTACTATGTAATCGTGAAAGGTCAATGCGGCACAGACGAATCAGTACGCGTATCAATCAGCGACGTACCAACAGTGTCAATCACAATGAATCCTGCAGATGTAGAAACATGCGAAGGTTCAGCAGCAATGTTTACAGCCAGCGCAAAATCAACAGATGTAACGATCAAAGTGGATTACCAATGGTACTTCAATGGTACAGCATTAGTAGACGGTGGAGAAATTAAAGGTGCTACAACAAACAAACTGGAAATTTCAAATGTAATGCCGGCTCATGCAGGTCAATATTCATTAGAAGCAAAATTGAACGGCACAACAGAAATGGCAACATCAAAAGCAGCATCCTTAGATGTAAACTTGAAACCGGTTTATTTGACAATGCCAGATGCAGACATATCAGTAGAAACAGACGCAGAATTGAAATTGGAAGTAACAGTAGACAGCGAAAGCGATGTAACTTACCAATGGTTCAAAGATGGTAATGCAATAGCAGGTGCAACAGAATCAACATATACAGTAGATATGGTGAAATATGCAGATGCAGGCGATTACTATTGCTTGACAAACAATGACTGTGGAGAAAAAGCATCAGATATGACAACAGTAACAGTAACTAAGAAAACAGAAGATCCAAACAGTGTATTCGAACAGGCAGGCAGTGGTTATGCATTATTAGGCAACCAGCCGAATCCATTTGAAGCATCAACAACAATCAAATTCGAATTGCCAACATCAACAAATGTAAAAATCACATTGATGGATGCAAGCGGACGTCAGTTGGGTGTAATCTTCAATGGAATGGCACAAGCGGGCGAAAACAGTGTAGACTTGGATGCAACAGATTATAACTTAAGCAGTGGCACATACTTCTACACAGTGGAAGCAGATGGCGCAGCAGCAGTTAAAGCTATGATCTTAGTGAAATAATACTCTCAATAGACAATAAAAACAGTATAGTGTGAATTAGCCTCCCGGTTTCGGGGGGCTTTTTTTTTATTCAATTGACTAAAGTATTCGAAAGATGCTATAAAAAAATAAATAAATATCAAAAAAAAATTGATATCAAGAGTAACGTCTGAAATATATAGATTATTAATCCGTGTGATTATATATAATAACTGATGAGGAATATAAGATGGGTGGAGTTATATAAAAAATCTTGAAAAATAATCTCTTAAAATTGTTTAAAGTGAAAAATATTGGCAATAAAACTCAGTATAATAGATTTGACATGGGTTATGTGTTGAAATAATCACTTCTTATAAAAAGTGTAAAAACGTAAAAGTATAATTCTAAAGTCACTACATAAATATTAAAATACGGCTCTCTTTTTAGAATGAATTTTAGTAGTTAAAGAAAATAAATCTTAGCAAAAGCAAAAAATTGATAAAATGTATAATAAAAAAAACATTTGTAACGTTGCTATTGAAGAGAATATGTTTTATATTGGTAAAAAATAGACTAATAATGATAATTGTATAGTAAAACTATTTCTATTTTAAACATTTTTGGAGTGAGTTATGAAACGTTTATACACTTTCTTATCTCTAATCACATTAGTTGCGTTATTTAGTACGCAAGCAATGGCTCAAACAGCGATTTCCGGTACAAAAACGGTCGGTACTGGCGGGGACTACAGTAATATCAAATTAGCATTTGATGCAATTAACTCAAATGGTATAAGTGGTGACGTAGTACTTCAAATCATCAGTGATCAGACACTGACTTCTTCCGCAACTTTGGATGGATTTGGAACAAGTGGTTCTGTTACAATCTACCCTACGGGCAACTATGAAATTAGTGGTTCTATTTCAGGTAGTTATGCCGGAATTATCCAGTTTGACGGATGTTCAAATGTTGTTTTAGATGGTAGCCAAAATGGTACAGGTTCTGATCGCAGTTTATGGATCAATAATACAACTAACTCCTCTTCAGGTGTACGATTCCTTGGATCCAATGATGGTATTACAGTAAAAAACTGTAGAATATCAGCAGGATCAACAACAAGCAATCCATCAAGTTCTTATGGTATAAGAATGTATTATAGTGATGGTTTTTCTCAAAATGTTACTATTCAGAATAACTGGTTTAGTAATTCTTACTATGGTATTTACGTGTATGGCTCTTCTTCACAAGATCAAAGAGATATTAATATCGTAAATAACTTATTAGATGCACCTTACATGTATTATGGAATCTATAGTTATTATGTTTATAACCTAGATGTAACTAATAATACTCTTGACGCACAAGATGGTTATATGTATTATGGTACATATTTCTACTATATTAACAATGGTATATTTAACAACAATAATATTATTGGTAATGAAAATTATAACTCAAGCTATTATTATCCATATTATGGCTTCAGAACATATTATCCTGAAGGTTCTTTAGAAGTCAAAAATAATAATATCAGCAAATGTGAATATGCAACATATATGTATTATACAAGAATAAATGATGAAGTAGAAATTTCAGGTAATCATTTATTTAAACTAGGTCGCTATGGTATATATTTATACAGAGATTATAGCTATAGCACAACTTTCCAAATCTTCAATAATACTATTAATGATATTGACAACCATGGTTATGACTATCAGTATACTTACAATGTAGGTATGTGGTTGGGCTATGTTAAAAATTCAGATATTTATGATAACCATATTTACAACCTAATAAAACCTTATTCCGGTTCAGGTAGTTATAGTTATTACACCGCTGGTATTATTGTTTATGGTTCTTCAGCTACTGATGGTAGAGCTGATGGTAATAGAATATATCATAATAGGATTCATGATATTACTGAGCAAGGAAATCCTTATACAAACACATCATATAACTATTTCTATGCATACTACTGTATGCCTTCAGGTATTCTTTTATATAATGCTAGTTCAACTGAAATATACCAGAATACAATTAATATGAACCTTCCATTCGCCAATGGTGGTGTACAAGGTGGAAAATCTGCATGTATTACAGATTATCCTTATTATCATAGCTCAACTAATCAGGTAATCAAAAATAATATACTTGTAAATTCAATGGTTGGTAATGGTACTGAAGCTTATACTATTTACCAAGGTAAATATGCGAACTCATCTACTACTTATACTTCAGGTATATCAATTGCAGATTATAATGCTTTGAATGCTCCAACTGGTGCTATAGCATACAACGAAGCAACAAATACAACATATGCATACTTGAGTGCATGGCAATCAGCCGGTCATGGTGATAACTCAACTGATACTGAAATCGACTTGACTTGGGACTGCCACGTTGACGGAAATGCTGCAATTAGTGATGATTTATTATGCCCTCAATTGACAGAAGTTACTATCTCTACTGATATAGACGGTGAAGAAAGAACAGCTGCAAATAACAGAATGGGTGTTGATATCACTAACTTTACTTTAGAACTTACAAATGATCTAATTGTAGACCCTGACAAACCTGAAGGACTTTGCGAAGGTACTCAGCAGGTACAATTCTTATTCGGTGCTGGTGGCCAATTCGACGATGGCATCGGCAGAGAGCTTGGCAATGCAGTTCAGACACAGTGGTATAAAGACGGAATGCCAATTATTGATACAGATACTGACAATATCACTATCAGTGGTAACAGATTGATCATCAACGATCTTGAAGTTGAAGATGCAGGTGAATATTATGCTAGATTCTGGGCAATGGATCTTGAACCAATTTCAACTTCTCCAAAAACTATTACAGTAGTAGAACCTGTTTCTATCGTAAGTGAAAACATGGTAGAAAAATACATTGGTTGCGAAGGTTTCAATGATTTAACATTGTCAGTAGAAACAATGAATTCATTTACTGTACAATGGCAGAAAGAAGTAGACGGTATCTGGGAAGATATCGAAGGTGCAACCGGAAGTGAATTTACTTTAGACTTTACAGAAATGACAAAAGAAGAAGCAGATGGTAAATACCGTGCAAAAGTAATCGGTGACGAACTTTGCGAACCAAAATATCCATCAGTACTTTATACAGATACAGAAACAGAAGTAGAATTATACTTGCCTGTAGCTAACGAAACAATGGAATACTATTTTGATACAGAAAACCTTTGCGGTGGCATGGACTTAGAATTTTATGCAACAGCAGACGGCAGCGTTCGTGGTTACCAATGGCAGAAATATCAAGGTGGTCAATGGTATGATATTACAGCTCAGGAAAACCCAACAGCTGTAACTCAAAACTTTAAACTTACCAATATCAATGAAACATATACCGGTGCTTACAGATGTAAAGTACAAGGTAATTCAGAATGTTATGATCTGGAAGTGTTCACAGAACAAGTAGAGTTTATCGTACCTCCAACATTTGAATTATTAGAAAATCCGGAATCACAAGTAATTTGCGGTGGCGAAGAAGTAAGATTCCAGGTAATCGGTAACGGTCTAGGAGAAATCCACTCATACCAATGGTACAAAGACGGTCAACGCATCAGCACAACAGAAAACGAATATGCAGACGATGCAATGTTAATCATTGACGAAGCAGGTATCAATAATGTAGGTCAATACTATTGCGAAATAGAAGTAGAAGATTGCCGTGGTGAATTGACATTCACAAGTGAATCAGCAATTCTTTATGTATTGCAGGAAACAAAAATCACACGTCAACCACAATCAACAGAAGTAGCATTAGGCGACAAAGCAATCTTAGCAGTAGAAGCACACATGAAAGGTCTTGTACCACCATACTACCAACATGATTTCCAATGGTACAAAGGCGGTCAGGCATTAGTAGATGATGCAAGAATCCAAGGTTCTAAATCATCAATGCTAACGATTAACAATGTAGAAGCAGGTGACTTATCAAATGATTACTATGTAATCGTGAAAGGTCAATGCGGCATAGACGAATCAGTACGCGTATCAATCAGCGACGTACCAACAGTGTCAATCACAATGAATCCTGCAGATGTAGAAACATGCGAAGGTTCAGCAGCAATGTTTACAGCCAGCGCAAAATCAACAGATGTAACGATCAAAGTGGATTACCAATGGTACTTCAATGGTACAGCATTAGTAGACGGTGGAGAAATTAAAGGTGCTACAACAAACAAACTGGAAATTTCAAATGTAATGCCGGCTCATGCAGGTCAATATTCATTAGAAGCAAAATTGAACGGCACAACAGAAATGGCAACATCAAAAGCAGCATCCTTAGATGTAAACTTGAAACCGGTTTATTTGACAATGCCAGATGCAGACATATCAGTAGAAACAGACGCAGAATTGAAATTGGAAGTAACAGTAGACAGCGAAAGCGATGTAACTTACCAATGGTACAAAGATGGTAATGCAATAGCAGGTGCAACAGAATCAACATATACAGTAGATATGGCGAAATATGCAGATGCAGGCGATTACTATTGCTTGACAAACAATGACTGTGGAGAAAAAGCATCAGATATGACAACAGTAACAGTAACTAAGAAAACAGAAGATCCAAACAGTGTATTCGAACAGGCAGGCAGTGGTTATGCATTATTAGGCAACCAGCCGAATCCATTTGAAGCATCAACAACAATCAAATTCGAATTGCCAACATCAACAAATGTAAAAATCACATTGATGGATGCAAGCGGACGTCAGTTGGGTGTAATCTTCAATGGAATGGCACAAGCTGGCGAAAACAGTGTAGACTTGGATGCAACAGATTATAACTTAAGCAGTGGCACATACTTCTACACAGTGGAAGCAGATGGCGCAGCAGCAGTTAAAGCTATGATCTTAGTTAAATAATACTCTCTATAGACAATAAAAACAGTATAGTGTGAATTAGCCTCCCGGTTTCGGGGGGCTTTTTTTTTGTCACTTAGTATTAGAGACGGATTATAGTAGGTTATTCATATTAGAGGGAATTACTATTTCGAATCATATAATACGATATATGCAAGTTAGTAGGTTATAAAATGTAAGAAAAACTTAAGATTAAAGATGTATTGATTTCATTAGATTCACTAATGGTTATATATAGAAATCGAGCTGCAGCGAAATTATTAC
Source organism: Kapaibacterium sp. (SeqCode) (assembly GCA_965140345.1). GTDB lineage: Bacteria > Bacteroidota > Ignavibacteria > Kapaibacteriales > UBA2268 > JBFHIJ01. Next base: position 291,109 of record OZ223201.1, read on the forward strand.
GAGTTATAGAGAATATGGCTGTTTTACACATATTTAAAGTTTGAGATAAAAAGCTTCGAAAGCCAATATTAAATAAATTATACGAGTAGTAACATAGAACTTATTGAATGTTATATTAGAAATTCTATAATACAATCTAATGCTTATGAATATCTACAATCTAATATGAAATAATAAAAAAAAATCTCTATATATATTAAATAAATTGATATGAAACCCTGTAAATAAAGCTATAATTACTTAAATCAGTGTTTTATCTGTTATTATATATTAAAATGATGTTTTAGAAAATATCTATATATTGTCAAAATAGTTTCTTTATATCGTATAGACAATTATTCTATTTCAAATATAATCAGGAGTGAGTCATGAAATTTATTAATATCTTTCTTTCTCTGATTACTCTAATTGCATTAATGAGTATTCAGGTAATGTCTCAAACAGAAATTACCGGTACCAAGACAGTAGGTACAAATGGTGATTATGCTAATATCAAAGTAGCATTTGATTCAATTAACATCAACGGTATTAGTGGTGATGTTGTTTTACAAATTACCAGTGATCAAACTCTAACAGCACCAGCTGTGCTGAAATACTTTGGATTAACCGATTCAATAACAATTTACCCAACAGGTGAATACCAAATCGAAGGTACTGTAAGTAACGATGGTTTGATTCAGTTTGACAGCTGTGCAAATGTTAAGCTTGATGGTAGTTTGAATCAATCAGGCAGCGGACAGGCATTAACTATTACTAACTTGACTAATTCAGGTTCTTCTAGCAGAGCATCTGCTATAAAGTTGCTCAAAGGAGCTAGTAATATTAATATTACTAATACTCACATACGTGTAGGAGACGGAACTGTTGCTCTTTCTTCTTATTTAGACGGTATTAGTTATAATGCATCTACTGATGGAGATGCTCCTAAGAATATTTCAATTCAGAAAAATCTTTTTACCAGAGGATATTATGGAATAAGGTTATTTGGATCTACTTCTCAACTAGTCAAGAATGTGGATGTACTTAATAACCAGTTTGTTGCTTCCAGTTCTTCAGATTATCTTTTTTATTCGTCATATTTAGCATATAATGAAAATATTAATATAAAAGACAATACAGTACAAGGTTATGCAAGCAGCGATTCAAAGTATAAACCAGAATACGGTCTTTATAATAATTACTGTTATGGAGATGTAAAAGTACAAAATAACAACATTAATAAAGTTTATTATCATCCTATTTATGTGGGTTCTTTGCGCAATAATGACATAGAAGCTATAATATCAGATAATACAATAATGGAATGTTATTTTTATGGTATTTATATAAACGGTGACTATGAGTACGATTGTACATATAACATTTACAATAACAGAATTACTGATATAAATAAAAACCATAGTACAACAAATGCATACGATGTATATGGTATATATCTTTATTATGCAAAAAATTCTGAAATACATGACAATTATATTGAAAATGTGTCAAGTGATTATGATGGCAATTATGCTGGCATAACTGCAGGTATACATATATATGGATCTTATTACACAGATGGACGTGCAGATAATAACAAAATATATCAGAACAGAATAGTTGGGGTATATAGTAAAGGGGACGCAAATTATGATAACCATATGCCATCAAGTATTTTACTTAGAAATGCAAACAATACTGAAATATATCAAAATACAATTTACATGAACAAGTCTTTTACTGCAGGTGGTGTGCAAGGTGCAAAATCTGCTTGTATTAATATACTCCCTTATGCAGGTTATTCAGGTGCGCAAAATAGTTCTGGTCATATAATAAAAAATAATGTTCTTATAAATGAGATGGTTGGTAATGGAACTGAAACTTATGCTATTTACTTGGGTAAACATACTTATTCCTCAGTAACATATTATGCTTCGATTGCTGAATCAGACTATAATGCGGTATCTGCTCCTTTAGGTTCTATAGCTTATGATGCTACATCCAGTACCACTTATGCATATTTAGATGCTTGGCAAACTGCCGGATTCGGTGAGCATTCTACTGATGTAGAAGTTGAATTAACATCTGACGGCCACTTAACAGGTAGAGTCGCAGTTACTGAAGATTTACTTTGTCCTATTTTAACTGACGTTTCTATTCCGACAGATGTTGATGGTGAAACAAGAGATGCGGATAATAACAGAATGGGTGTAGATATTACTGCATATACGTTAGAGCTTACAGATGATTTGAATGTTTCTATTGATAAGCCTGATGGTCTTTGTGATGGTACCCAAAATTTAGAGTTTGTTTTTGATGCAAGAGGTATATTCGACGATGGTGTTGAAAGAAACATTAGCAATGAGCTTATGGTTCGATGGTATTTAGATAATACACCATTGAGTGAAGATGACGATAATTATGTTATTAATAGCAGAAGACTTAACATCCCTGAATTATCACCTGAATTAGCTGGAGAATATAGAGCAGAGTTCTGGACCCTTGATCATGAAGTTATCTCTACTTCAACAAAATTGATTACCGTAATAGAACCAGTTTCTATTGTTTCTGAAAATATGGTAGAAAAATATACTGGTTGCGAAGGTTTCCATGATTTAACACTATCTGTTGAAACTCATAATGATCTTAGCGTTCAGTGGCAAAAAGAAATTAATGGCGTTTGGGAAGATATAGAAGGTGAAACAGCTTATTCTTTCTATCTTGACTTTACTGCTCTTACTAAAGAAGAAGCTGATGGTAAATATAGAGCTGAAATTATTGGAGATGAACTATGCGAACCAAAATATCCATCTGTAATTTATACTGATACTGAAACTGAAGTAGAACTTTACTTGCCTGTTACAGATCAGAAAATGGAATATTATTTTGATAACGAAAACTTATGCGGCGGTATGGAATTAGAATTTTATGCTGAAGCTCAAGGTAGTGTTCGCGGTTACCAGTGGCAAAAACTCCAAGGCGGGCAATGGTATGATATCTCTGCTTCAGAAAACTCGACTGCATTAACTCAAAATTTTGTTATCAAAAATATCAACGAAACTAATACTGGTGCTTACAGATGTAAAGTAATCGGTAATGCAGAATGTTATGACGAAGAAGTATTTACTGAATCAGTAGATGTAAATATTCCTCCTCAATTCGAACTTATCGAAAATCCTGAATCACAAGTAATTTGTGGTGGTGAAAGAGTTGAATTTAATGTTATTGGAAATGGTCTTGGCGAAGTAAAATCTTACCAATGGTACAAAGAAGGTCAACCTGTAACTAATAACGAATTTGCAAATACTGCTATGCTAATTATTGATGAAGCTGATTTGTCAAATGTTGGCGAATACTATTGTGAAGTAGTTATCGAAGATTGCCGTGGTGAAGTGACTTATACTTCTGAATCAGCAATATTATATGTTCTTCAGGAAACAAAAATCACTCGCCAACCAGTTTCTACGCAAGTTGCTTTAGGCAGTGATGTTAAACTTTCTGTAGAAGCACACATGAAAGGCCTTGTACCTCCATACTACCAACATGATTTCCAATGGTTTAAAGCTGGTGTTGCATTAGAAGATGATTCAAGAATCCAAGGTTCTAAATCATCTATGCTAACAATCAATAATGTTGAAGCTGGTGATTTCTCTAATGAATACTATTGTGTAGTTACCGGTAAATGCGGCATGGATGAAACAGTAAGAGTTTCTATATCTGATGCACCTGCTGTAAACATTACTACTCAGCCAATGGATGTAGAAGTTTGTGAAAACGAAGTTGTAACTTTAGAAGTAGAAGCAGTAAGCACTGACCCTACTTTAGCAATTACTTACCAATGGTTCTTAAATGGAGCAGCTATCTTTGATGATACTCAAATCAATGGTGCTAGCACAAATAAACTTACAATTACAAATGCAACTAGATTGAATGCAGGTGTTTACTCTGTTAAAGCTTATCTTGCTAACAGCGAAATTGCAACTTCTGACGATGCTGAAGTAGTAATCAATACTAAACCTGAAGTTATTAGCTTCACAGGTGACTTATCAGTGGAAGAAGAAGAAGCTATTAGCCTTGAAGTTATTTTAGCAAACGATGCAAATGTAACTTATGCATGGTACAAAGATGCAGCAGAAATTACCGGTGCTAATTCACCTATCTTCGAATTAGATTCTGCTACTTTAGCAGATGCAGGTGAATATTATTGCGTAGTTACTAACAACTGTGGCGTAACAGAAACTGTAAAATCAGTAGTAACTGTGACTAAGAAAACTTCAACCAGCGTTATTGCTGAAAATGCAGATGGCAGCATGAGAATGTCAAATCAGCCAAACCCATTTGCATCAACTACTAATATCACATTTGAATTAGTTGAAGCATCTAACGTAACTCTTACAATTTATGATGCACAAGGTAATGAAGTTGCTGTTATTTTTGATGGTATGGCTTCTGCCGGTGTAAACAATGTTGATTTTGATGCAACTGAATTTAACTTAAGTTCAGGTACTTATTTCTACTCTTTGAATATTGAAGGTAGAAGAGTTTCAAAAACTATGATCCTTGTTAAATAGTCTATTAATAGATTAAAATCACAGTACAGTTAGAAAGGCCTCTCATTTTTGAGAGGCTTTTTTTATATTGCATTTAAAATATAATATAATCCGGGGAAAGAAATGAAAAGGATTTTAATAGCTATAGCTTTGTGTTTCACCTTTATTGCTTGTGGTGAGCAGAATAGTATAGATCAGGACAAGTATCTAAAAGTATATCGCGAAATTTTAATAGCAAGAGAAACAATTCCAAATCTGGATTCTGCAAATATGGAAGTACAGAAAATATTGGATAAATACAAATATTCTATGAAAACATTTAAGAATGATGCAATCGAGCTTCAGAAGCAGGGTGGAGATTTTATAAAAATTATTGATTCTTTGAGAAAGGAATTTAGATCTCAACCGTAAAAGTATTTTTATACTTTAAATATGTAAAGAAAGGTACAAAAAAAGTAGAGCAAAATATAAGCTGCTCTACTTTTTTTAAATATCGAATAGCATAGCTATCTTGTGTTATAGACAGATTCTTTTTCCTTTGAACCATGTTTCAGATACATGATTTACGCCAAAATGGTAGAATAAATCTGTATAAGAATCTATATCAGCTATAATGAAATCAGCTTGCTTGCCAACTTCCAAAGAACCTGTGAAGTCAGAAACTTCCATTGCTTTTGCACCATTCAATGTAGCGCCTACAATAGCTTCTTCAGCAGTCATTCCCATATTTATTACTGAAAGAGATAAAATCATCTGCATGTTTTCAGTAAAACATGAACCAGGATTGCAATCTGTAGATAACGCAACAGTTGCACCTGCTTCTATTAGTTTTCTTGCAGGTGCATAAGGCATTCTGATGAAGTAAGCTGTACCCGGTAACAATGTAGCTACAGTGCCCGCATTTTTAAGAGCCTCGATGCTTTCATCCGAAACAAAAAGCAAGTGATCTGCTGAAACTGAACCAAGTTTAGCTGCCAGCTGAGCTGCCGAAACGTCAGCTAATTCGTCAGCATGCACTTTAAGTTTAAGTCCGTTATCAAGTCCGGCTTGTAAAACTCTTTCACCTTGTTCTATAGTATAATAGCCTTTATCTACGAAAGCATCGCAGTAATCAGCAAGATTATTTTCAGCAACGTAAGGAATCATTTCGTTTACTAACAAATCAACATATTTATCTCTGTTGTCTCTAAATTCAGGTGGAAAGTCATGAGCGCCTAAGAATGTGGTTTTGATATTCATAGGCAATTCTTGTTTTAACTGTTTGATAGCTTTAAGCTGGTTTATTTCAGCTTCAAAAGTTAGTCCATAACCACTTTTGATTTCCACAGAGGTTGTGCCGTGTTTAATCATCGAGTGAGCAAGCTTTCTTCCACGGTCAGCAAGTTCTTCGATGCTGGATTCTCTTGTGCCTTTAACCGTAGTTAGAATTCCGCCACCTTCTTCTGCAATTTGAACATAGCTTACGCCACGCAATCTTCTTGCAAATTCACCGGATCTGTTGCCACCAAAAACGATATGAGTATGCGAATCTGCAAAACCCGGCATCAAAGTTTTGCCTTTTGCATCTATTATTTGATCTGCAACTAAAGAATTTTCAGATATTTTTTTTTCTGCTTCTTCAGTAGAGCCAATCCATAAAATTTTATCGTCAAAAAGTATAGCACCATTTTTAATTTCATGGATATCCTGCATCTCTTTACCGACCTTAGCAAGCTTACCATCGCTATTTACAGTAACAAGAGAGCTGATATTTTTAATAAGAGTAGTCATAATGCAGTGTGTCGAATAAATTATACAAACTAGTACAAAGATAGTGATGATAGGGCAAAGTAAGAAAAAAAATCAATACAGTATTATTCAAATTTGTATCCGACAAAATTATAAATTTAATGTAGTTACTTTTGTGACGTAAAAATCAGTGTCTCAATTCAATATTTAAGTATTAGAAAGACTATTTTAAGGTTTTGACAAAGTCACACTTCCATTCAAAATTGTGTATCGAATATGTTTTATCAATAAAAAAAATCAGATACAAGTATAAAATAATTTATGACAAGTATATAAAAATGAATATTCATGTTGAGAGCAGAATAGGAAGTCAGATCGATGCAAACATAAGATAATACTTAGGATACAGATACCGAAATAATAATGAGAAAAATTGAATAATCATCTTATAATCATTAATCTGCCCTTCTATTTTGAAATTGATGTTTACTTTAATAAGTAGATTAATAATTATGTTTTGGAAATATATATTACTTTACTTAGTATTGAATTAGGTCTATAAATAGCACTTGTAGTAACGTAAAAAATAATTGTCAATAGAAATAAAAAAGTCTGCAATAAGTTATGTAGATATACAAAATATAGATTATGCAAATAAAAAGTGCCGATTTTGAAACTTTTTTGAGCATTATGTGTCTATATCTTATTAAAGATGTTTTAAGCTAAAATCTATGTTTTGTTATTTAATATTCGCTATAAAACATAAATATAACGCTATAAAAGAGCGATTGTTAAGACACTGTAAAGCATCTTAATAATCATTGAAAATAAGAAATACTAACTGTACTGTTTAATAATTTATACAAGATGGAGTTATGAAACCAATTAAAATGTTGGCTTTAGTGACATTAGCCATGGTCATCTGCTTAGCAAATCTAGGTGCGGTAGAAATCGTAACTGAAGATTTTGAGTCTGGTGCGTTACCAAGTAACTGGACGCAAGAGTATGTGACAAGCACTTATGACTGGGCAGTGGGCACCGGTTCTCCGACAGGATTTCCTGCAGCTGCATACAGCGGCACAAATAATGCAATTATGCATAATTTAAATCCCGGCGTAACAAAATTAGTTATGCCTGCTATGGATTTATCAGCTTACCAAGGTGGTATGGTGACTTTAGAATTTTACAGAGCTCAATTACTAAAAGGTGAAGAAGCAGATAAACTCAAAGTTTATACAAAAGATGCTTCAGATGCTGACTGGGTTCTTGTAAAAGAATTTGCTGATGCAACTGATTCATGGAAAAAAGAAACAATCAGACTTAAAGGTGTTACTGATGCTTATCAGGTTGCCTTTGAAGTTGATTTCAGCAATAAAAACGGTGTATTGCTTGACGATATCAAATTGACTGCTGAAACTCCTGTTAAAGATACTGTAAGAGTTGGCAATACAGAAGGTGCTGATTATGCCACTCTTGGCGAATTGTTCACTGATATTAATAACAGAGATCTTGAAGGAACTGTGACAGTATTTATTACTTCTGATATTGAAGAAACAGGTCCAATTTCTTTGAATGAATTCGATAACGGTTCTTTAGTTATCAAAGCATTTGGAGGAGCTCATACAATTTCTGGTGTAGCTGATAATGGCGCATTAATTACTCTTTTAGGTGCTGATAACGTTATATTCCAAGGTAGCTTAGTAACTGACAATACAAACTATAATCCTGAGGATGATAGCGAAGATGCTGAACCTCAATATTTAGAAAGTTTCGAAGGTCATAATCTTACATTTGACAACACTTCAACTGCTAATGGATCTGTATTCCTTTTGACAGATGTTGAAGGTAACGGATCTCAAAGTATTGTGTTTTCAAATCTAAATATAGATGGCGCAACTGATGGTACTTCTTCATCAGTTTCTAACGGTATTGCTGTTTGGGGTAATGACCTTTCAGCTGCTGATGGTTCTTCAGGTCACTCTAATCTTGTATTTACAACAAGTACATTTTCATCTGCTTCTACAGGCTTAAAAATTGCTTCAGGTGCAGCAGATGAAATAATTACAGGTATCAATATTACAAGCAATACTTTCGCTGATGAAGATGATACTTTTGTTGATGCTGCAATTTCAACAAAATATTCTGATAATGTTCTTATTGCGGGTAATACTATCTCTAACTTCGGTAATTATGCGATTTCTGTTGTAGAAAACAATAATGTTACTAACACTAGTGCAGCTATGGCTAATATTTCCGGTAATACATTTAGTGATGGCTCTGAAGTAGAATATGTAATCAATGTTGAATCTTCACCACAAACAATGATTACAGGAAATACTTTTAATGATTTGACTGCTGATAGAGCTGTTTATGCTGATGAAGTAGAAGCTGCTCAAGTTATGGGTAATACTATTGTAGGCGGTAAGTTTGATGAAGTAGTATACATTTCTGATGCAGCTGATGTAAAAGTTAATAGCAATAACATTATGAATCTGACTGCTGGAAAAGGATTGTATATTAGCAATGCAGACAATGCAGAAGTTAGCGGCAATAATATTACGAATTTGACTGCTGAAAGAGGCTTGTATATCAATAATGCAGATAATGCAGTAGTAAGCAGCAATAAAGTTCAACATATCAGTATTGATAAAACTGAAATCAGAGGTATCTATTTAGCTGCTAGTGAAAATGCTACTTTTAGTAGAAATATTGTTTCTGATGTTAAACTTGTAAGTTCTGAAAACAATACTTCCACAAACAGAGCTATGGGCTTTGATTTTGGTAGCGGTGTTGATGGCACTACATTAGTAAGTAATGCAATCAACAATATTGGTATTGAAATGGGTGATGTCCAAACTAATGACAGAGTTTATGGTGTTAGATTCTATTATGGTACAGACAATGTAACTCTATCTCATAACACTATTGCATTAGAAGGTACTTTTGATGATGCAAACAGTTCATCTGCAGGCAACCACTCTGCTCCAATTGCAGTAGATGGAAATTGCGATAATTGGGATGTTCAAAACAACATTTTCTCCAATAAATATTTTGGTTTAGGTGGCGATTCAAAAGCTTACATTTTATATGCTGCTTCTTATACTGTTTCTGCAGATGCATTAAATCATAATGCTTATGATATCGAAGATGCTTCTGTTGCCGGTGCTGCAATTGCAAGATTAGCTAGTAACAACATATATACATTGGCTGACTGGCAAACTCTTACAGGTTTGGAAGCTGATGGTACTGCAAATAAAGTTTACTTTGTTGATGGTCTACACTTAGATAAAAATTCAATTAATGATTTAACTTTAAGAGCTCCAAAAATTGATGGTATTGACACAGATTTGGATAATGAAGAACGTCCTGACGGTGAAAATACTTACATTGGTGCTGATGTTGTTAATGTAACTGTAGAGTTAGGAGATGACCTTTATATCAATGGTGGTGAAACTACTTATTGTGAAGGTCAAAATGTAACAATGACTTATTCTTTATCAGGTACTTTTGCTGATGGTATCGAAAGAACTATCACAAATGGTATTACTGTAAATTGGGAACACAATGGCGACTTAATTGATCCAAATGAAACTGAAGATTCTTATCTAATCAGTGCAAATGGAATGAGATTAGTTGTTGAACCTGTAATGCACGAAAACGAAGGTATTTACAGAGCAATTTTCCAATATCAAGGTGCTGAAGCTATTGCTACTCAGGAAGTTGAAATTGAAGTTAAACAACCTGTACATATCTCTCAAAACTTGCAAAATGTAATTACCGGTTGTGCTGAAAATGATGTATTGACATTTGGTGTTCAAGCTGAACACGCTCTTGAATACATCTGGCAAAAACTAGATGAAGAATCAGGTGAATATGTAGATATAACTCTTGATGAAGACGAAACATTTACAGAAAACTATACAATTGATTTGAATGTTGTAGAGCACACAGATGCTGAAGGTAAATATAGAGTTCGCGTTATCGGTAATGAACTTTGTGCTTCTCATCACGATGTAGAGCTTACTTCAGATCCTATCGAAGTTGTAGTTTATGACAAAATCAAAGGTGTAACAACTACTCCTGATTTTGAAATGGAAAATATTTGCCAAGGTCAAACTTTGAAATTCAATGCTTCTATTGAATCAGGTGATTTGATTGGTTATAAATGGCAGAAAAATGTAGTAGGTAACTGGGTAGATATCGATGCTTCAGAAAATCCAACTGCTGTAACTGAAACTTTGGTTATCGAAAATATTTCTTTCGATGATAACGGTAGATACCGTGCAGTAGCAATCGGTTACAACGAATGCCAAACTCTTACAAGCAGTGATAATGATATTGATATTTCTGTTCCTGATGCATTTGCAATTAACCAAAATCCTGAAGCTCAGGTAGTTTGTAAAGATGAAACTGCAAGCTTCATGGTTTCAGGAAACAATGTTGGTGAAGTTCTTTCTTACCAATGGTTGAAAGACGGAATGCCAATGTCAGTTGAAGATAATGAATTTGCTGATGATGCAATTCTTTATGTAAATGATGCTGATTATAAACACATTGGTGAATATTCTTGCTTAATTACAGCTGAAGATTGCAATGGTGTAAATGAATTTACTTCTGAACCTGCAATTCTTTATGTATTAAGAGAAACAGAAATTACTCGTCAACCTACTTCAGTTACTGCTGCTGCGGGCGATGATGTAACATTTGTTGTTGAAGCTCACATGAAAGGTATAGTACCTCCATACTATCAACATGATTTCCAATGGTACAAAAAAGGTGTTGCATTACAAGATAATGATAGAATCCAAGGTGCTAAATCTTCTATGTTGACTATCAATGATGTAGAAGCTGCTGACTTTGAAAATTACTATTGTGTAGTTACAGGTCAATGTGGTGTTGCTACTTCAAGAACTGCTGCAATCACTGAAAACTTCACAGTTGAAATCGCTACTCAACCTCAAGCAACTGCTGCTTGCCAGGGTGCACAAGCTCAATTTAGTGTTGATGCAGATCCATCTGACACTCACATGACTGTTTCTTACGAATGGTATTTCAATGGTAATAAACTTTCTGACGATGCAGACTATCAAGGTACAACTACTGAAACATTGACTGTTGCTGCTGCTGCTCTTGCATTAGAAGGTAAATATTCAGTTAAATGTATCTCTGATTATGCAGGTCAGCACATTGAAGTAATGTCTGATGAAGCAGAACTTGATGTACAAACTGCTCCTGAAGTAGCATTAGTTACAGATGCTTTAGTTGATTTCGAAGAAGAGTCTACTCTTACATTAGAAATTGATGTTATCAGCGAAAGCTCAACTACTTTCCAATGGCAAAAAGATGGTGCTGACATTGCAGGTGCAAACAGCATGATTTTTGAAATCGCAAAAGCAGAACTTACTGATGCAGGTACTTATACTTGTACTGCAACAAATAACTGCGGTGATGTAACAAGTGATAATATCGTTGTAAATATTATCAAGAAAACAGATACCGGCGTTGAAGAAAATACTGTAGCAGGTTTGAGAATTAATGAAGTAACTCCAAACCCTGTACATAGTGTTGCAACTATTACTGTAGAAAACAGAATGGCTTCTGATGTGAAAGTTTATTTAACAGACGCAACAGGCCGTAAAGTAGCTACATTATTCGAAGGTATGTTAGAAGGTTCTAAAGACATCGTTATCGATGCTAATGCTTCTAACTTAACTTCAGGTGCTTACATGATTACAATGGAAGCTAATGGTACTACAATGACTAAATCTTTTGTAGTTGCTAAATAAGTTTCTTAGAATATAATCGATATAGATTATTAAGGGCTGTCCTGTTTTGGGACAGCTCTTTTTTTTTATCCCAAAAATGTCATTAGAAAATACAATTACTGGTAAACGCCTGCAGTAGCATGGTTACCTGCTATATTGCTTAGTAAGAAAATCTTAATATATGCGGCGGGCTACACTTCGACTCTCTACGTTCGCTCAGTGACCTAACGCCGTTGCACTGATTTGAGAATAAGCTATTGCGTAATGACAAATTCCATCTAACTAATTGCAAGAAAGCAGCTGTTAGAGTAAAAGACAACGTTAACAAAAAACAAGTTTTGTGGTAGCTAACACCCCGTCATGCGGTCATTGCCTGAAATAGGTTGACATATCCTAGGAGAAGGATATGAAAAGAGACGAAAAATTTGTATATTTTTCAGGACGTGAATACTACAGTGAAAACTTTAAGAAAAAAGTAGTCCGAGAAGTAGAATCCGGTGAGTTAACGAAAGAGGCAGCCCGAATCAAATACCAGATAAAGGGGAACTCCGCAGTACTAAACTGGTGCCGTCAATATGGCAAAAACAAATATTCTCTACCTACACATAAGGTAATGCAAATGGCAACAAATCAAGTATTAAAAGAGCGCATAAAAGAATTGGAACGTGAGCTGTCGAAGGCGAAGATGGGAGAAATCTACTATAGAAGCGTAGTAAATCAACTGAATAAAATAGGTATAGATGCAGAAAAAAAGTACGCAGAACAAGCTTTGAAGAATGCAGAGGAACATGGCAAGAAAAAGTCGGCAGATTCTCAGTAAGCTTGTTTTGTGAGGTTCTCGGACAAAGCCGACAGGCCTATTATCAATATATAAATAGCTCACAACAAAATATGTTAGAAGAAGAGATAGTAGTTGATCTCAGTCTAAAACATCGCAGGCAGCAATCAAAATTAAGCTGTCGTAAGATATATGAGCTGATAAAACCAGACTTACAACTAGCCAATATAAAGATGGGTCGCGATAAAGTAATAAACATATTGCAGTCCAGAGGTTTAGGAGTAAAGCGCAAGCATCGTAAAGTAAAGACAACGGATAGTCGGAATACAAAGCGTTACTATTCAAATCTATTGAAAGAGAAGAGTCATGTAAAGCCAAACGAAGTATGGGTAAGCGATATCACCTATTTACGTACGTATAAAGGCTTTGTATACTTAGCTCTGATAACAGACTTAGCAACACGCTATATAGTTGGTTATCATGTTTCTGAACATTTACGAACAGAATTATGTAGTAAGGCATTAAATCAAGCTGTGGCAAACAATAAGGGTAAAATAGCGCAAATCCATCATTCAGATAGAGGCTGCCAATATGGAAGTGATGAATATGCAATGCTATTATCTGAGTTGAATATCCAAGGAAGTATGACCAAAGGAGGCAGTCCGTCACAAAATGCGGTAGCCGAGAGAATAAACGGAATTTTAAAGCAAGAATATGCGATAAGTGATAAAAATCAGAGCATAGGTCAATGTAACAAAGCAGTTAAAGAAGCTATATATTTATATAACAACTGCCGACCGCATAATACTTTAAAAATGCGAATGCCGGCAGAAGTTTATTGGGGAGACAATACAGATTTTGTTATGCCTCAGAATATTTATAAAGGTAAAAAACACAATGAGATATAAAATCTCAGCATTTTGTTCATTTAAATTGTGTCAACCTTTTTTAGGATTAGACCTGCTACGCATGCCACCCCTCTTTGAAAAGAGGGGAATGTCAAAATTCCCCTTCTTCGCAAGAAGGGGTGCCCGAAGGGCGGGGTAGTTGTTGCAATGTTTGTTTCACTACTTTACTTATAATAAAAGTAAAATTATAAACAAACTGTTAGCTTCTTTTCGCCACAAACGCAAGTTTGTATTATGGATCTGGGTTTATCAGAACTTTGAACATTTAATAAGTTCTAATAAGACAAAAAAAATCCCGTAAATCATATATATGATTTACGGGATATAAAAAGGGATATAATTTTCTATTTCAAAAGACCTGAATCCTGCAACGCTTTCGCTAATAATTCTTTGTTATTAGGTAAAATTGGAAGCAAAGGCTGGCGGAAGTTTTCTTCGCAGAAACCTAACATCGCCATTATAGTTTTTACCGGAACCGGATTAGTTTCTACAAAATTCAACTCCATAAGATCTAATAACTCATATTGAGTTTTAACTGCTTTTTTGAAATTACCGTTAAGCGCAGCTCTGACAGCATCTCCATACTTTTTAGGAGCGTAGTTTGCTATAACAGAAATAATACCTGCAGCACCCATCATAATCGCAGGTAAAGCAAGTGAATCATCACCACAATACAGTAAGAAATCTTTTGGTGCATATTTCATGATTTGCATCATTTGATCTAAATCACCAGATGCTTCTTTAGTAGCATATACATTTTCAATTTCTTCAGCGATTTTTATTTGAGTTTCTGCTTCAATGTTTATGCCACTGCGTGAAGGCACATTATAAATTATAAGTGGTAAATCTACAGATTCGGAAACAGCAAGGAAATGATGGAACAGACCTTCCTGAGAAGGTTTATTATAATAAGGAGTAACAAGTAAAGCACCTGCTGCGCCATGCTCTTTAGCAATTAAAGTCATATCAATTGTTTGTTGAGTATTATTTGAGCCTGTTCCTGCAATTACCGGGACTCTTCCATCTGCATATTCAACAGATTGGACAATAAGAGACACTTTTTCTTTAGCGGTTAAAGTTGCACTTTCTCCAGTCGAACCGGCTACTAAGATAGCTTCAACACCATTATCAATCTGAAAATCGATAATTCTTTTAAGAGCATCGAAGTCAATTGATAAATCTTTTTTAAATGGCGTAATTAAAGCAGGTATCGTCCCCTTCAGTTGCTTAACATCCATGCCTTTCCCCTGTAAAATTTATTTATTTCAATATATATTCTTATTTCTTTGTATAGAAAAATGTAGAATGCTGGTATATATAAGTCCTTAAAGTACAATTTAATCAATCATTTGGTAAATAAAAACACATTTTTAAAATATATTAACGAATTGGTTGAAAAATTGACTAAAATTCTCCATCGCTCGTCTGAAAATAAATATGAATTAACTGTCCCGCGTGTTTATAAGTCTATATGATTCAAGTAAATATGTAGATATTGTGTCCACTGTTATGCTAATATGGCATGATATTTGGACTTTGGCTCAAAAATCTATTTCAGAAAAAAATATTTCTGCCGAAGAATAGATTAGCTAGCTCTTTTTAAAATAAAGCAATTAAGTACTTAAATATAATAATACCTCGGAGGTATCGATGAGTTATTCTTCTACTCGACAAGTTGGCAGGTTATTCTTTGCCTCTTTGTTCCTACTGTTGTTCGCCGGTCTAGAGCTGAGCGCGCAATATTATGAATTTTCATTGCTTCAAAGAAGGAGATTTGACCAGATTGATGTAGAAGTCTGGGCAAAGTCACTCGAAACGGGTACACCTGAATTGGGTAATTCTTCATTGGTTTTGAAATATAATACTGCATTTCTTGCTCCTGCAGCCACACAGGATTTGGACGCGACAGATAGTATTGCGTTTAATATTAACCAATCTAATCCAATCGTGACAATTAATTCTAATTATAGCCAATCTGTAAATGGCTATAATCCACTTAGCTCTCGATCCTACGGTATGGGGTATTATGCATTAGAGTTAAATCTGGCTACGTTAGGTCAAAATGGTTTAGCTCCTTCGCAAACAGGCAAAGGAAGTTTCCTTGGTAAACTTACTTTTGACATCACAGGAAGTCCTGATCAAAACTCTTTGACTAATATTGCATGGAGTGATAACGTACTTCCGGGTGAAATTCAAGTTTTTGATAAAGATTCGAATAGTATAAAATCTAATATTACTTTTACGAATCCGGGTGATTATAATGTACTTGGTGTTACTATACTTTCGCCAAATAAATATGGTCAAGTTGTTGACAGAGATGCTGATTATGCCGCTTTATCCGGAGATTATTCCGGTGGCGGTTATCCCATCTACTTTGAAAGAAGTGTAAATCCTACTATATATAATGCACCAATTGATGAAGATTTGGCGTATATGTTCCAGTATTCTTTGAATAATGGAAGCACCTGGACAGAAATTGGACGTGTTGCCGAAACTGATCAGCCTTCTACAACAGTTGGCCCGGATGATTCATATACTTCAGGTGAAATATTCAGTCCAAATGTAGGTACTGCATATACTATTACAACTCAAAATGGAGAGCAGATAGATGCTGCAAATTATAGAGATCCACTTAGAGTTGTATGGGCAAAAAATCCTTTCTTCGTTGAAAGAAGTGAACAGGCAAGATTAAGAATAATTAAGTTAGCCGGTTCAAATGCTGCTGTAATTACAAATAGAAGCCAGGATGTATATAATGATATAAATGATGACAGATATGTACTTGGTCGTTTGTTTTTCCTTCAGTTAGACGGTCAGTCAGAATATCTTGTTACTGAGGATAATTTTAGTAATTCAACTCAGCTTACTGTGGAAACATGGATTAACTTGAATGAATATCAGGCTACCGGTTCAGAACCGGGGATAGTTGTTTCCAGTGGTGGAGCAAATGCAGCTCCGATCTTTGGCTCAAACGAAGGTGCCTGGATGCTTTATCTGAAAGATGGAAAAATTCCTGCTTTCCGTGCCAGAGAAATCGAAGGAAGAGGTGATAACGGATACATTGGTACAGTTCAGGCTTATTACTTAGATTCGCTTATGGCTGCTTCTGATGCTGAACCGCTTGATAATACTCACGCAAATAACTGGGTGCACTTAGCTGCAACTGTTAATAATAATACTATAAGACTTTATGTAAATGGTGAACTTGCTGATCAGGTAGTTAATAATAATGCTACTAATATCCGCATGCTGACTACTAATCATCCTGTGTGGGTTGGTGTTAATCCTAATGGTGGAATTGAAGCTGATGATTATCTTCATGCAGGTATAAAAAGCGTACGTGTATGGAGAATAGCTCTTAGCCAGGAAGAATTAAGAGCCAGAGTAAGCGGTGTGCTTAATCCGACTGATGTTAGCACTTATGGTGATGTTCGTCGTGGTCTTCAGATGTACTTCAATTTTGAAGGAGAATATGTTGACCAGGCAACTGACGCTACTTACCAGGGTGGTTCGGAAGATCCTGATTATTACACTCAAGGTGTTGTAGATAATTTTGCGATGACTTATAGACCGGATCAGCCTCACATTACTTTAACTAGTCCTGTGGCAGGTGCCGGTGTTTCCAATAGACAAGGTGAAGAGTTTGAAATTCGCTGGGTTGCTTATGGACTAGGTGATTTGACGGCATTGGGTACAAACGATGTTGAAATCGAATATTCTTTAGACGGCACAAACTGGTACTATGCTGAAAGCCCTGATGGTGTTACAATTGGTGAAGTAAATGCACCGGATGTTGAACCGGGTAATGCAACTTGGGAACCTTATGAAAACGAAAATTCAGCAGCTAATTTGCGTACAATCGATCCGTATGCAAAATCAATCTGGCTTCGTGCAAGAGGTACAGCTGCAAATACTCAGGACAATCTGATGGACTTGGTTGGTCCATTTACAGTTGCTCCTTATTTTGCTATTAAAAAGGAAGAGGGAGCGATACTTCTATTAGAAGACAATGCGGGAATGAATATTACCGGAGATGAAGTCTTCATGGAAGCATGGGTTAGACCTTATAGATTCCCTACTGAAACAGAGGAAATATTCCCTATAATAACTAAAGCAGACAGTACTGCTGATGTACTTCACTATAGCTTTGATTTAAGATATGACGGTAGATTGCAGTTAAAACTTTCTACTGAAAACGGAACTGTAAGAACTGCAATTAGTGATGCTGCTTATGCGTTGGAAAGACCTAACTCTGTATCTGCTGATTCAGTTTGGACTCACGTTGCAGTTTATGCTAATCTAAATGGTGGAAGCGGTCAGTCTGAAGTTATATTTTATGTAGATGGTATTGCTCAGAGAGCTGATTCTATTACTTCTCAGCTTGGCACTGATTTCACATTGAACAGCCTGAATTCATATCCTACATATATCGGTTATTCTCCGTATATGAATGTAACTTATGATAATCAAACTGTTATAGATTCTAAACAAACAGAAAATATTGTTCTTTCAGGTAATATCAACTCAGGTACTCCTGTAGGAACAGAAAGAAATTTCACAGGTACAATCTATGATAAAGATTATGTTGAGCAGACTTTTGATTTCAATTTATTGAAAACTGATAATGCCCGCGAATTTTCTATCGCTACATTAATCAATGGGACTCAAATTCCTAGAGCTACTGAAAATGTAACGTTAAGCGGTAATATCAATAATGCTCAGGCAGAAAATGATGTTTATAATACAGATGTTTTAGTTTATGATGATTCTGATGCAGAATTTACGTTAGGCTTCACTTTTACTAAAACAGCAAATTCTGATGAATTTAATCTGGCAATCAACTTGGGTAATAACAACGTGAACTTGCAACAACTATCATTTGCAAGCGGAAGCGTTTCTCCATCTTCCATTACTCTAAGTGCAACAGATTTGAATAATGCAGGTGGTAACTTTAATACTACAGTTCCTAAAGATGTTATCATTGATCTTTCTGGGCTTACTTACTCAGCAAATGCAAATGATGCAGCAGCCGGTACTGTTTCATACAGAACGCTTACATTCAATGCAGATGGCAGTGTAAACTCACCTGAAACATTAACATTTAGTGCAACAGATTTGAATACTGCTGCCGGTAGCAATTTATTTACTTCTGATATTAGATTATGGATTGCTCCTGCTTCTAGTTCTGCTACAGGTCTTACTTATTTACCAACAGGTAATACATATAAATTTGATTCGCAAGACGGTGGAACAGGTCAATCAATCGTAGTTAATGATACTTTAAATGCAGCTTACTTTATTGGTGAATTAAGAGAATTGCGTATGTGGCAAGGTTCTCCGAATAACACTGATAATACGGGCAATGAACCGACTGCACAGAGCTTATTTATTCAAGGAGCTCAGGCTGTAAGAGCAGGTGATTTAGACCCTTCTAATATCAATAATTTGAATATGTCATTCTCATTTAATGGTGGATCATTTATTCAAAATGGATATAACAGAGCAATTGATGTTTCTACTACTGATTCTGATATCTTAATTAGAAACTTTGGTCAAATGGTTGAATATGCAGCTACTGAACCTTATGTAAAAGTAGTTGAACCTGCATTTAATGACAGAGTAGCAAACACTAAACAAGATGTTAGAGTAAGATGGGTTGGATTTGATTATACACCAACAGGTTTCTCTACAGGTGATGCAGCTCCAACTGCTCCTGCGCTTGAATTCTCAATTCGCGGTGGCGGTGGTAAACTGATTCAGCCATATCAATATGTAGGTAGTGATTACTTCTCAGGTAACACAACTGATGCAATGAGTTTCCCTAATACTGCATCTTATATATTCACAGGAACAGGCTCTAATATTTATTATGCAACACAATTGGATGCTTCTATTTCTGATCCTGATGAAGATAATAATGGTGTATTTTCAGATCAGGGACCACTTTCTGCATCTTTAACAAATGCAAGATTGAGATTAACAGGTCAATATTCAATTAACGGTGAAACTGCTACAATTGATGATGAAGGTCCATTATTTACGATAACTCCTGCTTCTAACTTTACTATTAGAGTGTTGCTTGAAGGTTATCATAATGGTTCTAACAGTGGAAATGAAATTCAGGAACTAGCTTCTTCTTATGAAGAAGGTGGTTTGATGATCAAACTTTACTCAGATAACAGTGGTGCTCTTGGTGAATTAGTAGGCACTGCAGAATCTTTGGAAGGTTATGATGATTTGGATCCTGCAAACAGAAATAACGGTAATAACAGATTTGCTAATGTAAACTTCGTATTTACAGACTTGACTGATGGTAACTACTGGGTTGTTGTATATCATAAAAACCATATGCCGATTATGTCTCGTTACGCAGTTCCATTCCAATATGAAGGTGATGACAGAACAACTTGGGAAATCGAATCAGGTTGGGATTTCCAGACCTGGGACGGTGCTGATAATAATGCATTAGTTAATGCTTCAGGTGATTCATGGGACTTAGGCGCATTTACTGCTTATGGTGACGTGATTTCAACTACAAGCAATCCGTTATTTACAACTACAGGTTTGATATTCAACAATGGTGTAGGTGGTGGCGAAGATAACGCTATGTCTTCAATGGTAGCCGGAGACGTTGACCGCTCAGGTCAGATTGATGCGGCGGATAGAATCAGAGTACGTTTGGATGAAGGTACTTCTATCGTAGGTTCTGACGTAACCGGTGATGGTTTTGTAAATGCTGACGATAGAACGATTGTGGATAGAAACCACGGTCATATTGCTTCTATTTATAACGTAAACTTCCCTGATGGTGATTTCAAAGCTCCGACGGTAAGAAAATCACCACAATCTGCTAAAGGGCCTTATGATGTGGAAGTTGCAGGGTATGAAACATTATCAAAAATCTTCAATAAAACTGCTCAGAATTATAAAGTAGTTGAAAAATATACAAAAGGCATTCAGGATAAGTTACTTGCAGGTCTGAACTACAAAGTATCAGCTACTCCAAATATTCATGATGGAGTTGTAGATCTGGAAGTATTTATTGAAAATACAGGGGATGATTTTGCTTTAGCTAATGCTACCTTTGCTTTTGAATATAACACAGATGATATGCAATATCAATCGCTAATCGGTACAGAAAATGTGATTTTCAATAATAACCCTACTATAGGTTATGTTGAAATGAGCAGTGCACCGGATGCGAATGTAGAAAATCCAATTGAAAAAGTAAGAACTATTGAAGTTGATTATATTACAACTTCAGGTTTACCTGGTGAAAATGTACCTGATACTAAAACTTATTTGGGTACATTGAGATTTAAACTTACTAATCCGGTTGGCCGAGTAATCTTTAAATGGCATGAATCAACAGCTCTTCACTCAGTGAAAGGTAAAGTAATTACTCCTTATGGTAAATTTGAAACTATTGATCCTATTATCTTATTCCATGCTGAACTTACGGCTCCTAATGGTGGCGAACAGTTGAGCCAGGATAGAGATTATAACATAACATGGAATTCTAATGGTACTTCTGGTGCATACCTTGACTTCTCTTATGATGGTGGAGTTGAATGGGAACGCATAAATGATGAAGCTATCAATTTAAGTGATAAATCTTATACTTGGCATACTCCGGTAGTGCATTCTCGCTATTGCGTAATTAGAATGCTTGATGCTGATACAGGTGAAGAACTTGACAGAAGTGATGAGTTGTTCTCTATATTGCCAAATCATGCTCAGCTAATTAAACCTGCTTCAGGAGATCCTGTTTATACAGGTGGTTCTACAAGCCAGATTAAATGGGTTGCACGCGGTTTTGATAAATTGAGATTTGAGCTTACAACTGACGGTGAAGCTACTTGGACTGTAGTGAAAGACAATGTAGATGGTTCATTGGAAGTTACTTCATGGAAATTACCTAAAGTGACTACAAAACTTGCTAAAATGAAAATGTATGATGCAGAAACTAATGAGCTATTAGGCGAAAGCGGTTTCTTCAAAATACTTGATGGTTCTCTTACTTTCATAACTCCTAGAGCGAAAGAAAGATTAAGAATAGATATGATGACTCGTATCCGCTGGACTTCCAGCAGTATTGATGTATTTGATTTGGAATTAAGTACTGATGGTGGTGCTAACTGGCAGACTTTAGTTGCTAACCAGAATGCAGTTCAGTCATACTTAAATTGGATAGTTCCAGACTCCCCAACTGATAATGCCATTTTAAGAGCAATTTATCAGGGAGATCCTGAAATGGAATACAACAGAACAGATCAGTTTGTAATCTTACCAAAAACAGATGTTGTGGAAATTCCAACAGGTTCAAGTTTGAGTAATGTATATCCAAATCCTGCATCTGAAGATGTAAATATCGAATTAAACTTGAGCAATGCAGTAAATGTTGAGCTAAGAGTTTTAGATATAAGCGGAAAAGAAGTGATGAATCTTGGATCTAAATATTTGCTTAAAGGCGAAAACAGAACTAATATTTCAGTTAGCAAATTAAGTTCAGGAAGATATTTCTTAGAGTTCAAAGGTGATGATTTCCACGTAGTAAAAGAATTCAACGTTGTGAAATAACACTGAGATCAATCAAGATAAAAATATGCAGGCGGCTTAGAAATAAGTCGCCTGCTTTTGTTTGTCTAAGCTTAGAAGCAATATTGCTATTTGCACTACACTCCTAAATCTACTAAATTGCATATAGATGTGACACAAGTACAAGCAAACTATATGCATAAATATATATCCATCATTCTAGCTTTATTTCTGGTTCTGAGTTCTGAATCTAAATCTCAGACTTTAGAAGAGCTTAAAAATATGCCGCTGGATACTAATTCATTTCCATTGTGGGATAACTATATTAAAAAGTATGCACCTGCAGATTCGGCTTTTCAGATGATGCATCATTTTGGTGTTGTGCATCTTTATGGGCATCGTCCTGCTGTGGCATATCAAGTGTTTGACAGTTATAAAAGTCTGTTTCCTAATCAAACAAAGAGTATAAAAAAAATGCAGGAAATATGTGTGGAACGGACTGTCAGAAACAAAGCAGTAAGAGAGCAGTTCACGTTTTACCACAATATGATTCTTACAAATGCTCCATCTGAGGATGCTTTTCTGATTGCTCAGAGGGTAGCAGGTTATTATATAGAAAATCATTATCTGGATTCTGCAGCTTTTATTTATTCTGCTTATAAAGAAGTATTCCCTAATATGGCGAATAGATTTGATAAGATAATTGATTTGCTGGAACGTAAAGAAGATGCTTTGGAAATAACACATTTCGGAGAACCTCTGAATACTTCTGCGAATGAATGGGATCCTACTTTAACTCCTGACGGTAAACGACTTTTCTTTTCATCAAATCGCCAAGGGACTCTGGGAGGTGCAGATATTTGGCTGTGTGATTTATACAAAGATTCTATTGGTCAGGCAGTGCGTTTAGGGCATGGAGTGAATAGCGAGAAGAGCGAAACTATCGATAATGTTCTATTTGACGGCTCAGGACTTTTGATCTCAGGGAATTTACACGGTACTTTTGGTAAGCACGATATTTATTCTCTTATAGCGGATACAACCGGTAAGTTTAGATTTAAACATTTGCCTTATCCTATCAATACAGAATATACTGATGAATCTGCTAATGTTAGTGCAGATGGTCAGGCTTTGCTTTTCTGTTCCGACAGGCCGGGTGGCATAGGTGGATATCATCCCATGAATGAAAATTATCATGGTAATATAATGGGGAATACTGACTTATATGTCTGCATCAAAAAAAATGGAAAATGGGATGAGCCTATTAATATCGGCAATACCATTAATACTCCATTTGCAGAACGTACACCTTATTTGCATCCTGATGGTAAAACGCTATATTTTAGTTCTGATGGACATTATGGATTAGGTGGATTGGATGTATTTGTCAGCCGCAGACTTAATGACAGTTCCTGGACTGAATGGAGTGAACCGGTGAATCTGGGACGCTTTGTAAATAAGAGCAGCGATGACTGGGGATATAAAGTATCGCTTGATGGTAAAACAGCTTATTTTACTGCTGATGATTTACCTGATGGAATGGGTGGCTGGGATATTTATCAACTGAATTTGCCGGAATATGCTCATGCTTATCAAGTAGTAACTATTTCCGGTAGTGTCAAAGATTTTGATACTGATAAACCTGTTTCTACAGTTATAAAATATGAAGATTTAACAACAGGAGTTAAGCTTGGTGAGGTTCTAAGCAACTCCGTAAACGGTGCTTTTATGCTTGCTCTTCCGGTAGGAAAAAATTATGGGATCTATATTGATAAAGAAGGCTATCTGCCATATTCAACAGATATTAATTTAAATAAAAAAGGTGTAGAAGATATAAAACAGAATATTTACCTGCACAAAACAGAAACAGCCGCCAAAAATAAACTGGAAGTAGAAATCAGCAATATCTATTTTGACTATGATAAAGCTGCTTTAAAAGATGAGTCAATCCCTGCATTAAATAGGTTTGCAGAGTTTTTGGAAAAAGAAGAGAAGTACGATATAATTATCGAAGGGCATACCGATGAAACCGGCTCTGAAGCATATAATCTGGATTTATCAGAAAAAAGGGCTGCTGCAGTAAAAGATTATCTCGTGCAACATGGGATAGAGACAGGAAGATTAAGCATAAAAGCTTATGGGAAATCTAAACCAATATCTGATCAAAGTGATAAAAACAGGCGAGTATCATTTCGTTTGATAGAGAAATAGATATTATACTAATCTCTGATAATAAAAAAAAATAGCTGCTTTCTAAATTTAGAAAGCAGCCTTTTTTTCGCACAGCGTGAAGTTAGAGGTAAGACAAACTGTGCATTAGCTCTGTTTATGCTCCTTGAAATATATAAACAGATTAAGGGCGAGAGCTAAAGTTGCTACGATTGAGAAGTATATGATAAATATTTCCATATTGACCCTCCTTATTTTGGCTCCTTACTTAGATAGACACAGCTTTTTTACAAAGGTCTCACAAAGATGGGATAATTTGAGGCTGAGTTTTGTTGTAGTCTAAAAACAAAGTAAGTATTTGAAAACAATACAATATTAATGTTAATTTATTAGTTAGTATTTACTATTTTGCATTCCCATACTATCGATATAAATCCCTGAGGTGACCTATGAATTATAACATAATCAGATTCTTTACATTAGCTTTTTTTCTTTTCTCTTGTTCAAATATTAATGAAGTGACAAAAGAAAATTCTTTTGAAGTTAAACTCCTAAAAGAAGAAGAATGGGGTAATCGCTTTCAAACGCAATTGAAAAAAGCGGATGGCTCTCTCAGTACAATTCAGATTGTTTCCAATTATGTAAAAGACCAGTATTATGTTGTTCCTGAAGGTTCTAAAGATACTGTAGAATTAGACTACTCTTATGGTATAAATCTCGAAGATATGCGAGTTATAGATTCAACTTTTTTGGAAATAAAATATACTGTTAAAATGGGGTCTAATGTTGGTGGTTCAGAATATGTATTAGTAACATTTGGTAATGATGGTTCTTTAGTAAAATCCTTAGCTTTATATTATGATTATAAATTTGCTATAGATAATTATTATTATCCCGGAGCACCGGAAGTAGATGATGAATTTAGATATTCTCTAGATGTAGATTTTGCAGATCAATCTTTATTGCTAACAGAAAACGTCTTCCAAAGATCTTTCACAGATACATTAAAGGAAACATATATTAGTGCTCTTCAATTTGATCCAGAAAGATCTATATATTATAACATCATTGATTCAAATGGTATTTACGGTGTAGAATTGTCTAACTCAGAAGTACAGAATGCTAAACAAAGATTTATAAATGGAAAATGGAATGTGATTTCAGAATACTAAAATTTATGAATAATATTTCTGGATTTTTATATAATATTTTCTATTTTAGCAATACTACATTATTGATATTATTTCCCCAACTTTCTCCATAGGTGCCCCGTGAAATTGAACCTGATAAGATTCTTTATGCTAGCCCTGTTGCTTAGCTCCTGTTTGCGCGATGATGAACTGTCTGTCGTTGAAACCAGCCTAAGTAAGTCGTCAGAAATAAAACCTGGTGACAAAATTACTTTCACTTTTAATCATCCGCTTAAAGATGAAAAGACGATGCGGAGATATGATTTTGATCCATATTTTAGGATTACGCCGGAAACTTACACAAGTGAATCCTGGCGTGATGAACATAATTTAGTGATAGATCCTTCCAGCGCATTGGCACCGGGAACAAAGTATACAATCAGGTTTACTGAAACGATACTTGAGCTATATGATAGTCTAAAAACATTAGATAAGCAGGAGTTTAGTTTCACATCAGTTCCTTTTGAAGCTCAAACAGGAATTAACCAATGGCGAACAGACAGAGTCTCTCCGGGGGATATACTTTATCAGGAAATTGAGTGTAATTATCATGTAGATATAGCAGAATTTGCAAAGCGTCTGCATTTTAGTGTAGATGATAAAGAAGTTTCATTTGCTATTATAAATACTTATTATGACAAAACAATCAAGTGCGAACTGAAGTTTGATAATGCACTTGATTTTGCAGGCAAAGACTTAAAAATTAAGATAGATGAGGGGCTTGTCGGGTATAGTGAAGATTGGAGAAGTGATAAAAAATTTGAATTGAGTACTAAGCTTCCGTCTCTGGATGATCTTGAAGTAAGTAAAGTCGGTATTATTTCAGAAGTGGATCAGCAAGGAGTAAAACTCTTTTTTAATCAGGAGCTGGTGCCTTCAAGCATTACTAAGGACAAAATAAAAATTGATCCGAAAGTTGATTTTGATATTACAGTTGAGAAATTCGGGGTGTTTGTAAAAGGGAAATTCGAAGCCGGTAAATCCTACGAAATATTTGTGGATAAAACAGTCCGGAGTATATACAACAAGACTTTAGAGGACGAATATTCCAGAATTGTTACATTCGAGAAACCTGAACCAAGTATAGATTTTGTTTCATCAGGTGATGTTTATCTGGCTAAGAGTTCAAATAGAAATATAGCCTTAAGTATAGTCGGTATGGATTCAATTAAAATTGATATTTATAAGATATATGAGAATAATCTTACCTATTTCTTCTCCAGAGGTATATATCGAGATTATGTGTATGATGATGAAGGTGATTACGAATATGTTATGAGATACAGACCTCAGCAATACGGTGATATTATTCATTCTGAAACTCTTACAGTTGATAAGATGGCAGGCGAAGACAATGTAAAGCTGTATAAATTCAATCCTGGTTTTGATGTCTCTGATAAAGGCGTTTATGTAATGGAAGTATATAATCCTCAGGATCAATATTCTACTAAGAAAAGTCAGATGATTGCATTTTCTGATTTGGGTATTATTACTAAACAGAGTAAAGACGATTTATATGTTTTTGTAAACTCGTTGAAAACGGCAGCACCTTTATCTAATGTAAGTATTGGTATTATTAGTGAAAAAAATCAAAAATACAGCAAAGCAGTGACTAATTCACAGGGTATGGCTGTTATCAAAAACTTTAAAACACATAAAAAAATAGGTGTAAGCCCTCAGATGGTATATGCTGTTCGTGGAAATGACATTAACTATTTAGAATTGGATTATAAAAACAGGCATACAACTTATACTCAGGATGTTTATGTAAATGGGAACAGTGATTACAGGGCTTTCTTTTATGGAGACCGAAATCTTTACCGCCCCGGTGATACTTTAGTACTAGCCGGTATTGTAAGAGATATTAAGTTGAATACATTAGCTAATGTTCCAATTGTTGCTATTATTAATACTCCAACTGGTGGTGAATACAAAAAGCTAAAGCTTGATTTGAATAAAGAAGGTGGTTTCAGCACTAAAGTCTATATGCCGGCAAATGTTCCTACAGGTACATACACTATTGAGTATATACTAAATGAAGATGTACGCCTGGGTAATTACAGTGTTAAAATCGAAGAATTTATGCCGGAGCAGCTTAGAATTTTTATTCACACTGATAAAGAAGATTACAGCTGGAAAGATTCAATATCTGTTGATGCTAAAGTTGAAACTATGTATGGCGCAGTTGCAGCAGATATGAATTATGAGATTAATTACGAACTACGTCAAAAGAATATTAAGTTCAAAGGTTATGAAGATTACGATTTTGATCTAAAAATTGAAAAAGACAAGAGTGATGATGATTATGATTCTCGCAATTCTACTGTCCTAAGAAATGATACATATAAAGGTAAAACTGATAATGATGGTAAGGTAAAGAGTGTTTATAATATGCTTAACCTTCTGGAGGATAATGGTATTATAAACTGTAACGCTTTACTTACTGTTTTTGATGAAAACGGAAGACCGGTCTACAGGAATAAGAAAGTAGATGTCTATACTCAGGATTTATATTACGGTATTGGCAGAACTGATTATTATAACAAGACAGACAAACCTATTGATGTGCCATTAACAGTAGTAGATAAAAAAGGGAAATTTGCAGCTCAGTCTATTGCTAAAGTGACACTTGTCAGAAATGTATGGCACAGCGTTTTAGTTAGGAATTCCAGCGGTAGGTATAGATATACATCGCAAATAGAAAGTATGGTACTTGAAGAAAAAGATGTTACCATTTATGATAAAAATACCAAGTTTACTTTTACACCTCGCGAATATGGAAGCTATGAAGTGAGAGTCAAAGCTCCGGATAGCAAAAATTATGTAGTAAGATCACTTTACGTGTATAACTGGGGAGGCTGGGGACGTTCTTCTGAAAATGTTAAAATAGACAAAGAAGGCAGTATAACAATAGAAACAGATAAAAAAGAATATTTACTTGAAGACAAATGTAAAGTTCTTTTCAAAGCTCCGTTTGACGGCAAAATGCTGGTTACAATCGAAAGAGATGAGGTCTATACAACAAAGATTCTTGAAGTGAAAAACAAAACTGCTTCTATGATTATAGACATGCATGAAGATTATCTGCCAAATGTATATATATCTGCTATTTTGTACAGACCGGTGGATAGTCAGTCGTTGCCAATTACAGTTGCCATGGGAATAAAATCAATAGATGTGCGCAAGGCTGCGAACAAAATCAACATGGAGATTGAGGCTCCGGATAAAATACGATCTAAACGAACACAAAAGATTAAAGTAAAAACTGATAAGAAAAATCAGGATGTAATGATTACAATGGCTGTGGTTGATGAAGGCATTTTGCAAATCAGCCGCTACAAAACTCCGGATCCGTTCAAATTCTTTTACAGTCCGATGAATCTTGGAATTGAGACTTACAGTATGTATAAAAAACTGTATCCTGATTTGAAACTGGCTTCTTCTAAATCGGGTGCAGGCGAGGATGGACTTATGAAGCTAATGGATATTGCTGAAAATCCATTTGCGAATAAGAGAGTCAGACTTCTTGCATACTGGAGTGGTATCTTAAAAGCAGATGCAAAAGGCGAAGTAGAAGTGCCTATAGATATCCCTCAATTTGCAGGCGAAGTCCGAATAATGGCACAGGCATACAAAGGTAAAGCTTTCGGTGTTGCAGAAAAACCAATGAAAGTTGCTGATCCGATAGTAATAAATGCTTCTGTTCCACGCTTCCTTTATCCGGAAGATAAATTTGACATGACTGTTACTATTCGAAATACAGAGATGAAAGAAACTAATTGTGATATTTCCGTTTCTCTGTCTAAAAATTTGACGATAGCAGGAGATAAAAAAGCTAAAGTTAAGCTTGAAAAATCGGGTCAGGCGAAAGTAACCTTCCCTGTAGAAGCGAAAGCAGCACTAAGCGAAGAACTAATTACAGTGAAAGTTAAAGCACATGGTGAAACATTTGTACATGAGACATATATCAATATTCAAGCTCCTTCAAGTTTAGTCCAGATTTCAAAATATGGCAAGCTTAAAGGCAAAGATGCAGTAGAACTTGATCTTCTGGATGATTTTATTCCTGAGACTCATTCGGCAAATGTTATCATATCAAAATCTCCATTACTTCAATATATGCAGGAATTATATAAGCTGATAGGCTATCCGCATGGCTGCGCAGAGCAAACAGTTTCTAAAGCGTTTCCTCAGGTATATTTTGCTGATCTTCTTCCTGTAAGTGATATTTCAGACAATACTAAAAGTATAAAAGCAGCAGCTGAAAATGTGAACGCAGCGATTACCAAACTTGCTACATTGCAAGGATGGGACGGTGGAATTAAATACTGGCCGGGTAGTTATGATTCAAATAAATGGGTTTCTGTGTATGCTTTACATTTTCTTGCAGAAGCTAAAAAGGCAGGATTTAATGTAGACAAAGATATGCTTGAAAAATTAATGAGGTACGTAGAGGATGAAGTTACATCATTGGGCTTTAATTCTTACAGAACTTATTGGAATGGAGAAATGGTATTCAACAGCTATTTGTCGAAAGAGACTGTATATTCATACTATGTTCTTGCTTTGCTTGGTAAATATAATAATGCTGCCTTAAATAGAATCAAAGATGATCTGAAAAATTTGAGTACCGAGTCTAAATATCTTTTAGCAGGTGCTTACAGTATTTCCGGTGATGTTAAAACTGCTAAAGAAATACTAGATAATATTGAAAAAATAAAAAATGAGGGTGCAGAAACATCAGGGACTTATGGTTCTTATATAAGAAATATGGCTATGTCATTGATGGTGTTATTGGAAATTGACCCTTCTAATGAATTTATCCCGACATTAGCAAAAGATTTGGCAAATGAGATGAAAGACAGAACATATCTTTCTACAAATGAAAGAGCATTTGCTATTCTGGCTCTAGGGAATATGTCACGAAAAACATTTAGTGGTGGAGCTGATGGTATTATTACATATTCAGGCGGCAGCAAAGAGCTAAAAGGCAAAAACTTTGTTCAGGTTAAACTGAAAGGCAAAAATGCAAAAGTTAAATCCACCGGTTCTTCTGAATTGTACTATTTCTATGAAGCATCAGGACTTTCTGGAAGTGGAGATGTAGAGGAAGTAGACAGTAAGTTAGAAGTAAGAAGAAAATACTTTGATAAAGATGGAAAAGAAGTCAAGCCTGAATTTAAACTGGGCGATCTGGTAATTGTTGAGATAAAAGTTAAACTACAAAATTCCAGCACTTTTGCGGATAACCTTGCTATTACAGATATGCTTCCGGCTGGGCTTGAATTAGTAAATGACAGATTACTTGAAGATTCTCCTTCGTTTTCGTGGATGAAAGAGGATAAAGCAGAATATATTGATATGAGGGATGATAAAATTAATATCTTTACTTCACTGCGACCTAGTAATCCTGCTAAGACATTTTACTATCAATGCAGAGCTGTTACAAGAGGTACATATAAGCAGGGAGTTCTTTCTGCACAGGCAATGTATGACGGAACATTCAGGTCTTATGTAAAAGGCAATCAAGTTACAGTTAAATAGTAAAATATAAGTATGATACACCAAAGAAGGTGTCTCATAAGTCAAAATTGTGTTGTTTGATCAATATTTGTGGTATCAAACACCCCGTCTCGCTTCGCGATCCACCCCTCTTTAAAAAAGAGGGGAATTTTTTTAGTTACTTATCTAATAGATAGTTAGTGATGTAATAACAAATTCAACATTCCTCTTCTTCTCTAGCGATGTGCTGAGCATAGCCGAAGTAAAGGGGTGCCCGTATGGCGGGGTAGTTGGAGGCAATTTAATAATTTTTTTGACTTATGTGAGACAGCCTCTTTTTTATAATATGTGAGTAGCTAAGTAAAGTCTATACGACGAATGCCATATTTATCTGCACTTTTATTAAGTCGAAAGCCTAGTGTTTTATGGCTTATTTAGTTAAGCATAAATGAAATATTCTGAATTCGCTTTGTTGTGTGCCCTTTTTTCTTAATTTTGCCATAAGCTTTTTAATACTAATTATTTGCAATCGGAGAATCATATAATGAGCTTCAAACCTATTAGCCCCGCAGGAAGAACAGCTAATGTTACTTATGCAATCAGAGATATTATTGTTTTAGCAAATGAAGTAGCTAAAACAGGTAAAGAAATGTTTTATTTGAACATCGGCGATCCTAATATATACGATCACGTAACTCCTGAGCATGTGGTAGAAGCTACTGCTAAAGCTATGAGAGATAATCTTAATGGTTATGCTCCATCTGCAGGTATTGCTCCTGCAATTGAATCTATCAATCGTGATGCTAATAAAAAAGGTATCAAAAATATTCTTGATACTTTTATTACTTCAGGTGCTTCTGAAGCAATTGAAATATGTTTAGCTGCTTTGCTTAATAAAGGTGAAAACTTCCTTATGCCAACTCCGGGTTACCCATTGTATACTGCAGTGCAGGCAAAATTGGAATTAGAACCAAATCCTTACTATCTTGATGAAGAAAATGGCTGGCAACCGGATGTTGAAGATATTAAAGCAAAAATCAATGATAAAACTCGCGCGATTGTACTTATCAATCCTAACAATCCAACCGGTTCTATCTGCAAAAAAGAAACTTTGCTTGAAATCATTGACTTAGCATTGAAACACAACCTTGTTATCTTCGCTGATGAAATATATGATAAACTTATCTTTGATGATAAAGAATTGGTTTCTATTGCTGCTTTGAATGAAGATGTTAGTTGCATTACTTTCTCAGGTATGTCTAAAAACTATGTAGTACCGGGTTATAGAATAGGCTGGGGTGTGGTTTCAGGCCGCCAGGAAGTATTAGGTGATTATATTGAAGCTATCAACAAATTGCTTAGAGCTCGTGTTTCTGCAAACCATCCTGAACAGTATGCTATCATGGCTGCATTAGATGGCGATCAGACTCACTTAAACAATATGGTAAAAACTATGCAGAAAAGACGTGATTTGACTATCGAAATGGTTAATCAAATCGACGGTATCGAATTAGTTAAACCTGAAGGTGCATTCTATGCATTTGCTTCTATTGATGTGGATGATGATGCTAAATTCTGTGCTGAACTTATCAGAGAAACAGGCGTTATCGTTGTTCCTGGTAGTGGCTTTGGTCAAAAACCTGGTACACATCACTTCAGAACAGTATTGTTGCCTCAGGAAGAAGTAATCAAAAAAGCATTTGAGCACATTGGCGACTTCTATAAAAAATATAAAAACAGATAAAAAAATCTATTCCAATATTCCCAAAGCTACTTACGTATTCTATGTAGGTAGCTTTTTATTTATTGTATTTCTGTTACCTAAGATTACTTATAATCATATACCAGAATATCATTTTTTTAACTTGTATTAGTAAGTAAAAATGATAATCTTGCATAAATATACCTACTGATTATTTGAGTTTATGATGAAGCAAATAAAAGCCAGCGCAGAAGAACATTTGCAGAAACTTGTAAATAGATTGAAGGATGAGAAAGAAGCTCTTTCTTCAAAAATCCAAAAGCAGGATCAGGAAATATCCGAGCTTTTGATTTATTCTGAGATGGTTGTTATCGAATCGACTCAAGATATGAAGATATTAAATGTTTTTGGTGATGTGGAGTATGTTTTTGAGAATGTTGCTGCTCAGGTGGAGCGAGGAGCAAACCTCACAATGCTTGTAGCTAAGGCTACTCAGGAAACAAAGAGCAGAGCAGAAGAAGCAGATTCTGAAGATATAGTTGATGCTGTGACTGTATTTACTCAAAGCCCCAGAACTGAAAAGAAAATTGAAATATTAGGTGTAAAAGAAGAAAGCGGAGAATTGTTTTTGCTTGATTGGAAAATGGTTAAATCAGGTAAAATGATAAAATCCTATTTTAAGATCACTCCGACCAATAATATAATCAAGCAGACTACAGATAAATACGAAAAAGCACTGGACGATAAAGACAAGTTTTATGCTCAAGTCTTCGAGTATTCAAATCGCGGTGTGACTCTGATAAATCCGGATGGCAAAATCATCTACTTGAATACTTCTGCTAAAGACATGTTTATCTCTAGAGATAATAAACTAATAAAACCGGAATCTCTCATTGGCAGGACGTTCTATGAGATTTTTATAAATGATGATGTAGAAACGAACAAAGTCAGACAGAATAAGAATAATCAGGCTTTTATAACTAAGCAATCGATTCAGTTTGTGATGCAAACTCACGAAGGGCAGATTAAGTATGAAGTGCATCCGATTTTAGATCGTAAGAGGATTGTAAGTGCACTTGCAATTTTTAGTACACTGCTCAGCACAAATGGGAATGATGCTCTTGATCATAGAAAACTAATGTCGACGATAAAAACTCTATATGAAGAGAAATCAGTGCTGGCAGAAAGAATCAAAGAGCTTGAATATAATCATAAATGGCTGATGAAAAACAGTCGTGATGTGGATACGCAAAGGAAAAAATTATACTTTTATCTAAATAATTTGCCATTTCCTATTTCTATTATTGATTTAAAAACAAAAAAATACGATTTTGTAAATAAGGAGTTTGAGCAAAAAATAAAAAAGAAAAGAGAAGAGATTATAGGACACAGAGATGTACAGGTCTTTACTCAAATGGAAGCTGATTTTTTAGATGACATTTTGCTGCAGGGAATTGAGACAAAAAAAACTGTGCAGATTAGCGGTTTAGTCTTTGAAGGTTTGCAGACTATAATAAAAAGTCAGCAGGACACTCCTTTATATGCGATAAGAGTTTTTACAAAAATAAAATAAGGAAATACAGAAATGGATAATCCTTTAGTTGGTATTATAATGGGAAGTGATTCTGACTTACCTACAATGAGACCCGCTGCTGAAATATGCTTGGAATTCGGCATCCCTTATGAAATGAGAGTTGTTTCTGCGCATAGAACGCCGGACGTTATGGCGGATTATGGCAAAACTGCGCACGAAAGAGGAATAAAAGTTATAATAGCAGGTGCAGGCGGTGCTGCGCATTTACCTGGTATGACTGCTGCTTACTCTCCATTACCTGTAATAGGCGTGCCTGTTAAATCAAGTACTTTGAGCGGTGTAGATTCATTACACTCTGTAGTTCAAATGCCTCCGGGAGTTCCTGTAGCAACTGTTGCAATCGGTGGCGGAAAGAATGCCGGCTTACTTGCTATGCAGATTTTGGGGGTAGAAAATCCTGAAATTTTAAATAAGATGATTGAATATAAAAAGCAGATGGCTGAAGAGTCAAAAGCTAAGAATAATAATCCTGAATTTACTCAAACATCTTTCAAATAGTTTAAAAAAATGCCCTGATACGTTTTGTAACAGGGCATTTTTAGTTAATCTATGTTGCATAATACAGACGAGTATGGATTAAAGATGACGTCATCAGGTTCCTCTTCAAAAGGACCTATGTCAAAAGTAATTTCTTTTCCAATCATCTGAACTCTCTGCATATAAAATGTATCGTCATCGAATTTCACTTGCACAGGCACTAACATTTTAAAGTCTGCAGGTACATCTTTTTGTTTGAGTTTGCATTTGACGATATAATTGCCATCAGCAGTTTCCTGAATGTCCGAATCGAATTCATAAGTCGGAATTGCAGTGCCATCCACCCATTGGTCAAAAAACCATTTTAGAGAATAACCGCAATGTTTTTCAAGCAGCAACCTGAAATCTTCAGTAGAGTATTTTTTCCCTTTGAAGCTTTCGTAATAATCTCGCATCATCCCTAAGAACATCTGTTCGTTCATGCCATTAGCATAGTCCATAAACATATTTCTCAGCATGTGAAAAACATATACTGATTTTATCCCATTAAATATATTAGACTTAGGCGTATATAGGTTTTCAGCTCGAATACCTAATGAAATAGGCCCCATGTCAGAATATCCTATGCTAATTCCATCGCTGAAGCCAAGTACTGCGTGTTCCATGTCGCTGAGAAGTCTGAAAAAATGATTCTTATTTTCGTAATATGTATAGTAATAAACCATCCCCAGATACATAGGCAGACCTGTTTCAATCCAGCTGTCTCTGTAGCTTTTTAGCTGATGGTCATACAGCCATAGTTTACTAAGTCGCGCAACAAAATCTGAAATAATAGTAGAGCTCTTGCTAGTAAAGTAATAGTTAGGCAGAAGTAGCTTTTCAGGATAGTCTGATGCAATTATAAGAGATTTATAATCAAGATCAGTATATCTTGCTTGCCTATATAAAGTGTTTCGTGTAAGAATTTGCAGTCTTTCTTCAAAATTTTTAGCATTTTCAAGTGGATTAAGTGCTTCTTTAAGAGTGTATCTTGAGTCTTTCACATCATCACTTGTTATTGCTTTATCATCAGTATTTTCAAGAAGCCCTGCAACAGAATCAATTGTTGTGTAATAAGGAAGTTCAAATAGTTCACATTTTTTTAAATCAGGTTTTCCGAAAACAGTATTCAGAAATCCGATTCCATTTTTATAATTATCTATAACATTATCCGCATGGTTTACGTGTTGATGTTTCATAGTCATAATTTCAGGCTGTATATCAAATTCAAGCTCTTTTTCTTTGTAATTCCAAATCATAACACCTAAAGCATAAAGAGGTCGCTTATACTTCCATTCTGTAGTTCTTTTCCCACGCAGTCTATCCATTTCATCTTTAATTTTTTCTCCAAAACCATGTAATTCTTTTGTCTGATCACCTACTGCAGTCAGAGAAAAATTTAACAATTCGTCTTTAGGGTATACAGGGTAAAGGTTATAACCGGCAATAAATGCTCTATTTCTTAAATCACCGGACACGGTGAATTTAATGCTTCTTTTCTCTCCGGATTTAATCGGTTGATCAAACCTAAGCCATAGGACTTTATCAAAAGGATAATCAGTATGATAAAAATAAATTGGGTTGTCGTCCTCATCAGTAACTGACTTCACAGTTACCAAATCAAAAACATCCAGCTTGAGCCATGAAAAATCTTTTTCTGCTTTAAAAGCATAAGTACTAGTGGATTTGTAAGTTGTGGAAGAAGTCATCTTAAAATCTATATCATAAGAAATTCCAGTGATGAGCTGTTCTTTTTTATTCGCTCTTATATCTGAATTAAGCAGTAAATCTTCTGAACTTTCGCACTCAATAACAGAAGATATTCTGTCATAGTCGTCGGACATACCCTCTTCAGCAACAAATAATCTATTCTCCTCCATTTCATAAGGATCATAAATCCACACATAATGATTTCTGCTATCTCTGAAGCAATGCGCATAGAAGAAGTCAGATCTTTTTGAATCCAAAATACTATATGCTAAGCCATAGTAAATTTCCATTGTCTTTCTATGCATATAGTGCTTATATGTGTTGTAATGTGTTTCTTTAACTAAAGCTAAATCATATTGGCCTGCCTGGTTTTTGCCATTTTGTTTAACTTTCTCAAAAAAGTCATTATCAAATACGAAAGAGGCTTTAGTAAAAGACATATCAAGGGATTCAGATTCAAAAACTCTCTTCATATTTTCCTTCTCGCTTCTAACGGTAGGCGTAAAATGAAGTCGTCCTGAGCCAAAAAATACTGCGAAGTGTTTTTGTTTTCCATAATCCTGAAGGAAACATACTATTCCGCTGTCTAAGCTAAGTTTGCCGGAATCTTTTTCTATTATAAGGTTTTCAATTCTGTAAACTTCATTCGGATTGGCATCAAGGAGCTTTATTCCGTCATAAAATTTCTGGTAATCACTAAATTCAGATGAATATAGAGAATTTGTGATAAGAATAAACAAAATTAAAGAATATCTAAGTATGCTGATCATGGCTATACCTTTTACTTTTTCAATAAAATACTATCTAAGAGACAAAGGGTAACTTTGTAAATAGTGTCCTTAATATGAAAACAAACTATTCACTATTTAGTTACATAATATATCATAAAATATGATGCGAAAATAAATAAATTGAGTTTTTGTTGACCAGATTTTGATAATTAGTTCCTATAACGGTCTGTTAGATATGCTAATGATATTATTTCGTTTGTATTCAAATAAATTATATATTTGAACAGTTTTTTAACATTACTCAGAAAAATACTATGCAAGTAGAAGAAAAAATAGCGGTATATCCGGGCTCTTTCGATCCGATTACAAATGGGCATATTGATGTAATCGAAAGAGCAAGTTACATATTTGATAAAGTGATTGTGCTGATAGGTGTGAATTCCAAAAAAACGAATATGTTTACTGAAGACGAAAGGTGTTTGATGGCAAAAGATGCGCTTAAGCATCTTCCAAATGTAGAAGTAAGCAAACACCAGGGGCTAATTGTAGAATTTTGCCGCCAATATAAAGCAATAGCTATGATTCGTGGTATTAGAGCGGTTTCTGATTTTGAATATGAATTTCAGATTGCTTTAATGAATAGAAAACTAGAGCCCGAAGTGCACACAGTATTTATGATGCCGCATGAAAAATATACATATCTTAACTCAACAATTGTACGCGAGTTAGCTCGATACAATAAAGATACTTCTGATTTTGTACCTCAATGTGTGTCTGAAAAACTAGCTCAAAAGTTTTCCAAATAGCATCGTTTAGAGCAAGTTCTAAGATTAGATTTTTTGGAAATGTAGAGTAGATGGCTTTATTTGCTCTACATTTTTTATGTAGTAAAAGACAGTTAAGTATAAATATGCTTGTATCGAAAATAAGAATAAAGTAATCTATAGATAAAATAAAAAAAGGCAGTTGCTAAAAGCTACTGCCCCAATTCCATTTTTTTATCATTGCGGAGAAGACACTCCACCAACAATATACACTATAAAAAAATAAGCACCTAAAAAAATATATTCTAGATATTGAAAAAGTTTTCCACTATATCTAAATACTGATAATTAATTAATGTCTTTTAGGCAGGTATCCTTTCTCCATTAGACCATTCGCAACAGTTCTTGCTACAGCTCGCTGGACGTGGTCATCCCTCAAATCTGCTAATCTAAACTGAGACTCATATCCGCCGGCATTGATATTTTGAATATAAGCAACCTTTGAGGTTTCAATGTCAATAAGTCTGATATTTAGGCTACCAAGAATATAGTTATAAGTATGTGCAGGTGTATTAGTAACAGTCGTTTCTTTAGTAGTAACTTTATGTTTTTTATCTTTATAATTGTGTTTACTGTCTCTTGTTTCTCTATTCCGATTCTTTTTGTCTGGAACTATTTTTTCTTTGACTACAGTAGTTGAAGTGCTTGTTTCAGGAACATATTTAGTCATCTCACGAGCATCTTCAAAACTGATTTTTAGAAATGCATCAAAAGAATTTGAAGTAAGAATCTCATGGATTTCTTCATTTGTTCTTTCTCTTGTAGGAGGAATTACTGTGTGTCCCGGGATGGCATTCATACCTCTTTCAAAAAGTCTTCTGCCAACGTAAAGTTCTAATTCTTTTTTAGCAAATGGATCTTCTATATCCGCAAATACACAAACTTTTTTGTAGTGTTTCATAGGAACATCAGGCTCTCTATAACTTACGTATTCATAACTCGAGCGTAAGCAGGAACTGAGCAGAAGTGCGACAGGTAAAATTAAAAATATAAGTTTCGTTTTCATAGTCAACCTCTTAAACGTATAATTTATGTTTAATTATACGGTATGTAATAGTAAAGTGTTTCGCTATTTTATGTTATTCATTTCTGAAATTATGCCTCTGTCGCCCGGTAAAAGCTTTAAAGCTTTATTATAAGCGGATAAAGCAGTTGTTTTATCTTTTTGCAAATTAGCATATCTTGCTAAATATATAAGCTGGGTAGCAGCGCTTTGTTTAATTCCTTTTTCAAGATGATCAGGATTATCTGATGCATTTTTTGCCATTTCTGCTATATTGATATTTGAATCACTTACAGGATATGGTTTATGTTCCTGTTCGAAGCGAAGAGCAAATCCTTGAGGAATTTTTTCCAAATCCTGCCCCAGATATGGTTCTGTCTGTAGAATATCAGCTGTAATATAGACTGGTCTTTTTGACAGATTTTTATAAACAAAACTACGCAACAGAGCTTCAAATCTGGATTGAATTTGTCTTGGATCATATTGCTTACCGGATTCGAATAGCTCAAGTTGCTCCAAAAACGCATCAATTTCAGCTTTATGTTTAGCCATTTCTTTCGGATACCATTTTCGTAATTGCTGTAAATACCAGGTTCTTCTTAGCAATTCTTTTTCAATAAGCACAACATCTTTACGGTGTCCTTCTACTCGTTGCATATACCAGAAAGCAGAATTCCAATAGTCCCATTGAGCAGATAAGACAATAGCATTCTGATCCAAATTATTAGCAAGGTTATTAGCGTATTCAGGAACAAAAACTTCACCGCTTCTGTTATTAGCTGAATAGTTCATGCCAAGCATAACAACGGGAATAATAAATAACACCGGAGTTAGTTTTGGATCTTTTAGAAGCTGTAAAAGATATGGAACTGAAAAAAGCCCTAAAAATGCAAAAGCAATATAAGCTAAGCTGTAATAAGCGTCTATATCATGAATATTGTAATTAGAAGCGTAAACTATACAAGTCACTGCCAGAATTATAAAGAAAACCAGTAATGTTTTCGAATATTTTTTACCAAACCATAAACCTAAAAGAGTTGGAATAAAGCCTATATAAGCAAACTCTTTCATAAGTTTAGAAAAGAACTCGCTGAGGTTTTCTTTGAATGCATCTGCTCCGGAAAACATCCAAACCTGGTATTGCTTACCTGATACGTGATACCAGAATTTATCAAAGCTGCGCGAGACTCCACCCCAGTCAAATTCGGGAGACATACTGCTTCGTATCGGCAAAATAGAATATAATGCTGCACCAAATATTAAAGGAAGAAATATAAATATCATTGATTTTACTGATGCCACAGCACCAAACTTAGCATCTGGGCGTTTAAAGAATATAAACAATAGTGCAGGAACCATTAGTATACTTGTCATATGATTTGCAAAAGCAAGACCAAGTACAAAAGTTACTGCCATATATTTCTTTATGTCATAATCACTTAGGACTGCTCTTAAAGTAAGTAACATGACCAAGTTTATCATTAAATTCTGCACCGGGTAGACCTCAAAAGCAAGAGCTTCATGCCAAATCGTACTTGTAAAAGCATAAAGCAGAGCAAAAGTTAGAGATGCTAAATTAGTTGACATCTCTGATAAATTTATATCTTTACTTTCCCTGAAGTATTTGAGCAGTTTAGTACCACTGAAATAAAATACCATGGATGAGAGTGCTACACAAATCGCTGAAAAAATATTAAATTGATATGCAGCATCTACCGGCAGAGGAAGCAAATTCCATAAATTAGAGACTAAAAGGAATAGTGGATAACCTGTTGGGTGAGGGATTCCAAAAGTAGAAGCAGCACCCATTAGTTCGCCACTATCTGTGTAGGTGATGCCGGGCACCAAAGTAATCATGTAAACAATAAACGGAATTATAAATGCCAATACCGGAAATATCTTTTTATTCATCTGACTTTACCATTATCTTGTTCTTGAATACACACTAATAGTAAGTTGCAAAATAAATTAATATATCAAAACAGAAAAGGGATAAAACAGCATGAAGCTCATAAAAAGAGTAAATTCTTTTAGATTGGTTTATTTTTGTTTATTTTTGTTTATTTTGCATATTGTCTTAAATGCAATATTGTATTCGCAATTTTGTATCCAAAGCGAAAGATTTTCTCAGGGGGGAGAAAAAGAATGTTCAATTTTATGAGAAGATTTGCTGATAAAATCAACTTGTTTGATTATATACCTAGACTCAGCGAAATCAGAAACTATATAGTTGCAAACAGGTGGAAGAGCTTCGGCATTATATTGCTTGCAGCTCTGATAACTATCTTCTATGTGGATAATGTATTTCGTGTAAATTCACTTCTCAACGATATCCGCAAGCTGAAACAGGAAAAAGAGATTCTGCGCATGGATAGAGATCGCTCTCGTGCAGAAATTATAAAACTGCGCTCTGCTGAAAGAATAATCCCCCTTGCTAAAAATAAGCTTAATATGACAGAACCAGAATCTGCTCCTGAGATTATAGAAAAGGACTAATAGATATGTCAAATAAAGAAAGTAATCAAAAGCCTGTAAGACACAACAAGCTTTGGAAGTATTTTTTTGCAGCATCATTTCTTTTGATTTGTATTATTATGGTAGTTGTCAGACTGTTTTATATACAAGTAGTCAATGCAGACTTTTACCAGAGCAAAGCAAAAAGACAGCATGAATCTAAGATAGATCTGAAAGCTGATCGTGGATTGATATTCGACAGAAATAATAATCTTCTTGTGACTAATGATCATGAAGTCTCAATTGCAGTCGATCCATTACTTTTAGAGCATAAAGATTCCTTAATTACGATTTTGTCTAAAGCATTAGATATAGATACTCTTGATTTGCAAAAGAAGATAAACAAGCCAAAAGCAAGATTTGTCTGGATCAAAAGAGGTATAGACAGATATAAAGTAAGAACTTTGGAAAAGTTCGAAGACAAAGGTTTGATACTTAGAAAAGAGCCTCAGCGAAATTACCTTTATAATCAAAATGCAGCGCAAATTATCGGATGTACAAACATAGATAATAATGGTGTTTCAGGTTTAGAGATGAGTCATGATTCTATACTTAGTGGGCATGATGGTTTTCTGATAATGACAAGAGGCAGAGGTGGTAAGCTTTCTTACTATGCAGATTTGCCGATGAAGCAAGCCAGAGACGGTGCATCTATGCAACTGACAATAGATATGAATCTTCAACAGCTGGTAGAGTATGAGTTGAAGCAGGGAGTGATAAGAACTGATGCTACTGCCGGAACCGTTATTGCATTAGATGTAAAGACTTCTGAAGTTTTGGCTATGGCTTCGTATCCCGGATATAACCCTAATGCTAAAACCGGAAAAACTTCCAAGACGATGAGAATCAGAGCAATAACAGATATGTATGAACCCGGTTCTACATTCAAAATGATAACAGCAGCAGCTGCTATGAATGAAGATATGGTAAAGCCGGATGATATTTATGATGGCTATAACGGCTTGCTTAAAATGAAAGATTATAAGATAAAAGATGAGCACCCTGTAGATTCATGCACTTTTGCAGATGCTGTAAGGTATTCCAGTAATATTATATTTTCTACTATTGCTGATAATATGAGTAAAGACAAATTTTACAAATATGTCAGAGATTTTGGTTTTGGTATTAAAACAGATATAGATTTACCGGGTGAAGTGCAGGGAAGACTTAAAAAACCTGATCAGTTTACAGGAGCTACTAAACGTTTTATGGGGCATGGATATGGACTTGGAGTAACTCCGCTGCAGCTAATAAATGCTTATGCATGTATCGCAAACGAAGGCGTACTGATGAAGCCTTATCTTATCAAACAAGTCCGTGACAGAAACGGAAACATTCTTGTAGAAAATTCACCTCAAAAAATTCGTGGAGTAATATCAGCTCATACTGCTAAAGAAGTTACAAAACTATTTTGTGCGGTAGTTGATAGCGGCACAGGAACAGCAGCCAGAATAAATCACATGAAAGTAGCAGGGAAGACAGGAACAAGTCAGCAACTGGTTAACGGCAGATATACCCGTGGGTATTATAATGCTTCTTTTGCCGGATTTTTCCCTGCGGATAATCCTCAAATTGCGATGATTGTAATCATAGACAGACCAAAAAGGGGTTATTATGGTGGTTCAACGGCAGCGCCTGTATTTAAAAATATAGCAAGTAAATGGATCACAGCTCAGGGTATAAATGAGTTTACAGAGGAAAAAGACAAAGACAGCGTAAAAGTGCCAAATCTAATAGGAATGGACATTGCCGGAGCCGAAGAGTTACTTGACCGATTGGATTTGGAATTTGAAGATGAACCTGATAAAGGAACAATCTCATGGCAAATGCCTAAGGCTGATTCTCTTGTAGCAAAAGATACAGAGATTAGAATTAAGGTTATTGAGAAATATGCTGATGATTTAGAATTTGCTGATTCACTAGGTCAAAAACCTAATCTAACAGGTTATAGCATAAGAAATGCAATCAGAATACTTAAGAACAAAAATATAGAATTTTCTATACACGGCACCGGAACTGTCAGAAAGCAATATTGGCAGAAGAAGGGCGAGGATAAATATTTCTGTAAAATACTTGCCAAATGAGATATTAGAAAATTATTTTTTAGTGAGACGCACAAGTTACTTGTGTGTCTTTTTTTATATATACCTGTCTTTAAAATAGAGTTCATTTGGTATGCTTTTGAGCATTGAAAAATCAGCTTTACAGTTTGAAATATGTGTTAAGGAGTAGGCATGATAAGATATATACTTTTTTGGTTTTTGAC
Source organism: Kapaibacterium sp. (SeqCode) (assembly GCA_965140345.1). Taxonomy (GTDB): domain Bacteria; phylum Bacteroidota; class Ignavibacteria; order Kapaibacteriales; family UBA2268; genus JBFHIJ01. The sequence goes on from OZ223201.1 coordinate 335,076, forward strand.
TATAGTTTCTGTAAGTAGCTCTGAACAATTAAGAATATTTGCTGTTGATACTACCGATTTTCCTATAATGAGCGCTAAGTTTTACATTTTAGATACAGAAGGCGAACAGGTTAAGGATTTTACACAACAGGATTTTTCTATTTCAGAGAATGGAATTCCAAGAAAAATAATCAATGTGACATGCCCGAATGATCCTGAGATTATACCTTATTCGATGGCAGTGAGTTTAGATATTTCAGGTTCTATGGATTATTTATCCGCTATAAAGTTAGGTAAAACAACAGCCAGAGAACTCTGCAATATGTTAGATATGCCTCCTTCAGAAATGGCACTTCAGATTTGTAACGATAAACCTATGATTGTTACAGATTTTACAACGAATAAAGAAAGAATACGTAGAGGCATTAATCAAACCTTAGTCGGTGGCGCCAATGATTTTGTGGCTCATCTGATGGATCCTGAAACAGGATTACTACCTTTAGCCAAAAATGGAAAGAATAAAAAACTGGCTGTTTTATTAACAGATGCATATTATGGTGCTATGTCAGCAAAAGAGGTGCAGGACTGCATCAATTATTGTTTACAGCATGATATAACATTTTATAGTATCGTTTATTCTAAGTATTCAGTAAATGATCGCGGCATAAGAAGCTCTTTATCTCAGATATGCAAATCAACAGACGGTTTGTTTATTGATGGTATAACTACTGAAGGGCAAGCAATTGATATAGCCAGACAAATTCAGGAATTGGAACCTTGCGAAATAAGTTGGGAATCAGATTACTTATGCAGGAATGAAGTCCAAGAATTAGTTATAGATATTCCAAAATATAATCTGTTTTTTCAGGATAAATATTACCAGTCTAGCAAAGCAATTTCAAAGCTTAAATTATCTCCAGGTGCAATTTATTTTGAAAATAAACCTATTGGTGTAACATTTGACACTACGATGACAGTTACTGCGATTGGTTATTCTTATAATGTGAGTAATATTATAAGTTCTAATCCGGCATTTGAAATTAATCCAAAGAGTTTTACACTCAATCCCGGAGAAAGCATTACACTTAATATAAGTTTCACTCCGGATGCTGAACAAAGCTACAATGCTGATATTGAATTTGTGAATGATAAATGTCAGGTGCATACAAATTTGGCTGCTGATTATCCAGGAGTGCCAAATGCATTTTTAGAGTTAAAGATAACTCACCCAAATGGAGGTGAAGAATTTCTCGTTGGGACGGACACTGTTATAACATGGGAAGGTTCATATCCTAATGACACTCTACAGCTTGAATACAGTACAAATGATGGAGCAAATTGGAGCATACTGACAGATAAAGCAACAGGAAATGAATATAAATGGAATAATATACCGCTTCCTGTTTCCCAGAAATGTGCTATTAAAGCTTCTAAAGGTCGCAAAATACCTAAGGACAACAATATTACAGTCGTATGGGAAACATCAATAGACGGAAAGAATGATGATTTTTTTACCAGCGTAATAGAAAGTCAGTATGGAGGCTACTATATGGGTGGTTGTTTCATGAGTGAGGATGTTGTAGCAGGTCAATCTTTTTATACTTATGACTTATTGATAGCAAAAATTGGTGAGGCAGGTTCATTAGAATGGCAGAAAGTATATGGTGGGAAATATTCGGAGCAATGTAATTCACTGGATGCAAATGACAATGGTCTGATTGCTGTAGGTGTCACAAATTCAAATGGTGGCGATGTATCAGGAAACCATGGTGGGAATGATATCTGGGCATTGCAGTTAGATTATAATGGTGTTTTACAATGGCAGAAATGCTACGGTGGCTCGAAGGATGATTGGGCAGAGCGAGTTATAAAGACTATGGATAATGGATATCTGATAGTTGGATATACTGAATCCTCAGATGGAGATGTCGTGGCTCATCATGGTGAAAAAGATGCTTGGGTTATTAAAATTGATGCTGCGGGTAATATCCAATGGTCTAGAAGTCTTGGCGGAAGTGAAGATGATCAAATAACTGATGTTAAGCAACTGAATGATGGTACTTATATTATGGTTGGCTCCACAGCTTCATCTGATGGGGATGTGGTTGGTCATTTTGTAGGAAGTGATGTCTGGATACTTCAGCTTGATGTGATGGGAGATATTTTATGGCAGAAATGCTACGGCACAATCGGGACAGATATTGCTCATTCCATTTCTATTACAGGTGATGGTGATTATTTTGTAGTTGGCCAGACTAATTCATTTGGGAATGATCTTTCAGGGCTGCATGGATATATTGATGTTCTTGCAATGAAAGTGGATGATAAAGGAAATATGATATGGCAGAAATGTTTTGGTGGTAAAAATGATGACTATGCACTTTCTGCGCAAACAACAATAGATGGTGGCCTTATAATGGGTGGGACAAGTGAATCAACAAATGATGATGTCAATGACAACAAAGGGGCTAAAGATTTTTGGATATTAAAAGTTATTGGAACAGGTGAGTTGCAATGGAAGAAGTCTTTTGGTGGTTCTGAAAGAGATGAAGCATTTGAAATTATACAAACAAAAGATTATGGATTTTTAGTAGCAGGTGTTACAAATTCGGGTGATGGAGATGTCGGAACAGCTGCAAGTATGGGAGCTTGTTGGGCAGTTAAGCTTAGCAAGGATTCGTTTTCAGATTATCAGGAAGATGTAAGTGACAGGCTATTTTCAGTGGAGCAACCTGATGTCCAAAGTATCGATATTGATTTAGGAGATGAGCTAATTGGAGAGAAAAAGGATACTATAATAAGTAATTTTATAGAGAATGTAGATAAATGGGATTGCAAAATAAAAGACATTAAAATAATAGGTGCTGATGCAGATTATTTTAATTTAAATGGTCCTATGCCTCCTTATGAGTTATCCGGCTGGGATAAGCAATATGCAGAGTTTAGATTTTCACCTACTGAACCTAGAACTTACAGCGCGGAGATAGAAATAATTACTCAAGTCGGCACTTTAAGACAAACTATTAAGGGGCGTGGGTTGAAGATCCAACTTTTGAATGTTGCTGAAAATATTGATTTTGGGGAGCACAAAATTCTTTCTAAAGTTGATTCTAATGTTGTCATGATTCGCAATATCTCTAATATTCCACTGGATATTACAAAAGTAGAAATGCTAGGACCGGATGAAGATCAGTTTTTATTTGTAGATGCCAATCAGTTAAAGCCATTTAAATTACAACCTCAAGAAGAATATTCGATGGACTTACGTTATCAGCCAATATATTTGGGCAAAACAAGTGGTAGAATTGCTTTTTATTATAATGGATCCGGTTCTCCTACTATATCATATCTTTACGGCATAGGTAATGGTACTTCAATGTCAGTCTCTTCCGATTCATGCAGACCAGGCGAACGAATCAGCCTTAATGTAGGTTTAATGGATGTAAATATGTCGGCATTTGCCCAAACAGCAGTTCGGTATGAGGGAGAGTTAAGATTACGCAATAATATATTATATCCTGTAAATAAAGATGCTCTGCATGAAATAAGTTTGGATTCGATCACTGTCAAATTTGAAGGACAAACAGATGGGAATAGCCCTTATATTACTCAAATTCTTATGACTGCGGTATTGGGAGATGCGGAGACTACAGATATCAATATCCAAGATATTAACTTTTTTGATGTCGATGGAAATATTCTACCTTATGATATTGTATTCCAGAGTGGATATTTTAAACTGTTGGGAATATGTCGTGAAGGTGGTGCCAGACTTATTAATCCTGTAAGTAAAATAGGACTTCAACAGGTTTCGCCTAATCCTGCCGGTGATTATGTGGATGTGAATCTCATTTTATCAGAAAAAGGATATACTACTTTAACTCTGACTGATCTGCAAGGTAAAAAGATAAGGACTGTCTTTTCTGAGGATGTGTCAGAATTTGGAGATAAAATGCTAAGGATGAACATTTCTGATCTAGATTCAGGAAAATACATGCTAATTCTTAGTACTCCATCAGTTGTTGAAAAAGAGTTTGTTTTAATTGTAAAATAGATGAGACAATTTTATACTAAACAGTTGAAGTAAATGATAAAAGCCGTGAACTTCTTATTGATAAGTCCACGGCTTTTGTTTATAAAAAATTACTAGATAAGCTCAGAGATTAGTGAGGCATCAAGTAGTTTGAATCTCTGCCGCTTAATTCTAAATTATCATCATTAGAATAGTTGTCTATTTTGAACTGATTAATAACCAGATTCAACTGCGAAGTATATTCGTTCATTCTGTTAGCTGCTTCAGCGATATGAGAAATTTGCTCTGCAGTATCCTGAGAAACAGAAGAGATAGCAGTAATGTTTTTAGCAACTTCTTCTGTAGTAGCAGATTGCTCTTCACTAGCAGAAGCGATATGAGTAATCATATCTAATACTTTATTTGTACTGTGGACAATATTGCTTAATGACTGGCCTGCCTGGTCAGCGAACTCAATACCAAGTTTAACTTCTTCATTACCTTTGTTCATTATCAGTACTGCCGATTGCGTTTCATCTTGAACGCCTTTGATCATACTGGAGATTTGTTTTGTTGCTTCAGTAGTTCTTTCGGCAAGTTTACGAACTTCGTCAGCAACTACTGCAAAACCGCGGCCTTGTTCACCAGCACGAGCAGCTTCAATTGCGGCATTAAGAGCAAGTAGATTTGTTTGATCTGCAATTTCTTCAATTACTGAGATGATCTGCCCTATTTGTTTACCGGAATCACCAAGTTTTTGAATATTTACAGCAGATTGGCTAACTACATCGGCAATATCCTGCATTTTTTGAACTGTCTGTTCTACAATTTTACCACCTTCGCTTGCGATTTGGCCGTTATTTTTTGCTTCATCAGAAGTGCTGACTGCATTGTCGGCATTTTCAGTAACAGTGCGTGCCATTTGTTCGATAGCAGTTGCAATTTCTTCAGCCTGTGAGCTTTGCTCCTGAGAAGCAGAAGCTACAGTGTTAGAATTTAGGCTAATCTGATTTGAAGCTACAGAAACTGCTTCAACTACTTCGACTACATTTCTAATTAAATCCTGCAGGGAGTCACCAAGTTTATTGATATTTAAACTTAATTTATCAAACTCTCCTTCGTATTCACCTTGCATTCTAACTCGTAAATCACCCGAAGCCAGTTCTTCCAAAATATTGCCGGCTTCGCTTAGAGGAGCAGCCATAGCATCCATGATATTATTCATACCAGTAACCATGGATTTCCAGTTGCCTGTGTATTTATCAATATCAGAGCGCTCGTCCAGTTTGCCATTAATTGCAGCTTGAGTCTGATTGAAAATATCCTGTCCGAAATTGTCAATCACAGTAAGGCAAACATTGATATTGTCAGCCATTACTTTATATTCGCCTTTGTAGTCATTAGAAAGCTTATCAAATCTTGCACCTTTGCTAATAGCGTCAGAGAATGAAGCAGCAATTCGTAAAGGTTCTACAAGGTTATCAATAGTTGTATTGAATCCTTGGATTACTTTTTTGAATTCACCCTTATGTTTGGTTTCATCGACTCTTTCATCCAGGCGACCTGCATCAGCATGCTTAGCTAACTCTTCCGCATCATCAACAAGCGCTTGAATTGATTCTATCATTAGAATCATTGATGGTATTAACTCATCATTATCACTGCGTTTGCCAACTCTTTTAAGATCTGCTACATCAGATAAATCACCAATACTAATATTTTTAAGTATTCTAACTACGTTTTGTATACGCTCTAATACACCTTTAGTATAACCTTGAAGTTCTAGCCAGAGCCCTTCGTAATCATCTTCGAAAGTAACGTTATGATCATTCAGTGCAATTTTTCCAAGTACTGAATTAATTGCATTAACAGGTTTAGCAACTTCATCCTTCATTGTATTTAGGCCGGCAACTAATTTAGCCCAATCCTGATCAAATTTACTAGTGTCACAGTTATAAGCTAAATCACCTTTTCTAATTGCTGCAGACAAGTCTTCAATTTCAGAAACTACATTCAATAAATTAGTTCTTAGGATATCCATTCTGTCATTTGCATCTTTTTGTTTACCAGGTAATTCACGCAATACTTTGTCGAAATCACCATTTGCATATGCTTCAACTATAGTTAGAATTTCACCAAGCAAATCAGTGTAAAGACTAACTGAGTTATTTACACCCAACGCCATTTCTGCATAAGCACCATCGTACTTAGTGTAGTCAATTTTTGCATCTGTGTCGCCGGCTTCATGTTGTTCATAGTTTTCAAGCATATCAGAAATAAATGAATTCAGATTGCCGATTAAAGCATTGACATTGTTTTTGATAGCGTTGAAATCGCCTTTGGCTTCATCTACGAATTTTGGAGGAATATCGCCAATTGAGATTCTGGCAATATAATCTGCAGTTGTATTCAATGGCGTTATGACTAAATCAAGAGTATTATTCAAGCCGCCGATAATTTCTTTATATGCACCTTTGAAATTCTCTGCATCTACTCTGTAGCTAAGTTTACCTTCTTCAATATTTACAGAAACTTCGTTTAATTCTGAGATAATACTCTTCAAAGTATCTCTAAGTAAGTCTAGTCTTTCGTTTGCGATGACCTGTTTGCCAGGTAACTTTTCAAGAACAGGAGTTAAATCGCCTCCTGCGTATGACTGAAGAATGTCTAGGATTTTGAGAAGATTGTTAATATGTATCATGGCTACGTTATTTACACCATTAGCCATTTGATTGTACACACCTAGTAATTGATCCGCTTGCATCATTACGTCAAGATCACCGGCTTTTTGTTGTTCGTACATACCAAGCATGTCTGAAACAAAGAAGTTTAAGCTGTCTATCAGCTGATTAATATTATTTTTAATTTCGTTGAAATCGCCTTTATACTCGTCAGTAATTTTAGTTGGGATATCACCTTTTGCTATTCTGTCTACATATTCCGCAGTGACATTTAATGGTGTAATTACAGCATCGAGAGTTTGGTTTAATCCTGAAATAATTTCTTTGTAAGAACCCTGAAATTGATTTGCATCGGCTCTTTTATCAAGCTGACCTTTGGCAGTATTGTTAGTAACTGTACTAATTTCATCAATTACATTAGTCAGACTTACTTGCATATCTCTAAAAGAAGAAGCCAATTCGCCGATTTCATCTTCTTTGTTGTAATCAATTTGATTATCAACTTTGCCGGCAGCAAGATTTTTAGCTGCTTCTGCCATAAATTCAAGCGGACGCATCAGCTTTTTAATGTAGCCAAAGACAAAAAGACCTAATATAATATTGACTCCTAGAGCTGTCAGAAGCGAAATAAGGATAAGTTTTTCCAAAGAAGATAACATTCGGTCGCTCATTTCTCTAAAATCATCTTTGTAAGCACCTACACCAATTATCCAGTCCCAAGGTTCATAATAATTGATAAGAGTTATTTTCTCTCTTGCCTCAGGTTCACCTTTGTTTTGCCAGAAATAATTGTATATACCTGTTTCTTTTCCTTTAAGTTTTGATGCTGTTTCAATAATACCTTTACCAACTTCAGCTACTTTAGGTTTATCTGAACGCATTAGGTTCTCACCATCTCTTAAGCCTTTGTAAGAGATTACATAAGCACCCTGTTTTGGGCCGTTACCTTGTATGATATATACATAGCCGGTTTTACCAACTTTAATATCCATAATACTGTTTCTAATACCTTTATCCTGTTCCTGGCGTACACCTACGTAAAGAACACCAATTACTTCATTTGCATCATCCAGAAGCGGTTTGTAAAGAGTCTGATAAACTGTGTCAACAACAAGTGCAGAGCCTCTATATTCTTCCTTATTCATTATTTTACTGATAACTTTATTGGGCTTACCGTCCGGATTAACAGCAGGAATAAAAGTTCCGATTGCACGGTGACCTTCTTTCTTAATAGTAGTAGCAACTCTGAGCATATCGCCCTGCTCATTGATTCTTTGGAAGATTGTGAAAGTTGCATCCATAATTTCTGCCATATTATCGAGCAATGGAGTTCTTACATCCAAATCTGCATTTTGTCCAAGCCAAGTATTGCCAAGCATCATGCGTGGGAGTTGGACTGCTTGAACTTCATTAGAATATTGATTCTCTGCATTCCATTTCACAGTAGAATTAGAAAGTTTGAGTCCACCTCGTTGATCAATTTTTTCATCTAAAAGCTTCAGACTACTATTTAATTTGGACTGAATAACACTATTTGCAGCTTCGCAAATAGAATACACATTTTTACTTATTTGAGTCAGACTGGAGGTGGTCATCTCATCAACAAGTGCCAAATTCTCTTCGGCCGCAACATTTTTTTCTAAGTAGATAATAGAAATGATAATGATTAGTGGCAATGTTATACATATATTTGCCATTAATGCAATTTTACTTCGTACACGTAGACTCATAATGTCTCCTAAAAAAACTTCTAGATGTAGTAATTTCGTTTGTAATCTTAATATTTTAACGAATAATATACAATATTATTCGGCATAAAAGCTGTAAAATTAAAAGTAATTTGTTCGATTTCATGTATTTGATATTATTAGTAAAACAATATAATAAAATGTACATAAAAAAATGTATCTATACTGCAAAAAATAAAGAAATAGTTAAGATTCTATAGACTTGATGTGAAAACACTAAAACTGATGCGTAAGTGTTAAAAGTAATAGTTCAGAAGCTGGGTCTGATATCGAATAATAATTATTCTATACCGAAGTCTTCAAGATATGCTGTAATGCAAACTATCCAATCCCAAGGTTCGAAATATTAGATAGAACTCATTACCTTTCTGGGATATGTATCATTTCTACTCATCCATTGATGAGTGTAATAACTTATGCTGTCCTGCTTGAGTATCAACGCTATATTTAAAACATCTTTTCCGTATTCTGACTTTGCGGGGTTGTTTGAGTGTACCAGGTTTTCACCGTCATTATTGCCTCTGTAAGAAATTATAAATGAGCCCTTATTATATCCTTTACCCTGGAGAATGGACGCGAATCCCGATTTACCGATTCTGAGGTTCATGATTCTTTCTCTTATTTTACTATCTTGCTCTTGAGGAATTCCTATATAGAGGATACCTATAGGTTCGCCGGAAGTATTTACCAATTGCTTTTGAAAAGTTTGATAAGTTTTGTTTATTACAAATGTCGGTCTTGTAAATTCATCATTATTGAGTAGTTCCAAAATATATGGATTAGAGCTACCGTCAGGTCTTATTGCAGGGATGTAATTTCCAGTCAGTTTTTTACCATCGTATTTTTGTAATGTGCTGGCAACTATTAGCATGTTACCTTCTTCATCAACTCTTTGAAAGATTTGGAATTGAGCTCCGCTTTTCTCAGATAATTTGTCAAGCCAAGTAGTTTCTAATCCAATAGCAGTATTTTGTCCTAGCCATTCTTTCCCAAGCATCATTGGTTTTAGATTGAGCTTTATTTTTTCATGCGAAAATGGATTTATCACATTCCATGTTACATTAGAATCTCCAAGATGCAATCCACCTCTTTTTTCTATTTCAGAATTGAGCAAGTCTTGGGCGTATTTTTGTTTTGCTAGGATGACTTTATTGACAGAATCCAGAGTGTGGTAGAGACTGTTGCTTATTTTTTTCAGATCGGATTTTAGTTCAATTTCTTTTGTGTTTTCACCATGGTCTGCGTTAGCATTTGAAAAGCAATAAAATAATGAAATAGCTATAACTAGTGCCGGAAGCAAGTATGTTATTTTTGAAGCAAAGGTGTTCTTCTTCTTCGTCATATCATATCCCATGTATGTAATCAATGAAGATAAGGAACGAAGAGATAAAGGTTTACCTCTTCGTAACACTAAACATAATATTAATCTTGCCAGTATAAATCAGGCTGGCGGTCATTAAAGATGTCGTTAAATTCGTTGAAGGATTTATTTCTGGTCTGAGCAGGATCTATTTCAGCAGAAATAATTTCTTCAGTTTTTTCTTCAGCTTTTGCCATTAGCTGGCCGTTATATCCATAGATAGCAGATTTTCCATTGAAATATAGCTCTTCTTCTTCTCTTGTTTCCGTGCCGATTCTATTCGCTACTGCGAAATAGACTTTGTTTTCCAATGCACGAGAAGGAGTGGATATATGCCATACATCAGTCACAAGATTGGAAGGAGATACAATCAGGTCTGCACCTTTCAGAGCTAATGTTCTTGCTGCTTCAGGGAATCTCCAATCGTAGCAGATCATAGTGCCCAAGCGAAGGTTTTTATCTTCATAATCTGTAACATTAAAGCCTGTATCGCCCATATCAAAGCAGAATCTTTCGCGATAAAACAAGTGGGTTTTTCTATAGACAGAAGAGAATTCTTCATCAGGAAAAATGACAGCTGCTGAATTAAACAGCTTGTCTTCAGTTTTTTCGGCAAAACCTGCTACAATTATAATATCTTTATCTTTAGCAAGTTTTTGCCATTGGGTGTAAGTGCTGCCGGAAGTTGTTTCAGCATATTCTGCAACCTCATCACGTGAAGTGAAGAAATAGCCAGTCGTGGCAAGTTCAGGCAGTACAATGACATCTGCTGTAGATGCTGATATAATTTCATTTATTTTTTCTAAATTGTAAGCTTTATCAAAAAGCTTTGGGCAAAATTGCGCTACATCAATTTTCATGTCAATAATCGCTATTTAGTGAATAATTATATATTGCAAAGTATGCTTTATTTCGTCTGTTTAGAATTATCTTTTTGTCATATAAAGAAAATATTTTGCACATTTGAAGAGTATTTCATTTATTTGTCTTTTAATATGACTTAGTTTCCAATTTGCCTAAAAAGGTTTTGGAAACAAAAAGCGTGGTAATTCGTATAGAGATTTGCAGCAGAGGAAGATACGAGCTAAAGCGTGATAATTGTTTTTATCCACAAACGAAGTACAGGAAATGCTGACTTCAATATTTGACAATAAGTTGATTAAATCAATTTCGTTTTTGATGTTGGTTGTTTTGCTAACGTCTCTGATGCCTGAAGAGGTGTTCGCAAGAAAACTAAACAGTCGCGATAAGCGCAAGTTAAGACGAAAAGAACAAGCAATCAATGTCATAAGATCACAATCCGAAGAAGTATGTAAAATAGCTGGATTGGAACCAATAAAACCTGATTCGCTTTCAACTGATTCATTACAATTGGATATAGTTGAAATGTTAAACGCTTCGGAAATTGATTCTTTATCATGCCAATATCCTGATAGTAATACTGAAAGTGATTCAGAGGAAGGACAGGATGGTGATTATGGAGAGAATTTGGATGAACTGGAAGCCGAAGATGACGTAAAAGTTGATATTGATGATATCAAAATGTTATGGCTTTCTTTTGTTGAAGATGAAGAAGACAAGAATCTTACCAATAGTGGAATTCGCAAAAATGAGCTAATGGGTAATATTATGGATATGCTTGGCACTCCTTACAGATGGGGTGGTGTTTCCAGTCGAGCAGTAGACTGTTCGGGATTTACTCAAAAAATGTTCCTAGAAACTTGCGATATTAAAATCCCAAGGACTGCAAGAACACAGATCAAAATTGGCACTGCTATTAAAAGAGAAGATCTGGAGTTTGGAGATTTAATATTCTTCCACACTTATTCAAGACGCTATGCTTCCCATGTTGGGATATATCTGGGAGATGATTTGTTTGCTCATGCAAGTTCCAGATACGGCGTGACAGTAACTTCTCTGGAAAGTACTTATTATAAGAAACGGTTCATAGAAGGTCGGCGTATCGGAGTGAGAGATTTAATAAAATATAGCATTAACGATGATGTCGATTTAGGTAAGAAATAAATTTTGAGAGGTCTTTTTTTGAGACCTCTTTTTTTTTCGACAAATATGTTACTTTTTCGTCGCTTATGTCGAACTCATTTATAGTAATGCATAGTATTGAGCTTAATTAAGTATTATGTTTATAAGGTGGTTGAGATTCATAGTGCTTTGGGATAAGGAATTGGCATAAGAATTGGATTAGTATTATTTATCAAACAATCTTGTTAGTAAGAGGTATTAAATGAATACAGTATTCAAAACTTTGTTAGTTGGTATTGTTGCTTTTGTACTGTTATCTATTTCTGCATTGGCTTGCGAGATAGAATTTAAAGTACTAAAAGGCGAAAAAGATACTTATAAAAAAGGTGATGTACTTGTTGTCAAAGTAGAAGTCTTTTTTACTCATAAAAACTGTCCTGAGGGAATAAAAACAACTAAGTTTCAACCTAAGGGATTTGAAATTATGCAAGGCACAAAATGGAGAGAAAGCTCTACCGGATTGTTCGAGCGTAAACTGAAAATAAAAGTTACAAAAGACGGTGCGGGCAAAGCTGTGTTGAAAGCAGTTCGTTCTTGCGATAAAGAAGGTGGGTTAGGTACATTTGAGATTAAAACTAAGTAGGTTTATAAGTAATGAGAACTATCCTTGCTTTCTTATTTGCATTTCTAATTTACCAAGCTACGTATGCAGAAGATTGTAATTCCTGTGCAGGTTGTGCAGCTTTTCCGAAAACTGTAGCACAAGAATCTACTATAGACAACAAGGATGGTTCTATAAGTATAGATGAAGCTACTGATGATGAGTTTATCGACTTTGAAGAATCCGGTGATGTGAATTCAACTGAGGATGAAGAGTTTTCAGATTTTGAAGAATTCTCCGAAGAGGAAGTTGCTGAAGTTGATCAAGAGTCTGAACTCGCTGCTGAAAAGAAACATGAAGAACACCTGCAAAATAGATTAAACTGGGCACTTTTTGCATTGCTTCTAACTGCAGTGGCAGGAGTGTTTGTAAGATTTAAATCTCTCCGAAATACAAGAATGATATTTTTGCTAGGCACTCTTATAGTTTATGGATTCTATAATGGTGGATGTCCCTGCCCGATTTCTTCATTTCAGGAAATCTTTTTAGTTGGATTTGGTGTTGATATACCATGGCAAAATTTAGTTTGGTTCTTAGGATTGATTCCGCTGACTTATATATTTGGCAAAACATGGTGTGGCTGGATTTGTCATTTAGGTGCATTTCAGGAGTTTTTGTATAAGTCCAATAAATTTGAAATATTTAAATCAGCAAAAGCACAGCGTGTGATGCGCTGGATTAGAGTGTTTTTGCTTGTCGCGCTAATTATTCAGTTGGCTGTTACACATACAAACTGGTTTTGTGCGATAGATCCTTTCAAAGCAGCATTTAATATGCTAGCCTTTTATGATTTTACATGGATATTACTCGGCTTATTATTATTAAGTTCTTTATTCATGTACCGCCCTTTCTGCAAAGCAATTTGTCCTATAGGTTTAGTTTTGGGCTGGATTCAAAAAATACCGGGAGCGTCTGTTCTTGCTCTTAAAAAAGAGAGTTGCTCTTCCTGTGTTAGTTGCAATAAAGCCTGCGATCTAAATGCAATTACCCGCGAAAATAAAATCTCTACTATTGACAATACAGAATGTATGGCATGTGGAGACTGCATAGATTCTTGCAAAAAAGAATCAATAAGCTTTGGCAGAAAATCAAAAGAAAATCCTACCATTGTTAAATGCACTAACAAAGAGTTTGTTGATCTGGAAGTGTAAAGAGTTATTACGTTTCAAATAATGTATTTACGTTACGACTCGCTTTGCTCGCTCAAAGAGCTTTTTTGTTTTTTGATAAAGTTTAATCCTGAATATTGAGGGTGTAGAGAGTGTCTTATAAATCAAAAATTTGTGTTGTTTGATCAATATTTGTGGTATAAAACACCCCGTCTCGCTTTGCGATCCACCCCTCTTTGAAAAGAGGGGAATTTTTTAAGTTACTTATCTAATAGCTAGTTAGTGATGTAATAAAAATTTAACATTCCCCTTCTTCTCAAGCGATGTGCTGAGAATAGCCGAAGTAAAGGGGTGCCCGTAGGGCGGGGTAGTTGGAGGCAACTTAATATTTTTTTTTGACTTATGAGACAGCCTTATATGTATAAATAAATTGTATATAAATTCAATTTTTGCTTGTTTACTCATAGTCAAAGTCGATACCGAATAATTTGGGTAATTTGAATATGTGATTGGTGAATGCAGAGAACTGCTGTGATGTTGTGAATACTATACCGCCAATTTTGTTTTCGTCAAAGTTATAGCCTACGTCTATTCTGAATACGTGGTTTGCATTTGGCGATTTAGTAAAGTGGAATCTTAGACCAAGTCCTGCAGAGTTGTGCAATTGTGCTTTATAAATTGGTGTTTGCTGTTCCCAGACTGTGCCAAAATCCCAAAAGGCAACGCCACTAAGCTTGAATACTGATAATTCCCAATCTGGGAAATATCTTAATTCTATATTACCTACTACTCGGTTGTCACCTGCTAAATAGTTTACAGGATAGCCTCTCATGCCATAATCATTATCGATAATGAGCTGGCGGAGCGCAAACCAGTTCCAAACTGTCTGCTGTCTCAGATTTGCAGTAAGAACTAAGTCTGAATTAAGTCTGTGGAACGCTTTGCCATTGAATTCCATATATGTATTCACACTTCTGCCTGTTTCAAACGCACTGGCGCCAACAAGTGAAGCAAACACATAATTCATTCCGTCATAATGAGATAATTCTGCTTTACCTGCTACGTAGTATAAGCTTTCACCTTTGCTTTCGATAGGGAATAATTTACCTATTACAGCTGTCCCCCAGCCACCTACTGTCATATCTTCTACAAAGTATGAGTTAAGCTTAGTAGTAGAGTAGAATTCCTGATCTATAGAAGAGAATGCAAGCAATATGCGACCTGAATTATCATAAGCTCTTCGTGTGCTTTCCATTTGTTCTGTTACTGGGTTCAAAACATCGCTTCGATTTACATCGTGATATTCTACCAAACCGGTAAAGAATATTCTGTCTTTTCTATCCCATGCTTTAGAGAACCAAGCTGTTGCTTTTTTTTCTGTGAAGTCAAGCAGGGAATAATCTTTCTGATCAAAGAGATACATATAGTCACTACCGAAGGTATTTTCTCCGCTTAGCCCGTAAGCATAGCTTGTGTAAGTAGTTCTGTATGGCTTAACTAATGAAAGTGATTGTGTTGTTCTTTGCTTATGAGCTAAAATGCTACCGGATAGATTTAGTTCAGTTCTAAAAAGGCGTGGTTGATTAAATAAAGCAATGCCCTGCCATCCGATTCCATTTTCAGAGCGGTGTAATGCTTCTGCACCTACGTAAGTTCCGAAACCTGCGAGATTGAATTCTTCCAGTCTTGCCCCATAAGTATTTTCACCGCCACCGGATCCAAAAAGTGCAGAAGGATATGTAGACCATCTGTCCTGAGTAATAACATACGCATCGTAAGAATCTTCACCTGTAGAGTCAAGTTCAATTCTGACATTGGTGAATAAACCTGTATTGCGCAGATTCCTTTCAGTTTCGAAAAGGATGTCATCTTCTATCCATTGATTTGACTCAAAGAGAAGTTCATCTCTTACGATATAGTTCCTGGTGTTAGTGTGCAAACTATTTAGGAGGGGAGCTGCAAAAAACCAGTCCGACTGAGTTGAATCAAACACATCTTTCTGATCGAAATAAATATTTTCTATTCTAAATTCAGCTTTTAATTCCGGCAAGAAAGCCAAGCCAATAATTAACAACACAAGTAATTTACGCATTATATCCTGATCCTAAATGTAGATATACCATCTAATGTATAATATAATACACATCAGTAGCACAAAAAGTTAAATGCTCTGCAGAGTTTTTGCAAAGAAGAGTATCTAAATATAACTATTTTTCCTATTAATTCTGCAAATGTAGTGGCTTTTTTGTATTTTTGATACAATGAATTAATATGCAGAAGAATATTTAGACTGATATGTTACAAGTAATACAGCATCAAAAATCTGGAGATATCCTTGTAGAGGATCTACCCGCTCCTCAATGCCCCGAAAACGGGATATTGGTACAAAATTATTTCTCGCTGATTAGTGCCGGCACAGAGAGATCCTCTGTTGAAAAGGCAAAATCTTCTCTTATTGAAAGAGCTAAGAAGCAGCCGGAAGATGTTAAAATGGTGATTGACTTTGTTAAAAAAGAAGGAATTGCCAAAACTGCAAAACGTGTACTTAATGCGCTCGACTCTTATAAACTTTTGGGATATAGTTCCGCAGGGGTAGTTCTTGAATCTACCTGTGATGAATTTAAACCGGGTGACAGAGTTGCCTGCGGAGGAGCAGGTTTGGCTAATCACGCAGAAATTGTAGCCGTTCCGAAAAATCTGGCAGTTCATTTGCCTGATAATGTAAGTTTCGAGGAAGCTTCATTTACTACACTTGGAGCTATTGCTATGCAGGGCTTCAGACAAGCTGACCCAAGACTGGGCGAAACAGTTGCTGTGGTCGGGCTTGGTCTTTTGGGGCAAATAACGGTTCAGCTACTTAAAGCAGCAGGCTGCAGAGTAGTTGGCTTGGATGTAAATGAAGATTTGTTTGATGCTGCTAAAAAATATGGATGCGAAGCAACATTTTTAAGTTCAAAAGCAAATGCAGCGAATGTAAAAGCATTTGCGAGAGGGCTTGGCTGTGATTCTGTAATCCTGACTGCAAGCACTTCTTCAAACGAACCTATGGAGCTTGCACTTGATATATGCCGTAAGCGAGGAAAAATAGTTGTAGTAGGTGCTGTGGGAATGGACATCCCTCGCGGTCCGTTTTACTTAAAAGAAATTGATCTTAAAATTGCATGCAGTTATGGGCCGGGTAGATATGATACTGCATACGAGGTTCAGGGCTTAGATTATCCTGCGGCTTATGTTCGCTGGACAGAAAATAGAAATATGATATCTTTTGTGGACTTGATCAGCTCAAAAAGTATTGATGTAAAAACTATGATTACTCATACTTTTAAAGTGAATGATTCTGCAAAGGCTTATGATATAATAATGGGTAAAACTCCGGAAAAATTCACAGGAATAATTCTGGAATATCCTGAAAGAAAGGATATATTATCCAGAACAGTAGTAAATACTAAATCAAACAGCCCGACTGATTCTGTCAAAGTGGCGATGCTTGGTGCAGGTTCGTTTGCTACAAATAATCTGATTCCTGCTCTTAAAACTGCAAAAGTGGAAATGGCTGCGGTAACAACTGCTACTTCGGTAAATGCTTCTACGGCTGCAAAACTTCATGGATTCAAAGTAGCATCTACTGATTCAGTGGAGATTATTAAGTCGAAAGATAATAATGTAATATTCTGCGCAAGCAGACATGACAGTCATGCAGAATATGTTTTGGAAGCAATAAAAGCAGGCAAGCCAATATTTATTGAGAAGCCGCTTTGCGTTACTAAAGAAGAGCTAGAGACAATAAAAGAAGCTTATGAAAAGCATAATGGCAATGTAATGGTTGGTTTTAACCGTAGATTTTCTAAGCCGTTCAGAGATATCGCAAACTTCTTTGAAGGAAGAACAGAGCCATTGTCTATGCTTTATAGAGTGAATGCAGGAAATATACCGAAAACTCACTGGGTGCATGATTCTGCAAACAGAGGGCGAATAATTGGCGAGGTATGCCACTTTATAGATACTATGATGTATTTGTGTGGAGAAAAACCGCAGAGGATCTATGCCGAGTGTGTTTCCACAGTTAGCGATGATGTGACAAATGCTGATAATGTTTCTATAAATATTAAGTTCTCCGGTGGCTCAATAGGTACTGTACATTATTTCTCAAACGGAGATAAATCAGTGCCAAAAGAATACTGCGAAGTATATTCACAGAGACAGACTGCTTTTATGAATAATTTCACTTCAGTGGATTTATTCCAATCAGGAAGAGAAAAAACTAAAAAATATGACGGTAGCAAAGGAATTGATATTGAAGTCAAAGAAACAATAGATTCGATAAGAAACGGTAAGCAAATGCCGATCAGCTTTGAAGAGTTATATAATGTAACGGCAGCAACTTTTGCCGCTTTGGATTCTTTATCAACTGCAATGCCGATAGATTTAAGCAAATAATATTACAACAGGGGTTTAGATAAATGAGAAAATTGATTTTATTATTATTGATGATCTTATCGGTCAATTTGCTTAATGCTGCCGGATACAAACCTCTCAGCAATGAGCAGACCAGAGAAATTGTTCAGTCAGATTCCCGTTATGTAGTTTCTTTGGCAGGAGCCTGGAAACAAAGCTTTGACGGAGATACATGGGAAAATACTGACCTGCCTGAGTCAGTAGACTATGATGGCACAATAATATACGAGCGACCTATCAGAATAGCAGAAAATTTGCTGAAAGATCATTCTTGGCATTTATATTTCACAGGAATTGATCATCAGGTAGAAGTATATTTTAATGATCAGTTTGTTGGAAGATATATTGGGGCTATGTCTCCATTTAAAGTTAGAATACCTGACAGAATGTTAGGTAAAGCAACAAATACTATTAAATTAAAAATATCTCCCGCTGAGTATGCTGCTAAGCAAGTGAAAGAGCAGTTCCTTGATGCTAAAAAAATATATACAGGTATGCTCAGAGAAGTACTTTTTGTTGGTACTCCAAAAATCTGGACAGAAAATATACATTATAAAGTAAAGTACGCAAAAAATGAAGCTGTAATAAATGCTAATGTAAATGTATCTGCTTCAAAATTTGAAAATATCTTAAATGACAGACGTTTTGTTGATTCCGCTGCTGCACCTGTTGCAGAAGCAAGTAAAACAAAAGTTTCATTACATTTAGCGTTAGTTGATCTTGCAACAGGCGATACTGTAATTACTACTGCAAAACAGCAAATCGAAATTGAAAGGGAACGTACTGTAGAAAGTAAATTTAAATTCTCTTACAGCTCTCCGATTTTGTGGTCACCTGAAAATCCATATCTATATTCTTTAGTAGCTGTGGTTACTAAGAACAGCGGTGTGATAGACAGCTATGCTGTAGATTTTGGATTTAGAAGTATTAGTGGAAGTAAAGGCAAAATATTGCTTAACGGTGCACCTCTTGAAATTAAAGGCGTCAATTATATAGAAGATATTGCTGAAACAGGAACAACTGTTTCACCTGAGCAAATGGAAGCAGATGTTAAAAACATCAAAACATTGGGTGCAAATACTATTAGATTTAAGTTTAATCCGCCGCACCCATATATGCTTAGATTATGTAATAAATATGGTTTGATGGCTTTAGTTGATTTGCCTATGTATGATGTGCCTTCATCTTTGGTAGGAGCTACAGAAATACAGGTTGATATGGCAAATAAAGCTCAGCAATATATTAATATATTTGATCAGAATCCATCTGTAATTGCATGGGGACTTTCTGAAGGAATTCGTGAAGGTGTGGCTGAAACTAATGCTTACGAACAGAAAGTAAGCAAAATATTTAGAACTCATTCTGATAAGCTGCTTTATAAAGTGGCAATGTTAGGAGCTGATACTTTAAATTTGGCTAATGTAGATTTTGTTGGCTTTAAAGATGCAAAGCAAAATCTTAGTATACAAGAATCAAATGAGTTACTTCAGCAGATGCTTGGATTCTTGAATGCTAAACCTGCATTTTTAACGTTTGGCGCTTATCTTCAACCTAAGAATCATAACGGATATTCAGACAAATTATCTATAGAGCATCAGGCGCATTACATTCGCAATATGTTCTATTTGAGCAAAAATAATAAGCTTTCAGGAACAGTAGTAAATTCTTATAATGATTACACTCTGGAAAATCCATTGCTTATAGCAGATAATGATGACCAGTATCTTGGCACTCTTGGGCTTGTAGATAAAGATCGTCAGACAAGATTATCTTATGAACTTATCCAGTCATTATATAATAAAGAAAAAGAACCTTTGCTTGCAGAGGGCAGTTTTTCACCGCAGACACCTGTTTCATTTTTAGTGATAGGCTTAGTTTTAGGTGTGCTACTGATTGTCTTGATTAATAGATTCCGTCGCTTCAGAGAGTACTTATTCCGCTCTTTATTGCGACCTTATAACTTCTATGCAGATTTGCGTGACCAGAGGATTATGTCTTCTGTGCAGACACTTTTATTAGGTGTGATCATATCATTTACAATTGGCATTTACTTCTCTTCTATATTATATTTTTACAGAACAAATGAGCTTGCTCAGTATGTATTGATGTTCCTGATTCCTTCGGAATCACTTAAAGAAATATTCTATAGATTATCCTGGACTCCGATTCCGCTGATGTTATTTATCTCAGTGATTGCTTTTATCAAATTGTTTATTATATCAGCAATTATCAGAGCTTTTGCATTCTTTATGCGCGCTAGAATCTTCTTTGCCGATGCATTTACTATAGCAATATGGTCAGGTGTTCCTTTATTAGTATTGTTGCCGATATCATCAATATTGATCAGAATATTGGTTGTTTCACCGGATTTGATTGTTGTATTGCTTGTCTTATTTGCACTAATGATACTTTGGTTTGTGGGAAGAGTGCTGCGAGCTTCTTCTGTGATATTTGACAAAGTGGGCTTGAAAGTATATACGGCAGGTTTGATCTTGATAGTAATATTATTAGGTTTCCCATTAGGATTCTACGAATATAATATGTCAATATTCGCATTTGCAGAATACTTCTTTAATGTGCTACTATAGTACAAATGGAATTTCTAAAAAGATTTATAAATTTGCTGCCCGGTATTTATATCAGGCAGCTTTTTTTATATACTTTAATTAAAGCTGCTTGGAGCTATTTTGATAACAATTAATTAAAATTTTGTCCGTTTACGATATAACGTTTTAGCAATATATCTTATCGGATATTAATGGAAGAGAATCGTTCAAAAATGGATCAAGAGAATCTTTATGAAGAAGAGTCTCTAATAACTGAAACCGGAGAATCTTATAGAGACAGGGTTTCCAATATTGACAAAAAAGGCCATAGGGTATGGATTTATCCTAAGAAGCCAAAAGGAAGTTATCATAAGGCTAGAGCTTGGGTAGCTTCTCTGCTTTTAATCTTATTTATGGGAATACCGTTTGTTAAAATCGGTGGTCAACCTTTCTTATTACTGGATATTATCAATAGGCAATTTATAATCTTTGGCCTGGCTTTCTGGCCTCAGGATTTTTATTTGTTTGCCCTTACTTTTTTAACTGTAATAGTATTTGTTGTTTTGTTTACTACTGTGTTCGGAAGAATATGGTGCGGTTGGGCTTGCCCTCAGACTGTCTTTATGGAAATGGTCTTCCGAAAGATTGAATATTTAATTGAAGGCGATGCAAATGCACAAAGGAAGCTGAATGAATCTGAGTGGACGACAAACAAAATAGTAAAGAAGGGAACAAAGTATCTGGTATTTGCCACTATATCTTTTTTGATAGCTAACTTTGGATTATCCTATATAATTGGAATGGATGAAGTTCTTGCAGGATTGCAGGCAGGTCCTATAGTTAATGCAAGTGGCTATCTGGGTATATTTGCGTTCACCGGCATTATCTTTTTTGTATTCTCTTATTTCAGAGAGCAGGCTTGTACTTATGTGTGCCCTTATGGTAGATTGCAGTCAGTATTACTGGACAAAAATTCTATAATAGTGAACTACGATTATAAAAGAGGCGAACCTAAAGGTCGCTTGAAAAAAGGTCAGATTGCTGAAGGGAATGGCGATTGTATAGACTGTGGATCTTGCGTTAGAGTATGCCCGACAGGTATTGATATCAGAAATGGAGTGCAGCTTGAATGTGTGAACTGTACTGCCTGCATGGATGCTTGCGACGAAGTGATGACCAAAATAGATAAACCGAAAAAGCTTATCAAGTATGCTTCTATAAATCAAATTGAGAAAGGTCAGAAGTTCAAGGTAACACCTAGAATTATAGCTTATTCCTTGGTGTTGACATTTTTACTTGTACTGACCGGATCGCTACTTCTTACAAGAAGTGATGTGGAAGCGACAATATTGCGTGCTTCTGGTTCTATGTTCCAGGAGCTACCTAACGGAAATATTTCTAATCTTTATAATGCTAAAATCATCAATAAAACGTTTGAAGATATGCAGGTTGAAATTAAGATGATTCAGCCTGAAGGTAAGATAAATTTGATTGGTAAGGAAAATCTGAATTTAGATCCTGAAAGTCTAGTGGAAGCTACATTCTTTGTGGAGATGGAAAAATCAAAAGTTCCTTTTACTAAGAATAAGATTGAAATAGGTATATATTCAAACGGTAAATTAATTACTACAAGTACTACAAATTTCCAAGCACCGGGGAGATAATAGATATGAAAATGAAATTTAACTGGGGCACAGGTATTGCCCTGTTTTATATAGCATTTGTTTTATTTTGGGTAGGCAATTTGATTTTTTCTGCTACGATTCCTATAAATCTTGTGGAAGAAGATTACTATGCTCAAGAAATCAAATTCCAGGACAAAATAGAGATGCAGAAGAATACACAAAAGCTGAAGGAACAGCCGATTCTGCAGTATGCTGATAATGCATTTTTGATAAAACTTCCTTCTGAATTTAAGCGGGGAGATATTAAGGGAGATTTGCATTTTTACAGACCTTCCGATTCAAAATTGGATAAAGTATATCCTTTGGCTTTGACTGCTGCCAATAGCCAGGTATTTGATGTAAGTACTCTAAAAGAAGGAGTCTGGAAGGCAAAACTCAGCTGGGAGTCCGGTGAAAAAGCATATTATCATGAGACTATGTTTCGTAAATAATAGCAATTTAAATATTTGAATATGAAGAAGATCTTGGATTTTTATCTGAGATCTTTTTTTTAGTATAGGAGTGATAGAAAATATTTGGCAATTAAATTTTAATCTGGTAAATTGTTTTTTGTTTATTTATGAATAACTTTAAGGTTCGAGTTGATTATTGAATGTAATTGACGAATTTTTGAATTTAGATTAAACAAGTAAAATACAAACATTTTTAGAAAGATAAGCGCATGAAATTATCAATTATAATATTACTTTATGCAATGAGTTTTTACTGTGTTCATAGTCAGACTTTAACAGAGAACTTGATTATAACAGATAGTAAGGACTCATTATTAATGAAATCTATCAAGTCGAATTTTGATAAAGATGGGAACTACTGCTTTCAAGTGAAGAAAGGTGATAGGCACTATTTTATTACTAATCACGATACAATTGGAGGTTTCAAAGAATTTAGAAATTCCTATGGCATAATAGATTATACCGAACACGATTTTGATTTGAAACGAGACGCTTTGTATTATAAACATCCGGAAGGAACTGAGGTCTTTGGACCAATTTTCGGAGATATAATTGATTCAGAATATGATAAGACCAGTAAACAAATTGCAGTTACAGTAATAAGTAATGATTCTATTTATTTGTATGTTAGTGGTGAACTACTATATTCAGATAAAGCTAATCAAATTGATAAAGCCAAATTTAATTTAAGAGATTGTATCTCATTTAGCGAAAATGGTAATGCTATTTATTACATTACCAAAAACAATCAGTTTAGCTTATATGTAAATCAGAATCTTATAGATAGTTCCCGATATGAGTATATTCAATTTGCGATAAATAATAACGGTAACTATATATATGCCCAAGGGCATAAACCAGATCTTCCAACTAGTAAATATTATAATTATATGTTTTATATCCATTATATGGATACGGTGCTGGGGTATACTAGAACTGTCTGGGACTATGAATTAAAAGAAAGCAATGCCTATTACTACAGCGGTGATGATAATGGACCTGATTATATCGCAATCAACGATTTTTTGCATAAAGAGATAAAAGCAGTCTCAAACATAACTTTAATGGATCGAGATCACTATTTATATACTTACAAAAAAGATGATCAAAAATATATAAATGCCAATGGACAACATTTCCATCTTGATTTTCAGAAACTTTTCCTGCCAAGCTTAGATTCTAATGGCAATTTTGCACTTTATGGTATAAAAGACTATTACTTATATAAGTATATAAATGGTGAAAAGTCCGAGGAGCCAATTAGCAAATATGGAGTAAGAGCTACTCCTTTATATATTAGCCCTACCGGAGAATCTTTACATTATTTTGGAACTGATGATTCAATTTATATTTATAAAGATAATAAATTACTTTTTGAACCAATACACAAAAGCTCAAATTTTAAATTAATAGGTCATAAAGAATTTGTGGATTATGTTTATGTTAATGGCAAGACTGATAGCTGGAATTCGCTCTTTTATCTAGAATATAATGAATCCGGATATTTTGTTTATAATGGTAAATTCTCCAAGCCTATTAAGCCTGTTTTATTTGATTATTATCCAAAAATGGACAATACTGGAAGTATTCGCCATTGTGTTTTGAATGATGATGGTTTTTTTGTTCTACAAAAAGTTGGAAAGAAGAGATATCTAATAATTATAAATAATGAAGTCTATCAAGAGATAGATGATGTGGATAAGATACTATCAAAGAATTTTTTCTTTGATGGTAGAACATTGGTATTTTATGGCATTAAGAATTATTCTTATTATCAATATAAAGTAAGCTTATGAAAACATACATAACTCTATTGATGCTTATAACTTCAGTTTGTACATTTGCTCAAAAAATGCCTTCTGATTATTTTGATGAAGCTAATACTTTTTATGAGGAGAAGAAGTATGATGAAGCTTTAGCAGCTTATCAATATATAATTGATCATCATCCAAAAAATGACTTATATCCAAGAGCTTTTTATAACATTGGCTGTATCTATATTGTAAAAAAGGATTTTGAGAAGTCTATTGATATATTTAAAAGAATAGTTTTAAGTGATTTCAACGAACAAGAAGAATTGGGCAATGGTATTATGGCTGATCCATATACTAACTACAAACATAGGTCATGTAATTTTCTAAGTCATATTTACTTTGAAAAAGAAATGTATGATTCGTCACTGTATTATTTCTCTTTAGCCGATACTGTTTTTCCATATCTACATTTTTGTGGGAATGAACAAGCCGCTAATAAAGTATTCACAGCATTGAGATATTCTGAAATTTATCAACAATTGAAACAACCAGATGAAGCTATCAGAAAATTATTACCTGCAATTTTCACTAGTTTGGCAGATAATTCTGAAGTTCTTATTGAATTAAACAAGTTGCTTTCGGGCAGAAAAGATCTAATAGAAAAGTTGAATATGGCTTTAAAAGAAATGTATTCAAAAAAAATAGAAATTAGAGGATACATATACGATGTCCATTATTTTAAATTTTTAAATGCAGAAATAGAGGTTCCTGGTTACTTCAAAGAAAAGGGAGTAGATTTTCGCATTGAAGATGCAATCAAAAATATTAAGCAAACAAAATTTTATAAATTAATAGAGAATCTCTCAACGGATTCATAGTATTACTTCTTAAGAAATAAACCTTAAAAATAACTAAGAGTGATAATGCAAGAGAAACTAACAGAGAAAGATATCAGCGATTTAAAGTACAGGTGTAGAGTTGGTTATTTACTACCGGGGCTATTATTTGTACTTGGGACGGCAGTTCTGTTACCTTTTCATGCTGAACTGGGATTAGGCGGAGAGCACGGGGAGCTTACTTTAATAAGTACAATCTTGATTGTTTCAGTAGTATTTGTTTTAGCAGCTTTCATTAGTTTTATGATGAATCGTAAATATCTTAAAGATATTAAGAATGGATTCAAAATCGCGCATAAAAAAACTATTCAACGGAAAAGTAAAAAGAGAGATTTTGAAGCAGGCAGTGGTAATGTAGGTAAAAGTGTTCATGGTTATACAATAACACGAGATATGACTGAATTTGCCAGATATGATCTAATAATAGATAACACTATTTACTTAATCGATGAGGAATTATATGACAAGTGCAATGATGGAGATGAAGTGCTATTCTTTTATGCGCCTGAAAGTAAATATTTCTTAGGCATTGAAAAGAATATCTAAACTTAAGTTGATAGGATGCAGTGCCTTACAAAAAAGGTGTGTTGGAACATGGGATCTATAATTAAGGTTGACTATATAATATGACTATTGCTAATTAGGACATTTGAACATGCAGGCTAAACTTACAGAGAAAGATATCAAAGATTTAAAGTATAGATGCCGAGTTGCTTATTTTCTTTTCGGGCTACTTTTCCTATTATTGCTTGCTAGTACTTTAGGAGGTCATAATATGTTGGGTATTAGTGAAGCTGGCGAAGAGCTTTCTATGGAAAAAGCAATGTTAATAGTTTCAGGATTATTTGTTTTTACTGTTGCTATGATTTTTATGATGAATCGTAAGTATTTTAAAGATATTAAGAATGGCTTCAAAATCGCACATAAAAAAACTATACAACGCAGAATTAAAAAAAGGGATTTTGAAGCTGGTAGTGGAAAACATCGAGGTCGTATGACAGAATTCGCCAGATATGATCTAATAATAGATAACACTATTTACTTAATCGATGAGGAATTATATGACAAGTGCAATGATGGAGATGAAGTGCTATTCTTTTACGCACCTGAAAGTAAGTATTTATTGAGTATCGAAAAAAAATAGAAGTTTTATCAGTATGTCTGATAATATTTGTAAAAGTCTGATTTTTGCCATAATTGCAATGTTAATTGTGTCTTGTGCTTCTAACAAGACCAGTGTGCTGGTTGGCGGAGATTATAATGAAGAAAGAAACGAGACTGATTATTTTGTTATTCCCTATGGCTCTGTTTCGCTACCGGGCAAATGGGTAAAAACTAATTATTTGCAGAGTAGCAAACAGCAATTCTTTGTAAACAAGGATACTGTAACTGTGGCAGTTTCTTTTGGTAAAACTGATAAATTTGAATTTAATAGAAATAATGCTAAAAAAGGATATGATTTTGTTGAAGCCTATTATAAGTGGGAACATGATTATTTCACAAAGTCCGGTCTTAATGTTGATCGCATTGAAAGTGATAAAGCAAAAAAATATTTGATTTTCAGGATGCATGGCCCTGAAGTAAATACTTTTCTCCTTATAGGTACAAAAAAAGGATATACCAGTAATTTTTCAATTAGTACCCGCAAATGGACAGAAAAAGAAAAAGTTGAGTTTTTGAAGAATCTGTTTTTAACTTCTAAGTAGAAGCGTATCCAGAAATTGAACAGGAAATCGAAACTCATATTAGATTTAATACTATAAAAAAAAAGTAGAGCAATTTAGATTACTCTACTTTGAATTATTTAAAGGGTTTGACGTTTATTTGGTTTCAGCCTTTAGATATCTTAATGCTTCTTCCAATATAATATCTCTATCTAAAGCTTTGTAGATTGGATTATCGTCAACTATTACTTCCGGCTCTATACTTCCTTTCATTTCTTTACCATCGAACAGTAAGTTAAGTGCCGGCATAGATAAATAATAATTACCTGCAAGATTAACTATGTCATTTAGATAAGGAGCACCGGCAGTTTTCTTACCGAATATTCTACCTACTTTCCCGTTTTTAGCAGTTAAAACTATAGCTTCTGAGAAAGATTGGGATGATTCATCTACTAAGATTGCAAGTTTTGCTTTGAACTGTTTTTCGTCAGGAAGCAAATCACCACCGATTGTATCCCTTTTAGCATCTCTGTCTGCTCTGTAGTAAGCAAAGCTTTCTCCATGATAACTTGCTATTGTATCAGTAGTAAAGAAAGAAAGAAAATGTTCCGAGATTAGAGCGGTTCCTCTGAAATCAAGGATAATTCCTTTGTATTGCATCAAAGGGTCTATCATTTTTGCTAATTCTTTATCTTCAACAGCACAGGCATCAATATAAATTATTGAACTGTCAAGTAGAGCAAATCTTTCCGGTATAAAATACTTCAGTTCACCCAGAATCATATCCTGGTTCACGCTTGTTGAGTATACATCATCATTTGGACGCTTCAGCTCTAATTCAATCTCAGGTGTTGGATATGTATCTGTACTAATTAGATTCCAGGCCATTCCGTATCTGTTTTGCATATTATCAGCTGGGTTGGTGGTTTGTAGCTTGTCATTTAGTAATTCTTCAATAGACTTACCATTGACTTTAGTTATTCTATCTCCCGGGTTGATATTCTTAGCTGTTTCTTTGACTTTAGTAACAATAAGCTCCTTATTATAATATTCTACCATAAAAGGCAAATAATGAATAAGCTTATCTTCACCTTTCCATATTCTTGAATTAGCAGCTTTTGATTTATATATATAGTTGCTAAGCGTTTGTTGGAACTCATCTTTTGTATTGACTTTTGCAACATTTGAGAGTAGATCTTTTAAATCTTGGATTGATTTTGGAGCTGTCTCGGATTTATCAAAGAATCTAACAGCGTTCCACAAGTTAATTGCAATTGCTAAACGAGCATTTAAATCTTCTTCCAAATAGACGTAATTAGAATCTCTTCCTGTGTTATAAGTCGGTTTTGTAAATTTAGGTAGAAGTACATATCCATCAGAATAGAAGCATAGTGGTATGTTTGCCCAAAGGCTGTCTAATAGTTGCACAGAAACAGTTTCTCCCGGATTAGGGAATGCAAAAGACTCAGATTCATCCGTTTGAATTACCAGATATTTGTTGTTATCATTTTCTTCTACAAAAATATTATAACCGGCTTTTTCTGCAACATCTGGCACTTGCCACATAGAAGGTTTGCCGTCAGGAGCAACCATATCAAAACTTGGATTATGCATGCTAAATGGTAGTTCTGTGCCTTGAGTAATGATTTTTGTTTTCATATTATCAAAAACTGCGCGGCCATCGCCATTAAGTACGAAAGCTAATCTGATAGTTTGTACCGTTTCGGGGAACTCTATTGAAGTAGAATATGTTTTAAGTTTTTTGTCTGTTATTTTGATGTTTTTGTCGATATATTTTGAAAGTGGTCGACCGTTTTCGCCATTTACCTGAACCCATAGCTCACCTCTTGATGCTGCGAAACTTGACTCTAAAGAAGCATCGAAGGATAGTTCCAATTTTCCGCTTTTGAAGTCAGTAAGGCTGATAATCTGAATAGCCATGCCGGGCGCGCGTCTCTGCGAGTTCATTATGTTCACATTTGAAGAAGCAAACTGATCATCCTGCTCAAGTTCAGGAAGTCCCTGATGAAGCATAGACATTACTACATTGTCCATTGCATCAGAAGGTCTATTGTATTGTAAAAGTTCGTCTTGTGTGTGAGCCACATTTATACCAGGGAGCATGTATCTGCTGACCGGGTAAATCTGTGCCAGAAAATCAATATCATTTTTAGCTTTCAGAGAAGCGTTTACGCCGTGGAGCAAGAGATTATCGTAATTTATACTTGATATTTTTGACTGAGGAGAATAATATCTCATATAACCAAAGAGATCCGAAAATGCTTCGAGATATTGCATTTGAACAGGAGTAAGCTTAGTAGATTTATTTAAGTCGTTCAGATTTGTTTTTTGCAGAGAAAAATCTACATCATCAACCCAGATACGACCAGCGCCTACCATCATTGCTCCATAGCTTATTTTATCAGCTTCCAGAGGAACGTAAAATTCTAATTCATAGCGACTCCAGCCTTCTTTGCCTGGTATTGGAGTAATTTTAGAAGCTCTTTCTACTAATAATGGTGCAGTGTCTTCAAAAATATTGACCCACATTGTGGCAAGTGTATTTTTTGCAGTAAACTGAGTTTTGATACAGCCTGAGAGTTTTACTATTTTACCTCTAAAAGCAAAAGCATCTAATTCCTGTTTAAGCACGCCTTCTTTTTCCTGATCAGGTAATGTATCTGATAATTGGAAATTAGAAATTTCAGCAGAATACTTACCTTGTAGCACTTCCGAATCAGTTGTAGCCAATTCAAAACCACGCTTTTGGGAGTTTTTGGTCAGAGTCCAGGAAACCGGCATTTCTCCGGGATTTCCAAGATCAAATTTTGTATTATATGGATGGGGGATGTTTGCAGATAGTTCAATATTAAAGCCCAAAAAAAGTATAGCTATAAGACATAGAATTTGTTTCATCATATTCCTCACAATGTATTTTCCTATATTACCCAATATAATAATATAATAAGAGATACGGGCAAATCAAGCTGAAAGTTATTGATTTTAATTTATTACTAGTGACACGCATAATTGAATTTCGTTTCTTTTTGGGGACGAAGATAATTTGCTTTTTTGTGATTCTTAAAAGTTATATATTGAATAATAATATTTAAGGTGATCAAATGAAATTACAAGATAGATTTAACCTTTGGATCGAAGGGATAAATAATTCTGAAGAAATTAGCGATGAAATTATTGCGTTCAATTTTGGACTTATTGAGACAGAAATTGGATTTTCTATGTACCTGATTGGTTCAGAGGAGTATGAAGCAGATGATGATGATTGGGCTTGCGCAGTTGATTTTGAACCGGAAGATAAATATTTCGATCTCAAAGTTGAAACTGATGACTGGGAGTATGTTCAATCAACTTCGGAAAAATTGATCAGAAATTTTATAGCTTCTGATAGTTTTCAGAATTCTTTTTTATGCAAAGCTGAAGCCATCACAACCGGATTTGACGATGGTGAGTTAACAAAACTAAAATAGCTTATCACTATTCTTAAGGAACAAATAATTAGAGTGTATTGATATGAGACCAAGCTATTTATATATAGAATCTATCATCTTTTTTGTGATATTGCTACTTGTGAAAATTGAAGTGCTAAACACAAATTTCATTGTGATTAATATTATACTTGCTCCTCATATCATTATTTATGGAATCTTATCAGCTAAAGAAATCTTACAAAAACGGAATAAATAACATTAATAGTTTTTATCCTTTATGTTTTCAAGAGCTAAATAGAGGAAATTATTTTTCTACGATACAATGAACTTTACAAGAATTAAAGAATATAAGTTTACTATAAAATCAAGATTGTTGTAAAATATATTTATAAGTATTGTATGAAAATTTCAAAATTTCTATTGCTGGTCATTCCTCTAATAGCTGCAATTTCCTGCAGCGACGATAACACAAATCCTTTGAAAAATGACGAAGATGCTAATTATTATATCACAGGAACTAGCAAAACTTATAATGCATCAGATATATTCCCGGATATATCAAACCACGATATTATTGGTTTAGTTGAGTTGGAAGCAGTTAAAAAAGATGTGGACTATATGTTAGATGAAGCAGGTTCACCAAAACTTGTAAGTTATAATGGTACTTATCATGATGCCGAAGCAGGTTTTTATAACGGAAGCTTTTCGAGACCAATCAAACTAGTGGAATCTACTGTAAATAATATAGTCTTGCAAAATTACGCTGAAGGTGCTTATAAAGTCACAAAAGTCAGAGATTTAGTGAATCAATTCGGCACATCGCTTCCTAATACAGTTCATATAACTGAATCAGAAGGCTTGTTTGATGAACTTGATGCTGAAATCATTTTTGATAAGCCTGTAGAAATTAGCAATATAGATAAGTTGCAGGATTTTGATAAAAATCAGGACTTTGAGCTAAAATGGAATGGTGGTAATAAAGATGCAAAAGTTGAAATAGCAATTGAATATTATGATCCATTTGACAAACAACTGAAAGGTGATGAGAATATAGCTATTAGCTTTTTAGCTGACAACACAGGTTCTCATATAATCAAGAAAGCTATATGGCAACAATT
Source organism: Kapaibacterium sp. (SeqCode) (assembly GCA_965140345.1). Lineage (GTDB taxonomy): Bacteria > Bacteroidota > Ignavibacteria > Kapaibacteriales > UBA2268 > JBFHIJ01. The sequence goes on from OZ223201.1 coordinate 366,628, forward strand.
AACTTTGGACGGCAAATATAATATATCTGTAAGATCTTTTGAAGAAGTCTATAAAAATGTATCAAGTGGGAAAGAAATAGCATTTATAGGTAATTCAGCACACGAGATCAGCATTAATTTAAAGTAGAAATAACGTAGTATCAGTTATAAAAGAGCATAAGACAGTAGTTTTATGCTCTTTTTGTTTCTTGTTTTAGAGATTAATAATTTTATCTGAGCAGAGAATACTTGAGTGATCAAAAAGTAAATATCATTATTCTGTGTTGGAAGTTGCTGATAAGCGAACATGAATATAAAAAATACTCATGAATAGTAAAGATATTGTCAATTTTTAACGTGAAATACAACATATAATTTGTTATATTCGTGCTGTTATAAAGTAAATTTATAAATCTATAGTATTATTACTCAAATGAATTTCAGAGGAAATTAAAATGTATCGTTTTCTACTTGCCTTTTTAGTACTTAGCACTTCAGTTTTCGCAGATTATACTGAAATTTATAATAATTCAGTTAATATTCCATTTGATATTATCAAAATTGAGGATGGGTATTTAGTAAATGGAATTGGGAATTTTGTAGCTAAAATTGATACAAGTGCTAATGTAGATGTTTTGATGAACTCTTCTAATCCTTCAGAAATCAGCTTAATATCAAGATATGAGAACAATAACTATATATTAAATACAAATATGCAGAATAATGATGCTATTGTGTTAAAAACAAATGATTTCGTACAATATGATACTGTATTTTCAAAACAAAATATTGGTGCAAATAATATTTATGTAAATCAAAATGGTTTGTTTCTACCTTTAATTAATATTATTGGCAACGAGTTTAGTATTGTGAGAATTGAAAATGGTGGTATAAGTAGCACTACTAATTTAAACAATGCTGTAATGGAAATAATTCAACTTTCAGAAACCGAAGTTATAGCTCTAGGAAGCTTTCCAAATCATTCTTTAATATATTCTAACGATAATGGTTTAAGTTTCAATGAAATACCTTTAGAAGATCAGAATCTTGAGCGTATAAAAGTGTATGATTCTAATATTTTTATTTCAACTAAAGATGGAAGACTTATTAAGTCGACAGATCGAGGTATAACGTGGGAAACAATCTTTAATGACGCAGATGTTATTGGCTCTGCGATATTTTACATATGCAATAATGATACAATTTATTTTGCTCCCTCCATAAATAATAAGAGATCTATACTATATAAAACAGAAGATGGTGGTGACTCTTGGAAAGAAATATATAGACTAGACAGTGAAGCAATATCAAGCATATTAGTGGATGGCAATAAAGCTTTATTGGGGACTACAGGCGGCAAAATTCTCTACAATGACAATTTTACCTCAGTGCAAGATTGGAAAGTAATAAAACCTAATTCTTTAAAAGTATTCCCTAATCCAAGTACAGATTATTTGACTATTGATACTAAAGAAGAAATTGATTCTTTTAAAATAGTGGATTTGCTTGGCAATGATGTTAGTTCTACAGTAAAATTGGAAGGCAAAACTATAGATTTAAGCGGCTTGGCGTCAGGTACTTATACTTTGATAATTGATGGCAAAACGGCACAGATCGCTGTAAACAGATAAGGCAATAGAAATTTTAGTTTATAAGAGCGTAAGGCGAGGGTTTTATGCTCTTTTTGTTTGAGTATGTATGATTTTCAAAAAAATCAAAACTTTAAAAGAATTGTAACGTAATAGATATAGTTTTTTAAAATAAGCTTAAAAAATAATATAAGAATTATAGTGTAAATAGTAGGGTTTAAAATGAGAAATATTATTCTTTGTATGTTATTGCTAATCTGCTTTTATAGTGCAAAAGCAGATTATAACACCATCCATGATAATGGTGGAAGATTTGTAAACGATATTCAAAAAGTTGATGATAAGTATATTCTCTTTGGTCAGGGCGACTTTTTAGGATATCTGGATAGTAATATGAATTACGTTTCTATTGTGGATAATAAGATCGATGAACTAGCTACAATGTCTATGAAATCATTAGATGGCACGTACTATTTTACAAAGACATATAATAATGGCACAGATGCGTGGATAGAAACAACGCAGGATTTTGTAGAATTTGATACACTGAATAAAGGTAATGCTTATGATTTGTACTTGGATATGATACCATCATTCAATACTTTTTATATAGCGGGATTTAACGCATTAACTCAAGCACCTTTTTTATACAAAATTGTGGGCAATAATATTTCAAATGAAGCTATAGCACCAGCTAATCAAATTCCAATTAAATTATTCAAGTCGCACGATGATGACATCTGTTTACTAAGTACATCTGCAGAAAAAAGTAGTTTTACAGTGTATGATAGCTTGCTAGTAAAGAAAAAGCAGTATGATTTTCCATATTTTGGCGTAACCAAAATCAAAGAAAATAATAGCCGATATTACATTATGTCAGAATATGGAGCAATTATTTATTTAGATCTAGAGAAAACTGACTTTTATAAAGTACTATGGGAAAGTTCTTCTGTATACGGAAATGCTGATTTACAAGTTATAAACCACGATACCATTTACGCATGTTCTTCCATTGCTGGCACAACTGGTGTCCTTTTTCGCACTACCGATGGTGGAGAGAGCTGGGAAGATGTATATATATTAGAAAATGAAAGATTCAATTGCTTTCTAATTGATGCAAATAAGGCATTTATTGGAACATATTCCGGCAAAATTCTCTATAATGACAACTTCACATCAGTGCAGGATTGGAAAGTAATTGAACCTAATAGCTTAAAAGTATTCCCTAATCCAAGTACAGACTATTTAACTATTGATACTAAAGAAGAAATTGATTCTTTTAAAATAGTGGATGTGCTTGGCAATGATGTAAGCTCTAAAGTGAAATTGGAAGGTAACACTTTAGATTTAAGTGGCTTGGCATCAGGTACTTATACTTTGATAATTGATGGCAAAACGGCACAGATCGCTGTAAATAGATAAGACAATAGAAATTTTAGTTTATAAGAGCGTAAGGCGAGGGTTTTATGCTCTTTTTAGTTTTGCATAGGTGATGATCATGAAAATAATGAAAATGACAGGACAGATTTTGCTTTTTATGTGTATATCAATAGCTTGCTACAGCTTATTTTTATACTTGTTTTATGACGTATCGAATATATTGGACGATACAGCTAAGTATCTTTTGAGCTCACTTATTATCTTAAATATTTTAAGTATTGGTGCTCATTCGAAAGAGTATAAAATGGCAAGATTTGAGTCGAAAAATCAGGAGGATTTTGAGCTATCAGCTTTTGACAAATCAATAATTACAGGCAGAATATTTTTCCCTGTTATAGGTGGGATTGTTATGACAGCACTAATGAAGTAATTTTGGTGTGTTAACCCACCCCGGTTTTCCAAAGGAAAACCGCCCCTCCCTTGACATGGAGGGTACAAATACGATGTACTTTTTTCTATTTTCAAAATGCATGGAATCGCCAAGTTCAGTAGTTTGTTTTCCACCCTGACTGGTCTGGCTCAGTATAAACTCTCGTCTGGCAATCTCAAGAAGGGATAAAATTTTAATTGCAATAATATGGTAGTGATTCAAATTTGGTTTGGAGTTAAAAGTTTAACCCACCCCGGTTTTCCGATGGAAAACCGACCCTCCCTTGACATGGAGGGTAAAATGCAGATTTAGATTTGCTTTTTTCTATTTGCAAAATGTTTGGAATTACTAAATACAGTAGTTTGTTTTCCACCCCGACTGGTCTAGATACGAGTCACCCTACTTCGACAAGCTCAGCACGGTGCTCAAGAGGGGAATATTAGTTGTTTAAAATTATATTATAGAATATTGTAGTTTTTGTTGCAAGGCTAACTTGTTGTATCACAACGTGATAAGAATGTGTCCTCGCAAGTGCGCCATGCGTAGCATGACGGGGTGGAGTAGAACTCATGAGTTCCAAACAGCTATTTATTCCTATTAGCAAAATGCTTGGAATCGCCCCATGAACCGTAGTTGACTTCTCTGCCTGCAATTTTTTGTATTGGAGTGTTATCGCCTTTTTCTGATTTGAAGTTGTCGCCTGTCGGCTTGCCTTCGTAAAGCTTATAGTTAGCTCTTATGCTTTCAGGAGTGAGCATAGGCATTATTACATTTGCACCATGCAGCAGACCTTTTTCTTTGCCGCTCGGGTGGATTGTTTCAAGTGCAGTGGTGGAGGCAATATTTACATCTTTAAGTACAATTCTTGTAGTGGCTATCATTTTAAGAGCTAGTTTTGTGATCTCATCTTTGCGTTCAAGCCAGGTAGCATAGTAATCTGCCATTGGTGTATCTCTATGCACAAGGTAAGGTCCCATACCAATCATGTCCACATCCTGCTCTTTGAAGAAGAGAATATCTCCTGCAAGATCTTCGATAGTCTGATCAGGCAGACCAATCATCACACCAGTTCCAACTTGATAGCCAACTTCTCTGAGTGTCTGCATAGCAGCTATGCGATTTTCAAAAGATTGACTGTTCGGGTGAATTTTATTGAATAAGTCTATATTCGTAGATTCTATACGGAGAAGGAATCTATGTGCGCCTGCATAATATAGTTTTTGATAATCTTCCTTGCTTTGTTCGCCAATGGAAAGAGTAATACCAAGTCCGTTAGGAAGTTTTTCAGATTTAGAAGCTTCTTTAACGCCTCGGAGCAAGTCACATACATAATCGATAAAATGCTTATCAGATCTTTCACCGGATTGAAGAACAAATGAGCCATAGCCTCTTTCGGCACACCACTTTGCAGCACTGATTACCTCTTCTTTGTCCAGCTGGTAGCGACTTACTTTGTGGTTGCTTTTGCGAATACCGCAGTAGTTGCAGTCCAAAGCACAGATATTAGAAAACTCAACAAGACCGCGTAGGAAAATCTTTTCGCCTACATGTTCCATAAGTACTTCTGTGGCGCGCTGTCTGAGTTTTTCCATATCTTCATCAGATTCTACGGAAAGCATAGCAATAACGTCGTCTTTGCTGAAAGTATCCTGATATAAGATTTTATCTAAATTATTCAATTTTTTGTCCTTTAGAAATATAAGTCTCTTTCACCATTTTCTATTTTGTCGAGGAATTCGCGAGTTCTCTCTCTTACTTTTTCAGCCGGGATATTCATTATTTCTTTTTCTATTAAAGCTTCTCCGAGAGCCTTGGTTTCTGGTGTTGCATAATCTTCCAGATATTCTTTTAATGTGGTAAGACCATTTGGCAGACAGTGTAATTTGATTAAGCCCGGTTTTGCTAAGTCCATAAAGTCTTCACCTACTCTGCCAAGTCTGTAACAGCCTGTGCAGAAAGAAGGCACATGTCCCATTTTGATTACATCATGAATAATTTCACCTGAAGATCTAGCATCATTTAAGCAGAACTGGGAAGAATCTTCTTCATGTTCATTTAAAGCTTGTTTATAGCCGCCCGGGTTAGTTTTAGAACCTGCACTTATTTGCGATATACCTAAGTCAAATAATTCAGTACGCATTGACATAGGTTCGCGGGTAGAAAGAATCATTCCTGTATATGGCACTGCAAGACGAAGAACAGCAACTAACTTTTTAAAATCACGATCGCTAACTTGATGAGGAATATTTTGTGCAGCAGGAGCATTACCTGCAGGCTTAATTCTTGGAATAGAAATAGTATGTGGTCCAACATTGAATTCTTTATCAAGAGACTCTGCATGTTGGATAAGAGCCATTACTTCAAATTTATAATCATATAATCCAAACAATGCACCAATTCCTACATCGTGCATACCGTTTTTCAGTGCACGGTGCATTACTTCCAGGCGCCATCTATAATCAGATTTGCGACCGCTCGGGTGCATTTGTTTGTAAGTTTCCTGGTGGTAAGTTTCCTGGAAAACTGTATAAGTACCAATTTTGACATTTCTAAGTTTTTGAAACTCTTCATCAGTTAGTGGGGCAATCTCTACATTGATGCGTCTGATACTGCTACCTTTATCATCTTTAACGCTGTATGCAGCATCAATAGTTTCAAGGAAGTAGTCGAAAGTGCAGCTTTTATGACCTTCGCCCATAAGCATTAGAGCACGTTTATGACCTTGCTTAAGAAGCTCAAGAGTTTCGTCTTTTACCTGATCAAGAGTCAAAGTGTGACGATGAATTTCTTTATTTGCTGCTCTGAATCCGCAATACAAGCAGTTATTTGCACAGTGATTTGAAACATAAAGTGGCGCAAAAAGAACAAGCCTATTTCCATAGATTTCTTCTTTTATATAAAGAGCAGTATCAAAAAGCTTTTGAAGATTGTCGTTATCCTCGATATTTAGGAGGACTGCAACATCTTCTTTATCCAAGCCTTTCAGCTCTTTTGCCTTAACTAATATATCATCAATTTGTTTGTCATCAGGTTTTTGAGATTTACTGAGTAACTCAAAAATTTGGGATTCAGAAATAATATTATCGTACATCACTTTTCCAAAAAATATAAGTATAAAGAAAGTGCAAAGTGTTTTACGCAAAACTAAGCAATCTATTTTGTAAAGACGATTATTTTATCTTATTCTTAGCACAAAAATTGAGCGTATTAATAATGTTTAAAATATAATAAATAACCGTGTTAAATTGTTTTTACTCTAACTATATGAAAGTTAGAGGGATAGAAAAACAATACAATATAATAAATATTACGCATAGAAATAGGACTTATTTTGTCTTATAAGTATTAAGTTTTTAGATAAAGAACTAACTGTTGTAGTTATAAATCATATTGTCTTCTAACAAATGCTATTTGTTAAAGACGTCTCATATTCAATAATTGATTTAATTTCTTTATTTATAAAGTTTTCAGTTTAGAACCTGCACAACTAAAGCAATGAAATGCAAAGAGATATATTTCTGTTAACAAAAAATATCGCAATAAATTTTTATCGAAGACCTCTGCAATTATATCCCGTGCTAAGTAATGGAGACTTCTATGAAAATTATTTTATTGTACATAATTGGTTTTACTTTAATGTCGCTAGTACCATTACTGGCAACTGAAGAAGATAATCTGTTGGAGATGTCTTTGGAAGATTTGATGAATATTAAGGTAAGTGTTGCTTCAAAATCCAAAGAATCATTGAGTGATGCACCTTCTTCAGTGACTGTTTTTACAAGTGCAGAAATCAATAATCTAGGTTGCCGAACTCTTGAAGATCTGTTAAATTTCGTACCCGGGTTTCAGACTTCCAGAGATATAGAACAGGGAACAGCTACCAGAATTTCATCAAGAGGCAGATCAAGTGCGCAATCAGAATCAATTCTATTCCTGTTGAATGGTCAGAGACTCAATGATTTATATACCGGAGGAGTTTCAGTGTTAAACCGTTTGATATCAGTTAATAATATTAAACAAGTCGAAATTATTAGAGGGCCGGGGTCTGCTCTTTATGGATCTAACGCATTTTTAGGTGTTGTAAATATCCTCACAAAAGATGAGGATAATGATATTCAGCTTGAATACGGGACACAAAATTATAAATCGGCATCTATAAATTTTTCTAAAGAAATTGGGTCAGAAATCAAAGCATCTGCCTTTGTTGGAATATTTTCGGGAGATGGACATACATATGAAAATCTAACTGATATTTGGGGGCGCAAAGATAAAACTCGAGATCCCGGTAAAGGTTTTGATGTACTTGCTTCAATAGATTATAAAAATTTGACTTTTTCTACTCGTTTTATGGAAAGGAATGTATCAGATTTTATGACATTTGGATCTATTTCTAATCATTTGAATGACGAAAATACTAGCCAGACAAGTTTTAGTCTGGATTATGATTTCAATTTATTTGATAAATTAGGAGTTTCACTAAAAACCACATATTCTTATGATCATTGGGACGCGATATCGATTCTGATTCCTAAAGATATTGAGATTGTAGAAGATTATGCACTACCAGTAAATTTCTTGGGTGGTCCTCTTTTGGAATCTCATGATTTTGGATTCTATGCAGACATGAAATATCAAGTACTGGAAAACAACAACATGATTTTTGGTGTATCTTTTGAGCAGTCAGGTATAGACAAGGTTATGAATGTATTGACTCATCATCCTGTTTCACTTGATTATTACGGTGATTTTCAGGAATTTGACGGGGCAATGAGTTTTAATGAGCTTAATAATAGACGTATATTAGGCATTTATGTGCAGGATAAACATAATTTTACTGATTATCTGGCAATTACTACTGGATTTAGGTATGATGATTACGACGATTTTGGTTCATCACTTAACCCAAGAGCTGCTGTTGTTTTTCAAACTCCATTTAAATCAACCATAAAAGCTATGTACGGCAGTGCTTTTAGAGCTCCCAATTTTCTTGAATTATACGACAAAAACAATCCGGTAGATTTTGGGAATTCTGAACTGGAAGCAGAAAGAGTACAAACAGTAGAATTTGCCTACGTGCAAAAGTTTGATTCTTTTCAGGGAACTGTTACTTATTTTCAGAATAAAATTACAAATATGATTTCTCTTGATGTCACTACCAAACCTGTTGATGATAATAATCCTCTAGAGGCTTACGGTTACGTGAATTTCGGAGAGCTTGTAACAAAAGGTCTGGAAGTCGAACTTAAAACTTCACCAATAAAAAACCTGCTGATATATAGCAGTTTTACCTCTCTGTTTGATGCTGAATCTTTACCGGTTTCTAAATCGTTTGCATCTTTAGCAATTAATTATTCGATTGGGAGTATAAATTTGAATATAAACGGTATTTATAGAGATAAAATTAAATTATTGCCAAATCAAGATGCTTATTTTATCTTAAATACTTCAGCTTCGTATAAGATTTCTAATAATTTAAAAGTGAAATTTAGTGTTTTAAATTTGACTGATGAAGACTATTATACATTTACAAATTTACTACCTAATGGTGTAGCTAATCGGAAAATGTCTCTCTCAGGAGGTCTGCAAATCATCTTGTAGATTTTTGTTTTGAAGTTAAAAATAAAAAAGCAGTTCCTGTATTAAAGTTTAAAGAAACTGCTTTTGTTCTAAATATTAAAGGATATTATATTCCCTATAAAATTCTCCTGAAAGCAAACCATCCGCCTCCTAAAACGAATCCTGCAGCTAAGAATATCAATCCCCATTCAGGTAATGTTGGAATTACACCAAAGTGAACAGCTTCAGAATAGGTAGTTCCACCTGCAGTAGTTATATACGCACGAACATAATAGCCCGGGCCGATGGTTATAGTTGCATTATCAGTATATGAAGCATCTCCTGTTCCGTTAGATGTGCTGCCTGAATTTAAAGTTGTAGTAGGGTTTTGACTTGTACTCCATACATATCCTTTAGCCAGAATAGGATCTGCAGCTGGATTAGTGATCTCTGCTGTTAGTTGATATTCAGTGTCAGTATTTTTTATAGCATTCGTAATAGCAACAGAAATATTTAGTGTTGTGAACTGAATTTGAGCACCATAAGCAGTACCAACTGAGTTTGTTGCATAAGATCTGACATAGTAAAGTGTGTTTGGTGTCAAACCTGTAATATCACTTGTGAATGTTCCTGAACCTGTACCGTCCGTAGTTTTAGAATCATTAATGTCAGGAGTACCTGTAGTATTCCAGCAAACACCACGAACAGTTACAGCCGCACCGCCATCATCGGTAATTTCACCGCCTGATGAAGCTGAATTAGATGTTAGATTTGACTCTGCAGTTGTCGCAGCAAGAGTTGGAATAGTTTGCAGAGTAGTTCTGGCTTGAGAAGTTCCAAAAGCAGTCTCTACATTATCAGAGTTTCTGGCTTTTACTTGGAAAGTGTATTCTGTATAGCGGGTAAGTCCTGTAACAGTAACAGTTCCCCAATTTGCGTTAGTCTGCCATACAGGAGCAGCTCCTAGAGCACCACCAGCTTGAACATAATCACCTGTTGAAGTTTCTTGAATTGCAAATGTAGTAGCTGCGTTATTCCCGTCAACAGCTAAAGTAACATCAAGTGTAGTTGCACTTGCGTTATTTACTGTAGGTGCATTTGGGACTATTGCTAAAGTTCTAAAAGTAACTTCCGTACCGTAGCTAGTACCTCCTGCATTTGTTGCATAAGAGCGAACATAATATAAAGTATTAGAAGATAAACCTGTTAAGTTACTTGTAAATGCACCTGCATTATCACCATCTGTACTCTTAGAATTAGCAGTTGTCGGAGCAGTTGCCGTATTCCAGCAAACACCACTTACAGTAACAGCATCACCATTATCATTTGTTATATTTCCGCCTGATGTTGCCGTGCTTGCAGTAATATTTGAAACAGCAACAGTTGTTCCCATTGTTGGAGGAAGTGCAGCTCCCTGCGGAGTAAAACAATTAGAAGGCATAAAGTCAGCAATTTCTCCTACTGTCCACCCTGCATCACCCCATGGGGATGAAGTCACATAGTCAGTGTAAATTACAATTACCTTACCATCTGGTCTCACAGTGTATGTCGTTCCAGACTTACTCGGATATAAATCCAACTGCGTAATTCGGCTGCAATTAGTCCAAGAATTTCCGTCGTAACCTCTCATATACATATAAGTAGCTGTTGGGTCTGTATCAGGTTCAGACCAAATAAGCATATAATAATTTCCATTACCATCAGTTTCCATATCATAAGGATAATCTGAACGCCCAGCAGCTGGAGAAATTAAAGTTTGAGGATCACTATTTATTTTAAAATAGGTGTTCCCATAAGAATAATCAGTTACGGCAAAATAAGCATTTGCCCCTTCGATATATCTACCTAATACTAAATAATAATTACCATTTGTAACTCCTTCATATAACAAACTGTTTGCTCCCCATGAACTTGTAGCATTGGTGTAAATATTAGTATAAACGTTATGAGTAGTATTTACTCCTTCTTCGTATTCGTAATAAAGATATATATTATTCGAATTGACATAAATATTACCAACATTCATTTCGTTGACTCCTGTATTTGTAGAGCCAGACCAAGTAGCTACGCTTTCAGGAGCACTCCATGAGCCTGTTTTGTTGTGTGTATGAACTATAGCATATACTGTATTTGCGCCTGATGTCCCTCTATAATCGTAAACCACATGGGCAAAATTGTTATCATCAATAACAATTTTAGGTGTATCATATGTCTCAGTTGTACCCTCTACAACGATATCAAAATCCCAGTTAGTACCATCAAATTCAGCATGCATTACACCTCGGTTGCTGTTACTTTTATAATAACGAATAACTGCGTGAAAATTCCCGTTATTGTCAGTTGTTACATCTAAATAGTCAGTAAATCCAGAGACTAATGAAAAGTCAGCATCTGCGTTTACACTGGTAGCAGTGATCTCGGAAGTATAACTCCAGTTTGTTCCGTCATAAATCCATAGCTCATAGTTTGTCGAAGATTCTCTTACAAGAAGATAAGTATTGCCTGCATTGTCATTGGCAAGACTGGGATAAGCCCAACTATGTGGAGTTAAACCAGCAAATGTACCTTGAGTTATGGCAGCACTGGCCATGAGTGATAAAGATAAAATCATAATCACATAAATATAGATTTTTGATTTTTTCATGCCTTGTCTCTTTAATTTGTTATAGTAAAACTACTATAATCTAATTATAAAATATTATAATAAAAATTAAAATGAGAATTAATCAAATTTATTATATTTTATTTTTATAATAATATAAATGGATAAGTGTTGCTTTACTCTATTATATCGGAGCAAAAAAAACTGCTAACAGAATAGTCTGTCAGCAGTATGAATATTAGTTGAATGGGTCTGTGGTTTACATGCTACCACATTTTCCTGAAAGCAAACCATCCGCCTCCTAAAACAAAGCCTGCAGCTAGAAATATCAACCCCCATTCTGGCAGAGTAGGAACGACGCCAAAGTGTACTGCATCTGAATAATAGGTTCCACCTGCAGTAGTTATATACGCTCTAACATAATAACCCGGACCAATTGTAACTGTGGCGTTATCTGTGAATGAGGCATCGCCTGTTCCGTTTGATGTGCTGCCTGAATTTAAAGTTGTAGTAGGGTTTTGACTTGTACTCCATACATAACCTTTAGCAGTTATCTGGATTGAGGAAGGGTTTGTTATATCAGCAGTTAGCTCGTATTCAGTATCAGTATTTTTTATAAAATTAGATATCGCAACTGATAAGTTTAAAGTTGTAAAAGAGGTTTCATTACTATAAGTAGTGCCACCACCATTAGTTGCATAAGCACGAACGTGATAAGTGGTATTTGGATCTAATCCTTCAATACTACTAGAAAAGACGCCAGTTCCTGTTCCATCAGAAGTTTTATCGTCAGCCGTGGTAGGAGTACCTGTAGTGTTCCAGCAGACGCCGCGGACGGTTACTACAGTTGTTCCACCATCAGTAATTTCGCATCCGGTTTCTGCAGAAGACTCAGTAATAGATGAAGCAGGTGAAATAGCAGCAAGCACTGGGGGATCATTAGGTGTAGTAAAGCTTAATTGATTCCCATATACTGTTCCTATTCCGTTCGTCGCATAAGCTCTCACATAATAGGTTTCATCAGGTGTTAGTCCGGTTATATTACTTGTAAATATTCCGGTTCCTGTTCCATCAGAAGTTTTATCGTCAGCCGTGGTAGGAGTACCTGTAGTGTTCCAGCAGACGCCTCGAACAGTTATAGCAGAGCCGCCATTGTCACTGATATTACCGCCTGAAGAAGCAGTTGTACCTACATTATCAGTAATTTCTGTTGTGGAAGCAAGAGTCGGAACATCCTGTAGAGTAGTTTCAGACTTAGTAGATCCGAAAGCTGTTTCAACATTATCAGAGTTTCTTGCTTTTACCTGAAATGTGTATTCTGTATACCTAGTAAGTCCTGTTACAGTGACAGTGCTCCAAGTTGCATTATTTTGCCATACCGGAGCAGCTCCTAGAGCACCACCAGCTTGAACATAATCGCCTGTTGAAGTTTCTTGAATTGCAAATGTAGTAGCTGCGTTATTCCCGTCAACAGCTAAAGTAACATCAAGTGTAGTTGCACTTGCGTTATTTACCGTCGGTGCGTTTGGGACTATTGCTAAAGTTCTAAAAGTAACTTCCGTACCGTAGCTAGTACCTCCTGCATTTGTTGCATAAGAGCGTACATAATAAAGAGTGTTAGAGGATAATCCAGTCAAATTACTTGTGAATGCTCCGTCATTGTCACCATCAGTACTTTTTGAATTAGCAATTGTAGGTGTAGTGGCAGTATTCCAGCACACTCCACTAGTTGTAACAGCATTGCCGTTATTACTGGTGATATTACCACCGGAAGTAGCAGTTGTAGATGTTATACTTGAAACAACTGTAGTATTACCCATTGTGGGAGGAATGGCAGCTCCTGATGGAGTAAAACAATTTGAAGGTAGAAAATCTACTATGCTTCCTACTGCATACTTTAGTGTATTGTTTTCATCATAGTTACTAAAAATCATTATAATTTTGCCATCAGGTCTAATAATAAAAGTCGATTCATTACAACCTGCTGCATCATTTAAAGCTGTAATTGGATCACATGGATGCCAGTTTGTACCATCAAAAACTTTAAGGTATACAGAGCCGGTCATAGTTACATTTTCCCAGTTATCGTCCCACTCTTCTGTAACCTGATTAATCATAAAATAGTAGTCACTTCCATCTGAGCGAAAACGATCAAAATTTTTGCCAGTTGATGCAGTGATAGCAGAACTACTTGGCGCATTACTATTTTTTTTTACATTGGCTGTATTATTGCTTGATAAAAAACCTAAGTAAATATCTGAACCTTCAATAAATTGTCCCTGGATAGAGTGATAAATATCTGATGTTACTCCGTCTATAACTTCTGTTTTGGCACTCCATGTATTATTTGTATTGTTAAAAATACTTAAGAAAATATCAGGACTTGTGTTTGCAGCATTGTCATAACCAAAATAGCAATACAAATTGTTATTAGTATGCAAATATACATCTTGTAAAAATACTTCGTGAAGACCAGTATCAACTGTTCCCGACCATGTATGTATGTTAGTATATGAACTCCAACTGCCTGATTTTTTATGTCTGTGCCTTATAGCATATTCTCTAGTACCGTCAACATCACTATATTCATAAATTATATGAGGATAGTTATTGTTATCAATAATGATTCTTGGTTCTCTTGCACTAATCCAGCCACCTGTATGGTAATGCTCTTCTATTAATTCGAAATCCCAACTTGTGCCATTATGGTAGCCATATAGTACACCTCTTTTATCTTCGCTGGATTTATAAAAATATAGACCAATATGTAAGTTGTTATTAGCATCGACTGCTATATCAAAATCACTTCCGATTGATGACACATTAGAAAAATTGGCATCTGCATTTATCATTGCTGGTGAAAAAGAAGTGTGAGTAGTCCAAGAACTTCCATCATATTTCAAAATTCTAATATCAGAAGATGCAACTTTCACCATGAGGTAAGTGTTCCCTATTGCATCATTAACTAGATTAGGATATGACCAACTTGAAATAGATGTCCCTGCAAAAGTACCCTGCGTTATGGCAGCATTAGCTGCCAGTGAAAAAGTAAGTAACAATATCACATAGATGTAGGTGCGAATTTTAATCATACTTGACTCCTTTGATTAGTAATGGCTAAACTGCTGCAATATAATTACATATTGTTAAATTACAAATGTAATAGTTTATATATAAATTTAGTAGAAAACTAAGATGTTATCAATAAAGCAATTCATTATAGCTGCAAAATGTTAATTCAAGGTGTGCCGAAGTCATCAAAAAAAGCTGCAAACAGATTATTCTATTTGCAGCTTTAATAATATATCACTTCTGATTTTGATCTACTACTAATTTCTGGACTGTGTGCTCGCCCTGATCTCTTTTGATTTTACTCTACTACTAATCTCTGAACTGTGTGTTCGCCCTGATTGGAAGTAATAGATAGCAGGTACATGCCTGGAGGCAAGTCGATATTGAATTGTTCAGTTTGATGTCCTTGAGCTCTTTTAACTCCGGATTTAAGGCTAATCACTTCTTTACCGTATAAGTCGTGAATAACGAAATCTAACTTTCTGTCTTCACTAAGATCGTATTCTACTGTGAAATCGTTTTTAATAGGCACAGGGTAGATACTCATTTCTTTTAAGCCACCATTGCAAGCGCGCCATACATCGCAGTATGTATCTTCGCCGGCTAGTGAGCTGCCTGAGCAGAAATCACCTTCTGAAATAGCTGATAATTCTGTACCTAGTTTTTCTCTATATTCTAATGGAAGAGCTTCTATTAGTTCTTGAGAGATGTCATACCATAATATAAAGTCAGGTTTATCTGAAGCTTCGTCTAGTTTGATAGCTATTGCAAGCATTTTATTTAAGCGTGAATCATCAAATGTTGTTAGTTCTTTTAGAGTAGAATCGTTTAAAGAATTATTGATGTCATCAATAAATTTGTTCAGATCGTCTTGACCATATTCTTCTTCAGCAACATTTTTATCTTTTGTATAGATTTCAATATTCGAGAAATTTATTCTAATTGATGAAGTATCTGATGCTAGTGAATCAATTCCATATTCTAAATAACTATTATTGTTTTCTCCTCTGCCAATTTTCATATCAAACTTTGGTAAGTTTTTTAGTTGAGTATCAATAATTGAATCCAGAGAAGCTAAGGATTCCTGAGAGAGAGTCGAAGGGTCTACTGTTGGAAATTTTTGCTCTCTTAATTGCTTACGTACAATATCTTCAAATACAAAGCTCAAATCTAATTCTTCACCTTCTTTCAAGCTAGAAACCATTTTATAAAATTCTTTATCTGTGGAATCCGGTTCTTTTCCTGACATCATTTTTTGTAACGTATACATCATTGGTTCTGAGAACTTTTTAGGTTGTGTGTCCTGTATAGTATTGAGATCAATATTTAGACTCTTTTTACCGTTCTCATCAGTAGCTACATATTCAGATCTAGTCATCATTTTCATATTGCCAGTATCGAACATGCTCATTTCCTTTTTTCCTTCCCCGTCAGTTATTAGCTGCGGAGAAAATTTGGCTATATATTCTTTGTCTGACCTTACAGCATAGTCAATTGTGTTAGAGCCATTTTCTTTTTTAAGTGTAAGAAGGATTGTTGATTTTACATTATCTTCTTTGTTTCTAAAAGCAGGAAATGAAAACTCATTTCCATCCTTGTAGATACCAAGCTCTTCTAAATCTTGTTTGCTATTTATTGATATAATATTGATTCCGTCGATATTTACTTTTTCAGTATTTATCTTAAAACTGCTTTCTTCTGTAGGGATTTCTTGATAATCAGTTTCTGCAGAAGCAAAATCTTCAGTTTCTTCTTTAGCGATGATTTCCGATGTTTTATCTTGTATTGTTGTTTCAACTTGTTCGGTTTTTGGAACATTATTGATTACTTGATTATCAATGTTTTTCTGTTCTTGAACCGGTGCTAATGCTAAATATGCAGCTGTAGCCGCTACTGCTAAAATAGATGTAATAGACATAACTAATCTCCCTTTAATAATTTTAGTTTGCTTAGTACCGAGGTGCTTACCTGTCTCCATAATTTCAGACAGTTCGTTGCCGCTTAGCAAATTAGGTTCAGTCGTCTTTGCTTGTTGCAGCAAATCTGTGGATTTTTGATTATTTTTCATGATCAACCCTCAGTAGTTTAAGCCGGTCTTCTGTGTTAATATTATTTTTAGTACTAGTGAGATTAGGATCCTTATTCTCTTGGAGCAATTGTGAAAGTTTTTCTCTTCCGCGGCTGATTCGCGATTTAACAGCGGAGAGTGAGCCACCCTGCATTTCCTGAATTTCTTTCAGTGAAAAGCCGGATATTTCGAAAAGAACTAAAGCCTCTTTTTGCTTAGCAGGCAACTGACCCATAGCCTTATAAAGCAATTCTATATCAATATTTCGATCAGAATTCTGAGAATTATCAGGTATCTGATTAGCTTCGATTTCATTATATACACCAAAGAATTTCTTGCGCCATCTTTTTTTCTTAGCAATTCGTGATGCTATAGTAAATAGATAACTCAAAAAAGCATCCTTGTGCTTTAATGATTCGAAGCCCTCGTAAGCTGCAAGCAATGTGTCTGCAGCTAGGTCTTTGGATTCCTCATAACTGTCAGCCATAGCTCGAGCATACCGATATAGGTTTTGTTCGACCGGCTTAAACAATTCTAAAAAGGCTTTTTGTTTTTCGTTTTGTGTCATTTCACTCTTACAATTGTGCTCTCATAGAGTAAGGGAGTTCTGTCTTTAAAAAGTTGCATCAATTTATAAAAAAAATTGAATTTTTCCTTTTTTGCAATAAAATATCCTAAAAAGTCTCTAAGTGTAATTAGATATAGTGTGTAATAACTGGTATCTATTTATTAATGATAGTAAAAACTGGTATGGTATTTGAAGAAGATTCATACTTTAAAAACTTAAAATTATGAATTTCTTAGCTTTTATTCTCCGATGTAACTTTTGAATAGTTTGCGAGTTATATAAGTAGATACTAGAATAAAAGAAGGGATGCATATAGATAAGAATTCTACACATTACGTGAGAAGAAAGAATAGGTGATATGATGGAAAAGATAGAAAGAATGGTTGCTACATGTATGCAAGATCAGGATTTTGACAGAGAATATCTTATGCAGAATTTTTGGTTGATTATTAATTCAGACGGTAATGTAGACAATCTGGAGAGAGAATACTACGAACAGCTTTGCTGCTATTTAAAAAATGCTAAGAGAAGACTTAACTAATTATCCCTTTTTAAATATATAATGCACCGTAATTCCACTGCCCCGGAGTTACGGTTTTTTTTGTTTATATGTATGGATAGATATTTTCTTCTAATCACACTGATTTTAATTCCTATTTTCTCTATATTTGCTTTTCTATATAATATATATCTATCCTATACGAGATAAGTAAATGTATATAAACTCTGAGGCTTAATAATGAAAACTAAAAATATAAAAAATATATCGGTTATTACTCTTGGATGTGCCAAGAATGTCTATGACTCTGAAAAATTGATCGGTATGCTAAAAGGTAATAATCTGAATTATACAGAAGATCTGAATAACACTGATGGTCTTATTATAAATACTTGCGGCTTTATTGAAGGCTCTAAGCAGGAAAGCATTGACTATATTTTGCAGGCAAGTGAAATGAGAAAGTCAGGTCAGCTACAGTCACTTATAGTGATGGGCTGCCTGGTAGAAAGATATGAAAAAGAGCTTTCTGATCAGATTGGGTCTGTAGACCACTGGTTAGGTGTAAACTCTCAGGAGCAGATAGTAAAAACTTTGGTCGGAGATGAGAAGTTTAGCTTAATCAATGAAAGGATGCTTTTGACTCCTAATCACTCCGCTTTCCTTAAAATTTCCGAAGGTTGTGACCATAATTGTGGTTTTTGTGCTATCCCGGGAATCAGAGGTAAGCATATTTCACGCCCTATGGAAGACATCGTGGAAGAAGCTCAAAAATTAATCGATGGTGGGACTAAGGAAATTGTAGTGATTGCACAGGATTCGACTTTCTACGGAAGGGATTTGTACGGTAAAAGACGAATTGCTGATCTTGCTGCTCAGCTATCTGATATTAATGGATTGGAATGGTTGAGATTTATGTATGCATATCCGCGAGCCTATCCTTTGGAATTTTTAGATGTTATGGCTGAAAGAGATAATATTTGCAATTATGTGGATATTCCTTTGCAGCATATTTCAGATTCTGTACTAAAATCCATGAGACGCGGTATAACCGGTGATAAAATTAGAAATCTTCTGGATACAATGAGAAGTAAAGTGCCTGGTATTTCTATCAGAAGTACATTTATCACAGGATATCCTAATGAAACTGAAAAAGATTTCGAAGAATTACTACAATTTATAGAAACATATAAATTAGATAGACTTGGTGTGTTTACATATTCAAGAGAAGACAAAACTCCTTCTTATGATTTACTCGATCCAATTCCTGAAGAAGTTAAGAAAGATAGAGCTGAAAAGATAATGCTGGCTCAACAAAAAATATCACTAAAAATTAATGAATCAAAAATTGGCTCTGTTCGTAGGGTATTGATAGATGAGCTAAATGAAGATGGCTCATATTTTGGAAGAACTGAACATGACGCTCCTGAAGTTGATAACGGAGTTTTTGTTACTTCTGAAACACCTTTGGAAATTGGCAGCTTTGTCAATGTCAAAATTACTCATGCTGAAGAATATGATTTATTTGGTACAACGGAGTAAAAGTCTATGAACAAATTACAGAGAAAAATAAAGGATGGACCGGTCGGCAATGCTGCTGACAAAGTTATCACGAGTTTCCAGCAGTTTGCAAGTAGCAGTTCTGCCGGAGGTATTATTCTAATTTTGGTTACTGTTATATCTATGATATGGGCGAATAGTTCTTATTCAGAATCATATTTTGCTTTATGGCATACCAATTTTACTATTGGCTTTGATGGCTTTTCTCTCTCTAAGCATCTCAGCCACTGGATTAATGATGGCCTTATGGCTATATTTTTCTTTGTAGTCGGTCTTGAGATTAAGAGAGAGATATTAGTTGGAGAGCTATCCTCTATAAAGAAATCTATGTTACCGCTTATGGGTGCTGTCGGTGGTATGATCGTTCCTGCACTTATTTATTTTATAATAAATGATGGCACACCGGATATAAGAGGATGGGGGATACCAGTTGCCACAGATATAGCTTTTGCTCTTGGTGTTCTGGCATTGCTTGGTGACAGAGTGCCTGTCAGCTTGAAAGTATTTTTAACTGCATTGGCTATTGTAGATGATATTGGAGCTGTATTGATTATTGCTATATTCTATACAAGCGAGATATCTTTAGTTGCATTGTATTTTGCAGGCGGCTTTTTGGCGTTGCTTATGATAATGAACTACTTCAATGTAAGGCACACGGTGGTATACTTTGTATTAGGTGTGGCACTTTGGATAGCATTTTTGAAGTCCGGTATTCATGCAACAATTGGTGGCATTTTATTAGCATTTACAATCCCTGCAGCAGGGAAATTTAATAAAGAAGAGTTCTTTGAGAAGAGCAATAAGTATATAGATAAACTTTCTAAATTGAAGGATAAGCCTGAGGAAGGCGAATCTGTGGATTATAGATTTAATGTAATCCAGAATCTAGGTACTCTTTCACATAAAACACAATCTCCTTTGCACAGATTGGAACATTTCCTTCATCCGTATGTGACATGGGCGATTATGCCGATTTTTGCTTTGGCAAATGCAGGTGTTAGTTTAGAAGGATTTAGCCTTGATTCCATCATGAACCCTGTTTCTATGGGTGTAGTTGGAGGGCTTTTCATTGGTAAACAGCTGGGAGTATTTCTATTTGTAATAATTGCTTCCATGTTGGGCATTGCTTCTCTACCAAAGGGTGTAAGTAAGATGCAGTTATATTCTGTAAGTATACTAACAGGTATAGGTTTTACAATGTCCTTATTTGTTAGCAATCTTGCTTTTGGAGCAAGTGAAAGCGGTGATTTTGCGAAGATAGGTATTTTACTTGCTTCTCTACTCGCCGGCGTAGTGGGCTACTTTATGCTTAAAATGAGTAGTAAAGCTCAAACTGAATAGTAATTAGCTAAATAAGAATTTAATAAAAGAGGTTGTTATCTTCAAAAAAGATAGCAACCTCTTTAAGTTTGATATAAATTACTGTTTAATAAAGCGTTTACTGATTTTTTCGCCTTTATCACTTATTATCACTAGTTGGTATATTCCGGTTTGCAGTGAGCTGATGTCGAAAGTATAGGTTTGCTCGCCGAAGTTTTCTATGGTAAAATTCCCGAATATTTTGACATTTCTGCCATTTATATCAAATACTTCCATACTTACAGATCTTTTCTCTGAAGATGTAAAGCTCAATTTTAAATCATACATACATGGATTTGGTGCAATCTTTATATTGCTTAATGCCCCTTCGGATAAATCGCATATACCTAAGAATGATTCTTCTTCAAATCCGGTGCAGGCTTTTTCTGCAGGTACATTTTGATTTTCTATTTTATCTAAAATCTCAAGTTCTTTTCTAAGAGATTTAGAATATCTTTCAGGTAATGCATTTAAGAATTCTATAGTCGGTAAATACCAAAGGTATAGAGGCCCCGGAATTTTAGCAAAACCAGTTTCTATTTTTACCGGTATTAGGCGATCCAGCATAGCTAGATATGGCATATAGTTTTCAGGTTTAGATCCTATTAGTTCGAAATCGTCGCCGTCAGTTACATATATCGGAATTTTTGTATTAGCTGAGATATGTCTACTATAAAATCCGTCATAGTCTTGCTTTTTGTATAAGCTATTAAGAGTGTTTTTAGCATAGTAAAGACATGGTGAATTATAGAAAACAAAACTGCTATTTAAAGAAGTAGCAACAGGACGAACAGGGTTGAAGTTGTGAATTTTTTTCGTATTTTTATCATCTTTATATGATTTTCGATAATGCTCTTTGGCTATATTACCGCTTCCAAAGGGTACATAATTTTCATATAAATCAATTTCATCATAAGAGAACTGATATCGATTATCTCTGTAGACAAGTTCATTGTCTATATTTATATATTCTATTGGATACGCTATTTCATTTTTAGACTTATTTATACCCAATTTGCTCAATTCTTTTGTATCGAGTTCTAATGCATTAATGTTTGTTACTTTTGTTTGATCTTCTTGTAGCAATGTAATTAGCAATTTGACTTCATTGCTTTTATTCGGCATTTTATTCAGAATATCTAAAGTATTTTTAGAATTTTTAGATACTTCTTCCAATAAATCTGTTGAAAGTTTTTTGCTAAGATAAGAAGTTAGCTTTGATAAATCTCCAGTGCTTATTACTCTGAATTCACCGTTTGCTTCCACACCATATATTGGAAAATGGTTAGGAATAAAGCTTATCTTAGTCCACGGAAGTTTAGAGTCTTTATCAATGAAAACTGCAATTTTTTTGCTCATATTAGTGAAGTAATCACTATCAGTAATTTGATATTTATATTTAATATCGCCTTGGTATCTTCTCGGCAATTTAGACGCAAGTTCCTGATTGAGTAGGAACCAGCTATCAAGAAAGACCATTGTATCATCTTCTTCATTATCGAATGGTATTATGATTTTCACAAATTTTTTGAATACTTCAGCAGATTTGTAGCTTGTATCTACATAAAAATGAGTATTGTTTTTGAATAATAAATTGTTTGCTATTTTGTCCACTTCAAACAAAGATAGTTTACTTGAGTAGTCATCAGACATATACTTACTTAACTGATAAGGAGGAGAAAGAGTAACCCCCATAATAGCATAATAGTTATCTGTTAAAGTATTTACAACCTTAAAATGACTCATAGCTATAGCATTGATATTACTAAATCTTATTTTTTTTGCTTCTTCTTTGTCCATAATAACAGTACGAGCAGGATCATCTTCGCCGGGATAGATTCTGATTTCTTCGTATACAATAGAGTCTTTGTTTATATCGTACCCTTTTTTATCCATTCTATCAAGGAGATATTTTGAAGCACCATTGTACTGCTCTCTAGTTATAAAGTCATTCTCATAAGGTAGTGCAATCCTTGCTTTATGTCGGAATACTATTTCGTCGTCATCGTATACAAATCCAATATTTTCTGCCTCTTCTTTCGAGAGTACAAATATAGGATAGCCCATTAAGTTGGATTGTTTTTCAGGTGTTATTTCATCTTTGCTTGAGAATAAGTCACCTATTCCTCCTGAAATTGAAGCAAATAGATTATCATCCGGATTTTGTAAATCGTCAGGATCAATGTCAGGTGCAGATATACGATTATCATTTGATTGATTACCTGCTTGATGTTGTTTATTATTTACTACAGTCTGTTGAGTCGGTGCATTGGAAGCAGCGATGCTTTGTTGCATGTCTTGTGCATCAGTATTCATATTCATTAGATATAGCGCAGTGATAAGCGCGCCTGCAGCAACTATAGATAAAATTTTCATTATAGATCTCCTGAAGAAATTGGCGGTTGTTTTGATTGTGCCAATGTTTAAACTTGGAGAGCTCCCGCAAATATTTTCTATCTCTTCCATTGAGAATAGAGGTTCTTCCCGGTACGTTTTTTTTGCATTTTCTATATGTTGATTGATATTTTTCATAGCAAACCTCTAAGATTAGAAAGAGCTTTTGTGTATTTTTGATTTGATGTCTTTTGCGGTATAGCATCTAATAATTTTGCTAATTGCTTTTTAGCTCTGTAGATTTTTATTTTGATATTTGACACGCTGCATTGCTGAAGTTCTGCAATCTCTTTATGAGCAAAACCCTGGATTTCAGCAAGAATTAGTGCTTCTGCTTTATCTGAGTCTATTTCTGAAAGAGCAGTATACAGTTCCTTTACAGCAAGCATTTCTTCAGCTGTTTCTGCTTCAGAGAATACTTCGTCAAATTCAATAATATCTACAAGTTTGAGCCTTTGAGTCTTTCTAAATTTCTCAATATTAACCCTGCGCGCTATGGTCAAAAGGAAACTTAGAAAGGCTTTTTCTGATTGTAGTGTTTCGATACGCTCGTAGGCAATCATTACTGTTTCAGCAACGATGTCTTTCGCGTCTTCCCGATTACCTGCCAAATAGATAGCAAATTTTTCTACCTTTGGTTTGATCGGTTCAAATAGTGTCAAGAAATCAGATTTTTTTAGCAAGATATTTCTCCGCGTTACATTAGCCTTCTATATAGAGGTAGGATAAAAATAAGTTTGGTTACACTTGTATTTTTCTAATTTAGAATATATTTTCAATAAATAGAATATTTCTGCTGCATTTCTAGTGAATATTTGCCGATTTGGTGAGATATATGAATGATTTGTCGATGGCATTATTTGGTTTATACATGTAGAGCAAATTTATGAATTTGCTCTACAGATGAAAGTATTTTAGGTTGATGGTTCTTATGTTGATATTAAAATCGTAGAGGCTGTCTCATAAGTGAAAAATATTCTGATCAAACCAGTAAAATGATAAATTTAGACTAAGAATTATGATTCGTGCAGATGGCTAAAGCCATCTGTTGCAATAGCTTTTAAGTTAAACCGCATGCTTTAGCTTGCGGCTTGTTTGGCAGATCTTATTTAGAAACTGGATGTATTTGTCATTAAGAGACAGCCTATACGAATATGATATTAATCAGTAGATTTTACTGTTTTATAAATCGTTTGCTGATTTTTTCGCCTTTATTGCTTACTATTACAAGTTGATAAATTCCTATTTTTAGAGAACTGACATCAAAAGTGTGTTGTTGCTCTCCGTAGTTGTTAATATCAAAATTCCCTAAGATTTGAATTCTTTTGCCATTTATATCAAATATTTCCAAGCTTACAGATCTTTTTTCAGAAGCTGTAAAACTTAAGTTTAATTGATATAAACATGGATTAGGTGCTATTTTTATGTTGCTCAAAGCTCCAGAAGATAAATCACATATACCTAAGAATGATTCTTCCTCAAAGCCTTTGCAGGCAACTTCTGGCGATATATTCTGATTATCAATTTTATCTAATATTGCCAGTTCTTTTCTGATGGATTTAGAGTATCTTTCAGGTATGGCATTCAGGAATTCAGCTGTTGGGAGATACCAAATGTATAGAGTTTTTGTATCAGGAAATTCGGGTTGTATTTTAACCGGAATTAATCGATCCAGCATAGCTATAAATGGAGCATTAGTTTCAGGCATAGTTCCTAAAGTATCCAGTTCTTCACCTTCATATATAAAAAACGGCAACTTTTTTTCAGCCGCAATAAATCTAATGCCTGAGTTGTAATAACTTTGCTTGTCATACAATTCTCGAAGAATATCATCAGTTGCAAAGTTTAGAATTGGTGAATTATAGAACTGGAATTTGTCTTGCATAGATATACAAATTGGAGATATAGGCTTGAAATTGTGCAGATTTTCATTCTTTTCTTCGCTGGCATAGGTCAAATAATAGTGGTTTTCTTTTGTCCAGCCCATAGCAAAATATCCACCCATTGGATTAATTTTGATTTGACCTTTATCGAATTTGTAGCTTATACGAGTGATATCTATTTTTTGATTTTCATTGATATATTCACTTTCAAAAGCTACTTCATTTTTACCTGAATTTATTCCAATCTTGTCTAACTCTATAGAGTCCAGAACAAGCGAGTTCATATTTAATGTATTAGTTATATATGATTGCGAAATAGTTCCAACAAGATATTCTTCCGGAGAGTTGTATTGAGCGATATTATTAGAAGCTCCATAGTTTAATTCAGGCCTTATAGATGGTCTAAAGTAATCAATTATTTTTTCGAAGTCATGTGACCATATAACATCGACAGTATTCTTTTCCCTTTTAGTGCCGTATATTGGTAAGTGATTAGGCACAAATTTTATTTTGCTCCACGGGAGATCGCTGTCTTCACTGATTTCTATCGTAATTTGGTTTTGATCTTCAGAATAGAGGTTTTCTTCCTGAATTATAAATTTGTGTTTAATATCTTTAGCATAGCGAGCCGGAAGTTTTTCTGACAGTTCTTGATTCATCCAGACCCAAGCAGTCATGTATCGTTCCTGTTCCTCTGTTTGTGGGAGCTTTACAACTACATAAGCAAAATGCTTAAAAACTTCAGCAATTTTGTATCTGGTATCTACATAGAAGTAGTCTGTTTTATCATGAATCTGATCATATTTGAAATAATCTAATTCAAAAGATTCCAGATTAGATTTATATCTTTCAGCCATATATTGACTTAGTTGATAAGGAGGTGCTATTTTTGGGGATCTTGAATTCCAGCCAACATTTATTTGATTTTTTTCTTTACTGAAATAATTCCATTTTAATAGGTTAATGGTAGAAATCTTTTCGTTATCAATATCATCTTTATCAATAATATCTTTTTCAGAAGATTTTTCAGAAAGTGTTATTGTTTCACTAATAAGAGAGTCTTGATAAAGAATATAGCCATGGTCAGAAAAGCGCTCTTTTGCTAATTCCATTTTTTCAACCAATTTAGGATTGGACTTATAATCATTATCTATCGGTATTACTAATCTGCCTGTATGCTTGAAATGTATTTCATCGTCATCAAACATAAAACCGATATTCTCTGCTTCTTTTATTGACAGCAAAAATATTGGATAGCCCATTAATGTAGATTCTATTGCTATGGGCTGTGAGTCTTCAGTTTTAAAATTATCCTTTGGCAAGCTAGGCAAAGTTGCATATAGATTTTCTTCAGGAGAGAAGTTTATCTGCGGATAATAATTATACTTTGTCTTATTCTGTATATCAACTTTTTTCGATTCTTGTTTTGTTTCTGAGCTTGTTACTGACTTTGTGTGTTCCTTTGGTAAGGGATTTTCTACAATCTGATATTCAGTTGTCTGTATTGATTCATCTCTTGTATTCATAAAATAGAGTGCAAAAATAAGGGCACCTACTGCTGAAAAGGATATTATTTTCATTAGCATTCTTCCGAAAATATTGGCTTTTAGTTTAATTTCGCCAATGTTAACGCTTGGAGTACTTCCGCAAAGTTTTTCTATATCTTCAACGCGGAAAATTGGTTTGCGATTAACTGCTTCCTTAGCTTTTAAAAAGTCCTGGTGGTAAGTTTTCATAGCAAACCTCTCAAAGTTGAAAGAGTATCTGTATACTTTTTGTTAGATTTTTTTTGCGGTGCGGCATCTAATAAGGCTGCCAACTGCTTTTTAGCCCTGTAGATTTTGACTTTAATATTTGCCACAGTGCACTGCTGAGCATCGGCAATTTCTTTGTGAGTAAAGCCTTCAATTTCAGCGAGTATAAGAGCTTCGGCTTTGTCTGAGTCGATTTCAGACAGAGCTTTGTATAGCTCTCGTATAGCAAGCAGGTCATCAGTAGTCTTTGCTTCAGAAAATACTTCATCAAATTCTACAACATCCACAAGTTTCATCCTGTAAGTCTTTCTAAATTTTTCAATATTTACTCTACGCGCGATGGTAAACAGGAAACTTAAAAAGGCTTTCTCTGACTGCAATGTCTCGAAACGCTCGTAAGCAATCATCACTGTTTCAGCAATAACATCTTTTGCATCTTCACGATTTCCGGTAATGCATACTGCAAACCTTTCGAGTTTAGTTTTCAGAGGCAGAAAATGGTCTAAAAAATCAGATTGTTTGGGCAAAATTTTCTCCGCGTTACATTAGCAATTTTCAGTAGGTAGGATAAGTTGTTAAATGGTTACACAAGAATTTTTCTAATTTAGAATATATTTTTAAAATAAGGAAGATTGTGCTGAATTACATGTGAAAATGTGCCGACAGAGAGTTGTGTCAGTGGTCGAGGTGATTGCGCTATATGGGTGCAAACGCAGAGCAAACTCATGAATTTGCTCTGCAGATGCAGGTATACTAGTTTGATGTTCTATTATATGAGTTCTGATAGAGTAGATTGCAAAATGAATGACAATACATCAAGCAACGCACCAACTACCCCGCCCTTTGGGCACCCCTTCTTAAGAAGAAGGGGAATTATTAGATTCCACTCTTTGCGAAGAGGGGTGGATCGCGCCGGTCTAATCCTAAAAAAGGTTGACACAATTTAAATGAACAAAATGCTGAGATTTTATATCTCATTGTGTTTTTTACCTTTATAAATATTCTGAGGCATAACAAAATCTGTATTGTCTCCCCAATAAACTTCTGCCGGCATTCGCATTTTTAAAGTATTATGCGGTCGGCAGTTGTTATATAAATATATAGCTTCTTTAACTGCTTTGTTACATTGACCTATGCTCTGATTTTTATCACTTATCGCATATTCTTGCTTTAAGATTCCGTTTATTCTCTCGGCTACCGCATTTTGTGACGGACTGCCTCCTTTGGTCATACTTCCTTGGATATTCAACTCAGATAATAGCATTGCATATTCATCACTTCCATATTGGCAGCCTCTATCTGAATGATGGATTTGCGCTATTTTACCTTTATTGTTTGCCACAGCTTGATTTAATGCCTTACTACATAATTCTGTTCGTAAATGTTCAGAAACATGATAACCAACTATATAGCGTGTTGCTAAGTCTGTTATCAGAGCTAAGTATACAAAGCCTTTATACGTACGTAAATAGGTGATATCGCTTACCCATACTTCGTTTGGCTTTACATGACTCTTCTCTTTCAATAGATTTGAATAGTAACGCTTTGTATTCCGACTATCCGTTGTCTTTACTTTACGATGCTTGCGCTTTACTCCTAAACCTCTGGACTGCAATATGTTTATTACTTTATCGCGACCCATCTTTATATTGGCTAGTTGTAAGTCTGGTTTTATCAGCTCATATATCTTACGACAGCTTAATTTTGATTGCTGCCTGCGATGTTTTAGACTGAGATCAACTACTATCTCTTCTTCTAACATATTTTGTTGTGAGCTATTTATATATTGATAATAGGCCTGTCGGCTTTGTCCGAGAACCTCACAAAACAAGCTTACTGAGAATCTGCCGACTTTTTCTTGCCATGTTCCTCTGCATTCTTCAAAGCTTGTTCTGCGTACTTTTTTTCTGCATCTATACCTATTTTATTCAGTTGATTTACTACGCTTCTATAGTAGATTTCTCCCATCTTCGCCTTCGACAGCTCACGTTCCAATTCTTTTATGCGCTCTTTTAATACTTGATTTGTTGCCATTTGCATTACCTTATGTGTAGGTAGAGAATATTTGTTTTTGCCATATTGACGGCACCAGTTTAGTACTGCGGAGTTCCCCTTTATCTGGTATTTGATTCGGGCTGCCTCTTTCGTTAACTCACCGGATTCTACTTCTCGGACTACTTTTTTCTTAAAGTTTTCACTGTAGTATTCACGTCCTGAAAAATATACAAATTTTTCGTCTCTTTTCATATCCTTCTCCTAGGATATGTCAACCTATTTCAGGCAATGACCGCCAGCGAGAGTTTATGCTGAGCTTGTCGAAGTAGGGTGTTTGATACCACAAACACTGATATTATAACTCTGGTTTTTGATTAATAAATATCTTCTACATGGTGCGTTCCAAAGTGTTGTGTTACTGTTTTATAAATCGTTTACTGATTTTTTCGCCTTTATCGCTTACTATTACAAGTTGGTAAATTCCGGTTTTTAGAGAGCTGACATCAAAAGTGTGCTGTTGCTCTCCTAAGTTGTTAATTTCAAAACTGCCTAAGATTTGAATGCTTCTGCCATTTATATCAAATACTTCCATGCTTACAGATCTTTTTTCGGAGGCTGTAAAACTTAAGTTTAATTGAAATAAACATGGATTAGGTGCAATCTTAATATTACTCAAAGCACCTGAAGATAAATCACATATTCCTAAGAAGGATTCTTCATCAAATCCTGCACAAGCTTCTTCTACAGGGATATTTTGATTTTCTATTTTATCTAATATTGCCAGTTCTTTTCTGAGAGATTTAGAATATCTTTTCGGTAAAGCATTTAAAAATTCTGTTGTCGGGAGATACCAAAGGTATAGAGGGCCGGGAATTTCTTTAAATCCTGTTTCAATTTTAATAGGTATAAGTCTATCAAGCATCTTTAAATAAGACATCCCTAAGTCATCTCCGTTACCAATTTTTTCAAACTCTGTGCCATTATGTAGATAAAAAGGATATTTAATATCTGAATCTATTCTTTGAGAAAATTCTACAGTAAAATGATATTGTTTAAAAATATCCTTAATGGATTTGTCTTTTGAAAAATAAGTGCAGGGTGAATTGAAAAAAGTATATTGACCTTTTAGTGAATATGCCATAGGAAGTACAGGATTATAATTATGAATCTTTTTGCTTGTATCCATAACATGAGCAGCAAAGTGATAATATTCACTACTCATAATTCCTCTACTCAAGAACTGTTCATTATCATCATAATCTATTTCATCATGACTAAAACGGTATCGATATTCTGTTGTTTTTAGCTTATTGTCATTAAAAATAGATTCTGTAGTGAAATAGATTCTGTTTTTTGTTTTATCTACTCCTAGCTTAGATAATTCTTTATCATCAAGTTCAAGGGAGTTGATGCTACTTGCTTTGATTTTGTCTGCCTTAAGCATTGTAATTAGAAGTTTTGCTTCATTGCTGGAATTATAATTATCATTCAAAATATTGATTGTGTTTCTTGAACTTTGACTTATTTCTTTGAGCAAATGCTTTGGAAGTTTAGCACTTAAATATGATATAATTTTGTCTAACTCTTCGAATCTAAGTTTTCTATATTCGCCATTATAGCCAGTTCCATATAAAGGGAAATGATTTGGAACAAAACTAATTTTTGTCCATGGCAAATTGGAATCTTCATCAATGTAAACCGAGATTCTTTGACTATCTTCTGAATAATAATCCTGCTCTGTGATTTGAAATTTATGTTTTAATTCCATTTGGTATCTTTTAGGCAACTTAGAAGCAAGTTCTTTATTGAGCAGAAACCAACCCGAAAGTACTAAAGATACTTTTCCTTTTTTTATAGGCAAGATGATATGTACAAACTTTTTAAATACTTCTGATGCTTTATAATTTGTGTCAATGTAAAAATGGGAATGCTTTTTATACAGTTTGTTTTTATAAATCTTTTGAACTTCAAACATAGAGATTTTCTTCTTGTAGGCATTTGACATATATCTACTAAGTAGATATGAGCCACTTGAAGCAATAGTATAATCATTTACATATGTGCGATTTCCTTCCACTCGTACTTTGTAAAGATTTAGAAGGAGTGAGTTAATATTGTTAAATCTCATTTTTTTAGCATCTTCTTTTTCAAGTTTTCTTGCATAAGGATGCCCATCATCAATGTTAACTTCCTCGTATATAATTGAGTCTTTCCGTATATCATAACCGAGATCTTCCCATTCTTCAGCTGATTCCTCAAATTTTTCCTCAAACTGTTCTTTAGATTTATAATTGTTTTCTTCAGGCAAAATTAATCTGGATTGTTGCCTGAATAGAATCTTATCTTCCTTATATATAAAACCAATATTTTCTGCTTCTTCTTTACTTAGTACAATTATCGGATATCCCATAAGAGATGATTCCTGCTCGGGTGTGATTTTATTTTCGAATCCAAAAATATCATCACCTTCTTCTTCTGTGATCGTAAAGGAAAAATCTTGTATCTCCGGTGTATTCTCAAAATCAATATCAGGAGCTGAGATATTGCTAGTTTCTGATACTCCCTCACCTTGATTGTTATTTTTACTTATTTCAGTATTTTCTTTAAAATTATAAGTATGGATGCTATCAGTATCTTTATTTTGTGCGTCAGTTGCAAAATTCATCAAATATATTGCAGTAATAAGCGCGCCTGCTGCTAACATAGATATAATTTTCATTAGTGTACTTCCGAATAAATTGGCTTTTAGTTTAATTTCGCCAATGTCAACGCTCGGAGCATTCCCACAGAGTTCTACAAGCTCATTTATCTCAAAAAGAGGCATTCGATTTAAAGAATCTTTTGCAATCTGCAAGTAGTTATTCAACTTTTTCATAGCAAACCTCTTAGATTGGAAAGAGCATTAGTGTATTTTTTGTTTGGAGAACTCTGGGGTAAGTCTTTTAGTAGTTTTGCTAACTGCTTTTTAGCTCTGAAGATTTTTACTTTGATATTAGCAACTGAACACTGCTGAGCCTGGGCTATTTCTTTATGGGAAAAGCCTTCTATTTCAGCAAGAACCAGAGCTTCTGCTTTATCTGAATCTATTTCTGACAAGGCTTTGTATAGTTCTTTGATAGTATAAACATCTTCAGCAGTTTTTGCTTCTGAATAGATTGTATCAAATTCAATTGCATCTACCAGTTTAAATCTGCAAGTTTTACGAAATTTCTCAATATTTACCCTGCGCGCTATGGTAAACAGGAAACTCAGTAGAGCTTTTTCAGAGTGGATAGTTTCTATTCTTTCATATGCAATCATAAGAGTTTCTGCTACGATATCTTTAGCATCTTCTCGGTTGCCGGTTAGATATATAGCAAAACGCTCTAGTTTAGGTTTTAAAGATTCGAATAGATTTAAAAAATCAGATTTGTTTAGCAAAACATTTCTCCGAGTTACATTAGCTGTTAAGCAGGAAGTAGGAATTCAAGCAAAAAGGTTACACCGGTTTTTCAAAATTAGTTAAAAAGATAAAATCAAAGTGATAAAATGTTTTATTTATCAAATTACTATTAGTATTTATTTGTATTAAGTAAATTATTATAGTAACTTGAAGTATAGATTTAGAGCTTTATCAATTTTTATATCCAATTTTATAAAGACATTAAAGTTATTTTTGATCAGTATTGCCTTGAGTTTGGCATTTTTATCTAATGCTTGTGATTACACTCCAAGTGATGCAGATTATCATGTAGATATTGATAAACCAGAACCCAAAGTGATTAAATTCTGGTCAGAATTATCGCCAGACATAGATACTTTTTATTGTCAGCCTCCATCCTGGGAACGAAATTACGTATCAAAAATCAATATACCTGATGCTGAAAATAAAGTTATATTTATCAGAGTCAAAAAAGACGGTCATATTATTGATTCAAGTTATACATCAGAATTTAAATTTCCTGTTAGAAATCAGCAAATGCAATTGCTTGATCCTTACGAGTTAACGTTGGATATACATGCGAAAACCGGCAGCGGTAGTCTGGCAGATAATGTTGATAAAGAAGCTTATGTTATGCAGCACTCCTGGATTATTGTTCCTTTTGTACCTGATAGCTTAAGGAATAACTTAAGTTTTGAAGAAGAAAACGGTAAGCTCAAAGTTAATGTAGATTGCAATAGGGGAGCCTATATCAGAGAAGTATCAGTAATGAGAGAATCTAATAACTATGATACCGGAAATTACTGGACTGTGTTTGACTCTTTGACTAATAAGGATTACTTTATAGATGATGATTATGTAGGCCAAATTGCACGCTACAAAATCATTTATAAGTTTAAATCTGATTTGAAAGATAGCATTGTTATGCAAGCTTTTCATAAAGAAAAGGAAAAAATAAATCTTGCGATAGAATGGAGAAATGAAAAGCAATATCTTTCATGGCCTAAACCAAAGTATTACGGGAATGTAGTGGGGTATGATATTTACACTGTCGAAAGCTATAATCCATATGTAAAATCAAAGATTAAAACAATTGACAATGGCAATACATTAGAAAGTGCAATTGAATTACCGGATTATTACCAGGTACCTTTTACATTACTATTGCTTCCAAAGACAAGCAATGGTAGTTTTAAAATGTATGATGATGCTTATAATTCTAATTTTGAACTTATATATAGTTGCCTTAAAAATGTTAATGCGTATATACCTTTTTACAATTTTAATGAGATAATGAGATACAAAGATGATTATCTGGTTTTTAGCTCAGGCCGTTCTCTTAAGATGTACAATTTTAGAACAAATGAATTAGTATCTCAAACTAAAGATTATTCCGGGACTTTGCATTTTAGCATTTCTCCAAATCGACAAATCCTTGTCTGGGGAGAAGACAATAATCTATATTTCACGCAGAATACAAATTTTGATAACTATGAGCAGATGGAAATCAAAGTTACTACATACCCGAGGGATATTTCGAGTATAAAAGTATCGGATAATAACTATGCTCTTCTGGCGAAAAAAGGATTTACTATGGTAAATCTCACAAGCAAGAAAATTGAAAAAACTATGTATCCTGATTACTTTCCGAACCTTTTATCTTTTTCGAAAAATGCTAAACATTATCTAGATATTGATTACTCTGTAAGCTACTTAAAAACATATCAAAATGGTAAATTGGATAGCTTAAAGTTCACAAATATTACAGCAGGCTGTTTTAGCCGTCATGATGATAATATTCTGTACCTAAATGAGAGTGGAAGAATTTATGAGTATGATATTGAAAATAAGACTGAAAAATTGATAACTAATTTTAATGATGGACTATTGCTAAATTGTATAGATAACTATCTTTATGCATATGGAACCAAGAAATTTCAAATATATGATCTCAATACATTCAAGCTGGTAGATGAAGGACAAAGTAGTATTGGTAATTACATCTATGAAGGGGAAACCAATAAATCTACTTTTACAGATAAAATGTTGTTTTTTCCGGGCAAAAAATTCTTTAGGAGATCAAAATAATGAACAGATTGATTGTTATTGTTGTGTTTCTATTTGTTTGGATAGGCGGAAGAAATCTTACTTATGCAGAAATAATTAGAGTGGATTGCTCATATATGTTTAAATCTAGTGAAGATTATTCTATTTATAGTAGTTTGCTGAGAGAATCTATGGATGATTATCGAAAAGACTACGGTGTTAATATGAAACAGTTCGATAATTTTGCTCAACCCAATATTCCAAAGTTTAGTATTTATATGCCTATGAAAGATGGCTTAGAATTTGGAACAACACTTTCTGCTTATGGAACAGGTGCAGTTATTGCATATTCTGACTATTCCGGTTCAATAGTAGAAGAAGTCTCGCTTAATACAAAAATATTTGGTGTGATGGTAAGAAAGAATTTAAATAAAACTCTAATTGATTCGCGGCTTACTCTCAAGCTGGGGATTAATTTAAATTTTCTGACTACGGAATATAAAGTGAATTCTAAAATAAATATTTTAGGTGAAGTCTGGGAAAAAACGGAGTTTGATGAGGAATCAGTTTTCGTAGCAGAACCATCTATTTCATTTTTATTAGATTTAGATTATGTACAAGTTGGATATAATATTTGTTATGTTGTAGAAATAGCAGAAAATTACCTTTATAAAATGGATAGAAATGGTATTAACCATGGAGCTGTGATTTCAATCGGGTTATAATCAACTAAAGTATCTTAAATGGAGCGGCATTATGAGAAATAATACCGCTTTTTTTATATCATTTATTGTCTATTCTTTTTTCAATAGTTTGATAGAAAAGAAAATCAAACCTATTGACAAACTCGCGATTACAATCCAGAGTATTGTTTTATCAATGGTCTCTTCGAAAGCTTTTTCCGGGATATCTGTCTCAATTAAAACTTCTCTTTTCTTGAGCTTTGCTGTATTGATAGAATCAGGTATGTTGTCAATAAAGTTGACAATATCATAGCTAGGTTGTGAGTTTGATTTATTCCCGTAATAAAGATAATATTTATAACCTGAGTCAAACCTGCCGACTAGATAATGCACTTTTGCTGCAACTTGGATACCTGAAATCTCGAGAGCCTGATTATCCTGATTAGGTATATCTATTATGATTTTATCTGTAACAATGTTTTCAAAGTAGAATGTATTTGAACTGTCGGAGCATAATGTAGTATCGATTAAATGTTTGAAAATAGGTTCCTTATGATACTTTGGATAAGCTACATATCGAATTTCCGCATACCTTCTATAATCATATTTATAATCTGTAAAAAATGAAATTGTATTAAGTGGAACTCGATCCGGAAAGTTTATGGTCACCTCGGTTATATTGTAGTCTAATATTTTATTTGAAATTTTAGGAGATACAGATAACGACTCAAGGCTGTCTAATAAAGTGTCTTCGACACCATACCCTGCGTATTTAGGAGTAATAAAATATGGGATTTCAATGGAGTCTCTTTCTGAGACTCCATAAATCCTTAAATCCTTGAGCCAATTTGTGGAATTCCCGATAACGTTATAAGGGAGTTTGATTTTATTCCAAGTTCCACTCAAGTTTTCAATTTGATTTCTGTATCTGAATTGACTTAATTCCAAAGTAGTTTTTTTTGCATAGCTGTTGTTAAAACATGCAAAAAACGCTACAAGACTAAGAATCAATATTATTCTTTTCTTCTTCACCTTCATTTCCAAAAAGTCTATTTTTAAATCGTGAATATAGATATGATGTTACAAGCATCAACACACCAAGCACAACCATAATAATTGTTTTACTGATGATGTGTAAATTAGAAATATCATATAAGAATAATTTGACTATAGTCACTGAAAACAAGACCAGCCCAAAAATTCTAAGATGACTTTTACCTTTAATAATGCCAAGTATAATCAGCATGATTGCAGAAACAGACCAACCTATGCTGATACCAAATTTGTATGTTTCCTCGATCCCTGCCATATCCAGGTGTTGAATTATTTCACTAGTAAGAGTCCATACTGCTGCGAGTGATACAAATAATTCAAGAGCAACTTGAATTTTGCTGAAATCTTGTTCTCTGGCAAAGGATTTGTACATAATCAAAGAATGGAATATCATAATTGCAATTGCAAGATATCTTGTGACAATATTGAATATACCATATCCGATGTCATCCACACCATTTAATTTCAAATACATTTCACGTAAAACGCTAATGTCCCAAAGACCAAGAGTAAGGAACAGGACGATAACAACAGCTGAACTGAAATTTGCAAATGAAGTAAGATTAGAAGAATGTATCTTCTTATTGTTAAAGATATTAAGAGCCGAGAAAAAGACAGCTGCATATATTATTTGCCAAATATGGCTGTGAGCTCTTGCTATCTCTAAATTTTCTCTTTGATGTAGAATAAGTTCTCGTGCATCTGATATCACATTTTTAAAATAGTGAGTAATTTCATAAGAGAACAGGAGATAAACAGACACAATAAATAATGAAGTGAGAAAAATGTTTGCATACTTAACCGGAATCAAAGTCTTGTAGCCTTTATTGGTATGTTTATAAGCAAAATAGACCATTACTCCGATTGCAACTGAAAACAGCAAACCAGTTAGCATATATTCGTTAAAAATAGGCGTAATTGCTCTAGTTGACCAATGACTATATAAATTTGATCTTTCTGCTAATATTCCCAATATTGAAAATATTATAAGGGAAAATGAGATTATTTCATATTTTGGCAAATTATGTTTTCTTGCAAGTGTAAAGAGCAGTGCTGCTTCAGCAATCCATAAAACAGGAATTACATTGCCGTCAAATGCTAATGGTATCGAAATCCCAACAAAAAACAGAACGAATCCAGCTAATAGATGGATGATTACTCTGTCTTTGATTTGTCTTTTGTGCAAGAAAGCAGCTACTACAAAATGTACAAGACCATTTGCAAGCGCGAATATTCCGTTTAATAAATCAGATCTATATTCAGCTTGTAGAAGCAATGCTGCAATAATATAATATATGATATGATTGAAGAACAGCAGTCCAGTGAAACCGGGTCGGTATTCTTCATTTCGAACAGCCTTGTACGCAAGCATACTGGTATAAAATATAGCGAAGAAAAGTGTAGTAAAACCAAATTTCAATCCAAACCCGGCATTTGTGCTAAAGACACTGATTATTAAGATTAGCCATGACAGAATCGTTGACATATAGGTTGTTGGTTTCCAATATTTTTTGAAGGAAATAACAAGTAAACCTATGTTAATAATAGACATATAACTTAGCATTATTCCTATTCTGCCGGAACCATCACTCAGCAGGAATGGTATGGCATAGGAGGCTATCATACCAATATGCGCAATGACCTGCATGTTGTAACTCAGGGCAGCAATGACAGTGAATATCGTGAACAGAGTCATCAGACCGAAAGCAAGTTCTTGTGGTATGAGATCATAAAATCGATACGCTGAGAATGTAACAAAATAGCTAACCGCCATAGACCCGCTAATGAGAACTGCGCTGAGGCTTTTATATTTTT
Source organism: Kapaibacterium sp. (SeqCode) (assembly GCA_965140345.1). Lineage (GTDB taxonomy): Bacteria > Bacteroidota > Ignavibacteria > Kapaibacteriales > UBA2268 > JBFHIJ01. The sequence goes on from OZ223201.1 coordinate 404,331, forward strand.
TGCGCAGAATAAATGAGAATATTCCTAAAGTAAGACCTGAAATATAACCTGATATGATTCTTGCTAAAGGGCTTAGTAGATTGTTGTCTATGGAATATTTTGTGCCAAAAGCAATGCCAAGAATCAGGATTAAAACACCAATCTTGCTAATCAGGTTTTCTCCTATGAATTTTTCCATATTTCTTTTAGCTATTGGCTTAGAAGGCATTCTATGGTAGTTATAGTATTCTTTCTTTGTATTCTGTGATTCTTCTGCAGTTTGCTTTTGGTAAGTATTTTTTGCCTGTTCTTCAGATTCCTGTTGTTCTTTTTTAGTTCCAATAGGCTGCTCGACAGCTATATCAATTTCATCATCCATTTCAGATGCACCTGTGAAATTTGCCAAAGTTATTTCCGGTTCCTCAGAATATGACATTTTCTCAGTAGGTAAATCAACTTTAGTGTTTGCAATATCATCCTTTTTACTCGCGGCAATAGAAAGTGTTTCTTCAATAATTTGAGTACTTTCTAATTTTAATTTCTCTTCTTCAAGAATTGCAACTTTAATATAGTGCAATTCGTCATTGGCAATCTTGATTTCAGCAGCAAGAGTGTATTGGTTATCCAAAATACGATCCAGCCTGTTACTCAGATTGTCAAGTTTTTCCAATTTAGAATCCATACAAATTCTCATTTGATAGTAAATAAATCTGATTGCCATTATTATGACAATATATCTAAAACGTATTTAATCAAAAGAAGTTCGTAAAATCATCAACAAAGAAAAACTTAAAAAATACTTTTGTAAATTCAGCTATTACTATTATATTTGTATTCTCTTAAATGAGACGGAGGTCGGGTAGCTCAGTTGGTAGAGCAGAGGACTGAAAATCCTCGTGTCGGCGGTTCAATTCCGTCCCCGACCACAATAAGAAACTTATTAATCCTTATAGCTGATAAAGTTATAAGGATTTTTTCGTATTTAGTATATTTCTTTATTTATATCCATTTCAATCTTAACTCCTTAGACTCTAAGTCGCATTTATAAATTATCTAAACTATTTATAGACTTAGTTGTATAAATTATAAGTCAACAATATTATTACTATGGAGTTAATCATGAAAACTGTTTTTACTTTTTTACTTCTTATCTCTTGCCTGGTAGCCTGCCATCAAAAACCGAGTTTAGTCGATATAGAAAAACTTTTTGAGAGTTTCAAGTATGATGAAGTAATCGACAAAGCGCAAAAATTAATGGATATTGATTCCCTAAAAACTGAGATGAAATTATTTATTGGCAAGTCTTATACTGAAAAAGGCGAATATAATAATGCTTTGCCTTACTTAGAATATGCAAAAGAAAATGATTCTGAAAAACCTTGGATAAAAGCATGGGCAATGGCATACATGGGAAAGTGCTACTATATGCTGGAAGATTATGAAAAGTCACGTAAGTATCTTAATGCCAGTATTGAGCTTAATGCTGATGAAAACTCAACCAGATATGCAGAATTAAAAAGATTGTACTTTGGATTTGATGACTTTTATAAGGACTGGAAAATTGTAGAATCAGACCATTTTATATTTCACTTTCAAAATATGCAGGATTTTGAAGCCTCTCAGTTTATAAAACTTAGAGAAGATGCCTATAAGGAGATAAATAAGTTTTTTGGAAGTAAGTTGCCGAGAAAAATTGATTTTTATGCCTGGAATTCACGAGAAGATGCCAGAAATTTGTGGAAGAGAAATTTAGGATTTGCCAATCCACCAACCTGCATAATACATTCACATATTTATCAATCTTTGGGGCATGAAATTACTCATGTTATTTCTTATCATGTAAATAGTATAGAAGGATATTGCCAATTCATTAATGAAGGTACAGCTGTATGTTTTGATTTGTCCAACAGAGATATGCTAAAACTTACTAAAAACTGGGTAAAGGAAAACCATAAGAAAGTATCAATTTTGGATATTTGGGAAAATTGGGATAAATACCCACATGCTTTAACATATCCGCTAGGGGGTGCGTTTGTAAAGGAATTGTTGAAGCACGTCAGTAAAGAAGATTTTCTGGAATTTGTAAGTAACCAGACTTATGAAAATGCAAAAAAAGTATTTGGCAGCAAAATAGATCAAATTATTAAAGACTTAGAAAACGATGTGAATAGTGAAGTTTAGTTGTCGAATATTTTTGTAATAAAAAAGCCCAATAGCACATATCGATATTGGGCTTGATTTTAAACTAAGTAAGTATTACTCTTTATCGTCTTCAATTTCTTTTTTGATAAGATTAAGAGCTAGCTCTGTTAGCTGCGCCTCATCTACATAAGATGGAGCTCCATCCATTAACGAAAGGCCGCTTGTAGTTTTAGGGAAGGCAATTACGTCTCTGATGTTTTCTGTTCCTGTCAAAGTCATAACCAATCTATCCATACCTAATGCAACACCGCCGTGTGGTGGTGCGCCATATTGCAATGCGTCTAATAAGAAACCAAATTTCTCTCTTGCACTTTCATCACTCATGCCCAATAATTTGAACATCTTTGCCTGTACATTTGAGTCGTGAATTCTTAAAGAACCACCACCAACTTCAGCACCATTGATAACTAAGTCATAAGCGATTGCGTTTACTTTTTCAGGAGCAGTTTCCATTAGCTCAACGTGTTCTTCTTTTGGTTGAGTGAATGGGTGGTGCATTGCGATGTATCTGCCTGATTCTTCATCATGTTCCAATAATGGGAAGTCAACTACCCAGCTGAATGCATATTTACCTCTAACGGAATCCATAATGCCTGACTGGCGAGCTACTTCAAGTCTTAATGCGCCTTGAATTGTGTAGCATCTTGTCCATGCATCAGAAGAAATAAGAATTAAATCTCCTTCTTCAGCATTCATAGCTTGTTTGATGGCTTCAATCTCTTCTTCTTTAAGGAATTTCGCAATTGGAGATTTTACTTCACCATTAGCTTCGAATTTCATCCAAGCCAGACCTTTTGCACCATATTTTTTAGCATAATCAGTCAGGTTGTCAATTTGCTTACGTGAGTATGAAGCGCAACCTTTTGCATTAATCGCCGCAATAACTCCGCCTTCTGCTAAAGTATCAGAAAATACTTTGAACTCAGCATCTTTAACTATTTCATTTAAGGTTACTATCTCCATATCAAAACGTAGATCCGGTTTATCAGATCCGAAACGTGTCATAGCTTCATTATAAGTCATACGAGGGAAGGATTCAGGGATACTCATATCCAGAATTTCTTTCCAAACCTGGTTGATGAAACCTTCAATCAAAGACATAATGTCGTTTTGATCAACGAAAGACATCTCAATATCTATTTGAGTGAATTCAGGTTGGCGATCTGCGCGTAAATCTTCATCTCTAAAGCATTTTACGATTTGCACATATCTGTCATAACCTGACATCATTAGAATTTGCTTGTAAATTTGAGGGCTCTGAGGCAAGGCGTAAAATTTACCTTTATTGATTCTACTAGGCACGAGGAAATCGCGCGCACCCTCAGGTGTAGATTTCATTAGAACAGGAGTTTCTATTTCTACGAAGTCATTTTGTTCGAAATATCTATGCATAATCTGCGAAAGTTTATTTCTAGTGATAAGATATTTCTGCATTTTAGGTCTGCGAAGGTCCAAGTATCTATATTTAAGTTTAATTTCTTCGCTGATATCTACACTATCAGAGATTTCGAAAGGAGGTAATTTAGATTGATTGATTACTCCGTAGTCAGTAACTACAAGCTCTACTAAGCCGGTAGGTATATTAGGATTCGGGTTAGAGCGTTTTCTGACTGTACCTTCTACCCATAAAACAAATTCAGATTTAATTTCTTTTGCTTTTTCTGAAAGTTCAGGAGTGAATTCAGGTTCTATAACAACTTGAGTAATTCCGTATCTGTCTCTCATATCAATAAAATAAAGGCCACCTAAGTCACGACGGGAAGCAACCCAACCGTTAAGAATGACTTTTTTCCCTTCATCAGATTCACGTAGAGCGCCACAAGTTACGGTTCTTTTTTTCCAGGACATTATCAATCTCCAATTTTTTTATTTATTCTATTAAACTAAAAATCTATTTTGTAGTCTAAGCATTATACCAAAATACAAAACTATAAAAACATAATAAGTATATAAGATTTTTTTTAAGAGCAGTGATGATTCTATCTTGCTCATTTTTTTGATAATTAGATATTATATCTAAATATTTTGTGAGACTTGTTGTAACTAAAGTATAATTGGTTTGTATATAGTAGTGAGTTAAGACTAAAAAATAAAAATAAATAAATTACAATTATAAGGGTAAATAATGAAAAAACTATTGGCATATGCATGCCTCATTACAACGCTGGCAGCGTCTAATCTGCTAGCTCAATCTAACTCAGGATTTGAACAAAAGATCAAAGAAATTCATGAAGTTGAAGGAGAAGGTGCTTATATTAACAGAGTAAGCAGAAATTTTGAAATTCCAAATGATCACAGAACTTTTAAGTATAAACAAGCTACTAAGGATTTGAAATTAGAAGGATTACCTGATGATATTCGTATTCCCGGTGAATTTGAAGAAGTACAGGCTGTTATGATTCAGTGGCCTTCGTATTCATTTGATAAAGATACCAACCAAATTTATCCTTTCTATGGTGGAAAAGGAGATTACTTTAATCAGTCTACAGGTCAATGGGAAGAAAGAGATATTGCATTCGAAATGTTAGATCTATATCCTGAGTACAGTGAACAGCCTGAAATATGGTCTCAGCTAGCAGATGCAATTCAAAAAGAAGCTGAGGTATGGATTGTTATACCGGAACTAGCTGCGAATGACACGACTGAGTTGAAAGCTTTTATGTATTACAATGGAAGAGCTTTAACAAATTACCGTTTTATTTTAGCACCAAATAGTGTTAATGGATTTTGGATGAGAGATTATGGTCCATGGGGCTTTTATTATGGTAATAATGATGATATAGGCATAGCCGATTTCCAATACTATCCGGGAAGGCCTTTAGATGATGAAATTCCTGCTCAGATTGCTGACATGACAGGATATAATCATTATGACTCACCTGTGGAAATTGAAGGTGGTAACTTCATGTCGGATGGTTTTGGTAATGGTTTCTATTCAGATGTTCTTTATGAAAATAATGCAGATGATTTAGGGAAAATGTATGAAGCTAAAGAGCCGATGACAAAAGAAGAAGTCGATGCTGAAATGGCAAAGATACTTGGTCTAAATAATAATATTGTTTTGAAACATTTGAATCATGATGGTGGAACCGGGCATATTGATATTTATTTAAAACAATATGATCAGGAATCTATGATTGCAACCATATATCCTGAAGAAATGCCGGAAAGCACTGATATTAATACAGTAAAGTCAAATCTTGATTTGATTGCAGGATATACAACATCATTTGATATACCTTATTATGTAGATAGAATTTTCTTGCCGCATGATGATGATGGTACATATGTAAAGTTTTTATCGCAGAATCAACATCTTCAGGCACGAGGATTTGTAAATGGTTTGTTTGTAAATAAGACATTTATATTCCCTGTGTTTTCAAATTCTGAAGATGGATACAAGCAAGACACTGAAGAAGCATTAGCCAGATACAGTGAAATACTACCTGGCTATACTCTTGTTCCAATTGATTCTAGATATCTTGCCCCTATGGGCGGTGCTATTCATTGCATAACCATGCAAATCCCGGCTGAAAATCCTGTGTTGTACAAACATAAAAGCTATCGTGGCGCCCAGGAAGCAAAAAATCTATATAAATTTGAGACATATATATTTAATCACAGTGGTATCGATTATGCAAATCTGTTCTTCAGAGTTAAAAACAGTGATACAGAGTGGCAAAAAGTAGAACTATCTAAGCTTGAACCGGAAGATCCAAAAGAAGGAACACACTTTATAACAGCAGTGGATATGGCAGTGCTAGATGATAAAGATACAGTAGAATACTATTTTGAGAGTATGACTTACAATAATAAGCATACGGTTTATCCTATCACTGCTCCTGAGGGACATTTTACATATTGGTTCAAAGATGATACTTCTATAGAAGACAATGCTGTTATCAGTTCAACTAAAGTATATCCAAATCCGATACGAAATGCTGCTACTTTAGAACTTAATTCTGAAATAGCAACTGAAGCAAAATTTGCTATTTATGATGTACTTGGAGCTAAAGTCTTAGAATTAGGAAGCGGGAACTTGAAAATAGGTAATAATAGAATTCATCTAGATGTTCCAGGTATGAATTCAGGCATGTATTTCTTGAGTATAAGAACAGGAGAAAATACAGAAGTAATAAAGATATCTATTGTAGAATAAATATATTCTAGTTAATTTAAAAAAGCGAATCATAGTGATTCGCTTTTTTTTTTGGTGTTTATTGACAAATATTATCCAGAAAAGAACGCTGTATATTTTTCTTGTGACTTACGTATTTGTGTTCAGAAATGACAAGTAAAATATAAAAGTACTGTGAATTTATATTTTTTTGAATATAATCTTTAAAGGAATCATTTGAACTTATGAAGACTTCATATTAAATCTGTTTTTAATATAAAATATGCTTAAAACCTCTATCCCTGTTATTATCATAGAGAAAAAAGATTTTTTAAAGTCATACAATTCAAAAAAATATTAAAACGATAGCAATTTTTACTAATTTTAATTAGGATATTTCGATTTTTTTTGTTTATTTATAGCAGAAATTAAAAAGTTCTTTGACAGCAAAAGAAATAACAAATAGATTGCCTTTTACAAATAAACTATGGGGTTTAGTATGCAAGAGTTGACAAACCTAGTTAACCTAATCAAAAAAAGACGTCATCGGGTAATTGAAGTCTTTAATGAGGTTGATGACCCGTCTAAACAAACTATTTTAAATAAATTTTATGCAGGAATCAGGTATCAAAATTATAGTTCAGATGCTGAAGCTGCTCAAGATTTATATAACGTTGATGAATACGAGAAAAAATATCAGATGTTAAAAGGACGTTTGAGATCGCGCCTTTTAGATTCTCTTATTTTTCTAAACATCAATCAACCGAAATACACAGCATACCAGGAAGCGTACTTTGAAGCTAATAAGAGCATGTTTTTTATCAAGACATTGGTTGAAGGTAATGTCTTTGAAACAGCGATTAAGCTTTTAGATCATTTATTGGAAGATGCTAAAAAATACTGTTTTACTAACTTAGTTTTGGAATCAGCACAGATGCTTATGGGGCTTGCTTATCAGCACAAAACGAAATATTCGTTTGATAAGTATGCTAAAATTGTAAAAAAATATAATGAATTTAATTTTGCGGAGGTTGAATCGAGACATTTTTATACTCAATTAGAAAAACATATAAGTAGAGCGGCTAGTTACCGTAAGGATTATTTCCATAAAGTAGAAGAAGAATTAAATGCAATCAAAGAAAGAGCAGATAAGTTGGATTATTATAATACTACTGTTGCTTATCATAGATGCAGAGTAGCTTTTCACTACATGAAGAAAGAATACAATAAGGTAATTGAGCATTGTGATTATATTCAAAATCTATATGCTAAAAATGAGTTTATAGAAAATACTGATACTCTTAAACATTTCTCTATTATGAAAATCAAGAGCTTTATTAAGCTGCGTGATTTTGATAAAGGTATTTTGGAATCTAATAAAATGTTCAAGTTCTACAACAAAGGAACTATGGAATGGTTCGAGTTTATGGACTACCATATTTTACTACTATTTCATTCTGAAAGATTTGATGAAGCTGAAGAACATTTTATCAAGGTTATCAAGGAACCTAAGTTTAATGATATGCCTGAAAATATCAGAAATAGATTTAATATCTATGCCGGATATTTATACTTTGCAGCAACAACTGAATGGTTGGTATCGAAAAAATGCACTAACCGTCCGTTCCAAAAACGTCACGGATTGCTTGACTTGATGGAAACTATTCCTGATTTCTCTAAAGATACTTTAGATTATAATGTTTCTGCTGTAATTTTAAGAGTATTAATACTATTTGCTCACAATGACTTTGAAGGTATTTACAATACATTAGATGCAATGCATTTCTATGCCCGTAAGCATTTGAAACGCTACGGTCATGAAAGAAGTAATATCTTTATACATATGTTGATTAAATTAGTACAGCATAATTTTGACTATATCAGAGTCAGAAATTCTGCAGAAAAAATGTTTATGGAATTAGCTCCATTCTCAGAGGAAGATGCTTCCTATCTAGATAATCTGGAAGTGATGCCTTATGATAAACTTTGGAATTATCTGCTTACTCAGCTTGACAGCAGACCAAAGCGCAAAGCAATTCTAAAACTTCACTATTAAAATATTAAAGCCTGCTTTTTACTAAGCAGGCTTTTTTTATATATCTGAAAATTTATTAAAAATTTATATTTGCGGAAGTAATTGCCCGCACTGCTTAACAATATGGCTGAATTTAGAAAAAAAAAGAATTGTTAAGCTCTTTTATGTTAAGATAGTGTTAAGTCTTGTTGTATTAGTGCTTTAGCGTTTTGGGTGGGTTAGTTTATTAACAAAATGATTTATACATTTGTATTGCAGTTTTTAGTAATAATTATAAAAATCGTGCAATGAAATCAATTGTATTATATCTAATTGCTTTAATGATAAGTGTTTCAGTTACTTTAGCATCTGAAGGTGCAGAAAAAGAAGCAAAATCTTCAATTTTGGCTAAAGCAAATGATTCTCAGAAAGTTATTTTTGAGAATGCTGAAGAGCAAAAAGCTAATTCTGTTATGCTTTTTGACAGCAAAGGTAATTTGATTAAAGCTGAAAAGTACGAAGCTCCAACTAAATTGGATTCGATAGAGATAAAAATAGATAAAAGAAAAGAAACACTTTTATCTGCTTATATAGAGTTTGACACTGGCGCTACTAAAATGCTGAAAGTCAAAATGAGCAACTAATGTTACAACAAAGGCCGGATACTCATACTTGAGCGATATTGAATTAACACACCCTTGCCAATCCGGTCTTTTTGTACTCACCAATCTTCTGCAAATTCAAATCTTATCATTTTTTCAACTGTTTGAAAATAAATAAAAGTCTTAGACTGCATTTTCGTCAAGGCTAATGTTTTTTCTAAAAAATTGTGTAAATTGCAATTATTCAAAATATTTATGTGTAAAAACTTGTCAAAGATGTAAAAAGGTACTTCGTATTGAGTGCTTTTAGCGTATTTTCTTTTGGGATAAAATATTTAGTCTACTAAGTAATCTATACCAATGCTGAATTAACTTACTTTTTTGACAAGTTTTTATGTTTGGATTAAAGAATTATCGGAATAGGAGAAAGGAAAAATGGCAAAAAAAGATGGCAATAAGACTTTGAGATCTACCTCAAATGCGATTAAAGATTTGTATAATACCTATGTAAAAAACGAAGAAAGAGAAATACCTATTACTGATGAAGAAAGTGCAGAAATGGAAGAAAATAAAGAACAAACAACAGAACAGTTAGAAAATAACGAAATGATTGAATCTCCTGAAGAAATGCAGGAACAAATGGAAGCTCTTGTAGAGCAGATGAATGAAATCGGCAAAGAAAGAGATGAACTCAAAGAAGCTTTGGTACGTAAAGTGGCTGAGCTTGAAAATATTCGCAAGCGTTCGATCCGAGAAAAGCAGGAAATGGTAGAATACGCCAATGAAAAATTGCTTTACAGATTTTTAGAGCTATTAGATGATATGTCTAATGCTGTAGATGCCGGTAAGAAAAGCGATGACTATGGCACTCTTTTGAAAGGTCTGGAAATGATTCATTCGAAAGCAGTGAAATTCTTTGAAGATAATGGCGTAAAGAAAATGGAAGATGCTGAAGGTAAAGAATTTAACGTAGATCTCCATGAAGCCATGATGCATACACCTCACCCTGAAGTTGAAGAAGGGCATATCGTTCAAGTGATACAGCCGGGTTATTTAATGCACGATAAAGTTCTACGCCATGCAAGAGTTATTACTTCCGCCGGTAAACCGGAGCAGGAAGAAGAAAGCAAATAATTTAAACTGGGATGTATATTATTATTAACGGCGATTAGCAATGTCAAAAAGAGATTATTACGAGATATTAGGTTTAAGTAAAGGCGCTTCGGCTGATGAGATTAAATCGGCGTATAGAAAATTAGCAATCAAATATCATCCTGATAAAAATCCGGATAACAAAGAAGCTGAAGATATGTTCAAAGAGGCATCTGAAGCTTATGAAGTACTGAGCAACGAAGATAAAAGAGCTCGCTATGATAACTTTGGTCATCAGGGAATGCGTGGAGGTCAAGACTTCCATCAGTATTCAAATATAAATGATATTTTCTCTGCTTTCGGCGATATTTTCGGCGGAGGTGGTGGCGGAGGCGGCAGTATCTTCGATGAATTTTTCGGAGGTGGTCGCAGAAGAGGTTCCAGAAGCAGGCAACAAGGTGAGCCAGGTTCAAGAATTAGAATCCGCATACCTTTGACTCTGGAAGAAATTGCAAAAGAAACAGAAAAGACTATAAAATATAAAAGAATGATTACCTGCGATACTTGTAATGGCTCAGGAGCCAAGGTAGGTTCTGGTACTCAAACTTGCTCTACATGTAACGGGCAGGGAGAAATTCGCCAGGTATCCCGTTCTATGTTCGGGCAGTTTATAAATGTATCTGCTTGTCCTACTTGCAATGGCGCAGGTCAGGTGATTAAAGAAAAATGTGATGTGTGTGACGGTGAAGGTAGAGTAAAAGCTGATGACACTGTAACTGTTACGATTCCTGCAGGCGTGGAAGAAGGAAATTATATTCCTATTTCCAACAAAGGTAATGCCGGCAGGAGAGGCGGTCCAACTGCAGATTTAGAGGTTGTGATCGAAGAGAAAGAACACGAACATTTTATCAGGCAGGATAATGACGTAATGTTGCCTCTTACTATCAGCTTCCCTGAAGCTGCTTTGGGTGCAGAAATTGATGTGCCGACTCTTGAAGGTAGTCATAAGCTTGTTATCAAACCTGGAACTCAACCCGGTACTAAGCTTTTGATGAAGGATAAGGGGATTCCTAATTTAAATGGATATGGCAGAGGCAATCAAGTAGTACTTGTAAACGTTTATATACCTGAGAAGTTAAGCTCTAAAGAGAAGTCAACATTGAAAGATATGGCAAAGAGCGAGACTTTCAGACCTGATAATGCCAGTAAAGGCAAAGACTTTTTTGGAAAATTGAAGGATTTATTCTTCTGAGATGAGTAAACTATTATCAAAGATAACAAGAGCTTTAAGTATAAATAAAAATGAGGCAATTGTTGCTTTGGTGATGCTTATTGGGGTATTGCTCGGAATAATCAGGATAGTATTTTATCCTGATGCCGGAGCTGACCCGGTAAAAATGAAAGATGAAATTTTTTCAGCATTCGATTCAATAGCAAATACGCAAACGACTACATACACCGGAAGCGATGTTAAGGACACTCCTGACTCTATACTAGCTTCCGGTGATTCTGTTTATGACAAACCTTTACTATTCCCGCAGGCACCGAAAAACGCAAAAGTTTCCGGGAAGATTAATCTCAATACTGCTTCAAAGATTGAGCTTAAAAGTGTGCCGGGAATTGGCAGCAAAACCGCTTTAAAAATTATAGAATACCGCAAAGACAAACCTTTTCAAAAAATCGAAGATATTATGAATATTCCCGGGATAGGGAATAAGAAGTTTGAAGGGATGAAGGATAGGATTAGTATAAATAACTAGCTATATAAGAATATATAAATAATCATTATTACAAAATATTGTGCATCTCAGAACATAGTATATCTATGATGTATAAATATATATTAATCTAAAATACCTCTTTAGTTGTTTAAAATATGCGTAAATCTTGAGACATCTCTAAATGTTAGGGTTCACAATTACTACTTTGTATACTTCCTTTCTACTTAGACTAGTAAAAATACTCTTAACTATTCTTAATTAAGGGAATTAGATGCACGAATTTATATTTTTTTTTCCGATATTGCATGTATAACTTAGAAAGAGTGTAACTTATATCTTATTAACTAAAGAATGATTTAATGCTATGAAAACTCAAATCGAACCATTCAAAATTAAGTCGGTGGAGCATATTCCTATAACTACTCTAGAACAAAGAGAACAGTTTATTAAGGAAGCACACTACAATCCATTTGCATTGAGATCAGAGCATGTCACAATCGACCTTTTGACAGATAGCGGTACTACTGCAATGAGCTCTAAACAATGGGCTGCAGTAATGGACGGCGATGAAGCTTATGCCGGTTCAAGATCTTATTACAAATTTGAAAATGCCGTACGTGAAATCACTGGTTTCAAACACATTATCCCTACTCACCAGGGGCGTGCTGCAGAAAAAATCCTTTTCACTTTGTTAGGTGGCGAAAATATTGTTATTCCTAACAACACACACTTCGATACTACCAGAGGTAATATAGAGTTTTCTAAAGCTTTAGCAATAGATTGCCCAACTGAAATTGGTACAAAACCTGAAGTGGTTGCTGATTTTAAAGGCAACATGGATATCGATAAACTTCGTGCTGTAATTGAAGAGCACGGCGCTGAAAAAATTCCTGTTGTTATGCTTACTGTTACTAATAACAGTGGTGGCGGTCAGCCTGTTTCTATGGCTAATATCAAAGAAGTAAGAAAAGTATGTGATGAGTATAAACTTCCTTTATTCTTAGACTGCTGCCGTTTTGCTGAAAATGCTTACTTCATCAAAGAAAGAGAAGAAGGCTATGCAGACAAAACAATCATGGAAATTGCTAACGAGATGTTCTCTTATGCAGATGGTGCTACAATGTCTTCTAAAAAAGACGCACTTTCTAATACAGGTGGTTTCTTAGCAATGAATGATGATAATCTTGCTGATAAATCTAAAGAGCTATTAATTATCACAGAAGGGTTTGTTACTTACGGTGGTTTAGCTCGACGTGACTTAGAAGCATTGGCTCAGGGTTTCAAAGAAGTAATGGAAGAAGATTACTTAAGATACAGAATCGAACAAGTTCGCTATTTAGGTAACTTACTAGAAGAAGCAGGTGTTCCTATTCTTCGCCCTACAGGTGGTCATGGTGTTTACTTGGATGCGCGCAGATTTGCTCCAAATATTAAACCTGAAAATTTCCCTGGTCAAGCTATCCTTGTGGAAATATATAGATTGTCCGGTGTTCGTACTGTAGAAATCGGTTCTTTGATGTTTGGTAAATATGATGAAAATGGCAATTTCATTGCTCCACCTATGGATTTGGTGCGTTTGGCAATTCCTCGCCGTGTTTATACTAAATCACACATTGAATATGTTGCTGAAGCAATTATTGAAACATATAAAAACGTTGATAAATTGAAAGGTTTGAAAGTTACTTGGGCTCCTGAGTTCTTGAGACATTTCACTTGCCGTTTAGATTACATCGACTAATTATTATATATCTGATTATATTTTTGAGGCGTACTTAAGCAAGTGCGCCTTTTTTTTTGAAGTATCTGATAAACCGTGTAAGAAAGAATTGAAATATTTTTTTATATTTTTGATTCGATATAATCGTTTATTTTAGAAAAATGGACTATCTACTGTTATGGGGTGAAATTTGGAGTCTTTTATAAGAATATTGATAATTATCTTCATTTTGTTGAATGTTAATTTGCTCTGTTTTAGTCAGTATATAGATGAAAATACAAAAAACAAATCAACATCGGGATATGTCATAGTAGATTCTTTAAATAACGGGGCTTTTGTCACCAGGCGACAAAACTTTGATTCCAGTTATTATTTTGCAGAACTAGCTTTTGGAATTGCTGATTCCATAGGATATAATCGTGGAAAGGCAACAGCTTTAAAGCATATGGGTACTGCATTATGGAGTAAAGGGAATGTGCTCGAAGCAAAAGAAATGTATTTAAAAAGTCTTAGTATTTATGAGGATATTAGCGACACAGGTGGGATTGGAAGAATATGGAATAATATTGGACTTATAGATATTACTCAAAATAATTTTCAAAATGCGATTGATAATTTTGAGAAGAGTATATTATATAATTCGATTGTGAAAGATACAGTTATGCTTGCTACTTCGTATCTAAATATTGGAGTTGGTAATTATTATTTACAGAAATACGAAGACGCAATATTTTATAATCAAAAGAGTATCAAATTTGCATCAGTAATAAAAGACTCTGTCTCTTTGGGCAATAATTATAGTTTTCTAGGTGCTTCCTATATTGCAAAATCGAAATTAAAAGAAGCAGAAGTGTATTTGAATTTAGCACTTAAGATATACAAAAAATTGAATTTGAAACGAGATCTTGCTCATAACTATAATTTATTTGCTGTATTAAGTATTAATAAGTCAAGTTATCAAGATGCTATAAAATATGCAAATTTGGCAGCTGAAATAGCAGAAACTATAGACTCTAAAGCTAACCAATTTGAAGCTTATATTAATTTAAGCAAGTCTTATGAAGCTATTGGTGATTTTGAGAAAGCATTTGATTTTCTTGCTAAAAGTAATGGGATTCATATCGAACTTACAAATGCGGAAATACAACAAAAAGTTGCCGATATCACACTAAAATATGATTATGATAAGAAATTACAGGAAGTAGAAAATCAACGAAAAATAGACTTAGCAAAGCAAAAGGCAAGTATTGACTTGCAGAATATGATAATAGCAATTATTAGTATTGCTGTTTTTTTGCTTGTTGTTTTATCTATCTTTCTTATAAATTCTGTACGGACTAAAAAGAAAAAAAATAAGCTTTTGACTGAACAAAAGAAAATCATTGATCTGCAAAACGCTCAGTTAGAGGAGCTGAATCAAAAATTGAATGAGCTAAATGATACAAAAGATAAGTTCTTCTCAATTATTGCACATGATTTGAAAAATCCAATTTACAGTTTAAATACTATGGCGCAAATTGTTGATTCTGAATATGAAACAATGGACGAAACTGAAAAAAAGGATTTTATCGGTCATATTAGTCGTTCCTCCTCTCACGTATATTCTCTTTTGGATAATTTACTAACATGGTCTAGATCTCAGCGAAATCAAATAAAATATTTACCTATAGAAGGAAATATTGTTGATTTTCTTAAAACTTCATTTGACGGAATAGAAATTCAGGTTTCAGATAAAGATATAGAATTCTTCTTAGACCTAGAAAATACTACCATTTATTCTGATGTTAACTTACTGAATACTATAGTAAGGAATATTTTATCCAATGCCATTAAATTTACGCCTCCAAAAGGTCAGATCAAAGTATCAGGAAAAGTATCTGAAGGTTACTTTTTACTTTCAATAAAAGATTCAGGAGTTGGAATGACTAAAGAAAAACTGGACACATTATTTACTACCGGCAAAAATGTGTCAACTCCAGGTACAAATAACGAGAAAGGAACTGGTTTAGGCATGATAATTAGTAAAGAATTTGCAATTAAAAATGGTGGTGATATTAAAGTTACAAGTATTCAGGGAGAAGGAACAGAATTTACTGTTTATATACCTACAAAAGCTAATTAAATCAAAAAAATCCCCATTAGATAAAATATATTCAATGGGGATGCTCAATAATTTTAATGTTTTTTTGATATTACTTTATTGCATTTGCAATGTCAATAATAATAGGTCTCAAACCGCTAAAGAAGAATTCTACGGCGATTACCATTACGATTAGTCCCATTAGTCGCATCATTACTTTATTGCCTGTATCGCCCAGCAATTTGATTATTTTACTTGAACCCCATAAGACAAAAAATGTCAGCAGGCAAATCACAAAGATTACACCGAGAAGCACTGCTTTTAATTCATATGTGACTGCATCCTGCATAAGTACGATGGAGTTAGTAATTGATCCCGGACCTGCAATCATAGGTATTGCCAGCGGAGTAATAGATATATCATCTATGTATTCTCTAACTTCACTTTTCTGCAGCTTTACTTTTGTAAACTGCGCCTGAAGCATGTCCTTGCCCATTATAAAGAAGATAATACCACCTACAATTCTAAAACTGTTTACCGAAATACCAAACAGATTAAACATCAGATGTCCGCTAAAAGCAAAAGCAACTAAGGAAAAGAAGGCTACAAGAAGTGCTTTTTGAGCAGTCTTTCTTCGCTGAGTAGAAGAAAGGCTAGATGTCATAGTCATAAATACCGGCATAACGCCAAGTGGATTGATCAGAGTGAAATATGAAGTGAAACTCAAAACTGCAAAAGTTACTGGATCGGTTTGCATTAATACCTCATTAGAACAAAAAATGTGCACGGATTCGGATACAAATAAAACACTTTAAAATGAATAATCTTGTAAAAGATTTATTATGTGTCAGTCAATTAATCTTTTATTCGAGAAAGGCGAAGTGTTAAAGTTCATTTGTGGGGGGGAGGGCTTTACCCCTTTCTTTGCAATCCTAACTTCATGTGCTTTGTTAGATGATTTGAATGAGCTTAAACATTTAATCGAAGCATATAAGAAATTAGCTTAAATGCAAAAGCTTCAAGATATCTTAGAACAGAAAACATCCACAATATTCTTTTTTATTTTAATCAACAGAGAATTTAGTATATAAATATGATGATCGAAAGGTTAGTTTTATTGCTTGTATAAGTTCAAATAAGCCCAGTTGGAGCAAACATAGTACTCCCTGTGGAGGAAACTGAGCCTATTTGATTATATCCATATGTGCAACTCAATAAATTAGCTTCTTAATAAGCGAGGCTTTTGTCCCAGTAAGACGCAAGAAAAATACACCTCTGTAATAGTTGTCTTTAGAGACTGTGAAATATAATTTGTTAGAGATTTCAAAACTTTTTAAAACTCTACCTCTAATGTCCACTAACTCTGCCTTGTCATATGAATAATTGTTTTCTACTTCATAATGATCGGCAAATTCTTTGATAGATATATCTGGAGCAATATTTTTATCATTGACAGATACATCATTGTCTTCATATTTGAAAAGTTGTGCTAAAGTAGTTCTTATTCCAGACAGATAGTATTTGTTTGGTTCATATTCTACAATGTCTGTTAAATATTCATCGAATGGAACTCCTTGTTTTTGTTGCCATCTGATATTGCCTTCATTGTCTAGCTTTGCCAGATAATAATCACCGTCTGAACCGGAAGTTTTGTCGTTTGCTGAGCCGGCAACAATAAAATCTCCTGAAAGATTTTGAATAATACTTCTACCGTTTGCATTGTAAGTATCAGAAACTAATTGAGTTTTCCAAATAATTTCACCTTTAGAGTCAATATTATATACCCAACTACTTCCATCACCTTTAAAACCTACAATAACAATATTTGAGTTGTCCAATACTGCTAAATCATTGATAGTAAAATAACCGTTATCAGGACTAATAATAGTTTTCCAAACCATCTGATCATTCTTGTCCAAATTTAAAATATAAGAAGCTAGAATCTCAGAATTTCCATTTTTAATATGTGCCCTACCATAACAATAAACGCCATCTTCATGGTTTTCAAAACCTGCAATCAGATATCTTTCTAGTGTATCTTGAGTAACTACTACAGAGCTGTCAATTTTTGCAGAATGCATAAAATGACCTGCACTATCTAGATGTATTGCATAAGAAAATGCATTCGTATGATGGCTCATTGGAGTGTAATATACAGATAGTCCCTGAAAATCTTTATCATAACGGATAGGATAAGCTGCTTGGATAGCCATTTCATAAGAACTGGAATCAGTAAAATTTTCAATTTCTTCGCCACCCATCGTATATTTCCTTATATTTACGACTTGATTTCCGTAAGTAAAATCAGATCGTAATAGAGATAATTCAGACAGTAATTCTATTTCAGAATTATTATTTACTCTGATAACCTGAGGAACTATTGTTTTATCTGCATCTTCGATTTTTTTCTCCCATTTTACTTGTTCGTTTGCCCTATCTATTTGAGCAATTATCCCTTTGAGATAATATTCATTATCCACGGATATAGCACCGCATAAATAGGCGTTATCATTATCTAATGCTACAGAAAGTCGCCAGAACCAACTTTCTGAGGACATAATGTCTGCTACCAATTCCATTTCATCAGCTCTAGATTTTCCTTGCATTGCTGTTAAAAACAAACATAAAAAAATAATAAGACGCATAACTGAACCCCACTTAATTCAAAATAAAAAATAGAATGGCATTACAATATGTAATGCCATATATCGATTAGTCACAACATATTATTCTACAATAAACTTACTGTAGAAGACTTTTCCGTCATTTTCTAATGAGATAATAAAAATACCTTTGCTTAAATCAGGAAGATTAAGCTCAAGCAAGTTTGTCAAATTATCTTCAATTTGTTCGTCGGAAAATATTTCTTTACCATCTATGGTAAAAATAGTAATTTTGCAATTCCCTTGCAGGTTCGATTCAAGCTCTAAATTGAGTTTGTTACTTGTTACAGGGTTGGGAAAGACTTGGATAGTTTTGTTATCTTGATTTTCGACTTCAGTGACAATTTCTGTCCAATCTTTTCCTTTATTTGAAGATTCAAAAGTTCTTCCATTGGAAATATAAACTTGATCTTCGAAAGGATTTTTGTTGATTTTTAAATGATGCCATGTTTTCCCATTATCCTTTGTAGTAAAAATTTCACCTTTACTATTCTCGAATAATACTTCATCATATTCTACTTCAACTGAATATAACCCAAGACTGCTGCTTACAATTAACAACGTCAGAATTATTATTTTTTTCATTGACTTTATCCTAATATTTATTCTACAATTACATCACCACCTAAATCTAGGAAGTTGATGTCGCAAGACGGTTTACATTTAAGAACCCTAACTTGTTCCAAAGTACTATATTCTGAATCATGATGCATTTCATAACATTCGTTTTCAGTAATAGGCTCGACTTCACATTTTGTTGGTTGAGGACCGTATTCAACATCTTCACTATGTTTTAATTTACCAGTTTTACGGTCTATACAGAATGCATTTGTAACTTTACAACATGCATCTGCATCACAATATTTTGGATAACCAGTAACTGAGTAAACACCAGTGTCGTTGTGTCTGTAATAACCATTACACCATCCCATACAAGTTCCTTTTACATAAGAAACTTTGAAATGTGTATATGCATCACAATACAATGTATCATTCCAGCCATACATAGACAGGTTGTTAAATTCTATAAACATCTCTTTTGCTAAAAGGGCATAAAGATCGTGATATAATTGATTTAGTCTATCAGGATCAGGTGCTGAGCCACCATTCAATAGCCAAATATTTAGACTTGTACAGTCCGGATCATTTTCTCTATAAGTCATAGAAGTGATGTGGTGTTGCACAAATGATTGATCTGTCGTACAATTTCTGTGTAAGTATCCAATATAAATTGGACAATCAGGATGTAATGGATGAGAAACTATAGCTGTGTCTTTTTTCCACGGCCCCCATGTGGTGCATGAGCTGTCGTTATAACAAGAAAAATCAGGAACTGGCTGCGGTTCAGGAAATAAATCCCTGAAACGTACAACTTCGCATTTTTCAAGGAATTTTTCAGCCATTTGTACATCGGCAACGTTGACCAAAATTGGATCGAATGGATCCCATTGTGCTTTCAAAGGCAATGTAGCTACAATTGCTACCAGAATAAAGAGAATACTTTTCATCTCTTACCTCGTATAAAAATAAATAAAAGTGGCTATAAGATAGCCTGTCCAAAATATTGTATTTATTAAAACATTAATCTTTTGAATTTGCACTTAAAAACAATAAATACTTGTATTATAAGACAATAAATTGTAATATAAGATTCACTTATGATTATAATATTAAATATCTACTTCTATTCCAAATTATTTTTATAAAAGAGCAAATATTTTAGTATTTAGGATAGTAAGCTACAAATTTCATATTATGAAGGGAGATTTGGGGTAAGGTCATTCAAGGCTTGTTTCAGATGCGATTATATTGGTATTTTATATGTTTCTAATAGCCATATAGATTACTTTTAAGTACTGAGATTTTATTGTTTTTTTACATGTTATAAGCATTGAAAGGATATAGACAATGAATAATCTTGTAAAAGATTTATTATGTGTCAGTCAATTAATCTTTTATTCGAGAAAAGCGAAGTGTTAAATTTCATTTGTGCGGGGGAGGGCTTTACCCCTTTCTATACAAGCCCAATTCTTTGTTTCTTTTATAGATAAAGATATACCAGTAAAATGGCATGAATAGGGCATTTAGCAGTAAAATTGCGGCGGCAGTTTTATGTCTTGTGGGTAGGGGAGATTCTTCCCTGCTGTAGTTGTGGTTCAGGTAAATAATTAGTATTACCGGTAATATAAGTAGGTTAAGAATCATAAGCAGGATTGCTAATTTTATATTTGCTCCTATAATCTCAGAAAAACCAGCACCGCCAAATATATTTATAAAAATATAAAATGCAGCAATTAGGAATAACTCAAGAGTAAATCCCAGCAAAACATTGTCTTTTAGCTTCTGTGAAAGCGGTTTAGATGGTTTATTTGTTTTCTTCTTCTTCTTGATCTTGATCGGAAACATCTTCTATTACTTCGATTTTTTGCGAAAATACTTCTAATAGTTTATCTGTGTTGTCTTTGTGTACTCTGTATGCAATAGGCTCTGTTTCGTCAGTGACTGAGAGAGTGAATTTAAATTCGTCCTGACTTTCTTCCACTACTTTGTAGTTTGTTATAGTATTCCATTTGATTACATGCCAGCTGCCGCCGAAGAGTCCTTGTTCTCCAACCTGTAGAGGGCCGAGTTGGCGAATAAGCATAGCAATAAAAAGAAACATTGTCGATTTTAAAATATTGTTGATCAGGCCTTCCACAGTATCAGTGAAATAGAAATATCTGCCCATCCCATATATTAAGAATATAACTGCTACAAGAACAACAGCAATATATAACCACTTATATTTTTTATCTGCAGGAGCGATTGAGAATATTAAATTACCCAATTGTTTTTTAATAGCAGAGATTCTGTAAATATACAAACCCAAGAATCCGAGATTGAATATTATGAGAGAATATTTCATAATACAGCACCAAAATCAAATATGACAATGCTTAAATTAGATAAAATAATATACTAAAAATATCGTTTCATACATATTAGTTTCGTTTGATAATAAACACGGGAGAGTAAAATGATTAAGAAAGTGATGCAGGATGCAATCAATGAGCAAATAGCAAAAGAGATGTATTCATCTAATTTGTATTTGGCAATTGCAGCTTATTTTCATTCAATTAATCTCAATGGTTTTGCTCACTGGATGAGATTGCAAGCACAGGAAGAAATGGATCACGCGCTTAAGTTTTTTGATTATTTGTTAGATCGTGGCGGACATGTGGAAATTGGTTCTTTGGCTGCGCCTCCTTCAAAATGGGAATCTCCGTTGGATGGATTTGAAGCTTCTTATAATCACGAAATTTCGATTACAGAATCGATCAATAAATTAGCTGATTTAGCTGCTAAAGAAGGCGACCACGCTACAACAATTCTTTTACAGTGGTTTATCACTGAGCAGGTAGAAGAAGAAGCAACTGTTAGTGAAATCGTTGCACGAATCAAATTAGCAGGTGATTCACCTGGTGGTTTATTCATGTTGGACAATGAGTTGAAACAGCGTCAGCTAGGTTCAGCAACTGCTCAATAATTCGAGTAATAAAATCTGATTGTTTTGATAGCCTATATACTTTTGGTATATGGGCTTTTTTTATGGACTGATGAAAATAATGTAAATAAAATATAGATTTAAGAGTTATATTAATAGAAGGGTATTGCATTATTAAACCTGAAGTCAAAATTGGGTATATAAATGGTTTTAGAAAAAATCTATATTGTAATTTTAGCTTTTATAATACTAGTAACTCCAGGCTTGTCATCATTTGAATCTGATGATGTGCTGGAATTGTCTTTAGATGAGCTGATGAATATTGAAGTTGTTTCTTCTACTAAGAAGATGGAAAGAATATGCAGGGCGCCAAGTGTGATTACTAGCATAACTAAGCAACAGAGAGATACTTATGGCTGGACTACACTGAATGATATTTTGTACTCACAACCCGGCTTTTTTCATTCAATGGATTATGAAAGAAATACAGTAGGATTTCGTGGAGTTGCTGAGAGCTGGAATAACAATCACTTACTGATGTTGATAGATGGTGTTCCATATAATGATAATCAATATGGATCAGCTTACACCTGGGAGATAACTCCTCTGTTTTTTGCAGATAATATTGAAATTATTCGCGGTCCTGGATCTGCTTTGTATGGTTCAAATGCAACTAATGGAGTGCTTAGCATAAATACAGTCACACCTGAAGAAGATGAAAGCTCTTTAGATATTCGCATGAGTTACGGAAGTTTTAATACATTGTCTTTTGATGTTCTAAGTAATTACGATACGGATCTGGCAGCGTTTAGTGTTGGATTTAATAAATTTAGTACTGATGGTTTTGAATATGAATCGGTAGATGGTTCCGGCAGACTTAACGAAAACAATAGATTAATGGAGTTCGAAACAAATGACCATAGGCAAAGTGATTATTTGTATGCAAAAATTCTTCCGAAGGGTGTATTAGAAGGCTTAATGTTACAGATGCATTTTCAGAATTGGGAATTTTCTACAAACTATGGCTGGTTGTTTTCAATTCCTGATATAGAAGAGACCATGGAAGAAAACAGGAATATGATTACCTTAGGCTATAAACCAAAATTAGATGGTAATTTTCAATTTGAGTTTACTACTCGTTACCAGTATCATCATATCCATTGGTTTATGCAGCTAGATCCGCCGCGCCCAGGATTTAACTCTTATCCGGCAGCAGTTAACGAATATTTGATAACTAGCACAGAAGACTTATTCGCAAGAGCTCAGATGTCTTATGATTTTAATGATGAAGGTACTTCTTTGCTAGCTGGCTTTGAGTCAGATATATTTAGTTATGGTGGAGATCACGAAGAACATTCCGCAAATATTAATTTGAATACAGCTGCACCTTATCTTAATGGTGAGCTGAGACCACAGGGGCAGTGGCTTGGTTGGCTTGGCGACAATAAAGTTATAAATTATGCAGCTTTTTTACAGCTGACCAGTGGCAAAATATTTTCAGATTATCTTTCAGCAGTTGCAGGTATGAGATATGACTATCAAACATTTGATTTTTATGAGTTAGACACAGATGATCCTACTTCTATAGACAATAAAACTTTTTCTCAGATTGGCCCGCGGCTCGGATTAGTATATTTCCCAAGTGATGCGCTTTCTTTTAAATTACTGTTCGGAAAGGCTTTCAGAGCGCCTGCTCCAACGGAGATGTTTGGCGCAAATACTTGGACTTTAGCGTCAGATGTAAGAACAATTAAGCCTGAAGAAATATATACAGCTGATTTGGCTATGGGGTATATGCTTAATGCTTATATTAATTTTAAGCTTAATATATTCTATTCTGATTTTAGAAATAAAACAGCATACTCACCAATAGAGAATAATACTATAGCGAATATTTTCAGTACTGAAACAGCAGGTGCTGAGTTTGAAACAAATTTCAGAATATCAGATTTTAGTGGTTATTTTAATTATTCTTATACTCATTTGATTGACGAGGAGATTGCCGAAGCACAAAAAGCCGCAATATTTGAGTCGGACGAGATTGTTTGGGCGCCAAAGCATCTTTTTAAATTTGGGGTGTCCTACAAGTATAGAAATATTAGGCTTGCTGCCACTGGAATTTATACCGGCAAATTTATGAGAAGAGAAAGTGATAATCTTATAGATATAAATCGCGCAACCAGAGGAACAGAAGTTGATCCTAGTTATGTACTACATTTAAAAGCAGAATATTGCATCACTGACAATGTTCGATTGAACTTTAAAGTCAATAACTTCTTTGATCAACATTATCATATTCTCAAAAATAATGACATGCCTTTCGACTATAGAATGCCCGGTAGAAATATCATAAGCCAAATTGTGGTGGATATTTAATGTGAATCTTTATTCTAACAAACTATTAAAAAGCCGCTTCCGATTGACTCAGAAGCGGCTTTGAAAGATATATAATCTATCAAATCAGTTTATTTTTTTGATTTTTTAGATTTCTTTGCAGCTTTTTTTTCTGCTTTTTCTTGGATAGCGATTCTTGCAGCAGCCAAACGAGCGATTGGAACTCTAAATGGAGAGCAAGATACGTAGTTCAAGCCTGCTTTGTGGCAGAATTCTACTGAACGAGGTTCTCCACCATGTTCACCGCAGATACCTAATTTGATACCTTTTCTAGTTTTACGACCTGCTTTTACAGCGTGTTTCAATAAGAAACCAACGCCTTCCTGATCGATAGAAACGAAAGGATCGATTGCATAGATGTCTTTGTTTACGTATTCTGGTAAGAAGCGACCTGCGTCGTCACGACTCACACCCAAAGTAGTTTGAGTCAAGTCGTTTGTACCGAATGAGAAGAACTCAGCAACTTCAGCGATTTGACCTGCAGTGATAGCACCACGAGGAACTTCAATCATTGTACCTACTAAGTATTCAAATTCAACGCCAGTTTCTTTAATTACTTCTTTAGCAACACGGCGAACTACAACTTCCTGAGATTTCAATTCTTTTACATTACCTACAAGTGGAATCATAACTTCAGGTAATACTTTTTGACCTTCTTTGATTACTTCTACTGCAGCTTCGAAGATAGCGCGAGCTTGCATTTCAGTAATTTCAGGGTAGATAAGACCAAGTCGAACACCACGGAAACCAAGCATAGGGTTGAACTCATGAAGAGCTTCAACTCTGTCTTTGATTACTTTGAAGTCAACGCCCATATCTTTAGCTAATTCTTTTTGTTCAGCTTCTTCATGAGGCAAGAATTCGTGTAATGGTGGATCGATAGTTCTTACAGTTACCGGACGACCGTCCATAGCTCTGAAGATACCGGCAAAATCTTCTCTTTGGAAAGGAAGAATTTTAGCTAAAGCTTTTTTACGACCTTCTACATCAGAAGAAAGAATCATTTCGCGCATTGGACCGATTTTGCCTTCGCCAAAGAACATGTGTTCAGTACGGCAAAGACCAATACCTTCAGCACCAAATTTAACTGCGTTAGCAGATTGGTCAGGTTGGTCAGCATTTGTGCGTATGTTCAATGTACGATATTTGTCAGCCCATTTCATGATTTGAGCATACATTTGGTAGAAAGGAGCATCTTCTTCTTTCAAAGTACCATCGATTAAAACTTCAATTACTTCAGAAGGTTTAGTAGCAATTTTACCAACGATAACTTCACCAGTAGAACCATCGATAGAGATGTAATCACCTTCTTTAACAAGAAGATCTTTACCTTCTACAGTAAATTGGCGTTTTTTGTAGTCGATTACTAATTCACCGCAACCGGCAACACAAACTTTACCCATTTGGCGAGCTACAAGAGCTGCGTGAGAAGTCATACCGCCACGAGCAGTTAAGATACCTTCAGAAGCATCCATACCGGAAATATCTTCAGGAGAAGTTTCGATACGAACAAGAACTACTTTGTCGCCTTTTTTAGCAGCTTCGATAGCATCTTCAGCGTTGAAGAATACTTTACCTGTAGCAGCACCCGGACCAGCGTTCAAACCTTTAGCAAGAAGTTTACCTTCTTTAAGAGCTTTAGCTTTTTCTTCCAAGTTAAATACAGGGCGAAGAAGTTGGTTAAGCTGATCTGGTTCGATTCTCATCAAAGCTTCTTTAGGTTTGATAAGACCTTCTTTTACCTGATCGTATGCAATTTTGATTGCAGCCATTGCAGTACGTTTACCGTTACGAGTTTGAAGCATCCAAAGTTTTTTGTTTTGGATAGTGAACTCAACATCCTGCATATCGCGGTAGTGATTTTCTAAGATAGATCTGATTTCTAACAATTTATTATAAGCATCAGGATCGATGTCTTTCAATTGTTCAATTTTATGAGGAGTACGAGTACCGGCAACAACATCTTCACCTTGAGCGTTCATCAAGAATTCGCCATAGAAGTAGTTTTCACCAGTTGCAGCATCACGAGTGAATGCAACACCAGTACCAGAATCTTCGCCAGAGTTACCAAATACCATAGTTTGAACGTTAACAGCAGTACCCCATTCTTCAGGGATGCTGTTCATTCTGCGGTAGTAGATAGCTCTTTCGTTCATCCAAGAACCAAATACAGCATTGATTGCACCCCAAAGTTGTTCTTTTGGATCTTCAGGGAATTCAATACCTTTGATTTCTTTGATTGCAGCTTTAAATTCTTTAACCAATTCTTTCAAATCTTCAGTAGTAAGTTCTACGTCAAGTTTAGCTCCGCGAGCTTCTTTTTTCTTGTCTAAGATTTCTTCGAATGGATCGATATCGTCTTTAGTTTGTGGTTTCATATCCAATACCACGTCACCGTACATAGCTACAAAACGGCGGTAAGAATCATAAGCGAATCTTTCGTTGCCGCTTCTTTTAGCCAAACCTTGTACAGTTTTGTCATTAAGACCAAGGTTCAATACAGTATCCATCATACCAGGCATAGAAACTCTAGCACCAGAACGAACTGAGAAAAGAAGTGGATTTTCAGCATCGCCGAATTTCATTTCCATTTCTTTTTCCAATTTAGCGATAGCTTTATCTACTTCTTCTTTTACAGAAGCAGGGTAAGTCTGATCGTTTTTATAATAATATGTACAAAGTTCTGTTGAAAGAGTAAATCCCGGAGGAACCGGTAAGCCTATGTTAATCATCTCCGCCAAGTTAGCACCTTTACCACCAAGAAGATTTTTCATCTCAGAAGTGCCTTCTGCCTTTTTACCACCAAAATAATATACGTACTTCACATTCTTTGGCATTGGATACTCCAATTATGTTTTAAAAAATATGTCAATTTCTTTTTTTACTTAAGATAACGACAAAACGTTATTACATCTACTTAGTTACAAAAATAAGTATAGTGCAACTAAAGAACAAATGAATTTAACGTAGCCTAAATATTTAGAAATCAATACATAAAGAGAATTGTTAGGTGAAGGTAGGCTTGAAAAGACAAGAGACTGTCCAATGGACAGTCCCTAAATAAGTTAATTATTGAAGTTTTGAAGTTTCTTTTATTCTGATTACTATTTTGTTTTCATTCTCTTTTTCAGGTTTTGTAGTATGTTTAATATCATAACGTCTTTTGTGTAATCCCAAATTAGTTAATGTTGATTCAAGATTTTTCATTCTTTCTTTTACAAGTGCTTCATTGATTTTTGCATTTTTCTTGTTCAAAACCGGAGCGCTTACTTCGATTGTAAAAGATACATTATCGTATGAATTAAGCATTGTTTTTAATGTGTCTAATGGGATGTTGATATTGGACTGGTTGTTGTTAAATATATTAGCGGAATAAATTGTACTGCCTTTTGAAATTTTAACAGCATTAAAATCATGAGATAACTCACGATAATTTTCAGCTTTGTCTATAACAACAACCGGAGAGTCAACAATCCTATTTCTGAGATGTATATAGTAATAACCACCCGAAGGAATGATAGCTTTGTAAATGCCTTCGTTATTGGCTCTACAGAGTTTGCGTTTACCGTGTTCGTTTACCAGGTAAATATTTTCTTGAATTGGTTTACCTTTTTCATCTCTGATATGGCCTGTAAGCATAACAGTATTGCCGTCATATTCTTTGATGCTTGTATTATTTCTGTCGCTTTTGAAATCATCTTTACCGAAATTGTTAAACTGATCTTTTTTCTTATCTGTATCAGCATTTTCGATTAGGGCTTTACGAGCAGCAGTTGCAGAATCTTCAGGTTCGCCTTTAAAAGCATCCCAAAAACTTGATTCGGATTTACTTGTATCTTGGGGAGCTTCTCCCCAGATCCCAAATGATTCTTCCTCTTTGCTTTCTTGAGTTTGTTCTTGTTTTGATGTTTCTTCTTCTTCCCAGAATTGAGAATAGGAAGTAGTTGATGTAAAAAAAAACAGTGTAAAAGAAAAGATAAAAGGTATATAAGGTTTCATTTCTTTCTCTGGTTATTGAATAAGTTGTTTATTTAAAGGCGTTTTAAAATCTACTTTTAGATAGCTGCTGTCACTTTCTTTTTTGTCTTCTACAATAAGGGAAGCTAGTTTTAAAACAGCATCCACATAAGCATTACTGTTGTTATAATGATGTACAGCTGCTTTTTGTTCTTTTTCAGTTTCTCCCCAGCCATTAGTTTTTAGGTAATTTGCTACAGAAAAAACAGCGTCTTCCAGTTCGAATAAGTTAACTTTACCATCGCCATCACCGTCGTAAGCCCAGGACATATAGCTGGATGGTAAAAATTGAGACATCCCGAAAGCTCCAGCCCATGATCCTTGAATCTCATAAATATCTATAGGGGAGGCTTTCTCTAATTTTTCTAAAGCTAGAAGTTGTTCAAAAGCCCAATTAGATTTTTTTTCTGCTCTTTTTTCTATCTTTTTGTAAAGAGAATCTAATTCCTCTTCTGTTCCGTCAAATTTTTCTTTGAGAGCATCTTTATTCATTTGAATATTTTCTTCAGTATTTGCCATTGCAGTGCTGAAAAAAACTGAGACAATATTGTTTTTGCCAAGATAGCCACCATGGCGGGTTTCTACCCATAAAACAGAAGTGATTACTTCTGCCGGTACTGAAAATTTACTTTCTGCGGCTTTAAGTAATTCGAAGTGTTCTTTATAGAATGTTTTCGATTTTTTTACTGAGAACTTGTTATAATGATTTGAATAATCCGGCTTTTTGAAAGCACCTATGACATTTATTCTTACATACTTTTCTTCGTACTGAACATTTGAGTTATTCATTGCATTTTCAATAAATGAAGAATCTACACCGGCTTGATATAATCTTTCTAGCACAGGAGCAAAAATTTCTTTTTTGTTTTCCTGAGATGTTAAGTTGGAAAAAGAGCCGGTAAAAATTGCAATAAACAGCGCTACATATAGTAAATGTTTCATCTTAATTATCTCCCCCCGAAGAAATCATGTTGAATATTCAAATTCATATTGATTTGTAAGATAAGAAATTTCAAAGCATTAGTAAAATTAAATACTCAGTGGTTTAAAATATTTTTTCATGTTCTATAGAAATAATTATACTCTATTTCTCACTGAAAATATGGGTGCTTTTAAAGGCTTTTTCCGTTTGGAATAATCCGGTGTTTTGTGGATTTGGAATATAATTGGAGGACGATTATTTGAGTTGGAAGAACTGCTGTCAATGGAAGAAATTGCTAAAACCATTGAAAATACGAATGCTATGATAAACTTTTTTAGTCTCATACATTACCCGAACATACCTAATTGATTTTTTTGCCTCATCTGTTTTGTTTCTGATCTGCGTTTCTTTTGTTCAAGTCTTTTTCTTTTTTGAAGCGCACTTACTTTAGTAGGCTGGCGTTTTTTTGGAACTTCAGTAGCTTTTAATATAAGAGAAGTAAGCCTTGCTACTGCTTCTTGTCTGTTTTTTAGTTGAGATCGGAATTTTTTTGCTTCTATGATAAGAATTCCGGATTCTGTAATTCGGTTTTTTGCTAATTCCTTAATTCTGGATTTAATTTCTTCAGGTAAAGATTTGGAGTTATTAATATCAAAACGAAGCTGAACTGCTGTTGAAACTTTATTTACATTTTGTCCTCCAGGGCCGGATGATCTTACAAAGTCAAGCACCAATTCATTTTCATCAATCTGAATATTATCGCTTATGTATATCATTTGTATCTCTTAAAAAAAACTAAAAATAATTCCAAAAATTTGCTACAAAGTTCAGAATGAATTATCTTGATATATGTAAAATAGCAAACTTATATCCAAAAAGGAAGCAAAAACGATGAGTAGAATATATATACTTATTTTATTGATAATTTTATCTACAGCGTCACAAGCACTTGAACTTAGTATCTATGATAAAGACGGAAAAGAACTTTCTCCAGTCAATCTCAAAATTATGGACGCAAAAGATGGTGCTGTGTTATATGAAAAGCTTCAGCTATCTGACAATGAATTTGATATTGATCTTGAGGCGCAAAGAGTGTTTATTGAAGTAAAATCTCCTAACTTTGCGACTTACTTTCTACCTTTAGAAATAAATGATTCAGATGCTGAGATTGGGATTAACTTAGAAGCTTTGCAGATAAACCCTGCGACCAGTATCCCAAAGCTACTCACTTACGAGGGAGATTGTGAAAAGCTTACAACTTTTAATATGAAAAAAGATGGTGATGTTTTTCGTGCAGATATTTACGAGAAAGAGTCAGTCAAAGCTACAATTTA
Source organism: Kapaibacterium sp. (SeqCode) (assembly GCA_965140345.1). GTDB lineage: Bacteria > Bacteroidota > Ignavibacteria > Kapaibacteriales > UBA2268 > JBFHIJ01. Next base: position 434,669 of record OZ223201.1, read on the forward strand.
CAGACTGGCAAAAGGAAATGGTTTAATGTTACCTACTAACAGTGAATCATATATCTATGAATGCGATAGATTTTATTCTGTTATTAATGCTCTGGAAGGTAAGGTAACTGTCGAGTTTGATCCTAATAAATTCCCTGAATATAAAGGCGAAACGCTTGTGAAAGCAAATTCTGCAATAGAAGAACAGGTTGAATATTTAGGGGAATTAAATAAGATTGAACTTAACTTGACGAACACATATACCGCAATTTCCGGTGGGAATCACACTAAAGTGACAGCTGATGATATAAAGCCAAATTTTGATAAAATGGAAGAACTTCAGAGTGAAGCTCCCACTGATTTTTACAAAGATGTATATTATTCTTCTTATATCAAGGTTGCAGGGGTAGCATTTCTTACCGGGAATTCAGATTTAGTAAAAATAGATCTGCTGGGTAAAGCTATAGAATCATTAGATTATAAATCTCCTTTATGGAAATATTATATTAATAGTATGGGAGTAGCTGTAGCAGCTAAACATTTAACCGGTGATAAATATAAAGCTTATTTTGATTCATTGATGTTAAGCAATCCATACCCTGAAGTCAGAGAAGATTTTGTGTTTCAAAGTCTGGTATATGCTTATACTCGTGGAGAAAAAGCGAAAGTTCGTCAATTTTATGAACACCTCTTTGTATATTTCCCTGAATCAAAATATATAAGTACAGCTAAGCAGCTGATGGAAAAAATTGAAAATAGCATGGTTGGCGAAGATGCTCCGATATTTAATATAGGCTCATTGGATAACACAGATATAACATTTTCAAATGAATACTTCAAAGGCAAGTATGTACTAATAGATTTTTGGGCTACCTGGTGCGGACCTTGCGTTAGAGAAATGCCTCATTTGCATGATGCTTTTGAAAAATATAAAGGCAAGATAGAATTTTTAAGTATGTCACTTGACAAAACAGTGGACAAAATAGGTGAGTTCCGAGGTAAAAAATGGAAAATGCCGTGGAACCACGCATTCCTTGTTGGCGGATTTAGCAATATGATTGCAAGAAGATTTAAAGTTAAGTCTATTCCCAGACCTATTCTAATTGGCCCTGACGGAAAAATTGTGGCAGATGGTTCTGCGCTAAGAGGTGCGAACCTAATCAATACTCTTAAAATGCATTTGGAAGGAAAATGAGAATAATCAGCGGAATTTATGGTGGCAGGAGATATAAAGGGAAAATTCCGGATGGAGTGCGCCCAACTTTAGATCAAGCCAGAGAAAGTATTTTCAATATTCTGATGGGACTTAAAGATATTGAAGAAGCTCAAATTGCTGATATTTGTGCCGGTACCGGTGCTTTAGGCCTGGAAGCTTTGAGCAGAGGCGGCGAGCATATCATTTATGTGGAGAAAAACCGCAAAGTGATTGATATGATAAAAAAGATAATGCTTGAGTTCAAAGTTCCCAATGAAGAGTACGAAATAATAAATTCAGATGCAGTGAAGTTTTGCAGATCCACAGAGAAAAAGTTTGATATTATATTTTCAGATCCGCCATATAAAGCGGGATTTACAAATGATATGCTTCAGCAAATTGCAGAAAGGAAGCTATTGAAAAAAGATGGAATTATGGTGCTGGAATACAGTAAAATTTATGGAATCGCTCTGCCTGATGATATGAAGGTCATTAAAGAGAAAAATTTCGGAGAGACTATTGTTGCCTTTATTGAGATGAGGTGAGTTCATTTAGCTAAATAATCCACTGTGTTTTTTTGGACAGTCTGGTAATGGTTATATAAACAAAACAATTTTAGTTAGATTTTTGCAAAAGCTTGGCTTAGATTAGTGATAGCTGTTGTAACTGTCTATACATAGAAAAATTGATAACATATATCGAATAACTTATTTAGTTGTTCAATAATTCCTCGGTAGAAACATAAAGTAATTTGTTTCTACTAAATCTTTCCTTTGACTCAATCAAATTAAGCATAAAATTAATTTTATTGTTTATAATTTATGTTCATTTATTGTGTTCAATTTTGCAGTAATATAACGCATATAGGTTTCGATCTAAACTTTACACTTGTTATTTTTGTCTGCGTCTCTGATACTGTTAATGCATTTGGATAATAACGATGAAATACAACTTATGACAAATCTTAAGTAATTGAATATATAGAGCAAGAAGATACTTTATAAGCTTTATTAGTTGGCTTGGATTAAAAAAAGTGAGATTAATCATGGATTCTGTAAAGAATAGATTAGATAAACTTATCAGAGAGAGAATCTTACTTCTTGATGGAGCCACTGGAGTGTTATTACAGCAATTTGCTTTGTCTGAAGAGCATTATCGAGGCGATATTTTTAAAGAACACCCTTATTCCCTCAAAGGAAATCATGATATTCTGCCGCTTACTTTTCCTCAAATAATAAGAGAAGTGCATAAAAGATATCTGGAAGCAGGTGCTGATATAATAGAGACCTGTTCTTTTGGGGCAAATAAATTTATCCAACAAGACTATCATACCGAAAATTTTATTTACGAAATGAATTTTGCTTCTGCAAAAATTGCAAAAGAACTTGCACAGGAATACGGAACTGCAACCAAAGAGAGGTTTGTCGCAGGATCAATCGGTCCAACAAATAAATCAATTTCTATCCCCGAAAACAACCCATTCTCCAGAGATCTTTTGTTTGATGATTTTGTTGAAGCTTACACTGAGCAAATCAGAGGATTAATCGATGGAGGGATTGATATCCTTCTTATTGAAACAGTATTTGATCCAATACTTTGTAAAGCTGCGTTGATTGCTGCAAATACATTGTTCGAAAAGTATAATATTGATCTACCGATATTAGTATCCATGACAATAGACAAGCATGGTAGGTTGTTGAACGGGCAGAGTTTAGAGGCTTTTTATTATGCCGTTGCAGATGTTCCAAATATTTTTGGTATTGGCTTAAATTGTTCAATGGGGGCTGCTCAGATGGATGTGCATATAAGACTTCTTTCTGAAACATCAAGGTTCCCTTTGATTATTTATCCTAATGCAGGATTTCCTGACGAACATGGACATTACACTGAAACGCCTGCTGAAATGGGTAAAATTCTAGAATCATATGCACAGGCAGGTTTAATTAATATAGTCGGTGGTTGCTGCGGCACTACTCCTGAGCATATTGAAGTTATTTCTAAGCACACATTTGGAACAACTCCACGCAAATTTGAGAAAGTGCAGACAAAATTGCATTTGTCAGGTTTAGAGGCTATGTGTTTTGAATTTGATAAGAATTTTGCAAAAATAGGTGAACGAACAAACATAGCCGGATCTAAGCTTTTTAGAGATACTATTAATGAGAGAGATTATGTAAATGCATTGAAAATAGCTTCTTTACAGATAGAAAATGGGGCTGACGTCATTGATATTAATGTAGATCATGAATTAGATAATGGTGCGACAATAATTCGAGAGCTATTGCTTGGGATACTTAGCGAATTTAATATAGCTAAAGTTCCAGTTATGCTGGATTCTTCGCATGATGATACTCTTTTTGAAGGATTAAAATATCTGTCAGGAAAAGGAGTAGTCAACTCAATATCTTTAAAAGATGGTGTAGATGTATTTATAAAAAAAGCTAAAATGATACGCAATTACGGAGCTGCTGTGTTGCTTATGGCTTTTGACGAAGATGGCCAGGCTACAACCTCCGAAAAGAAAGTTGCAATTTTGGACAGGGCATATAATATTCTGACTTGTGAAGTAAAATTCAATCCATTGGATATTATATTTGATCCAAATGTATTATCAATAGGTACCGGTATCGAAGAGCATAATGAATATGCTTTAGAATATTTAAAAGCAGTAAAAATGCTTAAAGATAGATACCCAAATAATGTAATCTGTGGCGGGATAAGTAATATTTCTTACGCTTTTCGCGGGAATAATTACTTACGAGAAGCTATAAATTCTGTTTTTATCTTTCATGCTGTAGAAAATGGCTTGGATTCCGGAATTGTAAATCCTGGGAAATTGCTTAATCAAGGTGAAATCAATCCATCATTAAGACTGGCAATTGACAATGTTTTATTCAATAAGAGTGAAGATGCATTAAATGTATTGCTTCATCTTGTTGATGAAGTGTCTGCTAAAAATAATGAGCATGTTGACATAACTCAAAATATTGGCGAGTTAAGTGCTGAGGATAGATTAATTCGGGGAATTATTCAAGGCAGTTCCGAAAATATAGAAGAGTGCGTTCGCTTGCTTTTAGATCAAGGAATAGCACCTCTTGATATAGTTGAAAGGCCAATCATGAACGCAATGCAGGAGGTAGGAGAAAAATTTGCTACCGGAAAGATGTTCCTTCCACAAGTAGTCAAAAGTTCAAAAGTACTGAAAGGTGTATTCGATTATATTAGACCATATTTTAATTCTGAATCTCAATTGAATTATACAAAAGGTCCTATAATTCTTGCTACAGTAAAAGGCGATGTTCATGATATAGGCAAAAATATTATAAATGTAGTGCTGGAATGTAATGGATACAAGGTAATTGATTTAGGTATTATGGTGTCTGCTGATAAAATTATAGAGACAGCTATTAAGCATAAAGCGGTAGTAATTGCTCTTAGTGGTCTGATTTCGCCTTCACTAGATGAGATGGTAAGTGTTGCCAGAGCTATGGAGAATTCAGGTTTACAAATTCCTTTAGTAATAGGTGGTGCAACTACTTCAAAAATCCACACGGCACTTAAAATTTCAACAGCTTATTCAGGCGACGTTATTTATACTTCTGATGCCTCTGATTGTATATCTGTATTCAATAAGATTTTTTCCAGAGATATAAACGCAAAAATAGAATATCTTACATCGGTTAAAGATGAATATAAAGCATTAAGGAATAAGCATAATAAAACTTCAAAATCTAAAGAAATCGTGCTTTATGAAGAGGCTTTGCATTCAGCGGAAAAGAGTAGTTCGGTTATGACAGTTAGCAAAGGACTTTTAGAAAGAGAGGTTCTAAATGATATTCCGATTAATGTTTTATATCCCTTGATTGATTCTAACCTCATATTGAAACAATGGGATATTTCAACTAAAGACTTTGAGGCATCGAAGAAACAATCTGTTAATAACTTAGATTTTTTTGAAAATGATTTAGATGAATTATACAAGGACGTTATTTCAAATAAGCTTCTATCTGCGTATTCAATTTATAAGTTATTTCCTGTAAATTCAGAAAATGACGATATCATTATTTATGATGATGAAAAACAAAATGTCATTGGCAAACTATCTTGTCTGCGTCAGCAGCTTAAAAAAAAGCATAACTCTACATATTATTCCCTTGCTGATTTTGTTTGCGATAAAAGTGCAGGTTATGATACGATAGCAGGCTTTGTAACTACAGTTCAAATAAATCATGATGAAATAGCTGAAGAGAAAGCAAATGACAGCTATTATATGCTAATGCTTGAAATTTTTGCAAATGCTATTGCAGAAGCTGCAGCTGAATATGTTCATGTTAAGGTTTCAGACAGCATTTTACCCAATAATTTGAACATTCAATTAGGAATTCGGCCTGCAATAGGGTATCCTATTTTGCCTAATCATGGAGATAAGAGATTATTATTTGATTTATTGGAAGTAGAAAAGTATATACCGGCAAAGTTGACTGACAATTTTATGATAGACCCAAAAGCTGCTGTAGGCGGATTTATTTTTCCAAAAAAAGATGCCAAATATTTTCCTTTAACAAAAATAGGTGATGATCAACTTGCTTTGTATGCACATCGCCGAGGATACACTTTCAAAGAGGCAAAATTAATTCTTGTGAAATATTAATGATCCATAACTTCAATATTTGATCTATCTTTCATCGAAATCTGAGCTGGTATTTTAATTGTGAAGGCTAGCAAATAGATGCTGCAAATGAATATAAGTATCAAATATTCATATCTAAAAATTATTTCGTTGCCCGGTTAAACTAATTATGCATACCGACTCGTATAAAGACTAGACTTCAAAGCGAAAAATTTCGTAGATTTGGAGTAGAATATTAATACTATAAAAGAAATATGATTAAGATAAACGAAGCTCAATTTGTTTTTGGTACACAGAAAATTGGAGATTATCCAGATAGTATCTATCCTGAAGTAGCATTTTCAGGTAGATCAAATGTAGGCAAATCTTCATTGATAAATAGCATAGTGCATAGAAAAAATCTTGCACGTATTAGCCAAACTCCCGGCAAAACTGCTGCAATTAACTTTTTCCTTGTAGAGCAAACATGGTGCTTTGCTGACTTGCCCGGCTTTGGTTATGCTCAGCGTTCTAAAAAACAAAGAGCTCACTGGCATTTCCTTAATTATGATTATCTGGAAAAACGTGGACATTTAAAATTAGTTTGTGTTTTAGTAGATAGCCGACACGATCCGCAGGAAGCAGATCTGGAGCTTATAGAATGGCTGGAAAATCATGAGAAGAACTATATTATAATTATGACTAAATGTGATAAAATAAAGCAACAAGATATTGAAGAACGTAAAGCTCAGTTAGATATGCTTATATCGCAATGCAGATTTGCTCTTGAAGTATTGCCTTATTCCTCAAAGTCTGGTTTAGGTAGGGCAGAATTACTTCAGGTAATTAAAAGAGAATGCCAATTTTGATATTGATCAGCTTATAAGTGGAGCAAAATAAAAATGGATAGCAAAATAAAAATTCAAAATGTGATTACTGAAAGTATTGCAGTTAAAAATAAAGTACTTAACGAAAAAACTAAAGATATCCAAGTATGCGGTGAAATGCTTGCCGCACAGCTGAAAAAAGGAAAAAAAGCACTATTCTGTGGCAATGGAGGCAGCGCTGCTGATAGCCAGCACTTAGCTGCGGAATTAGTTGTCAGACTGAGAAGTGAAATAAATCGTGCTGCTATTCCGGCAATTGCTCTTACAGTAGATCCTTCGATTATGACTGCAGGAGGAAATGACATAGGATTTGATAATGTCTTTGCTCGAGGAGTAGAAGCTTATGGCAACGAAGGTGATGTACTAATTGCAATTTCCACTTCCGGTAATTCTGAAAATGTTAGCCGAGCTTGTAAACAAGCAAAACAAAAAAATATGAAAGTAATTGGCCTTCTTGGTAAAGATGGTGGATCGATACTTTCTCTATGCGATGTTGCAGTAGTAGTTCCAAGCAATGTGACTGCCAGAGTTCAGGAATCTCATATAATGATTGGGCATATATGGTGCGAGATGATTGAAGAGGAAATGTTCCCTGAACTTTTTTAAGCAAATCTAAGAAACTATAAATAGCCTGTATGTCATCTCAGATATGCAGGCTATTTTTATATTATTCAACTTGATAAATGCTTTATCAGGCGAGTCAACAGAAATAAAATAATTCAACTAATTATTTCAAATCCGGCTATTTAATTTCATATTTTTATAGAGAAATGAATACTGTTATATTTTTTTTCAGAATTACTTCCCGAGTATTTTGAAATATTAGAAAAATATGCTATAATGTAGTGTCAATCCATTTCTTCTTTTTATACTGTGTGGGAATATGAGCGGTATTATTGATGGTATTTTGTCAAGTCCACTATTTGATCTTGTACCTTTCAGATTATCAATAGTGGATAAAGAGTATAATGTTGTGGCTGCGAATCGCAGATTTGAAGAAGCCTTTGGAGACTTTGAAGGCAAAAAATGTTATGACACCTGCAAACATCTTGCCGAGCCTTGCACAAAGTGTAAAATGCAACAGGTTTTTGAAACCGGACAAGTGAGGGTGTCAGATGAAACTACTGTTACCAGAACAGGATTTTCCACCCATATTATCGTGCATTTTTCTCCCATAAAAGATGAAAATGGTGAAGTAGCTTATGTTTTGGAAATGTCTTCAGATGTTTCAGATAACAGCCACTGGCTTAAAGAATATAATATGCTTTTCGAGAAAGTTCCGAATTATATAACTGTGATTGACAGAGACTTCCGAATAATTCGTTCAAATGCCAAATTCAGGGAAACATTTGGCAATAAGATTGGTACGCATTGCTACGAAGTATATAAAAAGAAGAAACATAAATGCGCAAACTGCCCTGCTTCACTCTCTTTCGAGGAAGACGTAGATAATATTTCGACTCAAATTGGTGTGACAAGTGCCGGTGATAAAACAAATTATATTGTACAGACAATTCCTATAAGCAAAAAGAACGGTGAAGTTGATTTAGTGATGGAGATTGCTCAGGATATCACTGAAATTAACAAATTGCAGGAACAGCTAAGCACAGTGCACGACTTTTATAGCGCACTGATACATCACGTATCTGATGCCATTATTGCTATCGATAAGAAAGGCAAGACTAAGATCATGAACCCGGCAGCAAAAGAGCTTTTCGGTTGGTCTTCAAGCAGAAAACCACCTTTAAATAAACTGCTGACTATGCTACCTCAGGAATTTCTTGTGGATGCTGATGAAAATGGAATTATTGCATCTAAAACAGAAACTCAGGTAATAAGTAATAACAGTACCGGTATACCAGTTATTTTAGATGCATTCGAGCTATCTACTAAAAAAGATATACTTGGCAGAGTAGGTTTTTTTAAAGATATGAGAAAAAAAATTCTGCAGGGATTCCAGATGTATGAATCTGAAAAAGCTATTGCAGAATCAAAATACCTTGCTCATGTTTCTAAGAAAATATCTCACAACTTCCAAAGTATCGAAACATTATTAGAAAATACTGAGATTAATCCGGATTTGAAAAAAGCACTGGAAGCTATGAAGCATGATATATCTTCTATGTGCGAAGTGAACTGCAGCAATTCGTATTTTACACTTGCATCACCGAATCTTATTCTGGAAGATATAATTAGCCAGTATGATAATATAGAACGCTATGATATACCTTCTGCGCAGCCGATTTATTTAAAATCTGATTTATTCAGAAACAGTATCAAAAAAATACTTAATATCCCTGAGCAGATAAAATACATAACAGCTTACGAAGAAAAGAATAACTACAAAATCAGAATCGAATTTGAATTGACTGACAACTGTAACCAGTTTGATAATGAAATGCACTTTTTGGATGCAGCAAGGATTATTAAATATTTTGCAGGGGACATCCAATGCCAAAAAACTGATAAATCTTCTCTATTCACTATTACACTAAATAAAAAATATTTAGAGCATATCGCTTCCAAAGAATTTGAGGAAGGCAATTACTAAATTCTCAACAGGAAGTCAATGAGTAGCTGAGTTGCAGAACTATTTTGTCCCTGTCTGTGTGCGAAGCGGAACTTCCTTTGAATAGTAAAATTCTTAATATTGATTTTCACCAACTCCTTTAAGCGGAGCTCTTTTTCTATTGCTTTTTCGGAAATAAGAGCTATTCCGTCAAAATCCAATAGGAAGTTTTTAATAGCTTCAGTGCTACCAAGATGCATTGTAATATTAAGATTTTCCGGATTTATATTTTGTTTCTGAAGGGCATGCTGAATAACCTGCAAAGAGCCCGAACCTTTTTCACGCAGTACTATTGGTACTTCTTTCAGATCCGCAATAGCAATTACCTTCTTTTTAGCATAAACGCTTTCAGAACCAGCCACCGCAATGATTTCATCATCCATAAAATTGATATATTTTATATCACTATGTGAAGCTGCATTTTCCACCAGAGCCATATCAATTTCATTTGCGAGCAGCTTTTGTTCCATCTCAAAAGAATTGCCATTAAACAAAAACAGCTCTATTTCAGGATAGCGTTTATGAAATGCGGCAAGCATCTTAGGAATTAAATACTGCGAAATAGTAGAACTTGCCCCAATCCTCAGACTTCCCTTAAAAGTGTCATTCAGCTTTTCAAGCTCAAACTCCATATCGCGGTATAAACTGCTGATATTTTTAAGATGTTCATAAGCCAGCTTTCCTGCTTGAGTCAGGTATACACGATTACCCTTGCGCTCAAAAAGAGCCAGGTTCAAAGCAGATTCCATCTCCTTAATATGCTTAGTCACAGCCGGCTGACTAATAAACAGCTCCTCAGCCGCCTTAGAAAAGCTAAGATTTTCCGCTACCGATATAAATACTTTATCTCTGAAGTTCATGTTTAATCTGTCTTAGGATATCCAATCTGTAATACTAGTGAGTTTCAATCTATTTGGAGCTACTAATTCTATCAAGTAACCTGTGCCTCTACCCATTCTGCCACCCCAATTTTCATAAAAATAAATAGACGCAGCCTTATCATGAAAGATCACAGAAATTGTTACCCTATCACCTGAATATTCTTCTATCAATTTAGCAAAAGCCGGTTCTTTCTCAAAATCAATATCTTCAATTTCCTCATACTTCCCGACCAAATCAAAATATTCAACTTCGTTTTCTGACAGAAGACGATAATAGAATGTACGACGGTAACTCATTGTATCAATGTCATACTGAGTATATTTATTTCGTAACAAACTGTCTATATAAGAAACCGGTTCAGTACTATACTCGATACTATTTTTTTGAAGGAAGAGAAACATATTAGCCAAATTACCTATTGCAAAACTTAAACTCATTCTATAAAAAGAATCTGAAGGATTAAATGTATGCTTCTTGAGAATTTTTCTTCTAACATAATCAACAAGATATGTTGTATCATTTGTATGAATAGCATGATATACTAAAAACATCTCTGTTTCTGCAGAAAAGTCCGCTTTTTTTGTTGTCTCTAACAATCTTTCGGTAACAACAGTATCTATTTTAAAAATTGGTATCATGCTACTACCCATCTTAAGTTGTGTCAAAGCAGAATCAATTCCATAATCTTCAGCAATGTCTGCAATTTCAGAAGAGTCAATATATTTGAATCTATCATCACACCTGCTTGCGAAGATCATCATCATCGATATTAATAAGATTTTGTACATCTGCAGCTTCTTAGAAATTTATATTACTAAAGCCTAAAAATATGAAACATATATAATAACAACAAGGCTTTTTATGATTCTAGAACTTTAGTGAGTGCATCGAGTATAGAATTACTTGCTTAACAGCATATAAATAAATAATATCTTGCTATTTGAGACGCCTAGCTATATATTTGAGATGCAATGTTAATTAGCCTGTGAGATATGATGAAACCTGTTAAAGTTGCCATTTTATGGCATAAACACCAGCCGCTCTATAGTTATAAAGATGGATTTTTACTGCCCTGGACTCGCCTCCATGGTGTCAAAGATTATTTTGATCTGCCTGAAGTGCTCCATGAATTCCCTAAAGTAAAGCAAACTTTCAATCTTGTTCCTTCTATGATGATGCAAATTGAAGATTATATCTTTGCTAAACAGGAAGACAAAGTACTCAGACTAAGCAAAATTCCGGCTGATATGCTGAATATGAAGCAAAAATCTGAAATTCTGAATCTCTTTTTCCTCTGTCATGTAGATAATATGGTACTGCCTTATGGCAGATACAGAGATCTTTACGAACGCAGCAGAAACCACGACGAAGCTTTGGCAAACTTTTCAGCTCAGGATTTCCGTGACCTTCAGGTTTGGTATAACCTCACATGGTTTGGACCTTATTCCAAAGAAAATATCGCTATAAAAAGATTCTTTGACAAAGGCGGCAACTTTACAGAAGAAGAAAAAATATTTATTCTCGATAGGCATATAGAACTTCTAAAACGTGTCACAGGTCAGATGAAGTCTCTTCAGGATTTAAACCAAATTGAGCTAAGCTGCTCTCCAATGTATCATCCGATTATTCCATTGGTATGCGATTCGGAATCAGCTAAGCAGGCTATGCCTAATGTGCCAATGCCTAATCCATTATACAAATATCCTGAAGATGCGGAATGGCATATTTCTCATGCACTCAAATACACGGAACATATTTTCAGTAAAAAACCAAATGGGATGTGGCCATCTGAAGGTTCTGTTTCTAATAAAGCGCTTGAGCTTTTTGCTAAAAATAAAGTGCGTTGGGTAGCTACTGACGAAGAAATACTCAGCAAGACTCCCGGCGGAATTAATAAAGATGTAGATAAATTTTTCCCAAGAAAATTCAATACTCCCGAAGGTGATATAACTGTATTTTTCCGTGATCATTTTCTTTCTGATAGAATCGGTTTTGTATATTCCAATTGGGATGCTTCCCAGGCGGCTGATGATTTCTGCAATCATATCATAAATATTAGAAAAGAAATTATAAAAGTATATGGCGAAGACGCTCTGGATCAATCAGTTATACCTGTTATTCTTGACGGTGAAAACTGCTGGGAATACTATTTTGATAATGGCAGACCTTTTCTCAGAGAGCTTTATTCCAGATTTACTACTATGGAAGAAATAACTACAGTTACCATGAGTGAAGCAATCTCAAAAAGAGAAAATGAATTCCTGCCTACATTAGATTCTATTTACTCAGGTTCATGGATTAACGCAAACTTCTCTATTTGGATTGGCGACGAAGACGACCGCAAAGCCTGGAATATGCTTGGCGAAGCCAGAGAGCTGGCAGAAACACTGAAAGGGCGTCTTCCACAGGAACAATGGGAAAAAGCAATGAATGAGCTTTATATTGCAGAAGGTTCCGACTGGTACTGGTGGTACGGTCCGGAACACAGCGCAGAAAACAAAAGCGATTTCGATGAACTTTTCCGTTGGCATTTATCTGAGTTTTACAGAATAGTTGGCAAAGAAGCACCTGAATATTTGACGCATCCAATTTCTGAGCAGGACAGTGTAATCCTTCAACATCCAAAAACAACAATTGATCCTATTATATCAGGATTTAGAGATGAAAAAACAGGCTGGGAAGGCGCAGGTGTCTTTAATGCAGTGGGGGCAATGTCAGCAATGCACCAGATAGGAGAACTCCTTAAGCGAGTCTATTGGGGCAATAAGGGCAATAAAATATTCTTCCGCTTAGAGCCGAGCAACGACTTAAATGATAACGAATATTTAAAAATGCATATAGATAATGCCTGTGAGATAAAAATCTCAAACACGGGATTAGAAATCATTAGCTGTGAATCCAAAATCACTTATTTCCATTACCAAAATAAAGGTGTACCTGAACTGGCAATAGAATTTGAAGGTATTAGACCTGAAGATATATCTTTTGCAAGTTTCTCGTCCGGTTCAGAAATAAGATACCCGCAAAAAGGAACTTATAAGCTTAATCTTATTGATTAAAACAGATGTGAGGTGATTAAGATTGTAGCTGAATCTTAGTATAATTTGACTCAGCTCCAGATATCTAAAGGTTTAACTGGAATTGTTATTTCAGGACTTCCAAAGTGTAGAAAATGCAAAAAAAGCAGGGATTTTTATCCCTGCAAATCTTTTAATATTGCTAAGTCGTGAGACATATCTATCAGATTTCTGATACATCCCTGAGTTGTTTCCAGGTATGTCGTGGTAAATTTTGAAGGAGGATTTCCATTTGAATCTTTCATTACCTGATAAATATAAGATCTAAGATCTTCTATATGTCTCATTAGTTCTTTTTCGAGGTTATCAGTACTATCATTAGATCCGCCTGCTCTACGAATAGTTTCCGCAATTTTCCACAATGATTTACCTGCAAAAATGATTCTATTAAGTAAATCATGATCTAATTTATCAGCAATAGTTTCCAGCAACATACCAAGATCATTCTCTTTACGTAAGGTGCCGCCTGATTTTTCATTCAGTGCTTCAAGTATTGATTGTATGTCGGAGGAAAAAGCCATATTAATTAAACTGTATAGATGCAACAATAGAGTTAAATATCAGGTCTATGTCGGGTTGTGCAGGTAAAGGTTTCCCTAGCACATCCATAGGAATAAGAGCAAACTCGTAGTAGTTACCGGTTTCAGTTTTAAAAACTGCTACATCAGTAGAAAGAGCGCCGCCGGTGGTACTCATTTTATATCTTACAAATTTGCGTGTTCCCATTGTTATCTCCTGGTACTGACCTACCATTTTGACGTCGCCGGCAGTTTTTCTTTTATGCCTTTCCAAGCTCATTCGGGCAAGACCAAGTACACCTTCTTTTTGGATTGTCTGGTCAATTATATTATTGCCGCGGATATGAGAAAAAACTGCTGAAAGTGAATAATCAGGATTAACTGCTACTGCAATTATTCCGGATGATTTTCTATCTTCTATATCCATAAGGAACCAGTCCTTAGGTATGAAAGAAATCATATCTCCCTGATTAGAGCGAATGATTTCTTCGGACATTGCAATTTCAGGTTTAGGACTAAGAGCTACACTTGGTTTTACATCCGGAGCGTCGCTATTTTTCACAAATATACAAGAGCTCATTGCCATCATAGACAGGAGCATAATAGTTAATATTTTTTTTGGCATATTTAAGCTCATTTTAGGCTGTGTTATTTTTTAATAGAAAATATCTTTTCGCCTGCATTAATATCAGTATCTAAATGATTGCTCAAAGGCACTAACGGGCAGCTGTAGTTATTACTGTATGCACAGTATGGAGCATAAGCTTTGTTAAAATCTAAATTTATTTTGTCTGTCTGAGGCAGTCCGCTTATGTCCAGATACCTACCAGCGTCGTAGGTGGTTTTGCCGTTAGTATTATCAGTAAACGGAATAAAAAGGTAATTTCCCAGTCCGTTTTTCAAAGATACAAAAGCATCAATCGAAAATACTTTCCCCAAAAGATCAAATTCAAGTTTTGCATATCTTAGATATGATTTTTGAATATCTTCCTTGCTAGTTTGGAACAGAAGAGTATCAGGATTAGGGTACTTTGTATACTTTGCGATAACATTATAAGCTTCATCAGGAGCAAAGTAATTCAAACCTGTAAATTTTTCTCTAATTACTTCAGGAATCGGAGATTCTTTATCATACTTATAGAAGTTATCGTTTTTTTTCCTATGGGCTTCTAATTCATTTATATAAGAACTTTTATTACCGCTGCATGCATTTGCAAAGATAAGAAATGATAGTAAAAATATAACACGTAAATAGCTAAAAATATTAATATTCTTCGACATGTAAGGCTCCGGCGCATTCTGTTGAGTGTTTTGTATAACCAAAATTATGCAAAAATTTTGTAACAGAATCTACCATTTTAGGATTACCACACAAAAAGAAGTGCGTTTTTGCAGGATCTAATTCGATTCCGGCATTTTGTAATATGTCAGCTTCCAGATGTTTTTCTATATAACCAGTTAGTCCCTGCCAAGTAGAATCTGCTTTTAGCAAGGTAGGAAAATAATGGAAATTTTCAAAAGATGCACTAATAAAAGACAATTCGCTATAGTAACCTAAATCCCACGGATAAGCTGCACCATGGAATACTGCCATTTTGTTATTTTTGGAATCTTGAATATGAGAACGCAAGAAGCTAATATATGGAGCTAGACCAGTTCCGGTTGCTATCATGACGATATTGCAGGACTCAGGCACTTGACTAAGGTGGAATATTCCAAAGATATCCTCATCAACCCACATTCTTCTGCCTAAAGAAAGATTAAAGAGTCTAGGAGTAAGCTGACCGGATTTTACCTGGCTTATATAAAACTCGAAATCTTGTGTTTGGTGATTAGCAGAGGCAATTGAGTAAGGGCGTTTGATAAGAGTTTTGTCGGGAATAGTTTCAAGAGGAATAACACTATTAGGGCTTCTGGTTTCGGAAGCACCTAGTCCAATGTTTGTGTACTGGCCTGCGATAAACTTTTCACGGGGCGAGTCTGTCCTAACTCTAAGCATCATTAGATCAGGAGTAAGCATAATTTTGCCTGTAACAGTAGCATTGTAAAGATTTTCCATATTAACTCACTGCAGTATTAGTTTTTTCAAAAATTAAAAGTAAAAAAAGTTAGAAGAGTATGCTATTAAGCTTCAGAAACTTAGCATCTCTGCTAAATTAATTTTACGGTAAAGAGCAAAAAATATTTTGGAGCTAATGGAAATCTATGTATATTTGCGAGCTCTCTAAGGGGAGCGATGTTGCTCTTAAACATAAAAACCTTATTAAGAAAAATATTTGAAAAAATATTTTGCAGGTTTCAGAAAAAATGTTATTTTTGAATTCCTGTTCGTTGACAAGGTGATAAAAAAGACGACGCTATTAGAGTCGAAAAAAAAATAAAGAAATTGAAAAAAAGATTTTTTTATTTCAAATAAAAGCTTTAATTTTGTAGTCTCAATCGGGTAGGTACCGAAGTGGCCAAACGGGGCAGACTGTAAATCTGCTGGGCTCCGCCCTACGGAGGTTCGAATCCTTCCCTGCCCACAAATGACCTTAAAAAAATTCCGCGGGAGTAGCTCAATTGGTAGAGCATCAGCCTTCCAAGCTGAGGGTTGCGGGTTCGAGTCTCGTCTCCCGCTCCAATATGGAATGAAGGTCGTAAAGATAAGATAAGTCGGCAATGGGATTGCTGACTATTTTATGTTTATAGAGGACGAGACGCTGCTGCTGGTGTAGCTCAGTGGTAGAGCACTTCCTTGGTAAGGAAGGGGTCGGCGGTTCAAGTCCGCTCACTAGCTCTTGGATTAAGAATTAAGATGCTAAGTGATTACATATCAACATACGGGTGTAGCTCAATTGGTAGAGTGGCGGTCTCCAAAACCGTAGGCTGTGGGTTCGAGTCCTACCACCCGTGCCCAAGTGAAGAAAAGAAGTCGCAATTCAAGCGACTTTATTTTTATCAAATATGACACAGATTATTATGCTGGGTAAAATCAAAATATTCGCCAATGAAGTAGCCGGTGAAATGAAAAAAGTGCACTGGCCTACGAAAGAGCAATTAAAAGAATCAACCAAGGTTGTTATCGGTACAACTTTGGTTATAAGTGCATTAGTTTTGGTCATTGATCAAATCATGACTCAGACTATGAGCTTGCTATTCTAAATTGCAGTGCATCTATTAACACTATCTCAAATAAGGTAATATGAGTTTGGATCAAAATATATATACCGGCTATTTGTCTGACGAGCATAAGTGGTATGCAATCAGAACTTTTACCGGACATGAGGCTAAAGTTAAGCAAGCGATCGAGTCTGAAGTAAAAAGACTTAGTTTGGAAGACAGGGTTAAAGAGGTAGTAATACCTCAGGAGACTGTTTTTGAAATCAGAAATGGTAAGCGCCGAACTAAGGTTAAGAACTTTTTGCCGGGTTATATATTGGTACATACCATAATGGATAAAAAAGTTAAGGATGTAATCCAAAATCTTCATGGTGTAGTAAGCTTTGTGGGTAGACGAAATGATGCCACTCCTTTACAGCAGTCCGAGGTTGACAGAATAATAGGACGAGTAGAGGAACGCAAAGACGTAGCTACAATAGATACTGCTTTTACAGTTGGAGACCCTATCAAAGTTATTGACGGTCCTTTTTCTACGTTTAGCGGAACAGTAAAAGAAGTTAACGAAGAAAAACAAAAACTGAAAGTAGAGGTCGGTATCTTAGGAAGAAAGACACCGGTAGAATTAGATTTTAGCCAGGTAGAGCTTGAAAGTCATTAAGCAAGAAATTCAAATAAAATATATTCACATTTACGGTGAAAGAATAAAATGGCAAAGAAAGTAGCAGGTTCGTTTAAACTCCAGCTAAAAGCTGGTGAAGCATCAATGGCTCCACCTATTGGTCCGGCTTTCGGTCAACGTGGTTTGAATGGTATGGAATTTGTTAAACAGTTCAACGGCAAAACTGCTAAAGATAAAGGTTTTGTTTTCCCTGTTTTAATAACGTTCTATTCAGACAAATCATTTACGTTTGATATTAAAACTCCTCCTGCATCATTCCTAATCAAAAGAGAAATAGGTTTGGATTCAGGTTCTGCAGAGCCGAACAAGAAAAAAGTTGGTAAAATCACAAGAGAGCAATGTGAAAATATTGCAAAAATCAAAATGCCAGATTTAAATTGTGATTCTATGGATAGTGCCATAAGCATGATTGCTGGTACAGCAAGAGCTATGGGCGTAGTTTACGAAGACTAATTCCGCGAAGAAAAAATTATTAACTATAAATATGTGATATACAATGAAATCTCGTGGTAAAAGATATGATGCTGTAGCTAAAACAATAGATAGCTCTAAAGAATATGGCTTACAAGAAGCTATAGAAGCTATTCAAAAAAGTGCTACTGCAAAATTCGACGAATCATTCGATATTGCAATGAAGCTTGGTGTTGACCCGAGAAAAGCTGACCAAATGGTACGCGGTACGGTTTCATTGCCGAATGGAACAGGTAAAACTGTAAAAGTATTGGTGCTATGTAAAGCTCCAAAAGACCAAGAAGCATTAGCTGCTGGTGCAGATTATGCAGGCTTGGATGAATATGTAGAAAAAATCAAAGGTGGCTGGGCTGATGTAGACGTAGTTATCGCTACACCTGATGTTATGGGTGAAGTTGGTAAATTAGGTCGTATATTAGGACCTCGTGGTCTTATGCCTAACCCGAAAGTTGGTACTGTTACTCCTGACGTTGCGAAAGCAGTAGAAGAAGTTAAAGCCGGTAAAATTGAATACCGTGTAGACAAAACTGGTAACATTCACGCTTCAGTGGGTAAATGCTCTTTTGATGCTCAAAAATTAGTTGAAAACTTGAATGTTTTCTATTCTAAAATTTTGAAAGCAAAACCAACAACAGCAAAAGGTAAATATGTAAAAGGCGTATTCTTGTCTTCTACAATGGGACCAAGTGTGCTTGTTGATGAGTCTACATTCAAAGTTAGCGAAGCTGACTAAAAAAAAGAATTTAAGACTATTACGCATAAATAGGGCTTGTTTGCTGCTTCTCCTTTGATTGTAAATTACATGATAGGGTGCAAATATGTCAAAATTGAGAGAAAAACAAAGGTATAGGCTAATGATCTCTAAATCTAAAAAAACGGAAATCGTTGCCGGATTAGTAGAACAATTGAAAGATGCTACTGGTGTCTATTTTGTTGATTTTGCTACTATGACTGTTTCTGAAACAGCAAACTTCAGATCTACTTTAAGAGAAAAAGAAGTAGTAATGAAAGTAGCAAAAAATACTTTGATAAGAAGAGCTTTAACAGAAATCGGTGGTTTTGATGAGTTACCGGTAGAAGCTACAAAAGGTCAGACTGCAATGATTATCAGCTATGATGATCCTACAGCACCTGCAAAAATTATCAAAGAATCTTTCAAGAAAGTAGAAAAACCTGTATATAAATCAGCAGTCCTTGAAGGTGAAATGTTTGACAGTACTAAACTTGATGTACTTGCTTCATTGCCATCTAAACAAGATATGTATGCTGCGATTTGCGGTTCACTTGGTTCACCGGCTTCAGGTATCGTTGGTTCTATCAATGCAGTAATGCGCGACGTTGCTTCTTTGATAGAAGAAGTTGCTAAAAAGCAAAACAATGTTGCATAAAAGTGAATAAGACTAAGCAACATAAAAAATTAGTTAATTAAGAAAATAGTCAATAAATAATTTATAAAGGTGAGAAAATGACACCGATCGTAGAAGAATTGCTAGAGAAAATTGGTAATTTAACATTAGTTGAAGCTGCTGAACTTAAAGAAGCTATGGAAGAAAAATTCGGCGTAACTGCTGCTGCTCCAGTAATGATGGGTGGCGCTATGCCAGCTGCTGCTGCTGAAGAAGCTGCAGAAGAAAAAACTGAATTTGACGTAGAATTGACTGAAGTTGGCGGTAAAAAATTGAATGTAATCAAAATCGTTCGCGAACTTACAGGCCTTGGCTTGAAAGAAGCTAAAGAAATCGTTGAATCAGCTCCAAAAGTAATCAAAGAAGCTTGTGCTAAAGATGAAGCTGAAGCTCTTAAGAAACAACTTGAAGAAGCTGGCGCTAAAGCTACTCTTAAATAGTTTGACGAGAGATATTTACAATGGGGTAGCGATTAAAAAAAATCGCTTCCCCCTTTTGTCATTTTACTTTTGAGCGCATATTTATTTTTCTACTGACTCTATCTCTTTATTGCTGCCGGAATTTTCTAATATAAGTTAAGAAATAGATGAGAAACTTTCTACTAAAATTTTTGAATAGGATTTTTTGATAATTCACAAGCCTGAGTTATCAAAAAATCCTATTTTTTTCGTAATGTATTCAAGCGAGGAGGTGTTCCGTGGACGCCAACAAAACTCAAGACCAAATTAGCGAAAAAGGTTACGAATCCATACTTATTAGTGATAAGGCGAGACGACCTAATACGATAGATAATTTGAACGTTTTGAAAAGCGATTCCGATTTGATAAGACTTCGCGAGAGGATAACTTTTTCAAGAGCCGATATAGCGAGTACTTATCCTGATCTTCTTAATATACAGTTAGATTCGTACCATGATTTTCTACAGGAAACTGTGCCAGCTTTCAAAAGAGAAATGAAAGGGCTACAGGCTGCGTTTTCTACTAACTTTCCTATAGAAGATGCATCTGAAATATTTCAATTGGACTTTGTGGAATATGTTATCGAAAAACCTAAATATTCTGAAGATGAATGCCGTGAAAGGGAATTGACGTTTTCAAAACCATTGAAAGCTAAGCTTAGACTTTCTTCTAAAGCGGAAAAAGACTCTGAAGATTATATCGATGCTATTGAGCAAGAGGTTTATCTTGGTAATATTCCTGCGATGACTCCAAGAGGTACTTTTATTATTAATGGTGCAGAGAGAGTAATTGTGTCTCAGATTCACCGCTCTCCGGGCGTGTTTTTTGATGATACAATGCACCCGAACGGTACTCGTATCTACACAGCACGTATTATACCTTTCCGTGGTTCTTGGGTGGAATTTACGACTGATATCCATGACGTTATGTATGCATATATCGATCGTAAGAAAAAATTCCCTGTTACTACGCTACTAAGAGCTTTGGGTTATTCTTCTGATGAAGATATTTTATCTTTATTTGAATTAGCAGAAGATATTCAGCCTGAAGATTTGAATGAAGAAGCAATCGGCAGAAGAATAGCTTCTGACGTTATTGATTTAAATACTGGTGAAATTATTGCTGTTCGCGATGCTATTATCGACGAAGAGCTATTTGCTGTTATGAAAGAAGCTGAGCTTTTACCTGTTAGACTTTTTAAATATAAAGATCCGACAGATGAGCCGGTAATTGCACGTACTTTGACTAAAGATACTGCAAAAACACGCGATGATGCTTTGGAAGCTATCTACAGACAGCTACGTAGTAGTGAGCCACCTGACATCGAAACCGCTGAAGCATTATTAGAAAAATTATTCTTTAATGATAAGAGATATGATTTAGGTGCTGTTGGTCGCTTTAGAATAAATGAAAAATTAAATCTTGATTTGCCTCTTGAGCAAACTACTTTGACCACGGAAGATATTGTAGCTATTATCAAGAAGCTAATCTCTTTGCACGCACAAAAACATACTGGTGATGATATTGATCACTTGGGTAACAGACGTGTGCGCTCTGTGGGAGAACAGCTAGCTGCTCAGTTTAACGTTGGGCTTGCAAGAATGGCTCGTACTATCAGAGAAAGATTATCTATACATGATGGTGATCAGATCACGCCAAGCGAACTAGTTAATGCAAGAACAATAAGTTCTGTTGTTAATCAGTTCTTTGGTACTAACCAGCTATCTCAGTTTATGGATCAAACTAATCCGCTTTCTGAGCTTACTCACAAACGTAGAACTTCAGCCTTAGGGCCTGGTGGTTTGACTCGTGAAAGAGCCGGTTTTGAGGTTCGTGACGTTCACTATACTCACTATGGTCGTTTATGTCCGATTGAAACACCTGAGGGACCAAACATTGGTTTGATTTCTTCTTTGGCTATTCACTCTAAAATCAATGAGCTTGGCTTTATTGAAACACCATATAGAAAAGTTATAAAAGGTGTGGTTACTAAAGAGATTATATATTTACCAGCAGAAAAAGAAGACGGTACTATCGTTGTTCCTGCATCAACTCCGATTGATGATGATGGTAATATCTTAGGTAACAAAGTTAGAGCAAGAAGAAGTGGTGATTTTGTGATAGTTCACCCTAAACAGGTCAACTATATGGACGTTTCTACTGACCAGATTACTTCTGCTGCATCTGCAATGATTCCGTTCCTAGAGCATGATGATGCGAACCGTGCACTTATGGGTTCAAACATGCAACGTCAGGCTGTTCCTCTTTTAAGACCGGGAGCGCCTATTTGCGGTACAGGTATGGAAGCCAGAATTGCCAGAGACTCAAGAACTTTAATAGTTGCTGAGGGTGAAGGTGAAGTGGTTTATGTAGCAGGTGATCTTGTACGAGTTAAATATGTAGATAAACGTACTGAAGAAGAAAAATTGAAAGACTTCAATTATCAGGAAGTCAAAGAATATAGAATGCATAAATTCATCCGTACTAACCAGGATACTTGTGTTAACCAAAGACCGATTGTTAAAAAAGGTCAGAAAGTTGTAAAAGGCACTCCTCTAGCTGATGGCGCTTCTACTGAAACAGGCGAATTAGCTTTAGGTCAAAATATTCTGGTTGCGTTTATGCCTTGGAGAGGTTATAACTTTGAGGATGCGATTATTATTTCTCAGAGAATGGTAAGCGAAGATATCTTTACTTCTATTCACATTGAAGAGTTTACTCTTCAGGTGAGAGATACTAAACGCGGCGAGGAAGAATTTACAAGAGAGATACCAAACGTAAGTGAAGAAGCTACTAAAGATCTTGATGAACACGGTATCATTAGAGTAGGTGCTAAGATTGGTGAAGGTGATATTCTTATTGGTAAGATTACTCCTAAAGGCGAAACTGACCCTACTCCGGAAGAAAAATTACTTAGAGCGATATTTGGTGATAAAGCAGGTGATGTAAAAGATGTTTCATTGAAAGCAACTCCTGGCTTGAAAGGTGTGGTGATCAATACTAAGTTATTTACACGTAGATTGATTACAATGGATAAAGATCAAAGAGCGCAAGAGAAAAAACGTAAAGACCAATTAGATAATTTGGAAAAACGTAATTTGAAACGTATCGACTTAGAATGTTTGGACAAACTTGAAAGTATGCTTGTTGGTGAAACAGTTCTAGGTATGAAAACAGAAGAACCAAATATTACTGTTTTCAGAAGCGGTACAAAAATCAATAAAGGCGATATCATCAATAAATTTGATGAAGAAACTCTAAGTCTTGAAAAGATTTCTATGAGAGAGCCAATTTTGGCTGATGAAGAAAGAAATGATTTGTTAATGGAGCTATTGTCAAACTACAAAACACGTAGAGAAGACGAAAAAGCAACATTCAGATCCGAAAAGAATAAATTAGCTGCCGGCGATGAATTACAACCCGGTATCTTACAGATGGCAAAAGTTTATGTTGCTAAAAAACGTAAACTTCAAGTTGGTGATAAGATGGCAGGTCGTCACGGTAATAAAGGTATTGTATCTAAGATCGTTCCTAGAGAAGATATGCCTTTCTTGCCAGATGGAACTCCTGTGGACATCGTACTTAATCCGCTTGGCGTGCCTTCTCGTATGAACCTTGGTCAGCTGTATGAAACTGCATTGGGTTGGGCAGGTCAAAAATTAGGAACTTATTTTGCGACTCCTATTTTTGATGGTGCCACTTGGGATCAGGTTGGTGACTTTTTGGAAAAAGCAGGTTTGCCACGTTCAGGTAAAACAGTTTTGGTTGATGGACGTACTGGTGATCAGTTCCATGAAAAAGTTACAGTCGGTATAATCTATATGCTTAAGTTGGGTCACATGGTTGACGATAAACTTCACGCACGTTCTATAGGTCCTTACTCACTAATTACTCAACAGCCTTTGGGTGGTAAAGCTCAATTTGGTGGTCAGAGACTTGGAGAGATGGAGGTATGGGCATTAGAAGCTTATGGTGCATCACATACATTGCAGGAAATGATTACTATGAAGTCTGATGACGTTCAGGGTAGAGCTAAGATGTATGAAACTATAGTAAAAGGCGAAAATATGCCTGACCCTAATATTCCTGAATCATTTAATGTATTGGTTCGTGAGCTTCAAGGTCTTTGCTTGGATGTTCATATTGAGTAGTCTGGTTTGATTGAATACAATCAGCAGACAGGCAATTGGAATTACGAAGTAAGAAATAAAAAAAGTAACATAAATTTATAGAGGACACCCATGCAATCTATGGCTATACCAAGGCGAGGATTTAGTAAAATCTCGATCAAAATAGCTTCTCCGGATGATATTTTGAATCGTTCGCATGGTGAGGTAACTAAACCTGAGACTATAAATTATAGATCTTTCAGACCTGAAAAGGATGGTCTATTTTGCGAAAAAATCTTTGGGCCGATCAGAGATTGGGAATGTGCTTGCGGTAAATACAAAAGAATCAGATATAAAGGTATCGTTTGCGACCGTTGCGGCGTGGAAGTTACTCAAAAATCTGTTCGCCGTGAAAGAATGGGGCATATTATGCTTGCCGTTCCAGTGGTACATATTTGGTTCCTACGCACTTTACCAAGTAAAATCAGTGCGATTTTAGGTATGCCAACCAAAGATGTTGAGCGTGTAGTTTATTACGAATCATATATAGTTGTTCAGCCTGGACGTACAGGCCTGCAGAAAAAAGATTTGCTTACTGAAGAGCAGTATTTGGATGTTATGGACTCATTGACTAAAGAAGATCATGAGTTGGATGATGAAGATCCAAATAAATTTATCGCTCTTATCGGTGGTGAAGCTTTGAAGGAAATGCTCAAAAGAGTAGAACCTGAAAAAGAATATTTCGATTTGAAAGAAAATCTTAAAACTGAAACTTCTCAGCAGAAAAAAGCAGATTTGCTAAAACGTTTGAGAGTTTTGGATGCCTTCAGACAAAGCCAGGAAGGTGAGTTTGCAAACGAACCTAGCTGGATGGTGCTTGATGTTATTCCTGTGATTCCACCGGATTTGCGTCCGTTAGTTCCATTAGAAGGTGGTAGATTTGCGACTTCAGATTTGAATGATTTATACCGCCGTGTTATAATTAGAAATAACCGTCTGAAAAGACTAATAGATATTAAAGCTCCTGAGGTTATTTTGCGTAATGAAAAGCGTATGCTTCAGGAATCAGTAGATGCACTTTTTGATAATAGCCGTCGTGCTGTTAGAAGTGAATCACAAAGAGCCTTAAAATCTCTAGCTGATACTTTGAAAGGTAAAACAGGCCGTTTCCGTCAAAACTTGCTGGGTAAACGTGTGGATTATTCCGGTCGTTCAGTAATTGTTGTTGGCCCTGAGTTGAAATTGCACGAATGCGGTCTTCCAAAAGACATGGCAGTTGAGCTTTTCAAACCTTTTATTATTAGAAAATTGATTGAGCGCGGTCACGTAAAAACTGTAAAAAGCGCTAAGAAAATGGTTGAACGCAAGACAAACGAAGTTTGGGATATCTTAGAAAAAGTGATTGAAGGACACCCGGTAATGCTTAACCGTGCTCCTACGCTTCACAGATTGGGTATTCAGGCGTTTCAGCCTAGACTTATTGAAGGTAAAGCAATTCAGCTACACCCGCTTGTGTGTACGGCATTTAACGCCGATTTTGACGGTGACCAGATGGCTGTTCACCTTCCGATATCACACGAAGCACAGTTGGAAGCATTATTACTGATCTTGGCTCCTCACAATATCATGCACACTCAGAATGGTAACCCGATTGCGGTCCCTTCACAGGATATGGTATTGGGTGCATATTATCTTACTAAGTTAAGAAAAGGTGCTCCGGGCGAAGGCAAATTCTTTGCTTCTAAAGATGAAGTAGTTATTGCCTTGAACTCTGAAAAAGCACATTTACATGCGAAAGTTAAAGTTAGATATAACGGTTCAGTATTAGAAACTACTGTTGGTAGAATCTTACTTAATGAAATCGTACCTGAAGAACTTGGATATATCAATGAAGTTTTGACGAAAAAACGCTTACGCCAGATTATTGGTGTATGTTTCCGAGTTGCAGGTTTGGCTAAAACAGTTGTATTCCTTGATGCCTTGAAAGAAATGGGCTTCACTTATGCGACCCGTGGTGGTCTTTCAGTAAGTATCCATGACGTGGTAATCCCTGATGATAAAATGCAGATTATTTCTTCTACTCAAGATAAGATTGACACGATTGAAGGTGCTTACACAAATGGTGTGATTTCAAGTGGTGAGAGATATAACAAAATCATCGATAACTGGTCAAATGCTACTAACAAGATTGCTGATAAGCTTTATAATGAGCTGGCAAAAGATAAAGATGGTTTCAATACATTCTGGATGATGCTTGACTCTCAAGCCCGTGGTTCCAAAGAGCAGATTCGTCAGCTTGCAGGTATGCGTGGTTTGATGGGTAAACCGAAAAAGTCATTATCCGGTTCAACAGGCGAATTGATTGAAAACCCGATTATGTCAAACTTTAAAGAAGGGCTATCTATCCTTGAGTACTTTATTTCTACTCACGGTGCTCGTAAAGGTTTGGCCGATACCGCTTTGAAAACTGCGGATGCGGGTTATTTGACAAGACGTTTGCACGACGTTGCTCAGGATGTTATTATTTCATTTGAAGACTGCGGAACTATTCGTGGTGTAGAAATGACTGCATTGAAAGACGGCGAAGAGATTTAAAGAACCATTATATGAAAGAATCTTAGGACGTACAGCTTTAAATGATGTAGTTGATCCGATTACCAATGCAGTGCTATGCAAAGCCGGTGAGATGATTACCGAGCAGTTAGCACGCGAAATCGAAGCATCAGCCATTGAAAGAGTTGTAATCCGTTCTGTACTTACATGCGAGTCCCGTCGAGGTGTTTTGTGCTAAATGTTACGGTAGTAACATGGCAACAAGCAACGAAGTGGATCAGGGTGAAGCTGTTGGTACTATTGCTTCACAGTCAATTGGTGAACCTGGTACTCAGCTTACACTACGTACGTTTCCACACCGGTGGTACTGCAGCTTTGATTGCATTCTCAGTCTTCAGTAGTTGCAAAATTTGAAGGTAAAATCAAAATTTGAAAACTTAAGAATTATCAGCTATGAAGGCGATGATGGTCTAGTTCAAATTGTAGTAAGCCGTAGTGGTGAGATTCACATTGTAGATCCGGAATCAGATCGTACCTTGACTAAATATGATGCCACTTATGGTTGCAGAACTTCTTGTAAACGAAGGTGATATAGTTAAGAAAGGTCAGATGATCTACGAATGGGATCCGTACAATGCTTCGATTATCACAGAAGCTACAGGACGAGTTAGATATAAAGACTTACAACAAAACGTAACATATCGCGAAGTTAACGATGAGCAGACAGGACACATTACTAAAGTTGTAACTGACTCAAGAGACAGAACTAAAGCACCTGCGATTGAAATCATAGATGATGAAGGTCAAGTGCTTAAAACATACAATATTCCTACTCGTGCTCAGCTTAGAGTTGATGACGAAGAAATGGTTTCTGTAGGTTCTCCATTGGTTAAAATCCCAAGAGATTTGGGTCGTACTCGAGATATCACTGGTGGTTTGCCACGAGTAACTGAACTATTGAAGCGAGAGCTCCTCAAAATCCGGCTTCAGTATCTGATATCGATGGTATAATATCATTTGGTAAACAGAAACGTGGTCAGCGAGTAGTTGTAGTGACTCTTTAGACGAAAAAACAGTAATGGAATACAGCGATACCTGTAGGTAAATATATTTTGGTTCAGGAAAGTGATTTTGTTCGCGCAGGTGACAGACTGACAGAAGGTTCTATTAATCCTCATGATATTTTGAGAATTAAAGGGCCACACGCGGTGCAAGAATACTTAGTAAATGAAATCCAAGATGTATACCGTATGCAGGGTGTAAAAATCAATGATAAACACATTGAAGTAATTGTGCGCCAGATGCTACAAAAAGTTAAAATCGTAGATTCCGGCGATTCAACATTCTTGGAAAATGATCACGTAGATCGTTTAAGGTTTAAAGACGAAAATGATAAGTTGAAAACAATGTAGTAATCACTGAAAAAGCTGATTCTAAATTCAACGAAAATTATTTGATGTCAAGAAAGAAAGTAAGAGAAGCCAACAGAGAGCTTAAAAAGCAAGGTCAAAACCGGCTGCATTTCAGACCGGCAGAACCTGCAGTGTCAGTTCCTATTTTATTAGGTATCACTCAGGCATCATTGACTACTGAAAGCTGGCTATCTGCTTCTTCATTCCAGGGAAACAACCAGAGTGCTTTCTGATGCTTCAATAGCAGGTAAAGTTGATAATCTAATCGGCTTGAAAGAAAAATTATTTTGGGACAATTGATTCCTGCCGGTACAGGTCTAAGAGAATATCAGGAAATACTTATTGATAGTACAGTAGGTAATATTTTCGGACGCCCTGTAGAAGAGCAATACAATGAATCTGGTATCTCAGGCATTGAGAGACCTACAATGTAGTGCTGCATTTTTTCAAAAAGCCGCTTTTGAAAGAATAAAGCGGCTTTTTTTGGTTTAAACCTAATTGATAGGTTTTATATACAACAAATTAATAAATTAGGCAATCAAAGATTATTTAAAGTAATAGCAACGAAATTTGCAGAAATTGATTAAATATTTTGCTTGCAATAATTTACATTTGTTATCGCATATAAGATGATGCGAAAAAAAAGAAAATCAAAAAAGCTACAATAATATTATTAACAATTCTATCAGGGTTGGTAAAGAAATGATAGACATTTCAAAAATCAGGAATATCGGTATTGCCGCTCACATTGACTCCGGTAAAACAACACTAAGTTGAACGTGTATTGTTTATACCGGAAAGATTCACCCAAATCATTGAAGTTAGAAGTAAAGGCGGAAATGGTCCTACAATGGACTCAATGGATTTGGAAAGAGAAAAAGGTATCACTATCCAATCTGCTGCAACTCATGCAGAATGGAAAGGATATCACTTTAATCTAATTGATACTCCGGGCCATATCGATTTTACAGTAGAAGTTGAAAGAGCGCTTCGCGTTTTAGATGGTACTGTTTTGGTACTTTGTGGCGTAGCAGGGTGTACAATCTCAGTCTATTACAGTAGACAGACAGATGAGAAGATACAATGTACCACGTATTGCTTTTATCAATAAAGTGGATCG
>OZ223202.1:0-560664 GCA_965140345.1 Kapaibacterium sp. (SeqCode)
CCTTTTCTTATTTATGGTATATACAGGTCAAAGATACTCAGATGCAGCTAAGTTTGACTACAATGATGTAAAAAATGGAGTTTGGACTTTTACCCAACAAAAGACAAAATCGAAAATGAATATACCACTTTCAGACTCAGCTATGGAGATTATCAAGAAATATGACTACAAACTGCCAATGATCAGCAACCAAAAATTGAATAATAACCTCAAATTACTGGGTGAGCTCGCTGGTTTGCATGAAATAGTGACGATCACTAAGTATTCCGGTGCAGAGGCAATACAAGAAACATATCCAAAATTTGTTTTCCTGACTACCCATGTGGCTAGAAGAACTTTTGTTTCACTTGCCTCCTACCATGGCGTAAATCAGCAAGTAGTAAAAGCAATTACAGGTCACAGAGCCGACAGGATGATAGACCAATATTTCAGAAAAGACGACAAACAAACTTTAGATGCTATCAATGATATTTTTAGTAATTAGCAGGTTAAGCACTAATATAAGAATCTAAAAAAAATCCTCCCCAAAGCCTTTACACGAGCTCGTTTTAGGCGTTTTGGGTAATTCCATAAACTTTATTCAAAGCAGGACAAACAATAGAAATATTTACAAACTATTCTCTTTTCACTGCCGTGATAATATACAATAATATATGTATTAATGATATACAAAAGGTCAAGAGTGAACTGTGGTTTTACAAATCAATAGAGTTTAGAATAATTTATATTATGAACTTATTTTTACATTCCAACAGCTTAAATATTTTATAATAATTCTAAAAAAAAACTCTCTGCAAAGGTTTAATTTTACTTGCAGAGAGATATACACTTTAAACGATTTATCGTTTTACAGATACAGTTTAATTAAACAAATTAGGATAATGGTAACCCATTGATTTTGCTATCTCTGATATTTCTTTTTTCGTATAAGGTCCAAATAAAGTTGTCTTACTATTATCAAAGTAATAGTACTCATATAATTCCGGTTGTTTCTCAATTTCCTGCATCTTACTTGAGTATTCGTCAGGATCCATAAATGAATATAATGTTGCAGTAAAACGTCTTTCCAGTGTATCAGGAATATCAAATAAATATTTATTTGGAATTTGAGTGATAAAAAGCTTATCTCCAAATTCTTTACAATCAGATACATGAGAATATAACATCATTATGTAAGTATTGTTTTTTAGAGCAACAAATTCAACTATACTATCATATTTATTTTTATGATAATATCTCAACGTATCGCCATCTACAAAATTGAGAAATGCTTGAGATGAATAGGAATATAATCTGTCTTCTTCCGATATTTCTACTCTTCCATTAAAATAATGATCTTTATGATCACAAGCGCATAACACAAACACAAATGAAATAACGATATATATTATTAATCTCATTTTTTTATCTCTCCACTAAAATATATAGTAAATGGTCCATGAGCTGGACGATTGCGAACCAAAGGAACAAGAATATTATGGATAGACCAAGAAATTGCATTGCCAGCATTTCGCCCTGTAAATAAACTACCTATAAATGGAATGATCTTAGTATGTAGTGTAAATTTGTCAGACTCTACATTAAAATCGTATGTGTCTGAAAATATCATTACTCTATCATCTAATGATAACAAATCAATTTTGCCCAGAGCTAGTCCCTCATCTGATAAATCCGCAAAATTATCATAAGCTTTTAGATTTGCATCGCTAAAATGAAAAAGACTTCTACCAACAACACCAGTTTTTTCAGGTAAAATTCCAAGATCAATTGAATTTGCATCTACCCATAGTGGAATAACCTTACCGGATTGATCTACTTTTCCCGTCTGGTAATGTGCCAAACATTTTAGAAATAAAAAGTTTCCATTATAGACTTCACCTTCTTGGCTTGGATTATCTAAATAATAGTTAAATAGATTCATTATATCACCCATATGTTCAAGTTTGTTTATCTTATTCCAGTCTTGAGTAAATTCAAATACTCTTGCCCTAGCCGCATTATAATCAAACGCAACACTTTTGCCTACATTTGATCCGGAACTAATGCCACCGCCTAAGTCAGCCTTAAAACCATCCGCTGAGCCTGCTACGACAGTTTGCTCATCAGGTTTGAAGGAGAATGGTGCTGGCTAACACAACTTCTAAAAAAAATCTCTCTGCAAAGGTTTAATTTTACTTGCAGAGAGATATACACTTTAAACGATTTATTGTTTAGTCGTTATTTTTGGTATTTTAGATCATTTATTTTGTAGAAATGTTCTGGTTCACCACAAAAAGTATCTCAAATACAGGTCTAAGTTCTGTCATCCAATTGGTATGATATAAAAATAGAGCAAATTATCTAATATCAGAAATTTGCTCTACTTATTGTTCATATTATAAAACGTAAGTGTTATTCTTTTTTATTAAATACCATTTTATATATGCAAGAGTCGTTCTCAAAATGTTGAATTATTATTTTGGAATCAGTCTTCATATTGATCTTGTATCCAGTTGGAGTTTGACGATAAAACCCTTTATCATTTTTTTTCAAAAAACTTCTTAAATTAATTCTGTAGTATCTATCTTTCTCTTTATACCAACCAAAATTTGAGAAGAATTTATTTATATAAGCTAAATTATCTTTGTCATAGGTTTTAGGTTTAAAACTAAAACAAAAACACTCATTTGGTTTATTAGTATCAATTTCCACTTTTGTAGAGATACTTGTCGAAATTGCATCATATTCTGTTCATATTTCTACTGCTTGTATCGCTTCCAATATTTCATGATCCGTTTCAAGTGTGTCAATTTCATATTCTTCTATGAAAATACCATACTGTTTGGATTGTTCTATAGAATCTGAAAACCTCAACATACCGGATGCTAAAGGATTCCAGTTCAGCCATGTACAAGAGCTTATAAAAAGTACGATAAATACCATGATATAATATTTCATAAAATGCCTTAAAATATGTTACTTCTTTGTTCCTTAATTAGTTCCCACAATTTTAGAATACTTTCTAATTTATACTTCTCTGTTCCTTAATAAGTTTCCACTTTTTACGAACTTTTTCTAAGTTATAAATAGGTGTAATTTTAAAACCATCTTCGGACAAATTTGACCATAATATATTATAATATATACTGGGAATCCTCAGTGCATGAGAAAATACGCCGGATCCCGGCATATCTCCATGAAGCCATTCAGAAGTATATACACTTGTGTGAGGACATGCATCTGCATCAATTTTATAGTCTGATAGAACTTGATTTGTCAAAGAGTTTATCAAGACATCTAAATCTTCCGGACTGCTTGATACTGTAACAACAAACACAGCATCATATTTTAGCGATCCTTCTAATACGAACTCTACTTTGTTTTTAAACAAAGAAAAAGTTTCATCAGTCCCAACTTGTGGTGAGTATGATTGACCCCAAAGTTTATTACCATGTGCACCAGCTCCATTTTTAGAAAATAGATGAAAACCATCTGGTAGCTCAAGAGCATTTGCCTTATGTCCAAATCCCATAGCTCCTTCATAGTCTATCATAAACCATATTTTAACTAGAACTTTACTTACACCAGATTGCGCTTTCACCGCATCATAATCAAACGCAACACTTTTGCCTACATTTGATCCGGAACTAATGCCACCGCCTAAGTCAGCCTTAAAACCATCCGCTGAACCTGCTACGACAGTTTGTTCATCAGGTTTGAAGGAGAATGGTGCTGGCTAACACAACTTCTAAAAAAAATCTCTCTGCAAATGTTTAATTTCACTTGCAGAGAGATATACACTTCAAACAATTTATTGTTTAGTCGTTATCTTTGGGTGTTAAGATAAGATGCTTCTTAGTCGAAACGTTTTAAATATATCTAATCTGGATAACTAAAACCATAAGACTTTGCGATTTTACTTATTTCCGCCTTATTATAAGGACCAAATAGTGCTAGACTATCATTGTCGTAATAGTAGTATTTATATAGTTCTTTTCTATCTAAAAGATTTTGCATTCGAGTTGTATAATCTTTGATTTCTAAATCATAGTGACTACAAATATTCGAATCTAACTCCTCTTTTGAAAACACATTCTTCTCTCCTATTCTGGTTAAAAAGATCCTGTTATTAATATGCTTATAGTCAATTATATGAGGGCCAACAATTGTATAGCCTGCATATTTTGTTTTAGGTTTCGTTTCTGCATTTCCATATTTATCAACTATTCTTAGTAAAGTGTCAGTATAAGGTTTAAAATCAAAATCTAAAGTATTAGTATACGGATATGCCGGATCGTAACTTATCGACAACCTCCCATCGAAATAACGATCTTCTAAAATGCATCCCCTAAAAAGAGAAATAAATAGCGCCAGAATTAGTATTATTTTAAATCTTGTCATTTTGCTACTCCAGTAAATCTTAACTTGAATGAAGTCTTGGAAAATGCACCATAATTGCCAGAGAAAAGAAATGGTACATTATGAATAAAGCCTCCTATAGAATTCGCAATATTTCTTCCACTTTTAAAAGTATCGCACAACATGTTGATTAATACAACACTTCCAAATGCAGGATCTACATTCCAATCAGCTTTTGCCCATTCTATGTTAAAATCATAAGTATCATCATTTAATAAATAACCATTATCTACAAGTGTCGCTTTTACTTTCCCAATTGATAGACTCTCATTTGATAGATTAGCAAAATTCATAATAGATGAAAGAGTAAAAAGATTTTTCCAATCAACACCTGGGAATTTAATATCTGCAAATCCTAAATCTGTATGTCTTTCTATTTTTGCTTGACTCAAATCTAAAATAGCAGCATCGACTAACAAAACATCCGTTAAACCAGTTTGGTAATGTGCTAAAGTTTTTAAAAATAGGAATCCTCCATTATAGACTTCACCTTCTTGGCTTGGATTATCTAAATAATAGTTAAATAGATTTATTATATCACCCATATGTTCAAGTTTGTTTATCTTATTCCAGTCTTGAGTAAATTCAAATACTCTTGCCCTAGCCGCATCATAATCAAACTCATATTTTTTATTTTTAACAGACGTGTTGTAGCTTCTAGGTCCATGCCCTTCATTACCTGTAATTGAACTTGGACTACTTCCTGTAGGTGGAGGAGTTGGGAGAGAACCACTATAAGTTGGTTGTCCATACATTAATGACAACCCAAACTCATTGTTCAATTTTTCAATCATTAAATCTGCAGGATCTTTTTTCCCAGAAGCTCCACTTCCAAATGAAACTGCTGTTGCTGTAAGAATACTACTATTAATCCATACAAGTATAGCATTGTTCTCTTCTCTTTTAGCTGTCACTACGCAATGATCTAAAACATGCTGTATCAAATCATCGTTTTCCAAACATAATACATCAGTGTGAGTAATTTGCTCTATAAAGTCTCTCCTACTTGTGAATCGACAGTGGTACCTCCTATACTTTCAGCTGCAACTAAAATAGAGGCATCTGAATCAGATACAGCACCTTGAAGTGGAGTTACATTTGTCTGCATCTAGGCATCTGCCATATCTTGTGCCGATTCTGTTTCACTTTCAATTTATCTTCTGTACGAAAACTATAACGGGAAAGTAAAACTAATCTTTTATTTTCTGTTTTATTGGTAAGAATAAATCCTCAATATTCTCATTAGACCTTAATGTTCTTGAAATTAAATTTACTATATGAAATATTGATCCGATATATATCGGTATAAATATAAAAAATACGTAATTAACAAGCTCTTTTGACTGCTCAGTCAGCCCAAAATATAGAACTAAAAGAAAAATATATGATATTACAATTAACAACAACATACCATTATAATATCTAGATTCTATTATTTTAAATTTTTGACTAATAATTCGAATTTTGTTAAACCTAGTGAGTACAAAATAAAATAAGCAGATAAAAAGTGACGAATTGATAGTCCCTATAACATCTTCACTATAAGTATAATCTAAAAAAAACACCATAGTAATAGCTGATAAAAACATATTAATGACTATGATATAAACAATTAATAGAGATGGTTTGATAAGGTTTGATAATTTACTCATTCTATACTCCTGACTATAATCTTTAACTCTTTTTGATCCATTTTATACTAACTATCCACTTAATAAAGTTATATTTTGCTATGCAATTCAGTTTTTTTAAATTTTAATATGGACTGGATAAAATCCATATT
Source organism: Kapaibacterium sp. (SeqCode) (assembly GCA_965140345.1). Classification (GTDB taxonomy): domain Bacteria; phylum Bacteroidota; class Ignavibacteria; order Kapaibacteriales; family UBA2268; genus JBFHIJ01. Next base: position 6,182 of record OZ223202.1, read on the forward strand.
GTCTAATTTATTTTAAAGATGTTTACGCATACAAATATAACACTAAGGACATCCAGGTCCTTTAAAATCTTTATATGGATTTGGACACCAATCTACATTCTCTAGTTTTTTATTAAACCAATCCCACGAATCCTGAACAGCAAATATTGTGAAAACTATCATTGCTGGAGGATTAAATCCGATACTTGCACTCACACTTATTATATCACCACTGGAAACACCTATGCTAAAATCGCCAAGCCCCAAAAAAGTTTCTTGTTCTTTAGTCAGATCTGTATTATTGCTATTTCCTACTAAATTATATGAGTAATTCATAACCTCATAACCTGCATTATAGTTATATACATACTTACTATTAACTCCTGCTGTAATATCAAGAAAGGAAAAATAACCTTTTGTATAAGCAGTAATATTCCCCGAAGATTTGGCTTCCACTCCTGCTTGTATATTGAAAACATAGGCAGTAGTCTTAACCTGTACAGTAGAAATTTTTGCATCAAATGACACCCCTAAGCCTGTGCCGGCATTTAGATCCAATTTGAATGCTCTATCCATAAGCGCTAGAGTTCTTTTAGACAATACGGATGAAAACATTTCAGTTGCAGCTTTTGCATCTCCTGACATTACATTTTTATCATAATCAAACGCAACACTTTTGCCTACATTTGATCCGGAACTAATGCCACCGCCTAAGTCAGCCTTAAAACCATCCGCTGAGCCTGCTACGACAGTTTGCTCATCAGGTTTGAAGGAGAATGGCAAGTGATAAACACTACTTCTAAAAAAAATCTCTCTGCAAGGTTTAATTTCACTTGCAGAGAGATATACACTTTAAACGATTTAATATTTATTCTTCATTTTTGGGTGTTAAAGCAGTATATCGAAAAACTTTCAATATATAAGTAATATTTCAACTTACTTTAAATATTCAATATCATAAATTCCTTGCTCTTCATTGTGAAGACGTTTGATATACATCTCCTTCAAATCGTCACCGATTAATTCATTATCTACATATTCATCAATGAAATATCCATCCAAAGTTCTTACTAAACTATCTAATCTTTTTGATTTATACTCATGAAGTATCCAATATATATATTGTTTAGGTGGATTATCAGGATTTTCTTCTTTTGCAAGTATGCCCGCTTCTATAGAATTGGTAAAATTTTTTGCTAATTCATCTATGACATCCATTACTTTATAGTCATAAGTAGATATATAATAGTCCATATACATCCAACCGGAAATTTCATTTACCATTGTTTCATTACCATAAGCGTAATGTAAACAAGAGTATACAAAATATCCTTTTAATTCTTCTCTTTGATTCTCTAACAGCCATTCTCTAGAACCAATATCTGACATTTTATAGCTGCATAGGAATAAAAGCATTATGAAAGAGAAATATATTTTCTTCATATTATCACCACGTATCAAATGTTATTAAATAAAAAGTTCCTTCTGCACCTTCATAACAATGTCCGGAAACACATTGCCCATTCTCAATTAGGTCAATATGCCCATAAGCCTGAAACTTCTCTGGGTCGTTAGGTTTAAAAAAGTAAATACCAATTTCATTTGCTAATTTACTGAAATCTTCAGTACCTTCAGAAACAATTACACCTGGAATTTGTTTCAAATGCTCAAACATTCTCACTGAACTGGTAAAATATTTTAATCCGTTAGCACCATTATAATCCCCTGCACTAAGTTTAAACCCTGACATATTAAACGCCAAAGACAATCTTACAGCACAAGCATTCCAAAATTTTGCAGGATTAGCCAAAAATTTGTCTGTATACAGAGGGTCTCCAGCTAAACGATATGCTTCAGGTGGAGAAACTTGAAGACCAGTGTTTGGATCTAAAGGATAATTAGCCTTTAATTGTGCAAAAGTTGGGATATAAACTGAGTTTTGCGCCGCATTTAAATTAAGTGCTAAAGAGATAGATAGCATACCTCCGTAAGCACGAGCTTTCACCGCATCATAATCAAACGCAACACTTTTGCCTACATTTGATCCGGAACTAATGCCACCGCCTCTGCTAGCCTTAAAACCATCCGCTGAGCCTGCTACGACAGTTTGCTCATCAGGTTTGAAGGAGAATGGTGCTGGCTAACACTACTTCTAAAAAAAATCTCTCTGCAAAGGTTTAATTCCACTTGCAGAGAGATATACACTTTAAACGATTTAATGTTTAGCCGTATTTTTGAGAATATTACTTGGATACTATTTAGCAAAGAAATATTTCAATAAATGCTAAATATATATTCAAATGTTATTCTTTATTTGAAATTATCGAAGAAAATATTTTAGAAGAATCTTCCCTTGTATTTTTTTATTCGACTTTAACTAGCTCTATCATTCCGTACTTCTTTCGCTGCGTTATATCTTTAGGATTTTCTTCATTGAATACTATCTGTATGGTATCTCTATTAAAATATATAGGAGAAAAACCTTCATTTATTTTTTTTCGTGCAATGCTAGGAAGATTCTTACGATAAATATCATCTACAATCAACTGATTATTGTTTTTATAGAACCATGAACCTAAACAAGCAGCATCAAAATCAAATTGATAATTACTTTCAGGGAATCTAAGATTAAGTTGTATAAAACGTGTATCAAGATCAACACAGTTATTAAAAGATGTTTCTGTCGCATGGTATTCAGTCCAAGCTTCTCTCACATACTTAACATCAAAACTTGAATCATATGATATCACTTTTGCTTCATATTTATTTATGAATGTGTTTAAATCAATCGATTCTTCAATTGAGTGAGACAAATGAGGAGAACCAGCTTTCCATGGACGCCAAAATACCAACAAATAAGATGCAACAACAATCAATATAGCTATTAGTACATAAGATGTGAGTCTTTTGGAATTGTAGATCATTGTGTTGTTTCCCAGATTGATTAAAAGGTTACTTACTCACTCTTGTTTAGTTGTTATTTTTGGGTGTTAAGATTAGTCGTCCTACTAAAGTATCCTTTTTATGTATGTCCTTGTTAATCTCATCATTAAAATGATAGAAATCTATAAATATTGAATCATTTGATTGATCTACAAATACATACTTCCCTTTTAAACGACCAGATATTTCTTTATATTCTTTTGAAAATCTTATTGTTTTATTGATATCGAAGAAAGTAAATCTATTTACTCCGTTTACAGAATTCACTCCATCATATTCAATAAAATTATAGTCATTATTTTCATAAGTTACATTCATTTCAGAAACACCTCGGAAAACTTTTAGTTCATTAGGACATTTTGTATATTTAGCCCCATATTCCAACCATACTTCAACAAATTTAATATCCTGTAAATCAGGATGTAATGGAGTCCAATCATATATATATTCTGTTAAAAGTAAACCTCGTTTTTTAGCTTCATCTATATTTTTTGGATAAAAATCCATCCCATTGAGTCCCATGATTTCGAAATAGTCTTTAAAATACAGAAAATAGCAAGCTAGAAGAGCAAGTATTGCTATACTGATTAATTTTTTATACATAAATACTCCTGACAATAGATTTATTACTTATCCTAGTCTTTCATTATATCTAATCTAGGTCTATATCTCAACTCAGTCCTCATTATATTCAAGTTTAATACTTTGAATCCGTAGTAATATTGTAGTTCCTTAAAAGAATCTATGGGATACAAACCAGATGATAATTTGCTAATTATTCCAGCTTTAACTAAAGGATTTAATGTAGCATTATCACAGTTGCCGCCAACTGCCATATAATAAGTACGAATCTCATTTAGAAAATCATCAATAAATTCTTCTATATTGATATTTGAAGGTATAGGAATGACTAAAGCTAAATCATATTCAGAAACTTTATCGCTCTCTAAGAACTCATCAAAATTATTGAATTTGTCAAGTTTTACTTTGGTTTCTCCACTAGGCCCCATTTGATTACTTGACATTGTCCCTCCTTTAGAACCTACAAGAAATTTATTTATTCTAGTATCAAACACCATACCTGCTGTATGCCCAAATGGATCTAACCATAGATATTGAGCACCGTCTTGATCGAGTAAGTACAAAAAATACTGTTGAGCTGACATTCCATTTGCAGCTTTTGCATCTCCTGACATTACATTTTTATCATAATCAAACGCAACACTTTTGCCTACATTTGATCCGGAACTAATGCCACCGCCTCTGCTAGCCTTAAAACCATCCGCTGAGCCTGCTACAACAGTTTGCTCATCAGGTTTGAAGGAGAATGGCAAGTGATAAACACTACTTCTAAAAAAAATCTCTCTGCAAGGTCTAATTTCACTTGCAGAGAGATATACACTTTAAACGGTTTATTGTTTTACAGATACAGTTTAATTAAACGGGTTAGGATAATGGTAACCCATTGATTTTGCTATCTCTGATATTTCATTTTTCGTGTAAGGCCCAAATAAAGTTGTCCTACTATTATCGAAGTAATAGTACTCATATAATTCCGGTTGTTTTTCAATTTCCTGCATCTTTCTTGAGTATTCGTCAGGATCCATATTCAAATAAGAAGTAGCAGTAAAACGCCTCTCAAGCGTATCAGGAATATTAAATAAGTATTTATTTGGGATCTGAGTAACAAAAAGTAATTCGTCATAATTTTTAAATTTTAAAATGTGAGAATATAATATTACAAGATAAGAATTTTCTACTGGTGCAACATTTTGGATAACGTTATTATTCTTATCTATTTGATAAAAGCATGATGTATCACCTTTCTTGAATGACAACAGCAACTGTGTAGAAAAAAAGTATTCATTATTTTGTATTCTAATTTTGTCATTAAAAAAAGTCTTATCTGTATTACAAGAAGATAGCATCATTAATACTAGTAAATAATAAATCCATCGCATCATCTGGAATATACTCCTTTAAAATGTATGTCAAACTTACCAGTTGGCGGTCTGTGATATTGTACAGGAATTAGATAGTTATGGATGAGCCAAGATACAGAATTACCAAAATTTCTACCAGAAAACAATTGTCCCAAAAACACTCCAAATTTAGTATGAAAATTAGCTTCAGGAATTTTGACATCAAAGTTATATGTATCTTTCAAAATAGCCATTGTATTTGCTGTTTTATAAACTGTGATCGTACCTAAAGCTAGGCCTTCATCAGAGAGGTTTGCAAAATTGCCAACTGCTGTTAAATCAGCATCTGTTAAACTGAATAGTTGAACTCCTACTTTACCAATTCCTAGTGGAACTTTTCCATGCAAATCTATACTTTGGACATCTACCATTAAATCTTTGCCTTCCCCAGTCTGATAATGTGCCAAACATTTTAGAAATAAAAAGTTTCCATTATAGACTTCACCTTCTTGGCTTGGATTATCTAAATAATAGTTAAATAGATTTATTATATCACCCATATGTTCAAGTTTGTTTATCTTATTCCAGTCTTGAGTAAATTCAAATACTCTTGCCCTAGCCGCATCATAATCAAACGCAACACTTTTGCCTACATTTGATCCGGAACTAATGCCACCGCCTAAGTCAGCCTTAAAACCATCCGCTGAGCCTGCTACGACAGTTTGTTCTGCTGGTTTGTATTCATAAGCGCTTCGGTTTGATATTTTGTCAGAAAACTCATTGGACCATTCTTCAATCTTTAAATCTGCAGGATCTTTTTTCCCTGAAACTCCACTTCCACTTGAAACAGCAGAGTATGGAACAGTATCTTCAGTTACAGAATTTAAACCATAAGCTTCAACCAAAGCAGGAGATAATACTTTTGAACCAACCATGACACCATTTTCTCTATATATCAATGACCAATACGTACCATGTCTTACAAATTCAGATGGAGTCCCATCTAACTCCAATACAATTTGACCTCCTTTATAATGTGCTTCAGGTGCTAAGCCACTTGGATCACCAAACTTAACCGGATTGTTAAAGCCATAAGAGTAAGACGAATAACCCGGGAATGCTTCGTAGAGCGGATCTTGCTGCAAGAAACGCCCCATACTAGGATCATAAGTCCTTGAACCTAATTGGTAGTAATCTGATTTCATCTGCTTTCTGGCATTACCAAATCCAAGATCCTGTGAGGACAATGTATAAGTACTTAATTTCTCGCCGAATGGAGTGTAGTTAAAGTACGCATACTCGGCATTTCCTGCTGCATCAATTTCAGCAGAAAGCCTTACATTACCTCTAAAACCTGTCACTGCAATTGATTTTGAACCATCAAAACGATTAGAAATTTCACCACCACCGACAAGCATTTCATAAGGGTATAATGCTATCTGATCATTTCCAATTTTAACGCCGTGATACCTGGCAATTGTTTCACCACCTGCACCTTTTAAGTTATAATCGTAGCTTAGCTCTATCTGTTCTGGAGCATCATCCATTGATTCACTTTCTACTCCACCGAATATACTGTATTTTTTTGTGAAAATCCATTTATTATTTCCGGTATTATCTGTCTCTTTTATAAACTTACGTAATAAACCAGCCGAATTATAAATAAATTTTTCTTTTCCAATTAAGTTTCCAGGATTATTTTTATCGAATTTCTGTCTTTCGATTGTATTCCCTAGTACATCGTAAATAAATTTATCATGCCCTTCTGAGTGATTCAACTGGCTCAGTCTTTTGGCACCATAAGGGTTTGAAACTGCATTAATATTTTTGCTATAATCCATACTAACTGAAAAACTACTGTTAATATGATCAGCAATTTGTTCAATATTACCTATATTATCATAAAAATACAACTGTTTATGCAGCATATGATTATAAATTAAATTTGTTGGTTCGTCTAAGAGATACCAGTAGTCGATTTGACCAAAGTCATCATATTGTATTATTTCACCAAATCCCTGAGAATCAGCATAAATATTTGAATTAAATTGTGAAGTTAATGCGCTAATTCTGTTTTTGCTATCCCTGGATGTAACAGTTTCAGAATAAAGAGTACCAGCCATATTAGGATCAATAGCTTCAATATGATTAAGTATACCTAATGCGTCATATCCATAAGAAACAGTAAGATCTCTCTGATCCAGTTTATATTCCTTATTAACAAGCATTGAAGGGACAGCATCATTATAGTTATATGTGACCTGTAGGTCATTTACTTTATCAAGTTTAATATTTGAAATTAACTCAAGAAGTGAAAAATATTCCTGCCCGTTCCATCCCTGGCGATAATCCGAGAAAAATCCTGAAAATCCTACATTAGGATCGTCCGCTTTAATCATTTTACTCCAAACTTTATGCAATTGACCAAGCTCATTATAACCGTACCAAGTACAATAAGTATTTAGAGCATCGAAAGCAAAAACTGAAGTTACCTGGTTTGCAGAATTATAATTGTAGTAAACTGCATCAATTGAGTTACTATTTGTATATCTAACAAAAGCTTTAACTCTATCTCTTGCATCATAACGCATAACAACATAGCTAAATTCATCTTCTTCAGAATCTCTATATGCAATTGCAGCTACATTACCTTTCAAGTTTGGATCAATACCTTGAAGTATTTTAAAGAAGTAATCATAATCAGGCATATTCCCCCAAATTTTACCTCTTTGTTCCGGGTAATTATCGTAAGCAAAAACTTTGCGTACAAAGTGAGGGTAATCTTCTATGTCCTCAAAATTGTTAACAGGTGCAGTTGAACCTACTGCATGAGAAGTAAGCAAAGAAGTCTGGATGAAATTCAGATTTTGCAAATCAACATCTGAATTAGGGGAATCAGAATAAGCAGAACTTGCGGTTAAATTCATGTTAGCTATTTCATCATAAATATATTCATCCATATTTTTCTGATTCCCAGAGCCTTTATACAAAGTAGGATTTACAGTAGTTGAGTTGTAACCGCTAATATGTAATTTTTCTGCATCTAGAGAAAGTACTCCTCGGGCAGTCTTAATATTAGCAAGAGACACACTTTCAGGATTTGATATAGTATTATAAGCGAGAGCATTATTATTTAGCTTTGCTTCACCTATGATTGTAGTTCTTCCCAGGTCATCATATTGTTTATACGAAAGTTTATTTTCCTGTGCTTGTTTTTCATCTTGAGAAAATCGTACTTGATTTAATGAGTTATAAACTAAAGAAACAAACCCTTTTTCTTTAGAAAATTTTGAAGATACTCTACCAAGATCATCATACCAGATTTTAGAAAATCCACCTTTAGTATTATCTGTATCTGATGGTTTATCTATTCTCACAAGTCTTGCATTATCATCATATCTATAATACGTGATTTTTTTCTTGTCTGAACTTATTTCGCCATACTGTATAGTACAAAGAAGTTGACCAAGCGCATTAAATATCTTACGTACTTTTCCTTCCTGCTCAGATTCAACTATTTTTACTAAACCATAAAACTTATTAGAAATATCAGGGCAAGCTGCTTGGCTAAATTCTGAAGGTGTCAAATATTTTACTCGTTTAGTTATAGATGTAATATCAGAACCCGGCAAATCTATGCTTGTACTAAAATAACCATCCTGATCAAGCTCTGTAGCATATTGGTAATCCATACTTGTGCCATTACCTAACATATCTATTGAATTAATTACTCTTCCCAGTGCATCTCTTTCTGTAGTAGTAAATATATTAGAGCTATTTTGTTTTGGATCTGTTAAAAGATAGTTTTTGCTATCGTATATGTCAATATTTTTGGTAATGGAAGCGGTATATCTACCTATATAATCATTAGATCTATCATTTAGGTCATACCCATTTAAGTTCTGTGAGAAATCACTACCAAAATAATGTGATTCATGCTGAGTATCATCAATTTTACTGATTACTTTGATTTCTTGAGAATTGTCAAAATACTTATAGGCATAAGTAAAATCATTCGCTCCGTGCCCTTTTATAGCTTTGACTTCCAGACAAGGTTTTGATTCTTCTGATTTAGTCAATATTTCGATATTTGCGTCATGAGTTGGAGTTGATATTTGAAAATCAATAGGTTTACCATATTTTATAATATCATTAACAACTTTTGTCAAATCAAATCTAACTTCAGCTGGTGTTGGATCGTCAAACTTAATCAGATTATTTCCGCATTTACTAACAAGATTGCGCAATTCAGGACTTCTAACAACTATCTGTTGTTTAAAACTAAGTTGAGGAATATTCAGTTCTAATATATTAGAATGGTTGACTCCTTTAAAAAGGCAATTTATCTTAAGCTGAGCAGATGAGATACTTGATGAAGAATGCAGTATATCATCCTCCCAAGGAAAATAACTAATCTCTGCTAAAGATTTTAAATTGAGAACTTCACCACTACTCTTTGGTGTCACATCCATATAATTAAATCTAGGGTAGGTGTTGAATGCTACCATTTTTTGATCAACACTGGCATCCTTTGCTTCTTCCATTCTTCTTGCGATCTCTTCTTCATAAAGAAGCCATTTATCTTTTTTAACTTCTACCTGGGTTTGCGGATCAACAAGTTCAACACATTCTTTTGGGTTGATATTTAGATCATCAAACGATACACCATAAGGATAGTCATACGGCTGAGTGACCTTGCCTAGTCTCCCTAATTCGTCATATTTTGCACTAGTTACCCAGTTATTTAAGTTAGTAGAACCAACAACATTGCCAAATTTGTCAAAAATATTTTGACTTACCAGATTAAAATCGCTAGTATTACTTCTCACTCGAGCAATATTAGCAACAGGCAATTGATAATCAATAAATCTCGAATAATTTGATCGTTTAGTTACTTTTTCATTGTGGTACATGACCAACATATCGTCAGGTAAATTTACATCATCAATTTGATTACTATTTTCGTACCTTTTGTCATATAAGAATGAAGTTTTTGCTCCTTGCGAATTCGTAATAGATTTAATATTTCCATAAGCAAGATCATAAGCGATATCAGACTTAGTCCAGTAATCGTATGTTGCCACTTTAAATTTATTAGAAATCGCAGTTGCTTCATCTTGTGACTCAGACATTCTATAAACTTCTGTTAAACACCCGTATGGTAGTCCTGAGCTATAACCATTAAGTGATCGGTTATATACATATTGCACACCACTTAAAACTTTAGAACCTTTCTTAGTAAATTGCTTAATAGGTAAACCAAAATAACAAGGTGCATTAGATTTTTGTACAACTTCTGTTTTCGAAATAACCAGTGGATCTGACGTATTTTTATTAATAACATTCTTCAAATTTGAGTTATATGTCGCTGGCCGATTCTGAATTGAAATTTCATAATCATTTGCTAGTGATGCCGGAGGTAAAAGATTTAAGAATTCAGTTGTATTTGAATAAAGAATTTCATTATGATTATCCGGATTATAGACATTAACTGTCATTGTTTCAACTTTGTCACCGTGCATATTATTAATTTTATCACAAGAGAAGTTAGCCGGACTGTTCACAGGCTCGTCAAATTTTACAACATTTTCAAACGTATAATTCATTGTAACATAGGAAGTATTTCTAAGTAAATTTGCGCCATCTCTATCTAGAAATAAATATTCAGAAGTCGATTTTGGCAAAAATGGATACTTATTTTCATCATAGAACGTATAGCTACATTTAACGACGTCATTATTTTTAATTGCACTCCAGGTAGGTAAATATGTTCTATATTGTTCCTGGTCTTCTAATAGATCAGAACTAGGAGATGGAGCATCTATACTTAATTTTTTATATCCCGTAATAGTTGTACTTGTTGATTTTGAAGCATTACTATTCTTCTCAAAGACAGTATACTTAGTCACAGAAGCTCGATCAAATACTGACGTCGAAATTGTAGAAGGTAACGAGTTAAATAATTCTGATAATCCATTAGAAGAAGTTATAACATCTAAAGAAATTGGGCCACTAATAAAATCGAATTCTTTTTCTGCAACTTTCGTTGCTTGGCCTTTCAGGATTGCTGAAGTTGTCAGTTTGGATACTACTGTATTCACATCATAATTACCAACTATTTCTAAAGAATCAAGATCTACCCGATTGTCTCCATATTTATATTCTATTTCATATTTTATTGTAGGTTCAGATATAGTTTCCAATCTTACTCTACGAAGTCCATTAATTCCTTGATTATTACGCAAGTACTCTGGAGGATAAAATTTGAAAGGAAACGAAAAACCTTTTTTATTAGGTCCTAAAATATCAGAAGAATAATACAAACTATCAAATTTGTAGTCGAATTTGATTACTCTGTTTTCTCCTTCATAAATGCTATTTATAAAGTGCTGTTCAGCTACACTATAATAATCTTCATATCTGATATCTTTTTCGACATCGGGATTAGAGATATCAGTCTGATTTATAATATTTCCAATATCTTTAATAAATTTATTATAATTCAAAGCTGCATTGTTTTTAGACACTAACTTACCATTTGTGTATGAATTTTGATTATTTGTAAGTTGCTTCCATGGCCAAGTACCTGCAAAATAATCCTCAGGATCATCACGGTAAGTCCCTAATAAATTAAATTTACAAGAATAAGGTAAATATAAAGTTTTTCCTATTGTTTCAATAGTATAGAATCCACTAGTATTATATACCCCGCCTTCATCAAAAGGGAAATCAGCATGATCAGACGCATACAGTGTAACATCAGCGAAACTTTCTACAGGTCTTCTACCTCGAAAGACATGACTCTCAGTTTTACTTTTTACTTGATCTTCATTTACCCATGATATATCTACTATTCTTTTTTCTGCTGTACCTATTGACTCTAAGTAGAAAATAGTTGGAGAAAAATCAAAATGATCTCTATATTCTAGTGATAAACTGGCAGCATAGTCAACCCAAATGGAAGTTTCTCCGCCAGAAGGAGGAGTAAATCCCATGTTTAATATATCACCACCTACTAAATTTCCGATATCATTTTGCCTTGTTCCATATGGGTAAATATCTTCACGAAAGATATATTCTAAACCATCTCCTGGATAATAATGAATAATACGAGGTCTTCTTGTATTTGGATATTTATTTTCAATAGGTACTTTTTTCCCAAAAGGATAAGTACGTTCTCCAGTAAGTTGATTATTTAAAGTTTCTTTCTCAAGATTACTAAGCTCAGTTTCCGGCACAAACTCAACATAAGCGTAACCAGTAGTATTCATTCCTTTTTCATAATAATTCCCAGTATACAATGTTGCATCATCAATATCTGAACCAGCATCAGATAATGTTACAGGATTCACTAATTCCATAACTGAACCATCAGCACGTAATAACTTGATAATATCTTTATCAGTATCATCAGTTAATGGATGCATCCTATTACAATAATCATAACCATCGACCAACCAAACTGTGTGATGTTCATCTTCAAACTTTGGCATTGTTAAAATTGAATAATAAGGATGGTTTGGATCATTTTTATTTGATAAAAGATCTAGCTCTTTCCATGCAGAAAACGAATATTTTTGTCCCAGTACCTGCAAGGCAAATCCATTTACACCAAGAATCCAACCAGCTTGAGTACGTTTTAGTTGAGACCAGGAGCTATGTGTGCCATCAGAAACTGGTGAATTCAGACAAGATGTCATAATATTATTAGAATAATTCAAGTTGACTGAAACTTTATGACCAGCCATCGTTCTGCTTTGAATATGATAAGAGTATATCATATTACCAGCTTTCGGGTCTATAACTAAATTAGACTTTGATTTGAATTGTGCAGTAAGAGAGAAACTCAAACTGACAAACATTAAAATAAATGTTATAATCTTTTTCATAAGTTCCTCTTACTTAACTATTCTTAATTGTAATACATCTACTTGAATGTTGTTACAGTAAACAGCAATACTATAACTACCCGACGAAAGTTCATCTAATGATAACTTCAAAGTACTCGAAGCATTATTCGTTTTAAGCTGTGCAGCTTTCAGAATTTTTCCATTTGTATTAACAATTTCTATATCAAAGAGATGACTACCAAAATCATTAATTTGAATATTACAAAATTGTTGAGCAGGATTTGGAGATACTGTGATTTCAATATTTTCTAGCTCATTTTCTATCCTTTCTTTATACTGTGGTCTTATGACGACATTACTTGCAGCAAGTTCAAATTGGCCATAAGTTTCTTTGTTTTCAATATTACTGGACACTAATTGAGAGCAATCATCCATAACTTCACAATAGAATGGTGAACTTGAAGTAATATTAAGATCCATTACAGATACTTGATTTTCATATTTTAAAGCTGTTTGTCCAAAAATTGTTACCACTTTAGATATAAATACCTCTTTTTCATTAGCATCTAAATATTTTCCGGTAATAAAAAACATAAGATCTTCTATATTATCTTCATTTCTATCCAAGTTAGCTGTTGAATAATATAAATATGAATTGTCAGGATATGTAAATTCAGTTACATATTTATTTGTGCCGTTGGTATTGTCACCCCATAGAATTTTGTAGGGTTTCATATAATCATACACACCAGCTTTTCCTAATAAAGTATCAGGAATATTATCATTATCATAATTATTGACATCCATAATAGCAATGGAAGCATCATATGGATTTATCAGTGTGTCTTGTTCCTGAGAATACAAGTAATTGGATACACAAAAACACAACATTAAAACTATAAAAATTCGTTTCATTATCATACTACACTCCTTATGAATAATATATTGACAAAAATACTATTATTCAAAGATAACACTATAACTTGATTATTCTATATTATTTATAACAAATATAAAATTATGTATAGTTTGTGTTGTTAGATAATATTTCAAATATTTGTTATATAAAACTGCATATATAGTTTATTTTAATATTGAAATAATCAAACCATAGTGCAACGCCTCTTTGGCTTTAAGCACAATCAGTTATATTCTTTTAAATATTGGAATCAATGAAGTGTAACAGAAATGTGAGATCAAAGATGTTATTCGAAGAATTTATGATATTTTTATTTATAGTTGTCTGATGCCACATGCAGTAACATATGGCATCAAAATAGAAATGCTTGAATTAAAAATCACCCTCTCATAATTTCTTCTGCCAGTTTTTCTGCCTGCTTTATCACGGTATCTGTAGCTAGTTTTGCCATATCAGGTGGATAACCGTATTTTCTTAAGATGCGTTTGACTATGATTCTTAACTTTGATTTTATACTTTCTCTAATTGTCCAATCTATACCGGTGTTTTTTCTTACTTGCTCTGTTAGTATCACTGCTATTTCTCTTAATGTCTCTTTTCCCATTAGCTCTTTTGCACTACCGTTATTGGCTACTGCTGTGTAAAAAGCATATTCATAGACAGTAAGACCTAATTCTTCATGTTCTTTGTCCTGGCTGACTATATCTTTACTGATTTTTATTAGCTCTTCTATCACTTGAGCTGAACTAATGGATTTATTGTGATAGCGTTTGATTGAGTTCTCCAGCATTTCCATAAGAGATTTGCTTTGTACTAAATTGACTTTTGCTCGGGATTTTATCTCATCGTTCAATAGTTTTTTGAGTACTTCAATAGCTATGTTTTTATGTTGCATATTTCTGATATCAGCCAGAAACTCTTCGGAAAGTATTGATATGTCCGGCTTTTTGATTCCTGCTGCATCAAAAATATCTATAACACCTTCTGAAACCAGCGCTTTGTCTATTACTTGTTTAATTGTAGATTCTATTTCTTCATCTGTTTTGCCTGTACCTGTAATGTCAAATTTTGCTAATCTCGCTTTGACTGTCTGGAAAAATGCGACTTCTTCTTTGACATCCATTGCTTGTTCGTGAGGAATAGCTATTGCAAATGCTTTTGATAAAGCTACTACTTCTTTGATGTAACGCTTCTTGCCATCTTCCAAAGATAAAATATGCTCTTCCGCTGCTAAAATTATACTCAGTTTTTCTGATGTTTCTGCTACAAAATAATCTTCGTAAGCAAAGCCGTTAAACATATTTGAGACTATTTCTAACTTCTCTAACATTAATTCTACTGCTTGCTCTTGTGCAATTGTCGGGTCGCCTTTGCCGCCTGCATCTGAATAAAATGACAGTGCGCTTTTCAAGTCCGAGGCTATTCCCAAATAATCTACTACTAAGCCGCCGGGCTTATCTTTATAGACTCTGTTTACTCGGGCGATTGCCTGCATCAGGTTATGCCCTTTCATCGGCTTGTCTATGTATAAGGTGTGCATGCTTGGTGCATCAAATCCGGTAAGCCACATATCCCTTACTATAACAAGTTTTAGCTCGTCAGTCGGGTCTTTCATTCTGTCTGCCAGCTGCCTTCTTTGCTCTTTTGTAGTGTGATGTTTTGCTATTTCCGAACCATCAGAGCTATTAGAAGTCATAACTACTTTTATAGCACCTTTATCTAAATCATCTGAGTGCCATTCCGGCTTTAAATTGATGATTTCTTTATATAAATCTGCTGCTATTCTTCTGGACATTGCGACGATCATTGCTTTGCCTTCGAAGACTTCCTGCCTTTGCTCAAAATGTTTTACAACGTCAAGTGCTATGTTCTTAATGCGGTTTGTGCTACCGATCAAACTTTCCAGTTGTGTCCATTTGGCTTTTGCTTTTTGTGAATCTGTCAGTTCGTTTTGGTCTAATTCTTCGTCCAGTTCTTTTATTAGCTTTTTACCTTCTTCGCTGAGATTTATTTTTGCAAGTCTGCTTTCGTAATAAATGCGAACTGTTGCGCCGTCTTCAACTGCCTGTGCTATGTCATAGATGTCTATATAATTGCCGAAAACTGCAGGCGTATTTGTGTCCGAACTTTCTATCGGCGTTCCTGTAAAGCCCATATATGTGGCGTTTGGCAGTGCGTCACGCATATATTTTGCAAAACCGTATACTGTTTTTTTGCCTATTACATTTCCGTTTTCGTCTTTGTCATCAATTATTTTAGCTTTGAAGCCATACTGCGTGCGGTGGGCTTCATCTGCTATTACTATTATATTTTCTCGCTCTGAAAGTGTTTCGTATATATTGCCTTCTTCCGGTTGGAATTTTTGTATTGTAGAAAATACTACTCCGCCGGATGCTACTTTAAGTAGCTCTTTTAGGTGCTGTCTGCTTTCTACTTGTTTGGGTTCTTGTCTTAGTAACTGAGTCGAGCCTGCAAATGTATCAAAAAGCTGATCGTCCAAGTCGTTTCTGTCGGTAATAATAACTACAGTCGGGTTATCCATTGCTAATACGATTTTTCCTGTGAAGAACACCATGGATAGCGACTTTCCGCTGCCTTGTGTATGCCATACAACGCCGCCTTTCCTGTCACCTTTTTTCTGCTGTTTTACGCCGGGAACTCCGTAGCTTTCAGGTGATTCCATAGCTCCGGTGAATTCTCTTTTTTCAAAGTTCGCAGCTCTGAGTGCTGACTCTACTGCTCTATTTACTGCATAATACTGGTGGTAAGCTGCCATTTTCTTTACTGTGAATATGGAAACCTGACCTGTCTTAGCATCTTCTTTTTTAGATTTTTCGAATACTATGAAGTACCTCAGAAGATCTAGCAAGGTGCTTTTGTTTAGCATGCCTTTTATCAGCGTTTCCAGCTGCCCCACTAAGTGTGAAGCTTCGGTTTTGCCGTCTGAGGTTTTCCATGCTCCAAATCGCGTAAGGCCTGCGGATAGCGAGCCTGCTTTTGCTTCCAGTCCGTCGGAGATAATAATAAGTCCGTTATATGTAAATAGCGATGGGATAGCGTATTTATATGTTTCAATCTGCCTGAATGCTGACTGCACGGTTGCGTTTTCGCTAGCAGGATTTTTTAGTTCGATCACTACAAGCGGGATACCGTTTACAAAAAGTACCAGATCAGGGCGTTTATTCTGTCCGTTTTCTATCACTGTCAGCTGGTTTGCTACTATAAACTCGTTATTTTCGGGATTGTCAAAATCAATCAGCCACACCAAGTCGCCTCGCTGGTTGCCCTCGCGATTGTAAGTAACGCTTATTCCTTCGGTCATCATCCTGTGGAACTGTTCGTTATTTGCCAGAAGATCGGACGAGCTAATGCGTTGCACTTCTTTTATGGCTTCTTCCTGCGAGTCGGCAGGGATGCCCGGATTAATACTGCGCACGACGTTTCGCAGCCTTTCAGTAAGCAGCACTTCTTCGTAGCTGCTCCTTTCGGCGGAGATGCCGTCCGGTGAGATGTCCGGAGCATAAATATAAGTATAGCCCAGGCTCTCAAATAACTCAATAGCAAGTTGTTCTATCTCAGATTCAGTGATTTTGGACATGGTGTTAATCCGTAAAATTTTATTTGAATTTCTTTAAGGTTTCTAGTATATCTATAGATATTAGTCCTGGAAAGATATTGATAATATTTTTGATAATATCTAATTTCAATTCACTATCACCACCATTATTACTTCTAACGCTCTTTAGTTTTATCCAACAATTCTTAATTTTTTCTTCTAGCTGATGTCCGTTCATCTCTTGATATTGTTGGTTTATAGTCAATACTGTACCATCAATTAGTTCACTATTGAATGTATCATTTACTGAAAATTCAAGTTTTTGTTCAACCTTATCAACTATTGTTTGTAGTTTCGTGTTATCTTGTCTAATTAAATCCGCTACTTGTAAAAATGAATCACAACCTTCTAATCCTACATCAATAGGAGATATAAAATTTTTGTAGCATAAATATAAACCAAGAATATGTGGTTCGAATATGTAGTTCTCAATGGCATATCTTTTACCTTGACCAAGTACAATTATTTTATCTGTAGATTCATTCTTAGTATCCCAATCAATAAGACCATAAACATTTGTATTACCCATTCCAGATAATTTATCAACTATTGTTTTAACATCTTCACAATTTGAACCATCCCTATCATGAGGAGATAAAAAATGAAGATCAGTATACAACTCATCTTTTTTGTATTTACATACTATTTTATAGAGTAGTTCATAATAGCGAACATCCAATCTTGATTCTACAAATACTTGTCTTCTGCTTTCAATTGAAACTTTAAAATTAGGAATTCCATAACTCAAAATATTGATTGTGTCATCTAAGCTACAATGCTCAGGTATTTTATTCTCTTTACTAATTTTATAAAGTGAATTTGCAGGAGCTAAGGCTATAGTTGTTGGTGAATGTGTTGACATTATTACTGGTACATTGAATTTTGTGACAATCTCTTCTTCTAAAATATCAAGCATTATGTTAGACATAGAAGGATGAAGTGAAGCATCTGGTTCATCTAGTATCAGTAAATCAACAATTCCTTTTACATTATCAGTATTGTATAGAATTAGAGCTAAAGACATTAAAGTCTTTTCTCCGGTAGATAAGTCTTTTAAATCTATATTTATATTTTTATCTTCCTTGTGAATCAACTTAAAAATAAAGTGAGAATCTCTTTTGTTCCCCATAGGATTATTAACTTCATAAGGCAATTTTAATCGCGACAAAATTGCATTGACAAACTCCCAAGGTGGTTTACCATAAATATTCTCAAATTCTTTTTCTTCTAAATAAGGCCTTGCATCTTCAATTTTATCTTCAATGTATACTTTATTCAATTTATTATCTAAATAATGAATATGATAAGTTTTAAAAATCTCTGCAAATTGCCCGGTAAGGACGTTGTCGTTTTGTAATAACTGGAAAGAAAAATGTTCAGATATATCATCCTGTGTTAAATCCAAAGGTAACTTTCCTGTGATATGGTATATTCTTTCAACTAATGATTTTGTAATTGTATTTAATCTTAGTCTTCGGTATACTGGATCATCTGTAAGATTTGTATCAGACCAGAGCTGTTTTTTAGTTTTGAGAGCATTCTGATTTTGATGAATCTCATTCCAAATTCTGTCAATTTGTGAATTTATTTGATTCACACCACATTGATTGTTTGCGTTAGGATTTAAACCATTAAATGGTATATATTTTCTTTGAAGTAATTGTGTATCCTTTAGGTGGACGCTACATTCTTTTGCACTGATCGATTCAAATAATTGTGTTTTACCACTACCATTTTCACCAGTTAATACTGTAAAATTGGGTATTTCGAATTCCAATCCAGCTGGTATAGATTTGTTTTCCTTTCCAATTCTAATTTTTATCATCCTCTCTCTCCCCTTATACCACCCTCACCTCGCCGCTCATTAGCTTTGGCAAAAGGCTGTCTCGCATGCCCTCTAATGTGCGGATTTGGGTGTTGTTAAAATCTATTTTTATCATAATATTGGATACTAAATCATTAAATTTTCCAAGCCTCTCCTTTGACGGAAGTAGAAATTTAATGCTTTCTACACTTTTTCTAGGCGCAATATTAACTTGCACAGAACCATGAGACACTTGTGTTAGTTGATGAAACCCTTCTCTTGAATTTAGAAAGTAATATAAAAAACTAAGTGGTATTCGATTCAAATTAGGTCGTAGAATTAGTAAAGCTTGACTAATAATTCCTTTAGGATCTTCTTCTTTAATAGTTGTGATTTTTCCTACAGTTCCAGAACAACTAATTACTATATCTCCAGTTTGAACCTGAAAACGCTTCATTTCTTGAAATTTATTATCATCTATAAAATATCTGAATTGTCTGTGATTATAAATAGCATTCATTTGTTCGTAAACTGGCACTCCATGATCTTTTAATTCCGCTCTTTTTAGTGCAGATCCAAAAGGTCCTCTGATATATCCTTTTTCTTGCAAAACTTCCCCCAGACAAACTTCCTCCCAATCCTCTTTAGCTTCCTCAATGAACCACTGGCGGAAAAGGGTTTCTGCCATTTGCTCTAAAGTTTTGTTTTGCCGGTGCAGCAGGTCTATTTTATCATCAAATCCTGAGAGCACCTCCGCTATCGCTTTCTGCTCTGACAGAGGTGGGAGTGAAATATATAAATTTTCAAGCATACTATTATTTAAACTAGCTCTTGTAGTAATAGAAGCCATACTTATAATTTGCTGTCTAAAATATTTAGATCTTAAAAAATAGCCGACATATTTTGGAACGACTACTTCATTATGAATTGGTCTCAACCTTTTAGTAAACCCGTTAAATGTTGCCTCAGGAAAATCTTTTAAAGCTACAGAGCTTAAACCAAGTTCTTCTTCAGTTTCACTAGTTCTAGTCAAAAAAACGTCACCTTCTCTTATGGAGCATCTCTCTCTTTCTCTAGTTGTTGAATTCACTAAGCTATCAAGACATTTAGGTAAGAAAAAGTTACTATGTACTGTTTTAAATGATAAAAATGGATATCCAAAACCAAATTCATTCGCAGGCTTAGAAAGTCCTGATGCAAAAGTATAGATTTCCCCTAACTTAACCTCTTTCCACTGACTGGAGTTTCTATTATTTATATTAGCACTACTCATACTTTATCTTATCCAAATTATCTAAGATTCGCTCATTCAAAACCGCTTCTTCATCCAGCTGAGCGGTAAATTCCGCTTTCAGCGCAGTAAATCTTTCTGCAAAGTTAAAATCATCTTCTTCATCCGCCAAGCCTACGTATCTGCCGGGAGTCAGCACGTAGTCCAGTTCCTGCACTCTTTCTATGCCGGCAGCATTGCAAAAGCCTTTCACATCTTCGTAGTTGCCTTCGGGGTTTCGCCAGTTGTGGTAAGTCCCTGCGATCAGCTCAATATCTTCGGGAGTAAGCTCACGCGTACGCCTATTAATAAGCACGCCAAGATTGCGAGCATCTATAAAAAGGATTTCCTTGTTTCTGTTACGAAAATTGCCGTTAGTTCTGTTTCTACTTACAAACCAGAGAGAAGCCGGAATCTGAGTATTCAAAAAGAGCTTCGCCGGAAGGTTAACAATACAATCAATAAGACCTTCATCTATCAAATTTTTGCGAATTTCGCCTTCACCGGAGGATTTGGAAGTCAAAGAGCCTTTCGCCAAAACAAACCCCGCCTGACCGCTAGGCGAAAGGTGATAAATAAAATGCTGAATCCAAGCGTAATTGGCATTGCCCACGGGCGGAGTGCCATACTTCCAGCGTCCGTCCGAGCGAAGCAGTTCGCCGCTCCAGTCACTAACATTAAACGGCGGATTCGCTATTATATAATCACTTTTCAGATCCTTATGAGCATCATTCAGAAAAGAGCCTTCGCTGTTCCACTTCACCTGCGAACTTTCAATCCCTCTGATAGCAAGATTCATCTTAGCCAAACGCCACGTAGTCTGGTTGCTTTCCTGACCGTAGATAGAAATATTTTCCATTCTGCCATTGTGCTTTTCAATAAACTTTTCAGATTGGACAAACATTCCACCCGAACCGCAGCAAGGATCAAACACTCTGCCTTTGTAAGGTTCGAGCATTTCCACAAGCAATTCTACAACGCTTCTCGGCGTATAGAACTGACCGCCCTTCTTCCCTTCAGCAAGGGCAAATTCGCCAAGGAAATATTCAAAAACGTGACCAAGCACATCAGCGCTGCGGGCTTTGGCATCACCCAGAGCTACATTGCCTATAAGGTCAATAAGTTCACCCAGACTGGTGGGATCAAGATTTTGCCTTGCGTATACCTTAGGTAACACGCCTTTAAGAGAAGGGTTTTCTTTTTCGATGGCGTCCATAGCATCATCAACAATTTTGCCTATGGTAGGCAGCTTTGCATTAGAAGAAAGGTGACTCCAACGCGCAACGCCCGGCACAAAAAATACATTTTCAGCAGTATATTCATCTTTATCTTCAGGATCTGCACCTTCAAACTCGCCTTCGCCTGCAGTGAGCTTTTCAAAGAGTTCTTCGAAGGCATCAGAGATATATTTAAGGAAAATAAGCCCAAGCACTATATGTTTATACTCGGCAGCGTCAATATTTTTTCTAAGCTTATCGGCAGTTTTCCAAAGCTGTTTTTCCAAAGGTTCGGGAGCAGTAATTTTCTTTTTCTTAGCCATTTATCATATCCTTAAATAGTCTCATTTTGGTAGAAAAATATTCATTATAACATCCATAATTTACAAAATATTTATCAAATAATTTCCATGCATCTGAATAATTTCATAAAATACAGTTAGTATAAATTTATTCGCAAAGTTTTGTTATAACTATAATATATCGTTATATGACACATTATGTCATCAAAGGAACAAAAAAAGTAACTATTCCGTAGATTCTATAGATATTATATCTTTTCAATACTATTCTTTTAGCAAAATATACAGCTAAAGCAACTCTGTTATAACTTAAAGGCTATTTCAAATAAACCGTAACCCAAATGTGATTTTGACGTTTCATTAAGTATAAACTATATATACACCGGAGAAAAGCAATGTTAGATTTTGATAATATCGATTGCGCTTGGAAAAGAGCGGTAGCAGATCCTGAAAATCATCCAAATTTTCACATGCAAATTACTGGCACAAGTAGATCACTGAGTTCTGAGGTAATGGAAGAATTGATAAAAGAAAAACCGGACTCCAAAGAAGACAAAGTACTCTCAAAAAATGCGAAAACTGAACTAATGAAAGATTATCTGAAGCTATAGCACTATTGTTTTTCCACATAGGAATGAGCTAATCTTCAGGTTTTAGTGGCATTTTTGTAGGGTTTTAAGTGCACTTTGTAGGGTTTGCGGTGCATTTTGTAGGGTTTCAAGTGCATTCTGTAGGGTTTCAAGTGCATTCTGTAGGGTTTCAAGTGCATTTTGTAGGGTTTTAAGTGCACTTTGTAGAGTTTTTAGTGCACTTTGTAGAGTTTTTAGTGCACTTTGTAGAGTGTGAATTCACAGAATGCTATGGAAATGTAAAGTGGCAGTTTGGCAGTTTTGGCATTTTGATTTAAAACTGCCAAAAATGCCAAACTGCCACTATATAGATTATGATATTATTTTTTTCCTAAGCAGAAAGAACCGATCGAAAATCCGGTTTCTCTATAATATCCTTCTTTTCGTATTCGCCATGAGCTACTTTATAGAAAAGCTCCTTATCTTGTATGTACCTTCTAATTGTTCTGTCTCTTATGCCCAGTGATTTCCCTAAAAACAAGGCATTTTGAGTAGTAAATTTCTTAGGCAAAATGTTATATAATTTCTTAATCTGAGGAGTCTTTTCTGTCAAAATATCAGTAGATTTCATATGCTCTAAGAGCACAAGTGACTGATTAAAAATAAACTTAGAAAGAACTAGTATATCATTAAAATATTGATCAGGAAGTTGATAAGTGTCATCATTCCTAGATTTTAGGAGTACTGCATAAATCATCATTATTTTAGCCGATATAATAGCAACTCTGAAGACACTTGAGATAGCTTCTGTATGTTGCAAAGTATAAGCATAATCTAGCATTTTCTGAAAATGCTTCTGAAAAATATTAGCTTGCGATTCTGTAGCAATAAAGAAGTATTCTTTTTCTTCCATATTCATTTCTTTGATAATATTGAGGAGCTCCTCCCCTATTTTACGATATTTTTCTTTCCAATCAGGAGTTCCTTCATCCGGTCTTTTTAGAACATTTTTAAATTCAGTAGTAGAATTAGGAAATAAATTTATAAATCTGGAAGCAACCCCATTTTCAACGGAACTTATATATCGTTTTAACTGGTCATATGTGCCTGTAAAAATGCAAGACAGTTTGCAGCTAGCTATTTCTATATTATCATTTTCTGTTTTCAGATACTTCAAATATGTTTCGTTCTGGAAGGATTCTCTGATAATAACACTCAAATCTCCATGTTCAGATTTTCGAGAATTTGACAAACTATCTAGTTCGTTAGCATAAAGTACTCCTGTAGCACCTAAAGATTTCGACATAAGTTGTGCAACAGCTGGTTCTGTACTTCTATCCGGGTAATGAATACCTGGCACTACATCTTTTTGAGGATATTTTTGCTGCTCATCATTTAGATTTTGTTCCACATTTTGTTTCTGTAAAGTCTTATAATATTCATGAACTGGTTCTAGCATATTTCTTGAATGGTAAGTATTTCCCTTTCCACTAGCTGGTGGAGCAATTATAAGAAAAAACAAGTTTGCATAGTTATATTTGTTGTCATAGTACATTTTATAATTATGCAAAGGTGCGCCCATAGCTGTCAAACAGGAGAAAAATATTATATCTCTTTCGTGAGGCAATATTACATCTTCAACACATCGTTTCAATAGTGGCGGTAGATTATCATATACCTCATCAGGTATTTCATCTAATTCAATGCTTTCTGAAGTTTTACTGGCTAGATAATCTTTTATAAGCTTATCAATATTAGATTGACTCACTAGTTTTTTATTTAAAACAGCACAATAGTAATCACTTACGTCTTTTCCCAAGTCTAAAGGTAGGATATCTCTAAGATTAATTCGATCAATCTGAAATTCGCTTTCTATCTCAGAAGAACATTTTTCTCCTGTATTGTCAGTATCGTATATCAAAGCAATATTATCAAACCTCTGCTTCAAACTCTCTATTATTGTCTCAGGAATTTTAGCTGTTTCACTATTCAAACAAATAGCATTATATCCATGCGCTACTAAACTAAGAGTATCTCTTTCTCCTGCTGCAATAAGAAGTAAACTGCCTGCCTCCGGAAGTTGATCCAAACCAAACACATAAGATTTAGGTTTTTCACCAATCCAGAGCCATTTATATTTAGGATTTGAAGGTTGGTAAATTTTGTAACAATTGTTACCTAGATCATAGGCAAAAATAGATTTCGAATTGCTATAACGTATTATTTTACCATTTTTGGTTTCATAACTATTAATAGATTTCACATTGAATTGATTAAGAATATCGGCAGTTATTCCAGAACGTTCCCAATACTGATATTCAGATTCTGTAAATTCTTTTACTTTTACATTCAGCTTTTTTGGGTTACTATTATGTATGTGAACTTTATTAGGATTAGTATAGTTCTCTCTGTAAATATTCAATATTTGCAAAGCTTTAATACATATCAGTTTAAAATTACTCTTCGTGTCTAAATTTAAGAATCTACCCATAAAATCAAAAATATCGCCACCATATCCACCATCGCCGTGTTCTCTGAAATATAAGCGATTTTGTTTTGGGTAAATAGAAAAGCTGTATTTTTTATCTTTAAATTTGAAAGGATTAGGCAGAGAAGCTCTGCCATCCTTTCCTATATTTTTATCAGTAACTCGTCCCATAACATATTGATAGAGGCTCAATTCATTCTCTATAACTTGCTGTTTGATATTATCCCTTTGCATAAGTCCCTCCGCGCATAAGACTAATGGATGATATCTTTTCCATCAATTGCACTTTCGATTTTTTAACTAACATCTTCTACCTCTGCGAAAAGATAGTTTATCAGAACTTAAAGCACTAGATATTGATTGATTTGATCTAACTCCGACTTTCTTTTCTAAAATTGCAATATCCTCAATTTTATATCTTATCTTTCTTCCAAATCGTCTAAAAGGCAATATCCCTTTATCTCGCCAGTTCTGTAGGGTCATTCTACTAACATTGAGAAGTCTCATAACTTCTGCGGTATCGTAATAGTGTTCTTCTTTCTGTACTTCTTTCTTAAGTTTCTCGGATTCTCGAGTTGCATTATTAGCTTTTAGAATCAATTCTTCATAAGATGCCTTGGGTACTAAGACAAATTCAGTCAGGTTTAAGTCTCTAGGACTGATTTCTTTGTTCATCATTTTTTTCCGTACTTTATGATCAAATAATAACATATTGTAGTCATTATATTTCTTTGCCAGTGCAAATCAACTTTCTGCAAAACTTATCTCGAGCTAAGTTTACAAAGTTTCCATAATCACTACATATTAGTACAACAGTAAATGTTCTTTTATTTAAATTGTTTATTATTGTTTCTGTTGTACGTCATTTAATACACAAGTAATTTATATATTAGAAAACGGGTCTGCAAACCATTTTACGGGTAAACCGTATTTATCTACTAGAGTCGCTAATAATCACTATTCTCAATATTTAATAAAAAACGCGGGTCTGGTTGAAGACCCGCGTTTGCTATAAAAAGTATATAATTTAGATTCTAGTCGACTAATTCTTCCAAGAAACTATCCATCATGCTGTTGAATTCAATATTCATATCTCTAAACAAAGGAATAATAGATTCTACAATCTTTGTATTTTTACCTTGTGAACCTACGTATTTAAAAGATAGCTCGTATTGTTTTTTGCAACCATTATATTTTGAAGCGAAGTCAGACCTATAAGCTTCATCACTGCCATTAATAGCTGCTATAAATTCTTTTGTAAAACGCTTTAGATCTTGGTTAGACAAATTTTCATGATCATCTACTGTAATAATCCCCATCTTTAAACATGTCATTATAACTCTAGTAACATCAGTTGGTTTTGAGCCATTTACTTGAATTTATGATTGTTTTGGATTTTGGGCAAAATATTTACATCTGGTGTATTAAATTTCTTAAGCCCCTGGGACATATAATCAGAAATACTAAGAATATCACGATCAATTTTTTGTGAATATGACGTGATGTTTGACAATAATGGATAAATTTTCTTAACTACCACTTTTTCAAAATACTCAATCTCTTCTCTGACTTGATCAACATATTTATATCCCGCAGCATCAAGCTCGTTATATATTAGATTTCTAAATTTGGTGGTGCTAATTTTTATCTTATCAAGATAAGCCCACTTAAATTTATCATATAATATATATTCTTCAGAATATTTATCACATCCATTTATACTTTCTTCAAATTGGTCAACATCTTTCAAAATGCTTTCTGAACTGAACATTTCCAAAAATTTAGGTACAATATCCTCTTTTTCGAGAAGTGATTTTATAACCGAAAATAATCGCTTTGGAATTTGATAATTTATATCATCAATACTTTCATCATACAACTCTTTTACAAAATCTAAAGCAATAGTTTTACTTCTATCTGTCCCAATAGTAATTACATTTACAATTGTCAAAGCAATTTCTGAAATAGCTTCTTGACTACTCAATTCAATTTCTTGAATTATTTTTACAATTTCTTCTCTTTCCATCATACTTTCCATACTTTTATTAAACTATAAATCCAATTTTAATATTATCTTCCAAATAATTATGAGTCTTCTCTTTATTCCTATCTAATAATCTCCCCCAGTTCCTCCCAACTCACCCATGCAAGCTGCTTAGGCAAATTAAGCTTAGTTTCTTTATCTAAGGCTCTATGAGGTAAGTCCAGCTGTAAAAGCTCTCCATCAGCCCTATATTCGCTCATTTTATAACCATAGAGGCGGGTTCTAGGATTGTCGATAAAGAACTGTGGAGTTACTAGCATAAATAAGCTTTTGTATTCAGGGTCATCCAGCATACAGTCGATATTCCTTGCTATTTGATTGCGTGCTATATCATAACTAACATCATAAGATATATCAGATAGATATTTTGCTTCGATAAACACTCTAAATTTAGTTTTGGGATTGAATATATAAGCATCTACATGAGTTGAACCTTCCAGATTACCTCTATACTCGTCAGAGTCTTTCTTCTTCGCCTGATCAAACACATACTCTACTAAATGCCTATCTTTCAAATTTTGTGCTAGATATTCTCTATAAACTTTTGGTGACGAAACTTGATATTCTAAAAATAGCCCTATGTCTGTGCCTATAGCATCATCCCAAGTTTTAAATCCAATCCCTTTTGGAGGTTTAACACCGAAAGCGTTTTCTAACATCTGCTTCACAAGCTCTTGCTTATTTGGACTCTCAAACATTCCCACAAATGCACGAGTGGTAAAGAATCGCTCATCTTTCTCAGCTTGACGCAGAGTTTTGTAGTTTGGATTATCTTTATTTTTGTCACAACTATCGTAATTTCTAATGCTGTTGGCAAAGTATTGAACTTGTAAGTTCCTATACTTATCTTTATCCTCTGAAGTGCTGTCTTGAAAATATTTGCCTAATTGCTCAGGAGTAAAAGGCATTAGCTCGTCGTGCATTTTTGACATGGTTTTAGCTCATTTGTGATAAACTTGATTATAAATAGAAATTACAAATAACATAGACATAATATGACATATATATTTCTAAAAGTTCGCTAATATTGGCTCAAGGTATGAATTTAACACTTCTATTTGTATATTACAACATCATTATTATTTTATACAAGGTTATGTATGAATTCAGATAGATACAAAGAACTTGAAAGGAGAGAAAAAATTTCATATTTCCTATCAAAAGAGCGCATCAAAAAGTTACATGGATATACTGAAGAAGAATATCAACAAAAGCAAAAGGAACGTAGGGCATATATTAATGCTAAAATTTTAGCAGATCATGAAAAATATCCTTCACTTAAATTGGGTGGTGAAGATCCGGGTTGGTCTAAATTGGAGCTTATGGAAGATACGGTTGGTGACGATATTGCTTGGAAAAAAATAGAAAGAAAATATCAACAATTTCTTACAGATAATAATCTAAAAGAAGAATTATAAACAAGTACCTACTTCGGATGCAGTTTAAAATTATTCTGTCTCATCTACTTGTTATTACTAAAAAAAAACACTGGTGGCAGTTTGGCAGTATTGGCATTTTGGTTTGAAACTGTCAAAAATGCCAAACTGCCACTAGACTATTTTGGGATGTATTAAGCTCAAGACTGCTTCCTACTTCCTTCGTATTTGCGGTTAGATATTAAATCCTTAGTTCCGCTAATGTTTTATGCTCTGAGATTATTTTGGCTTGTTGCTAGTAATCGTGGTGGTATGAGTAGTTGCTGATTGCGTGCTTATGCCCTGTCTCCCCGCTACGCAGTTTGACAGGGCTACAAACCTTAAAATATAGCATTGTTGCCCGCCATTACTCATTCAAAAAGTTATCATTTGATATTTCTCATTTTTCCCTCAAAGAATATTCTATTAATCACTAATACAGGAAACTTCTTTTTAACAAAGAAATCTAATGACAACCCAATCGGGTTACAAGATAATGTGCCAGTAGTTTGTAATCTACTTTTATTTTTACCAAAAATATACCCTGGTAATTGGTAATTACCGCACAATTTTAAAAGTTTATCTATTAATCTATCCCAGTCATTAAGATTTTTAGTATCTGGGTTAAATTTACTACCAAAACTACCATTGATTAGATTAGTAAATAATTCACCTAGAGATAGTTTACATATATTTCCTAAATCAGGTTCTCCACAATACCATTTTTTATCATAAAATCCAGAGAACATTGCACAAGCTTTATCTCTACTTAAATTTATATTTTCAAGTTCTTTCGACTTTGAACGAGAATTTTTATATAAATCGAACAATGGCCATTCACTTAGCAACTTTAGCTCCTTACTAGTAGAAGTAACCCTGCTTTTATATAATTTAGTAATTGGAACAGTTGGAAATTTGGTCTTTGATATTTTTGCTTGTATAATAACGGCTCTCATATCTAATGACTGAATTACTCGTTTTCCTTTATCCTCAAAGGTTTGAGAATGGGTATAAACTAATAAAAGATCACCAATCTCAACTTTACCTTTTATTAAATTATCGTGTATATCTTTTTCTTTGTAAATAAATGACGCTAAGGGTATTTTATCAATCCATCCTACACTAACATTGTATTTCTCTTTAAAACACTCTTCGTCTCTACATCCATAATTCAATATTTGTTCAAGACCAAGTAAAAATATTTTGGAGAACAATCTAGATAACGCATCTAATTCGCCGTATTTCTTGCTTGGATATATGCTACTTACTAGCTCATTAATTTTTGTTGTTCTGTCCATAGTTTACCATTTTGCTATGTTGATTTCTTAATAAATACCACCTGTAATTGCATGAGTAGTTACAGATTGCCAGTCCTTTCCCTATCAAACTTTGATTTCTGTTACATCGCTTACTCTTAATTATACAAAATGTTGCGGGCTAGCATTTATAATTTATCATATTCATCTCTTAATAGATTCAAGCAAGCCTCTTGATCATCAATGACCTTTCTATATTTTTGTAAAATGTATTGTACTGTAGACTCTTTTTGCTTTTCCTCGTTAATACCACGAAAGGCATGTATATATTCATCTCTTTTCTCATCTTCAAGTTTAGATAATATAGTTTGTTTAACAACATCGAAGCGAGTAAGTTTATTATCATTTAACTTATTAAATATTTTATTTGATATTTTCTTTTGTAAAAATTTTTCCATTCTAAACGTATCACAGTAAATATCTAGATATACATTAGCCAATCTCTTTATATCATCTTCATTAAGATGTTTAAATAAAAATTTTATCAATTCGGAAGCCTTATTCTCCTCATCGTATAAACCTAAATATGCCTCTATATGATTAACAGCATTCTCAAGAATCTTTTCTTTATCGTCGTTACTAATATTTTCAAACTCATTCGTAAAAGTATCAAGAAAAGAATATTTAACATACTCTGTCCACCTTTTACTTTTCAAGCGTTGTATTAATTGATCTTTGAAGCTCTCCTTCTCAGCACTTAAGCACTTTTTAACTAGAATTATAAACTTCTCTTGTCTTAAAGCATTCGTATAAACATAAGTAAATACATTTAATGTTTTCTGACTTAAATCAATATCAGAACGATAATTAGTTTCAAGGTTTGTCACAAAAATATCTGTTGTTGAAGAATCTAACAGTTTTTTTGAGATTTCTTTCCACTCTACGTCTGATTGTAAGTCTACCGTAGTAGCTGACTTCCTTGGCAAACTTTGGAATTCACTTGTATTAATAAAACTTCTATTCTTGGTTGAGGCTTGTTGATATGTATACCAAATAAAATCTTTAACATTAACTTTCCCATTTATGATATCCATTATATTTTCTTCCCCATGTATCACAATACATGATTGTCTAAGTCCATTTCTTACAGAGGAAATAAAATTTTCAGACAATTCATTATGTGAGATAAATATCCCGATTGTACCTTCAATCTTTGAACTTATTTTACCTAAAAAGATAAATAATTTTGATGCAGATAATGTTTCTTGCTTTTCCCATTTGGACTCAACAAGAAATATTTTAGAATTAATTTCCACTGCACCATCAATCTGTTGTTCAGTATCTGCAGTTTTATAAGAATCAGATAAAAGAATATCTTGATCATCACAAATTTTATTCATCAATTTCTCAAATTCGAAACCTCTTTTTCGAGGTTCTAATTCTTTGATCTTATTGTATTGGTTAATATACTTCATTGTATTTATGCTCTATTTAACTAGTTAAAACTCGTTTCTATACTAAATTAAATTTACAAAATCAAATATAGTATTTTTTTCATTATTTATGAAATATTCGTATAATATATTAACATATAGAAAATGATTTATACAATTATTATTTTTTATTTAATCCTTGAAAGCACATCTATAGCAGATACAATTATAAATTACTATTTCTCCTTTCCAACACTTTTAGATCAGTCTGAGATATTTTGCTCTGTTTTTAAGAGTATCATATTCCAAATCAAGTTCTAAATAACTGTATTTGCAGAAACATCTCATTGCTGTCTTAATCTGCATCCCTTTGCTTACTCATCTAACTAGAAGCTGTTGAAAAAACATACTGGTGGCAGTTTGGCAGTATTGGCAGTTTCGCTCAGTTCTGAGAGTTGATACTCCATTATTAACGGATAGTGCCAAATTGTTACGGATATAGCCATATCATGAACAGATATGATTAATTTTTTTACAGATAGAACCATATCATAAACGATTATAGTAGACTTATCACCGAAAATATACTAGAGGCAGTTAATACAGACTGTTCCATCTGTGCTATCTGTTTTTTATCTACAGAAAAAGTTCTAGAGAGAAAGACATTATACATATTCATTATTCTAGTGCTGTGGGGCAATTTGCAGAGGAAATGGACACATGGATTTATAGATTAGGATAGTTTTATCCTCATAGATTTCTAAGCACCCTCTCCTAACATCCTAGCATAAACTAATTTCAAGCTTTACAATCTAGTCCGTATCGTTCTGAGGAAGCTCATTTTAGAAGAACGGACAAGGAGACAGAGTTCTAGTCTGATAAGAAGATGAAGTTTTTTGGATCATAAAAATATAACCTCAAATACATTGCTGTCATCATGTCAGTATATATAAAGATTGAAATATAAATTTTTGTTCAAAGCGAGAAATAAAAGGTCAGATTTATGATATAAGATTTTACTTCAATTGAGCACACTCTTTTACATTTTGTGAACAAGAAAATTTTAGAAGGTGTCCGTTAAAGCAGCCAGAAAAAAATACAAACTTGGAAAGTGTCCGTATTTTGTCCGTATTTTACTTTCTAATTTTCTTAGTCTTTATATTTCAATAACTTACAGGGTTTTTTGTGGAGGTGGCGGGACTCGAACCCGCGTCCGAAGAGCTTCAATCATAGCTTCTACATGTTTAGTCTTCCTATTTTTTTTCGCATAAAGATTTACCGGAAAACAGGTGTAATTATGCTATCCCTAATTAAATCTCACGCAGAACCTTAAGGAGTAATCCATACGCCAGCCTGTCAGAAGTCGACACCCGGCACACAATGAACAGGCACATCATGTGACAGATGGGCTACAATTTATTTACGCAGCCAATGCATAATTATCGTTTGCATTTATTATAGTTACCGGTTGTATTAACGAGCGTCACCGGTGGAGCTCGACATGCGACCAATGACCTCCAACACCTCGTCGAAGCCAGGTCACCCCCATTTAAGAACGATTTGCAAATTACAAATATTTAAACTAATATACAAATTAAAAGCCCGATGCTTGATAAAAGCATCGGGCTTAGTATTATAAGTTAATCTATGTTATTTATAGATTATTTCACTACGTTTACTTTACGAGTGATTACTACGCCATCCATTTCTATTACTAATGTGTAGCTGCCACTTGATAAGTTTGATGCATTGATTACTATTTCATTGCCATCAAAATTACCGTTTGCATATTCTGCTACGCGACGTCCGCTCATATCGCTCAAGTAAATGTTTGCTGTTTCTGCGCCATTTACTCTTACTTTTGCTTCGCTGCTTACCGGATTTGGTAATACTTCGCCTACTGTCAAACCGCTTGGTGATGTGATTTCCACTTCTTCGATATTGCTATATTCGAAGGCACCGTTACGTTCGATCATTTTTAGTCTGTATGCATATTTTTTACCAAATTCCACACCGTAATCTACTGTGTTGTAATTTCTTACTGAGTAGCTTGTACCGCTTGCGGCGACTTCGCCTACTTTGCTGAATAAGTCTGAGTAACCGTCTGTGATTTCTGTTCTTTCGATTTCAAAACGATCACTTTCTAATTCTGACATTGTTGACCAGTTCAAGTCTACTCTCGCACCTACTGCATCTGCATTAAATGCTGCTAGTTCGATTGGATAGATTGTTCCGTTGTGAGCTTCTACAAAGTCAAATACACTTCTTAACATTTTTTCTATGTCTGCGAAGTGACGCCAGTCTGCTCCTAAGTAGCAAATATTTGTACCTAGAGTTACTGTTCCTACACCCATGATTTTTTCTTCAGGTTGTAAGGTATTTGTTCCGCTTAATTCGTTTGTATAGTAGTAACCTAATTTAATATTACCTGGACCACCGTCCCACATATCTACTAAAGCAGGATTTGGATCTGCGTCACCAATGTAACCTGTAGGTAAAATTTTGTTGGTCAAGTTACGACCAATTTGGCTGCCTGTTATTTCTGTATAGTCGATTACTTCAGGATTTGCTTTCATGCGGTCTGTTGCTCTGAATAAGTTTCTTGCTAACACACCATTGTTGCGTATCATTTCCTGTGAACCTACTACAAAGTTTTTCTTGTCTGTTGGTACGCCACTTGCGAAGTAATGTTTGATATCCAATGCTTCAAAACGATTCAATGTGATATCTTCTGTTTCGCCGTTTACTTCCATTTCATCATGTGTATCTGACCATAATACTGTGCGGTAGTGGTTATAATCCACTGCTCTTTCTTCCCAGCAGTTTCTGTCTAATACATCATAATCTATTGTATCATTTGCGATTGTTGTTGCATTTGGATTGATTGCTACGTGCCAGCCGACAAAGCTTAAGCCGTCTACTAAGCGATCATGGTTTAATTTACCTGCGATTTCTACTTGTGTCGGATCGTTGCTTAAGTCTGCATTTACAAACTCACTGCTTACCAACATATCCATCCAGGAACGTGTTACGAAGAATCTTACGATCTTTTCCGTTACGTTGTTTGTATTGTCTTCATCGTTTTCTAAAATTACTTCGATTTTGTAACGAGGTGTTACGTTTGCAGTCATTTCTGCATATACTTCAGGTACAGCTGCTGCATACATTGGGTTTAATCTCAAGTCTGCATATGTTTCAGGTTCGAATTCTAAACCTTTACCGTCGGCTAACATGAAGTCTACATCTACGTATTCATCTGTTGTTGCTTCTACTGCAATTGTTTCTTCGTAATCTGCATTTGCTCCAAACATTCCTGTTGGTAATTCGCGGTAGATCTTAACTGTTGCTTTTGTTCCTGTTTGGAATAAGCTACCGTTGTTTCTCAAACGTGCGCTTACTTCTACAGGGGCTTTTGTCATGATATGTTCTGCATCTGCAAAGATACCTTCTGTTGCTCTGTAAGCTGCCGGAGCTGTGATTGTTGTTGCTTCCATATCACTTACATATACTCTGCCGCCAAATTCTAAGGCACCTATGTCAAATCTTTGACCTGCATCGCCACGTGTTTTACCTGTGATGTCTGCTGTAATATTATCTAATCTGTCACCACGGTTGTTCAAGATTGAATTTAACGGTACAGGGTTTGATTTTACGCGTAAGTTTTGTGGATTTGTGCCTACGAACTCATAGTCAGCCATAAATTTTGAGTATACTGAATATGTTTCTTCTCCGCTCCATACTTGCCATTGTGACAATGTTTTGTATTCGTTGATTGGAGCTGTTGATAATTTATTACCTTCTGAATCTGTTTCGATCCAACGGTATACTGAGGATGATGAATTTTCTGTCCAGTATACGTTACGATCTGCTTCGATTCCGGCTGCTTCCATTGATGGACCCTGGTAGAATACACAAGCTGATACCGGACATGATTCTGCATATTCATTATCCATTGCAGCAATCGCATTGTTTTTAAGCATTGTTCCTGTTACATTCTGAAGACCAACACCCATTACCGCACGTGTATTCATTACACCATCATCGCCGTTCACGATTACTGTGTTGTTTACAATTACGTCATTTCTTGATGAGTATTCTGCCAAATATGGACTGTCAAAGCCATTACGTTGCGTAAACAAGTAGATACCTGCTCTTGCTGTATTTGCATCTTCCGGTAATAATTCCCATACTATGTTGCCTGCGATTACCATTTGTTCCGGATCGCGTGGGAATAATTTCAAAGTTCCTTCCATCAACTGTTGTGGTGATTGTTCTACGCGAATACCACTTACCATACCTGTGCCGCTTATGCTGCTGATTTCATTGTTGATGATTTTTACCATTCGGTTGTTATAACCGAAGTAACCACGTGCTGCCTGACCACCGGCCATAATACCTGCTGCGTCAAATCCTAAACAGCCGCCTTCTATATCAAAGATACGATTATTGCTGATTTCTGAATTTTTCTCGTGACCTACAAATACACCTGCACGACCTACATTATGAATGTTGTTGTGGCTGATTGTATTGTCTGTATTGAAATATTCTACGTTATAACCAAGACCCTGATCTAATAACTGGCCAATACCCATTGATGCTACACCATAAGCAAAACCTGTGATTTCGTTATTGGTAATTGTATTGTTGTTATTAGTCAATGTATCTAATTTTTTCTGGTTTGAGTTGAATTTTACGTCAATTGGCGCTTTACTGCGCATTACAACACCGGCTGTATAAGCTAAAGTATTTGAGCGTTTGTCAGGTTCGTATCTGAATCCGCCTTGCGCTGCTGAGAATACTGTTAATGGTAATGAGCATTTATAATCTTCTGTGCCATTACCTTCGATAATACAGTTTGTGATTGTATTGTTTGATGCACCGTCACCTAAATAGAATACTGCTTTGAATGGTTCATCTGTATCCAAAGTGAATTTGAATGATTTCTGTGATCCACCATCAAATGTGATATAACCAGTTGAGTTTGCATAGTTACGTTTAGACTGATCATTTGCTACGTTTACTGCTGCTGCAAGGTTTGAATGCTCTACATTTTGAGCAATGTAGATACCGATACCGTTACCACTGTGCAAGTTTATTGTCACAGAACCTTTGCTTACTGCGCGGCTTTGTGATGGTTTGAACACGATTGGATGATCAATACCACCGCCTATGATATGTGATGATAGATCTATTGCAGGATTTGTTCCTGATTTACTTCCTACATTGTATTCTGCATCTGTCAACTCAAAAGTTACCGGACCATATACACCTGATGTATAGATCATATTTACTGCTTCGGCAATTGTTGTAAAGTTGCGTGGACTTGATGCATTTGTTGTACCAATTGTATATGTTCCTGACAATGACGGGATCACTGTAAATGTTGTCTGGTACAAATCATTTGATTTATTTTGATCTGTATTAAATGTTGTCAATAGTTTTGCTGTATAAACACCTGCTACAGGAGGTATAAACAGTTGATCATCTTTTTTGTAATAATCTTTCATTGTATTATAAATACCTGAAGGGACTACTACAACAGTAAAATCAAATGTTTTGTTATAACCATTTGGACCTGTAATTTGTAATGTTGCAGGAACATCTGACAAATCAAGGATACCATTGTTTTTCAATTCGATTCTTGGTATAATCGGACGGCCTACGTAATTGTCATTACCTGTAGGTGCTGATATTGCTATCGGTTGAGCATCCTGATTATAAGCAACTTCAAACAAATGAGCTGCCTGACCAACTTTTGGATATACGTTATTAGCTTCCGCTTCATCAAATGCACTGATTAAATCTAATTCGAATTCTATTCTGTAATTACCGATTCCGTCCTGTGCTCTGTATGGAGTTAATTCCAATACTGTCATATCACCTGTTGTCAATGGAGCTGATGTATTTGTCCATCTTTTGGATGTTTCAAATACCGGATTTGTTCCATTTTCAGGATATACTCTCGCAAATAATTCAAATTCGCTTACATCATTTAGACCAACGTTTGTGACTGTTGCTGTTATTGGAACACTTACATCAATACCATATTTCATTTTTGGTATTCTGATTGGTTTTCTTACTGCTGTTATGGCGATGTCATTATCTATAGCAATTACAAAATCTTTTGATTTTGTCTGAGTAATTGCCTGACCTTCAAAAGTAAACTTCAATTCGCCGATTGCTCGGTATGAACCACCTTCAATCTGTAACTGATTTGTTTGTAAATCAAAGATACCTGTGTTATCAGGATCAGCTGTACCGCCGGTATTATTTGGATTTGTCGGATCGTATTCTGCTGCAATACCAGTTGCATGAGTAATAGTTACTCTATCTGGTTCGCCTAACGGCTGAGGGTTTGGAGTTATTAATTTTGTATTTACGTCACCTTCTGTTGATGCTTCGTAAATAACTGTTTCCAATGGAAGAGGACCAACTACTTTATAAGTGTATGATACATCTACCATTCCGTCAGTACGTTTGATATCAACCCATGGATTACCCATTTTGAAGCCACGTGAAAATACTGCTACGCCGTCACCTGGTGAATCTGGGAATAGATCTACGATTTCAGGTGTTTTTGGTTTTACGATTAGGGTAAGGTCAACAATCATACAATATGAGTCGCTACCACAACCGGTACTTAAAAGTGTTGAAGTAGATGATTCGCTACCAACAACACACATTCTATATTCTCCACCATCTACATCTTCAGGTATAGTAAATTCTGCATTGTGTTCAAGTCCGTGTGTAGGTGAATCCCATAACCATTCACCCTCATCTTCAAAATCACCGTCCATATTAAAATCGACGAAGACTGAAATATCCGAGCTATAGTAACCACTAGCATTTCCACCACTATACCACATAAGAGCATAAGCATACATAGTCATATTATCGCCCGCGTTTACTTCAAACTGCTGAGTAGAAGTATAATCTACATACCCATCTGTAGTAAGAAAATGAGCAGAGATAATTTCTTCATTGTTTATTCTCAGTTTATCGAATGAATCAGGACCATAACTTGAACTTGCGGTACAAGCTCTTGCATTAGGGGCTGCCATAGCCTGCATTGACGCTGCTATTGTTAAAATTGCTAACAGAGCTAGATTACGTAGTATACGTCTCATAATAAAACCTTTAAATATAAAACAAACATGATATTTCCTATATTACAGTCAACTAAATAGCAATATATACAATCTAAAACACATACTAAATATTTTTGTTACAGTATTTTTTTTCTATATTAACCAAGACAACATTTTAATTTACTATATAACTTCATATTAGAAATTTTAGATGATCTCAATGAAGATCTTGCATAATATTACTACCTCATATTATTGAAGTCCTAAAGTTATTTTTTTATTTAACAGGAAATATTGATTTGTTTTTTCGTTTTACATTAATAAAACTTGTTTGTACATTCGCTAATAGATGAGAATGCATAATTAAGAAGAGAGCAAAAATGGCTACAAATGTGTTAAAAGTTGGTGGTATTATTTTTAGATCTCCACAGGGATTTGAATGCCTTAAAAATATCATTATAAATACATCAAAACCTGCATTTTTAGTTATTTCTGCTATAGACAAAACATCCAGAAATTTGCGAAATTGTTTAAATATCGCTGCAAATAGTGAATACAGGATCGCTATTCAAACTCTTGAGGATATAATAGAAATACACTTAGCTCTGGCAAAAGAAATTTTAACTTTAGAGAATTTGCAATCTTATAAGAAATTTTTATTTATCAAACACAGTTCAATTTCAGAGATACTTAAAGGTGTAAATCTTATAGCTGATTATAGTCCTAGAATTGCTGATAAAGTAATTTCTGAAGGAGAGAACCTGGCTTTGGAACTTATATATTTTTATCTGTATCAAAACAATTACTCTATTAAAAAGACTCTTTCAGAATACCATATTATTACGAATTCCAAGCATAATTTTGCTACTCCGTATAAAGATTTTTCTATAAAAAAAATTAGAGAAACTCTTTTAAATTTTTCCACAGATATTTTTATGATACAGGGGTTCACTGGAATATCTACAGACAACAAAATTACTACTATGGGATTTGAGAGTTCTAATTTGACGGCATGTCTTGTTGCAGCTGCTTCAGATGCAAATGAATTAGTAATTTGGACAGATGTCGCTGGTATTTTTAGTATAGACCCTAAACTTGCAGCCTCGAAAAAACATGACAACATCTCTATTGAAGATGCTAGAATTTTAGCAAATGAAGGTCTGAAGCTTATTTACAAACCGATGCTAGACTATGCAGAGGAATTTGGATTTAATATTTCCATCAAAAATGCTTTTGATTCGGAACAAACCGGGACAATTATTTCCCAAAACGCACCCAAAATTAATAACCCATTTCTAATCATGGATAGCAATTACAATTACGAAGAAACTTTCAAACTAAACTTATGTTTTATTTCGACGTCTCAAAGCATTAAATTGCTTCAAGATTTGGAGACACTCTCCATAATACCCCATAAGTTCGAATTTGTTGACAATATACTTTACTTATATTTCGATAAACATAAATATGACAGTAACTTGCTTATAAAGAATATAAGCAAGATTCTATTCTAACTTCTACTACCAAAATTCTTTATGAAGCTAATATTTTCGTAGTTTACTTTAACCGTTAGGAATACTCCTAATAGGAATAAAACTAATACACCTGTCCACATTGACCAGAAAGGCGATATTAGTTGCTCATCACCTAGTTTTTCTCCGCCTATCAGAAATACCCAATATATTATATAAAAACCTAATGAAATGGCCGCACTTATTCCAAAGTTACCGCCTTTGGTCATCACTCCTAAAGGACAGCCTACTAAAACGAATATCAGACAGGAAAAAGGCATTGAGTATTTTTTATATATTTCAACCTGATATGCTGCTGACCTACTTTCGTAAGATTTGATTCGTGAATGGTTTGAACTTAGAACTCCATACATTGATGTAAGTTGCTGGCTAATACTTTTATAAGCTTTTACTGAATCTGCCTTTTTTTCGGATTCTATATCATCTGTTTCTAAAAAGCGATGTGTTTTTGTTTTTTTATCTTCGCTTTTAGCAATGTCTTCTTCATGTATTAATTCAAAATTCAGGTTTGACCTAGGTTTATCCTGTTCTGACAGTTTTTTTCTGACTCCGTAAAGCAAGTAATCCATGTGCTCTTCTATCAGCTCTGCACTTACTATATCAAGAGAATCAGCATTTTTGATATTCCTCTCGGATATTTCTTCCATTGCCATAATTGGAAGTTCACGCTCTCCTTTGCTTATATTTCCTTCCTCAGTTCGTTCCAATTCGAATCCTTTTGCAGGAATTGAAATGTTATAATCTTCAAATTCAATAATTTGATAATCTTTTGGATCTTCTTTTACAAAACGGTGTATTTCTCCACTGCGTAAGTGAATGTTCAGCATACCTGTTTGAGGCATCGAGCTAATCATTCCTGAATCTGCAGATATAATATTTTCCTGTTTGTAGCCTTGTGATTTATCGTAAATAGTTACTCCGTATAGATTACCATTTAAAGAATCTACTCTTTGTGGAAAAATAGTATATCCATCCAGATCAGAAGAAACTTTGCCGGATTCTAAAGCAAAAGTTGGCCGAAGTCTATGCAAATCCATGATTAAAGTTTTAAGTCGATGATTTGTGTCCGGCAGTACATAATCACTAAACCAGAACATAAATACTGTCATCAATATACCAAATAATACTGGATAGCGCATAGTTCGAATCAAACTTCCGCCACTGGCTTTGATTATTGTGATTTCACTTGTAGAAGATAAATTCCCAAAAGTCATCAGGCATGAGAAAAGTACCCCCATAGGCACAGCCAGCACAAGGATCCATGCAAGAGTAAGACTAATCAATTCAGCTATTACAGGCAGCTCAATTCCCTTACCTAGTAGATTATCCAGTTCTTTCATAACAAACTGCATTAGAAACAAAAACATTACTGTCCCCACTCCAAATAAAAATGGCGCGAAGAGATGTCTTATTATATATTTGTCTATTATTTTCATTCGAAAACCCGTATTTTTGATATATTCAAATATATGATTTTCTCGAAACAAAATTATTCATATTATTTATTTGGAAAGTATTTTATAGTTTAATATCTTTGTATCTCAATATAGAATGTAATCTAAGAAAAGGGAATACAATGTACACGGTTTTGATGATTTTGACTCTATTGGCTTCAGTCTTACTAATTTTAGTAGTATTGTTGCAACCTGGCAAAGGCGAAATGATTTCAGGTATGAGCGGTCTTGGCGGTGCAATGAGCTCAGCTTTTGGCTCTACCAGAGCTGTTAAAGGTTTGCAGAAGCTTACTATATATCTTGCTGCGATAATTGCCGGCCTGGTTTTGATTACTAATTTGTTCTTCGTTGGTGGTGGAAATGGTTCTTCTGCTCCAAAACCAGTAACTGAAGGCGCTCAAATTCCTATGACTGAACAAGCTGCTCCTGCTCCTCAGGTTGCTCCGGCACCTGCTGCAGAACAACCACAGCAAGAAGCTACTACTGAAGAAGAAGCAAAATAATTATATAGCTTTTTATTTGAGTAAGTAATAAAAAATACAATTTGAAGAAACTGCATCAGATTTGATTCTAATGCAGTTTTTTTCTATTTGTATTAGTTTTGCTTGAAGGATGAAGTTCTTATTACGTCTCTGATCCACCCTACTTCACTTCGGCTATGCTCAGTATAAACTCAAGCTCAGCATAAACTCTCGCTTTCGCTCAGCCACCCCTCTCTAGGGGAATTTTTTGTTTGTACTTATTAAGTGGTTCTAGCTATTTAGCTTAGCAAGTTTGTATGTTTTCCCCTCTGGAGTGGTGCCACGTTAGTGGCGGGGTGGGAAAAGTATATACGATCTTATAAAATTGAATATTTTTTGTATTAAAAGACAAGAAATGAGTTTTATTTGGTATTGGGTTAACGTTAAGATTCTAATCCACCCTACTTCACTTCGGCTATGCTCAGTATAAACTCAAGCTCAGTATAAACTCTCGCTTTCGCTCAGCCACCCCTCTCTAGGGGAATTAGATGCTTAATATATTAATAGACAACATGTTACAGAATATCACACTAGCTTTT
The DNA here is from genome assembly GCA_965140345.1 of Kapaibacterium sp. (SeqCode). Classification (GTDB taxonomy): domain Bacteria; phylum Bacteroidota; class Ignavibacteria; order Kapaibacteriales; family UBA2268; genus JBFHIJ01. Next base: position 48,343 of record OZ223202.1, read on the forward strand.
ACTAAATAGAAACCATCCAAAATAATTTTCCACTCTGGAGTGGTGCCCGAAGGGCGGGGTGGGAAAGAATATGTGCTTGTACATCAGTCCGACTAACTAAAAAATTAGAAATCCACCAACTGATTTATTACGTTTTATGTAGAATGTGAGACAATATAATCTCTTAAATATTCTTCTCTTTCTATTATTTGCATCTTGAAATCTTTTTCTACACCATTTATATTTTTCTTAATTTCACGATCAGAATAATTAAGTTCAAGTAAATCATGACAACCTAAAAAATTCTCTCGAATAGTATCATATTCTTGTTTGTTATCGTGACTACTACCATTTATCTCTATTACTAACCCCAGCTCGGGAATAAAAAAATCTACTATGTAATTTCCAATAACAATTTGTCTGTCGATATCATACCCATAGATTTTAGATTTATCCTTAAACTTGCTCCAAAAAATGACTTCCGATAACACACCTTGCTTTCTAAGTTCTCTAGCTCTTGATTTTAGATTTATGTTTTTGGGTAATAGCCAAAAAGGAAAAAGTGACTTCTGTTGCCACTTATTTAAGTTCTCTCTATTTAATATTTGTTCTATCACTTAGTACGTAGTAAGGTATGCAATAAGTATATATAAGTAAAGAATCAATTATTATTGTGTTTTAATATATCTATATTATTAAGATTCTGATCCACCCTACTTCGGCAAGCTCAGCATAAACTCTCGCATTCGCTCAGCCACCCCTCTCTAGGGGAATTTTTTATTTGTGCTTATTAAGTGGTTCTAGCTATTTAGCTTAGTAAGTTTGAATGTTTTCCCCTCTGGAGGGGTGCCACTTTAGTGGCGGGGTGGGAAAAGTATATACGATCTTATAAAATTGAATATTTTTTGTATTAAAAGACAAGAAATGAGTTTTATTTGGTATTGGGTTAACGTTAAGATTCTAATCCACCCTACTTCACTTCGGCTATGCTCAGTATAAACTCAAGCTCAGCATAAACTCTCGCTTTCGCTCAGCCACACCTCTCTAGGGGAATTTTTTATTTGTGCTTATTAAGTGGTTCTAGCTATTTAGCTTAGTAAGTTTGAATGTTTTCCCCTCTGGAGGGGTGCCACTTTATTGGCGGGGTGGGAAAAGTATATACGATCTTATAAAATTGAATATTTTTTGTATTAAAAGACAAGAAATGAGTTTTATTTGGTATTGGGTTAACGTTAAGATTCTAATCCACCCTACTTCACTTCGGCTATGCTCAGCATAAACTCTCGCATTCGCTCAGCCACCCCTCTCTAGGGGAATTTTTTGTTTGTACTTATTAAGTGGTTTTATTTATTCAGCTTAGCAAGTTTGTATTAGAGATTTGGGTTAAATATAAAATAAGTGCGATGTATCTACAATTTAAGAATAGATACATCGCACTGGAAGTTTATCTAACAGACTTTTATTCCTGTAACGATTCGTTCTCTAAAATCTCGAAGGAATCTAAAAATTTGACCATGCTTTCATTGTTATCATATCGAGTTTTTGTAATTACCCCAACTGTGTAGAAAGTTCTATCCTTTAGAAAATATCTGAAAACAGCTAAATATTGACCTTCCAGAATAGTTATTCTCACTTCTTTACCGATAGTATTTCCAGAAGTGATATCATTTAAGGATTCAACTTCCCCTTTGATTTTAAGTGCTGAACCGTTAGCGGCATTTTCAAAGAACATATCAAGTTCCTCTTCATCCTGAGGTAGCTTAACTTTATCAGGATACCTAATTTCAGAACTCAAGAATAAATCATTTTTTCTGTATTTGGGTTGGTGAGAATAAAGATTGAAAATTACTGGAACACCTTCTATTAATAATGTTTCTGTCTTTTCCTCCGGTTCTTTCGGGAAATCAACTTTGTATGTTTTTTGGTGTTGGTTCAGGTATTTTATAAGTACCATCCGGTATATTTATAAAACTAAATGAGTTGAAATATCTCTCCTTAATCGCTAGAGAATTAGAATCCTGGTCATTAAAAATAAGAATCTGCATCATTGCATTATCTACTAAATATGTTTCTGCGATTGCGTGAATATCACTTCCGGCAATGCTCCATTCTGACTTTATACCCTGATAACCATTTTTAGTTATAGGTTTATTTGAGATTTTTTTATATAATTCTTCTTCGTCAAAAGCAGTGAGGAAAGTATTTAGCAATTCATCTGATGAAGTCTCACTTCCTATTAATTGCAAAAATTCTTTTGGATACGACACGTGAGAAAACTGGCATAAAAGATAAGAGTCTTCTTCTTCTATTTCAGCTTGCCAAATTCTGGTTATAATATTAAAACCCAAAGTCTCTACTGTATCAATTTCAAATATTGGTTCTATTGGCAAATCTACAGTAAAGTTATTTTCTTCCTTTTTGAGGGTGTACCAATCAGATTGTGAGAAAACTGAAGAGACAAGCAAGATAAATAAAGCACTTGTCAATATTAAGTATTTTAGCATCTACAACTGTCCAAGAAAATTTCGAAAAATGTAATTATAAGTGCTTCAAGATACACAATTCTTAGAAATCTACATTGTGAAATATTGATAAATATTGTTTTATTTTAAATATAAATTCGAAATTGATCTAGTTTTCTGATATGGAGAGATATCGAGTGGAATTAGAAATGCTGCCTTATTCCAGTTTTTTGTTAAGAATAACTGTCATAGAATCTTATAATCACAAATATATATATTCACTCCCCCCTATCATATTTATATATTCCTAAAAAGGATCAAAAACTTTAATAATTTTTGCTATCTTTGTGAATTCTGAAAAATTCTATTGTATAATCTATAAACTAATGCTATTGGAGATTTTTGATGGATAATCAACAACAAAGGTTGGGCGATTTACCTGAAAATGCCTACCGACCGTTGAAAGATGGTGAAGAGTACCATCCGGTTATGGCTGCTGATAAAGTCTTCCCTGAGGTGACACCTTGGTCTATCTTCTGGGGACTTTTAATGGCTGTAATCTTTTCTGCAGCTGCAGCTTATTCCGGTCTTAAAATTGGTCAGGTGATTGAAGCAGCAATTCCTATTTCTATTATTGCTGTAGGTGCTGCAACTTTCTTTAAAAAGAAAAACATGTTAGGTCAAAATGTTATCATTCAGTCTATTGGTGCAAGTTCGGGTGTGATCGTAGCAGGTGCTGTGTTTACTATTCCGGCACTTTACATTCTGAAACTTGAAGTTAGCTTTTGGCACATCTTTTTATCTTCACTAACTGGTGGCTTCCTGGGTATTTTATTCCTTATTCCTTTTAGAAAATACTTTGTAAAGGATATGCATGGTAAATTCCCGTTCCCTGAAGCTAAAGCGACTACAGAAATCCTTATTACCGGTGAAAAAGGCGGCGCACAAGCAGGCGTTCTTATTGCTTCCGGTCTTATCGGCGGTATGTATGACTTCTTATTCTCTTCAGTAAAACTATTTGGTGAAAAATTCACGTCAAATATTTTGCCTTATGGTGAAATGGTTGCTGATAAATATAAAATGCTTTTCCAACTAAACATCAGTGCAATGATTGTTGGTTTTGGCTATTTAGTAGGTCTTGAGTTCGCAACTATTATCGCTGTTGGTTCAATGCTTGCATGGTTTGTTTTCATTCCGTTAATCAATGAAATTGGCAATATTATGGCTGCAGGTGGTGGCACAAATATCTTCGCAGCAATGTCAGCAGGTGAAATATTTGCTTCTTATGTGAGACCAATTGGTATTGGTGCAATTGCAACTGCAGGTATTATTGGTATTATCAAATCTTCTCCTGTTATTGGTTCTGCATTCAAATTAGCAGTAGGTGCAGGCAAAAAAGGTGATGACACTACTGAAACAAGCAGTAATAGAGCTGATATGGATCTTAAAATGCCATTTATCATTATGTTCGCAGGGCTTACAATTGTAGGTGTGTTTATCTTCTTATTAAATGGATTTGATATTACTTTCTCTCAAGCAGTTGTAGCATTACTTACTGTTGTAATTATTTCATTCTTATTTACTTCAGTAGCTGCAAATGCAATTGCTATCGTTGGTTCGAACCCTGTATCAGGTATGACTCTGATGACTTTGATTTTATCTTCTTTCATCTTAGTGCAAATGGGACTTTCAGGCGAAGCTGGTATGACTTCTGTGCTTATTATTGGTGGTATCGTTTGTACTGCTCTTTCAATGGCAGGTGGTTTTATCACAGACTTAAAAATTGGTTATTGGCTGGGTTCCACTCCTGTTAAACAGCAAAGCTGGAAATTCCTGGGTACATTAGTATCTGCTGCTACAGTTGGTTTAGTAATCTTTATCCTGAACCAGGCTTATGGTTTTGTTGAAACAGCTGCTACTCCTAATCCAATGCTTGCTCCACAAGCAAACGCAATGGCTGCAATCATTCAACCATTGATGGATCCAAACGCAAATATCAGCTGGATGCTTTATTTGGTTGGTGGTATTCTTGCAGTATTGCTTAATATGATTAAAATATCTCCTCTTGCCTTTGCATTGGGTATGTACTTGCCTTTAGAGCTAAACACTCCATTATTGGTTGGTGGTTTGATGGCTTACTTCTTACAAAAAGGTAAAGACAAGAAATTAGCAGAAGCAAGACACCAGAGAGCTACTTTGATTTCTTCAGGTTATATCGCAGGTGCTGCAATATTTGGTGTTGTTGGGGCAATATTACTATTCTTCGGTATTAATCTTGATGTACAAATCTTTACAGATGCGCAAGGTAAAATGGTTAACGAACATGGTGCTGAAATAGCTGCATTCATAGCATTTGCTGCATTAGTTGGATTTACTATCTGGTTATCTATGAAAGCTAAAGCTGACGATTAAAAATAGCCTTTTAACAAGCTTTTTTAAAGGGAAGTCTCTAATTTGAGGGACTTCCTTTTTTTTAAAAAGACAACGCTGAGTTCGTCTTCTTTACTTTAAAACTAGTTTCTGGATAAGTGTTAAAAGTTAATGCATGATCTTGTTATTTAGAAAAGACCTAAAAAAGAGCCTACCTTAGTTAAAAAGGAGGCTTTTGCTTTATCTACACCATATGGAAGTTAAGTATTAATATTTAAGCCGCAGAAGACTGTTAAAGGTCTTGTAGGGCCATAAATATAACCTGCATCTCTACCCAAGCCTTTATCAAAATCATCCTGGAAGCTATTAATAATGTTTTGAACACATATAAATGCTTTTACAGTATTTGTGATAAGAAATTGAGTTTTAGTATTCTCTGTTAATTATAGTCTGTGTTAATGTTATTTATGTTGATTCTAAAAATAGTACCAATGTTTAATATCAAAAAGCAGCAGATAGTTATTGCATAAGTTGAGATATTGATTTATATTTATTTTCATTTTGTTAGCGAAGGTGAATTTGAAGCTTTTTATAAAAAATATGGTCTGTATTCGATGCAGAATGATAGTAAGTACCAAATTGGAAAAACTAGGAATTCACTATAAAAATTTAGTATTGGGAGAAGTTGAAATAACAAGTCATATCTCCCAGGAGCAATTAGTTACTCTAGATTCCGATTTAAGAAAAGTTGGGCTGGAACTTATAAGTGACAAACGTGCGAAGATTATCGAAAAAATAAAGAGTATAATTATTGAGCAAATCCACTATTCTGAGGAAGAACTAAAAATTAATTTCCCGGAACTCCTTAGTAAGCAGCTTAATTATAATTACAAATATCTTGCAAATCTTTTCTCAGAGATGCATGGAACCACAATAGAAAATTTTATTATTAAGCAAAAAATAGAGCGTGTTAAGGAGTTGCTTGTTTATAATGAGTTGAATCTTTCTGAAATTGCTTGGAAATTAAATTACAGCAGTGTGCAGCATCTTTCAAATCAATTTAAAAAAGTAACCGGATTAACCCCTACATTTTTTAAAAACATGAAAAATAAAAGACGAAATGACCTGAATAACATACATTGACAGGACGAATTATAAACAAAATAGGGATAATTGTGTAAACATTTATTACAAATAAAGCCCTATATTCCTAATGCGCAAATTCAAAAATGTATGCGTGTTTATAATTATGAAAGGAAATGTTATGAAATTATATGTAGGGAATCTTCCCAATAGCATGACTGAAGAAGAATTAACTTCAGAGTTTAAAGGATTCGGAGAAATCCAGTCTTTAAAAATCATTACAGATAGAATAACAGGAAGCTCCCGAGGATTTGGTTTTATTGAAATGTCTGCTGATGATGCTGCTAAAGCAATTAAAGAAATGAACGATACGGAAATACAGGGAAGAAAGATATCTGTAAATGAAGCCAAAGACAGATCTGAAAACAGCAAAAGAATGTTTTAATATCTTTTAAAATTTTATTAAACCTGACCAATCTAAGATAGATAGTCAGGTTTTTTTTATTTCCAAAATACATCTCCAGAGATGATGATACTTGATTTGCAACTCTTAAACCTCATATATGTTATAAAAACTTCAAAAATGCTTACTTCCTCTCTACATAGTGAAAGTGAACATTATCACTTATTCTGGTAAGTAAAGTTTACAAATTGTTTGATGCATAAGGGGCTTCATACCCATGCTATTAAACAATTTAACAACTATGCTACATTTTCTGATGACATTTTTGGGATGAAGAATATTGCTCGCAATATCATTTCTAAAAAGAACTCAGAGTACTTATATTATATATTTATTATTGTTTTCTGTGAATTGTGTACATATTTACAAATATTGTGTAACACTCAACTAATTAAATAATAGTATATTTACTATTAGAAATAATTTAGATAATTATATTTTAATATAAAATTCTAAGAGAGATTGCTATGAAACAGGAAAAACAAAGCTCGAAACAGGAAAAGCAGAATGCTGTTGACAACTTTTTTCTGGAAAAAGAAATCTGGGAAGAAAAAAAACAAAAACTTAGGGAGCGATTCCCAGAACTGACAGATGAGGATTTGGATTTAGAAGAAGGAAATGAAGACGGATTAATGGAAAAAATTCATTCCAAGATTGGTGACCGAATTAGTAAAACAAAAGAAGGACTACATAAGTTCATCAAATCACTATAACAACAATGAGCCGATAGGAGATTTACAATGAGAAAAACAGATATTGAAAAATCCAAGGCACTGATAACAGTTGAGATTATTGAATATGAACCTCATTCGGTGATAAGTAAAACAATAATCAATAAAACAACAGGAAAAGTAAATATCATGTCATTTGATATTGGCGAAGCTTTAGTCGAAAAAATTATTCCTTTTGACGCTTACGCGCAAATAATTGACGGAAAGGCGGAAATTATTATTGACAATATATCACATATTTTGGATATAGGTCAGTCGATTGTTATCCCCGCACATACGTCAAATGCTGTAAAAGCAAACGAAAGATTTAAAATGATTCTCACTATTATCAAAAGTGGATATGAATAATTCACTATATAACCTAAAGTTTTATTATGCTTAAAATCTAAATCTCTGTCTGATCAAAGAAGTGATTAAATTAATTTATAAAAAGGAATTGCCATGCAAAACATCTTTTATATTGTCCCGGTTTTTGTCATCGTGATTATACTATTATCTGGTATTAGAATCATAAGACCAACACAAAGAGGCCTAACCGAAAGGCTTGGTAAATATGTCAAGTTTGCAAATCCGGGTTTCCATTGGATTATACCCGGAATAGATAAGATGTATAGAGTAAACATAACAGAATCAATGATTGATGCTGAACCACAAGAAATAATAACAAATGACAATCTTAATGCACGGGTAGATGCACAGGTTTACTTTAGAGTGAAAAGCGACGAGGAAAGTGTAAAAAACTCGATTTATAATGTTAATAACTATATTTATCAGATAGTTAATCTTGCAAGAACTACTTTGAGAAATATAATTGGAACCATGACCTTAAAGTCTGCCAACAGCGAAAGAGGTAAAATAAACGCCGGGCTACATAAAACGCTTCTAGAAGAAACAAAAACCTGGGGCATAGAAATCGTCCGAACAGAGCTAAAAGAAATTGATCCACCATCTGATGTTCAGGAAACTATGAATAAAGTAGTAAAAGCAGAGAATGAAAAAGTAGCTGCCGTGGATTTTGCATCTGCAAGGGAAACTGTAGCAGATGGTGAAAAAAGGGCTAAGATAAAAGAAGCTGAAGGATATAGACAAGCAAAAATACTACATGCTGAGGGTGATGCAGCCTCTATTAAATTAGTAAATGAGGCGGCAGACAAATACTTTATCGGTAACGCACAACTTTTGAAAAAACTTGAAACAGTTGAGACTTCTTTGCAAAACAATGCAAAAATAATTGTACCTCAGGGGGCGGAACTTGTAAACGTTATTGGTGAAATTGCAGGCGTTGCTCCGCTAAGAACTAACAGATCATCTATGATTGTAAATCGGGATTAATCTCAAATTGCATTTAAAACAAAAAGGAAGGATTAAGAATATGAAACATTATATCCAAACGTTGACCATAATTTGCTCTACATTGATAGCAGTATCAATTCTTTTTGCAGGGTGCTCATCTACAGGTATGGAACGCTCTAAAAATACAACCATGACAATGGAAAATATGGATAAAGATTTAAAAATTGTTATTGCACAATTAGACATCACCGGAGCTTCGCTCGAAGCTCTAATGCGACCAAATCAGCAGGAAATCAAAAAAACATATGATGCATTTAAAGAAAATGTATCAATAATGGAAAATAAAGAAAAAGACTTCATCATGCACGCCGAAGCAATGAAAAGTCGCGGAAAAGAATATTTTGCAGAATGGGAAAAGGAAGGCAATGAATATAAAAATCCACAAATCCAAGCTCTAAGCGAGCAGCGTCGGGATGAGTTGGGTGCTATATATAATGAAATATCTGTAAATAGTGTCGGTGTAAAAGAAGCCTACAGGATATATTTATCTGACATAAAAGAATTGCAGATTTATCTTTCAAACGACCTTACTTCTAAAGGAATAGAGAGTATCGCACCTGTGTCTAAAAAAATCGTAAGAGATGGAGATAATCTGAAATATTCCCTGTCAAAACTACAAGCTGCAATCGATAAGGCAAGAGAAGAGATGACTCAAAGTGGCAGATAATAACTTAAAATATGTAAATGAATTTCAAATAAAGAGAGTTCTTTATGAATATTCTTCTTGTATACCGGAAGTCTCTGATATTTTCCGAAGCTCTAAGCATGCATTAAGATTCATAATAAAGAAAACAGCTTTCCTTCAATCAGGATTATAAGGCATTGATTTATAATATGTTAGAGTATTTACAACAGCTATTACTCCAATAAAATAGAAATTCAATACATCCTGTTCCACTGTTTTGATGGAAGGCTCATAGATAGACTATATTTATACTAAGACTGCCGAATCAGGATATAGAATAGTTTTTGGCTGAAATTTAGCTTCTACAGAATCAGGCTGAAATTGATTCTTATATATTCTTTAGAAAAGACCTAAAAAAAGAGCCTACTTTAGTTAAAAAGTAGGCTCTTGCTTTATCTACACCATATGGAAGTTAAGTATTAATAGATAAAGTTTAAATACTTGTTTTTATGCCACAGAATATTGTGAATGGTCTGGTTGGACCATAAATATATCCTGCGTCTCTTTTTAATCCTTTATCAAAATCATCCTGGAAGCTGTTCAGAATGTTTTGAACACCAACAAATGCTTTTACATTGTTCTCATGACTTAATTCTACTGTTACCTGAGCGTTTAACTCGAAGAAAGAAGGTGATTCTTCAAGTTTATCAAATTCTTTTAGTTCATCATCAATCATAAGATAAACGCCATAATGAGGAATAAGCATCGGCCCTGTCAATATACCTGATAGATTTAATTCTAACTCGTGAAGTGGTGCCCAATTATAAGAGAAGTATCCATACCAGTCCGGAGAGCGAAGCATGTCTGTGGTATAACCTGTTTGCCCGGGAGCAACTTCACCATCGTTCCACTGCTCAGGATCATCATATTTACTTGATTGAACTGTAAAACCGGTTTTGAAATCCATATCTTCATCAAATAGGAATTGAAGTTCAATTGTTCCACCCTGTACAGTTGCTCCACCACCATTTCTTTTTTCTTCTATCATTACTTCTGCATCTTCGTCTGAAATTGCAACATTTACAAACACATCATCTAAATGAGTGTTAAAGTATTCAACTGAAATAGAAGTAGGTATATTATTTAATTCGAAAGTATAATCAACTGATCCTCCAAAGCTTAGAGAGTATTCAGGTTTTAAGTCAGGCGCGTTGACGTGTACTAAAGCTTCTCCGGAAACTTGAGTAATATGCAGATCTTCATCAAATGCCTGAGGAGACCTAAAACCGGTAGAAAATGTAGCTCTGATATTCAAATCTTCCATCGCTTTATACATTATATTCGCTCTTGGGCTGATTACCATGTCTTCTATAAAGCTATGCTTGTCAAATCTGGAACCAAACAGGAATGAAAATTCATCAGTTATTGCCCAGTCATCCTGGATATAAATACCGTGATCTCTTGCAAATTGATCAATTGTACGGTCATAAGCAGGAGCTTTGTCTAAAATATCATCATACGTCAATTCATACCCCATAGTCCACACATGAGAACCTGCCAGCATCAAAGTATGAGTATATTGAACACCTCCAACATAAGTTTCATTATCAGTAGTTCCATAAGCGTCATTGAAGTAATCTGAATTCATTTCACTTTTAGCACCATAGAATGTATTTCTGGTAGTTTGTTGGAATGATGTATAGATAGAAATTTTGTTTGAAGTACCTTCAAAGAACTTATCGTAAGTAATACCACCTGAAATAGTATTATGTCTGGCTGCTTCGGCAATATTAGCTCTGTGTGGAGGCAAATCAAACTGGTCACCACCTCTTCTATCATCTTTTATGGCGTGAAATTCTAAAGAGAATTTGCTCAGGTGATCCGGTTTGTAGAATAGTCTGCTACCAAATGTATTCATAGTTAATTCCGGTACTTCTGAGAATCCATCACCATTAGCATCCCAGTGAGTTCTATCTCTATATAAACCAAAAACAAAAAGTCCTAAATCTTGAGCATCGTTAATTATGGAAGCATTCATCTGAGCTACAAAATCAGGTGTTGTGCCATCTGTGAATGATTGTGTCAGAGTTGCATTCATAGTGTTCTCTACCGGGTCTTTTGTAATGATATTAACAACACCACCAACTGCAGAACCGCCATAAAGAGCAGATCCACCACCACGAACTACTTCAACTCTTTCTATCATATTTGCAGGTATCTGCTCTAAACCATAAACGCCGTTTAGTGCAGAAAATACTGGACGGCTGTCAATTAGTATTTGAGAATATCTGCCTTCAAGACCATTAAGCTTAATTTCAGCAAAACCGCAGTTCTGACACATATTTTCGACTCTAAGGCCAGGCTGGAACTTAATACCGTCGTGAATATTTGTAGACTGAGTATTTTCAAAAACTTCAGCACTCATTACTGATATTTTGACAGGAACATCCTGATATATTTTATCAGTTCTTGTAGCAGTTACAACTACACTACCTGTGCGTAAGGCTTTATCATTCATTGTGAAGCCAACATGCACTTCATCAGCAAGAGCATCATTTACGATAACTTCCTGTTCTACAGGTTCTTTGCCGACGCATGTTATTTGTAAGGTATGAGTACCATAAGGTACTTTTTTCAAGTAAAATTCACCTTTGTGATCAACTTTACAACCAAGCGTAGTATTTTTAATTCTTACTGTTGCACCTATTACAGGCTTGCCTTTATCATCCTTCACAGTACCATGAATTCGATAAAGTTTATTACGCAATTCAGCAGGTACTGCTGATTTTGCATTAGAGCTGTTAGAATTTTTAGTGTGAGCAAAACTAACAAATGAAAACAAAAAGAGTGAGAATACGATAGTTACCAAGCTACGTATTGACATAAGAATACCTTTAAATATTATGATATAAATAAATATTATTTCCAAATATCTACACTACCACACAATAGGAACATAGAGGAATCTTCTCTATAGTTAATAGACTATAGGGAAAAAACGCAATTATCCATAGTGATAATGCTAAATCAAAACTATCTGGTTACTTTTTGAGGATTTGATTATTTAGAAAGTAAGGCTGGAGGCGCCCTAAGATGGAAATAAAGGTAATAATCCGGAGTTCTGTAATTAGAGAGTTGCCTGTCGTAAAATCTTCTAATTACCGGGGATAACATCGAAAGAATTATATAGATTATCGATAAAACAAGAAATTGGTGCGATATCTTGTCAAATCTCAGAAATTCTTCCTGTGTGTGATTATGTTTACCAAAAGGGCTGTGTTGGTTTCCATGACTGTCATCTACAGAAAAGTGTGAATGGTAAATTATACGACCATCCAGTGTCTTGTGGTAGTGACCATTGACAGAGAAATTAATAAATACCAATAAGATATTGATACCTAAAAGTAAAGCTAATATTCTTTTTGAAATATTAATACTTTAGCCCCTTAGTTGCTTGTTTAGTTTTGCCTAAAACAAATTATAAAAAAAAATCAAGTCTAAAAAGAAGTGTTTTTTTTATATTTGTTTGTAGATTATCTAACGACTGTTCTAATTAAACATAATTATAAAATAGATGAATAAATCACTTTGAAATTCATTCATTGAAGTCTAGTAAAATGCTACAACCCTATCTTCATCAATGAAATGTTTATACATCACTTTCGAGGAATACATTTTTAGGTAATCTTATTTAAATACTACTTTCTTTATAAAACTATAATTAAATTAAGGTAATTTTAAAAAATGTCTAAAATTTCTGACCAATTAGGTAAAATCAGGGAATCATCAGTTACGAAACTGATAGCCTATTATATTTTGATTGCTATTGCAATCCTGATTTTCAGGCAAATTGCTAATGAATATTACGATTCGTTCCAGGTTAATGAGTTCGAAAAGGTATACGATTTAGTCATGAAAGGTATGAATATCAGGACTCATACCGACGAATTAATAGTAACTATTATAGCGCTTATTGCCACATTTACTTATGCTCTACCAGTAGCCTGGGTTTATGTGATAACTAAAAGAGAAAAAGGCTTTGATGAATCTCTGGTGCAAGCTATAATTCTTTTAGCTGTTATTGTTACAGGCGTTATGATGGTGGTTCAGGACAGTTTAGCCAGAGCTTTCGGCTTAGTTGCCATATTATCCGCAGTTCGTTATCGGGTAGCTGTCAAGGATATTCAGGATGCTACTTATATTTTCCTTGCGATTGCAATAGGAGTAGCAAATGGTCTTAATGTTCCGCATATTGCAATAGTCATGTCCTTTATGGTAAATATAGTTTATTTGGTATTGTGGAAATGGAAAGTAGGCGACGTTGTAATAAAAAATAAAAAAAGCTTAACAAGTGAAGAAAAGGCTGAAATAAATACAACTTTGAAAATGTCAGACATCAATTTTTCGAAAGAGAATCTTGCAAAAAAACACAAAATCGCTCTGATTATCATATCCAGGAATATGGAATATATGCCGGAAATAAATCTCAAATTTGATGATATACTTGAAAAATGGGAATTCCATAGTGTTGAGAAATTAAACGGCTATGATACAATTTATAAAACTATTGTCCTTTGCAAGGATATCAAAGATAAAGGAAATACTAAGCTGTTTTCTTATCTTGAATCTTTTGGAGAAACGATTCTTTTATGGAAAATTCAACAAGTTAAAAATCCAAAGAAAAAACAAAAAGAAGGAACTGAGAATGAAGAGCAAACTAATTCCTAAAGAGAAGAATGTTGGCAATGATCATAATGATTTGCAGTCGCGCATTGTTTCTACCCTAGGTATGTTGATCTTATTTATTTTCTCGTTACCTCAGGTTGGCATTAATGATGCGTACCATAGAATATTGCTTTTGGAAATAGCACTTGTGGGTACAGGTGCACTGGCTTGGGGTATGGTCTTCGGACGTAAAAATATTATGGCAGGTATTGTTGCTCAGGTTGTACCATTGTTTATATATCTAATGCCAGAGTTTCTGCATCGCACATTAGCAATGATATTGGCTCCAATAGCTGCAATCCATTTGCTGATTTCTATATTTTCGCGAAAATGTATATTTAATTCAATTTTCTCTATAAACAGTTATAAACAAAGTGAAAACTAATGATTAAACTACTTTCTGTTATTTCTCTTTTTCTTCTTCCTATTTTGCTTTTTGCTAAGCAGGATAGCGTTAATGTTATTCCAGGTAAAGTTTATGACCAATCTGCTTTTCATAAGTTTATTTTCGGGAATACGTGGCGTTCTGCTTGGACAACTGAAATTAAAGTTCCGCTACTAGATTTGGACAGTTTTGCCGGAGGTTTAACTCCTATTAAACGAGGTGGCGGTCAACAGACTAAATCATTGCGATTCCAGGGAGCTGACGGTAAAGTTTATAAATTCAGATCTATAGAAAAATTTACAGATAAAATTCTTCAGAAAGAGCTACTTAATACTATCATCGAAGTTTTAACAAAGGATATGTTCAGTGCCTCTCACCCGCTCTCGGCTAAGATGGCTACGCCTATAATCAACTCAGTTGGAATAATGCAGGCTAAACCTTCCATATTTGTAATGCCTGATGATTCTGCTGCATTAGGAGAATATTATACCGAATATAAGGGACTACTTGGTACCTTGGAAGTTCATCCGGATGATATACAAGATGATAATATTGAATCTTTCGGTGACGCTGACAAAATCTTCGGAACATATAAGCTTTTTGAAAAATTGATGAACGACAATGATAATCAAGTAGATGATCTTGAATTCCTAAAGGCTAGGTTGATTGATGTGTTTTTAGGCGATTGGGACAGACATACTGATCAATGGCGCTGGGCATTATATAAAGAAGGAAAAAAGAGATATATTAAACCCATACCTCGTGACAGAGATCAGGCTTTATGTAAGTATGACGGTCTGGTTGGTTTTGGAATTAGAGAAGTAGTACCACAAATTGAATCATGCGATCCTGAGTTTCCCAAAATTTCAGATTTAACATGGTCTGGCAGGTATTTAGACAGAAAGTTTCTGACAAATATCAATAAAGAAGAATGGGATTCTGTCGCAAACTTTGTACAGAGTAAACTTACAGATAGTGTTTTGCAGGAAGCAGTTTCAATACTTCCAAGAGAGATGTATGAAAATTCAGCTGAAAATTTACTTTATACTTTAAAACAACGAAGAGACAGTCTGAAACATGCTTCTGAAGATTATTATAAAGAAATTGCGAAATATCCTGAATTATGGGGATCTGATAAACCTGAGAAATGTATTATATATTTTATTAATGACTCTTTGGTCAATGTTAAAATCTATAAAACTAAAGATTTTGATAAAAGAGAAACTCCTATTCCATTTATTGATAGGACTTTCTCGACAAATTATACAAAAGATGTAAGAATTTTCCTCTTTGATGGAGATGACGAATGCGTGGTAAATGGTCAGGGAAAAGCTGATATAAAGTTTACAATTCTAGGTGGAAAGGGCAAAGACGATTTCAAAGATATATCAAATATAGAACATACTTTCCTCGGCATTTCTTATACTCCAACTCTTGTAGAATTTTGGGATGACGGAAAAAAGACAGATACTGAATTAACTGGTGTATCAGTTCACTTGAAAAAAGAACGTAAAAGACCTAAAGATGAGGTTGCATTCTTTGAACCGGAAGTCAGAGATTGGGGACATGACTGGAAAAAGGGTGTTTGGTTTGATTTAAACTCTGATGATGGCTTGTTTCTTGGCGGAGGGCCTATTTTGTATAGATATAATTTTAATAAGGCTCCTTATGAAATAAGACAACATCTTTTTGCCGGATATTCATTCGGTTTGAATGGAGCTAAAGCAGAATATAGTCTAACATTACCTAAATTACTATTTGGTTTTGATCTCAACTTTACTACTTACATTTCTGAGCTTGATCAGTCTCATTTCTTTGGTTACGCAAACCAGGCAAGAAATGCTGATGATTTGGTGAAAGACTATTACAAAATCAATCAGACAATGTTTCATGCCAATATAAGATTAATTGAAAGGTTCTCTGATAATATTAATCTATATGCAGGTATGAATGTTCGTTTTTCAGATTTGGATACTATTGCCGGCACTTATGTAGCAGATAATAAGATATATGGGAATAAAAATTTGTGGCTTCTTGATGGTGTGGTTGGAATAGAAGCAGATTATAGAGATAATATTTTATATCCTGAATATGGCTTTTTTGCAAAGGTGGAAGATCGATATACAAGTAAAGTTTTTGATAATGAGTATGATTACGGTAACGTATCATTTGATATGCGAGGCTATTATACATTAAATCTACACAAGAAAGAAACTATTGCTCTAAAGGTGTTTGGATCTCATAATGTGGGATCATACCCGTTTTTTGATGCATCATTCTTAGGAGGGTTGGAATCTTTACGAGGTTATTATAGATATAGATTCGCTTCGACAACAACAATAGGTTTAAATTTAGAAACCAGAATACAACTTTCAAGATTTAGATTTATAGTACCGGGTAATTTTGGGGTTGCAGCATTTTATGACAGAGGAAGATATTATTTTGAAAGCGAAGCTTCTGATTTTTACGACTCTTTTGGAGTGGGTGCATTCTTCACTTTTGTTGAAGATGAAAATGTAATATCTTTTTACTACAGCTTAGACGGTGAAGTAAATTCATTTTACTTTAGCTGGGGATTTCCATTTTAAATGGTAGCAGCTTCGACATGTATTGTATTTTTTACTAATTTACCTTGAAGCGTATTCTTAAAAACAATCTCAGCAGTAGTTTCATAAATATTATCTACTTTTGAGCTAAAGCTAATAGGAATTTTTCCAGGTTCACCGGAAAGATCGAAAGGAGGAATTGTATAAGAAGTATTATTATTTACAGTAAATACTTCACTTGTATCTGCAAATTGAATACTTTCAACTACCAACTCTTGATTTGTGTAATTATAGATATTAATAAATTCTGATACATTATTATTAATATCAATTGATCCAAAACTTACATCATCACAGTATATATCAGGCACTATCGCCTGCACTAAGAGCTTTGGATTAGTAAGTCCATTAGTTTCAAGAGTATCTATATATTCTCCAATCTCACTGGAAAAGAATCTAATATGAAACAACTGAATAGAACCGGCTGTGTTCTTTTTTTCTATTTCTAAAGGTAATTCGATGCCAGGAATACTAAATTTTGAGTTAGCTCCAAATCCGAATGTTTTTAATGCAAACGCCATAGAGTTTAAATTTGTCACCTGAAAAGGCATCCTTTCGTCTTTATATCGGTTGATATATCCAAAGTTTACTGTAGTAGGGCTAGTACTGAGTAATGAATTACTTTTGTCATTATCGATATATTCTTTTCTGTTTGCAGGTACATCCAGAGGTGAGCTGCAACCTAATACAGATAGAAATACCAAACTCAATATAATATTTTTAAATTTCATTATAACCCAAAAGAAAATCCAAGTGACATACCTAAACGTGATGATGAATAACTTCTACCCTGGAAGTGATAAACCATATACGAACCTTCCGCAGCCCAAACAAAGTACATTTTATTAGAAATAGGTATTTTGGTACCTAATGATGTTCTAAACATAGGTCCGATCTGGGTACCGCCAACTAAGAATCGATAGTATGGGTACAAATCGGCACCTAAATCAAGCTTGCCAAAATCATGATTATAAGTAATACCACCCCAGAATGCCATCCAGTTTTGCTCATATCTTTTAACTAACTCACCTTCTTTAAAGGAAAATCTTTGATAGTAATTTTCCTGACCAAATTCTATACCAATTGAATTAGATTCGTTATACTTATAGAAAAGTCCTATCGCTACATTGTTGATTATAGGTTCTGCTTCTACAGGTATATCCAAATCAGGGTAAGACTTGCCTTGATTATATTTCATTTCTAAAGAGAATCTATTCAATATTTCTATGTGTTCTTTCTGATCAACAAATGCTAACGGACCTTCAGCAAGCTGATTATTTAGTTGGAACACAGGTTCAGGTAAATTCACATCAACTCTGGCTAATGAAATATCATTTAAGAACCTTGTCTCCCTGTTTACTGTAGGGAAATTGCTAACAAAATTATTTGGCTGAGTTTCATCCATAATTTGCACAGTATTTCTGTTTTCAGGATATGATCCGGATTCAGAAAATACTGGCATATTATTAGTATTATTTCTTCTAATTATATTGGTGTTTGACTGAGAATAATTATCATCGTTTTCTACTGAACTGACTACAGGGATAGCTGCCTCTTTTGTATCCGTAGTAGTAACTTCTGTTTTAGCTGATGCAAATTGTACAGGGTTCTGCTCAACTTGGGCGTTAGGTAACATAATAAAATACATCACCACCGCTGAAAACATAGCTGCCATTGAAGTAAGGAAGAATCTATTTTTGAAGAATGCACTTCCTGCAGCTTTTTCAGCTTGATTATTCATTGCAACGGGCTTGTCCTGGGAAAGTCCAAGACGTGAGTCTAAGCTGCTTTTTAATGCCGGAGGTGGCATAAATATGCTGCTTTTAGTCATCTCTTTGACGGAGACCAGTGTGCGGAGCTCTTCCTGTAGCTCAGCATCGGAAGCAATCTCATAAAACAGAGACTGAGTATCTTCCTGAGGCAACTCTCCATCCAAAAAAGCAGATAACTTTTCTGAGGATGATAGATATTCTTTGTCAAACATTGTTTTCACCTTTTTGTATATCGCTAATATAAGGAGCCATTATTTCTTTTATTTTTTGTCTGGCTCTATATATTCTAATTCTCACAGTAGAAACATTTATCTTAAGTTCTTCAGCTATTTCTTTATAGCTCATGTTCATATATTCTTTTAGCACAAAAGGCTCTTTATATTCTAATGGAAGTTCATCTACAGTCATGTGGAGCAGATCCATTAATTCTTTCTGTTCATAAGATTTATCATATACAGGGAACTGATAATCTTGTAGATCCACACTTTGATTTACTTTTTTAGCTTTTTCATTTAAGCAGAGATTTCTGGTGACCTTAATAATAAAGCCTGCAAAATTAATCATAGACTGATTTTTTTGAGCACTTTCGTATATGCGGGCAAATGCTTCCTGAAAAATATCCTGCGCTGCCTCCTCACTAGGCATTACTTTCAGACAGTACGAGTATATATTGGATGCATAGCGGTTGTAGAGCTCATCAAACGCAGCTTTTCTGCTACCGTCTGTGTTTGCTAACATCCCGTATAACTGTTCGTCTGTAATATTTTTCAATTCATTCGGCATTTACCCTCATACGCTTTTATAGAATAACAGATTAAGCGATGATTTGTCACAGAAAAAAATGTATATTTACAAAAAAAATTATAAATATTTTTATATAAAAGTAATGTGGCTACCTATTAACTACGATGAACCTCTTTTCAGACCTCCTGCGGAGGCAAATTCTTTGATAATACAAATTACAAAAGGCTGCTCGCACAACAAATGTTCTTTTTGTGAGATGTATACTTCAAAAAGATTTGAAATTAAATCTTTTGAAGAAATAATATCACAGATTGATATAGCCTATTCTTATTTAAGCGAAGAAGTAAGAAAAATATTTCTTGCGGATGCAAATGCATTGGTAGGAGGATTTGAACTAATAAAGAATACTATTCTATATTTGAGAGAAAAATTCCCAAAAATCAGGCGAATTTCTTCGTATGCTCTTCCTTCCGATATTCTTAGATTAGGTGAAAAAAATCTTTTAATACTAAAGTCTCTTGGTCTGGATCTTCTTTATATCGGAATTGAATCCGGAAGTGACAGTGTTTTGCAATTGATTAACAAATCTGAATCAAAAGAAAGCACTATCGCCGGAATAAATATGGCTCACAGTTTGGGCATTAAAACATCAGTTATGATATTGAATGGGATAGGAGGAAAAAAATATAGCGAAGAACATGCATTGGAATCAGCTGATATAATTAACCAAGTGCAGCCATATTATCTATCGACTCTAGTATTAAGCTTTCCATTCGGAATTGATCATTTCAAAAGTAGAATCAGTGACGATTTTGATATGCTTAATCAGATTGAACTTTTTAAAGAATTACATACTTTTCTTTATAACCTCAATTTGGACTCAACTATTTTCAGAAGCGACCATGTATCTAATTCGCTAATATTGAAAGGAGTTTTAAACAAGGATAAAGAATCTTTACTCAATCAAATTAAAACAGCTCTGCTATATCTTTCTAGATAATATATAATTGAAATATAAATCATATATTTTCTAAAAAATCTACAAAATATCTAACCTTTTGTTTGTATAAGGGTATATATAGTATATAAAATGAAACTATTATAGTTTGAATTTTAAAAATAAATATTTTTTAGGAATACAAATATCAATATTTCTTATATTTAAGCTAAATACCCATTAAATAAAGGTTCAATATGAGACGTTTTATACTTGTTCTATTTTTTCTCTTTTTATATGAATCGCAAAGTCAATCAATACATTTTTTCGATATAGATAATACTAAATTTCCTTTGATGAGTGCAAAATTTTACGCTACTGATTCTGATGGAAATTTGGTAACAAATATAAATGTCTCAGATTTTGATCTCACAGAAAATGCGGAATCAAAAAACATTATAGACATAAGTTGTAATGCATCACAGAATCCACAATCTATTTCCAGCGTGCTTGCGATTGACGTTAGTGGTTCTATGACTAAAGAGAATATGTTTTTAGCAAAATTAGCGTGTACAACATGGATACAAAAATTGCCGTTTAATATTTCAGAATGCGCTATGACCGCTTTTAACGAGCAAAACAGTTATATACAAGATTTCACTCAAGACAAAAATTTACTTCTGCCCAAAATTGAAGATTTATCTACATCCGGTGGCACTGATTTTAATGCGGCATTTATAAATCAGGTTGCTGGTGCCTTCATAGTTTTAGAAAAAGCACAAAATCAAAAAATAATTATATTAATTACTGACGGTATGGCTGAAGGCGACGGAAGTGCAATCATAAACAAAGCTTTAGATCAAGACATAAAAATTTACTGCATTACTATTGGCAACAATTGTCCTGTAACATTAAAAAACATTGCTGAACAATCAGGTGGTAAGTGGTTTAAGGAAGTTTCAAGTCCTGAAGATGTAAAAAGAGTAATTTATAATATTCTTCACAGCGCTCAGGAAATGAAGCCCTGCACTATCGAATGGGAAAGTGATGCGAAATGTGAAAACTTAAATGTTAAGGTCGAAGTTGATGCAACTAATTTTGACCGGAGTACTTTTGACTACGAATTACCTCCGTCCGGATACGCATATTTAGACTTTAGTCCAGCAAATATTGCTTTTAAGGATAAAAAGCTATTGGTTCAACATGATACTACTCTCACAGTTACTGCTGTAAATAGCGACTTCAATATAAAGGATATAAGTTCTTCACTTTCTCAGATAATTATTACTCCAAAGTCTTTCTTTCTAGCAGAAGGGACATCGAAAGATATTAATATCAGCTTTACTCCAACAGATAGTAATTATGTCCTGAGTGATATTTATTTCAATTCAACACCTTGCTCTCATTCATATAATGTAGCCGGAATTTATACCGATATAATAGCAAAAAACAGAACAATTGAACTACTTCATCCCAACGGAAATGAAGAATTTCTTGCCGGTTCAGATACA
Source organism: Kapaibacterium sp. (SeqCode) (assembly GCA_965140345.1). Taxonomy (GTDB): domain Bacteria; phylum Bacteroidota; class Ignavibacteria; order Kapaibacteriales; family UBA2268; genus JBFHIJ01. The sequence goes on from OZ223202.1 coordinate 70,089, forward strand.
GTAATTAGATGGAAAGGTTTACTTTCTACTGACTCTGTAAGAATTCAATATAGTACAGATGCCGGAATGATGTGGTATGAACTGACTGATACAGCTAAGAATTTTTCTTATATATGGAATTTACCTCAGGTAAGTTCGAAGAAATGTCTGGTGAAAATATCTGAGAATAGAAATACTATAGAATGGGAAAAAACATTCGGTGGTTCCGGTGAAGAACTGGCTAAAAAGGTATTAGAAACAGATAACGGTTATATAGTTTTAGGCCAGACTAACTCGCAATCCGGTGACGTCAAATCAAATTATGGTCAGTCTGATATATGGATTACTAGTTTGGATCATAATGGTAATTTATTGTGGTCTAAAAATTATGGTGGCAGCCAAAATGAAGATATTAATGATATAATCCAAACTAAAGATAAAGGATTTGTTTTTATTGGAACTACAGATTCTAAAGATGGAGATATAACAAACCATAAGGGATCAACTGATGTATGGGTTGTGAAAATCAACTCCGCAGGCAGCATAGAATGGCAAACTTCTTATGGTAGTTTTTATGACGAATCAGGTAAATCTATTAGTCAATCACCCGATGGAGATTATGTAATACTTGCTACTGCAAGACTTTCGGCTGGTGACATTCCGGAAAAAATAGGCAAACTTGATGCTTGGGTCGCTAAAATTTCTCCTAATGGAGTAATACGATGGAGTGTTTGCTTAGGAGGAGAAGATGATGATTTTGCTGAATCAATTACTGTTTCAAATGATGGATCTATTTTACTTACAGGTTTTACTTATTCTAATGATACTTATATAAAAGGGAATCATGGGCAATCAGATGTCTGGGCAGCTAAACTTAGTTCTGTAGGTGATATTTTATGGCAGAAGTGTTATGGTGGAACTGAGGGGGATAAAGGCGAACATATTATTTCAACACTTGATGGCGGATACATCATTGCTGCTCATACTTTTTCCAATAATGGAAATGTAAGTTTAAATCACGGCACTTCAGATGCCTGGATTATTAAAATAAACTCTTCCGGTACAATCCAGTGGGAAAAATGTTTCGGAGGAAGTAAAGCAGAAGAAGCGCATTCTATAATTCAAAATAAAGATGGACAATACGTTGTAGCTGCACATACTTTTTCTAATAATTTAGATGTAAATGGCAATCACGGTTTGGTTGATTGCTGGATCTTTAAGCTTGACATCTTTGGTAGATTGCTTTGGCAAAAAAACTATGGTGGCAGTGCAGAAGAAGTCGCTAGTTCAATCCATGCTGCAGAAGCTAATTCACTGGTTTTTGCTGGTAAAACCTCTTCGAATGACTATGATATATCAAAAAACAATGGGAAAACTGATTTTTGGGTAGCGAAAATAGTAGATTCTGATTTATTGATACAGTCTGATACTTCTGATACATTTTTCTCTATTGTAAAACCAGAAGTATTTAGTCAAAATATGAATATGGGTAAAGTACCAATCAATACAAGTAAGGATTCTTTATTTATTAACTTTTTGACAAATTTTGGTCAGTGGTCTTGTCGTATCGATACAATATTCATTGAAGGAGTTGACGCAACATTTTTCAAGTTCAATGGCCCATTACCAGTATACACTTTACCCGGAGATAGTACTGAAGTAGCAGAATTTAAATTTTCTCCGAACCTGGCCAGAGCTTATGTAGCTGATGTAGTTATTATTTCTCAATCAGATACGATTCGACAAAAAATACGAGGTATTGGTATTGATTCAAAACTTACAATTGTCAATAAAGATATTAATTTCGGAAGAATACCACTTGGCGAAACCAAAGACTCTATAAGAGTTATAACTATTACGAATGATGGCACTGTTCCGATTATAATAAGTAAAACAGAGCATTCATTCCCTAATGCCGTAGATTTCAAAACTTTGAAAGGAGCAGGTCCATTCACATTGCAACCGGGTGATACTTCAAGAATGGATTTGTCTTTTGTAGCTAACAATTTGGGTAGAACTTCAGGTCAGCTTTTATTCTATAATGATGCTTCAGATCAACCTGCCGTTATAAACCTATACGCAGAGGTTTACAGTAATAATAATCTGGACATTAAGAATATTAATTTCCCTGACTTATTAGTGAACTCCAAAAATGATTCTACAGTTGTGGATTATTTTAAGAATCTAGATCAAATTCCAATCACTGTAGAATCAGTTTATCTTAAAGACGGAGACGATGATCAGTTCACAATTCGAAATTTAAGTTTACCATTCACTTTGAATAATGGTGGGACTAAAGACTTGAATATATCTTTCGTTCCAACTAGTGAGGGTAACAAATCAACTAACTTGTATATGGTAAGTGATGCAGGGACTTATAAACGAAAAATTACAGGACTCAGTTTAAAAAGAGGTGCAATGTTATTGACTAATATCATAGGATTTGGTGAAGTAGACTTAGGAGACAGAATTGATAGTCTGAATATTCCTATACTTGTTAATACTTCGCTCCAGGATTTAAATATTAGTCAAATTTCTCTAAATGGGACAGATGAACTTGATTTTGAAGCTTTAAATGGTTTTTCCGTAAACAAATTAGCCTCAATGGATACATTATTTATTGATTTGGCTTTTTTCCCAAAAACAATTGGGATAAAAAATGCTTCGATAGAAGTATCACATGATTTTTCAGAAAATCCAACTAGTATCAGAGTTTCAGGATATGCAAGAAATGTAGTAAATCCAAGAATATATATATCAATACCAAAAATCGAAACGAATATAGGTGACCAAATTAATTTGCCGATTGTGCTCGACAATGCAATTAATCTTCATAGATTAAACGCATATTCGTTAGAAGTAAAGTTAAAATTTAACAGCACAGTTTTGCACCCTTTAGACAGAAAATCTCAAATAAATGCAAATGAAGGTATGGTTACTATTGACGATATTAATTTGGATAAAGAAATTGGAGACACTCTTATTACAATTCCATTTAGTACAATGCTTGGAAATCAGGAATTAAGCACTGTAGAATTTGGTACTATGACGCCAGAAGATGCCTCATTAAAAATTGATACGACTTCCGGAAGTATTCAACTGTTAAATCTCTGCGAGCAAGGAGGCAAACGATTATTTAATCCAAATGGAGAAACAGGCATTTCTACGCTTTCGCCTAATCCCGCTGAAGATAAAATACATATCGATTTTTCTGTCACAGAAAAAGGATTTACAGAAATAAGCCTGGTAAATCTATTGGGTGAAACAGTAGCAACTTTTTTTGCTGAAGAGATTGCTGATTTTCAAGATAGAGAAATCAACGGTGACGTTTCACAGCTAAGTTCAGGGCAGTATATTCTGCAGTTTAAAACTCCAACTTATATTGAAGTATATCAGTTAAGTATAGTTAGATAATTTATATTTGTTGATTATAATTAAGGCACTCCTAGGAGTGCTTTTTTTTTAACTACTCAATATTAAAATTATTTAGTAGTATTTTATTCAAATTTTTATTTTTATATTGTGATATTTTAATCACCATATATAACAATTCTATGCAAAAAATAATATTTTTACTAGTGATTTTATTTGTATACCAATCTAATGGTCAGAATTTAAGATTCCACTCAATAGATAATACAAATTTCCCTATTGTCAAAGCAAAAGTGAAGGTTTATGATAATACAGGTAATACTGTAACCAATTTTAATAAATCAGATTTTTTGATAACAGAAAACGATAAAGAAAGAAAAGTATTAAAAATAACTTGCCCCCAATCTAATGAACCAACTGCTGTTTCCAGTGTTCTAACAGTTGATATCAGCGGATCTATGACAGGAAATAATATTCAAATTGCTAAGGAAGCTGCAAACGCCTGGGTCAAAGGTCTACCTCTTGGACGGTCTGAATGTGCTTTAACCACATTTAATACTTCTAATCAATTTTTGCGAGATTTTACAACTAACCGCAATACTCTCTTAGAAAGCATAAAAAATTTAGGAGCCGGTGGCGGAACCAGTTTCGATGCTGCTTTTATAAATCCGATAGCAGGCGGATTGTTAGCTCTTGAAAAAGCAAAATATAAAAAAGTTATGGTTTTAATCACTGATGGCTATGCCGATGGCAGCGAAACTCAAATTCTCAACAAAGCGAATGCTATAGGCGCTACAGTTTATTGCGTTACATTAGGTTATCAGTGCCCTATGATACTAAGAAATATAGCTGAAAAAACTTCAGGAAAATGGTTTGAAAATGTTACCAGTATTGATGAAGCCAGAAATATTTACCTGGAAATACTTGAAGATGCTCAAGGTGGTGAACCATGTGATATTGAGTGGGAAAGTGCTATAGCTTGCGAACCTGACGTGGAATTAAATGTCAAGTATAAACCATTTAATTTAAATTTTACTTCTTATTATTCAATACCCGGCAATTCCCTTGCTGACATTGATATAAATCCTTATGTCATCAGTTTTCCTAAGTTACATACACTTGATCCAGTGGATACTACAATAACAATAACAGCTAGATATGCGGATTTTAAAATTACAAATATTAACAGCAACAATCCTGAATTTAAAGTAAGTCCTGAAAAATTTGATTTAAAAGCAGGTGAAAGTAAAACTGTAAACGTTACTTACACTCCTACTAAAGCTACTTATGCTTATGCCAAATTCGAAATAGTCTCAACTACTTGTGATTTTAACTTTTACGTTTCTGCATACCATGCAAATAGTACCGAAATACCCCAAACTTTGAAAGTTACTCACCCTAATGGAGGTGAGAATTTCCTTGTCGGATCTGATACAATTATTACTTGGGAAGGAATTTTACCAAATGACAATGTAGATATAGAATATACTATAGACAATGGAACAAATTGGAAGTCCATTGTAAATAATGTGAGTGGACTTTCTTATAATTGGACAAATATTCCTAAACCCGGAAGTAAACAATGCAAAGTCAAAGTAAGTAAAAGAAATATTCCCGCAGATAACGAATATCTATTAAAAACACTAGGTGGTCATGCCGGCTATATTTCTAATGTTAGCTGGAGTCCGGATGGTAATAGAATTGCTACTAGTAGTGGTGAAGATAATACTTGTAAGATATGGGATGTCTCTACCGGTAGTATATTATTCTCTTTGGGCGAGCATACAAAATCAGTTTTTATGGCTGATTGGAGTCCGGATGGTAGCAGAGTAGCTACTGCATCTGCAGATTACAATGCCATAATATGGGATGTTAACACCGGAAGAATACTACACAAGTTGACGGGGCATACTAGTTTGGTGTATGAAATTGCATGGAGTCCTGACGGATCCAAAATAGCTTCTGCCAGCCAAGACGGAGATGTTAAGGTTTGGGATGCCTTCACAGGAAGTGAAATAAGAACACTATCCGGTCATTCTTATTCTGTCAGCGCAATTTCATGGAGTCCTGATGGAATTAGGTTAGCCTCTGCTTCAGCTGATCAAAGTGCTAAGATTTGGGATACTGAGACGGGTAATGTTTTGCATACTTTAAGCTCTCATTATAGAGCTTTGAATGATATCGAATGGAGTCCTGACGGAAAGAAAATATTAACAGCCAGCCAAGACTCTAGAGTAATCATTTGGAACTCTCAAACAGGAGATATTATTCGAACTTTATCTGGACAAAACAATAAGGAAGTTATTGAGGCAAAATGGAGTCCTGACGGAACGATGATAGCCGCGAGCATCTATGATGGATCTGCAATAATTTGGAATGCAAACAACGGTGATATCAAACATACATTCAAATTAGGATATGGAAACAAAAACACTGTGGCGTGGAGTCCTGATAGTAAAAAATTAGCAACAGGAGGAGGAAATAAAGAATTAAAGGTATGGAATGTAGTAAGCGGACAAGAAATATATTCTAAAATATCTCACACTAAGCAAATCAATCACTTAAGTTGGAATTTTGACGGCTCAAAAATCGCTACTGTCAGTCAAGACCAATCTGCTATAATATGGGATGCTAGCAATGGTAATGTTCTAAATACCTGCTCAGGTCATACCGAAACACTTAAAGATATAGCATGGAGTCCTAATGGTTTAAAATTTGCAACTGCAAGTGACGATAATACTATTATCATCTGGAATCCTAAAACTGCAGGTAAAGAGCTTATATTAAAGGGGCATAATAGTGGTATTAATAATATAGACTGGAATGATGATGGAAGTAAAATTGTTAGCTCCAGTAATGACCATTCTGCAATTATTTGGGATGCAAAAACAGGTTCCAAGTTATACTCTCTCAAAGAACAAAATAACGTAGTAAATTTTGCTTATTGGAATCCTAATGGAACCAAAGTAGCAACTTCCAGTCCAGATGGTACTGTTTTAGTCTGGAATCCAGCTAACGGTAATAAATTATTGACTCTAAGTCATGTTTCATCAGTAACGGCAATCTCGTGGAGTCCGGATGGAAAAATGATTGCTACTGCCAGTTCAGATTACACAGCTAAAATTTGGGATGCTACAACAGGCAACAGAATCATAGAACTTAATAGTTATCTACCTAATTTGAGGGCTATAAAATGGAGCTCTGATGCATCTATGGTAGCTACTCTCACTGATAACAGCTTTGTAAAAGTTTGGGATGTTGCCACCGGTAATCTCTTAAACAATCTGAATGCTCATACAGGAGTTACTACAGATTTCCAATGGAGTCCTAAAAGTAACAAAATAGCAACAACAAGTAAAGATCAGACAGCTATTGTATGGGATCCTAAGACAGGAAATCAACTAATTACTTTCAAAGATAATGGTGGAGCAATTTCCAAAATAGCCTGGAGTCCGGATGGAAGTATAATTGCAACTGCTAGTGAGGATAAATCAATTAAAATTTGGAAAGCTGATCAAGGTAGACTTGTTCAAATTATTAAAGGTAACAGTGCTCCGATTACCAAAATTGAATGGAATCCGGACGGAAATTCTATCGCTACTTCCAGTGCTGACAATCTTGCTAAGATATGGTCAGTAGAAGCAGATAGTAACAAGGACCAAGTAGATATCTCAGACGAAACATTTACTATAGCATTACCATTAGTTGCAAGCCGCGATATTGATATGGGTGACGTAATTATAAATACAAGTGAAGATAAAATGGTTCAGAACTTTTTGGAAAATACCAGCTCTTGGGCATGTAGAATTGATTCTATATATTTTACAGGAGCTGATGCTAAGTATTTCAAATTGAATGGACCAACTCCTGTTTATACTGTGGCGACAGGCGAAAAACTAATGTCTGAATTTAAATTCTCTCCTACCGAGCTAAGAGATTATTCAGCTCAAGTCGTCATAGTTACTCAAGTTGAAACTTTATCCCAAAATATTCGTGGTCGTGGCGTTGAACCAAGCATACAAACCACTGATAAACTTGTAAACTTTGGAATAAGAGAATTATTTGATTACAAAGATTCAACAGTTGTGCTTATTGAAAATGTTTCAAACAATCCTGTAGATATAACAAAAATTGAGATGATCGGGCCTGATTTTGAACAATTCCTATTTATGGACTCTACCCAAATTGCGCCTTTGACTTTAAACGGACATACTTCTTACAAATTAGATTTAAGATTTAATCCTAAATATATGGGTAGATCCAGCGGACAGATTGCTTTCCACTTCAATGGCCCGGGATCGCCTGCAATTGCTCAGCTTTACGGTGCGGGAATAGGAGCTGAGGTTTCTGCTTCTAAAGATACTGCTTATGTTGGTGACGTTGTTGGTATCGATATCAGGCTTCAAAACACGGAAATAGATAAATTCGCAGAAGTTATCGGCTCTTTCGAAGGTATAGTCAGAGTCGAGAGTAGCATATTAGGCCCACTTTACAGAGAGAATCTGGAGAAAGTAGTAGGCGACTCTGCTTACATTAAATTCAAAGGTGAAGTTAGTTCCGGAACTGAGATATTGACTACAATTCCACTTAAATCTTCTTTAGGTAGAGTAGAAAGTACCAGTATTGATTTTGAACAAATAAGATGGTTCGACACAGATGGTAATGCAGTAGATTATGACACTGATTTCTTGAGTGGTTACTTCAAACAAATAGGCATTTGCGAAGAAGGTGGCAAACGATTCTTCAACCCTAACGGCGAAACAGGAATTGGCACTCTCTCCCCTAACCCGGCTGAAGACAAAATTCATATAGATTTCTCAGTCACAGAAGAAGGATACACTGAAATTACGATGATAAATTTAATGGGTGAAACAGTAGCTACATTTTTTGCTGAAGATGTTTCTGATTTCCAGGAACGACAAATTATAGCAGATGTTTCTGAATTAGGTTCAGGACAATATATTCTTCAGTTTAAAACACCTACATATATCGAAAGACATAAGGTTGTAGTGGTTAGATAAATTTATTGATGTGGTGCGAATAATTTATACATTACAGAGATTTTCTCAAACATTCGATCTAGAATGCACGAAATGCTTTCAAGAATGGAGAAGTTCCGTATATTAACAAATAAAAAGAACTTTTTTGTCAACATATTTAAGAAGTAAAACTCTATGTCAAGCGAATATAGTGCTAAAGAAATTCAGACATATTTTGGAGAATATACACCTCCAAAGCTCTTGTTAGATTTATTTAATGATCAGTTTGTTCAAAAGAATATATCGCCCGGACTGGGTATGTATTTTCAACTTGAAACTTTTCATTTTGTAACTCCTATTGATTGTATAACATTTGCCTATGCAGATGCAACTGATATACACTTTGCTTTTTTAACTGATTTCGGAAAAAATAAAGATCTTAGTAATGCTCCAATTGTTTGTATAAGTCCTACTGATGATCCTCCGATAAGAGTTGTTGCTGCAAATCTATTAGATTTTTTTAGAGTGGTGTTACAAGCATACGAAGCTGAAAATATTACTAGAGATCTCGATAGTGATCAAGAATATTTTGAGGAATACCTTGATTTTTATGAAATAAATGAAGAAATATTTAAGAATCCAATTTCTCTAAAAGATAAAGAAGAGTATATTTACAGACAAATTACAGCAAGACAACAGATGATTGAGTATTTGGAAAAGAATTATAATATCTCTCCGATGGAGAATATTTCCGAATACATGGAAAGTGTTGTTGATGCTCGCAATGAAACCGTTAACTTTACTACTGCTGACGACTTAGGAGTTATCTTCCCGGACAAAGATCAGGAAGTAATAAATCAACTTGAATATGAAGAATATGGAAACGAAAATCCTGAAGTAATAAAATCTTTTCTTCAGAAGTGCAACTATAATGAACGTCTCGTATTCTATAGAGATGTGACATATTTTTATGTAATCGATAAAGAATCAAGTCCTGAAATTCAGAAAGTGATTGCTGATTTTTTAATTAAAGACGGACTTAAAACAGAAGCTGAACTTTTCCTTGAAAAATAGATTATTCTAAATGCAATTTAAACTGAGAATTGCATACTTGAATATTTATTGGATTTGCTAACAAAATCTTATTATGATTCACTTCCACAATAATTCATAGAAGAAAGAATGAAGGATACGGACAATGATTAGAAATATAAATGTAGAAGAAAAACTAGCCGAAATAAAGGAATACTGGTCTCCTGTGATTGTTGGAGAGCTAAATGGACAGCATGTTAAATTAGTTAAGCTGTTGGGAGAATTTGTCTGGCACAAACACGACAGCGAAGATGAGATGTTTTACGTAATTTCCGGCGATCTAAAAATTGAATTCAGAGATAAAACTATATCGCTTAAGCCAAACGAATTTACCGTGATTCCAAGAGGAGTTGAACATAGGCCAGTTGCTGAAAGTGAGGTAGCAGTTATGCTGTTTGAACCAATGTCAACTCTAAATACCGGCGATAAAGTTAATGAACTAACTAAAAAAGATTTGAAAAGGATTTAGCTTAGGCTAGATCCTTTATCTTATCTGCATTATATCAAAAGGATCAGGAGCTGTTCCATCTTTTAATCTTAGGGAAATTCCGCAGACTGTTTAATACCTTATAAAGATAAAAAAGTTTATTCCGTTGCCAATAAATTCTCTATATATCATATCAAAAAATATAACCATTTTATTATTATCATCTACAAAATTTAAATCATAATACTGCCCTTTTAGAAACTGATTATAAAAATGATCATCGCCACATCTAAATTGAACAGATATTGCTTCAGACATACTACACCTGCAACCTGTATGTGGTAATTCGTGTTCTAAGTATACTTCTTCTTCAAAATAATAAGTTAATATGCTTGACCAGTCGTATAGAACAACATCATTTTCACAAGCACCATTTCCATTAATTCCGAAAGACTTCATATACATAGCACCTGAATCAATCCATAATACGAATTCTTCATCATCCTGACCTGAAAAATGCTTTATCAACATCAAAGTATCGATACCCGAAGATTGAAGATCACAAGCAAAAGTTTCCGCTAATACATCAATAGGAAAAGCACCTTCTCTATTATACATCCCATTATTGTGGTGAATCTTAAACTCACAATTTTGCACTGATAGAGGCAGTTCTATGGATGCTTGCGAATCTTCAGCATCTAATACTGATAATTTAGCCAATAATATAAGTGTGATAAAAATATACTTCATAACTAGCTTTTTCTTCTAATTAGTTTTATTACTAATGTACAAATTATTTCAAAAAAACATACATTATATGTTGATTCTTACTATATTTTTTTCATTTTTATTGTAACTTTGTTTAGAATGATATTTGTTTTCGAAATTACAGGTATAAGTAAATGAGTTACGATCTAGCGCTTTATAAAAAAATTAGTAGCAATGTAAGTAGTAAGGAAATAAAGGACTACTTGCTGGGAAATCCAAATTTTGAAGAAGAAGAATCTCAATTATTATACAGCAATCCTAGTACAGGAGTTTACTTTATTGCTGACTTCACAGAAGAAATAGATTTCGAAGATGAAGATCTTGATGATGAAGACAGAGAAAATCTTAAAGGTTACGAAAGACTAAATATAAAAATCATACTAAACTTCATTAGAGCTGAATGTTTTGGTTTTGAGTGTTTTTCAGTTCTTAAAGAGCTTACAGAAAAATTTGATTTGTATATCTTAGACTTTCAGGGTGATATCAAGCCTATTCGTTTCAATTTCGAAGAGCAATTCAATGCATGGCTGAAAGTGAATAACCATTCTATTAAGTCTTATTTTGATGACTCAGGACATGTTTTCGTCGAACCTGAAAAAGCAAAACAAGTCTGGGAATACAACTATAATAAAAGAAAGCTTGAAAAAAAGTATGAAGATGTACATGTTGCTCAAATTGTATATGTAAAATTTGAAGATAAAGCAACTGTAAATACAATTGCAATTGTCGGTATTGATAGTGCAGTTATCCCAAAAGTTGATTTTCTGGTTTTTCCTTTTACCAAGAAAAAGTTATTTAAAAAAGTAGATGAAACCCGTATAGTCAAGTTTGAGGATTTCTTAAATAGTATAAAGAATGATTATCAAGACTTTGACAACTACATTTATATTCCTGACGATAAGTTAGATAATGTGATGGATACACTCTACTTTGAAACTAAATATCAATTATTAGATACTAACAATATTGTACCCTACGATAGTATCGTCAATGTCAAACCGTAAATCTTAAAAAAATCCCCTCTGATTTTCATATCTTTTCAGAGGGGAAATACATTAAATTTACTGCTCTTCGCAAGAGTAACATTTTTGTGGATCATCTTCAATTTCGTCATAATCTGATTTATAAATTACCACCTCTACCCTACGATTGATTTTACTTAGCTCTTCAATTCTTTTTCCATTTGCGCTTATCTCATTAACCAGAGGCGAGCATTCTCCATACCTCACAACTTTAAACCTGTCTGCATAATTTGAACCTAACTGACCCAATAGCCAATTTTTGACAGATAAAGCTCTATCGAATGAAAGCTGGCAATTATATTCCTGAGAGGCCTCTTTGGAAGTGTGACCATTTACATAGATAAATGCCTTAGGATAATGTTTAAGTACCTGCTGAATCTTAGGTAAGGAATCACTCAGTAGCCTAATCGCCTCGCCATCTAAATCTTTGCAGTTCTGGCAGAAATTAATTGTCAGACGCACAGTATCAGGCATACAGTTGCCTAAAGGCATATCGAAATACTGATACATATTGTCTGCTTCTTTTTCAAATACTATAATGTCTGGGATATAGCTTCTTTCGCCCACCTGATCAGCATATACTCTATATTTCGCAGCTACCAGTTTCTGGAAATAAACTTCCCCGTCAGAATCGGAAAGTTGAGAACGTCCTGTAGGAATCCATCTACCGTCAACTTCCTGCTCCAGACTTATCAATACGCCCTGTAATGGATGCTTGCTTGCGCAGTCATAGACCAGTACTCCGATTTCTCCCGGAGGAGTATATGGCGGAATAGGCGAAATATGATAAATATCCAGGTGCCTGTCTTTATCGCTTTTATTCTCTACTTCTACAGATTTTTTATCAGAGCAAAACACTGCTTGCTTTAAGTCAATTCTGAAAAAGCCATATTCATCCATGTCCGAATTTACCATATCGAATGCAGTTACTGTAGAATTTGGATCTTCTTTTGCCAGTTCTTCTATTCTGTAAATTTTATCAAATTTCAGCCCTGTTTCATAATAAGAATCTGCCTGGCTTACAAACTTTTTGACACCTTCTATCTTTGTATAATATATATCAAATCCGCCGAGCGCGCCGGGATGTTTGTAATTAGATGAGAAGAACAGATACTCTCCATTAATATCAATAACCGGAACTGTTTCATCAGCTGAAGTATTTACTACATCCAGATTATAAGGACCTACCCAGCCTCTACCACGTATATACATATAATACCAGATATCATGGCTACCTTTAGATTTTATTATCCCTCTATCTGTTTTCATCTCTGAGGCGATTGAGCAGAAGAAAACATATCTCTTTGGGAATAGACTGAAATGTGACACCCAGGTATCACCAAAATCCTGCTTGATTTTAAATGCTAGTTGATTATCAACACCCATTACTTGTACAAGTTTATCGTAATATCTGATACTTTTAGTATTATTAGCTGTAGCAGGATGAGAGGCAGCCAAACCGAACTCATCGCCAATTGTCAATGCGCTCATATTCTCTGCAAAAGTCTGCACATTAGTCAGATTCTCTATTAGATAATATGGTCTGCTGTCATTTTCAAAATTTCTCTTTTCTGTTGTTTCCAGGTCAGCATACATCAAGCTGGTGCTGCCATTTCCTTTCAAATCAGATCTACCGAAGTAAATTCTCCAGGGTTTACCTTTGCGAATGCCACGCTCACCAGTTTTAATAATAAAAGGAGTATATTCATCCAAATCTGTATTTATAGCTCTCAGAGGTACTTTTTTGGGTACTTCTTCCGCAGGTAAGCCGCTAAACAAAGCAAATGCAAAAAGCGCAATTATTCCTAAATATCTCATATGCTTTACCTTTAGAAGTTATATTGAACACCAAATTTTATAGGAATCATAGTTCCAAGTTCACGTTCCGAGATCCTAATATTTTCATTCAACATGCCCGTTCTGTCTACTATAGATTCATTTTCAATTGCATTAACTCCGCCCGGACTATACTCTGCACCCAGAACAAAGGAAACCTGCTCAGCTAAGCGGAATTCAAAGTCAACTCCAACTGTCAAATGAAATACATTAGACATACCTTCAGAAGTTGATATTAATTTCTGTTCTCTTCTGCCATTAGTAAAAACAGCATTGCCTTCCATCATATCGGTTTCTTCAATTGTTACATCGTCAAAATTTAAAAGGTGGAATCGGATATTAGGATTGATTGCAAACCACTTATAATTTTCAGACCAAATCGAATAATTGATACCAAAATAGTAGTCTGTGTAGTCAAACTTATAGTTCATTTCATGATCAATGTATTCTACACTGCTGCCAATATCATATTGTTTGTTGTTCGCCAAATCAATATCATAATCCAAAGAACCTTTCATTAATCCTGTCTCAAGCCAGAAGTTTTGGAATAGACCTTCGTTCACCGGAATTCTGATTTTGATATTCAAACCATATTTAAAATCTGAACCATTTAGCTTATTCCATTCATCATAAATCAGATTGTTATTGTACGAGTTAAGTGTTTGATTCAAAGTTGCAGAAGCATAAGAGCCAAAAACTCCAATACTCAAAAAGCGAGGTTCATTATACTTAACCGTATCTTTTTTAGAAGAAACGAGTGGACTATTCATAGCCTCATTTCTCACTCCGCCGGAGTTAATCTCTAAGGCATACACTCTTTTGTTTCTGTCAATATCTACTTCTTCTTGAGCGAATAGTGAATCTACAGACCCCATGATTAAGAAGAGACCAATCAGCATACCAATTTTTTTCATAACTTTTCCTTTAGGATACTTTATATTCGTATTGATAACTAATTAAGATACGGTTTAATATTCCAATATGTTTCGAGGTAGGATTATTAACTAATGTGAAAGACTTTAAGAGGTGACTCTAAATATACTATTTATCATCTTCTTGAAGTATACTTAAAGCTCTATTAGCAGCATGGATAATAAATTCAGATTCTGTGGTATCATTTGCTATCTGAGTCAAGGTGGGGATTGCATCAGTAAAATCAATTTCCGCCAATCCACTTATGGCATATAGGCGATAATGATAATTTTTATTTTGTATCGCAATTTCTAGGAATTTACCTATTTCATAGCCGGAATGGTGAATTGGTCTCTCAATCCAAGCTTCGCCCACATTTTGATTTGAAAAGACTTTATAATAATTATAAGCGCATTCTTTATCAACAAGAAATTGGATCGGAAAAAACAACAAAATCAAACCTAAAAGAGAAATCAAAAAGTACTTCCATTCCTGGTGGAAGAGCATCCTAAGATTAGAATACAACAAGTTAAAAAACAAGCTCCATAATATAAACTTGAACCAAAATATGCGGGACAGATCAGACTCTATCACAGATTCACCAAACCACACATAATTCGATACATCAGTAACAACAAACCACCACACAACAACTATAATAGTTATAGTTAAATGCATGATGGTTTGTGGTTTTATAGTCATTTGTTTCTTTCCCGGAAATAAAGATTTTATTTATATATTATTCTTCTTCAGCTTCATAATCTTCTTCTAAGTATTCTTCTTCATTGTCATATTCATCTTCCTCATCGAACTGCATAGACAAACTAGTTGTTTCGACTTGTCTGGTAGGGCCTGCAACAACAGATCTAATATTTTCACAATAGACTATCCATCCACTATTCAAATCCATTTGGAATTGCATTTTATCAGTAATTTCAAATACCGGAATTTTGTCCTCTAGTTCTTCCTCATTTTTATTAGCCAAAGCAGGCATGATTTTTTTGACAAAATCAAGAACAAACTCTTTAGCTTTAACTTTATCGATTGTTTGAGTAATCTCTAACACACAATAACCATCTTCTTTATTTATCTCTGTTAACTCCAGTGAGTAAATTGCCGGAATCGGATTTCCACCAAAAGGATTAGGTAATTCAGATTCGAAAGACAACTTGTCATTTAAAGCATACTCCATACCATAAGGAGCGTGGTAAAGTTGAACAGACTTAGCACTGGCTTCTACTTTTTCTTTTGAATCATATAAGCCAGTAATTAAAGCAAAAGCTTGTTGAACTCCTTGTTTATCTGGAATATTTGCTTTGACTGTATCCACCATTTTTTCAATATAATCACGAATATCCTGCCAATTTAGCAACTCCTGAAATTCACCCATTTCACTAATTTTATATTGATACTCTGATCCACCCGTAAGACTAGTTAATAATAACAATACAGGATTTGAGTCACCTTCTATTGCTGTTTCTCCATAAGTTAGTGATATAGTATAATCTGTATCTGTGGATTCAACTACAGCCATAGATAAATCAGTATAAATATTAGTTTCTGATTTT
Organism: Kapaibacterium sp. (SeqCode); assembly: GCA_965140345.1. Lineage (GTDB taxonomy): Bacteria > Bacteroidota > Ignavibacteria > Kapaibacteriales > UBA2268 > JBFHIJ01. The sequence continues at coordinate 86,044 of OZ223202.1, forward strand.
AATGTATCACTGGAGTATTTGAGTTTTGACTTGTGCATCACAAAATCGTAACTGTCTCCTTTTTCCCAGTAAGTAATAAAGGTTACAGTGCTGTCATTTTTAAGATTGTTTGCTATGCCAGCTGTTGAGCTGCATATAACTAATAAAATTGCAATCAATAAAGTTCTCATTCATTCCCCTCTGTATAAAATATATTTAATAATTTTTATCTATCTAATTGCTTGATGCTCAAGGCACTTAACATCTCTATTTGCTAGCTGCTATTTCGGTATTTCTATTATTTTTCCAAATAAATTTGCCAATTATAAACACAAGAAGCAGATATGGTAAAATATATACATAGCCGAATATCGCCTTCAGTGGCCAACCTATGCCGGACACACTTCTTATTAGGCTTTTTACTTCTTCCCTATTTTCCGGCAAGACATTGTCATACTCATGACCAGTTACATGGAGTGCGTCAAAATCATATCCGTAATGTTTTAGAAGAATCATATCTGAATAATGGCTCCAAGCAGCAAAACTTGTCATCAGTAGCAACAAGGCAAAAGTGCCTAATGCAAAAAATTTAAATACTTTCGCCCTTGATTTTCTTTTATTTAAAATCTTTAAAATCAGAAACGGAGTAAATATGATTAATCCAAAGATTAATAAACTGCTTAATGTAATAAGTAATACCATGTTAAAATATCAGTTTTCAGAGTTCAAAATCAGTATTAATAATAAATCGATATTTCTAGCTTAACTGAATCAGATACATACAATTTGCAGCAATAAGCCATATTGACAAGAAGTCAGACTATCCTGCCACTTTGTTTATCTATAAAAATACGAAAATGATTATTAATAATAGACTTATATTTAGTAATATTTGCGCGAAAAGTACTTATTGAAAAAATATACAGTCTAAAATCTTTTAATAACACCTCTAAATATCCAGTTTCAAATACTATTTCTGAACCGCTAGTCAACTTTTCCCATTCTTTTACGTATACTCCTTAAATTAATAATGAAGTAAAACTATACAAACGGTATTTATGTCCGATAAGAATACTCAAGTCAAAATTAGACTTATCACCAGTGAAAAGAACTGGATTGAAACGGAAGCCATTGATCACCTGAAACATACTGCTGATTTGGAAGGAGTTGTAAAAGCTGTAGGATTGCCGGATATTCACCCCGGCAACGGCCATCCTGTTGGAGCTGCATTTGCAATAAAGGATTATATATATCCAAATATCATAGGAAACGATATTGGATGTGGCATTGCTCTATTTCAGACTGACTTGAAAAAAGCAAAAATGAAAAGAGACAAATGGGTAAAAAAACTCAGCGGATTGGAAGATAATTTTAAAGGCGATGTAAAACAAATACTTATGGATGAGGAAATCACACCGACAGAATATGATGATGCGTTAGGAACTATAGGTGGTGGTAATCACTTTGCAGAGCTGCAATCTATAGAGAAAGTTTATAATACAGAAGAGTTAAGTGCATTAGGTATTGATCCAAAAAATTTGATGTTAATGGTGCATAGCGGTACACGTTCTTATGGAGCAGCCATTTTCCAGGAACATGTTGACCTTGACAACACATTTGGTTTGAAAGCAGGAACTGATGAAGCAAATAGATACTTTAAGGAACATAATAATGCTATCAAGTGGGCTCATACAAGCAGAAAACTTATCGCAGAAAGATTCTTAGAGCAGATTGGCTCTTCCTCTAATCTGATTGTAAACGTTGAGCATAACTGCATTTCTAAAACTTATTTGCAAAATGAGGAATATTACATTCATAGGAAGGGAGCTGCCAGATCAGACAAGGGTGCTGTTGTTATAGCCGGTTCCAGAGGCACATATAGCTATTTAGTAAAACCTATTGGATTGCAGGAAGAAAATCTATTTTCACTTGCACATGGTGCAGGCAGGAAATGGAAAAGAAATAATTCCAAAGCTATTCTAGGTGAAAAATTTACAGTTGAAAAGATGCAGCAGACCGAACTTGGAAGTGTTGTTATATGCGAGGACAAAGATTTGCTATATGAAGAAGCACCGCAAGCATACAAAAATATTGAGCATATCATTTCTGCTCTGATTGATGCGGGAATAATCGAAGTTATAGCCCAGTTAAAACCAATAATAACTTATAAGGTGAGGAAATAATATATTGAATTGGATACAAATTACATCCGGCAGATGCCCTATAGAATGTTGCTGGGTGGTGAAACAGGTACTTGAAGAAATTAAAAAAGAAGCCTCTGAGTCAAATATCAAAATAGATATTTTAGAAGCTGTCAGAGGTGACAAAAAAGGGACTTTAAAATCAGCTTTACTCAGCGTAGAAGGCGAGAATACAGAATCATTCTTGAACTCATGGGAAGGTACAATTCTTTGGATAGGTCAAAGTACTTACCGTAAACAGCATAAGAGAAAAAACTGGTATATTGGCGTAAACCGCTTAACAATGCCTAAGCCAACAGATTTTTCTGAGAAAGATATAAGATTTGAAACTACGCGAGCATCCGGTCCCGGCGGACAGAATGTAAACAAAGTAGAAACAGCCGTCCGAGCAACCCACATCCCAAGCGGCATATCCGTTCTGGCTAGTGAAGAACGTTCCCAGCTTCGAAACAAAAGCCTGGCTCTCACACGCTTGTTTGATATACTCAAAAATATAGATAACAAAAAGCAACTTGATGCAGAACGTGATAGATGGCTAAACCATTGGGATCTGGAGCGTGGCAATCCTGTTAGAACTTATACCGGGGAGCAGTTTAGGAGGAAGGACTAGGAAATTGTGGAATTAGATAATAATTTTATGGACAATCTTTGAATAAAGATGACATGGAAATCAAAGAAGAATATTTTTTATGCATGCATTGTAAGCATTATAACAGATTTGATGGGAACTGCAAAGCTTTTCCTAATGGAGTAATGCCAACTGGAGAACTTGACCTCAATGGTGACATTACAGAAGAAGAACAGATTTTGCATAAGCTTTGGCATACTGATGAAGATTTGCCACTTGAAGAATTTAAAGATGTATTCCATAAACAACCAATCGAAGGGCAAGTTGGTAATTATGTGTTCGAATCAGTCTTGGAAAAAACAAAAAGGTGAAGATCTTCTAACTACTTATTAAAACGTAAAAAAAGAGCTAACTGTTTTTCTTACTAAACAATTAGCTCTTTCTTTAAGTGGGCCCGGAGGGACCATAAAAACGAAGGAATCAAATCAGATCAACAACTCAAAAAAGAATCTTAAATATATAGAATATCAATGATTTTAAACAAATATCGGCGGTATTCATGCTAACATTTATTTATGACACCTTATTTCCTCCTCAATTTGGTGCTACCCAAAGTGCTACCCAATTCGTAGATAACTTCAACTTGGAATTCCTGACTTTTGCAATACTTTGTGAGGTTACTAATGACTTTGAATAAGTATGTAAAGAATAGGAATGGGAAAGCTCAAATTTATTTCTCTATTATGGATTGTATGCTTTCTGACACAAAGTTGAGAACAATCATATACTCAGGCATTACTATCACTGAAAATGAATGGGATAAGAAGCTCAAAAGAGTTAACCGCAAGAATAACAATGCTTTCTTTTTAAATAAAGACATCAGAGAAAAAGAATCTTTCTTAGAAGAATTACTATATCAAAATAGAGGTAAGCTCGGATTTACTCCTGATCAACTAAAAGAACAATTCAAAAACGAATTTTCTAAAGACTTTTTCGATAAAACAGCGACACAATCAGAACGAAAACGCAATACACCGAACAGAAAAACAAATAAATCCGTCAAAAATGAGTTCATCAAAATGGCAGATCAATACATACAACAATTAGCAAACAGTGGGCATTATAAAGATAGTACCCTAATATCTAAACGCAAATCTCTAAATCTATTCAAGGAAATATTTGACTATTATAAAATTGAAGTAAGTATTGACGACTTAACATTAGAGCATTGGGACAAAATACAAGACTACTGTACCAATATTAAAAAGTTAGAAAACTCAACAATAAATGGCCATCGAAAGGAAATCCGAGCTTGGATGAATCATTTTATTAAATACGAAATAACTTCAAATACTTTCCATAATAAAATTTCTAAACTTAAAGCTCCTGACAAGAAATTTGCTGTATTAACATCAGAAGAAATTGAAGATATCAAATATTTGAAAATTGATGATGAAGAAACCGAAAGATATAGAAAAATAATGCTTTTCCATCTTGCTACCGGTCTCCGTGTGGAAGATTTACGTACACTTAGAAAGGAAAATTTCGATTTATCTAAGAAAATAATACACTTATATCTTGAAAAAAATAACAGCCATGTTACTATTCCACTCCCCGATTACATAGTTGACTATTGTAAAAGTGGAGACATTCAATTTAGAAGATTTCCTGCACAGACATATAATATTATGATAAAAAAGATTTGTAAGATGGCAGGAATTGAATCAAAGTTTGAGCACGTGAAATATATAGGAGCTAAAAAGATACGAACATATCCTCCTAAATACGAAGAATTATCTTCCCACTCTCTACGACGTACGATGATTACACAAAATCTTCTTAAGGGAGTACCCGCAGAGCTTTTAATGAAGATTACAGGTCATACGGATATGAAGTCGTTCAAGAAATATCTTCAATTCACTGAAACGGATGCTTTAAAAGCTTTAAAAGCAACTTTTGAAAAATTGGATATATAAAATGATGTTAAACGAATTTAGAGTTAGGAAAATGACCAATGGAACAAGTGCAGAATTATTTACACGGCTAATATACAATCTAATTGATGAAAGGATTGAATCCAAAATTAAAGAGTTTTTTGATAGTAAAGAGAGTGCAAAAATTTCAGAGATGAAAAGATTTTGCAGTACAGCAGAGTTGGCTGATATTTTAGGCGTTAAACCTGATACCATTAGGAATAGAACCCAAAAAGGTAAATATACTCCAATAATAGAAGGGAATAAAAACCTATATGATCTTGAAAAGATTCGGGAGCTTCATCCTGATTTAGTAGAGAGCTATCTGAAACGTACCTTACTTAGTTAATTTGCTAAAGCACTTCATACTTGGAGTGCTTTTTTTTGACAATTTTTATATAATGTTTTGAAATAAACTGCGACATAATGTGACCTATTAAAACATATCTTAGTATAATAGATAATTCTTGTATCATTTTCGTATGCTCAGGAGTCGTATGGAAAATCAAATAAATTTGTCGCAAATCAAGTCTGCTTTATTTGGAGTTGCTGTTGGAGATGCATTAGGTGTACCGGTTGAGTTTAAAAGCCGAAGTATATTAAAAAATAATCCTGTTCACGAGATGCTTGGATATGGTACACATAATCAACCCAAAGGTAGCTTTTCAGATGATACATCACTTACTTTATGTCTTGCAGAAGCTCTGACTAAAGATTTTGATCTTGAAGAAATAGCTCATTATTTTCTCAGATGGTATCACGAAGGCTTTTGGACAGCTAACGGAAATGTATTCGATATTGGTAATGCTACTCTCGATGCCCTTTTCAGAATAAAGCAAGGACAACCTGCCTATAAAACTGGTGGAAGAGATGAAATGTCAAATGGGAATGGTTCCCTGATGCGAATTTTGCCTTTGGTGTTTTATATCAATACTAAATCAATCGACGAAAAGTTTGATATTTGCAGAAAAGTTTCGTCTATAACGCATGGACATATACGTTCTGTTCTTGCTTGTTTTTATTATCTTGAATTTGCCAAAATAGCTTTGACAGGTATGGACAAACTTGATATTTATCATCTGCTTAAAAAGACAATACCAAGCTATCTATCAACTAAATCAATTAGTAAGACAGAAATCTCAAACTTTAACAGACTTCTGAAAGAAGATATTTATATGCTTGAATCTGAGGACATTCAAAGTAGTGGTTATGTCTTACATACTCTTGAAGCAAGTATATGGTGCATACTAAGAACTTCTAACTTTAAAGAGGCTGTTTTAACAGCTGTAAATCTGGGAGAAGATACAGACACAACCGGAGCTGTAACTGGTGGTTTAGCAGCTCTTTTATATGGTTTTGATAGTATCCCAATTGAATGGATTGAAGTGATTGCAAGAAAATCAGATATTGAAAATTTAGCTGAACGATTGTATGCTAAGTTAATGTAAAAGTCTTTAACTTAATATTGTCAATTTAAAAATAATAGGTGATTCGATGGGACGTGGATTTCAAGCAACATACCCTACTTGCGGTAAAATATTCAACGCCATGAAGGGTTTCGGACTTAAGTGAGTTATTAAGCACTGCAATTAATGTGGTATAGAAAAATTTGTGGAACTTGAGAAAGTTAAAAATTTCTTTCCAGATACTCTGCTAGATGATCTTAAAGCAACAGATTTGGACAAAGTATTTTTGCTATGTCAATGTGGTGGATCTTTCCCCACCCTTGCCATAGCCTAAATGTGGTGAAACCGGTAATAAATCTCACTTTACACAAGGTCAAGCACCATTTGAAGTTATGAAAATACTTTCGGATTGATGTTTCTTAAAAAAGACATTAGTAAATCAGCTTTTTCTGTTTTAGTGATTGTGTAGGATCTTTATCACGACATCTCATGCTCTAAAACGGTTTTATACAATTTGCGTATAGGGATATATAGAACAGCAGAGTATTGAACTATAATACATTGGGTGGAGTGTCTATACTAAAAGTAGTATATTTATTGTATTTATAGCATATCAATTTAAAACTATGACTGCTTCCTAAAGGTCAATCGGAAAAATATTTTAGCTTTCAAATTCTAATTTTTCTGCTTCTGTAAAATTATAACATAAATAAACTGCAGATTTCAATTTCTTGTAGATGGATTGCAAAAGCAAATCAGGCAGTGTAAAATAAACTCTGTCTGTTCTATTTCTATAGAAGAAAATTCTAGGATGTGATTGTTAAAGATACAAATTTTTTAAATCACATCCTTATTTTTTACATTCCTTATAGGCGCATTTTGCCCCACACTTCGGCAATTGCTCTTTTTTGAAGATATTCCTCGATTTTAGGCATAGACAAACAGTCCAAATTTTTAGCTAACGGAGTTTTGCGAAAAATTTGGGCGTGTAGTCGCGCCAATTTAAATATCTAAGTGTAGCCTATCAGAGCCGAAGTGTATGGCCAGTTGCTGAATAATCAAACCCCAGTTCTGCATTGGCTGTGTCCATTTTTTACTAATTTCCTGAGTTACCAAATAAGCTAACTTCATCAGTGCCATTTCACTTGTAAATGCTCCTTTAGTTTTTGTCACCTTGCGAACCTGCCTGTGGTAGCCTTCTACAGTATTGGTTGTGTATATAATTTTTCTTATATAAGGGGAATATTGGAAATATGTAGATAATTTTTCCCAGTTATTTTGCCATGATTTTATCACTATGGGATATTTATTACCCCATTTTGTTGCAAGGTTCTCTAATTCCATTTCTGCGACTGCCTTGGTTTCAGCCTTATAGACGAGCTTTAAATCACTCATAAAGGATTTTTGTTCTTTACTTGCTACATATTTTATTGAGTTACGTATTTGATGAATAATGCACGTTTGCACTTCACATGCAGGGTAAACACTGTTGATTGCTTCTGCAAATCCTTTAAGATTATCTATGGCTGCTATTAAAATGTCCTCAACTCCTCGGTTTTGAAGCTCAGTTAATACCGATAACCAAAAATTTGCTCCTTCACTTTCGGAAAAATATAAACCTAAGATTTCCTTACGACCTGTCTTATTTATACCCAAAACGGTATATATAGCTTTACTTTGAATCCTACCGTTATCTTTCACTTTGAAATGCATTGCGTCCATAAATACTATTGGATATACCGGATCTAACGGGCGATTTTGCCATTGCTGAATATCCGGTATTACTTTATCGGTAATTTGAGATAAGGTAGCTGCTGACACATTCATGCCATACATTTCTTCGATATACTCTGATATATCGCGTAAACTTAGTCCTTTGCCATATAAAGCAAGTATTTTGTTACTGAGGCTGTCTAAAAGCACTCTTTCACGCTTTTTGACTATCTGTGGCTCGAAAGTTGAATTGCGATCTTGCGGAGTTTTTATCTCTACAGGGCCATGATTTGTTTTAAGCGTTTTTTTACCTTTCCCATTACGCTTATTCTTTTTTTGAGGTTGATCCTCTGAAAGATGCTCACTCATTTCTGCTTCGAGTGCGGCTTCTAAGAATTGCTGCAGTAAAGGGGCAAATGCACCATCTTTGCCTAATAGTGATTTGCCCTCTTTAAATTGCTTAATCGCTTTGTCTTGAATCGATTTGTAATCTTGTTCGTTCATTGCTCTGTCCTTTTATTTATTATTATAACTCTAATGGACAGAGTTTAGTTTACAGTCTCGCAAATCATGTTCTGAAAAATTACTATTGATTTTTCTATATTTATATTGACGGGATTCTTTTTTTCTTTGGAGCAAGGTACAATACTTTAATACATCTGTATCTTGATTGTTTCTTACTAAAGAATACCAACTACTCAAATGATTCCAAGCAGGTGGTAAATTACTATGATTATTCAAAGGATCTACACTTGATAATAAACGTCTTAGGATTACTCTGTACAGATCTGGATGAATATATTCAGGAAGTAAATATGTCCAATCATGCTTTTTAGTAAATAGAAGGCATTCATCTAAATCATCGAACATAATTTCTTTTTGAATCCATTCCTCTTCATCATCTTTATTGATAGTTATTCCATTAGAAATTTTAAGGTACTTTTTTTGTTTGATCGGCTCAAGACTCCTATATACCTCTATGCCTCCACCCTCTGCTCCATAGGCAAGAAATATTTCCCAACCAACTTTGGACGAAAACTTATGGGTAGAGCTAACATCACTTTCCATTTTGATCTCCTAATAAAAACGAGAAACGATTGTTCAACTATTTATTGGAACAATTCAGAGAATCACAATTGTAACAATCAACAAATAAGCATAATCACAATTTACTGAAACAACCTACGAAGAGACAGCTGCTCGTTGTTTTAGGTTGTGAGTCAGGGGAAGATATCTGCACTATAAAATAGGAAGTTTTTATTTTACAGTTTCGTCAAATCCCTTAAAACCACTGTCATGTGAAGATAAAAGAGTATAAATCAAATCGTCCTTACTGCCAAACATGAGCTGAATATATTTAAGAATTTTATCTTCTGTTGTCTTCTCTTTGTCTAATAGCACAACTATTTTTCCATATGTCTCTTCACGGTATTCATTGGCTCGTTCTTTTAAATCAATTTTGTACAAACTAACAGTTGCGTCAGGATTAACTATTACAGTAGTGAAGCTTGAGCAAGATAAATCCTCTAATATATGGAAATATTTAAGTTTCTCATCTTCAAATTGCCAAAAATAAGAAATGAATGACATCATACCATCATAATACATTGCATTCCTAATAGCTTCACGAACCTGAGTTTCACACCATTCATAATGCTCAACGAAAGCATCAAAATCATGTTCGTACGCTTTACGCAACTGTTCAATATTTTTGATTTTTTGGGGCATGTATTAAATATTACAACTATAGCATTATTTAGTAGTATAGAATTGAATTTTAAAAAAGTTTTCTAACAATTCATTAGATTCAAGTATTAATTGGCATTTAGTTTTAGGCAACTCCAGTTGATCTATAACTAATTCATATTTATCTTTGGTTTCAGTTTTAATTTCTATAATACTATTTTGTTGAATATTAGCTAGAATATTTTTTAAAGATATTTTAGAATTCTCTAATGAAGCTAAGTCACCTTCTATAGTATAAATGTGTTTATTTGTATTCTCAATAGCAATAGGAATATTTACAGAACATATTTGTTTATTACCATTAGAATACTCTATAACTACTTCACATTTTAAACCATTAGTATTATTCAAATAAAAGTGATCAAAATCAACAAAAGAGATTTTCATTTGCTTAGTATCTGTGAAATTTTCTTCGTACAATGTATTGTAGGTTGTTCCATTTATATTATCTAAAGGGGATTGAATTTTGACAAAGCAGTTTTTAATTTGTAAAGTATCTTGAATAGTTAACACAATTGAGTTGTCAGTAATTTTATAAATATCATAGATTCTATCTACTACATAATCGCAATTTTTAGCAGACAATATTATTTCCTTTAAATTATTATTGGTTTGAAGTATAGGTTTATGCCCGTAGTTCTTATAAATATGATTGGATATTTTATAGATTTTCTCAGTTATCGATGCAATATTGGGATACATTATCCTCAAGCTTTCTTCATCGCTCTTTTCTTGCATGATAAAATATAATAAATCATCTTTTACATCCAAATACTCTAAGACATATCCTTGCTTAAACTTACTTGGCACATGAATAATCTCTTTTAGATCGGTGGGTTCAATTCTATTGTTTAAAGAAAAATATTTGTTTTGATGGTAGCTTTGGAGATGCAATATTGAATCTTCTAATGTACCTAGCATTTTATATTTCAGGTGTGGTAATTTTATTTTATAAGGTATTACACCACCTCCACCTCCACTTCCTATTACTCCTCTGTTGGTGTCTATTTTATTCAAAGCAAGCTCAATACTAAATGACACTCCGGAAACACTCCCTTCAATATCTTCAAAATTTAGAATATTACTAATATTTGTTGAAGCTTTAAGAACAAACCTCAAATCTATATTATTTGAAAAAGGCAATTTATATGCTACACCTAACTCTGCAATAGCAAAGTTATGGAATTTGTCACCGAAACTTACTTCATTAGGAATATCCGGAATAAAATTTTGGTTTTGAATCTCTGATTTCACAAGATAATCTGTTGATAAATTTAGTTTATATCCAAAGTCAAATAACATTGATAAATTAGGGTAGAATAATTCGAATTCCCCCCCCAACGACAAGCCAAGATCATACATCACTAAGTTTGTTTTATTCCACATCTCTATATCTTCCAATTCTCCATTATATGCATAACCAATAAAATCAAAGGTTTCCTTCTGTGCACTGAAATTGGAATACGAAATAGATGCTTTCAATTTTGGATTGTTTAGAAAGCTAAAAATATCACGTAGGGGATGTAAATAATCTATATATAATCCAAACTCTTTAGCAGTTAAAGAATTATCAGATGAATTATTTATGTGATTGTAAGTATTCGGTGCAAGACCTGAACTAAACAAACTATAACCATAAGTTAGCCCACCACCAAAAGAATAAGATACAGTATCACTATTTTCAGTAGCTATTGAATATCCAAAATTTAAACAAAAGACGAGCAGAAAGATAATATTTCTCATTCTCTTCTCCTTATCTGACTACAAAGTGGGAATTAAAATTTCTATTTCCTGAAGTAACATGCAAATAGTAAACACCAGGTATGAGATTGAAATCAACCATTGGTAAAACTTCTGTTCCGGTTGATTGGAGATCGTTCAATTCAACCATTACTTGCCCCAGTTGGTTTATAATTCTTAAGCTTGTAATTTTCTCTATTTGCTCGTCAAGTTGAATATTAATATAATTTGAAGCAGGATTTGGAGAAATCGTAATATTATCTGTACTCTTTATAGATAGATTGAATGGTTGAATTGTATTGACTTCAACAGAATCAGTTTTTAAGAACGAAATATTATCAATAAATGCTCTTGAATACAATGTAACGTAGGAAATAGAGTCATCGTCAAGTAAAACGATAAATCCAATTTGATCTTTATCTTCGACATTAGATAATAAGCCGTACTGTGGTAAATTATTTTCTCGGTATTCTTCAAAATCATGTGTAAAACAGTACAAATCGCGAATATTATATGTAACTTGGTTAAATATTTCACCATTACAATCTATTTCTGATTCGATATCTACATAAATTGTGTCATTTATATAGTATTTGGTTTTCACATTTTTCAACGTTACCATACACTGATATTCAAATGTAGAAGGTACTAGTGATATTTGTGAAGTTTCTTCAAAATAGGATTCAATTACTTCCTTTGTATAGAAATCTTTATGTTGACATTCAAATGTAAATTCATCTAATAGATACGGCAAACTGAATTGACATAGACCTTCTGCATCTGTAAAAGAAGTTGGACTTGGTTGCAGATAATCATTTATAAGTTTGATTTCTACATTTTCTATATCCATAGAATCACAATAGCTCATTGTGTGTACTTTGTAAATGTATTTTTTACTTGAATCTTCACTCATACAATAAGTTAAATTTGAAAGATTTTCAAATACAGAAATAGTTGTATCCAAATCTACATACCCATCTGACTCTAATAGTATATTATAATTTCCTTTAACAATACCTTCAAACTCAAACTGCCCTTTTGGATTTGAAAAATTATCACTGTATTGTTTCGTAGGTATTTTCAAATTAGTAAGAGTAATTTTAAAATCTTCAATGATATTCCCATTTTTACATACAGATAGATAACCAGAAATATCAGCTTCTTCAACTGTTTCTTGCTTAATTTGGAGACAATATACACCATCATCTGTAGCCAAATAGAGCCTATTATTTAAGGAATCCAATACGGAGTCATTTATTTGTTTTGGAACTATTACTGAATCATACTGATGAAATGATAGACTAGAACTATCAAAGATGTATATATCACCTTCACTGTTAAACACAAAGATTTCATTATTGAATTTCTTAACGTGGGTCAAACTTGAATGGTTAGCATCAATTTCTAATTCTGTCCAAAAATATTTATCCCCAGTAATTTGATACTCTCCTCTAAAAACAATTGGAGTTTTTGAATCATTATCCATACCTACTACAAATACATATTTTCCAACACTTTCTAATGAGACCACTGTATAATCGACAGATAACAATCCACTCCATACGCCATCTAAATAGTTTAGGACAGATCCATCTTCTGAATTTCCATCTATATCAGGATATGGCTTTGCAGAAAATAGAATCTTATCCTGATGATCAAGAATATCAAAAAAATCGTAGTATGTTATAGGATAATCAGAACCATCTCTAATCATATTAGGATTAGAAAAATCATATTCCATACTATAAATATATCCACCTTCCCAATCGCTTGTGCCATACATGGTTATAAACAACAAATCATTATATGACATTATATCTTTTAGGAATACATAACTTTCTGAACCAAATTCTTCTTCAAATGAAGCAAGTTTTTTGAAGTTACTTTTTAATCTCCACAACGTAGAATATTCATAATATGTTGGCCACATTCCAAGATTAACACTACCGACCAATAGCTGATTCTTGATACATCGGACCATCGTAACTTTATTATCTTGAAACTCTCTTAAACTCCAAGTTAAGGTTTCAGATAACGATGAAGCGTAAAGCCCCTGTTCAGTACCTGCAACTAAGTTATTATCAATAATATCTATCGAGTATATCTTTTTATGTAAACCAGAACCACTCTCATTTCTAACAAGCTCATATTCGAAACTAAAGCTTTCATTACATATTATAAATAAGAAAAATGCTATAAAATATCGCATCTGATTTACTTCCTTTTACTTACCGGTACATTCTATCGGAATAAACATCTGAGTAGAAACATATCTACTATACATTCTACCCTCAGGTAAATTATTGTCTATATATTTCGGTGCTATATCTTCTCCAAAACCTTCTGTTCGTTTCACTTCAGCAACTGCTCCTTTATCATCTATAATGTTGTCAATTTCTTTTTCTATAGTTTTAGATCTTTTAAGAGAAATTCTTTTATTTTCAGAATCTCCACCTATTCTACATGTGTGCCCCATAACATAAAAATACGCTCCATAAGGAAACTCGTCAAAGTTTTGAGCTATCTTGCTAAACATAAAATTGCTATTTATTTCTGCGAATAAAGTTTTTGTCTTTCCCATTGGGAACAATGATAAATCAAAGTATTCTACTTCTCTTCCATCAAGACATTCTCTTCTAATTTTTTCAATAGTATTTTGAATGACATTTACTTTTTTCACTCTTGTGCTGCATTTCTTAGTTTTGGCTTCGTCAAGATAAGCAATAAGTTGAACAGAGATATTATCAGTTCCAGAAATCATCCTTTGCCCTAAATCAGGATCAAATGTAATTTTAGCAGCAATCGGAAATTCGACGTATTCGATTCCATGATTTCCATACGCAATGTTGGTATTGATAAGTTCACCATCTTTGAAGAAGTTTACTTCCCAAGAATACACATTTTCTGCTTCAATTATATCAACATAAGTCCTAATTGTTGGGGGATCTGCCTCATAAGTAATAGTTGAGTAGGTGTAGGGGTAGAGTAATTCCTCATCTTCACTAACAATTTCTACTCTTTGATATTCTTCAATTGCATCTTTAACCGTTAAAATTCTTGGGCCATCATAATTTTTAGCATTTATTTCAATGAATCCTTCAGGTATATTGCCAGTTGTAACTAAATATTTCTTTACTGCTTCTGCTCTGCTTTGGGATAGAGATAGGTTGTTCTTCTCATTTCCTTTACCGTTATTCATACCAATTAGAGTGATTTTAGAATTAGATTTTTTGTGCCATCTTTCAATGAGAATATTCAACAAATCATGGTATACATCCAACCTAGAATATGTCTTTACATATTCAAACATTCTATTATTGGTTAACTCACTTGTAGAACGTCTGTAGTATCTATTAGGTAAATCAAATGACGCTTGTTCAAAGAAAATATAAGGTATTAGGGGAACATAGTTATTAAGAGGTCTTTCCCAAATAGTTAATTCAGGTTGATATGTTTCTTCCTTTTTTGAGTTTACACCTCTTACTTCTAGAGACATATTAAGATCACAATCTTCTAAATCATCGTTATAAAAGACTATAGTATCTTCTAACTTGTTATTATATAAAGAATCTTTGCACAAAGTGATGGTAACCTTATGCTTCCCATTAGTAATTCCCTGATAAGTAATTTCATAGTATGAATTCATTCTCTTATAAATATCTAAGAACACATTGTTAAAATCAGAAGTATTATAAATTTGATAATACTTACCACCTGTTCTTTCCGCTATATATTTCAATCTATATGAATCAACATTATATCCAAATCCGACTGTAAATACTTTTACATCATTATCAATTGCATCTTGTAGCATTTTTTGTAAATTGATATTTGAGGAATTATCATAACCATCAGTTATAGCAATTATGTATTTCTTATTTGATTTGGGTTTTAAATTTGCAATACCAAGTTCAATTCCATCATATAGAGCAGTAGATTTGCCATATCCAATTAAACCATTTTTCGTAAATTTTTGTTTGATATAAGCTTTATCAGAAGAAAATTCTAATTCCTGATTATAATAATTATCGAACTTGATGACTGCAAATTCGTCATTATCTTCTTTCAAATCTGTAACATTTAGAAATGATTGTTGGATTTGGATTGCACGATATTCTCCTATGGAACCACTATGATCTAAAACAAAAGAGATTGAATAGTTGCCAATTTCTGGCTTATAAAGCTCTCTTATATTGACTTGGTTAATTTTGCGACCATTATCAACAATATCGCAAATTTTGTAACCGTATTGTGAGAACACTCCTTCTATTAAGTTGAAATCCATATCCAAGACATGGCCATAAATCTTTATATTATTAATATCACTTGCATCAACAGAAAATAGGTCTAAATTATTGGCTGTATTATTAGATTTAATGCCATTTAGCCATTGATAATTAGATTGTTTCGTAGAATCATCTTGAGTAATTCTTGAATCATCAGGAAACAAGGGAAAATCAAATTTTTCTTTTGTCGGAGGAGTTGTGACACAAGAAGATATAAAGATTAGTAGAAAAATAAAAAACAATATGGATCTTAACATGACTTCTCCTTATTTCCTAATATTACATATTTAACTATGCACGTTATTTTTTAAAGAATTGATAAAAGATTACATCATCTACGATTGACTTTCTCATTTCAAATTTCGATCCATTTGAACGTAGATATGTTTCTCTCCTCATTGCTGCTTGTTCATCATCAGTTACATAGAAAGGTGTTTCATTTTCTATATCATTCAGTGCATCCAAATCTGTATTTGTACGAACTTCTGAATTATATTTTTTGATTTTCTGAGTAGCATTAGTTTTATTCTTTGATTCTATTTCTACATTACCTTTAGGATTACCTTCATCATCAAAAGTTATATTGATGGTCGAAGTCATATCAAAAATTTCATATTTAGTATTTTTTAGGATTTTATTCTTAACATCTTCTGCTTCGTCTTTTGTACCTGACTTTAAGCTATATGGACCAACTAATACTAAAGTATATTGATATTTACCATCAGCATCATATATAGTTTTTAAGAATGGTTTTCTAGGTAGTATCATGTATGTATTGTATGCTCTTTTTTTGTCTCTAAGAGAACTAAATGTTTCATAATAAGATTTGAATGCTAATTCTATTTTTGGAGTTTCAGCATTAATAATCTTTTTAGCATCTTTAATGTCTTTAACTTTAGCAATTGCTATATATTTTCCTGCATCAATGGAGAACTTATTAAGAGGAATAGATTTGAGAGATATGGCGCCACTATCAATGCCTTTTACTGCTGTCAATCGTTTCATTTCTATTGAAGCTTCTTTATAATTTTTAAATCCATCTAGATAGACTCTATACTTCTTACCCGAAACAATATTTACAACATCGGTCTTGAATGTAACACCAGATTTTGTAGATAAATCATTTGCCAGATTTTCTGCTTCAGTTTTACTCTGAGGTGCACCAAAAGATATTATATAATCCAAATCCTCTTTATCTTCTACTCTCAAAGGATCTAATTTTTGCATCATCTCATCAGCTGTTATTTTGTAATCTTTGTCATTACAACAACCGTCATCTTTACCAAATTGACCATCAATGTATTGTAAGTTCTGCGCTACTATTCTTATTTTTCTACTTTTGTGATAATCGTTCGGATTTTTAAAGCCTTCATTGGCTTCCAAAGTAGAATAACCACGTGCTAAAATTAAAATTTTCTTTTGCTTCATTATTTCAGAAATTTTTTCTTCAGGAAGTAGAAAGCCATCTTCTCCTATAAGCTCTTCAGGATCAAGCACCAATCCTTTGGAATAATATTCAGCAAATTTAGAGTTGTTTTTATTTAAAAAGTTGATCAACTCTTTATAACCAAAATATGCTCTAAGACCAGATAGTACATGATTGTATTTTCCTAACTCATCACCTCGGTCAATTGAAACAAGTCTAAAACCCGGCTCACCTGCATTTTTCTGAAGCGAACCTGAGGCATAAGCAATATTATCTTCAGATTTGTTTTTAGGCCAGTACCAACCACGATTCACATGTCTGATATCACTCCAAGCTTCAACAGACAGCACAAATTTCGAATCTGCCTCAATTGAGTCAGCAGAAACATTATAAATTAGCTCATAAGCTGGGATTAGTTTTTTATTTATTTCATTACTTATATAATTATATAAGGTATCAATCTTTCTTGATTGGCTATAATATTTATTATAGACCCAACTACTATAGGCTGAATCTTTTTGTAATAGTGTAGTATTCCGTGGATGTAACTCTATCCATTTTGCGCCGTCCCAGCTACTAACTGCTTCAGGTGGAATAATTTCAATATTATTTGCTGCGAAATCAAGTGGACGAGAATAGAAATTATTTAGCAAATTTATGTGTTTAGAAAAGTTTTTAGATGTGTTTACTTCCCAGTAACCAGTTTGGAAAAATGAGATAGTACTATCTATCCTACTAAAATAATCTGCAAATTCGTACACACAATCAGGAAGTTCTGTTTTGCATGGAGCCACCCAAATAGTATCTTTTATACGACAGACAGGATTATCAGATGGAATAAAGACCATGTCATTTAAAGTAAGCTCTGACTTTGCTCGAATACCACTTTTCCCGGAAAAGAAGTTCTCTTGCTCAAAATCAGGAGGACATGGAGGATATTCCTCTTCAATTTTAGTACTTGTCCAATAGACCTCCCATTTTCTGTTTACTTCTTCTTTGATTTGAAGAATTCTAATATACTGTCCTAAATCATCTGGTGTATCAACTCGTTCTAAAGTTTGTTCACCATCTTCGTAGATAGTCACCTTTGAGTTAAATATTACAGTATCTTTTTCTTTGCTAAACTTTTTAGGATATTTTTTTATTATAGATTCCACTTTTGAAACTTCCACAGTATCAGGATAATATCTTGTAAAAGTTTGTGTCACTTCATCTATTTTTAGAGTCTTTGTTGGATACGGGAAATAGCCCTTTAGCTTGCTGTTTTCTTGTTTATTACATGTAATACGATAATCTAATCTTTCGGCTGCTTCTGTATATGCTCTTACTTTATAATGTGTATTAAAGTCTATATCAGTTATTGCACTATTATCTTCGAATTCTTTTATTGTACCATTTGCATCTTCAATTTCAATGACAGGTAAAATATCTCTCTGAACCAGTTTGCCTGTGCTAACATCCATTACAACTACTTCAAGTTGTGGGTTGCTACTTGGGATTGCACACCCATATATATTTAGCGCTTCATCGTAAAACTTTTGAGTTCTTACCGGTTTATCATGTGACCATAAAAATGCGCGGCCATCTTGATATTTATTAGTAGGGTTATTATACCAGAATGGGTAGCGCTGGTTGTAGTTTGGATCATTAACCTTAAAAGCAACATTATGGTCACATGTTGAAACTAATTTTTCCTCTATAGGGCGCGGTGAACCTTCACACTCAAGCCTTACTGAACCATCTTTGATTTCTCTTTTTTGTATGTCAATTTGATAAATTTGAAATTTTGAATCTTTGCTTTTTTGAGAAGCATACATCAAAAATTTCTCAGTTGGATCTATCCTTGGAGTTTCGTGGCTATATTCTGTATTGATAGCTGAAACAAATTTAGGTTTTGTCCATTTCCCATTATGCTCTTTATATGAGTAATAAATATCTCCTGTCCCTTTTGCTTTTTTTGAATCAGCATTAATTCTGGTAGAAGTAAAGAACATGTGTCGCCCATCTGATGAGACTGTAGGATGAGATTCCCATGTTAATTCCTGAGATACCGGCTCTAATATTTGATTAGGATTATCCCAGCTACCATCTTTTTGTCTTGTTAGAGTCCAAATATTTAGATATTGCTTACCACTTAAATCAATTGCATTATCAATCAGCTTTTGAGCTGAAATAAACATTGTATCTCCAACTATCCAAACAGATCCTTTGTTTAAGTCATTGAATTTACGAACCTGTTCTGTAGATTTTGATCCAAGAACTGTTGTCACCTCTAAAACTTTACAAGAATTAGGATCCCATCCTTCTGAAGGACAATAACCTTTCTCAGGGTCAAGCTCTCTCTTGATTGAGTATATCTGAGTATAGTGATTACTTATCTCACCACTATTTTGTTCTGTCATTAAGGTATCTCTAGAGCTGACAAACCACAATGTTTCTTTAAGTGGGTTATGCTTATCTATTTCTATATAAGCAGCTTCATCCTTCCAAGCATCCAAATCAAAAACATTTCTAAGAGAAAGTCCTTCCCCCAACTCACTACTACTATTAATTGGCGGGGCTAACATTGATGGAACTCCATCGGAACAACAGCCATATGTTGGTTCCAAAGGAAGGTTTGACAAATCCTCTTTCTCTTTCACTTCAGGTGTTTTGCAAGCAAATAGCCCAATAAAAAGCAATGATATTAATATTCTATTTTTCATTTTTGTTTCCCGATTATCTTATTAATGGATATACAATTCTGAAGTTCATCGTTGCACGTCCTGATAAATCTTCATCATCTATTTCGCTTATAATTAGCAGTGCAGCATTACATGGATAGTATTCATTGTTACCTTCAGTTGATTTATAATAGCTCTTTGATGACCAGATTAGATATACATTACCTGATTCAGGATAATTTGAACCAGTTCCATCTAGTTTTGGAGAAGGTATAGGTGGGGTAACTTTACTTTTCCAAGTACCTACATTTTCGTCTGGCTCTACAATCCAATTCGCATTACTAAATGTTTTCTTATACCAATTCTTATCCCAATCAGGATTAAAACCCAAAAGATCAAAAGGTAAACTAGTTGATATTCCAAAAATCGCTTTGCGCAGATCATCCATTACATCTATATTATCTACATCGTTTAGATTATCAAAAC
This sequence comes from Kapaibacterium sp. (SeqCode), assembly GCA_965140345.1. Taxonomy (GTDB): domain Bacteria; phylum Bacteroidota; class Ignavibacteria; order Kapaibacteriales; family UBA2268; genus JBFHIJ01. Next base: position 106,231 of record OZ223202.1, read on the forward strand.
GCCATATAGGTACTCTTGTCATCCTATCAAATTTACTACCTTTCGCAAGGAAGATAGAAATCGGGTTAAAATCAAGATTATCAGGCTTGTAATCATTATTAATTATTCCGTCATAATCAGGATTATAAGCGTCAATATAAAAGCTGTTCTTTCCTCCACTAATTCCACAATCCAATTCTGGTCCATCATACTCATCATCATTATTATCAGCTTCCATATTATGTGATGTATAACCATATCCGTCAGGCATTAGCTCATCAATTTTACAAGCATCGAATGCAGGTTTTTTCTTATTAGCTGTACTGTGGCTATAAGAAGTAATCTGGCGAGAATCTGATATTTTTACTTCTGTTATACTTGCCTTTACGTTGATCACACGATAACAAATACTATCTAATTCTAATAAATTATCTACTGAAGCAATAAAAAACCTAAACCAGTACTCATCGTCATGTGATTTGATGAGCTTATTAATTAAATGTTTACTTAATGTCGGTGCTTCAAAAGAAACCGTTAAGGATTTATGTTGTCCTTTCTTGTTCAGTGTAAAAGCATCTAAAGGTAGAATTTTTTTGCCGTCTAATTCGAAATTGAAGTACTCCTGATCTAAAACTGCCTCAGCAACTTCCTGAGTGCTAGTACCAATTGGTAGCATTCCTACTACAAAAGTTTTAGAGTCGTCCTCGTTACATACAATTTTATCATCATCATTCAATAGGTATTCATAGCTTATATCAAAGCCAAATTCTCTTTCAGAGTATTTAATCCAATCGCAAACCTCATAATTTGAAGGAAAAGCATCAAAATCACAGAAGAATTCTTCATTAGGATTACCAATTGATAAATCTATTAAGTCACCATGTCTCATTTGTCTAATTGCTTCAAACTTCGTGAAGTCATCAAATCTATCTGTCACTTCTGTACCATCAGGAACTTCTCTTAAATATACCTGTATATCATTGTCTTTTATTACAGCTGCTTCAGGACACAAATCGATACATCTTTGACCTTCTAGTATCACATAAAACGAGCAAGCTTCCCCTGGTTCATTTGAATTACTTACACTAATATCAAACTTAAATGTATCTAAAGAAATACTTGGAAGATTGGCTCTGCTATCATTCTCTAAACCAAACCTAGCGTCAAATTTGAAGTAATCTTTAGCATTGAAGATACTTCCTACTGAAATATTATCTAAAGTCCAATCATTGAACATAATATTATTAGGGATTCTAGAATAGCCCCAGTCAAAACTTGAATTAAGATTAGGATACTCAATAAATAAAGAGTCAGGATCATTCCCTCTTCCGACTCTTGAAATTCCTTTTATTTCAACATCACAATCTTCTCCAATCAAGTCAGACCAGCGGAAAAGTTGGAAAGTCATATTTTTATGGGATTCATCTTGTTCCAAGATTGGTATTGCAGGTCTTGAGCCGAGAGGGAAATAACCTCTATTGTCGTAGATATCATCATCTTCAAATGGACAATCACATACTACTTCTTCTATGCAGAAATCCCATTTAATAGTCCAAGTAGCAGTATTATTTGTTCCCAAGCATTTAATAGGCAGTTCTATTTGGCCTTGATAGCAGCCAACTTCATCTGTAAGAATTTCAAATTCTATATCTAATTGATCAGAATAATTTAGTCGAGCACTATTTCCTTCAACATTACTCATATTTATTTCTGGAGCTTGGTCCCTAAAGATAGTAGAAATTATTCTAATTTTGTCAGAGTCAAATGTTGGTGATTCAGGGTTAAGCCCTTCTATTTCTATTTCTTCACTTGTGTTTGATCTTACTGATGCAGTAAAGGAGTGATAATGTTTACCAATAGGAGAATTTATCTCTAATAAATCACCTAATTCTTTTTGTTTCCCAAATAACATAATTGTTTCAATGTTGACTAAGGAATCACATCTAACTGTTTCAACAGGCTTACATTGATCAAAGCAAAGTATTACAACTGTATCTTTACATAAATAATCAGTATTAGCAACTTCTCTATCGTTATTCCAATATCCATCAAATTTCAAATCATTTACACCACAGCCACTGTTTGGAATTGTTATAACTCCATCCCCATTATCATCAGTTTTGAACTTTAATATCTCAGTTCTTTCTTTACTTCCATCTTCAGCAGGAATAGAAACTATTACTTCTGCATTAGAAGCTATATTGTCACATTCTGTATCACAGCCTTTCCAAACTGTTTTCACGTAAATATTAATATCATCACCACAAGGTTCTGATACATCTTCGTTACAAGCTGAGAGAAACATAAAAAGGCATGTCATAAAAGCAATAACTATATAATATGTTTTTTTCATTTTGATTCCCCTAATTAAAAAGTTAGACCTAATCTTAAAAATAATTGGTTAGATGTTCTGAACGGATTTTTTCCATCTAAACCTGTACATTCAGCACAGAAGTTATTTTCAGGTAGCGGAAAGTGAGTTACTCTAAATCCACCATCTATGGAAAAATCCATACATTTCGTCATCCACCAGTCGTACCCAATTCCTATACCAAGCATATATGCATAAACATCATCACAGTTTCCACTTGTGCAAATAATAGGAACATCATCAAATGGAGCCCAAACAGTACCTATATCTGCGAAAATATACCATGCGTCGCAGTCATTTATTTTTGGAAAAATCCGAGGCCAAGCTTCATCATCAAATGTATATCGTGGGTGGATTGTGATAGGAATAAAAATAGATCCATCGACAGGATAAAACCCCGTCATTAAACCTATTTGAAAATTATCTCTATCCATATTTTCAAATCCAAATAAACTGGAAGCATTAAACAAGAATGACAACTCCAAACCGGCAGTAAAGTCAGTTCCACCACGTTCGAAACCAAAAGTTTCCTTATAATAAGTTTTACCCCCGTCAGGTCCCGGATAAAAAATGGAATCCTGAGCACCAAATCGATAAGCTCCCATAAGTCTAATTTCAAACTTATCAAGGAATCCGGTCTTTTCATTTAAACAATATCTATTTCTATCGCAGCAATAACATTCTTCATCAACAACTAATGAATCTGGTATAGGTTTTATATCTGAATCAGCCTTAGAAGTCAAAAGAAAAATATTTTTTGGTGTAAATCTTGAATCCAACTGAGGAAATTTTATAGTGAAACGATTTTTTTCTCTATATTCACTTTCAGGATTAAATACTGCATCTCCATATTCCCTAAAAATTTTCCTGTTTAAAAATATTACTTCAACAGTATAGACTCCATCATGTAGCGAAACCGTTGGCATGACTGGAGAAGTAAACAAAAAATTGCGATTCTTAGCTTCATTAGCTTCTTTTTTCACAAGAGGATTAGATGATTCAATTACAAAGTAAGAAATACTATCTCTGAACTCATTTCGTAATTCTAATTCCCAAAGTCTTTTGTTTGCAAGTAAAAGATCTGCATTTTTTTGATTCCCATCACAATTATTGACTTTTTCACTACCACAATCAACAGTTCGACATGACTGCAGAAAAGACATAACAATAGCCAAAATGGCTATGCCTAAAAACCTAAATTGATTTCTTTGCATTATAGCTCCACTTATATAAAAATATTCTAATTTATAAATTAATACCATAGTCTTATTCGGTAAGGATTTCAGTTTCAATATAATTGAACTACATATAACACACAAACTTTTTTTCGGATTTTATTCATTTATACAATATTACCATTCTTTTCTTGCATGACCTTCTTCTAATTTTAACAATTATATCTAAATTTGTATGTACTTTTACGTGTAATACTTATTTCTGGCGACTAACTTTTGGAGGGGCAATGCTAGCACAATTTGAAATTCATACAGAGTCTATTCAAAACAGAAAAGCCTCTAACTATAATAATGGCGATAGTTTGGAGAAATACGTAACTGAAAATAAGGACTTTGTTATACTTGTTCTTTCGGATGGAGTAAGCTCTACTGATAAACATTGGATCGCTTCTGAGATGATTTGTAAAGATATTGTGAAATTCATCTCTGTTCATAATATGCAAAATATCGAAATGGAAAAATTGATTTTAGATGCGATTTCTAATAGCAATAGTAACGTACTTAATTCTGATATTTGTAGTGGTGCTTTAGCAACGTTGGTTTTAGTCGTCTGGGATGTTAATAATGATTTTATTTATTGGTCATCTATTGGAGATTCTAACCTTTGTTTACTTAAAAATACAAACGAATTATTAACACTTTCTGTGGAAGAAACTGCTGTAGAAATGATTATTGAATACGGCAAACCAAAAATGATAGATGGTGCCCCGGCAACACGAAAACTTTTAACAAATGCTATGGGTTCTGCAATTACTAAAATAAAAGTACACAAGCATGACTTCCTGCCGGGCGAAGCCTTATTCCTTACAAGTGATGGATTTATGGAAGCTCTGTCTGCTCCGTTTGATGCTATTCAACAAACAATAAATAAGTCTGATTTAGATAAAAGTTTCATAGAATTATGTAACGATGTTCGAGCAAATAATTATGATGACGCTTCGATTATTATTTTAAGACGCAATGACAGAGACGAAAATCATATTCCGGCTCACCTTTCCAATACTTCAATCATTAAAACTTTAATAGAATCTATTTTAAATGAAGATATATTCTCTATTGAAACTTGTATCGAAAATATTAAAGATCAAAATCTCTCTATTGGAAAAGCGAATTATTTGGAGCTTCTAAGTACTTTTCAGAAATCAAGAATGTCAAATAATAAAGAAGTTTGGTCGCTTCTGCAGCCTTTAGTGCGTTTTATTTAACATATAACAATTCCAATTCTTACTATATTATACGTATTATTTAGTTCTAATAATATATTTTATATTATTATATGCTTAAGTGCTATATTGTATCTTTTTTATAGATGAATTCTATGGCTCGTGATATGATAGTATCAAATTTCAGTTTTTGCCTTTTACATTCCGTAATGCTGATTTGTTTAAGTTTGTTTTGTACTTCTCCCCTGATTGCAGAAGAAAGTTTTTATAAAGAATCTGAACATCATGCTTTTAAGCAGTTTCAAAAAATGCCACCCTCAAAACAGAAAGCTGATACTATTTACAATTTAACACTTTCATCTATGGACACTACTCTTCATCGTTTAGCTGTTAACGAATTGGAAGATATGTTGAAAATGGATATTAGTGATAATGCAAAGGCATATACTTATTTTTACTGTGGAGATATTTATAAAAAAATACGAGAATTAGGAAAATCGCTATATAACTTTAGTAAAGCATTTCATTTGCAAGATCAGCTTAGTAAAACCGATCATCTCACACTTTTGAATAAAACAGTTGTAATAAATTTCGAACTTGGGCTGTATGAACAAGCTTTATCATTTGCTGATTTAGCAGATGATTATATCATCGAACATAGACAAGATCTTAATCCTCAAACAATAGGATATGTTATGGGAAATCGAAGTCTTGTGTTATCAAATATAGGTAAAAAGAGAAAATCAATAACATCTTATGCAAACACTATTACATATGCTGAACAAATTAAAGATACGAATATTAAAATCCAAGCATTGTATAACCTTGCGTCTGTTTATAGAGAGATGTCAATTCTCGATTCTGCCGAATTATATAGTAAAATACTACTTATGTTTTCTACAAATAATAATAAGATTCCAGGTATAGTAAAAAGCTATGAGAATTTAATGGGCATCAGATATGATCAAAAACAGTATAAGGAAGCTCTTGAATTTTTAGATTCGATTAAAACATATTTTAATAAAATTGAAGATTTCTATACTTATAAACATCACAAATTTAGATTCCTATGGAACTCCGCAAGTGTATATCAAAAACTAGGTAATCTAAAAAAATCGCAATATTATGGAGAGTTAGCAATCGGTTTTTACAACAATTCTGCTTACGACACTTGGGCAGTATATGACGTTCTTGCTGACACATACTGGGAACTCAAAAAATATGATAAATATAGAATGGTCAAAGTTAAAATAGATTCGATTCAGAATCACCTTAACGAAGAAAAACACAAGGCTCTTACTTATCTTAATACTAAGCTATTTGAAGAGAAAATAGCTGAAGCTAAAGATAAAGAAGCTGATAGTTTGCAAAAACTTTATCTGATTAGCGGAGTAAGTGCTTTATTGCTGATTTTGCTTATTGCTGTGGTTTATCTTTATATCACGAAAAGGAAGGCGCTGAGTCAGAATATTTTGCATACTCAAGAGCTTGAAGTTTTGAACGCAAAGCTGCAAAAGCAGTATCAGGAACTTGAGGAATCAAACCGGGAGATACTTGCTATTACTAAAGAGCTGAAAGCCTCAAATCAGGCAAAAAATCAGTTCTTTGGGATTATTTCACATGACCTTAGGAGTCCGGTTAGCAGCATTCTGCAGGTTGGATATCTGCTTTCAGAAAATATGGATGATTATCCTTTCGAAAAGGTTAAGCGATACGTCGAAAATATGAAGGACACTTCTACAAGGCTGCTCTCCCTGCTCGAAAATCTGCTTTCATGGGCTAAAGCGCAATCTAATGCTATTGTTTCGAAGCCACGAAAATTGATGCTCCAAGATGTATTGGATGATGAAATCAGCAGAAGCGAACTATTCTTTGATGCAAAAAAGCTAAAAATTACTCTTCAGTGCGAAAGCGATCTTTCAATAATTTCAGATGAATATATGCTGAGAACTGTGGTACGTAACCTACTCTCAAATTCCGGAAAATTCTCGCATCACTCAGGTAAGATTGATTTAATTGTTTCAAATCATGAAGAACAAGTGCAAATAGCTATTCGAGATTACGGTTTGGGTATCAGCGCTGAAGACCAACAGCATCTTTTTACCATAGATAAAAAGGTAAGTAAACTCGGCACCAACAAAGAAGTCGGCTCAGGTTTAGGGCTTAATCTATGCAAAGAGTTTGTAGGTTTACTTCATGGGAAAATTTGGTTCGAGAGCGAAGTCAATAAAGGTACTACTTTTTATGTGGAGCTGCCGAAGGTGTAGTATTATATAGATAATCCAAAAAACTGAGGAGCTGATTGAACAGCTCCTTTTTATATTCTGTTTAATTCATGCTACTTCACAATCCACCATCTAAAACGGTTTAGTAAAAAAAGCGTATACTAGCGTATACTATTATATAGAATAGCAGTGTATTGGAATATAATACATTGGGAGAGGTGTGGTTATACTTTAAGGTGATGAGATTTGTTCCAAAGCTACAAGCTCTCCCCACTTCTTTTTTTAGTAGCTCTAATTTACAATTCTAATCAAAAATTAAAGTTAAGAAGTTAAGAGCTATTTTATAAACTATTTATATTTTTTCTATAAATTTTTATTAGAGAAGTTTATAAAAGTAGTTTAACTTTAATTGCTTAACCTTTTAAATAATCAAGTTGAAAATATTACTTTTTTTCTTCTTTTAAGCAACGTAGATTATTTATGTTGGAAAAATATTTGCAAATATTACAATAGCATCAACTTATTAACTCCATGAGTAATCATCAGCGTGAGATGGCATGGCAGGCTTGGGGTTATGCAAAAAGAAGGATAGGATAAAAATATAGCTCACTCATGCATTAAATATGCGTTATTTATAGTTTATCTATTCTGTATTTTGTATATTAAAGTATCTGAACTTTAATATTTCACACTACTTACTTGAGGTAAAAATGGTAAAATCACCACAACCAACGAAAGACTATTTAAACTTGGAAGAAGAATTTAAAAATCTAGCTCAAACAACAGAAAACTCTGAATATATACCAAATCCTTACCTATCACATTCACCTAAATATTTTTTGATTGGTGAAGAACCCGGGCCCGGTATGCATAGCACAACTGTGAAATACGAACAACCAATTGAATATATCAGCTCATTTAAAAATATTATCATGCACTACTGCGCTTATCACTATCTATGTGAAGAATCTTTTGATTACCATTTCACAGATATTTCTAAGCAATTCAAGAAATCAAAAGATGCAAATAAAAAAGGTGGGCGTGATGATAACGAACTATGGTATCCCTTACTTGAAAAAGAAGTAAAAATTTTGTCGCCAAAAGACAAAAAGCCAGTTATACTAGCGCCAAAGACTTTATATAACAAACGGTTAAAAGTACATACAGAGCTGGATAATATCGAAACAATCTATCACTGGGGCAATTTAACAAATACCCACATGAAGAAGTATTTTGAGAAAAATGCTGATGAAACAATCAACTTTGACAAATTAGAAATAGAAATCAAAGACTTTGCTTTAAAGCTAATGAAGTATATAGGTCTACCAGAGTCTGATATTAAGCTCAGAATGGAAAGAATCTTTAAGGAATATACTGAAAAAGGTAAAAATCAACTCTATTATAGATATTACTATTATAAAACAAGATTTACTGAAATAAAAAAGAAACATGATTAAAATAAGTTTTACAACCTATACTCTGTTCTCTTTTATAGAAAGCAGAGTATATTGGTGGAGATATTGGCAAATAGTTTTCAAAATTACAAGGTAAAAATATGCAAAAATCATTTCTAAATATTATTAATGTAGATGCTGGACAAGAAGCTCTCAATGCTTTTTACTCTAATGATTTAACTACTTTTGCTGAAGTTATACTAGAAAAAGGAATGCCTTTCCAAAAAGTGAATGATCTGTCTGATTTTGAAATAATAATAAAGAACACGCCTGTTTATCTGGTAAGTAGTGATTCATTTAAAAAAATTGAAAGCGACTACACAAGAGATATTCTTGGTCTGTACACTCAGCGTAAAATTTCCGGTAAGTCAGTTCATGAAATCTATATCTGTTTAGATAAAGTATTTGGAGAAACAAATAATGACATGACTCACTTCAAATATCTTTTCACTAAAGTTCTTATTCACGAATTTGGTCATGCTTGGTTTGCAAAATTAGAGAATAACAGACCTAGCCAAGTTAATAGTAGTACCTATAGACTTAGCAGTTTTGATGATACTACATATAGACTGTTGGAAGAATCTTCTGCAAACTACTTTGCTTTAGAATTTATACAGAAAAATGATGATAAAAAGTTTCTCGAATATGCAAAATCATATATTGAACATCAGTCAGAAGATTATAAATTTGCCAATACTTTTTTCAATTTAGAAATAAAAACTTGGTCAGTGTGGAAGAATCTAAAGTTTGGACATATTCCTGAGAAATCTTATTCATATTCTGACGATTTGAGGATAATCATAAAGACATTTTTTGAGCAATATTTGAATAAAATAAGCGAAGAAAAGTACATCTCAAATATGCTGAAAAATATTATTGAAGAGCTTTATAGTCTTCTTCCTACCAATGATAAATTAGGATATAAGCAATCAAAAGTATGGTTTGAGGCTTCCACTTTTCTAATTTATAATACATCTTTCGCAATCATTCAACTTTGCGACTGTAAGGTTTTCAAGGATATACAATATAGGTACGAAACGTTTTTACCTGAAAATAAAGAAGATAGAGAAAGAATAGAAAAGTATTGGAATAGTGTAATAGAGTTTCAAAAAGTTGATAACATGATGAGTACAGGTTTGGACGATGAATTGGATGACGATTGGCAAAATCAAGAAGGGAGTCTTTGGTAATATAATCGCAGAAATAGAGGCTTATTTATCACATCCGGCAGTTTAAAATAAACTCTGTCTGTTCTATTTCTATATAAGAAAATTCGAGGATGTGATTATTAAATAAAGTCTTGTTGAAATCACATCCTTTTTTATAGATTCCATCCTACACCATCCTTTGCACCTTCTCTGCCACCTCATTTTTAATTCGATGTTGAAATCATATATCCTCAGAACGTGACAGATTACTAAATCACTGGTATTGCAGAAGAGAGTAGAGGAAAAGGGATGTGAAATTTTTGAATCACATCCCGGAGTTTTTAATATTATTCAGTATATTTTTCTAAAGTATCTACTTTTGTATCTGCTCTCGCATAAATTTCATAAAGTCGTCTTTCATATAGGGATAATCTTCGACAATAAACTCAATTTTTACTTCTGGCATTTGAAGCCAATTAAAACCGCAACCACTTTGTACAGATTCCATTAAAAGCTTCTGTGATATTGCTTCCCATTTCCTTGGATTTAGCCCATTAGCAATTGAATGTCTTGGCATATAGTAGAAATATTGCGGATATTCCTCTAAAAATTCTGTAATGTCTTTTGGTATGGGATACAAAATTTCATTTTTTTTTGTAGGTTCTCCATCACCTCCTAATTCTTCAAACCCATGTTTTCTTGTATATTCTGCATAAATTTTAAAATCCTTGATTGTAGGAGTCATATGATATACTGAAAACGATTCTAATAATTCAGGATATTCAGAAAAATCTTTGTATGTTTTGGAATCATAAGGTCTATTCGAAAGTGCTACAAAAATAAATTTTGATTTAAGACTGAATTTGGTCAGAATATTATCATTTATCATATCTGCAATCATCATAAGTTGATTGATATGAGCTTCTGCAAAATACTCCAGTAAAATTATACCACCTTTATTCAAACTTTCAGAGCCTGATAACTCCTCCAACTTATTTAGAATAGATACCGGAGAAGCAAGAACACATTCAATTTGTGTCAATTCAATATCAAGATCATCACAAACTTGTTCGATGATATCTGATTTTCCAACACCTGTAGCTCCAAATATCAGAGGAGGTTTAGTTAGTTTTATATCCACATCAGAATTGTTCTCTGTTAATTTGCAAGTTTGATTATAATAATCAACAATCATTTGTTTTGTGTCCGCTATATTTAGATGCGGTATATCCATATCAGGATAATTTAGTGGTATCTCAGGCAAATCTTGGAACATAACAACCTCAATTTATAACTTTTTTTCTAATTAATGTATATTGTTAATATACTTACAATAAGATTCAATTACAATAATATTTACACCATCCTCTGCGCCTTCTCAGCCACTTTTTCCTTCAATTTAGTAGGAGCTACAACCTGCAGCTCTCCGCCCCACGAGAGAATCCATGAGATTAGCTCCGGGCTGAGTGGTACTTCTAAGTTGATTTGCATTTGCTGATCCGGATCATCTTCGTATTGATTAACTTGGGATACGTGAAATGTGCGGTTTAGGAAGTAGTGTTTGTATTCGTGGCTGACTTCAAGGCGAACGTTTCTGATTGGACCGTGATGCACTCCGAAGCGGTCTTTAGTGAAAGATTCAAAAGTAAATATCGGAATTTCAACTTCTTGGTACTTTTCTTTGTCTTCTTTGCTCAATTCAGATAATCTGTGAATATTTTGCACTGCAAGAGCAATGTGATGACCATGACGTGGTGTGTATGCTGCGACATATAAAGATCCGTTATAGCTGAAAAATTCACTGAGCAATGCGACAAAATTACTTGGTTTTTCAGGATTACCATATTTTACATATTGGAATTTCTGCTGAGTAATTATATCAGTTATATGATCAATTGTTTTAGCGTGAGTAGAATAATCATAACTACCTTGATTTTGATTCCAAAACAAACTTTTTGAAGTAAAAATTTCAGCCTTGTTTTTAGTAACTTTTTCAATCTCAGATATTAACTCATTTGTATTTTTTTCAATTTTTGTACCGGCAAAAGATTTAAGATGCGCTTTTAAAACATTAAGCGATAGCAAATAATTTCCCGGGTTTGGCAACGGATTTGTTTCTCTGAAACTTCTTCTGTTTTCACCGCTTATATATATAATTTTCTTCTTACCTTCTGAAGTCTCTTCAACAAATAAATCCTGCATTTCTTTCAATTCAATAATGTATCTCTGTGCAGTTCTTTTATCGACTTTGGCGTCATATTCATCTTTCAATAGTTCAATGATTCTGTTAGAATCTAACCTCTGCCCTGCCATTAAACAATCACGTAAGTATATAATATGTTGAATTTTAGACATTTTTCTTATCCGATATTCCAAACTTATGTTTTAGCAATATTCATACCATAGCGACTAATAATGACGTGCAGTTTTAATGCCCTGATTTTAATGTAAAGATATAACTTTTTATGTACGACGTATTTTGTCGCTATTATCCGTTTAGATATTTAGAAGACAGAATATTATTAATTACAATAATTTTACACTATGCGACATATTTTGTCTCTTAGTGTAGTAATTTAGAGTAAGAACAAAGCAATCATTTTTATTTATCATAAATACATAGGGTTCAAAATGCCATCATCAAATGTAAAAAATCGCTGTTTCGAAGAAATGTTCAAAGGTAACGTGCAGTATATCATTCCTTTTTTCCAACGTGGCTATGTTTGGGAAACTAAGCAATGGAAACAACTATTCGAAGATATTAACGAAAAAATTCTTGAGCATTTAGAAGATGAGTCAAGTTATGACAACGTAGAACATTTCTTCGGCCCTGTTGTAGTTTCAGAACAAACTAATGATGATCCTCAATTGAAATCTTTTTTAGTAATCGATGGTCAGCAAAGGATTACTACTGCTTATATGCTATTAATTACTATTCGCAACTTACTCTCTAAGAAAATTAGTGATAATTATGATGCCGCACAATACGTAAGGCAACTTGATAAACTGATTATAAACAGCATCTCATCTGATTCTGAAGATTATTCAAGGATTAAGGTGAAAAGTGTTAAGGGTGATAGATATGCAACTTATCTTGCAGTATTTAACCAAAACCCGAATGATCAGGCTTTAGCAATCGATCAGGCAAACTATATACCTGGTTCAAGTAAAATAAACAAGATTCAAAAATATTTCGAAAAGAGTAGATATTTCGGACAAAAGAGTGTAGATACTTTATGGAATTATGCTCAAGCAATTTTGAAAGGACTAAAAGTAGTTTGGATACCATTAGATCCAAATAAAGATGACCCACAGGCAATTTTTGAGTCTTTAAATGACAAGGGAACTCCCCTATCTGCATCTGAACTTTTATGTAATTATATATTTAAACCACTTTACGATGCAAATATTGAAATAGAAACTCTGCACAATGATATTTGGCTAAAAGTGCAACAGAAAATAGAAAGAGAAAATTTGAGCTTTGAAGAATATTTGCGTCATCTTTATTCTATGGATAACAAGAAAATGCTTGGCAAAGGCAGACAGATTTATTCTCATTTCAAATATACTAGATCTGGTTTCAACGCAGGAAAAGCAAAAGCAGAGCTCGAAAGGATTGCTCATTTTTCAGAGATATATTTAAATATTGCAAATCCAGAAGCACTTCAGCATGAAGATATAGATGTGTATAGATATCTCTCTAAATTGCATAGAACCGGAATAACTCAGATATATCCATTTGTAATGCAGCTGTTGGATTCTTTTGAGTCAAACAATCTTTCTAAAGAAGATTTGATTAATCTGCTACATAAGACTTATGTGCTTATTGTAAGACGTAAAATTTCTGATGAAACAAGACAGTTTAATACAGTTTTTCCATCACTTTATAAGGAGCTACATTATGAAGTAGATAAAACAGCTAAGTTTATGAAAATTATTACTGAATCAGGTTTATATGTCAGCGATGTGGTTTTCGAAGATTCTCTGAAGAAGAAAAAGCTTTATGTTGCAACCGAAAAACCATTTGTACTAATGCTTTTACAAGAATTAGATAAAAGCATGAATAAATACGACGAACTTCCTGACTACGACAAATTTAATACAATTGAGCATATAATGCCGCAGACTCTCACAAATGAGTGGCGTGCAGAAATAGACGATGATATAAAACACAGCGAATTTGAAACTTATAGGAATGGTCTTGGGAACTTGACTATTAACAGTCAAAAAGCAAACTCTTTGTACTCAAACAAAAGCTTTAAAGAAAAATGCAGCATCTATACAGGAAATACTGCTTTAACTCGCGATATCTTAGACAGATGGCAAATGACTCCTAACATGAAGTGGAACATAGACGCTATCAAAGCAAGAACCGCAGATTTGGCAGAAACTGCAATTGCTCTTTGGAGCTGGAACTCACTGGATTAATTAAACATATAATTTATTTTTGCTTGCACTCTGCCTGCACAAAAAGCGGGCGGAGTTGTTTTTAAGCAATAATCAAAACAATCTACGACACATTCTGTCTTTCCATTCCGTTTATTTGTATAGAAGTAAAACCTGAGATTTGAATCATGGTACATAAAAGAGCTGAAGATTTTGAGTTAACTAAAGAGCAGATACAACTACTCCTTGGCAGAATGGATTATTTGAGGTACAGATATTACTCCAATGAAGGAATTAATGTGAGCTATCAGGAATTGGTATCTGCAGTCAGGCTTATAGCTGAGTATGTGGAAATTCCTAATCCAAAAATTGAGCTGGTCTCAAATAATTCTGAACTTGAGGAACTGATTAATCTTATTGAAAGTAGAAACTATAATTTAGCAGATATTGAAATACAAAAGCATTATAGTAAAAATCGGATTTATGATAAAACTCAAAATTCACTTTGCATCGAAATAGTTGATAATACTATTTTTAATAATAACAAAGTATATTTTCGCGATAGCTATAACAGTCCCATAAAATCATACTTCGTTTGCGGAGATTTTCTGCAAATATTTAGGGACTGCCAACATCAAACATCAAAAGAAAATTTTCTTTGTGAAGATGCTTCTTTGCTTAAGATTTTATTTGAAAGAAGCGATTTTAGACACAATTTCAATTTTCAAGTATTTGGAGAAATAGATCCTGATAATAAACAAGTTCAGAACAATGAAGTAATTCAATTCTTAAATTTCCTTTACTGCAATTACGAAAATTATGATGAGAACAACTTCAATAATGCTATTTGGCTGTATGAGGCACTAAGAAGTTTAGATTTTACTTTGAGTGCAGAGGTAAATAGTATTCTTGATGCTGCTTTAACACTTCAACAAGCGAATGTTTTTATACTTGTTAACACAGAGGAGCAAATTTCGATATATCTAACTAATACAAAAGATCCTAAAAACAATCCAAAAAACTTTAAAAATACGGCGCTAATCAATGGAAACAAATTGCAGTTTTATACTAACAAAATATGGTTATTTAGAGATGGTTTTGTCATTTCAGCGCATAAATACTCTGAGTTAATTCAATCTGAATCATATCAAAAAATGGTTGATGATAATATTCAATGGTCGGCAGCGATGGAAAGTAGAAACCATATTTGTGAACAGTGGATAGAAATAGACGATACTGGCTTTACACCTGAGTTTTCAAATCTTTTTAAAGATAGATCTTATAGCAAAGACACATTAAACTTTACTTTAGAAAATATCCACCAAAAGGATTTTTATGCACTTTTAGAAATTGAAATGCATAGCCCATTTTATAAAAAAATTATTACTGCTGAAGAGGCATCAAGCATCAGAGATAGTACTAAAAGAATCAACTGCTCTTTACTTAGAATAATTTGTTCCCCCATTTTTTACAATACACAAACAAACGAAGATTACAATTATGGAATAATACAAGTCGATGAAGAAGCACCCCTAACTTGGGATGATATTCCAGTCGATGTTACTTGGGATATTGATTATGGTCTCTAGTAAGGTATTAAAATCTAATATTTGACAATTTCTTAGGATAAAAATGATAGACCTGAACCCATTCATATTTATAGAATCATTCAAAATCGAACTTCTTTATGATCAGGCAAACTATATATTGCAGCATGTAATAAAGCTTCGAAATATTTTTTTTAAACCTCAGATTAGCATAGAAACCAGTATTTATGAGGTGAGTACTAAGATTGAAAAATTAGCAAAATTACTGCGCATAGCCGATGCAAAAATATTAAATCAAGCGGATTACAACGAACTATTAACTCCTGTGCAAGTTGGTAGAGCTATGCAACTTCAAATGGCAGGAGACAGGTTTAGAAGTAGTTTAGATAGCCACACTGCACTCTTGTTAAAGAATGATTTCTGTAGTCATACGATTCGTAAGGCCACTACAAATGAAGAAATTCCGCTTCATCATTCTGATCTGAATATAGATTTTCAGATTAAAATAGATGGTAAAACAATTGAACAGATTGCAGGCAGATGTCTTGTGTTAGCAGCGGATTATGTCGGAAACTCGAATAATGAAAGAGTAGATTTGGAGCATATTTTCCCCGATATTTCTACAGATTTGCTAAATCATTTTCTTTATTCAAAAGATACAAAACGTAAACTTATTGAGCAAGCTGTTAGAAATGTAGAGAATGGAGATCATGCACCTTCTCACGCATTTTTAGAATTTATTTACAGCAATTTAAGTTACTCAGTAAATATGTTCCTTGTGCGACTGTGGATGTATGATGCACTGGCAAAATATGTAATTAATATAGATGATACCACTAAAGAAATCCTTTCACTACTTACTGAAATATATATGCTTTGTGATTACGTTTGGTATGATGAAAGCCATGCGTTCCAATTTATGCTTAGAGATCCTAAGAACTCACCCAATAGAGTAAATACTGATTGTATATTTAGTATATACTTTCATCATGATTTTCCTCCATTGGAATTTGAATCTGTTTTGGGTGCATGGAATGCGAACTGCTTTCCGGGTTGGATATTGTCAGATGACCACCAAAAAGTAGCAGAGCAAATCTTAAAAGTCAGCAATGTTACTACACGTGATATTTTGATACGCTATTTCGGTTACGAACTTTTCCTTCAAAATCTTGACTTAGATATAGTTGATACACAATGCGACTATCAATTAGGTCTCCTTTACTTAGTAGATGGCAGTGACATAAGGACACTCCCCTATCTGATTATGGTCAACCCTTCAACAGGAGAGCGCCATATAGAAGGAGTTGAACCACGAATTAGAACTGTAGAAGAAGCATTGAATTGGCGGCTTGGATTGACGGTTTATGATAAACCTGTTTTTGAGGCGTAGTGGGATTAATATTTTGTTTATCAACTATCAAGCTTATCAATTCGATTTACAAAAATTTAGAGATTTTGTACCTTAAATATGGATTATAAAAGATGTTAAACAACTCAAACCACAAAACAAAAAACCGCAGATGCCCTAAATGCAATTCCGGCAAAATTAGGAAGATTATTTATGGCGAACCTACTGCCGAAGTTATGGATGATTCAAACAAAATTACTTTAGGTTGCATTATCATTGAAAATGAGCATGGAGATCCTACTCCTTATTATGGCTGTTTGAATTGCGGTCACAAATTTGACAAAGTAAGATAAAACTATTTTTGATTTGACTTTACAAAAAGACACTGCATACCCAATGTATTATAGGTCAATACATTGGGTCTTTCTATATATATACGCATATTAGATTGTTACGTTTTTGATCTTCCACCTATTTTTTCTATAGTTTTCATACCGTCACAATCTGTCGCTATACCTCGTATATTATATTAGAATTGATGTCTATTATTGCAGAGGTAGTTATGTACTATAAATCTAATGTTCCTGGGTTTGCTGATGATATTGAGCAGCTGAAATATGCCTGGAATCACGTTGCTTTGATGTTTGACTCCTTCTTCTATGAAAAAGCTGATAAGGAAATATTAAAGGACACTTTGAAAGAAGAATATAAAAGAATAGAAGGTAAAGTCCCTCCTATTCACTTCCTTGCAGGGATGGATGAGTTTAAGGAGAACTACGAGCTTATTAGAGAATATGATAAATCTCTACAGACCAGCCTTAAGGAGTGGATTCCTCCTTGTACATACTTTGCGTATAAAGATCTGTATAATAAATTTATGGAACTTGTTGGCACACCCGAAAATACTTTTAATAAGTTGATTGTTGAGACAGTTAGAGATAAAAACTGGGAAACCAAAAATACTACTCTTGAAGATATTTTTAACGTTAGAAATGGCGATGTAAGTCTTGGGTATAAATTTATGTCAACTGTTCGTAAGCTAATCAACTGCCACTACATCAAGAATATTTATTATCCGTATGAAAACTTTACAAAAAGAGGCAGATTGCTGATTTACAAATCCCTATCGAGCTATTCTCTCATTTTCAAATATCTACAAATTTTAGGAATACCATTTACTGAGCTTGAAAAACGGAAAATGGAAGTTGCTGAGATTGTTAGCAGAAATTCTTATATGGTGTTCCATTTTAAAAATGCTTGCTTTGTTATTGAAAAGCCTAAATATAAATTCCTTGAGCGAAGAAGTAAAAGACAAATAAGAGACCTTACACTGCATAATGAACGTGGTTCTGCGATAATTTTTCCCGATAAATCACATTTTTCCTTCTTCAGATCGCAACCTATTTCAAATTGGTACTGGGACATGAAACCTTCGCAAAAGAAAGCATTAAGAATCTTAAAAACGCAGAATACAACGCTTCGTTCGATGGGTATAAGATATATGGGCAAAGATAATCTACTCAAATATTTAGAAAGAAAGGTTTTAGACAAGAAACAAAATTATCAGCTAATTGCGTTTCAAATACCTCAGGAATTTGAATATAACATAAAGAATCCTGATTGGTACCCATTCCTTCAAATGATAAATCCAACAACCGGTGAAGAACATCTTGAAGGAGTGCATAAAAGTTGTAAAACTGTAGAAGAAGCTCTAAATTGGCGCTTGGGTTTGAAGGTTTATGATAATCCTGTTTTTGAGGCGTAAAGAGTAATATATTCAACTAGGAAATCAAAATGTTTGAAAATTATGATTCAACTAAATACGATCTTTATGAGCTAATATACGCAAAGTACAATGATTTGAAACAATCGACTGATATTAGCTATAAGAAAAAAATGGTCGAAGCTTTCTTTGACTTAGCCAAGGGTTTCGAAGATTTAATAAAATGTTTTGAAACTGTCTGTGAGTTTTTCGAAGATAGAAAATGGGCATTAAGATATATTCCATTAGTTGAAAAAGTATCTGAACATATAAGCGATAATAGAGTTATTGGCGAATTGTATTATTTTCTTTCAGAAGACTTAAAGAAAACAAGAGAATATTTTGAAAAAGCTGAAGATACAACAGATTCTGAAGAACTGATGTTTTTAGCACAGTCTGTACTTGATTGCCTTGAAGACAGGGATTGGTATATCGAGATATGCTCAAAAGTACAAGAACCAAATATAGATTTTGCATGTGCAATGAAGAAAAATTTGGGTAACAATCAGATAATTAAAGATTTAATTTTTAAATCAGTTACTTGTTTCACTAATAATTACACATATACTAAAGATCTTGTACTCGCTATGGATTGTGTAAAAATTCGAAACTATATTAGAGATGTAGCTGCTACTGACGACTTAGATTTGTTAAAAAAGATTATTATAAAGTTGGAACAGGCAAATGTATTTCACGAATCAATTGCTGAGCAAATAGCATGCACTCTCGATGAACAGGAATGGGCATGTGAACATTATATAAATAGAGTAAAGTCCATTCCAACATATTATCCTGCAGGTCGTGAAGGCTTATCAGGTAGCGAAGCTCTTACAATAACATACCATCAACTCTATGTGAGTTTATTTAATAGTTGCGTCAAGCACCTTTCAAAGCCGGAATCAGCAGTTAAGGTATTAGATACAATTTTACCTATTCTTGAGACATCAAAACAGTTTATTAACTACAACTTTCAACTTTTCGATGCATATTTCCACAAACATTTTGCAGGTATAGAACATTTCGACAAATTCGCAGCACTTGCAATTGAGAAAGAAGAAGTTTTTAAAATAGCGCTAGTTGGCTATTTATTAGGTAAATCCGGTTTGGAAATGCTTCAATATATTCAAAAAAAGGGATTTGAATCAGACGCTGAAGTATGGTATTGTGATACTTATAATTTCATACGTCTGCATTATTCAGAATATAAAGTTTATGAGTTCGATTCCGAAATACTTCCATATTTACCACTTGAAGAAAATTCGAATGATTTTGTCAAATGGAATCAGAGTTGGAAAAGATTGAGCTTTTGGACATGGTATAATGAGTACGAAAAGATTTTGCCAGAAGGAACACTAGTAAAGGAACAGAAAGAAAAATCTCAGGATGATATTCTAAAAGAGCAAGCTCCTTCTCTAACAAAATTACCTGAGAATATTGATAGTCTTATCGAATCCGAAAATTTCAAAGAATATATGAGTGAAATGATAAATGACTTAGCTAAGTCAGAAGCGAATTTAGAAATTGGCGAAAACCTATTGAGTGTATTTGGAGAACAGCTGGCGTCAGCAAATCTGATAGATCGCAATTTTAGCATAAAAATAATCCAATCTGACCAAGAACTTTACAAATTTGTTGAAGAAAACATACCTCAAGAAGAACTAAATAAACACAGTTTCGACTTATCAGAGGGCACAGTTAAAAGCTTTATATATGGAAACACAATAAGCTCTAAACTATTTGAAAATAATAGCTTATACAAAGTATCTGAGGATTTGTGGAAATACAACACAATATTCAAAAATATTGGATGGTACAAGACTCAATTCGTCAGTGGCCAAAATGATCATTTAGCTAAGTTCATCTTTGAAAATCTTAAAGAAATGGCAGCAACCCATTCTGGAATAGAAGATATACATAAGAGCAATATACTTTTTATGATGATAAACCAATTGGCTATTAAATATCTGATCGAAAAAGGAATAACTTTTGACAAGAAAACAACTGATTTTATAAACACACTTACTGAACTAACATACCACATATCAAAACTATATATTACTGATAATAATACACTTATTGGAGTCGCAAAACCTTTAATCTCTATTCCTGAAAATGAGTACCATTTCCCCGGACAGAAAATTAGATATAGAGCGCAATTTCCTGATGGTAGTAGCTATGTTTCCATTCTACATTATGTTATTGACGAGTCTTTTATTCAACAAAATATGGGTAAAGATGCGTTTAGATACGCATGTTTACATCCTTGGGAAAAAGATACCAGCAGATTACTCAATATTATTGATTACAACAGGATTCTCCAATCTGCCTATGAAGAAATTCTTTTTGATGACGGCATCTATAGAGAAGTAAACCTACATTTTTCTGATGATGTTTACAGATTGTTTTACTACATAGGAAAGCATAATATAAAAGGATTTTACGTTCCTTGTCTTACTGAATCACCAGAAGTGGATGGCATTTATAACTCCGGTAAACACTTTACTGATCTTTGTGCTAAAGAGATTGAATGGATGAAGCACACAGCAGAAGATTTAGTTGAAAGTTTTGAAAAAAATCAATAATATATTTACTACTACTGTGTATCATACATAATTAAAACAAGACAATACTATGGAACTCAAAGAAGAATATTTTTTATGCATGCATTGTAAGCATTATGACAGATTTGCTGGGAACTGCAAAGCTTTTCCTAATGGAGTAATGCCAATTGGAGAACTTGATCTCAATGGTGACATTACAGAAGAAGAACAGATTTTGCATAAGCTTTGGCATATTGATGATGATTTACCACTTGAAGAATTTAAAGAAGTATTTCATAGAAACCCTATTTCAGGTCAGGTTGGCGATTATATTTTTGAATCCTTGAGCACATAAGTCACATTCTGTCTTACTTCAACGTATATTGTATTAGAACACATATCCAATCTTTATAAGGAGACTCATTATGTTTGAAGAAAAAAATCCACGTGACGCTCGTAAAATGAGTGTAGGTCAATATGGCTTCCAGGGCGATGTTGTCATTAAAAAAATTGAGCGAATCCCGGAATTCGATTCTATGCAAACAAAAGACGACAATGTGCTTGCAGAAGGAGAAGTAACAGGTCATATGCACAAACTTTTCGGAGAAGTTGATTTGCGACAGGATAATGAACAGAATTTATACTTTGAAGTTAAGGAAGATGTTACGCTTAAGCATCAGGAGCACTCCCCTATTCTAATTGGTCCCGGCTTTTACAAAGTTGAGATTCAAAAAGAATTTGACCATTTTAGAGAAGAAGCAAGAAATGTTTTAGACTAATTGAAGTTCTAAAGTTTAATTTAAAGTATCAAGATCACTTTAATGTGAGCCAACCGAGCATTAGCCACGGTGGCAGGACGATGCGGCATATATGCAAAAATCTCTCCTCTTGATACTCCATTTTTCAAAATAATATTGGAGTATTGTTATGTCTCTATCAAAGCCAATCCCGGGATTTTCAGTGCCCAATCGCTCTGAGAATAATTACGACCGCTATTATAACACTCGATGCTTGATTCAATCTCATTCAGCAAACTTTCCGGATTTCTATAAAAAGCCTGAAGGTTCGCGCTATTTAGGTGAAGCATTGGGACGAAAAAATCTTAGTAAGTTTATGAGAAGAAGGAAAGATTGGGATAGCCTTAATCTCCCGATTCCAAAGGAATATTTGGATTTGCTTGGCATGAACTTAGAAGATATTCAAAAAGCAATCGCTTTAGACCAAGAGTACTTTGATGAAATGCTCAAAACCACAACCACATATAAGGAAAGCTACTTAACATACAGATGGGTCGTAGTAAGAATACGCTTCCCACGTCCTCTGACTGAAGCTGAAGCAATAGAGTACAGCAGGCAGGAGTTGCTTAAAGTTGAAGCTTTTAAGCAGGTTTTGATTAATAGAATGCCGCTCTATCAAATTTATGTTACAATGGATAATGAATATTACCATTATAATAGACCTGACTTCACTTATAACGGCAAGCAGTATCAATTTGTTAAACAAAACCTTCCCGGATTATATTTAAAATAGCATTGGAGCAGAAATCATGATATACGCATTTTGGTTTATACCGAAAAAATATTTGAATATGGCGCAAACTCCCGTGCCGTCTGTGAAGATAACTCATATTGATTTTGTTACTGAGAATCCCGAAATGTTTGGGCTGACTTTAGACTCAATTCAAAACACTTATGATAAATATGGCGAAAAGCTACGATTTGAAGGTAAGGCGCGTGATGAGATTATTTATGATCTGTTGCAGAAAGGGGTTTGTTCGGATTACTACGGATATCAAAAATAATCAATTCTTACTTGAATTGAATCATTTTGATGTTGCTGATATTGAAGAATTCCTTGATAACAAAAATGTTGAAGGTATTCACAAAATATTGAGTCATGATTTGCAAGACTTACTTACTCCCCTTCAAACATGGTGGAACAAAGTAAAACGAAAACCTGAAAATTACCTTTATAATATCAAGATTAGTTCTTTGGTAAACACAGATATAACTCTAACAAGAGAATATTTTCAATCTCTTCTCAGGTACAACAAAGAACTTTCAAAAATAGACCGGTACTGGTCAGAGACAAATTTAAAAATCAAAAAACTTGAAGCTAACAATATTTGGCTGCTCAAAATATTTAATATTGATTTAGACAGTATCCGCAATTTCCTTGAAAACGGTAGTTTTCCGTGTCTTCATGGGAGACTTGATTATACTTTAGAAAATAGATTTAAAGATGTTTTTGTCTGGTATGATTTAATAAAAAACTTCGACTCTAACAAATCTTCCAGATACCTGATTACAAATAACACAGAAGATGCATTGCTGCTGTCTCATACGCAGTTTGATAGTATGATCAAATATTTAACTCGATTTTTTGATTATCAACCGAGTTGCTTTAAATGTACTTATTTCTGTCGGGGAATACACTCTTCTTGGCACTGCGATAATTCAATTTGTCGAAATGAGGAAAAGAACAAAATTGAAAAGTTTAAGAACAGCTCCTTAGATACAAAAACCGGTTTCTTTGTAATCTCAGATTATTCTTATTCATGTGAATTTTTCGAGATGAATATAAAAGTAAAATACAAAATAGATGCTCAATATAGGAATAATAAATCATGATATACGCATTTTGGATTATACCGAAAAGATATTTGAATACGGCTCAAACTCCTGTTCCGGTTGTGAAGATAACTCATATTGATTTTGTTACTGAGAATCCCGAAATGTTTGGGCTGACTTTAGATGAAATTAAAGAGACTTATGATAAATATGGCGAAAAGCTACGATTTGAAGGGAAGGCGCGTGTCGAGATTATTTATAATCTGCTGCAGAAAGGTTTTGTGAGAATCCGTAAGGATGTGCGTAGCGATACCTGGACTTTTAATGTTGGTGATTTTTCTCTTCGTGATATTAATGAGTATGCAGAGATCTGCCGGATTACAGGTAAAAACGGCAGACTTGTACCCGAGTTCGAAAATTTGTTTCCTTATCTGATTTCTTGGCGGAATAAGGTTAAACGATTTATTGAGCACAAACATTCGGATATTCTTTTCCTTTCCACTTCGGGAGACAACATTAAGATTACGGCTCAGCAGCTGATTGATATGCTGATATATCTAAAGGAATTTGTGAAGCATCAGCCTCGTTGCGAATCCTGCAAGTACGGTGGCAGCTTTCGCCAGCTTTATCTATGTGGCAATAAAGATACTATTAAGCAGCAGTTTGAAGCAGGAACTAAAAAGCTGTTTTATCTTGGCTATGCGATTACGGTCAATCGCAATTTTATATGTGAGAGGTATGAGAGGAAAGTGAGGAGTTGTAGAATATAGCAACTTTCGCATATCCTACCGTCACATACTGTCGCATACTACCGTCTTTATATTAAGTTCAAATATTTCAAAGCTCAATTAGAGGTAAGTGATGGGAGTAAATCGCGGTGATTTAGGGAAAGTTCCTGAAGGCATGGGAGTATAAGAATGTTATTCCCGAATTTATAGTCAGCATAAGCAGTACGGAAAGAAAGAAGTTAAAAGCGTCCGTTTAGCAGAAAAGTATGTTATCCAGTACTTAACGTATCTTGATGAGATGCCTGCTCCCGACATTGTTAGCATTGAAGAAATGCAAAACACATTTCGCGAAACAATTATGAATAGGCTCGAGTGGAGCTATCACAAAGAAGACCAATATGGAATCAAGATTGCTGCATATGCACACAGAGGGCAAAATTTACTTCGCTGAAGTAAATTTTATTATCATTAAAGTTAAAGAAATAAAATCATAAATATTTACAGATACTAATTTTACGTTTGAATGATATTATATAATAATGTATATTATAATATAAAACATTCCATATTCATGTTTATACAATACTAAAATATTCTACCATGCTAACTTTTGACGTATATTGTCCAACTTGCAGAGAAACTGGTTTAGACACAGGAATGCTACTAAATGAGTATGATTTATTCGAGTGTGCCTACTGTGGCTTGCAGGTAATGCTTGTAGTGCCCGGTGTTCAAGCGGTAGTATTATCTGAAATTGGTAATGGCAAGCTCTCCGATGGGAAACATAATCAGCATTTCGGAAAGGTTTTATATAAACAGGATTTAAATTATCCTCCCTTTTCTAAACTCAGTAAGCCAATAGAAGATATTGGTGAGTTGATGGCGTGGTTGGGATAAAGGATTAAATTTTAGAATATTAAAGGAGATTAGTAAAATGGGCTTTTGGAAAACGTTAGGTCTTGCAGCAGGTGCTGCTGTTGTTGGAGTTGGAGCTGTTGCTGCAGCACCAATTACTGGTGGTGGTTCATTATTTGGTGCTGCGTCCTTGGCAGCATCTTTGGCAGGAGCAGGAGGAATTGCTGCTGCTGCAGGTACAGGTGCTGCTGTGGCTGGTGGCGTAGCTGGCAAAATGATGTCCGATAAAGAAGAAGCTAACATAGAAAATGCTAAAAAAGAAGGAGCTGCTAAAGTTGAAGTTAAGTATAAGAAAAAGGTAGAGAAACTTGTAAAAAACCTTCAAGAAGTAACGAAAAAACTCAATTCAGAAAAACAATATTTTAATTACCTTATAGCAATGGTTGCAGTTGGTATGGCTACAGCAAGAGCAGATGGAGAAGTAACACAAGATGAAATTGATGATTTAGAAGACTTTGTTGCTGGAATCAACAAATCGCAACTTCCTGAAGCAGTGAAAAATATAATCACTAATCTGAAAGAAAATCCGCCTACTTTCAACACAGCAATGGCTTATATCAATCGAATTTCAGGTGATATAGATTACAAACTCTTTGAAACAGTAATAGAATTGGTTGCGGCTTCAGACGGATATGTATCCAAAGAAGAAGAGGCTCTTCTTGTTGCTTTTAGAAAAAATGTTGCATAATTATACTAAAACACAATGAATAATATTGATAGATTTAAGAAAAGAAAACAAATACTAAAAAACATCTCCACAAAAGATGAACTATCGATTGTGGATAATAAACTTGTAAAAATGCATGAGGAGTCAGAAATTGACTCCACTGCTACAGAACATAATTTTGCTATATTAGATGCAAAATATAATTTTGAATTTAACTCTCAAGTAAGTGAAGAAGAAGTAACAAATTTATTCAAAGAAGTAAAAAATAACTACGACTCTCAGAGACTTGATGATTTAATCAAAGAATGTAAATCAACAATAATTAGCTCCATAATTGGACCATTTGGTATCGCAAAATTCATCTCTAAACATTATGATAAAGTTGGAGGCAATGTAACTACTCTTACAAATTTCAAAAAAGGAATTGTTGCTACGGAACAGGATGATCTAAAATATCAAGAGTGGAAAGCATCCACGAAAGAGTTTGATAGATCACCTTATGATTACGACATAAAATTAAATAAATATGGCGATCCTGTTGTGAATAAAGATGGTAAATTTGTTTTAACAGGATTCAACAGAACAAAAAATAAAGAATATTATAAGAATCTAAAAGAAGGAGATTCTATTAAAAGTGGATATACAAATAAAACAATAGGAACTAAACACAATAATCAAATAATAAAGAACACTTCTATCGATTTAGAACATATTACTTCTACAAAAGAAATTGAATTAGACCCCAAAAATCATTTGTATTCAAAAGGAACATCTAAAGCAGAGAGACAAAAGGATAGAGTTGATACTGCTAGAAATGATTCCAATCTTACTCGAGTAGAAGGATCAATAAACAGCTCCAAGCAAGACAAAGATTTGTTAGAATGGGCAAATTCTAAAAATAGAAACGATTCTACAAAAACGAATGCAGAGTATTACAATTGTGATGATGAAGCCCTGTCTCTTGAATACAAAAAATCAAAAGATTTTATTAAGAATAAACAGAATATGCAACAATTTCAAAAACAATCTAAAGAATTGATTTCGACAAGCACTAAAGAAGCTGCACGAATGGGCTTTCAACAGGCACTTGGCATTGTAGTTCATGAATTTTTTGATGCAGTTTTTGATGAAGCAGTAGATATCTTTAAAAATGGAATCTACGCAGACAACAATAACCAAGATTTATTCACTGAGTTAAAACGTCGTCTAAATGTTATCAAAGACAGAATTATGACAAAAAAAGATGAAGTAACTTCTGCATTCAAAGAAGGCTTCTTATCAGGTTTCCTCAGCAATCTAATTACGTTTATTATCAATACATTTGTTACTACAGGTAAACGGCTAGTAAGAATCATTCGCGAGGGTTTCTTCTCATTAATGCAAGCATTCAAATTACTCTTTTTTACACCGGATAAACTAACCTCATCTCAAGCTGCTCATGAAGCAAGTAAATTAATTGCTTCTGGGGTTGTTATAGTTGCGGGAGTTGGTTTAGAAGAAGGAATAGAAAAATTATTAGTAACAATACCAGCATTAGTACCTGTCAAAGATATTATTTCTACCGTACTTATAGGTGGAATAACAGGACTTCTATCTACATTTATAGTTTATGGAATTGATAAACTTGATTTCTTCAAAGTAAATGAGATGGAGAGAAATCAATTTATAATTGATCAGATGAGTCAAGAACTCGATCAATTATTTGAAGAAGCAGATAATATAATTGAAGAATTCCAATTCATAGCTTAAATGCAAAAAGAGACTGTAAACTAAACTCTGTCCATTGGAGTTATAATAATAAATAAAAGGACAGTGCAATGAACGAACAAGATTACAAATAGATTCAAGACAAAGCGATTAAGCAATTTAAAGAGGGCAAATCACTATTAGGCAAAGATGGTGCATTTGCCCCGTTACTGCAACAATTCTTAGAAGCCGCACTCGAAGCAGAAATGAGTGAGCATCTTTCAGACGATAAACCTCAAAAAAAGAATAAGCGTAGTGGGAAAGGCAAAAAAAACGCTTAAAACAAATCATGGACCTGTGGAAATAAAAACACCACAAGACCGCAATTCAACTTTCGAGCCCCAGATAGTCAAAAAGCGTGAAAGAGTGCTTTTAGACAGTCTCAGTAATAAAATCATAGCACTGTATGGCAAAGGCCTAAGTTTACGCGATCTATCTGAGTATATCGAAGAAATGTATGGCATGAATGTGTCAGCAGCTACCTTATCTCAAATTACAGATAAAGTAATACCGGATATTCATCAATGGCAAAATCGGCCATTAGATCCTGTATATCCAATCGTATTTATGGATGCGATGCACTTCAAAGTCAAAGATAATGGACGGATTCAGAGTAAAGCTATATATACAGTTTTAGGTATAAATAAGACAGGTCGTAAGGAAATATTAGGTTTATATTTTTCCGAAAGTGAAGGTGCAAATTTTTGGTTATCAGTCTTGACAGAATTGCAAAACCGAGGAGTTGAGGAGATTTTAATAGCAGCTATAGATAATCTCAAAGGCTTTGCCGAAGCGATAAATAGCGTATATCCTTTATGTGAAGTTCAGACCTGCATAATTCATCAGATACGAAATTCAATAAAATATGTAGCCAGTAAAGAGCAAAAAGCGTTTATGAGCGATTTAAAGCTGGTTTACAAGGCAGATACTAAGGCAACAGCAGAGCTAGAATTAGAAAATTTAGCTAAAAAGTGGGGCAAGAGATATCCTGTCGTGATAAACTCATGGCAAAAAAACTGGGAAAAATTATCTACATATTTTAAATATTCACCTTATATCAGAAAAATTATCTATACAACCAATACAGTAGAAGGCTATCACAGGCAGATTCGCAAGGTAACAAAGACGAAAGGGGCATTTACAAGTGAAACTGCTTTGATGAAATTAGCTTATTTGGCCACTCAGGAAATCAGTAAAAAATGGACACAGCCAATGCAGAACTGGGGCTTGATTATTCAGCAGCTGGCAATACACTTCGGCTCTGATAGGCTACACTTAGATATTTAAATAAGATAGATGAATATTTTCAAAAAAGAGCAATTGCCGAAGTGCCTGCACTGAGCAATGTCGAAGTGTGGGGCAAAACGCTCCTATAAGGAATGTAAAAAATAAGGATGTGATTCAAAAATGTTGTATCTTTAACAATCACATCCTATACTTTTCTTCTATAGAAATAATACAGACAGAGTTTATATACCATCAGGTCAATAGTAAAAACTACTGACCTGATTTTTTATTTCGTTTTTATCGTATCCATGATTTCTTTAAATGAGGACAATCCTGATTCAAGATTTTGGATTATCTCCTCAGCCAATTCATCGGGGTCAGGGAGATTGTCTAAATCTGTTAAGCTTTTGTCTTTTAGCCAAAAGATATCAAGATTGGTTTTATCTCTTGCTAATATTTCTTCATATGTAAACTTGCGCCAGCGTCCATCGGGATTTTCTTCACTCCAGGTTTCAACTCGCTTGTTGCGGTTCTCAGGATTGTAACATTTTACAAAGTCTTCTAAATCTGCGGTTGTTAATGGCTTTTTCTTCAAGGTATGATGTACATTAGTTCGGTAGTCATATATCCATACTTCTTTTGTGTGAGCATCTCTGCTTGCTGCACGATTATCAAAGAAAAGAACATTTGCTTTTACTCCATGAGCATAAAACACACCTGTCGGCAATCTGAGGATTGTGTGTAAATCTGTTGTTTGCATTAGTTGCTTGCGGACTGCTTCACCTGCACCACCTTCAAATAATACGTTATCAGGCAGTACAACAGCTGCTTTTCCAGTAGTCTTTAACATAGATTTGATATGCTGAAGAAAGTTGAGCTGTTTGTTCGAAGTTGTTTCCCAAAAATCCTGTCTGTTATAGCTTAAATCTACTTTTTCTGCTTCGTTATCTTCGTTTGTTACAGTATAAGAACTTTTTTTACCAAATGGCGGATTAGCCAAAACATAATCATAAGTCTTACTGTCCGCTGCAACTAAAGCGTCATTCGGCGAGATAAAAGGATCGCTTGCTATGTCGCCAATATTGTGTAGAAAGAGATTCATCAGACACAATCTACGTGTATTGGCTACAATTTCATTCCCGAAGAAGGTTTTGTTTTTGAGGAATTGCTTTTCTTCTTTATCAAGATTATTCTTTGCTATCCAATCATAAGCTGCAAGGAAAAAGCCTCCCGTACCACATGCAGGATCTGCTATTGTTTTCTTCGGTTTTGGTTGAATGCACGCCACCATTGTTTTAATCAATGCACGGGGTGTAAAGTATTGACCTGCTCCTGATTTTGTATCTTCTGCATTTTTTTCAAGTAAACCTTCGTAAATTTTACCTTTGATATCAGCTCCCATCAAAGTCCAATTTTCTTTGTTTATCATTGTGATAATTCGGGACAGTTTTGCGGGATCCTGTATCTTGTTTTGGCTTTTAGTGAATATCTGACCTAACATTCCTTTTTCGGTGCTTAAGCTACGCAGCATCTGCGAATAAAATGATTCTAATTCCGCGCCTCTTTTACCGGAAAGCGTTTCCCAGTCGCAAATTTCTGCGTCTTTTATTTCAGAACCTTCAGTATCTTTCAGACGTGGAAATTTAAGACCTTTATTATAAGGCGGTTTGTTCATTTCGTCAGCCATCTTGAGGAATAACAAGTATGTTATCTGCTCAAGATAGTCACCATAACTAACTCCATCGTCTCGAAGAACTCCGGCGAGGTTCCATATTTTTGATATAATTGCTGAATCTGACATATTTATTCTGTTTTATTCTTATTAATCATTGTTTTTTACTGCATCTGCTTCAAGAAAAGATATTTCCCTGTACATGATTATCAACTCTTTTTTATTGATAGTTACTTTGTATGTATCATTACCTAGGCTGGTAGCTTCGATGCGTCTTATAAAAGTATAGAAATCTTTTTTGTTATCGCATCCCTTTTCAAAATTATAATCTTTGGTTTTGAATACAAGAATAAGTAATATATTTACGCGATTCTCTGCACTATCCTTTTCTCTTCCAATTGTTCCGACTGTTGAATAAAGCAATTGATAACGCAAAGTAAAATCTTCTTCTTTTACTACTTTCAGATTTTGTTTCAATAGTTGCTCTATTCTTGCGGGAGCTTTGGTATTTTTTTCGTTTAATTCCTTAATCTTCGCTCTATGGTAAACTGTTGCAACCGTGTCGCCGAAGGGTTCATCAACTTTTGCTTCAAGCCCAATAAATATAGGTTTGTTAGTTTTTGTTTTTCCCTCTATAACTAAATCATGTTCCCTGCCGTGTCCAAATTCATCAAAACGAATTTCCATCTCAGGTTCCGCTTTTTCTAATTCAAATTCTTCAGTAAGAACTTCTGATAATATAGCTTCTATTTGTGCCTGTCCGTTTTTATTAAGAATGAAGTCAGCAAGTGAGTAGGCACTGCGGTGCTCTTTCCATTGCCTTCCTTTTTTGCCGGTTACAAATGCAGCGTTGTACCAATCTTCCATGGTCTTAAGTTCTGCACCTCTGTATTCGATTTTCACTTCTTCTTCTCCTTCTTAATTCTTTCCAGGAGGATGCTTGCAGGTTCGTAGTCGGGGGCTTTTTTGCATTCGGCTAATTCAGATTCGGTGAGAAGCTCCCCTTCAAATGCTTTTTTTAATATGCTTTGGCGAAGTGATTCCGCTTTTTCTAAAGATTCTTCTATAGTTTTTTCTACCTGGTCGCAAACTGAAAGTCGCGATTCTATTTCTTTGACTATTTGCTGCTGTTCTTGGAGAGAACAGATAGGAACGATCATCTTTTTAATATCTCTGATATTTAAGTGAGGAGAAGTAGTTCCACCTATAAGTGGTTTATATTGATTGATAAAAGAATCTGACTGAAAGAAATACAAAATATATTCTGGTTTTACGTTCTGTTTCAATCTAAACATCATCATTCTTTGCCCCAAACAAATATCTTTGTCATCTTTCAAAATAACAGTAGTACCAACAGTTCCTTCTCTTGCAAATAGTACATCATTCTTCTGAGGTTTAAGCCTGCGGATTCTTTCAATAAAAGTATCTTCAGAAACAAATCTTATTTTGTCCCAAAGAATTCTGCCATTAACTATACAAGTGGTATCTACACAATATTTACCAAATTCTTTAAATTTAGGAGTTGAGTGTAAACAGTCAACAATCTTTTCAGAAATTTCTTCTACAGTTTGATTCTGAGGTGTAGATTTAAATTCTTTAGTCAGCTCCCCCTCAAAAGCCTTTTTAAGGACAGACTGGCGGTAAATTTTAAGTTGATCTTGTGCTTTTTTTAAATCTTCTATGCCTTTATCAAGTGAAGTAAACAGATTTTCTATTTTTGTTACTATGGCTCGTTGGATTAGTAGCGGAGGGAGAGGAACTGAAAGCTGCAAGTACTCTTGAAACTTCAAGTTTCTCAAATTATTGCTTCCTGCTTGATAATTTTTGATAAGTCCAGTGCTATAAAAATATTTAAGATATAAATTAAGGAATATTGAGTTAACGAAGCTTGATGGTCTTATCAGTCTCAAAAAATTTGTATAAACAAGATATTTAGAAGTAAAAATGCTTAACACTTGATTATCAATGACTACAGTACGCCCAACAGGTTGGTCTGGACCTCCTCCTGAAATCTCAACTAAAATATCTCCGTACTGTAAAACTCTTTTTTCAATACTACTGACTTTTAACTTCCTGAGGGTTGCTGTTGATCCTCTTTGAATTTCCCAGTCACGAAATTCAGAACCTCTAATACAATAAGCTTCTTCGTAATTATCATCTTGAAAATCAGGAGCTTTCCCCCAATCACCACCAAGTTCAAACAAAGATAGAATATGTAACTGGGTAAATTCCCAATCTTCTTTAGCATTCTTATTTAACATGATTAGGAAAATCCTCAGGTAATTGTTCTATTTCTCTAAGTAAAATTACACCCATCCAATTTGCTTCCATATTTTTCATTTCAGAATTTTCTACATCGTCAAAAGTTTGTTGACCTTTTATAGTTTGTATCAGACCTAGTTGACGTAAATGTCTTATATGATTTAACGAAAATTGATTTATGTCCTTTTCTTTGTGACTAGCATCTGCTTTTAAAGAAAATGTTTCTAATTCATTTGTATATTTATTAAAAAAATCATCAGAGCTATTTTTATCATATTTTAGTAAAACGTAATAATGTAAAACAATCAAATCAATATCATCCAATTGATTTAATAGATATAAAACTTTTTTATGATTGATGATTTCTTTTTCTTCGTCCAAAATTCCTTTTTTGAAAATCGACGCGATATGTTCCTTTCGTTCTTTAGTTATAGCTCTTGTAGTAGCCCAAATGCAATCTTCAAATAAATC
Organism: Kapaibacterium sp. (SeqCode); assembly: GCA_965140345.1. GTDB lineage: Bacteria > Bacteroidota > Ignavibacteria > Kapaibacteriales > UBA2268 > JBFHIJ01. The sequence goes on from OZ223202.1 coordinate 139,647, forward strand.
AATATAGGATTCCAATTTTATCTTTAGTTTTAAAGTATCTTTATCCATATCTTTTAATTTCTCAGATAAGATTTTAAGAAATGATACAATTCTACCTAATCTTTGATTTGGAATATTGTTACAGATAACCTCTCCAAACAAACCACCAAAAAAAGGTATTGCTCCAGCAAGCCCCCTGAAAAGAGAGGCTAGCTCATCATTTGCATCGGAATCAAGTTGAGATATATCATTTATATTCATATTAACCACTATAAATTTATACCATAATCTAAAATATTATATCCCTTTCCTTTCCCAATTTTCTCTAAAAGACCTAACATATTCCCTGGCATAGTAGGCGAGGATTCGTCTTTAAGTAAACACTTAATAAGCATCAAATCTGCGAAAGATACTTATCTACTTTAAAATCTTTCTTATTCATCCTTGTTTGAGAAATCAAACCTGTAAATTTCAATGCTCCTGAAACAATAGAAGGATGCAAACCAACTTCCTGAGCATAGGAGTAAATTTCCTGATCAGGAGCACGCATATAGCGTTCAAAATGTATAATCACTTCGTCAGTACCAAGCATTTTCATAGCATAATCGTTTGCTTCTTGTTCTTTTTTATCTTCGCATGCAGTCTCAGTGTCATCAAGATACAGCTCTGACTTGTCTTCAAAATGTAATAAGATATGAGCAATCTCATGAGCAATTGTAAACCAGAAGTTATCTATGCGATTGTAACGCATAGTATAAACTATCACAGGGTTATCTTCATTATAAAAAGAAGCTCCGTCCACATAAGTTTTTTCCAAATGCTTCATATTTATAAATTTCACGCCTGCATTCCTAAGCTCGCTGATAAACAAAGATATTCCATCATCTAAGGTAGTATAAGATATGATACTCTCAGCAAGCCGGGACAATTTATCTTTTGAGTACATCGGAACTTTCATCTGTTCTGCTTCCAATTGAGCTAATTTATACCAAATAAAAGCAGCTTTTGGATTATAATTATTATGAGCTTCCGACTTTCGAAAAGCAACAGACGGCTCTTTGAGATCAAATTCAGATTTGCACAAATCAACTAATTGTTTTGCAACCAGAAAAAATCCCTCATGCTTTTTATCAGGCAAGAAGCCTTTTTTAATTAATTCAGCTACAGGAAGCACGTCGTAAATCTCTTTCCTTTGAAGAATTAGCTCTTGTTCTTGTTCGTCTTCCTGCAATCGTAACTGGTAATTATTATTAAGATTCAACCAATACTGTGCTGATTGTTCGAATACCGTACTTAGCTTTCTCGCCATATCTATAGTAATTTGCTTTTTATCATTGATAACATCATTCAAATGTTGGAAGGAAATACCAATGATATCAGCAAAATCTTTCTGACTCCATCCTCTAAAATCAATCTCATCTTGAATAAATTCACCAGGACCAATATTTACGAATGGTTTTAAGTTGTTCGCCATTAGCTTAGTCCCCATAATGATTTGATAAATTCGTTATAGTAACCTTCCCTTGAGTCTGAGCTTCGTCTTCAAAATCAATTCTAAACTCCAATCTGTATTTACCTTGCACTCGAATCGAGTATAAGTCATTTCCCTGAAGTTTTTCAAACCTATTTGAAGGTGGATGCCTCAAATCATAAATATTATTTGCAGCTTCGATAATCAACACCTTCTTGACAAAACTGCGTTTAATATGCTCGGGAAGTCTATATTTTTTACTTTTACCTTTTGTATATAAATCTTCTAAATGTTTATTTTTGAAAACAAATTCCATATTATATACTCTATTTATAACAGCGAACAAATATAACAATTATTGCAAATATCTACAATTATAAATTCGTCTATTAGTTGAATTTTATAATTTAGATATTTACTCATTACGCAGCCAAAGCCAAAACAAAGGTAATTACTTGACCTAAAACTCATCGATTCGAAGTTGATGGTTTTGATTTTACTCCTTATCTTCAGTTTCATTTACTACTGCTCCAAGTACCAGAAGCAATTTATTAGAATCTAAATCTAAGTCAAGTGATAATAACATTTTGTCTAATTGCCACTTTCTTCCGTACCATTTTTCAATTTTCAACAATTCTAAATCTTTCTCATTAAATTCAGCATGCCCCATTACATCAGTTCCAAATACTCTACTAACATTGTTGACTACATATTCTATTTCTGCAAATGCTACGTAATCAAATCTTATTCCTCTGTTGTTTAAGAAATAGGAACATTGAATATCATTTGATTGGTGAACTTCCATCATATTGAAATAGGAAAAATACTTTTTGCTTAAAAATCTATGAGCTATATTATCTTCCAAATTTCCTTCAGTACTATAACTGTTCTCTAAAGGGATATCTTCAACATCATGGCTCAACTGATTTACAAAATCACCGACATTCGCAAAATTCACATCCAAGTTTTGATATTCCTCTAAAAATTCATCCCACCCCATCACTTTAGTATTAAAGCCAAATAGGTTGTAAAGAAATTTTGATTTTTTTTGCAAGCCTTTATCTTCAGAAATTAAATAATCGCAATGAATTGCATAAAATGAATGAATTGCATCTTGTATCATATTTGCAAATCTTACCTTACTGTTCTTTTCTCCATCAATCCCAAAAACATTCAAATACAGGTATGTCAATATATATTTGATATAATAATTATCTGCCAAAGGTATTTTAGAAATTGAACTAAAAGATTCTTCAACGACTTCATAAAAAGATTTTCCAATTTGAGTAAGCTTAAATTTGTCATCAAAGTCAATATCATCTATATTTATTTGTAACTTTTTGATTTGATTCTCTTCCATGCCAAGTCTTCTGGCAAGGCCATATAGCTTTTTATCTTCATAAAATTTGTCTGTAATACTATTGGCAAGTTTTACCCAATCAGATTGTTCATATTCTCTATTTTCTATACCAAGCTTGTTTAAATAATCTACCATGTCAGCTGACGGATTTGTAGGTAAGTTTGAAATAACATATTTTTCGGGCATGTTTGTTATCATTTCGTTTAGAGCAATAGCACTATCTAAAATGACAGAGTACTGTTCAAAAGAAGGTAATTCTTTAAGTACAGAAATCATATCTGAATTGAAATCTATATCAACTTGACTTATGTGATTAGAATAAATTGATTCTATATTTTTAAATTTCTCAAAAGGAAGTATTTTATTCATTGAAACACTTTGATTTTGAATATCAAAATACATAAAGTGATTCGTGAATTTGCCAATATACCTTAGCTCTTCATATTTAGTATCAGTTTGATCTTGTTTTAAATCATCAATATGAGCAGAAGAGTAAAGAAATAACAATCTATCATCAGTTAATAGATTTTCTTCGATTATTTTATCTTTTTGTTTTCTCAAATTTGAAAAAATGTTCTTGTCAAAGTATATTCTATACATTTCAACCTCTTTTGCTTTGAAACAATAATCTGATTTTCAAGTAGCCATACTCATCACGCAGCCAAAGCCTCATTAAGTTCATCAATAATTTTTAGCATCTCATCGCCAAACAGCTGATACATCATTCCTCTGCCCCCTTTTGAATCAAAAGGAGTATAATCAAGGTCATCCAGTTCGATATGGTAGGAGCTGACGACATGGTCTTTAATCATGCGCAGCCAATCCATTTGCTCAGAAGTGAAGCGGTTATGCTGCCCTGCATTTTGTTGGAATATCCACTTTTTGAAATTTTCATCCACTGTTTTATCATAAGGATTAAGTTCTTTATCAATTCCGCAAGCACGACGAATCAGCGAAACAAGAGCAGTTAGCTCATCTTTCGGTCTGTTATGCTTGACCTTTTCAATAGTTGCATAAGCATTCCAAACATATTCAGGAGCGAGTTTAGGTTTAGCACTTTTTAGCTTACTAAGCACTTCATTAAGCATTTTAAAGGTAATATCACGTCTATTATAAGGCTGATTATAAAATATGCTCAGAGCCTTTATTTCGTCCTTATTTTGCTCCAAATATTCGTTAAAATCCTTAATTGTTTCAATTGCAGTTTCTTTGGTGAAGCTGTCCCATTCGGATTTTATAACCTTATCAATGTTCACATGGTCGATAATCTGTTCGTGCTCTCTGCGAATATTTTCTATTTTATCATTCAGTTTTCCATTGAAATTTTTAGCAGCTTCGCGAATCAAATTTTCCTGCACTTCTTTTTGAGTATCTTCAATTAGCTTAGGAGTCTGTTCTACTTCAGGAATAGAAGCCAGTTTTTCATTCGTTTGTTGTTCAATCACATCAACATCATAAGCTTTAATAAGATCCTGAGAGATCTGCTTCAGATCTTTACCGCCAGTATACTCAAAGAGTTCCATCCTTTCATTTTCTGTAAGTTGCTTATCTAATCTGACAAGTCGATTAGCAAGTGAAAGGAACAAATCTTCGTCTCTCTGTCCGGAAGTAACTGCCCATAATAAATCCTTCATCGGCACAGTATGTTTTCTTTCAAGCGGTCTGCTGTCAGTTTTTTTAGATTTTGTAGCACCAATAGCATCAACTATAACAAAGTGAGTTTTATAGTTTGCAGTGCTTGAGACTTGTTTCAGAAGCTCATTATCAATTGTGCGTGTGCCTCTGCCCTTCATCTGCTCAAAATAATTGACCGACTTCACATCACGCATGAATAGAAGAATTTCCAAAGGCTTAACATCAGTGCCTGTGGCAATCATGTCAACAGTCACCGCAATTCTAGGATAGTAGGAATTTCGGAATCTATTGAGTAGAGATTTAGGGTCTTCATCTATTTTATAAGTGATCTTTTTGCAGAAATCATTACCGCTATCAAATTCTTCACGAACGATACTTATAATATCATCTGCATGCGAATCAGTTTTAGCAAAAATTAAAGTCTTAGGAACTTCGTATTCCCCTTTTTTATCGATACGATTTGGGAATATTTCCTTTTGAAGAGCAGTCTTAAATTCTCTGATAATATTTCGTATCTGACTTGGGTTAACCACCTTTTTATCTAAATCATTTCTTGCATATTCTGTATCTTCATCTTCCTGCTGCCAACGTCTTTTACGTGTAAGTTTATCACGCCTGTCAACATACCACCCTGCCTTAATAACATCCCCGTTTTTAGATATTTCTGTTTCTATGGTATAAACATCATAAGGCACATTAACACCATCGAGAACAGACTGTTCATAGGTATACTGGCTCACAACGTTTTCGTTAAAAAAGCCAAAAGTCCGTTTATCTGGTGTAGCAGTTAAACCAATCAAAAATGCGTCAAAATAATCAAGAACCTGTTTCCATAGATTATATATAGAACGGTGGCACTCATCAATTACTATAAAATCGAAATATTCTATAGGAACTTTTTGAGAGTATTCTACAGGAAGAGCTTTCTTTTTAGCAGTTTGTTGTTGCAACCAAGTGCATTCATTCGGGTTTTCCATTTCAGAAGATTCATCTAAACTTTCACCTTTCAGAATAGAATACAATCTCTGAATAGTAGAAATACAAACCTGACTATCGTCTGATATAAAGTTTGAAGATAATCTTTGTACATTGTATAATTCAGTAAACTTGCGGTTGTCATCATTTGGATTGAAGTTCATAAACTCCTGTTCAGCCTGCTCACCTAAGTTTTTCGTATCTACAAGGAAAAGGATTCTCTTCGCATTGGCGTGTTTTAATAGACGATATACAAAAGTACATGCTGTAAAAGTCTTACCTGCACCTGTCGCCATCTGTATAAGTGCTTTGGGTCTGTTATTTTTGAAAGATTCTTCTAAATTATTAACTGCTTCGATCTGTGCCGGACGCAAGCCATCAGTGTTCAACTCAGGAACATATAAAAACCGAGTCCTAAGAGTTTTATCCTGCTTCATCCATTCTGCAAAAGTAGATGGTTTATGAAAGCTAAAGACCTCTCTTGCACGAGGTTTAGGGTCTCTATAATCAGTAAAATGTGTTAGAAGTCCAGTTGATTCATACACAAAAGGCAAAGGTTCATTATGAAGATATTTGAGTTTGGAATTTGCGTAACGTGTTGACTGTTCTTCAACAACAGTCAGTTTATGACCTGAGTTGTATGGTTTTGCTTCGATTATTCCCACAGGCTTAGTATCTACAAACAGAACATAATCCGCAGGACCAACATCAGTTTGGTACTCCCTAACTGCTACACCAATTCCGGCATATAGATTTAGCTCATCTTTTGATTGAACAATCCAACCTGCATCGGTCAACATTGCATCTATTTTATCTCTTGCAATTTGCTCAGGGTTTTGATTAATATTTTGCGTCATATTTAGCAATGCTAAAGCATTTTGATTATTGCACTTATAATTTATTATTAGTATTTATTGTTATATCTATAGTAAAGAACATCTAAAAATAGATAAAAGACAAATCACACTAATTTATAACAATCTTAATATACTAATTCAAATCGAAGTGAACAAATAAAACAGGACAGGAATTGACATATTGGGTTAACAAGCAAGGTTCATTGTAACGTATAGCAATTTTTGACGTATTACTTAGTTAAGTATCAAGAACACTTTAAGTAGTGTGCCAACCGAGCATTTATAACTTGCCACGGTGGCAAAAGGGATACGGCTTTTAAGCAAAAAAAAGTCCTTTTCTTGATACTCCATTTGTAAAATCTTGGAGAGAGAAATCATGGCATCTACAAACAAAACCTTTCGAACTTTGACAATTCTTAAAATGTTTCTAAAAGGACTAAAATTGACAAAAAGAGAAATTTTACTACAATTAGATTCTTCAGGTGATGATGTAACTCAGAGAAGTGTGGAACGAGATTTACAAGTCCTTCAGGAGTTGCAACTTATTAATAGCTTTGAATCTTATGGGCGGAAAAAAGTTTGGGAAGCATGGGGATATGCAAAAAAGAATTAGCAAATCAAATTTATACATCTAAGACAATATTTGACACTCATTGAAGTATATTTCAGCAATTATAATTTAAAAGAAAATCTATGTTCAAAGAAATAAACAACAAAATCAAGCTTATAACCAACGACAAAAATTGGGTTGAGAGCGAAGCAACCGAACAACTCAAGCTGGTTTCAGAACTAAAAGGTGTAGAAAAAACTGTAGGGCTACCCGACATACATTCAGAACCAGTTGGGGTAACAATAGCAACACAAAAGATTATTTATCCGCATTTAATTGGCAATGATGTGGGATGTGGAATGGCATTATTCCAAACAGACCTAAAGAAATCTAATATCAAAAGAGATAAGTGGGTCAGAAAGCTTTCAGGCTTAGAGGATTCTTATGATGGAAATATAAATGCTATTATAGAAGAAGCAGGTGTTGAATCTACCGCATATGATTCTTCTATTGGTACAATTGGTGGTGGAAACCATTTTGCAGAGCTTCAATCTATTGAAAAGGTTTTTGATGAAAACGCTCTTTTAGATTTAGGAGTTGATTCAAAGGATCTTGTATTATTAGTACATAGTGGTTCAAGAAGCCTTGTTTCTGCAATTTTTCACGAATTTGCAGAAACAAACACTTCTACCGGACTGACCACAGAATCTGAAGAAGCAACACTCTATCTTCAGCAACATGATAATGCGGTTCATTGGGCAAAACTAAGCAGAAAGCTGATTGCTGAAAGGTTTTTAGAACAGTTAGGTTCTTCATCTGAAATGATTTTAGATGTTGAGCATAACAGTATTGCCAAAACAACTATTGATCAGCAAGAATACTACTTACATAGAAAAGGTGCAGCTCGTTCCGATATTGGAGCTGTTGTCATTGCAGGGTCTCGTGGTACATATAGCTACCTTGTGCTACCTATTGGTAGTCAGGAACAAAATCTTTTTTCACTTGCTCATGGTTCGGGTAGAAAGTGGAAACGTAAAAACGCTAAATCTATCCTTGGTGATAAATTTACTCTTGATAAAATGCAACAAACTGAACTTGGTAGTGATGTAATTTGTGAAGACAAAGATTTGCTGTATGAAGAAGCACCTCAGGCATACAAGAATATTGAGCACATAATTGCTGCATTGGCAGATGCAGGAATAATCAATGTGGTTGCTCAGCTCAAACCAATTATTACTTATAAAACAAGGATATAGTTGTGCTTAATGAGAAATTTAATGTATTGAGTATGCCTTCAACTCTTCGTAGAATAAGAGGATTTGATGTAGCAAATAGAGTTGTATAAGATAAATACAAGCAATTTAGTAGCATTATAACAAATCTCAATCAAGATATAAGCTTTGCTCATAGAAATACAAAAACACAAAGCGATGAAGAATGACAGGATATTGTGCAATCAGTTAAGAAATTGAATGAAAGATTCCGCGAAATTAATGTCCTAATTAAAGATGAAATAAAAAGGCAATATATAGTCGCTAAGGCAAGAGTAGATGATTATTATGATTGGGTTCGAGATTTTGAAATTGAATTTTTTATAGGTGAGAATGATTCTGCCTATCAAGAAGATGATGATAATTATATAGCTCGTTTCTCCGACAGTTTGAGCTATGATTCTTCTAATAAATTGGAAGATTATATTGAAGAATTCTATTATTCAAATAATTACGATCACAATGAATATAAAAATTTGTCAGATAACAAATCTGATTTAAACAGCTTTATACATACATTTATGTTGCATGAATTATATGATCATCAGCATTTATCATTTGAAGAAATCTCACGCATAAAGCTTATATGGGTTGACTTCAAAACTATTTATCAATATTATAAATAAACGGAAATAAGAATTTGAATTGGTTACAACTTACTGCAGATAGATGTCCCGAAGAGTGTGCTTGGGTGATAAATAAGGTTCTTAATGAGATTACAAAAAAAGCAGAGGAGTTAAACTTTAAGATAGACATCCTTGAAAAAGTCAGTGGAGAAGAACGAGGTACTTTGAAATCAACACTCCTAAGTATAGAAGGTGATAACATAAAATCATTCTTGGATTCATGGACTGGTACTATTCTTTGGATAGGACAAAGCCCTTACCGTAAAAACCATAAAAGAAAGAATTGGTATATCGGAGTTAATCGCTTGACAATGCCAAAGCCAACTGAATTTTCAGAGAATGATATAAAATTTGAAACTACGCGTTCTTCAGGACCGAGTGGACAGAATGTTAACAAGGTGGAAACAGCAGTCAGAGCAACTCATATCCCTTCGAATATATCCGTTTTAGCAAGTGAGGAACGCTCTCAGCTAAGGAATAAAAGTCTTGCTGTCTCACGATTGTTTGATATGCTTCAACATCTTGAAGACAAGATGCGGTTGGATGTCGAAAGGGATCGTTGGTTAAATCATTGGGATTTGGAGAGTGGTAATCCTATCCGAACTTATGTTGGTGAAGGATTTAAAAGGAAGTCGTGAGGTTTTAAACTTCTAATATTTGGTTCGATTGGTGTAAGATTGCTGCCCCATGGTGACCAATTAGAATATTATTGATATTTCGGTACAACTACTTCACCCATTTCTGGGAAAACACCACTAAAAGAATTATTGTCTTGCATATTCAGTCAGATAAATTGATACTTATAGCAAGAATATGGATCTGTTTTATAATATCTTTACATGCTTCGAAATAACAACTCCCCATATCTCAAGTAGGTTTATATCCCGAATGTAAAGAGTTTTATGTTCGGGATTTGTTGATATGAGCATATGCTTCCCATTCTCGCAAACATACCTTTTGATAATTAGCTTTCCCTGATAAGCAACGATAACAATATTACCGATACTGAGCTTTTTTAGGGCATCTACGACTACAAGAGCACCGTCTTCTACGTCAGGGTGCATTGCAGCTCCATCTATACTAAAAATCCATTTAGAAGACTTTTCCGGTAAGAAATATTGGTTTAGGTCAATGCTGTCCATTTCGACATAGTTATTATCGAGAGTAGTTAGCTTCTGCACCTTTGGTTCTTCAGTGAGTGTAAACATTAAATCCCCCTAAGTTTATTCTGCTAATATAAGCTTAGGGGTGACATAATGTGGCGGTGTTGGATTTGGAAATCTATATTACAATGTGCGAAATAACAATATTTTGTTAGAATGGGACTTCGTCATTACCAGTTTCTTTCGATTCAGTAGTATTTTCTTCGCCTTGGGCTTTATATTTTGAACTGACAGGTGAACTGTCAACCTGCCATTCTTGTACAATTTCATCCCATTTTATATCGCGTGCTTCTTTGCCAGTCCAAACATCCCAATAATCCGGGTCTTTAGAATTTGGTCTTTGCTCTTTTTTCAAATGGTTCATATCCACAAGAAGTGGAATTGGAGCAGCCCAACCGAGTAGTACCGCCTTTTTTGTTGGCAATATAGGAAGCTCATTTAATATACCGCCTAAATTGTCAGGAACGAATTTTCGTACAAGCTCCTGATCTTTGTCATTGACTAATCTATGTAAAAGAAATGTATTGCATTGAGATAAAACAGTTGATGATAATTCTGAAGGTCGTTGTGACGATAGCATAAGTCCAAGTCCAAATTTCCTACCTTCTTTGGCGATTTTTTCAAAAGTTTGACTGCATAGTCTTGATGGTGAAATATCATCATTATCATGGTTATATCTACTAATGAAGTTATGAGCTTCTTCCATAACCAATACAGTTGGCAAGACTGAAGAATTTTTACGTCTATATCTCTGTAAAGCTTCAAATATTAATCTTGAAATTACAGATACAACTATATGGATAATATCTGTGGGTACAATTGACAAGTCAATTACAACTATTTCTCCATTTGAAGACTTGTTGGCACCAATATATTTTTCAAGCCAATCTTTTAGAGTTTCATTTTCTATTGTACCGATTATTGAATTCATGCGAGTATCTGCAAGAATAGTTCTTATTCTCATAATTAGAAAATCTAAAAACTGCTGTACGTTCTGTTCCTGTGATAAACGTTCAAGATGATCCGGTAATAGTTGATCTTTAAAGTTAATAGGAGTATCTTCATCTGGTCCTTTGTAAACTATTAAACCACCAATTGACATTAGAAATTGATTTATAAAATTTATTAAACTTTCAACTTCATTTTTTTCAAAATCACTATAATATTCTATTCCATTATAAGTTCCATATTTGGCATCAACAATTGAGTTGATACTATCTGATAATTCAATTAGCTTTGTTTTATGTAAATAATTTCGAGGTTTATCAGAATCACTTTTAGCATCATTTGAAATACTTTTTAGTTTTTTCCCAAATTCATTTTTACCAGGTTTCCCTTTAAATGCGGATACACCAATATTCAAATCTTTTTTAACTTCAATTAAGCAACTTGAATAATATATTTGAAGTTGACGAAAATCATTGCTTATTTCAAACTCTCCTCCACGTAGCTCACGCAACGCTCTTCTTAAAAGAGGTCTTTGTGTTCTAGCACTGGCTTGTGCTATTGAACTCCATTCATAACTATTCCACATCCACGCCGGGACACGTAATTGTTCAAATCCCGTTTCATCATCACCAAAAGCCACTTTGAATTTTCTAACATTATCACCTTCTCGTATATCGTCAAATGTATCAGTATATTCTCCGTTGGGATCAAGAATAATAAATCTTGCATTTGGATTGTCTGTACCGTTCTTCATTTTTTCTTTTGCAGATTCCATCGACCAACGGATCAAACCTGCTACGGAGCATGATTTACCACTACCCGTATTACCCAATACTGCAATATGCCTACCGAATAACTTATCCGGATCAACATAAACAGGTGTGTTTGCTGCTAATGGTGAATTACCTATTTTAATCTTAGCATTTTTGCTATCGTTTTGAACAATCGCTTGTAATTGTAACTGCGAAGGTATTACAACAGGATCACCTACTGATGGGTAGCTATAAACACCTCTTTCTATTTCATATCCATCATTTTTTTTCTTTAAAATTCCAAGCGGGTTGACTGACATTTTTCGGAGTGGGAATGGTAGGTCAATGATATCAAAATCTTTTAAGCCTTTCCTTTTAGGATAAGGGGAATGTTCAATCCCAATCCATGAAATAATACATACAAGTCCACCCGATTCGTTAGGGATGATAACAAAACCGTTTATTTTAGGAAAAAGTGTAGGAACACCTGTATTGATTGCAGTATTTTGAGGTGCCTCCAGTTCAAGTAATATTCTAATTTCTCTTGGAGAAATTGATTCAACATTTCCAATGGTATTATTTCTTAGTTGGTCAAAATCATATAATTCATTTCTCATGATGATTTTCCTCATTGCCATTGTTTAATTCCTTTTGATCTTGATTGCTGTCTCCTCTTTTTTCTGCAATTTTTTGCCTTCGTTCAGTAATTCTGTCAATAGCAGCTTTAGGTAGATAATTATCAACCAAAGTTGTTAAATCACCGAAGTGCTCACCGATTAATAGAGTAAATTGGGAAGGATTGTTTCTCTCTACAAATTTTTCAATTCGTCCATTTGCTTTGTCCCATGATATTATAACAAGATGGGTAGATGGTATAGATAGCATATCTTCTAAAACTTTGTTGATATGCGAATCACCAAAACCATAGCCATAAGTAATAACTGTTGAATTGGGCTGACATGTAGCATTAGAAAAATCCCTAAAAAGATCGGCATAAGGGAAATAGATAGTTTCAATATTCTTAGATGAATTAGGGTAAATAACTACTTTTTCAAAAGGATCTCCTGGCAAAGCAGGATGATTTTCATCTGCACCAAATGGTAAAAGAATTTTTGTAATCTTGTTTGTATCAAATTTCCAGTCTAATGATCCATGTAACTTAGTATAACGCACAACACCTTCGACATATCTCGGTTCACCTCTTATTCCGGGCGGGTTGTAATGATAATCTAACGAAATTCTATTTGATCTGAATACAGGGTTTATTTTGCCTACAAAATTGTCTAACGTTAAAATACCTGCCATATCAAAAGCATATTCAATAAATCTGTCATAATTGGTCGTAAATATATTTAGTCTGTTTCTTGAAGCTGTTCGGCTCGAAAAACTAATTAGAAACGACTTCAAATATGATAATGCTGTTTCAGCACGGTCGCATTCAATCTTTAGCTTATTTTTCTCTTCACAGTCAAGGCATAAAAGAAAATCTTTTTCTGTTTTCAATACTCCTTTGATAAAGTCCTTCAATTTTGAGTTTATTTCACTAAGTAATGCATTGGCACTATTCAAATTATGTATAACTAACCCTTTGTATAGTTCAATAGCAACTCTTATATCGTCTTCAATATTTGCAGCTCCTCTATTCATTTCAATTGCCTGCTGATCTGCTCTTTCTTTTATTTGCTTACCATAATTGTCAAAATGAATTCTACACATTCCTTGTGAAGATAATCCCGCTATATTCGTAATAGCACTGGTTAACCCTGTTCCCGCTAAGAGAGATAGGTTTTCACTTTGAAATACAGCAGTTAACCAAGGCTCAATTTTTGATTTTATTTCTTTAAATTTCTCGTCTTTTATATCTGAGGAGGAAAAGACATCATTCCCAATTTTTAAAATGTGAGTATTATCCCATTGTAAGTTAGAGTTAACAGTACTCATGTAATTATACCTCAAGATTCGAAATATTGACTATTTGAACTTAAATATAGATAAAAAAATAATATCATTTTAAAATATATGCGTCTGATAAAAAAGAAATCTTATGTATTTATTTGTTGGTTATAATATTTGAAAAATGTACTGCAATGATATTTAATAAAAACAGAGCCAAATTTATATGTCTAAAATCAAGTAATAAATGCAACACTTATGTGCGACGTTGTCAAGGCAAGGCATAATGTTTTTCAAAACAGGAAAGTGGCAGAAGTTGCTATTTTTTCAGGAGACATCTGCTCTGATTAAGGAAAGAGATTGTTTGGAAGTATATTAGTTTGCAATTATAGTGTTGATATGCTATAAATTGCAATAGATTGAGTTTTAAGAGTTTTTTAAGCTGTCCTGTAAGCTTTACAACTCTTAGCAAAAAACACTTCAAAATCGATTTATGAGGTATTTTTACTATGATTTGTATTTTTATGTCTGTTTTCTTATCTCAACACCCCATGTAAATACTCTAAAATTTATACCATCCGTTCTTTATTGTTTGGTAGTATCTAAATCAAGAGTATGTAGTTCAAGTTTAAATGCTAACTTGTAGCAATCTCTTTTATCCTTCAGAATCATAAAAAGAACAATAAAATGCTTTAAGTATTAACAATATAAATCATTTACAATATTATAACCAAAACTGTTTACTCGCTGATTAGGTATATAAATATTTAATATTATCACTGATGAAGCATATTGAGCTGTTAAAGAAAAAAACTAAAAACAATCTCTCTCTTCTACACATTTGGGGGGGGAACTTAATATAACGAAGATTGATGTACAAATGGAATCGTCAAATTTAAAATTACTTCAACACATCAAATTTAGAGGCGTTGCTGGTAACAATGCTTCTAAATTCAGTATTAATAATATTTCCAAATTCTCTATCGCTTACTTTCAGTTTTTTGGCTATCAATCTGACATAATTCAATTCACGCTCAGCAATTTCTCCATCAACTTTCGCTAAATCCAACAAAGTGTATAAAATGTTGTGCTTTTCTAAAGGATGGTTATTCAACAAAGCAAAATCGATTTGTATTAGTTTGCAATCCCATAGAGATCCCCCAAATGTACGTTTATCTTCATCAAGCAAGTCAGATTCAACAATTAGTTTTTCTATTACTTCAATTTCTTGCCTTTGAAGCTTTCCATCAGTTTTTATCAAGTTGATATACAAAGCAATTTTGTTGTACTCTAACTTAAGATGTTCTTCAAGTCGATTGTTTTCTTCTTCCTTTGAGGTTCTTACGATAAAGATTTGTTTAGCACGATTCCCAATCATCAGTGTTGAGATTCCGTCAAAGGATGCTCCTACAATGCTTGCTAAGAGAGGAATACTATAAGTAACTTCTTCTGCTCCTTTAACTGATAAACGTTGTACTATTGACTTCAGAGCAGTTTCATTGATAAGCTTGATGGCTTCCTCGCTTAAACCTTTCATTAACAATTCTCCTGCTGTGTGGGATGCAAATTTGGCACCTGCATTTTTAAGTAAATCTGCCGTTTTACCAACTGTCCAACTTAAAAGAACAAATGTCTTCACCTTTTTATCTTTCAAATCAAACCCTGCTAAATGAGCAATTGCAGCTACCATTCGCATCTGTAGGAATGTAACACCAACTAAAGATGCAGGAATCATAAAAGACATAGTTAAAAGACCGCCTAAGCCTGTTATAAATCCTGAAATAGAAGCTTTTGAGGTTTCTTTCCTGATGATTTTGTTTGCCATTGAAAGCAGGCTATCATTTGGATTGTAAACCGAATCAGCAAGCTCTATTGCAGAATATGTGCCAGGCAGACCTTCAAATGATTTTTCATAAGCCCAATCTATGAGCTTTTCAATTTTCTTTGAACCATGCTTAGATTTCGACATAAACCTTCAATATACTATGTATTGAAATAACAGCAATTCTAAAATGCTTCATAGCTTGTGAGCTCTTCAACTCTTTTCATAGCAGAAACCAAATCATCTCCATGTTTGCCGTCTTTGACTTCTTGAAGAACAAGCTTCAAAACTTCTATAAATTCTTTTGCTTCTGCTTCTACAAATTTCTCTTCAAATTCTACAAGATCTTCTTTGGCTTTTTGCATTGCCTCTTCAAACAAGTGCTCATATTCATTCTTGCTAAAGACAACTTCTTTTTGTAGCTCTTCTTCGGCTTCTTTTCTACCTTCTTCTAAAGCATCTTCTACAATTTGTGCAAGTAGAACTTTCCGCTCTTCATCATTACTGGTAAAGAACTTATAATCATCTTCTTTATCTTTAATTTGAGTTTCTATAAATTTAGCTAACTTTTCGGCAGTATCAAGATCTTCTGCCCAATCAACAAAACTAAACCCTACCCAAACAATTTTTTTTCTGATTGAGTTTATAAAATCTGTGATAAAATTTGACATAGTGTTATTTCCTTTTTGTTTTTTTATTTTGATATTATTAAATCATATTTCTTACATCAATGCAGGTCCAATCAAAACATCAAAAAAAGTTAGGATCATCCATATCCAAAAACTTGCTTGAGTCTTTTGTAGAATTTTATTCCTTTTCCAAATGTAAACAGGAATCCAAAATATTGACCCAAATTGATCGGCATCATGACCTAAATTTTTAAGTTTAGAAGAATCAATCCCGATAAATATCAGATTAAACAAGATATAAACGACAACACCCCAATTACTTAAAAAGTGATATAAATCAGCATAAGCTTGGACGTTGGTTTGTATGTATTGCTCCCAACTGAAACTCATAATTAGAAGAAGTGCAATGCTGCTAATTAATGGCGAAAATGCAACCCACCAAATTGAACCATTCGGGGCATTTTCTCCTAACATAGGAGGTGGAGTGTGAATGTATTTCTTCAGCTCTGTATCTTCAACAGCAACCCAGTTCTGTCTGCCCTCTTTATAAACAGCATCTCCATGCCTAATCTTTTCTTTTTCAATTGCTAATCTCATTTCAAATTCTGTAAAAGGACCTTCTCTGTCCCCATTTCTGCTATAGAACCAAACTTTTGGTAAATCTTGATTCAATCTCTGTGCATTTTGATTTACAATTATCTTAGCTTCCTGCCAATTCTCCTGATTGTCTGAACTTACTTCTGTATCGAATGAAATGGTATTATCTAAAGTAAGTTTTAATATTTTCTCAAAGTCATATGCACCATAGACTTGCCCATTTTTTCTATAGAACCAAGTAGTGCTATTAGTCTCTTTAGTTGGAGCTGATTGATTTGATTCTGTGTCTATTTTACTGTCATCCTTAGTTGCTACCGACTTTTGTTTATATAGATCAGTAGTATTGGATTTATTTATAAATACTTCTCCTTCCACAGTTTTACGATTTGTCAAAGTATTGGTGTCACATCCTATTTTATTTCCACAATTTGAACAAAACTTTGACTCTTGCTGATTTTCCGTTTCGCAATTAGTACAAATAATCACAAGTTCAACTTTCTCTCCACAATTATCGCAGAAATTGGCATTTTCTACAATCGGAAATTTACAAGCAGAACAATTTCGCATATTAAACTCCATTTATTGAATGATTCCTATAGTTTTAGGTTAGTCTTTAATCAACCTAATAGAATAAAAGTTCTCCTTGTTACTGCTTTCTCGAAGAAGTTCATCTGAGGAGTATTTAACTTTAAGAGATCTTGAAATTGCATTAGTATCTGAAAGTTCAGTAGCTGTCCACCAATTACTGACAACACATAAACCTGAGAAGCCGTCTTCATATTTGCCACTTGGAATTGCTAAAAAACCACTTTCACCGATTTCTTCCAACTTTTCAGTATAGTTCCATAAACTTTCAAACCCAATTAGTTTTCTACCAATAGATCCATTATTCCTATCGAATGACTCAAGTTGATGCTCTGACATTCCAAGCAATGATTCTAATGTTTGCCAATCATCATCTGTAGGAATACGATATCCAACAGGTGCTATTCCACGTTCATCAGAGACTGCATACCAATTGTAAAGTTTCCCAAATTTTGCTCCTCGACTTTCAACAAAGTTATAATAACACCATGCTCCAATTTTATTTCGAGAAGCATTTTCCAATTCATAACTGTTTTTACATTGGGGGATTATGTCTCCATTATTATAGGATGTCACATCTAAATTGTGAGTCATCCATGTTTGATTGAAAATTTTGACTTGTTTTTCTGATGCAGATGATTTCATGTTAAATATCATATCATCAACCCAATTTTGAATTGTTGCCCTGTTAAATATAACTACTATAAATAGAACTAAAACAGTCACTGGGATAAAAGCTATAAATATATATTTGACATAATTACTGGTATTCAACTCCTCTCTTGTGTTTGTCTCTATCTTATTTTCATCCTTTCTATCTATAGTTATGAGCTTACTCCCGCATTGATCACAAAAGCTTGTCCCTCTCTGTGTTTCTTTGCCGCATTCATTACAAAACATAATGTATTTCCTCTCAAATAAATCAAATATCAATTAGAAACTTATTGAGCCTGTTCTTCTCTTAAATTATAGAAATACCAAACAGCTCCGTATATCATATAGGAATCTCCAACATGAGTTACGTGCAAGTTTGTTTTCTTACCTTTGTAATTAAAATTTAGATTAAATGTGTTAGAGTCAAGATTTGAGTCAAGTTCTTTGAACATAACCTCTAAAACAAGCTTCCTGAATGATTCAGGCAACTCTATGTCTTTCCAAGCATAAAAGCGATTTTTATATTGCAGTCCCTTTTTATCTACTCGGACAAGCAGTTTTTCTTTTTGTTTAGGAGTGAGTTTTACTTTTTCTGCTTTCTTATTGTCTTTGAAATACTTATCAAAAACTTTTCTCAGAATATTCTTCTTTTCTTTTGGTAAAAAAGGTGAGATTATCAAATCCAATATCCAAACTACCAAAGAAGTTGCAAGATATAATATCCCAAATATCACCACTATAATGTATGGCATTGCTACCAAGAATAGAAACCAAGCGACGTAAAATGCTAATAGCATCGCAATGAAAATTAAAATATTCATCAATACATTTGAATCACCATCGAGAATATTTCTAACAAATAACACGGAAGCAGCTATTATTGGTGGAGCGAACATCAAAACATAAATATATCTATCCGAATTGCTGTAGAAAGATAGAAATTCTACCGGCTCTTCTTGAAATCCAAATACCTCTTCTATAATTTTTTCTCTGAGTTGCTTATCAGTCTTGTGAACTATTAACCTATCCTCTTTGGTTTCACTATCATTTATTTTGTACTTCTCTTCAGATATAGATTCTTTCAAATCTTGAAAATCAGCATCCATTTTTTTGGGTTGTGTTTCTATTTGCGTTTGTGCCTCTTCTATCTCCTCTTTCCTTGCAAAGTTGACTCTATCAGAATCAGAATTCTCTGTAATGTCAGATTTCATATATAAGTACATCTCTTTCTTTTCTTCATCATTGAGTTGATTTAATATACCGTGATGATCCGAGTCATTTTCATCATAATATTTTTTAAACCATGCTTTATATTTTGAAATCTTATACCTTTTGCCTACAAATTTTGCTATAAGAAACGGAAGAAATAATTGCATAAGCCCTGCCTGACCACTTAAGGCAGTCGGCTCGTCATTGGCGAAATCGATACCAAGCACTTCTGAATTGAAGTAAGAAATACCTATTAAACTAATAAAGTAAACTCCGACTTGAATAAATATTTTTGACCAACTTAGATTTTCTTTGAACTCTAAAAATCTTTTGTAAAGCGGAGCTGAATAATTTTTCGATATCACCTGTTTATAAGTTATATGGTAATCTTTAAACTGATTAAAAGTCAAGAAGTCATCATAACTTAGTCTGTCAATATTCGGTAAAGAACGATTGTTATAATTACTTTTTAGTTTTATCCAAAGTTGATGTTCCCAATACATCAATTGGGCTCTGTTCTTAATTTTCCCGGTTTCAATTCGCATCTCAATTTTTTCAATTTCGATTTTTAGCTTTTTGTAGCTTTCTTCGCCAAGTGCTGTCTTCCAATTTTCGCACTCTACTTTAAATCTTCCAAGCAATTCAGGTTTATCAGGATCTCCGAACAATTCAAGTAAAAACATAAGAGCCATATAGAATCTAACTAAAATCCATTCTGAAGTTGTTTCTTGGTATATTGTGTTACTCATACATTTCCTTAATAGTATTTCCTTGATATTCAAGGATTGTTATCTATAAAGTGTAAAATATCATCATTTTTTCAGGCAGGTGTATAAAGAGTTACGACCTGCCTGAATAAAATTCTAAGATTTTCTTCCTAATTTATATGCCTTCTGCAGGCAGATCTCCTAAAATAGACATAACTAAACCACCAATTGCAAGTCCCATGACTGAATTCTAACCACTATCTTTGCAACTATTTACACTTTCTAAAGACATTTTCTGAAATCGAAAGAAAAGCTTCTTGACCAGCATAATGATCTTCAGTATTTTTCATATATTTAACAGTTATAATATTATTTTTAATTTTTATAATCTGAACTGTTTGCCATACATCACCAAGACCAAAAGCAGTTACAGCTTGAGCGAGGGTATGAAGGAATTCCGATTTCTCTGTCATGTATCTGTATTGAACACAATCTCCGGGCTCTAATTCTGCAATCAAGGCTTTTTGTTCTTTTCTTACTTGTTCTTTGAGTTGATCTTTTTGCAATTCGCCCGCCTTCTTTAATTCTTCCAATTTAGAGTTAAGCTTATTTTGAATCTCTGCAACAAATACATTAAAATCCTGTGCCTCGGTGTCTACTTCTCGTTTCGCTTGATTGTTTTTTCTCTTAATTTTCAATAATTCCTCTTTCAAATCATTTCTTTTCGAAGTCAATAATTCAGAGTCAGAATAGTTAATATTCTCTTTATCAATATTGAAATGCTCTATTTTAGCAAATAAATCATATACATTTGATTTCATTTCTTCCGAAGACTTTAACTTTAACAGAAGATTATTTACAAGGGTTTTTATATTTGATTCGAGCTGCTCACCCAATGCTTTATTTTGAGGGTGTTTTATCAAGTTATCCATTATTTTTAATGTCTTACTGACTTCTAAATCAATATCATTTTTATAGTAAGTTAAATTTGATTTTACCTTTTTTATTTCACCTTCCAGTTCTTCATCCAAGTTTTTTAATTGTATTGCTAATATCTCCAATTTCGAAAGTGCTATTTCATGATATTTTTTGATAATTTCACTTCTTAAGGATAGTATTTCTTCTCCTTCAAATCGGGAGTAATGATCAAGCCACTGATTATAGTAAACCATGTTGTAAGAATATGATTCTTGGATTCTTTCATATATTCTTTTAGCTGTTTTACTTCGGAGTTCACTCTTCACCTTTTTATCATCTAAGGCTTCTACTTCATCTGCAAAGCGATATAATTCTTCTATGTCTGATATGTAATCAACACTCTCTTTTAAGAATATCGGATATTTCCTATCAAGAGTATTATAAGCGTCAAAATGCTCTGATTTTGGTATTGTGTTAACTGAATTTTTAGCTATTTTATTTAAAAGGTTTTTATCAACTACATAATTTTTCATGGCAGAGTAAATGCCTTCAAGTTCACTATTGCTTCTTGCTCCAAATGTGTTTTCCTTGTCTGACTCCAACACATAAGCTGTACTTCCGTTAAATCCAAGAAGAATATAATCATCAGTATCAAATTCGCTTACGAACCACTCTTCAATGTTTGAAGCTCCATAAATTGATTGTCCTTTTGGGAGTGTTGAATCCTGTTGAATAAGATGATAAACTGCGAATCCTGCACCAACTAACCCTGCCGCCCATATTATATTTCTAATATCTCTTGCAGAATCAGCAGGTGTTCCATTTTTAGTAGCTATTTCATAGTAGGCTTGTCCGCCACCACCAAATGCAGCTAAAGGAACTCCTGTCCAAGTTAGATAAGACCAAAACGAGTAAGACTCATCTTTACGGATATTTTCATAGATATGAAGTCCTCTTGTTTTATCAGATGCCCAATCATCTTGTTTATAAGAAATTGTAGTACATGATTGAAGAAGTACTAAAGTTATTAGGAATAGAGAAATAATGCGGATCATTGCTGCCTCATAGTTAGTTTTATAGTGTTGCTTGTGAAAGTAAATCTTACAATAGGTAACTAATCTCTGAGGAAGTGCAGATATGACATAAAAAAAGGATGCCTTATTACATATCCATCTCAAACATGCCTCCGCAAAAAGGCTTTCCACAATAGATACATAACAGACATCCACATTCAATGTGGAGTCCTCTTGTATCTTCGGTGTGGAATAAAATTTTGCGGATTTTGTTTGAACCAAAGACTAAGATTACTCTTAAAATTTTATTTTATATGTTATTTTTTATTTGTGTTCTTTCTGATATAAAATCACTTGTATATGTTAATAAATAATACATATTTACAATATAGAATATAATTATTAAATTTTCTAATATTTTATTTGAATAGAATGCAATATTCGTAAAATATTGTCAACCAGTGGAAATTAAACCTGCAACTTCTAAAAGATGCAGGTTTGTTGTTGTCTGAGGGGAAATTTCAATCTATATCACTATTCTATATATATCTACAATTGATTTAGTTTACTTCTCCGACAATCAATTTTCTAAACTCTTGATTTCTATATCTTCTGCTATTACCCTCAATTGTTATTATTTCGAAATCAGAATGGCTATGTTCATTATCTTGTGAAACAACAAGGTACCAATCTGCTAATCTGCTTAGTGTAGTTTGCTCCGCTTCATTTAGACCGCTGAAGAAATCTTTCGTAGATATTCTCCAACAATCAGTTTTTTTATTCTTACGAATGTGAATGTAGCCTTTCTTTATAAGTGATATTAGAATTTCTTCCCTTGCAAATCCTTCGAATCTGAGTTTTTCGTGATACTTCTTATAAGCCTGACTTATTTCATCATAAGTCATACCAAAAATCTCAGGATTATCAATTACAGTATCTATATGTTTTGCTTTCACTTCAATTACAGCTGACTCTTCTACTTCATCCTTTGGTAAAATCCAATATGCGTTTGCCATATCTCTCTCCATTATTTCAAAGATAATCCCGGTAATTGTGTGCTAATAAACTTATACCATTTTCCATCAAAATTGAAGGCAGGTCTATTGTAATCATAAAACATCTTTTCTCGTGAAACATAGATTTGATATAAGGGCATCCTATTTATTAGCACCTGTTTATAAACCTTTCCTTTCAGCAATTGCTGTCTACTGAAATCAATAGCTTCTTCTTCAGTCAAAGAATGAGGAAAGCTTATTGTTCTCATCGCCCATCGAAAGACTAAATAACTTTCTTTATAAGTAGTTTCAGTCTTTAGCATTTCATCGTAATACTCCTGATCAAAGGAAATTGTACATTCAATATCCTCTTTACTCAAACCAAGCAGTTCAAAATAAGTCTTTGGAATTGGAATCAATAAATTGTCCCATCCCTCTCTTCTTCCAATAAACTTATTTAGTTTTGTCCAACCCATTTTTTCAGCAAGATATCTTGAACCTTGCGGATTTTTGTAGAAATCCGAAAAGTTAGCTGAACGAGATTGAATTAGGCAGCGTGTGTTATAGTATCTGTAATACTTTTTCTCTGTCCGAGTTGGAATAGAGAATCCGGGTATTGGTTTCGGTAATGGCATGGTTATACTCCCTATTAAATCAAATGGAGTACCAAGAAGTGGTTTTTGCTTATAAAAGCCGTATCCCTTTACCACCGTGGCTTCTGCTCGGTTGGTAGCTATTGAAAGCTTCTTGATACATAAAATCGTTTATAATTGATTTACGTAAGAAATTTGAATTTGTTATTGAAACCCCTCCTACGGTTGAGATTAGGAGGCTTTTTGCTGAGATTCAAACATTGAAAGACAAGAAATACTTTAGAATAAGCTATATTTAATGTCACTAATACTACTTTGAGCTAATTCATCTATTTCAGTTGCAAAATTGCTTTGAGGTAAATCCAAGTTCCAAAAATTTTTATTTTCTATAATTTTATCTTCTACTTTTTTGAGATGATATAAATCAATACCATCTTCATTGCACAGTGCAACTATTCTGCAATTTGTAGGACCATTTAAAAATGGTAGTTGAGATATTTGAATAAACGATCGCTCATCAACTGTTGGATTGTAAAAAACAACTACATCAGCTCTTGAAATATCTAAACCATCACTGAGTGTTCTATAATTCACAACAAAAATATTACGTTTACCTGTTTGAAAATCTGAGAGTTCCGTGGTACAATTCAAATATTTTTTTATTAGCATTTCTTCTGCTTTATAAGCACAAACTATAACGCACTTCTTTTCTTGGAAATGGTTACCTATATATTCTGCTTTAGAATAGTCAAACGAATAGTCTCTTTTTTCAATTTTAATTGTACCTGAAGAAATTTGTTTTGCTTTCTGTTCTTTTTGGTTTTTGCCTACTGCAAACACTTGATTTTCTATGACAATTCTATTTTTATCATAAAGTTCAACTATCATTTTCTTAGTTTCTGACTTCATCTTTATATTAATTTTTTCAAGTTTAGGACTTCTAAATCCAGGGAACATATCACTAACTGAACACTTGAGGATTGCAGGTGCAACGATTGAAGTTAAATGTTCCTCATCCAGAACTTCATATGTTGAGAATGTATATTTTTTAGTTTTGACTTCTTTAATTGTAAAATTGGAATCGACAAAATTATCAATGCTAATATTTGTAAATATTGAATTTGAAAATGGTCTGTATAGCTGTGTATAACTATCTGCACCTGCCAATGGGCTTGAAGATATCATTATGCAACTCTTAGACTTGTTTCTTATACTTTTGATATTTACAGCATTCTTGTTCAACTGCATTTTAGAAATCTTATGAGCATAATCAATAATAAGTATATCTAATTTTCCTCCGAAATCCTTAATTTTTCTATGCTCTAAAAAAACGAAATCAAATTTACCTTCGAATTTCTTTGTCAAACTCTTCACCTGTCGCATCATATTTTTTGTAGTTACAATACCTACTTTGTATAATTTCTCTTTTTCACATATGCTTAGAGCTATCTCATATTTAAAACAGCCTTCTTCAAAGTGCATAAATAAGTAATTGTGCTTTTTGAATTTCTCCAACGCTAAATCTAAAAATATATCAAAATTATTTTCCATTATGCCCTCATTTTTTTGATATTGTTCATTTCTTCAGTTTTTAGAGGTATTTTGAAACCGTAAACTTCTTCTGCTTTTTTGAGAATTATATTTCTCACTAATTCAACATCTTCTGCATTTGCACCAAAGAGCAATATTGAATCATGTACAGTCAAAATTTTAATATGTTCCGGCATTCAAGGAATAACAGATTGAATCCAAAACTCAGCTTCTTTGCGTTGTGCCATAATTGCTAATTTCCTTCCTCCATCGATATATTTCTTTTTCAACCAAGGTCTATCTTCATTCATTTCTATCGTACTTAGATTTTTCTTTTTGTTTACAATCCACTCGAACATAGTTGGAAATTCTTTCTTGAAACATTCTACAAATTGGTAATTTGGGTCAATTCCTGAAGGATGAAATTTATTTTTTGATCTCAATCCTGAATCAACTGTATAAAGAAGTGTATCCATAAATCTCTCTTTTACCCATTTTCGACTTCTGTTGAGTTTATCAGCTAAATATTGGTAAATATCTAAGTTTAATACTACATGTTCATAATTGTGATCTCTCATATTATCTTCTTTCATAAGAGCAAGCATTATTACAGGTTGGGAAGAAGTTGCATCAATTTCATAAGTAGGATATAATCTTTGCCTATCATCTTGATAAAACAAAAACTGTCTGAGCTCAGATTTAAGATTCGTAAACTTTGTATATAATCTCAAATTATTAGGATTAACTCTAAAGAGATTATAGTCAGAATCTAACATTGATATCTGTCCTCGGCACTTCATAATTTTTCCTTGTTTCTCATTCACGAAATACGAAGAAACAAATTCATGTGCTGCTTGTGAATCTATATCTAAATTGCATAAATCTTTGTAATGTTTTGCTAAATGTGGATATTGAGATGTAACTCTATCGAAATAGAATTGATTAACTCTATCAATTTTATTTAGGATTGCCTTATATCTAATCTTATACATGATAATATCGGTAAACGATATCAATTTATCATTCAGACGATACCCCTTAGGTCTAAAATTCGTATAATACTTTCTATCTTCCTCTATTATCTTCCACTGCAATAAAACATCCAGTACCTTACGAGTGTCATTCTTACCAAGAATAATCTCTTTTATTTCTTTCTTTATGTAAATCATTTGTTTTGTATTTTCAAAATGTAATGATTTACGGATGAGATATGAAGCAAATAATAACACACAATCTTTCTTATAATCAGTTAGATTTTCTATTTTGTTAACTGCCTCCAAAATCTTCTCGTTAATGATAATTTTACCTTTCATGTCTCAGTCTCCTTAACTTATTGTTTATTTTCCATACCTTTGAATTTCGAAATTAGCTTTCTTAAACCTGCAATTTCTATACTACTGTTTACTAAACATTTTGTCAAAACGTTTCAATTATTTTCGCTATGAGATGTTGTTTTACTCTTTTCTAACTCAATATTTTTAATTTTAAAATTTTTCAAATGAGTAGTAAAGAACATTGAAATAGTTACCACTTTCAAATTTTGAATATCTTGATTGATAAATCTTTCTAACTATGATCAGCACCATTCAATATTGTAATACTAAACCTTAAAAACATCTTAAATAATCAAACCTATATCCTATCTAAAAGAAGTAAATATCAAATCTCTAAGACACACACCTTTAACTTTTGATATTTAAAATTTTTATTTTCAATTTTCTAAATCTACTTTTGAATAGATAGACTAAAAAATATTATAAAGATTAAATTGTTCCACTGTCAATGTGTAGTACCTAAAAATCTATAATGCCTGTAAGTGTTAAATTGAGAAATGAGAATTTTTCTACAATATTTTAAATTAATTTAATACACAAAAAAAGCCTCTATACAACAAGAGAAAATTATACATAATATTTAATAATATAATATCTAATATGTGTCCCACTTTTGCAACATGCTTTAACTCTTTTTAGGACGGGACAATTATTAAAATCATACTTAGCTGTTTAGATACTTCTTCTCGTACATTTTTCTCAATCAACGCTGCCAATTTTTCCTTTCCAATCGCAATAAGTTCAGTCAAAACATAACCTATATTGTTCAAGTATAGGTTATATATCAAATATCAAAACCCTAATGACGTTATTTAAGATTATTGTTTTCACTTATTTTGTATGTTAAAGCCAATGTAATATCCACTATTGACATGTGTCCCTATTGCTTCCATAAGGTATAATTCAATGAATTTAATATAAGGCAGGAAGAGAGATATAAAGGAACGGCTTAATAGGAGCAATACTCTCTGAACTCAGAGTAGCCCGATTAGAGTTACTTATAACAGTAGATAATATAAATCACAATATTGATTATATTGAATCGATTTTTTAGCGGGTATATTCCTATAAAAAAAATTGTAGATAAACATGAATTATCAATTTTTGGTCAGATTGCCCCAATATTTGCGCCAACTGCTAACAAAAAATCCTTATAACTTTATCCGCTATAAGGATTTTTTTCAGTGTCAGTGGACGGTTTTAGTAAAGCTAGAAATACAGCTTCCCAAACAGAATTTTTAAATACATTAAGAACACAACTGAATAATTATTTTGAAAAAGAATATTATAAGATTTTAAATTCAAGTAATCAATGCCACACATATCGGGGACGTTATTGAAGAAAAGATAGCATTTGATAAAACTTATATTGTTGATAGTAAATAATCAGATGTACACTACTTTGCAGAGTCTCACATTGCAAGATTTGGAATCATCTTAGTTCAATCTTAAACACAAAAAGGAAAATAAGTGCGGAAAATAAACGTGATTTAATAGAGGTATTCTATATCTGATCTTGGTAAAAGATGTGATTTGGTGCTACCCAAAGTGCTACCCACACAAAATAGAAAAAGAGCTAACTGTTTTTCTTACTAAACAATTAGCTCTTTTTATAAGTGGGCCCGGAGGGACTTGAACCCCCGACCGACGGATTATGAGTCCGCAGCTCTAACCAGCTGAGCTACAGGCCCGTGAGATTATTTTATCTCAACTGTCTCTAAAAGAGAGTACAAATATAGGCGTTTTTTGGAAAATAGTCAAGTTTTTTTTTGACTTTTTTTCTAATAATTAAACAATCCAACCATCAATCCGAACTGAACTGAGAAGCCTTTGCCTTCTATGTCATTAAGTGCGCTTGTAAACTCTTGAGAATTATTAAACTTCCAGTCTTTTTGTCCAAAAGGCAATATGTAGTTAACATTTGCACGAAAACAAAGAGTGTTAGTAACTGCATATTCAATATTCAACTGAGGCTGTACAAACCAATATCCTGTTTCTGCTCTTTTTATATAATTTTCGTCATTGGTGTTTTCAAAATCAGTCCAGGCATAATTCGGATTTGTTTTTGTAGCTTCCAGACTCATGCTTCCATGTCCAAAACCAACACCAGGCAAAACAACCAATGATTTCATCAAAATGAAACCATAATCAATACTACCGCCAAGTATACTTTGGCTATATTTCAAATCCATATCATATGCTATTTCGTTTTCTGTCATGTTATATGACTGCGTTTGACTTCCACCCAAAGAGAAAAAGCCAATTCTAGTATTGGGTATATAATATGTACTCAGAATAGCTGTTGCACCGTGCATTACTATTGGTTTTTTAAATTCAGGAAAACCAAAATCTGTAATAGCATTACCCTTAGCAAAAATATCATTTATTGGGGTAGCATCATTAAATAAGAAGTTTGCAGCATAACCACCACCAATTGCAAAGTAAACCGGTTCTTCTGTCTGAAGTGTTTCTGTTTCAAAAGAATATGCATCTATATCATCATCTTGTGCATAAACCTCGCTTATTGCAAAAGTAAAAACTAACAATAATGCTAATACATTCAATAACCGCATATTTTCTCCATTGATTGCTTAATCGAATTACAAAGATAATCATTTTTACATGATTTTTAACGATTGTTCGGTAAATATGTTTCAAACTTATTATAAGTAACAGTAATTATTAGCGAATATATTTTCTCAAAAGGAGGGTAAATATCTCTTTGCATGAAGGATAGAAATAAAACTAAGTTCCGCATCAATATAGGAATAACGCGGAACTTAGTAATAAATATTACAATAGAAGCAATACTAATACTTGAGCCATTAATACCCTAAGAAACATCACTAACGGGTATACAGTTGCATAAGCTGTAGATTGTGCTTGTACGGGTGCAAGTGAATTCGCAAATTCAAGTGCAGGCGGATCTGTCATTGAACCTGCAAGTAATCCACTAATAGACAAGTAATTCATCTTTCTCATTCTTGCGATAAATCCAACGATTAATAGCGGGAAGAATGTTATGGCAGCACCGTAGAGCATCCACATATACCCGCCATTAAGAAGTGTTTCAACAAAATACTTACCTGATGACAAGCCTACACAAGATAGGAACAGTATAATCCCCAGCTCTCTGATAAATAAATTTGAGCTTGGTGTCATATAAAAATCAAGTTTCCCTATCTTTCCTTTATGGCCTAACATCAATGCTACTAAAAGCGGGCCACCGGCAAGACCTAATTTAGCAGGAGCAGGCAGACCCGGCAAGGCTATCGGAATAGATCCAATAATGATACCGATTAGAATACCAATCAAAATGGGAATAATATTAGGATGAGACAGATCTTTAACTGAGTTACCTAGTTTTTTAGCAACTTCAGAAAGTGCCTCTCTCTGCCCTACTATTCTAACAGTATCTCCAAATTCTACAGTATCTTCTTTTGAAGCTAAATGTTCAATACCGGCTCTGAAGATTCTGGTAATGTTGACCGGATATCTTTTATAGATTCCAATTTCTTCAATTGTTTTACCGGCAATTTGTTTATTTGTAACCATAACGTGTTTCATACCCATAGGGCCTGAAAGTTCAATTTTTTCACGTTTGGTTACATTCCCCACCTGCAATTCAAGACTTGGAATATGATCCAAGTCACAAGCTCCGTAGAGCTGATCGCCTTGTTTAATTACTACATCATTTGTAGGTGCAATAAACTCTTCACCACGTTTAATCCTAGAAATTGCAAGTTCTTTATCAACTATATTATTGATAAAATCCAGTGGTTTTTCGAATAAGTTCTGGTTTGTAACTTCAACTTTTACTGCCAGAATCTTACCTGCTGACTTCGAGTTTTCATCTCTATATTTCTGAACTTCGTCATCCACAGAAATTTTAAAGATTAATCGAATCAACACTATAGTAATAATGATCCCAAAAATTCCAAATGGATAAGCCACCGCATATCCCATACCAATCATGCTTGCATCGGTTCCTACTGCCATTTGCTCTGAAATAACCTGCTGTGCTGCACCCAAACTTGGAGTATTGGTAACAGCACCACACATTACACCTGTGATAACCGGAATAGGTACATCAAAAGCAAAATGAAGAAGCAGAGCTATACCAAACCCCAGGAACACAATTGTAGCTGCTAAAAGATTAGCTGTAAGTCCCTGATTTCTTATAGAACTCATAAATCTCGGACCAACTTCTAGCCCGATGGAATAAACAAAGAGTATCAATCCAAACTCTTTGACAAAGTGAAGCAAATGCGGATCTATCTCTGCACCGAGATGACCAACTAATAATCCCGAAAAAAGCACACCGGCAATACCAATCTTGATATTAAATATCTTGATTTTTCCGAGTAAAACTCCGGCAATACCAACTAAACTGAGAAAAACTAAGGCAGATGCTGTGCCTGTTTTCGTGAATAAATCTAAAATTGCAGACATTTGATTAGTATGATGTATTTGTGTATAATATAGTAATTACATGCTTGTTATGCTGCTAAAGAGTGTAACTATATATAATAATAAAGATTTAGATATGTTTCTACGGGTATATTTATAGTCTATACTTTAGGGTATAGAATTCATAATTAGCACCTTAGAACGCGAAAGTCTAATCTATATTATTAATTTAAGAGACAGGTTTCCCGGCTTTCCTGCTTTTATCGCCTTCCCACATTGAAACTGCAGTGGCACAATTGACAAAAGTTTTATTAGAATACACGGTTGCGCGTCAGCTCGTGATTTTCACACGATTCCCTATTAAATTCTCACGAATATCTCTTCTTTTAATATTGCATCAAATAGCGTCTTCAAATATAGTATTTCAGTTCAAATATTAAAAAATATAATAATTCATTATCGAAAAGTGTCCGATTACAGTTTTTGCAGTATAAATATGTCAATTATTAACACTCCATTTTCTTTGATTTTACTGTTTAAAATTTCGTAACAAAAGGATCTCTTCTATTGACAATTTTGCCAAGACTAGCCTACAATCATAGTCTAAGCTAAATCATAAGTAAAAATTATTTTTTACTATATTGCCTTTTAGTTATATTAAAAATATTCTTACTAAGCAATATAGCCAAGAGGAAATTATTATGAGAGCTATCCTAATTGCAGGTGTAATGGTACTAACCATTTGGATTATCTATTTATTTACAAAGGACACTCCTAATTCTAATTTACTTCTATTAAAGGAGAAGATTGAAAAGGAAGAACCTAAGGTTGTAGACCATTCAAAATTTGAAGTTTTACAGAAAGAGTTCGCTTCCGGACAGGATGTAACAGCAGCCTGCATGTCTTGTCACACTGAAAGACATAAAGAAGTGATGCATTCATCGCATTGGAATTGGTCACGCGAAGAATACATCGAAGGCAGAGGGATTGTCAAAATTGGCAAGAAAAACGTTATCAACAATTTCTGCATAGGAATTTCAGGCAATGAGAAACTATGTAATACTTGTCATGCAGGTTACGGATGGGAAGATAAGAATTTTGATTTTAATGAGCCCAAAAATGTAGACTGTCTTGCATGTCACGACAATTCCGGCAAGTACAAAAAAGGTAAAAACATGGCAGGTCGTCCTGATCCTGCTGTAGATCTTTCGTATGTTGCTCAAAATGTCGGCAAACCTAAAATGGAAAATTGCGGTGCTTGCCACTTTGTAAGTGGTGGTGGAAATAATGTGAAACACGGCGATTTAGAAGCAGCCCTTTATTCTACTACAAAAGATGTAGATGTTCACATGGGCTTAGATGGCGCGGATATGGAATGTATTGAATGCCACACTGCTGATAATCACAAATTTAAAGGCAAATTATATAGCGTTTCTTCTATGAATAAAGATAGGATGGAATGTGAGTCATGCCATACGGCGACTCCTCATAAAGAAGAAATTATAAACGAGCATACTGTAAAAGTTGCTTGCCAAACTTGCCATATTCCAACTTATGCTAAAGTTAACTCAACTAAAATGACTTGGGACTGGTCAAAAGCTTTTACAAAATCTAAAGACCCTAACTATCATGAATCTGATTCTTTGGGCAATCACACACACTTAAGCAAAAAAGGTGAATTCACCTGGGCAAATAATGTAACTCCTGAATACAGATGGTTCAATGGCACAGCAGATCATTATTTATTAGGTGATAAAATTGAAGAAGTACCTGTTCAGATAAACACTTTAAAAGGTGATTATTCTGATAAGGATTCTAAAATTATCCCGGTCAAAATACATAGAACCAATCAAATTTATGATACAAAAAATAATATGCTTATCCAACCTAAACTCTTTGATACAGAAGTAGGCAAAGGTGCACTTTGGGTTGACGGAGCTCATGAACCGATTGAAAAAGTTTGGGACAATTCCGCCAGAGTAGGTATGGAAAATATTGGTTTGCCATATTCAGGCAATTATGGTTTTATACAGACTGAAATGTACTGGCCTCTCAATCACATGGTTTCACCAAAAGAAAATAGTCTTCAATGTGTGGACTGCCACAGTCGTAACGAAAGCAGATTAAAAGATTTAGCCGGATTTTATATGCCGGGAAGAGATTATAATAAAGCTGTAGAATATTTTGGATTTTTCTTAATCATCAGCACAATTCTATTTTCTCTGACTCATGGGATAATCAGAATGTATGTGTCATTCAAAAATAAAGGAAAAGGTGAATAAAATGGAAAAAGTATATATTTATGATACCTTTAATAGAATTTGGCACTGGGCGCAAGCAGCCTTAATTATTTTCCTGATGATTACCGGATTTGAAATTCACGGAACATATACTTTCTTTGGTTATGAAACAGCTGTGCAGTGGCACAATATAGCAGCTATATCTTTTATAGTACTGATAATACTTGCTATTTTCTGGCATTTCACAAGTGGAACGTGGAGACAGTATATTCCGACAACAAAGCAATTAATTGCTCAAATAAAATATTACACTACTGATATCTTCCAGAATAAACCTCATCCGGTTAAAAGAACTGTATTGAGCAAATTAAATCCTTTGCAAAAACTGGTTTATCTGGGCTTTAAAATATTGATTATACCGGTTATGGTTAGTACAGGACTTATGTATATGTATTACAGATATCCGATGAATGGACAAGTACAAAGTTTAGATTTTACAACTTTAGAACCAATTGCAGTTTTGCATACATTGGGTGCATTTTTACTAGTTCAATTTTTTATTGCTCACATTTACCTAATTACAACAGGTCATACTATCAGCTCAAATTTGAAAGCTATGATTACAGGGTATGAAGAACTTGAATCAGAAGAAGATGAAACTGAAAAAGATAAGGAGCTTATCCATGAAAAATAGTAATTATTTTATGAATCCTTATTTCGCAGGATTCTTACTCGGTATGGTATTACTTGCTTCATTTTATCTTACAGGTAGAGGCTTAGGAGCAAGTGGCGCAATTAAAAGTGTTGTTGTTACAGCTGTTGAACAAGTTGCACCAGAGCATGCTGAAACAGGGAAGTATTATCAGAAATATGAAAGATCTCACCCTGACTCGCCGCTTAAAGATTGGTTGTTATTCCTTGCAGTTGGTGTTGTTATCGGAGGATTTATCTCAGGGAGTAGATCTGAAAGAATCGGCTTCAAATTTGAAAAAGGTGCGCGAGCTACAAATGCTATGCGTGCTGCAGGTGCGCTTGCAGGCGGTGCTTTATTCGGATTCGGAGCTCAACTTGGCAGGGGATGCACAAGTGGCGCAGCACTCTCAGGCATGGCTATAATGTCTACAGCAGGTTTTATAACTATGCTGGCGATCTTCGGCTCAGGCTTTGTATTTGCCTATTTCTTTAGAAAACTTTGGATTTAATCATCAATTAGAAGAGAATAAAATGGGACCATTAGTATCATTTGGAATAATCGGTCAGGAGTTTAATTATATCATAGCTCTTCTGATTGGTTTAGCATTCGGATATGTTTTAGAACAAGCTGGATTTTCAACATCAAGAAAACTTGTTGGTGTTTTTTATGGTTATGACTTTGTAGTTCTTAGAGTATTTTTTACCGCAGCTGCAACAGCTCTGATCGGGCTAATTGTTTTTGACTATCTGGGATTAGTAGATATGTCTTACCTCTATGTAAATCCTACATTTTTGCAACCTGCTATAGTGGGTGGCATTATTATGGGACTTGGATTTATTCTGGGAGGCTTTTGCCCAGGCACCTCACTGGTAGCTGCTGCAACCGGCAAAATAGATGCTATGCTGTTTATTGTCGGAAGTGTAATAGGTATATTTATCTTTGGTGAGATATATCCAAGCATACAGGATTTTTATTATTCAGGAGACTTGGGTGCAATTTTTGTGTATGACTCCTTAGGTATTTCTCGTGGAGTATTTGCTTCAGGCTTAGCGATTATTGCAATTATTGCTTTCATTGCAACTACTAAAATTGAAGAAAAAGTTAAATATGGTTACAAACCGCAACATCCGAAATATAAAATGGCAATCCCTGCCATTGGTATTGGTTTTGTAATAGCAATTGCTATCATATTTTTACCGGAAGAACGTGAAGGTATCGAATCATTATCATCAACTGAACTCGAAGCTGAGCTGCAAGGTAATATTCGATATGTAGCACCTGAAGAAATAGCTTATGATATTTATAATAAAACAGGTAAATATCTTCCTATAGATATGCGCAGTGAAGAGCAGTTTAAAAAATTCTGTTTGACTGGTGCCAGCAGAATGTCTTTTAAAGATATTACTTTGGTTCAAGGGCAAGCATTGCTTAATCACCCAAGCAAATCTCCTGTCTTTTATTCAGAAAATGAAGAGCTTGCAAAAAAGGCATTTCTACTTGCACAG
Organism: Kapaibacterium sp. (SeqCode); assembly: GCA_965140345.1. GTDB lineage: Bacteria > Bacteroidota > Ignavibacteria > Kapaibacteriales > UBA2268 > JBFHIJ01. Next base: position 174,562 of record OZ223202.1, read on the forward strand.
GAAGAAGGCATAAAAGATGTATATATACTTAAAGGCGGAATAGAAAAATTCAAACAAATGTTTTATGCAGGAACAGCTACTCAAAATGCTGCTTTTATCGGGTCTAATTCTAATGATTTCAGTATTAGAATGGCTAACTATCTTAAATCAGACACCACACTCACAAAACCTCAAGAGAAACAAAAGGTAGAAGTAAAAGTAGTTAAAGTCAAAGGCGGCTGTTAAACATCACAAAAGCTATGCAGAGAACAACACGCTCTGCATAGCTTTTAACTTATAACTTTTCTTCATATTTCTATAAATATTATAGATTCTATTCAACAATTATCTTTTCAACTTCAAATCCATTTGCTGTATAAATCTTTACAAAATAAGCGCCACTGCTTACCAGCTGATTATTGGAATCAGCAACACTCCAGTTAAACTGATTAGATTCTATATTATCGACTGTATAGATTAGATTGCCAAGTATATCAACAATTTCTATTTTATCTATTACTTCACCTGCACTAATAGAAAGGTTTGTACTAACCGGATTTGGAAAAATCTTCAATTCTGCTATTCCAGTTTCTGTAACAGAATTATCTGATTTGAGATCAATAATCTTAAAATCATCAACAAGCATTTCTAAAACAGAAATATCAGGCATTATTCCTTTGGTTCCTTTACCAACGATTTTGAATTGCACATCCCCATTTATCTTGGAAACATAGTCATTTAACTCAAGATAATCTCTATTCCATTGATTCCCCAAATATTCGATAGTCTTTATCTTAGTCCATGACATTCCATTATCATCTGACATCATAAGGTCTGCACTAATTGATTCCGCATCTGCACTAAAGGACATTAAAACGCCCCAGTAATTAAATTCTAAAATAGGTTTGATAGCATTAGTCAGATTTATCTTAGGTGAAGTAACTGTAGTTATACCATTCGCATAACCATTAGCAAAATATTCGCCCTCTGCACCAGTTACTAAGCAGTAGTCTCCATCTTCACTTAAATCTTCGCCGGGTTGCAGAAGCCAATTTCCTAAAAGTACTTCTTCAGGAATTGCTCTCTCCCACTCTCCTTGAGTAGCGTCATCATCATCATCACCTAAGATCCAACCTTTATCTTCTTCGAAATCATCAAAGAATTTTACTTCATAGCCAATAAAAGCCAAATCATATCCATCAACTGCTTTAGAAGAAGTACATCTAAATGATGAGTTATCTACTGAAGTTTTGATATTGAAATGATAACGCAAGATATTACCTGTCTCTTGAGCTGGTAATTTGGCAATATATTCATTTCCGACTTTTTCAGCTTCAGTCGTATGAGACTGACCACCTCTCCAGTCTGACCATACAACTTCCACAGATTCAATACTCAAATAGTCTTGAAGAAAATCAAGATTAGTGTTTAATTCAAAAGTACATTCAATATCATAGGACTCTAAATCACTATCATAGTAAACTTGCGGATCATGATGGAATGCATTTTCTGTCAATATTGAAATACCAATATTATGCTTATTAAAAGCAGTAATTATTTCCTGAATATGAGGAGTACCATTCCCTAAATTCCCGTCATCATCGTCTGCTTGAATGCAGGCTAAAAACCATTCTGAAAAAGCATTTCCTGTGACTATATCATCAGGAGTATAATATTTGGCAAAGTGAGATACTTTATTTAAAGTTGCTTTATCTGTCAATTTATATAAATCCCAAAGAGCTCCGGATAGAATCTGTCCATCATGATGACTTTCTCCCTGAACATCCTCAGGATATCTGTTGTTATTATCAATATTTCTTATGAATCTATCACGATCTTCAGTGAAAACTCCAACGCCTACGAGAGGATCATCAAGAATGGCACAAGATGTTATATCAGCTAAAGCTTCGTTGCAAGCTCTATTTATCATACCTTCTTGAGAAGAAAGGTTTCTATAGATAAAATAATTCATACTATGACCGTACTCATGGTATAATACACTGCCAGAACCAGCCATTTCTGCTTCAGGATTATCAACATTCATAAAGTATATATAATCTCCGGCTGAAGCAGCATTTGGTCCGCCTGATCCAGATTGTAAAAATACATCAATAGGAAAATCCATAAAAGTCTGATTAGAATCTACACTTTTAAAATACTGATGCACGATATTAGTATGATAATATAAGCTTCTTTCATAAAGAGTGCTATTATCATCATTCCATTCAAATTCTATTTTATCAGAGTTAGGATTAATTTGAATCTGTGTATCAGGAACATTCTGTGATTTATCATAAACAGCTACATATTTGCCTCTTAAATAAGCAGTCATTTTTCCTTCGCCGTTTATTTCAGCATTTCCATCTCCATCTGTATAAAAAGTATCAGATGTAGTGCTTAGTAGAAGCTGAGGAAAAGCTTTTACTGTTGGTTCATCATTTGAATAAAATTCTTTGATCTCTCCTTTGACAGTTACTTCTTTTTGTGCATCCATAGCATTACCAAAACGCCAGACAACATCACCTGAATTAGCATCTACGTATGAAGTAAAAGTCTCACTAAGTTCTGAAGTTTTATATTGGTGCTCATAAACCAATTTATAATCTAGAATACCTGCATTTATTATAGGCAATATCTTTACTTTCGGTTTAGATAGAAGAACATCTTTAACCTTTTGTTTTTCGATTCCTTTTGAAGCTGATTTTACTGCTTCTGCGTAAGTGATTTTAGGAGTAGTTTGAATATCAATATTATCGTAATATTCCGCACCTGCAGACATAACATTACCATTTTTAAAAATTACTATAGAAATATCAGAAAACAATACTTCCATATTATTATAATACTGCTTAAACTTTAAATGCCATCTGTTATTAGCATAAAATTTGGAATATAATCTAATATTAGCTTTATCAATTTTGAATTGATCCCCATACAAGCTAAAAAATTTATCTGCTATTGAGACTACATTTTCCTTAGTTGCTTCCCCAAATTCAGGGAAATTAATAGCAGTACCAAAACCTTGGCGAATATCACCGGTTACATTATCTTTTACAAACAACCAATCAGCGAATACTTGATCGGTAACCATTTCTTTAGAAATACCATAAGTCATCTCTGTGTTATTTTGAATAGGCAAAGATATCTCATCAGCATTCAACTGATTTAACATAGGAGCCAAACACATAGAAAGACCAAGTAAGGCAGCTTTTTTTAAAGACATTTTTTCTACTCCATATAATAATATTGATTTTTTTCTACTTAATGTTTTTTTTAATCCTATTGCTTAGATAGGATATATATTCAAGTTTAGATTTCAGATTACTGTAATACAATCTTGTAAGTTTTAACTTCTGATTTGTATCTTATCTTAATAATGTACACACCAGTATCGATTTTGTTCCTGTGACTTCCGACTAAATCCCAAACAAAAGTTTTTGAAAGAAGTTTATCATTAGAATAAACCAAGTTTCCAAGCATATCATAAATATCTATAGATTCTGGAACATCTTTCATTTCAAAAGTTATATGTGAGCTAGTTGGATTCGGATAAATTTGAACATCTATGTTAGATTCAGCAACTGAATTAGGATTTTTTAGAGCGCTTATTACTCTGAACTCATCTATTGCAGTTTCGAGTATCTGTGAATATTTCAAATAATCTTTCCCATGAGCAGTAAACTTAAATCTCATATTTTCAGTAAGCTTATCAATATATTGACTTATGTCAACATAAATTCGTTTCCAGGTAGTATCACTTTCTGTAATTTTAATCACTTCAGTCCAAGTTTCACCATTATCATTACTGACTGAAAGGTTAGTGTAAATATCTGTATCATACTCACCGTCATTTTTAATGAGTATTGTTTTATAGAAATCGACAACACACTTTTTTCTACCGGAGAGATCAATTTTTGGAGATACAACTGATGTGATACCATCAGCATATTTCAGGTCTCCATAAGCTTTGTTATCTATCATGTTATTATCAGTAATTAAACAGAATTTTCCACCTTCTGTCACATCATCTATTGGCTGGTTGAATTTGTCCAGCAAAGAATTATCTTCCAGAAAGTCTCTCTCCCAAAGTCCAATATTTGCATTATCCGAGTCTAAGCCATATATCCAATGCTTTTCCGTTTCAAAATCATCAAAAAAATCAGTATTATAAGCCACAAATAATTTGTCAAAATCTCCAAATGATTTTGTTGATACAAATCTCTTATAAGCATCTCCATAATTTGCTAACAACTCGAAATAATATGAAATGATAGTCCCATCTTCCTGTTTAGGAATTTTTGCTAAGAACTCACCATCCCCTAAATTTTCTACTTTTACTGTATCAAAATCATTAGATGCTTCTGTTGTCCAAATCAAATTTGCATCTTTTAAATAAAACTGATTGGCAAATAGTCCTGGATACTGGTCTGATTTGAATTTAAATTTGATGGGATAAAAGTCTTCATCATTATCTGATATTAGTGGCGGATCATGAGAAAATATATCACCATATAGCAAATCAAGGCCGATTTTATGTTTATTAAATGCAGTAACTATTTCATGGAAATGAGGAGTTCCGTTGGAAATATCTCCATCGTCATCGTCAGCAATTATACAGGCGAAAAACCATTCAGCAAATGCATTAGCAAGATTGCTGTCATCTGGAGTTTCATATTTTGCGAAATGAGAAACTTTGTTTAAGGTTTCGATATCTGTAAGTTTATAAAGATCCCAGAGAGCCCCGGCCAAAATTTGACCATCATAATGGCACTCTCCTTTTACATCTTCAGGATAAGTTCTTTCATTATCTAGATTTCTTATAAAATGTTCAGGATCGCTCACTTTATAGCCAAGTCCGATTTTAGGCTCCAATAAAATTGCGAAAGAGGTAATATCAGCTAAAGCTTCATGGCAAGATGAGTTTTTCATTCTGTCGCCAATAAGTGATGCATAAAGTAAGTTATTCATACTATGACCATATTCATGGTATAAAACCGTTCCGCCCAGTGGCATTTGATATTCAGGATTATTTACCTCTAAAAAAACGATTTTACTACCGGCAGAATACGCGTTAGGTTTGTCATATCCGTAACATAGTTCTACTCTTATAGGAAAGTCTAATACAGTTTGATCAGGGTCTAAATCTTTGAAATATTTATGTACGACTTGAGTATGATAGTAAAGATTAGTCTCTGCCAGATTTGCTACACCACCCCACCATTCAAATTTATCCTTACCATTCAAATGGTTGACAGTCATAGTTGCGTTTTCCATAGCTGTATTAAATACTTTTACATACTTACCTTTTAAACTTAGATTAGAATAATTTCCCAGCCCCTCAAAACTAATTTCACCTTTTTCATTAGTATAATATCTTTTCTTATAATGCTCAACTTCTTGGTCAGTCATAGGTTTAAGAACAGTCTTTTCTGAGTTTAGTCTCTCTCTTACCGGGCCTAAAACCTGGAAACTTACTTCTTCAAAAAGGCGATTACTATATCTCCAAAGCACTTCACCAGAAAAAGCGTCAACCATTGAAGTCATTACTTCATCTTTACTTTCTGTTTCGTACTCGTGTTCGTATACTAAATGATAAGTAAGTTGTTCATCTTTGATAATTGGTAGGATTTTCAAATTCGGAGCTTTGAGTAACCTATCTCTAATCTTTTGTTTCTTCGAGTTTAAAGATGCCTTATTTACTGCAGTTTTGTATGAAATTTTTGGAGTTGTGGGAATATCAATATTATTATAAAATTCCGCACCTACAGACATAATGTTACCATTTTTAAAAATAGTAAGAGAAATATCTGAGAAAAGCACCTTAAGATTATGATAATATTGAGAGTATTTTAAATGCCAGCGATTGTTAGCATATTTTTTTGCAACCATTTTTATTGAGCTGGCATCAATGCCAAATTCTTTGGAGTAAGTTTTAAAGAATTTATCTGCTATTAGCTCAACATTATCTTCAGTAGCTTCTTTAAATTCAGGGAATTGAATAGGTGAGCCAAATCCCTTTTTTATAACTCCACTTACATTATCTCTTAAAAATGTCCAATTTTGCAAGTGATCAGATTCACTAAAGTTATTTTCTAGTCTTGTAGTAGAAAGCAACTGATTTGCAGCCGGAAGTCTAATTTCTTCAGCCATAGCCGGATTTGAATAACAGAAACACAGCATTAAAGCTGTTAAAAAGCTAAATAACTTAATAAACATCAAAATACATCTCATTTTTTTCATCAAAATCTATATAGTTTATATACAATTTAGATGACAAATAGTTACATATAATATTTAAATTATTAAATGTTTTTTGATAAAAAATGAGTTTCAAGATATGAATATTTTGAAATGAGAGCAAGAACTGCCGGGAAAGCATAGTTTATACTTGTCCCTAGTGATTTTAGAGCCAGATTGAAAAAGTATACAGGATAATCTAAAAAGAAAACCAAATCTGCTAAAACGTACTCAGGTATGTTATAATTGTCATATACCATAGCAAAAAGCTTGAAGCCAATAAATAAGATTATAATACCGGCTGAAATTAAGAAAGGTTTAAATTTAAATTGACTTCCAAATGGAAATGCTAAAAATAAAATGAAGAAAACTACGATTGGGTTTAGTACTTCATTCCTAATATTTATTTCCAAATTTTTGATAGGATTACCTCCATCCTCAGCAACTTTATCATAAAATATGGTAGTAATAATAAAATCATTGCGATCGTTGATTCTTGATATAGTTACCTTATGAGGACTTCCATCATTTTGAAAATTTTTATAATACGAATTACCTACAGATTCCAATACACTACCTGAAATGCTTACCAATACAGGAAGTAGCAGTACATATAGAACTATTAAAATCAATGATTTACCGGCGAATTGCATCCAGACTTTTTTGCCGAATAATTTATCTATTTTTGAGATTTTTTCAGTGACCATTTCAGACTAATAAAAAATTGAATAAAGGCAAATATTATAAAAACAATCGGAAAATATATTTCATGCACTTCAACGAATATAGAAGGAATATTTACATTGACTATAAATAAACCAAGCACTCTAATCAGATTCAGAAAATACAAAATCCCTATTCCTGATAAAAGTGGAATGAGTTTATCCTTAAACTTCAACGGGAATGCTACCATTGCGGCCAGAAAAATGACTAAAGGTTCTGTACCTTCGCAGCCAAAAGAAAGACTAATGTAAGAAGTTCCACTACCTATGAAATTCCCGCTGACAGTTATTCCATCGTAAAAAATTCTAATTAGCAAAGAGCTTAGATAAGCTGTTGCATTTACATAAGGAGAAAATAATTCTTCACTAAGGAACAAAACTATCATGTAGTAGGCAATTACAATTGCTATAAACTGCCCGACAAACATTAAAAGCTTCTTTCGCTTTTCTTTCAAATCTATATTAGTATTCTTTTCTTCCATCTTTTTCTATGGTATTACTAAAAAAACAAATATACGTAAATAAGTTAATATTCTTATATATTTCGGAATATACGTAGTTTTAATATATACTTTTATTCGTATTGCCAATCATTCTCATAATTAGTATATTGTTAACAATCATAATTAAAAACTGAAACAGAAAAACATGAAAATATTACATAGCTCAGACTGGCATCTAGGTAAAAAGCTGGACCATTTTTCCAGATTGCCGGAACAAATAGAGATGTTAAAAGAGATTAAAAATATTGCGGATGAGCACAATGTAGATGCAATTATTCTAGCCGGAGATATTTTTGATAATTTCAATCCGCCAATTGAAGCTCTGAGTCTTTTCTATAAAGAAGCAAAAAAAATGACAAATGACGGCAAAAGACCAATTATAGCGATTGCCGGAAATCATGATTCTGCTGATAGATTCGAAAGTCCTGAGCCTTTAGCAAAGGAATGTGGCATTTTCCTGGCTGGTAAGCCTGATTTTTTAGCTGAAACATCTACATTAGATTCAGGAGTAGAAATCAGTAGATCTGATCGAGGATTCTTAGAATTAAATCTGCCAAATTGCGATTCCCCACTAAGAATAATCGCTACTGCTTATGCTAATGAACAAAGGCTAAAAACTGCTTTTAATCCTGAAAATACTGAAGAGGAATTACGGGACTATCTTCAGAAATACTGGGCTGATCTTGCTGATAAATATTGCGATAAAGAAGGAGTAAACATACTTCTCTCCCACCTATTCATTATAAAAAAAGACGGTGAAATTCCTGAAGAACCTGAGGATGAAAAACCAATTTTGCACGTAGGCGGTGTTCAATCAGTTTACTCTAGTAACATACCTAAGCAGATGGATTATGTAGCTTTAGGTCACTTGCATAGAAAACAAATGATTGATGATACACCTTGCCCTATTTATTATTCAGGCAGTCCATTATCCTTCAGCTTTAGCGAAGCCAATCAGAAAAAATATGTAATAATATTAGATCTTGAACCCGGAAACGATATAAAAATTGAAGAAGTAGAATTAAAATCCGGAAAACCTCTTCTTCGCAAAAAATGCAATGGAGTAAGCGAAGCCATAGAATGGTTAGAAGCAAATAAAGACGCTCTGGTTGAATTAACTATAGTAAGTGATGATTTCCTTACAGCAGAGAATAAACGTAGCTTATACGACGCTCACGACGGAATTATATCTATTATACCACAAGTGACACAAAAAATCGGTTCAGAAAACGAAAATGAAGAGATAAATATGTCAGAATCAGTTACTGAACATTTTAGAAATTACTTCAAAGCAGAACACGGTCAAGATCCAAACGATGAGATTATGGATTTGTTTAAAGAAATAATTAGCGAGGAGAAATAAGATGATTCCTGTGCAATTGACTTTAGAAGGAATTTATTCCTATCAGGAAAAACAGACTATTGACTTCGCAACATTAACAGATAACCATATCTTCGGGATTTTCGGAGGAGTCGGTAGTGGCAAATCTACTATCCTGGAAGCTATTACTTTTGCTTTATATGGCGACACAGAAAGACTGAACAGCAGAGAAAACAGAAACTATAATATGATGAATCTGAAGTCAAATCAACTATTTATAGAGTTTATCTTTACTGCCGGAAAAGACAATCAGAAATACAAATTCAATGTTTCCGGTAAGAGAAACAAAAACAGATTCGAGGATGTAAAAACATTAAACCGCAGTGCTTATATTTTTGAGGGTGGGAACTGGCTCCCATTAGAGTCGGTAAATGCAGATAATATTCTTGGATTGTCTTATGAAAATTTCAAGCGTACTATTATAATTCCTCAAGGTAAATTCCAGGAATTTCTACAGCTGGGAGAAACAGCAAGAACTAAAATGCTACAGGAAATTTTCAGATTAGACAGATTTGATTTAGCAGATAAAGTAAAATCTCTTTCTACAAAAGTGGATCGACAACTGGAAAACTATAAAGGCAGATTATCAGGTTTAGAAGATATTTCTGAAGAGATAATTGTTCAGATGGAATCCGAGCTTACTTCTTTTAAAGAAGAGCTGAGTAAAACAGAAAGTCAAAATAAATCCTTATCAGAAGAATTGTCTGCACTTGAGCAACTTGCAACGCTATTTATAAAAAAGGAACAGCTACTTACTAAGCTGAATCAGCAAAAAAGCAAAGAAGAAGTTATAAAGCAATTAGAATCTGATCTCAAGGATTTTCAGGAATGTAAAGAGCTTTTTGAAAATGATCTGACTAACTTAGATAAACTAATAGTACAGAAAGCTTCACTCCAAAGAGATATAAACGAAGCTCAGCTTCACCTGTCTAATATTGAAAAAGAGTTGAATACAAAAAAAATAACATTTACTGAGACAGAGAAGGAATTTGCTAATAAATCTGAGTATGTAAAGCAAACGGAAGACCTGCAGAAGATTGGCAGAATTAAGCAAATCAATACAATTTTAGAGTCGAAAGAAAAAGAAATTCATGCTACAAAAGTCAGTATTCAAGATCTAGAAAAGACTGTATCTGAAATGAAGCATACTCTGAATTCAAAAGAGATAGAGCAGGATTCACTTAGACTTGTCAAAGACAATTTATCTGAATTGAAAGATATTGAAAACTGGCACAAGAGTCTTACTATGTTAAAAAGGGAGTTAAGCAACTACTCCGAAAAAATGGAAAACAATAGAATAAAGAAAAATGTTCAAATCAAAAAACGTGATTCTATTCACTCTGATAACGCCCAACTTTCCGATATGAATAAAGATGATATTCATGGAATGACTTCTAAAATAGAGGAAATGATATCTCAACTTGAAGCAGAAAAGGATGCTGAGAAAACTAAGATGCTAAAATCTGAAGCTAGAACGGAACTTGCGGTTCAGGCAAAGGATCTTAAAGAAGGAGATCCATGCCCTGTTTGTGGATCTACGACTCATCCTTTCATAAAAGAATTTGAAATCGGTACTGAAATAGTAGCAGAAGCAACTAAGATATTGGAGCGAATTGATGCACAAATGCGCATTTTGTTTCAGCAAAAGAAAAACTTATCTGAAGTTGAAGTGATCCTCAGAAATGTAGATACTGACATTAACGAGTTAGAAAATGAAATACTAAGAGTAAATGCTGAGCTAGAAGATTTAAATAATGAATATAAGTGGGATAAAAAATATCAAGAGGATAAACACGCACTTGACAGTGATATAAAAACAGCTGAAGCACAATCCGCTCAATATGAAACTATAATATCAGAAATTAAAACTTTACGTATTTCTTTAGAAAAAACTTCTACTGAGCTTGAATCTCTCAAAGAAAAGAGCAATATTTTATCTATAGAACATGAAAAATATTTATCTGAAAAAGACACATTGAAAAGCACTCTAAATGCTGAGTTTTATGATAAAAATATTCAAAGCTCCAAATCAGATATTGATAATCATATTTCAAAAATACTTGCTAAAATTGAAAACACTGAAAAAATATACAAAGAGCTTAGCTTATCCATTAAAGATTTGGAACAGCAACAAACCAGTACATCTACTACTATAAAATTGAAGACAGAACAATTATCTAATATTTTAGATGAAATAGGGGAATTAAAAAAGTCCATAGAACAAAACATACAGCAAAGTAAATATGAGTCCTTAGATGCTGTACAGAAAATTTTATCTAAAAATCTCAACCAATCGCAAATAAAACAGGAAATTGAAGATTTTAGAGTATTACTAGTGAAATTACAGAATGACTTATCTTCTTTAGATGCAGAGATAAATGGCAGAGTCTACGACACTGAAAAGCATCTTGAGTTAAAGAAACAGCAAGAAGCACTGCAAGCACAAATCAAACAAATCACTGAAAAAATTGGTTCATTGCAATCAGAGATTGAAAAAACAAAAGATAAACTTAAGTTAAAATTAGAACTTCTAAAAGAATTTGCTGCATTAGAGCTTAGGAAGGAAAATATTAAAACAATTTCTAAATTATTCCATGCCAGAGGTTTTGTTAACTATATTTCGAGAATTTATTTGAAACAGCTCTGCCACATTGCAAATAAACGTTTCAGTTTACTTACGAACAGGCAATTAGAATTATTCCTGAGTGAAAGTAATAATTTTGAAGTAAGAGATTATATGAATGGCGGTAAAGTCAGAAGTGTCAAAACACTTTCCGGTGGTCAGACATTTCAGGCGTCATTATCACTTGCGTTGGCTTTAGCAGAAAGTGTTCAGTCACAGTCAGAAACTAAGCAAAACTTTTTCTTTCTGGATGAAGGCTTCGGATCTTTAGACAGAAGTTCACTCCAAATAGTATTCGACACACTGAAATCTTTAAGAAAAGAGAATAGAATAGTCGGTCTAATCTCTCACGTGGAAGAATTACAAGAAGAAATAGATATCTATCTAAAACTCACTAATTCTCCTGATAATGGAACAAAAATCAGCAAAAGCTGGAAAAATTAGAAATAAGGATGTTGCATAATTAGGAGAGCTTTAAGGTTCTCCTTTTTATGATTTCTAAACATGTGTAATTTGCTCGCATTAAAAGTAAACTCCTCCCCTTCTTTCACAAGCAGCTCATCATCTTTGAAATGAATTAGTAACTCGCCTTCAATAACAACTCCCCTAAGCAAAGAATCATAGCTTATATAGTCTTTAGGATATTCTAATCCTCCGGGCAATACTAATTCTAAAATAGCAATATCTTCTTTGCTTCTGACCGGTCTTTTCAGGATAATATGGTGCTTACCTTCTTCTCTACTTCCATCTATAAGTATAGAATGTTCTTCAGTTTGCAGATTAGCATCAGGATTGAATTTTTTACCTTTGACTGCGTCAGCCGACTCACTAAAAAATCTGAGCACAGAATAATTATAAACTGCCAGAAGTTTTTTCAAGTCATAAACATTGATTCCACGCTTTCCTGTTTCTATTTGAGACAAGAATGGTTTACTAATTCCGGTCTCTTCAGAAACAAAATCCAAAGTATACTCGTATGAATTGCGGAGAGTCTTTAATTGACTGCCGAAAACAGTCGGATTATCCAGTATATCTGTAAATAAATTAGTCATGCCTATTTTTTAGTTGTGATAAGAAAATATAAATAGCTAAGTTTGATATTATCTACTTTTAAGATATTTAAAAATGTTTGAAACTGCAATAGAATTTTTGACTTCAGTATCCTGGTATTGGGTACTTGTGATAGCACTACTCACCACAATGATAGAAAACTTATTCCCTCCTGCTCCGGGAGACTCAATAATAGTTTTCGCAGGTACTTTGATAGCTTTAGGTACAGTTGGTTTTGTACCTCTACTACTAGCTACTACTCTAGGTTCTGTGTTGGGATTTATCATAATGTTTTTGCTTGGCCGAAACCTTGACGAAAAAATGATGAAGAGCAGTCTGTTTAGTTTTATATCCAGAGACGGTATCAAAAAAGTAGAATCCTGGTTTCAAAAATACGGATATGGCCTCATAGTAGCCAATAGATTTTTGTCAGGCACACGCGCAGTCATATCATTCTTTGCAGGAATGAGTCATTTAGTTTTCTGGAAAACTGTCGTTCTATCAGCAGTAAGTGCTTTATTATGGAATGGAATATTATTAGGTTTAGGTGCCCTTTTTGGAGAGCACCTGGATGAAATTTTTCAATATATGAAACTCTATGGCAAAATTTTATTGCCAATAGGTGGCATAGTAGTACTTGGCTTTGTCATTAATTGGTATATTAAACGTAGAAAGACTAGTCAATCATCCCAACAGACTGAAGAGCTTTAATAACTTTGTCTTTTTCAATTGGTTTGACAATATACCCTTCACATTGATTCCCAAAGGCTTTGCTAACATTAGAGAAGTCATCTAAAGCTGTTGACATAATAATTTTGACTCCATCAAGGCCTTTAATACCAAATTGCTCTTCCATCTGACGAATAAGAGCAAGTACATCCTGCCCATCCATTTCCGGCATCATTATATCCAGAAAAATCAGGTCATATCTTTCGTCATGACTGAGGGCATTATTAAATAAATCAATGGCTATTTTGCCATCTTCTGCAATATCACATTCACCATAAGAAAGCATTATTTCCTGCATCACTTGTGACGTGATATAATCATCTTCTACAATTAAAGTTTTCATAACGTTTTTAAGTGTTTATTTAAATCTTCATCTAATATACTAAGATGATTTTCAAATTCAATTATTTTATTTTTTACTTGTGAAAATTCTTCATTTTTTATCATCTGCTCGATTTGTCCGGCTAAAGCTACTAGATGGCTTGCACCGAAATTTCCAACTTCTGATTTCATCTTGTGAACAATTCTAAAAACAGTGGTAAAATCATTATTATTGACAGCCATATCAATCTCTTTCACTTCTTTAGAGTGATTAGATAAGAAATATGATATAAGTCTTTTCAAAGTAGTTTTATTATAATTAATAGATTCCATTAAACCGGCAAGGTTGAAAGTCTTCTTTGGTTGTTTTAAATAAGCACTTATGGTTTCCAGAAGATATTTTTTTTCAACCGGTTTCACTATTACATCTTCCATACCTGCTATCAGACACTCATCTCTATTTTCTTTTGCTGCATGAGCAGTTAAGCCCAGTATTGGTATATTCTGAAGAGCCGGATTTTTCTTAATTGCTCTCGTGGCTGTTAAACCATCCATTTCAGGCATCTGAACATCCATCAGAATTAAGTCTACATTCTGGCTTTCCAAAATTTCAAGGGCTTCTTTCCCATTAGATGCGAAATAAACATTCAATTTAGTTGTTTCGAAAATACCTTTGAATACTTCAACATTAATCATACTATCTTCAGCACAAAGGATACTAGCATCCAAATAGCTTAAATCTATTCTATCTTGATCTTCCTTTTCATGTCCTATTGAGTCAGGTGAAAGATGTTTGTCAATAGAAAGCTGTATCAAAAATTTAGTGCCCTCACCCGCTTTACTTTCGTACCATATTTTGCCATTCATCAAATCTATCAATTCTTTGCTTATGGTAAGCCCTAACCCAGTGCCTCCATATTTTCTTGTCATCGTATCTTCGGCTTGGGTGAAGCTATCAAATAAGTTTACGCCAACATTTTCTTTAATTCCTATTCCTGTATCACTGACAGTAATTAATAATTCATCCTGTTTGATACCTGATGATATTTTTTTACATGTCAAAGTTACGCTTCCGCTATCTGTAAATTTTATAGCATTACCGAGGAGATTGGTCAGTACCTGTTCTATCCGTTTAGCATCATATATATAATTGATATTTTTAATATCATCATAATCTTTTACTAAGTCTATTCCCTTCTTTTTAGCTTGTATTTCTAACAAGCTAGCCACTTGATGGAAACTTTCATATAATTCTGAATTTTGCAGAATCAACTTGATACCGGTAGACTCCAGCTTGGAATAATCTAAAATATCATTGATGATTTCAAGTAAAGAAAGTGAAGAGTTTCTGATTACACCCAAATAATTATGTTGTTTTTCATCCAAATCAGTATCAACTAGCAAGCTGGAAATTCCAATAACTCCATTTAAAGGAGTTCTCAATTCATGACTAACTTTGGCAAGAAATAAACTTTTGGCTTTATTGGCTTCTTCTGCTTGTTCTTTAGCATGAAGAAATTCCATAGTTCTTTCTTTAACTTTCTGTTCAAGAATTTCTTTCGATTTTATAAGGCTCTGCTCGTATTTTTTTCTATCAGTAATGTTGTCTATCAGCATCACATAATTATGCAGTTCACCTTCGTATTGCACAGAATGCAAAATAAATTTGACCCAAATAGTGGGATCTGCACCCTTAACTTGAGCTTCAAGAAAAACAGATGCTCCTTTATTTGCAATACTAACTAACTCACCAAAATCAATATTTTCCTGAATATCAAATAAATCATCCGGTGTAGAACCAATAACCTGTTCACAATCTTTTTTGGTCAATTCAAAAAATATTGGATTTACATACTCAAACTTGCCATCAAGATCGAGTATAGCTACCATAGAAGAGCTATGCTCTATAGCATTGAAAAGAATATTAATTCGTTTATTTTTCTGAGAGAGCTGCTTATTTAACATTAGCCTATCAGCCAGCTGTTCCAGCATTGGTGGCAATTCATCCATACCATTCGGCTTCTGAATATATTTTGTAACCCCCAAACCAATAGCGGCTACCAAAGTATCTGAATCGCTAAAAGCAGTATGAAGAATGATTGGGATAGTTTTATTACTTTTTCTAATATTAGAAATAAGCCTTATTCCATCCATAATAGGCATTGCTACGTCAGTTAATACAATATCAGGATTAAGTTCAGCATATTTTTTTAATCCATCCTGACCATCAATAGCAGTATGTACATGCAAAATTTGTCTTTGACATACTTTTTGAAGTAGAAAGAGTGATGTAGGATCATCTTCTACAATCAAAATAGAAAGATCATATTTTTCTTTTTTGTCTGGCATATATTATTTCAAGAGTTGAATTAATGCTTTTGGAATATCGTCAAGATGATACTGTTTATCGACAGCTCCAAGATCAAAAGCTACTTTAGGCATACCGTAAACTACAGAACTCGCTTCATTCTGACCTATAGTTTTAGCTCCTGCATCTTTCATTTCTTTCATCCCTTTAGCTCCATCGCCACCCATTCCCGTTAAAATCACACCGTATGCATTTTTACCAACGAACTTTGCAACTGATGAGAAAAGAACATCTACTGAAGGTCTATGTCCGCTAACTTTATCCTGCTGGTTCATTTTGACATAGTAAAAACCACCTGATCGAACTACTTCCATGTGATAATCACCTGGCGCAATTAAGATTCTTCCATTTTGGATTTTGTCACCATCAGCAGCCTCTTTCACAGTCATGTAAGATAGTTCGTTTAGTCTTTTTGCAAAAGTCTCTGTAAATCCTTTAGGCATATGCTGCACAACAACAATACCAGGAGTTGTAGGAGGTAATGATTCTACTACTTTTCTAATGGCTTCTGTGCCACCGGTAGAAGCACCAATAGCAATAACTTTATCAGTGGATTCTGCCAGTGAATAAGTTGGAGCATCTGCTTTATTCTTTGCTTTAGCAGGTTGATATTTTTTATTTTTCCAATGAGCAACATTTGCTGTGGAAGCTATTTTTATTTTTGTTCTGAGTTCCATCATCATTTCGTTCAATCCGCGGGCTACATTTGAAGCGGGTTTGGAAACAAAATCAACTGCACCTGCATCCAGCGCCTGCATTGTAATCTCTTTACCTCTTTGAGTAAGAGAGCTAACCATGACTACCGGCAACGGATATTGAGGCATTAAACGTTTTAAAAACTCTATACCATCCATTCTAGGCATTTCCACATCAAGCGTAAGCACATTCGGCTTGTACTTAACTATCATATCTCTACCCACAAAAACATCAGGTGCTGCCCCAACAATTTCAATAGCCGGGTCAGCACTTAATCCTTTTTTCAAAATATCTCTAACTAAAGCCGAATCATCAATAATTAAAACTTTAATTTTATTTGGCATTTTAACCCTCTTTTCTGTAAATAGCTGGGGCAATCGATTTCAAATCAACAATTCCCCTTCTAATCGTTTCCGAATGTCCAATAAACAGATACCCACCATCTTCAAGGAAGTCATAAAATTTACGCACAAGTGTTGCACGGGTATCGTTATCAAAATAAATCATCACATTTCTGCAAAAGATTGCATCGAATTTCTTTTTAAAAGGAAAGATATCGTTCATCAGATTAAATCTGCGGAATGTGACCTCTTTTTTAACGAAATCTTTTATTTTAAATCGGTTATTATCCAATTTATCAAAATATTTTTGCGCATATCCATCTGGAAGTCTTTTAAGCTTATCAGCTTCATAAATACCATTTTTTGCTGTTTCAAGTGCTTTTAGGGAAATATCAGTAGCAAGGATACCGGCATCAAATTTTTTATACATATCTCCCATTTTTTCCATCATCATCATCATGATGGTATAAGGTTCTTCACCGGATGAACAGCCTGCTGTCCAGAATCTCAAATCATTACTTTTCTGATTAACTTTTTTTCTTAATATTTCTTTTAATCCTGTTTCTACGAAAAAGTCAAAATGCTCATTTTCTCTATAGAAATAAGTATAGTTAGTAGAAATATTATTGGCTAAATCACTTAAAGCAGTACCTGTTTTGTCGTTTATAAGATGCTCGTAATATTCTTGGAAAGTATTAAATGTTTCGGATCGTAAAATTTTCTGCAAACGACTTTGCAGTAAATTCCTTTTTTCCTCAGTAATATTAATACCTATCGTATTGTAAACATAACCGCGAATAGCATTAAAATCTTCATCATTTAGTTCGACTATACCTGAAGATTGAAATTCTTTAAAGTTTTGATATTTTGATTCCATAGTTCTATTCTATCTCTTCTTCAACTATTTCTTTTTCGTCATACAAAAGCTTTTGTATGTCCAGAATAATAATAACATTATCATTGAGCTTAGTAACACCTTCGATAAATTTACTTTTTGATCCTTTATAAGTATGAGGAGCAGAAAATATTTTATCTGACTGGATAGTAAGCACTTCTTGCACTTCATCAACTATAAGTCCGATCTGTGTGTTATTCACAGTCACAACAATAATGCAAGTCCTGTCGTTATACGGTACCATTTTCATACCAAAGCGATATCTAATATCCACAACAGGTATGATCATTCCACGAAGATTAATAATCCCTTTGATATGATCTTTTACATTAGGCACTTCAGTGATATTCTGAATGCCTATTATTTCAGTCACATATACAATTTCTAATGCATAAAACTCTTTACCTAAAGAAAACGACAAGAACTGATCCTTGAGCGTATCCTCTTCTATCTCAAAAGAGTTGAGTTGTTCTATTTCTAAATTTTCAGCCATTTTTTCTTACAGGTATTGTTCAACATTAGCGAATTCTATTCTGTTTTCAGCCATATCAAAAAGGCCTTCCATATCAATGATAAGTCCGATACCGCCATCTCCGAGTATCATACAGCCGGTTATGCCGGGGACTTTGCCTATGTATCCGGAAAAACCTTTGATTACTGCCTGCTGCTGACCTACTATTTCATCTGCAAACAAAGCAAGTTTTCTATCTCTGGATTCTGCAATAATAAGCACACCACTGTCAATATTATTGCTATCAGGATCTTTTTTATATAATTCATGAAGACGTACAACAGGGATTATATCCTCTCTAATTCGCACCATTTCCAAGCCATCCATCGTTTCCGAAATAGAAGACAATTCTGTTCTGAATGATTCGGAAACTGATAAAATCGGTAAAGCAAAAATTGATTTCCCGATTCTAATAAGCATTGCATCTAAAATTGCCAGGGTCAACGGGATTCTTAAAGTAAATTTACTGCCTTGCCCAAAATTACTTTCAACATCTATACTTCCACGCAATTTTTCAATATTTTTCTTAACCACGTCCATACCTACTCCTCTACCTGAAATATCCGTCACCTGTTTAGCAGTAGAAAAACCAGGTTCAAAAACCAACATATAGACATCTCTGTCTGAAAGAGTTTCAGGAGGAGCACTGAGCAATCCTTTTTCTTCAGCTTTTTGCAGAACTCGTTCACGATTAATACCCGCTCCGTCGTCTTCTATTATAATTAGGATCTCATTTCCTTCATATTTTGCTTTCAATGATACATGTCCTACTTCATTTTTGCCTGCTGCTTCTCTATCTGCCGGAGTTTCAACACCGTGATCGATTGCATTTCTGAGAATATGTACTAACGGATCTGCTATTTCATCAATAACATTTTTATCCATTTCCGTTTCTTGTCCGGAAATTTCAAATTCAACTTTTTTATTCATTTTTATAGAAACATCGCGTACTAGTCTTTTCATCTTGTTGAATAAGCCTTCGAGGGGCATCATTCGGACAGACATTGTAACTTCTTGCAGTTCTCTTGTAATTTTATTAAGCATATTCGCTGATTTGGCAAAATTCGGCAAATCCAAACCTTTTAAATCAGGATTATTTGTCACCATAGATTCTATAGTAATCAGCTCACCAACCAAGTCAAAGAGTTTATCAATTTTTGAAGTCTCAACTCTGATATCCTTTTTCTGCATAGTAAGTCTAGGAGTAGTAGGTTGGGCTGTTTTCTTTTGTTCCGGTTTAGATTTTGCTACCGGAACTGCTTTTTTCTCTTCTACCGGAGCTTTTTGTACTTTAACTTTAGGCTCTTCTTTAACTTCTTCATGAATTATTTCTTCTTCAAAGTCATCTTCCGTATGTTCATTAGTTTCAGGTTGTGCTTTTTCATCTTTCACAGGTTCATCAGCCATAGCGAAGAAATCTTCTTCGGAAATTTCTTCTTCCTGCCCTTTAACTTCCTCTGCTTCTTCCGATTCAAATTCAGGAGAACCCGCAGCTAAGGCCTTAAGTTTACCTTTGATAGATTCTACATTTGAAAGAAGGATTGTTATGATTGTTTCGTCTATTTCAAGATCACCGCTTCGCACGGAATCCAAAATTGTTTCGATTTCTGAGCTTACTTCTTCTATTTCAGCTAAACCCATGAATCCGGAATTACCTTTTAAGCTGTGAATTGCACCAAAAGTTTCTCCTGCAAGTTCAAGATTACCCGGCTCATTTTCCAGTTTCATCAAATTATTTTCGCATGTTTCAAGTAGGTCGAAGGCATCATTGATATACTGACTTAGCATATCATCGCCTACGATATTTTCAAGATCTTGATCTTCTTCCTGAATCTCTTCAGTCTGTGAGATAAAAGCATCTTCAGGATCGGGCTGATCAGGCTCTGGTTTTACTTCAGATTCTGCATCATCGAAGTTGAAAAAATCATCTTCGGATAATTCCTCTTGCTCTTTTGAACCACCGCCTTTGACTTTTTCTATCTCAGCTTTGATGATAAGAATAATATCTTCTGCCTCATCTCTTCCACTTTCATCTGAGTAATCTTCACTTACTCTCTCCAAAAGGGCTCTCAGGAAATCAAAACAAGAATATATCAAAGATAATGAATCTTCATCCTGCACTTGATTATTTTTTCGCATTAAATCCAGCAAAGTTTCCGCTTCATGAGTCACTTTGTGAATTACTTTCATATCAAAGAATCCGGAAAGACCTTTGAGGGTGTGAAAAACTCTAAAAATTGCATTTACAAATTCAGCGTTATCTTCATTTCTTAGTTCCTCTACGAGAGGTTCGTTGGTATCCAACGAATCAAGAGCTTCCGAAACAAAACTTCTCAGCATCTCTTGAGTTTCTTGATCTACATTATGTCCTGCCATGGTTTACCATAGTAAATTTTCTAATACATAAATGATGAGGCTTCAATACTTATTAATTACGGCTAAACATTATAAATATTTAGCAATTTAATATCTTTCTAACTTGAAATTTTCGCCAAGATATCTTTTCTTTACTTCTTCATTTTCGGCGATCTCTTCTGCCGTGCCAGAAATATACATATTCCCGTCGATAAGAATGTTTGCTCTATCAGTGATAGTCAAGGTTTCATGCACATTATGATCAGTGATCAGTACACCGATTCCCATTCTTTTCAAATCTTTAACTATCTGCATAATATCTTCAACAGCAATTGGATCAATTCCAGCAAATGGTTCATCAAGCAAAATAAACTTTGGATTAGCAGCTAAAGTTCTTGCAATTTCGCATCTCCTTCTTTCTCCACCACTAAGCATATAGCCTTTGCTTTTTCTTATATGAGTGATACCAAAACTTTCGAGCAGCTGTTCAAGCTTTTCTTTTCGAGTTGCACTTGTCATTTTCTGGAGTTGCAGAATAGCCATAATATTTTTTTCTACACTGAGCTTTCGAAAGATAGAAGCCTCCTGAGGCAAATAGCAAATACCCAGTCTAGAGCGTTTAAACATAGCCTTATCTGTTATATCGTCATTATCCAGAATAATTTTACCTTTATTTGGCTTTATCATCCCGGTAATCATATAAAAAGTAGTAGTTTTGCCCGCTCCGTTAGGACCGAGCAAACCTACTACTTCACCTTGTTTCACTTCTATGCTGACACCTTTAACTACTGTTCTCTTTTTGTATCTTTTAATTAATCCGTCAGCTCTTAAAATACTTTGATTTTGACTTGTCATTTATTCTTCTTCTTGAATTTCTAAGCTTATTTGCATAGGTTTATCATCTCGCAAGATAGTAAATTTTAAGACGTCGCCAACTTGCGAATCTGCAATTTCTATAAAATAATCATCTTCTCGGATTACCGGTCTGCCATTTATAGATTGTATAACATCACCGGGTTCAAATCCTGCTTCTATAGCAGGGCTTCCTCTTTTCAAAGAATAAACTACAACCCCATCTTTGTTGGAGAGTCCTAAATGACGGGCAAGCACATCATCAATACGTTTAACATCCATTCCTGTATAGAAATTGCGCTTGATTTCTTCTCCGGATTTGAGTTGTTTAACTATTTTTTGCACGCGGTCTATAGGAATAGAAAAACCAATACCAATACTGCCGGCACCTTTCTGATCCTGAGCAGTAGAATAAATCATAGTGTTCATACCAATTACCTGACCCAATGCGTTTACCAATGGCCCGCCTGAGTTACCTGAGCTAATAGCTGCATCCGTTTGAATCATGTCTTTGTATACTCTTGTATCATTTCTTCCTTCATGCAAGAAACTAACACCCTGGTTCGAAACTACTCCAACTGTAACAGTCGGTTTTGAGTTAATGTCAAAAAGACCAAACGGATTGCCAAAAGCTATCACCCACTCTCCAATCATTAAATCATCGGATTTTCCAATTTCCAAATAAGGGAAGTTGCTACCTTCAATTTTTAATAAAGCAACGTCGCTTATCATATCAGAACCGATTATTTCTGCATTATGTTCTGAACCGTCAGTCATTGTTACCACTACTTTTGAAGCATTCCCGGCAACGTGGTGATTTGTAAGAATGTAACCATCCGGAGAGATTATAAAGCCTGAGCCAAGCCCTTTGACTTCATATTTTTTCGTGCGTGGAGCCGGCCTTCTACCAAAGAAATGGTAAAATAAATCTTCCTGAAATGATCTTCGGTACTGAACTTGTACTACTTCAGTCACATTGATGCCTACAATTGCAGGACTGCATTTTTGAATTGCATCTGTGATTGCATTCCTTCTGGAGCTTGCAATATTGTCATTAGTTTCAGTCAGTCTTGCTGCAGTTGCTTCATCTACAGCAGCTTCTGCGATAAGTGGTTGTTCTGTGTTTTTTATTTGATCTGATACTTGATCATCCGGATCTGCATTGCATGCAGTTAACATGGAAAAGCTAATCAAAAAAGCCAAAACTAATTTCTTCATTATACCATTCCGTAAATTTATCAACAATCTATTTTCTACTGACTATACGAAAGTAAATGCGATTTTGTTTTAACTTGGGTCAGTTAATATGTATTTTTGTATGAGTTATATAAATTAGCAGGTTTTTTTGAGACATCTATTTAATATAGCAATACCTATCCCCGGTGATAAACTCTATACATATTCAATTGATATAGTGCAAAAGCCGGAAGAATATCTGGGGCGCAGAGTCTATGTTCCATTTGGTAAAAAAACATATACCGGATTTGTTGTTGAAGAAATGACTGAAAAACCTGAGTTCTCTGTCAAACCTGTAGAAGAACTCTTGGATGAAAGACCAATTTTTTCAGCAAATTTACTAAAGCTCTGTAAGTGGGTAGCCCAGTACTATAAATCTTCTTTAGGTGAAGTATTAAAAACTGCTATTCCGGTAGGAATTCTCCCTGAAAGTATGATTCGCATACATTTAAAAAGAGAAATTAGTTTAGAAACTATGATGCAATTGCATCAAAAAAGTTCTAAAAAAGCTGATTTAATTTCTCTTATTCAAAACTTATCCGGTAAAGAAACTACTCCAACAAGACTTGCAAAAAGAATAGGTATGTCTTCTGTAAGTAATCTTTTAGAATCCTTATTGAATGATGGTATCATAGAATATGAAGCTGTTAAATCTAAAGAAAAAGGCGAAAAGAAAGCTTTCTTTTTAAAACCTCACTCAAAACGAGTCAGAAGTGAAAGCGACTTTGCAAATGCATATTTATCTCTGAATAACAAATCTCAAAAGCAAGCTGTATTATTCAAATATATTTGGGAAAAATCGGAAACCGGAAAAGAGATTTTACAAGCTGAAGCACTAAGATTTACTGATACCAATAACTCAAATATTCAGGCTTTGATAAAAAAAGAACTTGTTGAAAGATATGAATCTGCAATAGATAGAGCTGTTTTGGAAAAAGACAATTCACTTGCAAAAAGAGATGAAAGCAAGCTCAGATTGACGGATGAGCAGACCCATGTTGTTAATGAAATCAACAATTCAATTGAAACAAATGATTTTACTGCTTTTTTACTTCATGGTATTACAGGCAGCGGCAAGACTTTGATATATATACAAGCTGTAGAAAAAGCTTTGAGCGTAGGTAAAAATGTGCTTATTCTTGTGCCTGAAATTTCACTTACTCCGCAGCTTATCGATAGATTTAAAATTGTATTTGGCGATAATATTGCAGTATCGCACTCGGGATTATCTAATGGGGAAAGGTATGATGCATGGAGAAAAATATTAAACAAGAAAGTTAGGATTGTTCTTGGAGTAAGATCTGCTATATTCTCTCCTATTGATAATCTTGGACTAATAATCGTAGATGAGGAGCATGAACACACTTACAAGCAGGATCGCAACCCAAGATATAACGCACGGGATATGGCTGTTGTCAGAGCAAAGCTTGAAAATGCAACTCTTGTTTTAGGTTCCGCAACTCCTTCTATAGAAAGCTATTTCAATGCACAGACAGGCAAATATAAGCTGCTTGAAATCAAAAAAAGAGCTGATGGAGCTGAATTGCCTGATATTGAAATAATTGATATGCTTGATGCCAGAAGGAACAAAAAAGTAAGCGGTGTTTTTTCAGATTATTTATTAGAGCAGATAATCGAAAGAGTAAAGAAAAAAGAAGGTATTATTCTATTTCAAAATAGACGAGGTTACAGCAATATGCTGGAATGTTTCGACTGCGGACACGTCCCATATTGCAACAATTGCGACTTACCTTTAACATTTCATAAATCTCATAACCAACTCAGATGCCATTACTGCGGACACACTATTTACGTTCCTAAATCATGTGATATATGCGGTTCGACTAAAATGATAGAACCAGGCAGCGGCACTCAAAAAATCGAAGAAGAGTTGGAAGCGGTGCTCAAAGAATATGGCTTAACTCCTGGTATACAAAGAATGGATCTGGATACTACTCAGAAAAAGGGTGTTCATAGATCTATGCTGACAGATTTTGCAAGCGGTAAAACTGATATTCTAATCGGCACTCAGATGGTAGCTAAGGGATTGGATTTTGACAGAGTTTCTTTAGTTGGAATTATCAATGCTGACAGCCAGTTATTGATACCTGATTTCAGAAGCTCAGAGCGCACATATCAGCTACTTACACAGGTCGCAGGACGTGCCGGTAGAGGAGGTAAATTGAAAGGAAACGTGATTATTCAAAGTACACATCCAAATTATCCGGCAATTAATCATACCAACAACGGCAGTTATATTGATTTCTATCGTGATGAATTACAAAAACGCTCGGATGCAAAATATCCACCATTTTATAGATTTGTTACTATCGAATTTAGTGGAAGTGATGCTGAAAAAACAAGAAAACTTGCTATCAAATTTACTTCTTTAATACCTAGAAACCCTAAATACATAGAAGTTTTAGGTCCAAATGAAGCTCAGATGTTTAAAATCAGAAATAAGTTCAGATTTATGACAGTCATTAAAAGCAACAAAGAAGAAGACAATGCCGGAAAATATTTAAACTTCTATTTATCCATTGCGGATAAAGAATTTGAGAAAGTTAAAAACAGAGGAGATTTCACAATCAAGATAGATATAGATTCATATTCTTCTATTTAGGATTACATAGGTCTCAAGTTAGTATAATAAAGCAATCCTAAATATTGTTTATTTCTATATAAAGGTACTGTATAATAGCTTACAAAATAATCTTCTGAAAGGTATTCATCATAATTGTATATTGTCTTATTTTTAATTGCGTTAAGAATATTCAAATCCTTACATTTAGTATGTAATTTATGACCAAGATAATTCATATTATGCTGAGGAAAACCAATTCTATTTTGCCCTAAGGTATCAACCCATTGAACTGAAAACATCCCTGTACAGTGGTCATAAAAATCCTTCATCATCTCTTCTACACCTCTGTCATCACTAGCGTGAACAAAATCAAGAAAGAGTTGATTCTCACTCAAATTAATAAGCGCTTCCTGGGGACTTGGTATTCCTAATACGGCAGCTGTTCTGTTCATTATTTTATGACCTCTTGGATACTCAATTACAATAGTCCACTTTGTATTCAAGAATTCTATAGTTTCCCAGGCAACATTTTGTTCTATGTTATTTTGAGGTGCATATACATGAAATCCATGATCATGGCTCATTATTGAATCAACTAATTCTTTAAATCCATTGATTAAACAATATTCTCTATCTTTCAGAACATTATTACCAATTTCTTCAATATGCATATCATAAATAATCGTACCATCCTGCTCAATCACCCAAACTTCACATGAATCCAGATAAGGATAATCATCAACTATGTCTTCTACCATATATTGAGGAGAAATAAGCAATGAGAATATTGAATGTAGTGTATCATCTGCCACAATAGGGTGACCTATAGTTACAGCGTTAAAGCCTTGAACAGTTCTGAACTGTTTACTTAAAACAGGTTCTTTTGTTCTCATCATATACTGCATATGCTCTTGATAGGAAATATCAACACCGTAGACATTTGACATAGTAGGAAAGCTGTAAAGTAGAGCTCCTTCAGCATTAACATAACTGGCAGCTCTTGCATGTCGTTTAGAATGGTATAATTCTGTCAAATGTTCTACTAGATAAGAGCTATCAGCACTATAATTATAATCCGAACAAAAATCGTCTAGAATACCATATAAATTATCAAGCTCCCTCTCAATTCTAACTGTCAGGAACTCTAATTCAGGAGGCTCTTCCTTATTACTGTTGCAGGAAGTCAGAAGAGCCATTGTAATCAATATGGTATATAATTTTGTCATCAAGTTCTTCTACAAGTAACTTTTGCAGCATCTTTATGTTCAAAAGGTACTAATCTGTCTTCAATTTTAAGATATTCGAAATATTCATCTAAAATTTGTCTTACTTCATCATAAGTTTCAGCAACCACAAGCTTTTGTCTGGTAGCAGAAGCGCCAAAAAGTCCTCTTAAATAGCCTGAATAATGCTTTCTAAACTCAATAAAACCTCGGCTTTCACCTTTGTAAGCTATATTTAAATCCAGGTGTTTTATACAGGCTTCAAACATTTCTTCAACAGAAGGCTCTCCCGGATCTTCACCTGTTTCCATCAATGCTTTTGCTCTTTTAAAAAGAAACGGATAACCTACTGCCCCGCGGCCTATCATTACTCCATCAGCGTTTGTTTCTGTAAAAGCACGGAATACATCTTGAGGAGTTTTAACATCACCATTTAAAATGAGCGGAATAGAAATATTTGGTTTTACTACATTTATCCAAGACCAATCTGCCTTGCCACCCATCCCCATGTCTCTTGTTCGGCAATGTAATGAAAATTGTTTAGCTCCTGCCTCTTCCTGCATTTTAGCAACTTTTCCTATCATGATTGTATCATGATTCCAACCTAGCCTGGTTTTGATTGTAACAGGAATAGAAACGGCGCTAGCAACTGCATGAGTCATATCTGCCATGCGTTCAGGATCTTTTAAATATGCAGCACCGCTGTTATTATTAACTACTTTTTTAACCCAGCATCCGTAATTAATGTCAACGATTTCAGCGCCGGAATCTTCTATCATTTTTGCAGAGTGAATCATAGCATCTTTATGCTGACCAAAAATCTGCACTGCAACAGGGCGTTCCGCATCAACAATTTCCATCTTCTGCTTAGATTTCATTGAGTCTCTAATCAGTGCATCAGAAGCAATAAACTCAGTAAAAACAAGGTCAGCTCCCATACCTTTGCACATGATACGAAAAGGAAGATCTGTTACTCCTTCCATTGGTGCAAGCATAAGCGGGTTAGTAAACTTATGCTTTCCTATATTGAATTCTCTTTTTTCTATATTTATCATTTCGAATCTAATTAATATTTCTGAAATTCTACTAATTGCCTAATGTAAATATACTAAAATACATTGTTTAACTTATATTAAAAGATGGAAAAGTTAATTAGTTGCATTTTTTTCTATATATTTATATCAGTTTTACAATTATGGAATCAGCAATGGATTTTTCAGCTTATACACTTTTGAATACAAATTATTTTAAAAAAGATACTGTTTGGGTAGCAAAAGATCTACTAGGTAAAATATTTGTTAAAACAGAAAATGACGGAAAGATTCTTGCAGGAAGAATTGTTGAAACAGAAGCTTATGTCCCAAATGGAGATTTATCTAATCATTCCGCCCGTGGCAAAACTCCACGCAATGCACCGATGCACGAATCAGGAGGAATACTATATGTCTACATTATTTACGGAATTCATCACTGTGTAAACATAGTTACTGAACACGAAGGAGCTGGTGCTGCAGTATTAATTAGAGCTTTAGAACCTCTGGAAGGTACTGAATTAATGATGCAAAGACGTAAAACTGATAAAACAAATAATCTCTGTAGTGGCCCGGGCAAGCTTGCAAAAGCCTTTGATATGGATAAAGATGACAATTATAAGGTTCTTGGAGAATCTGAATTTGCCGTCTATGACTTACAAAATCCATTGGTAGAAGAAATTATTACAACAACCAGAATTGGTATTAAAGAGTCAAAAGATCTCCCCTATCGCTATTATTTGAAAGATAATCCACATGTTTCTGTGAAGTAACTGTATCTAATTTGATCTAAAAACACTTTGACTTGTAAGCAAAATATATCTGTTAAACTTATTCATTAGTTCTGTAGTCATGAAAACTCTTACCTTAATATTTGTCTTATTCATTACAACTAATCTTTTTATGTATGCTAGTGGAATTGTACCCGACAAATCCCCAAGAGTAGACACGACAAATGCTGATGTAAAGCAAGTGTATGATCTATTTGTAAACTATCTTAATTCGGAACCTGACAAAGGCTATAAAAATCCTTACTGGAATGAAGTAGATTATGAGATTAATTTGAAAGGAGACAATGCTAAACTGGACAGGTCTGCTTATTTTTTATTTATGGGAATGAACTCTAAACAGTTTTATTCTATTTTCAAACCCTACATTTTGCAAATCGATAGCATTGCTCCAAATAGATATATTATTAAAACTCTTTTTGAAGCTACAGATCCTAAAAGAGAAGTTATAGGAATAACTAAGCATTATGCTGTAAGAAATACAGAGGGAGAATATAAGTTAGAAAATGCAATGACTTATGATACAAAAGATTGGAATATTTTTAAATCAGATTTTATTACTTATATAGTCGACCCCTCAATTGCTTTTGACTCAAAAGAAGCAGAAAAATCAGTAAAATTTTGCAAAGAAGTTGCTAATAAGCTTGGACTTGAGATAAAACCTTTTAAGTATTATGCTTGTGCTAATAAGAATCAGTTGGCAGGATTATACAATTTTGATTATTGGATATTTGGAATACGAGGTTTAGCAAACTCAGTTGTGAGAGAAGTTTTTTCGTCTTACTGCGATTTCTATTTTCCACACGAGTTTATACATTTAATTTTGCCTCGTAGGACTGACGGACATGCGCCGAATATTATTAATGAAGGAATTGCTACCTGGCTGGGTGGCCCTTTGCCAAATAAAACATACCAAGAAGCACTAGCAGAAGTAAAAGTTTCTATCAAGAATTTTGAAAACATTACCATTGATAGAATAATTGAGCAAGAAATAAGAAACCCTGCTGACAATAATATTCTATATGTAACCGGAGCGTTAATCTGTGAAGCTGCTTATAATCTCAAAGGTAAAGATGCTGTTATGAAGCTTTATTTCAGTAATAACAAAGATCTCAAAAAAGATTTGGAAGAAGTCTTCGAAATGTCTTTCGAAGAAATAGAAAAGATGATTTTATCTAGGCTTGGAGTAAAACAATAGCTCTTTACTTATTGCTGAAATGTTTAGTCAAAATTGATCTGAAATACTCATTTTTAGCATCCATATTGGTTTCATCGCTTATCCCAATAAGGCGGAGTTCATCACATAAGATAAACTTTTTGTAGTAATCTATCTTCTTTTTAGAATGCTTATCAAGCTTTCCGTATTCTTGAGTAAAATAGGAAGTGATATTTCTGCCTTTTGCATTCGGCTTATAATCTATCCCAAACCACCTTTTATTCAATACAAATTTGATCCATTCAATCCCCATATAGATTGCTTTAGCCATTTCAGTATTTGTACCAAAGTCATAAACTCTGCACTCATAGCCCAAAGCAAGCATCATATAGAGATTATGATCCACTTCCATAATTATTCTATTCCAAAGATGGCGTTCGCAATGAGACGACTGAATACGCATAAACATGACATTTTCCGGATCAATACCTAATCTATCTAAAGATTCGATTCCATTTGTGAGATTTATGAAGTGTTTGACTTGTTTCATGATTTTTGGCTTGGGGGAATTTATTAGGAATATGATTGAAGCGATTGTGTTGAATTTTATTATAAAGAACCTTTAGTTAGCACAATTGATATTGCGAAAGTTTTCCACCCCGACATGCTTCGCATGACACCCCTCAAGAGGTACTGTGTTAAAAAACAAGCAATTTTTAAATAAAATTCTTATATTAGCATCATACTAAGGAAGCAATATTTTGTATTGCTATCCCGTGTAGCCTGGACTTTGTTCAGGCTACTTCTATTTTAGCCTGTTTTGAAGCATAGCCTTCTACAAAGTTTGCTTTATTTTTCCATAATGCAAAAGTCAATAGTAATAGTTTTCTCTGCACAGCTACGTAACTAACCATCTTAATTTTTCTTCTATCGAATATCCTCGAATAAAACACTTTCATATCTTCTGAACTCCGAACTGAGCTTAAAGCAGGAAAATACAATGCTTTACGAATAAACTTATTGCCTTTTTTGGAAATACGCTCCATCCCATTAACTGATGTTCCGGATTGATTTTTCATTACATCATAGCCGGCAAAACTTACTAATTGCTTTCTGTTCTTAAACATCTTAAATCCTAGAGTCTCAGCCACTATCGTTGTTGTTGTAACCAAGCCTACTCCCGGAATAGTACGCAAGCATGCAAATTCTTCGGCATAATCACTTTCGGATATTTGCTGTTCCATGCGCTTCATGCATGCCGAGCACTGGTCTTCTATTATCTTTATTAGTTGCTTCTTTTGACGCATGATAAAGGCATCTCTGTCTTTAGATCTCTCAATACTATGTAGCTGATTCTTGTGCAAAGTCAAATCATTTTTCAATTGATGATAATAGCGTGTCAAAGATCGCAATTGTTTAAAAAAGCTCTCAGGCGGCTGCCATTCGGGCAGATTACGCTCTAAGCCAAGTTGAGAAAGAACCTTAGAATCTATCTCGTCTGTTTTGCTCTTGATATTCAAACTTTTTACAAAGTTCTTGCTCATATTCGGCAATATTACGTGCTGCTTACAGGATTTTGAATCCAAATAATACGCCAACTCTTCATAATATATCCCGGTTGCTTCCATTAGATAATTTACCTGACAACCGGCGATTGATAGGCTTTTACGCCATTTGATAAACTCACGAAAGCCTTCTTTAGCATTGGCAAATATCTTTGATTTACTGTAGCTAGTTGTCATATCTTCAAATAATTGTCCAAAAGTAGCATGAAAACTATCTTTAGAAATATCTATACCTACGCACTGTTTTAGAACCTTCATGAGTCAATCTTTCCTATAAATACAAAATATTGATAAATGCCCGATTATTCTTCACCGCATTCCCTTGTCTTTTATTCAAGCTTACCTTGAGAGTAGCCTTAAGTACTGTTCTTGCTTTTAAGAATAACCTGAAAGTGGTAAACCTCTTGAACAATATAGCAGAGCTTATCTAGGGGAATTTCAAGCTCACTTCCAGGTCAAGCATCTAGTAATCTAATAACAATCTATATCGACTAAAATTGTTTTTCCCAATATACAAGGGGAATTCTATACAATTTTGAGAATAAGGTTTTCTAATAGCAACTGTCTTATAAGTGAAAGACGAACATATAGTTTCTGTGTTCGTGGTATTAAACACCCCGTCACATCTTCGATGTGCCACCCCTCTTTGAAAAGAGGGGAATTTGTAAGGCAATTATATAACAATTAGTTATTGATGCTATGGCTACTATAAACATTCCCCTTCTTGGGAAGCTATGTGCTGAGCTTGCCGAAGTAAAGGGGTGCCCGAAGGGCGGGGTAGTTGCAGCAATAACAATTGTAGTTTTTACTTATAAAACAGTCTCTATCTAAATATTTTAATCTTCTGCTGATTCTTTACTTGAATCTTGCTCAATTTCTATTGGGTAATCACCGGTGAAGCAAGCTGTGCAATAGCCTATTCCATCTTCATGGGGAACTGATTCTAAAAGCTTTTCTGCTGATAGATAGTGCATTGAATCTGCTCCAATAGCATCTCCAATAGCTTTTTGATCAGGATAATCATTAGCAATAAGTTCTTCTCTGCTAGGGAAATCCATACCATAATGGCAAGGGAATTTGATTGGCGGAGAAGTAATTTTCATGTGTAATGATCTAGGTTTTGCTTCTTTAATTAGATTTAATAAGGCTTTTGAAGTTGTTCCTCTTACTATCGAATCGTCAATCACTACAAGATGTTTGTCCTCTAATAGACCTTTAACAGTATTAAATTTAGTTTTTACTTTAAATTCTCTGTTGTCCTGCCCAGGAGCAATAAATGTTCTACCAACATAGTGACTTCTGATAAGACCAAGCTCATATTTAGTAGGGCAACTTATTTCATTATTAACTCTTGCATATCCCAGCGTAGCTGTGTTGCCGCTGTCTGGTACAGGAATCACTGTTACTTTATCGCCATCAGGAGATTTAAGAGGACTTTCAATTGCTAAATTTTTACCTAATTTACGTCTAACTTTATCAACTGAGTGACCAAATACCAGCGAATCAGGTCTTGAGAAGTATATATATTCAAAAATACAATGAGCAGCTTTAGGAGTTTCATCTTCTATTGTAAAGGTTTGGAACTCCCCTGTTTCAACTGTATTTCTATCAATAACAATCATTTCATTGTGTTTTACCGAGCGGATATATTCAGCACCGATAATATCAAAAGCAGCAGTTTCAGAAGCAACAACATAAGAGTATTCATCACCTACTTTCATTCTACCGATAGAAAGCGGGCGAACTCCATGCGGATCGCGAGCTGCGATTAGATAATCATCAGTAATAATTGCCAAAGAATATGCGCCGCGAGCCTGTTTCAATGCGCCTCTAACTCTTTCAATTGCATTTGGCTCTTTTGAGCGAGCAACCATGTGCATGAAGAGTTCAGAATCAGTAGTGGTTTGGAAAATCGCACCATCTTCCTGAAGTTTCTTTCTAAGAGTTTTTGTGTTAGTAAGATTGCCGTTATGAGCCAAACACATAAGACCGGAATGATAAATCATATTAAAAGGCTGGATATTTGCTCGGTTGGAAGAGCCGGTTGTAGAGTATCTGTTATGCCCCACAGCCATATCACCTTTTAAAACATCAGTCAATATTTTTGGATCAGAAAACACATCAAGAACTAAACCTTCGCCACGAGTATAAGCGAAACGTTTTTTCTGTTTTTTCTCATCAAAATATATTGTAGAAATTCCTGCAGCTTCCTGTCCCCTATGCTGAAGAGCATGAAGAGCGTAATAAGTCATTATGGAAGCTTTAGGATGATTAAAAATTCCGAATATTGCGCAATTCGGACGTGCTTTATCTGAATCTCTGCGTCTTGGACACATGCTAAACCCTTTTCAAAAACCTGTAAAACACCAAGTCGCAATTTAATCATTTTTGTTTGAACCACCATTGGTTTTATAAACAAAAGCAGTAAATCGTTTTGAATTGAAAAACTGTTGTTGAATACCTCGATTATTATTATTTTGAATTCCCTAAAAGAATATTATAATTTCATACACTATCAAATTGAAAAACAAGTCACATTATGACCATCAGCAAAACCACACTAATCATCAAATTAGTTGAAAAGAAGGAAACAGAAAGAATAAAATTAATTATTATTTCTGGTATACTTGATTATCTAGATAAAGATATCATATCAGTACGTACTGCAGAACTTGCGATATTTAGTCCCTTTGTTTTGACGGAGAGGAGTAGAAAGCAAATACACAATGGAGTCTTAAACCTTATTTATGAAGGATTATTCCTTGAGAATGTATTGGATTGGTATCCACATGAATTTAAGGATAGAATACAAATAATGCAAAGTATGTGTAATACACTGTTAAGTAAATACGATTATGGCAATTTAGCAGAGCCCTGGGTTGAAAATATAGATACAGAAAACATAATACAAGAAAATGAGAGAATTAAAAAACTAAAGTATATCAAAAAAAATTATAATAAAATCAAAGCAATCTATATGGATACTAAAGAGAAAAGCGAAATTATTATATTGGGGCTTTTAAATGGGATACTTGTAAGCTTAGAAAACAAAGTAATATCTTTAGATTATGCACAAAGATCTTTTTTTTCAAATTATTCCTTAGAAGTTCTTAAAAGTAATGGTTTAAGAGATGAAATAATTGATTTGATTCAAAAGGGGATGGAGTTAGATAGTTCTTTTCAAGGAAATAATCAAAAGTACGAATCAACTATTCGTGAGATGAAAAATATAGCATATAGTCTGTTAAAAGAATGTGATTTAGAAAAGGATATCGATGGAAGCTGGATCAGAACAATTAGGTGCAAAAAAACATTATGTATTTGAAAAGAGTCAAGAAAACCATCTAAGTTAGCATTAGAACATAAGGAATATAACATTATGATTACTGAAGAAATTGAATCTACCGTACGAAGTAACTGGCTTAGAGCAGCTCAAGAATTGAATTTTGAAATTATCACCCCATATACTATCAGTATTGATGGTAATAATAAAGAGGTTTTTGCTTTTTTACCGGAGTATGGTTCAAAGCAAGGTGCGATTGTATGTTTAACATCATTTTCAGATGATAATGACATTTATAAAGAAGTAATACAGTGGGCTGGGATCAACCAAATATTTTGTAGTCTTATCGGGCCACTAAGTGTATATGATAAAGAATATTTTATTGATATACTTGAGGACTGGAAAATAAGTTGACTGTATAAACTAGAAATTAACTACTGAAGTGCAATAACATGATATATTTAGAATTAGGATCAAAAGAAGAAACTGAAATCAGAATACTAATTTTAATGTATGGCTTACTTGATAGTTTAGAAAAAGATATAATTCCTTTGTATCTAACAACCAGAGCAATGTTTTCTCCTTATGGAGTTGATACACTAAAGGAAGTAGGAATTAGATCTGAAGTAATAGATTTAGTTGATAGAGGAAGAGAGCTAGATGATATTTTTGATTTAATTCCACATGTATATAAAAAAGAGATCAGAAGTATGAAAGAAGCAGTAGTGGCCCTTTTGAAAGAATATGATTTAGAGAAAAATATAGAACATTGGATTGTAGATACTGATGATTTAGAGTAAATACTATCCTGTTTCAAAATCAT
This sequence comes from Kapaibacterium sp. (SeqCode), assembly GCA_965140345.1. Lineage (GTDB taxonomy): Bacteria > Bacteroidota > Ignavibacteria > Kapaibacteriales > UBA2268 > JBFHIJ01. The sequence continues at coordinate 209,814 of OZ223202.1, forward strand.
ACCAGATAAAGAAGGGATAAAAATGCACAAGAAAATTATTAGTTATGTAACAAGCAATAACAGACCTAATGAAATACAAATTCCTAGAAGTTTATTAGATACAATAAATAAATCAGGAAATCAGTATCAATATTTTGGCTACGAGACAAATATTCCGTTTGCAAGCGATGAAGTCGTTAAATCTCTTGCCAATAAATTATTTGAAATAGCTAGAAATAAAGATTTAACACTATATTATTTTGCTTTTGGAGGAGGTAGCGAAGGGAGGAATCTGCTCTCTATAAAAAAAGGATATTGGAGAAGTTATTATCCTGCATCTGGTAAAGAAAGAAACAAATTAGTAGATTTTCTAAATGAGACAATAACAGATAAATCCCATTTCAACATGCACAGTCTAATCAATAATAAGCTTATATTATGGACTACATTTCCTGTACCATCTCTAGAAGCAACTTATGAGTTACTTAAAAACTTGATTTATGGAAGTGACTTTTTCTTTTTAGCTAAAGAAGAACCAAATGAAGAGGACATTGTACAAGTACTATCAGAGTATATATCATTAACTCCACATTTCAATATTTCTACAGGTATAAGAATTTATGATTATGAAAGTATTTTTCATAAAATAATCCTAAAACAGATTGATAAATTTGGGTTAGCCATAATTTTTTCAACTGACGGTTTGGACTTAGCGGAAATCTACTTAAACATCGTTTCTAAACCGGAAATCGGTAAGTTTGATTTAGAAAAAGAATCTTAAACACAACAACTTATACATCAACAAGGAATAATTTCATGTATAAAATATTTATTGCTATTTTCCTGTCTGCTATGATATTCATGGCTTGTGAAAAAAAAGAAGCCGAAATAGAAACAAAAATAAATATACAAGAGGTAGATAAAATGCAAGACAATACGCCTAAAGTTACCGGAATCGGCGGTATATTCTTTAAAAGTAAAGACCCTGAAAAATCAAGAGAATGGTATAAAGATCATCTTGGTTTACCTATGAATCAGTGGGGAGCTTCATTTGAATCCAGAAAAACCGATGAACCTGATAAAGTAAACTTTTTGCAATGGACTTTATTTGAAGATAAAACTGAATATTTTGATCCCTCAGAAAAAGAATTTATGATCAATTACACTGTGCAAAATATTGAAGGCCTTATTGAACAGCTGAAAGAAAAAGGTGTTACAATAGTAGATACTTTGGAAACTTATGATTATGGTAAATTTATCCATATAATGGATAATGAAGGAAACAAGATTGAACTATGGGAACCTGTCAGAGAAGTTAGACCTATTAATGACAGTGATTCTACCAAATAATTTCCATTAGCCGGGTGCTTTTGTACCCGGCTTAAATTGTTCAAAACATACCATTGCTAAACAGAACATACTCCTTTTCTTCCCTCAGTAAAAAAATCTAAAATATATCTTCCAAAAATCTATTTACATTGACTTATCAGAATCGCAAGTTTTTGAGATTTATCTAGCATATTTAGATTTATTGTCTACAAAACATGTTACTATTCATATATTCAATAATTACATAAGACTCTAGTAATGCTATTTATATAATATATTTCGTTATTTTTGTTATAAGTCATTTTAGGCATAGATTTAAATTTAATCGTCAAAAATGCGATTCTATAGTTTCTAGATAAGATCTATCAAAATATAAATATTTATGGCAATCCCAGTTTATACTGCGAATTCTGAAGTAAATAATTGGATTTATTCCAACTGATACAATAAAAATAATAATTGAATTTTTATGATACATATTAATATTTTAAAACAATCTGTAGTATTTATATTTGCATTGTTTTTTATGTCCATGGGTGTTACTCTGTCAGTAAAAGCTGATTTAGGAGTATCGCCTATATCCTGCATCCCTTATGTCTATAGTTTGAAATTCCCCCTTACTTTAGGAGAGACCACTATCATATTAAATGTACTGCTGATTCTTTTACAGATGGCAGTGCTAAGGAAAAAATATGAGTGGGTTCAGCTGATTCAGATTCCTGTAGTATTTGTTTTTGGCTTTTTTATTGATTTCACTATGCAGATGTTTTCCTGGCTGGAACCTGCTGATTATCTAAGCAAGGCTTTGCTGTGTTTATTAGCCTGTGTGGTTGTTGCTTTTGGTGTTTTTTTAGAAGTGAAAGCTAAGCTAACTTATCTGCCCGGTGAAGGTCTTGCCATGGCAATTACAAAAGTTTTTGATATAGAATTTGGTAAAACAAAGATTGCCATAGATAGTTCCATGGTTATTCTGGGAATTGCCAGTTCTTTTATCTTTCTAAGCGCGCTGGCAGGCATTAGAGAAGGCACTGTTGCAGCAGCTATTTTGGTAGGCTATTTCGCCAGATTTTACGGTAAGCATATCCATATTTTAGATAAGTGGCTTGCTACGGATGAAAAACTCAAAATGTCTGATGATATTCAATCCGCAGCTTCGACTCTCGGAAATAATCTTGTTATAACTATCGCCAGAGAGTATGGAAGTGGTGGCCATCAGATAGGTAAAGCGGTTGCTGATAAGCTTGGAATCACTTTTTATGATAAAGAATTGATTCAGATGACAGCTGCAAAAAGTGGTTTTACTACTGATTATATCCAAAAGCATGAGCAGAAGCTTGTGCATAATCTGCTTTATCAGCTTTATGAGCAAAATTATGCTTATATAGATGAAAAGCTTCCTCCATTGAATGCACTTTTCCTAGTGCAAAGTAAAATCATACGCGATATTTATGCAGAAGGCTCTGCTGTAATTGTGGGTAGATGTTCTAATTTTATATTAAAAGATCAGCCCGGTTGCTTCAACATTTTTATACATGCTGACAGCAAAACAAGAGAGAAAAGAGTTCAAACAGAGTACGGCGTACCGGCAGAGAAAGCAGCTGAAGAAATCGAAGAGATTGACATAGAAAGAGCAAACTACTGCAAGCAGTTCACCGGTAAAGTTTGGGATGATGTTCGAAATTATCATCTTACAATAGATAGCTCTGAGCTCGGTGTAGAAAAATCCGCGCAGCTGATTGTGGATACAGTTAAGGAATATGTGGAGAGAGAGGGAGTTTAAGTCATCTAGCAAGTTGAATACTGAAATGAATTTAATATATTTTGCTATATTTGTGCTACTATTTAGTTACAAAAACTGTCTTAGTGAAATCAAATGTGTAAATATGCTTTAGTAAAATATAAACTTCATTATGTTTGCTTTGATTGTAGAAAAACTTTCAAGCGTAGATTAATTTAATATATGGAAGGTGAATATACTAAAAATAGAAAGGACGATCCTGTAATCTGCCCTCACTGTGGGAATGAAATGTTCATAATTGGAAAGGATTTTGAAGCTTCAAAACAAAAAAATATTAAAGCTTGGAAACACGTGAAGGAGCTTTATATAACAGGAATTAGATTCTTTTCCTGCGGATGTACCGGACCGGGATATATTCCTAAAGATCACGACGCTTTAATGGCATATCTTGAGGAAATGAAAGCCGAATATATAGATCATCGACGTTTTTGCTGCACAGAGTAGAACCTACTAATCAAAGTGAAAAGCACTTTGATTGGAAGAAAAACTGTGAGTATCTATGGAAAATACCTTCAGAATTTAAAACAGGAACTAGAATGAAAAGCACTATAGACAAAGACAAAGCTGTTGATTATTGGAATAGTAAAATTAAAGATATTGAAAGTAAAATAGCTTCAATTACTCACAGTAAATAGCAAATTCAACTTAGGTATTTCCCCACAAAAATCCCATCATCTCACAAAACTACTTGCTTATATAGATTATTTTGATATAATTGGAAGTATGCAGAATTGCATACTTCCAATTACACATTTAATGAGAAAAATATGTCTACAAAAAGTTTATATGATAAAGTTACTAATGAAGTACTTGATATACTTCGCCAGTCTCCCCTACCTATCAGAAGGCACGAGATTGCTAAGCTGATGGAAATAAATTCAGAAAGTGAAGAATATGATTTATTACAAGACGTACTCGAAGATCTTGAAGAGCACGGCGTAATTGAAAAGTTTGCGCGCAGAAAGTATGCTCTAAAGTCTTATCAGGACAGTTCTTCTATAAAAGGTACGCTTGTTATAGAACATAAAAAATCTTATGTGGAAACAGATGTTCCGGAATTCCCTAAGATCAGCGTTAAACAATCCCATCTTAATACTGCTCTTTCAGGTGACGAGGTAATTGTTAAACTTCTTGCTCTTAAAAAAAGGAAGAAACCTCAAGGCGAGATTGTTGAGATAGTAAGCAGAAATCAAACTAAGTTTGCAGGTACTATTCAGTTTGATGGGTATTTCAATTTCGTTGTGCCTGATGATGAATCAATATATGTTGACTTTTTAGTACCTAAAGAGCTACTTAAAAGTGCAGCACCGGGCGACAAAGTAAATGCAAAATTTGTAAGCTGGGAACATCCTACAAAATCTCCTCATGCTGAAGTTGTTGAGATTATTGGAAAAGCAGGTGAAGCAAAAGCGGAATTTGACTCTATTCTTACTGATTTCAATTTACCTGAGAAATTCCCTGATAAAGTTGTCAAAGAAGCAAGAGCTATGTCTCTGCCGGATGTTACTAAAAATTATCCGGGCAGATTGGATGTTCAGAAAGATCTGATTATCACAATTGATCCGCATGATGCAAAAGACTTTGACGATGCACTGTCTTTGAAGATCTTGAACAACGGTAACTATTATCTGGGTGTTCACATTGCTGATGTGAGCTACTATGTAGAAGAAAATACTGATTTAGACATTGAAGCTAGATTACGTGGTAACTCAACTTATCTTGTAGATAGAGTTGTCCCTATGCTCCCTGAAGAGCTTTCGAATGAATTATGCTCACTTAAACCAAATGAGCCTAGATTTGCATATTCATGTTATATGGAAATATCTCCAAATGCTCAGATTGTTGATTATAAAATCACTGAAACTATAATCAACAGCAAACGCAGATACACATATGATGAAGTGTTTGAAATTATCCAAACTGGTGAAGGCGATAATCAGGAGCTAATTCTCTCCCTACATAAACTATCCAGACTTTTGCGAGATAAACGCTATCAGGCAGGCGGTATTGAGTTTGATACTATGGAACTCCGCTACGTATTAGATGAACAGAAAAATCCTGTAGAAGTTAAAATGAAGCGTGCTAATCATGCAACTCAGCTGGTAGAAGAATGTATGCTTATTGCAAATAAAGTTGTGGCTACCCACGTAGAAAAACTGGCTTCTATGCAGAAACTTAAAAATGTACCTTTCTTATATCGTGTACATGATAATCCTGATCCGACAAAACTTGAAGATGCGTTGAATTTCATTAAGCAGTTTGGTGTGAAAGTAAGAAAGCAAAATCTAACTTCTCACGAGATAAACAGATTGCTGGAAGAAGTAAATGAATTACCGGAAAAGGATATTATACATTCAGTTTTGATCAGATCTCAGGCGAAAGCAGAATATTCCACTAAAAATATTGGTCACTATGGCTTAGGATTTAAGTACTATTCTCACTTTACTTCGCCAATCAGAAGATATGCAGATTTAATTGTACATCGCATGTTGAAAGAATATCACGCAGGCAAAGTAAGCCCTGATAGAATGAAATGGCTGAATATACTTATGAAAGATGTTGCTCAAATAACTACAGACCGCGAAAGAGCCGCCATGGAAGCAGAAAGAGCTTCTAATAAAGTGGCTGGCGCTATGATGATGGAAAAACATGTAGGCGAAGAGTTTAACGGTATAATCACAGGCGTAACCAGTTTCGGTGTATTTGTCAGAGTAGATGGTATTTATGCAGAAGGTCTTATCCACATGAAAGACATGAATGATGACTATTACTTATTTGAAGAGAAAAAAATGCGACTTGTGGGTAAACGCCACAAAAAAATATTACACATGGGTAAACGCATCAGAGTGAAAGTCATCAAAGTTCTATTAGAAAAACGTGCTATTGACTTTGAATTGGTTGATGACAAACCTTATGAAACTGAAATGATTCAAACTGCGGAGTAGAAACAGATGTTTACGGGATTGATTGAAGAGCTTGGAGAAATAAGTGCTATTCGCCCAATAGGCGGAGGCAAACGAATTAGTGTCAAAGCCTCAAAAGTAATGGATGATTTGAAAATTGATGATTCCGTTGCTTTAAATGGTGCTTGCCAGACAGTGGTTGCGCGATCTGAACATCACTTTGAAGTGGAAGCAGTGGAAGAAACTTTGAGGAAAAGCACACTTGGACAGTTTCGTCCCGGAATGAAAATAAATCTTGAAAGAGCTGCTCGCCTGGGTGATAGAATGGGCGGGCATCTCGTGCAGGGGCATGTTGATACCATAGGAACAGTTGCGAACATTCATAAAGAAAGTGCAGGAATTTTAGTTTGGGTCTCCTACCCTATTGAATTTGATAAATACGTGATCCCCACAGGCTCGGTTACTATTGATGGCATAAGTTTAACCTCAGCAAGAGTTGAAGGATATAAGTTTATGGTTTCAGTGATTCCGCACACATGGAAAGTAACAAATCTGAATAATATCAGAATCGGCGCTTATGTGAATCTGGAGTTCGATGTTATAGGCAAATATCTAGATAAGCTTCTTAAAGGCAATAAACCCTCAAGCTTAGATCAGTATATTGATCAGCCTGGGTGGTAGAAGAAATCAAGTAAAAACAAAAGCTAAGTATCCATATTTTATACACTTAAGTCATTACTTTATTATTGATTTAAGTTTTTTGGAGTTGTTGCAATGAGAATAATAACAAATAAGATTTTAATGACCATAGGTCTAGTGACTATTTTCTTAGCTATGTTTTATATGGGATCATCTGAAGAAAAAAGAAGTCTTCGTCATTTAGCGATAGATGATACTGTTTCGCTTGAAGAATACATATCAATAATTAAAGAGCATTTTAGAGAATTTAGTCTATGTAGGTGTATAGACTATGGAATTGTAGGATATGAAATAAAACTAGAGGATGGATATTTGGGTACATTTTATAGCATTGAAAATCCTGAACAATATAAGATAGAATTAGCCATTTTAGATAGCTGTGCAAAAGAAGCGGCAGATTCTATTCCTATAGGAGTGATATTCGAAGAGACTAAGGAAGGACATAGAGATATAATGCTGACATGTCTGGACTTCTATAATAGTGAAAAGCTGGACTCTTTGATAACTACGTTGGTAGAGGAAAAAAAAGAGATATATGATAAAGTACAAAAGGAACATTATAAAAGTGCAAAAGAGGATTTGAAATACAGAGAGCAATGGGAAAAAGAACAAAAGGAACTAAAAGATAAAGAACTCGATAAAATCAATGAAGAAAAATAACACCAATCTTTTATTTAAATTACTGGCAAAAGCAGAGTTTATAGTTTATTCTTGCCTAGAAAACTAGGAATTTTCTAACTTTAGCATATTCTATCGAATTCACAGCAACTGGAATTAATGAAAAAAAAGGAGCTCTCTTTAAAAAGAAAGCTCCTCTTTGTATATCTAGAGACTGATTAAGTCTTAGTATCTTGTTGTAACTGATTTACCTTGCATAAATAATGCTAAGTAGTCACGGCTACCTGCTTTAGAGTCTGTACCAGACATGTTGAAACCACCGAAAGGCTGAACGTCAACCAATGCACCAGTGATTTTTCTGTTTAAGTACAAGTTACCTGCATGGAATTCGCGTTTAGCTCTTTGCAATTTAGCAACGTTATTTGAGATAACACCACCAGTTAAACCATAGATAGTGTTGTTAGCAATTCTCAATGCATCATCATAATCTTCAGCTTTAATTACTGCTAATACAGGGCCAAAGATTTCTTCCAAAGAGATTTTTGCTTCAGGATCAACGTCAGTAAATACAGTAGGTTTGATAAAGTAACCATTACCTTCAGCTTTTTCGCCACCAGTAAGTAATGTACAGTTAGCTTTACCCCATTCGATGTATTCCATGATAGATTTTTCAGCAGAAGCACTGATAACCGGACCCATGCGGAAGTTTTCAGCAGGGTTACCAATTTCAATTTTTTCTACTTCAGTTTTAACTCTTGCTACGAATTCATCATAGATAGATTTATCTACAACTACGCGAGAGCAAGCTGAACATTTTTGACCTTGGAAACCGAAAGCAGAAGTAACAGTTGCATCAACTGCTAAGTCCATATCAGCTTCAGAGTCAACGATAAGAGTATCTTTACCACCCATTTCAGCGATAATGCGTTTGATCCAGATTTGACCAGGAGATGGTTTAGCAGCCAATTCATTAATTCTTAAACCAACTTCCATTGAGCCAGTGAAAGAGATAAAACGAGTTTTTGGATGTTGTACCATATAGTCACCAGCTTCAGCACCAGAAGCAACGAAGTAGTTTAATACGCCTTTAGGAAGGCCGGCTTCGTGCATAATGTCAGCAAATAACCAAGCCATCATTGGAGTTTCAGAAGAAGGTTTCAATACTACAGTGTTACCTGCTGCAATTGCTGCAGAAGTGATACCAAGCATGATTGCAAATGGGAAGTTCCAAGGTGGAATACAAAGACCTACGCCTAATGGAACGTAGAAGTAATTGTTATCTTCGCCAGGGTAAGTTGTAACTTCTTGGCGTTGAGCATAACGAATAGCTTCACGGCCATAGAATTCTAAGAAGTCGATACCTTCGCAAGTGTCAGCATCAGCTTCGATATAGCTTTTACCAGCTTCAGAGATCATCCAGGCATTGATTTCTAATCTTCTTCTTTTGATCACAGCAGCAGCTTTGAAAAGATACTGAGCTCTTTCGTAAGCATCTACATGTTTCCATGATTCAAAAGCTTCAGCTGCAGATTGAATTGCAGTTTCAGCATCTTTTTGTCCGCCTTTTTGAAAAGTACCGATCAATTCATCAGTATTTGCAGGGTTATAAGATTTTGTTTTTTTGTCTGTAAAAACTTTTTCGCCATTGATAATGTTCGGATATTCTTTACCGAAAGTAGCACGAACTTTAGCAATAGCTTCTTTTTGTGCTTTAGAGATTTCAGGATTGCTAAAATCCAAATAAGTCATATTAGCAAATTTTTCCATCAGAAATGCTCCTGAGTTTGTGTGAATAAAATATATGTGTTATAGATCTTATCATTTAGAAGCTACAAAAATACAAAAGGTTGCGAATTATAAAAATTGATTTAATCCACAACTCTTTGGTGTTAATGATGCTTAATTACAAAATTCAGTTTAAGCAAAATACTCAAATAAAACAAGTTACATTTTATTTAACCAGTCTTAGTACTATTGAATTCATAATTGAAATTCATTTTTTTTGATGTAAATTTTATATCATCAAATATATATTTGTGTGAGATTTAGTTATTATTTGCCTGAAGTTCAGCTTCCAAAACATCAAAATCTTCATCATCTATAATATATTTCTCATTGCAGAAATGGCATACTAATTCATTATCGCCTTCTTTACGCATATCTCTGATTTCATCCAAACCAAGAGTTTTTAGTTTGCCTAGAAAGTTATCTTTACTGCATCGGCAGAAGAAGTCGACTTGGGAACTTTTTACCAGTTCGAATTCAAAAGGCAGCACTTCTTTCATAACATCCAAAGGAGAAAGTCCTTTTTCGTAATATTCAGCTAAAGATGTTACTTTTACTAATGCTTCATATATTTCTTTATTATCTTCGTCAGTTGCTCCCGGCATAGCCTGCACAATAATACCACCGGACTGCTTTAAATACCCATCATCATCGAACGTAGTATCAAGAATCACAGCTGAAGGAATTTGCTCTGACTGATGATAGTAGTAAGATAAGTCTGAAGCAATATCTCCACCCTGTAATGGAATAACACCTTGAACAGGTTCATTTGAATCATATATATATCTTGTTACTTTAAATAATCCAAGTCCAAGAGCTTCTGAAAGATCTTCGATTTTTCTTTCCCCTGCATCAGGAGCTAAGTTCACAAAACCTCTCACCTCTCCAACCTGAATAGCTTCAGCATAAACTCTATTGATAGGACCATTTCCTTCTGCTTCCACTACAATTCTTTCATCGCCTTTCAAAAACATAGCTAGACAAGATGCTGCACTCATTGTACGTGCCATCATAAAAGCTGCCAAATATGGCAGATTATGTCTTTTTTGGGCAGTTAAAGCAGAAATAGAATTTTTAATTGCTACTGCTCTGAATTTTCCGTTTTTAGAAAGCACTCTAACTGCTCTGTCTCTTTCCCTGTATAGTTTTTCTAATTGTGCTTTATCCATAATCTTTCCAATCTTTTAGGTTTAACTTAGATTCAAATATACAAATTTTTTGTTTCTTACAAATTAGCTTTGTAAGTTAAACCTTATTGTGAATCGTGTGTCTTATATATTAGAGTAATTTCTTGCGGAGTAGTTATGTCTAAATTCGAAAAAAGCTTAATGATATTTGGAATGCTTCTTATTGCGCTTATAACTGTTAATGCTGCGAAAGAAGCTATAAATGACAACAAAATGCAAACCAAAATACTATTTCAAGAACTAAAAGCTAGCTTGAAAGCTCTTCATTATTCCAATACTTTACCTATAATGGAAGAAATGAAAGAAACTTTTGACCGAAATCTCACCAAAGACGAATTAGAAGAACTCAACGATTTACGATTCAGATATACAGAGCTAAAAAGGCTACAAAAAGCTGAACGCAAAACTTTTATTAAGCAGATGAAGCGTTATAATAATGCAGGAATAGACTACGATAAAAATGAGCTCAAAGCCAGATATTCCAAATATGCTGAAGAGCATGCTATTGTTGTTAAAAGGATCAAAGAATTATCAAAATTATACAGCAATAAATTACAAAGTTTATATACAGACTATGCTGATGATTTTGGTAAGATCAAACAAAGACGTGAAAAGATTATAGGCAACTGGAAGACTATGTATTCTAAAGAATTATCTATGGCTCCAGAAGAATATTTAGAAAAAAAATATAACAAAATTCGTAGTAAAACAAATCCTTTTATGACCGATATGAGCAAAAACGAACTTACAAAGCTATTCCTTCTATGGGATGGGTTTTCAAAGGCAGGATATTGATAAAAGCTAAAAATTTTATAGAATATTTTAAAATAATCCCCTGATCGAACAGCATTTCTTTCAGGGGATTTTTAGTTTTGTAAGAGTTATCGTTTGTATTAATTTGAAATATTGATAAAGACACTTCAATTATAAAGTGAGAATGATAATGGATAATAAGTATATTGAACAGGAATACTTAAATAGAATAAACAGAGTTATTGACTATATACAAAATAATCTGGATAAAAATTTAAGCTTAATCGAATTATCTAAGGTATCTAACTTCTCTCAGTATCACTTCCATCGGATTTTCTCTTCTCTAGTAGGTGAAACTTTATATAGTTTTATTCAACGACTTAAAATTGAGAAAGCTGCTTCACAGCTCATATATAGCCCTAAAAAATCTATAACTGAGATTGCCTTTGATTCAGGATTTGCTTCCTCAGCATCTTTTGCTAAATTATTCAAAGCTTCTTACGGAATGAGTGCCAGCAAATGGAGAAACGGAGGCTGCAAGAAGTTTGATAAAATCAATTCGAAAAATAGCAAGAATAGACAACTAGAAAGCAACAATGGAAAAGCTTTTGAAAATGAGAACTCGTATCTTAGTAATGTAATTACAAATGAGTCGGCTCAACAAAATTATTATACTATTGATAGGAGATGTACAATGAAAGTACCTACTAAAACACATTTTGAAATTAAAAACATAGCGAATATGAATGTAGCTTATGTTCGTCATTTTGGAGCTTATCAGGGCAATGAAGAATTATTTGCAGGCCTGTGGTCACAACTAATGGGATGGGCAGGCCCAAGAGAACTACTAAATCAACCTGATATAAAAAGTATGTGTGTCTATTACGATGACCCTGAAATCACAGAATCTAAAAACTTACGTGTTGATGTTTGCATAACAGTACCGGAAGGTACAAAAACTGAAGGAGTTGTTGGAAGCACTGTAATTGAAGGCGGTCAGTATGCTGTGCACGGATTTGAGGTTTCTGCTGAAGAATTCCAGGGCGCATGGAGTTATATTTATAGCGAATGGCTTCCACAAAGCGGTTACCAACCAGATGATAGACCATGTTTCGAATTATATTTAAATGATCACAGATCTCATCCTGAAGGAAAATTTCTTATAGAGATATGCATCCCGATCAAGCCTTTATAAGTTATACTTGAAAAAACTAGGATCAGCTTAAACAGCAAACGCTACGAAAAATTCGTAGCGTTTGTTTTTATACACATGTCAGAAAAGAAGAAACTAGGCTTCTTTTCTCCAACGAATATTCAACTGTCTCGCAGCTAATGCATCATCAAGTCTCTTAAGTGGAGAGTTTGATGGAGCATTAAGAACTAATTCTGGATTAGTTTCTACTTCTTTTGCAATTGCATTCATAGCATCTGCAAAAGATTCAAGACTTTCTTTAGTTTCTGTTTCAGTAGGTTCAATTAGCATTGCTTCGTGAACGATAAGCGGGAAGTAAATTGTTGGAGCATGGAAACCATAGTCCAATAATCTTTTAGCCATATCTTTTGTAGATACACCTTTAGCCTTTTGTTTATCACCGCTGATAACGAATTCATGCATGCAGAACTCATCGAATGGTACTTCGAAGTTATCTTTGATAAGTTTGAATAAGTAGTTAGCATTGATAATCGCATTTTTACTTGCTTCAAACAAACCTTTAGCGCCTAACATACGAATATATGTATAAGCTCTAACCATTACACCAAAGTTTCCGAAGAAAGAATGTACTTTTCCGATTGACAATTCTTTATCCATTACGATTCTATATGTTTCACCGTCTTTTTCAATTTGAGGAACAGGTAAGAATGGTTTCAATCTTTCAGAAACACAGATTGGACCAGAACCAGGACCACCACCACCGTGAGGAGTAGACATTGTTTTGTGCAAATTGAAGTGAACAGCATCAAAATCCATATCACCAGGACGAGCAATACCCATAAGGGCATTTAAGTTTGCACCGTCCATATAAAGTAAACCACCGGCATCTTTGATGATTTTATTGATTTGAAGAATTTGAGGTTCGAAAAGACCGATTGTATTAGGATTAGTAATCATAAAGCCGGCAGTATCATCGCCTACTTTTGATTTCAAATCATCAAGGTCAATTCTACCATCTTCAGTAGAGTTAATACTTATGATTTTAAAACCACCGATAGCAGCAGAAGCAGGGTTAGTACCATGAGCTGCATCAGGAATTAAAATTTTATCTCTTTTAGTATCGCCTTTGTGCAAGTGATATGCACGGAACATAAAGATACTCGTTAGCTCACCGTGAGAACCGGCAGCAGGTTGCAAAGAAACACCAGGTAAACCGGTAATTTCTTTTAAAGATTCGCCTAGTTCATACATAAGCTGCAAAGCACCTTGTGCATGTTCTTCCTGGCTACATGGATGTACATGAGTAAACCCGGGTAAAGAAGCAGTAACTTCATTTACTTTAGGATTGTACTTCATAGTACAAGATCCAAGAGGATATAATCCTTCTTCTATATTGAAATTAAGTTTAGACAGTTTAGTAAAGTGTCTGGCAACTTCATTTTCACTGATTTCAGGGAGATCAGCGTCGTTTTTTCGAATTAGGTCTTGCGGGATATTCGCTTCGATAGAAACCGGATCGACATCTAACTGAGGAAGCGTATAACCTTTACGGCCCGGACGAGATTTTTCAAATATTAACTTTTCCATACCGCATCACTATATTTATTAGTTACTAAAATAGATTACTTATTATTTTCCAAAGCTTTGTAAGCAGCACTCTGCTCAGCACTTCGTTTGTTTTTACCTATACCGACAGCAAGCAGCTCTCCTTCTACAAACACTCCGACTTTAAATTCTTTATCATGGTCGGGTCCATTAGCTTCAAGCACAGTATATGAAGGTGCTTCTTTTCCATTTGCCTGTACGGTTTCAAGCAATTTACTTTTATAATTTGTATCTTCCAAAACACTTTTACTTAAAAGTGTAGGAATTAATCTATTCAAAATGAAATCATTAGCTGCTTCTATTCCAGAATCAAGGTAAACAGCGGCGATAACAGCTTCCATGGCGTCACCCAGCACTGCATCATTACCTTGTTTTAAGGAGTTTTGGCAACTATAGCTCATCATTAAAAAATCATCGAGTTTAAGCTCTTTTGCACATACCGTCAATGATTTTTTATTGACTAACCTAGCTCGCATTTTTGTAAGTTCACCTTCAGGAATTTTAATATGCAATGAAAATAGATACTCAGCAACGAGCATACCTAAAATTGCATCACCCAGAAATTCCAATCTCTCATTAGAGTATACATCTTTTCGTCCTAATACCTGAACATAAGACCTATGTATTAAGGCCTGTTCATAATACTCTGAAGTATTGATTTTAAGTTTTAAAGATTTTTCTAATTCTTTTTTCTTCTGGGTATCTAAAAAACCAACCACAGGGAAGAGCTCCCTATGGTTGGATTCGCTATTTATAAAATTCTTTAGCGGTTTGAACCTAAAAATTCCGTCATAAATCTGCTGAAATATTTCTTTCATTTATAGGTCTAATCTTCAAATTTTTTGAAACATAAAGTAGCATTATGGCCACCGAAACCAAAAGTATTACTGATAGCAGCTTTTATTTCCAAATCAATTGGTTTATCTGGTGTATAGTTAAGATCACATTCAGGATCCTGCTCAATAATATTAATCGTAGGAGGAACTTTACTGTTTTTAATAGCAAGCACAGTAGCAACAGCTTCAATAGCTCCTGCTGCGCCTAATAAGTGGCCTGTCATCGATTTTGTAGAGCTAATTGCCATTTTGTATGCATGATCGCCAAAAATTGCTTTAACAGCTGCAGTTTCATTTTTATCATTTGGCGGAGTTGAAGTACCATGTGCATTGAGGTAATCTACATCTTCAGGTTTAATTCCAGCATCTTCCAACGCTAATTTCATTGAGCGAGAAGGACCATCCACTGAAGGAGACGTAATATGATGAGCATCATCAGTAATACCAAATCCAGCTAATTCAGCATAGATTTTAGCACCTCTTTTGCGAGCATGTTCTAATGTTTCTAATACAAGCACACCACCGCCTTCGCCCATTACGAAACCGTCTCTGTTTTTATCAAACGGACGACTTGCTGTAGTAGGGTCATCATTGCGTGTAGATAAAGCTTGCATAGAGTTAAATCCACCAACACCCATAGGGCAAATAGCAGCTTCGCTACCTCCGCAAATCATCATATCAGCATTACCTCTTTGAAGAAGCATCAAAGCATCAGCAATTGCGTGTGATGAAGTAGCACAAGCAGAAACAGTAGCGTAATTTGGCCCTTTAAAGCCCCAACGAATAGCAATCTGACCAGCTGCAATGTCGGAGATCATCATTGGTACAAAAAATGGAGAGATTCTGTCAGGTTTCCCTCTTTTGTAGAGTTGTTCCTGTTGATGATGATAAGTCCACATACCACCAATACCGGAACCAAATACAACTCCAACTCTTTCCATATCTAATGTTTCTAAATCAATAGCAGCATCGTCAATAGCCATAGATGCAGCTGCTATTGCATAATGAGTAAACGGATCCATACGCTGTACCTCTTTTCTGTTGAGGTATTTTTCAACTTCAAATCCTTTTACTTCGCATGCAAATTGAGTTTTGTATTCTGAGGCATCGAACCCGGTAATCGGACCGGCTCCGCTCTTGCCTTCCATCATTGCATTCCAAAATTCATCAATATTATTACCGATAGGAGTAACAGCACCAAGACCGGTAATTACTACACGTGGGAAATCGTAATTCGGCATAATATCTCGCCGTTGTTAAACTTTACACAATACTATAATTTTATAGAGGCTTTTTAAAATCGAGTCAGGGCATAACGCTTAAAAAAACGAACGCCCTGACAAATTTCTTTCTTAAGTCGACTTCAATAAAGTCTCTTTAAGCTTCCTGTTTAGCAAATAATTACTTATTTGCTTCTAAGAAACTAACAACATCACCTACAGTTTGGATTTTTTCAGCTTCGCTATCTTCGATAGTGATATCGAATTCTTTTTCGAATTCCATGATAAGTTCAACTGTATCCAAAGAGTCTGCACCTAAATCTTTTGTGAAAGAAGCTTCAAGTGTTACTTGTGTTTCTTCAACACCAAGTTTGTTTACGATGATTTCTTTTACTTTTGCTAGAATATCCATGATATACTCCTAGTACAATAATTATTAAATAAAAAATATATATAAATGCCTTAAAGTGCTAATCCACCGTCTACATGAATTACCTGACCTGTTACATACGAAGCATCATCGGAAGCTAAAAATGCAACTACATTTGCGATATCTTCCGGTCTTGCAGCTCTTTTTAATGGTATAGTTGCTGCATAAGCTTTCTTTTGGTCATCAGTTAATTTGTCAGTCATCGGAGTTTCTACATAACCCGGAGCGACAACATTAGACAAAATATTTCGAGAAGCAAGCTCTGCAGCGATTGATTTTGTAAAACCAATCACACCTGCTTTTGAAGAAGCATAATTTGCCTGGCCAGCGTTGCCTCTTGAGCCAACAATTGAGCCTACGTTAATTATGCGTCCGTTTCTTTGAGACATCATTTGTCTTGTAACAGCTTTTGTACAAACAAATGTACCTTTTAAGTTGGTATCAATTACCTGATCCCATTCTGTTTCAGACATTCTCATTAACAAATTATCGCGAGTAACACCTGCGTTATTTACTAAAATATCTACTCTGCCTTCGGCTTTAACTACAGTATCAAAAGAGTTTGCCACAGATTCAGATTTTGTAACGTCAGTTTGTACGCAATAAGCATTTCCTGCTAAAGCTGCATCTTCGATAAATGTTTCGCCTTCTCCGGGTACTACATAATCGAAAGAGTATACTTTAGCTCCTTCCTGCAAAAATCTTTCTACTATTGCTTTTCCGATACCGCGGCAACCGCCTGTAACGACAGCAACTTTTCCTTCAAATCTGTTTCCCATTATCATACTTTTATAAAGTTGACAAAACTAAAGTTAAAAAATATCTTTTTTTAACCTGCAATATATTTTTCCACATCTTCTACTTTATCAACACCGGCTATGTTTTTGCCTTTAAGTGTTCTTTTTACAAGACCTTGCAGAACTGCACCCGGGCCTAATTCGATAAAGTCATTGATTCCATCTTTATCCATTTCTATTAATGACTGAGTCCATTTTACCGGAGCTGTCAGCTGAGCAATCAAAGCCTCTTTGATGTCAGCAGCAGTAGTAATTGGCTTAGCATAAACATTAGAATAAACAGGAACTTCAGCATCATTAAATTCAATGTTGTTGATTGCTTCCGCAAGTTTTTCTTTTGCCGGTTGCATTAGCGGCGAGTGGAACGCACCACTAACTGGCAATTCTTTAATAATTTTTGCACCGGCTGCTTTTAAAGCGTCCTTATTTTCTCTTAAGTATTCAGCAGAACCGGATACAACTAACTGTCCCGGGCAATTGTAATTTGCAGCAACTACCACATTTCCATTACCTTGTTCAGTTAATTCGCGGCATACTTCTTCTACTTTTTCATCAGCACCACCGATCACTGCCATCATTGTTCCAGGCTCATCCTCTCCTGCAGTAAACATTAGCTGACCTCTAAGAGCCACTAATTTTATCGCATCTTCGAAAGTAAGAACACCTGCAGCATATAAAGCAGCATACTCACCTACTGAGTGACCAGCCACTACTGAAAAGTCTACTTTTTCTTTAACTAGATTAAAAGCAACA
The DNA here is from genome assembly GCA_965140345.1 of Kapaibacterium sp. (SeqCode). Classification (GTDB taxonomy): domain Bacteria; phylum Bacteroidota; class Ignavibacteria; order Kapaibacteriales; family UBA2268; genus JBFHIJ01. The sequence goes on from OZ223202.1 coordinate 227,659, forward strand.
GCTGAATGCAAAAATAAAGCAGGTTGTGTGTAACGTGTTTCTTTTAAAGTGTCAGCAGGACCTTCGAAGCAAATTTTACTAATTTCAAATCCTAATGCTTCATCAGCCTTTTTGACTAATTCTTGTGCAACAGGGTATTTTTCATATAGGTCTTTAACCATACCTACGTACTGAGACCCTTGACCTGTACATAATAATGCTTTGCTCATAGCTCTATTTTATTTATTCATATTCCAACGCATGTAAATCGTGCCCCAAGTAAAGCCGGCACCAAAGCTTGAAAGAACAAGTCTGTCACCTTTATGGAGCTTACCATTATCTAACCATTCTGAAAGGCATATAGGAATAGTTCCTGCAGTAGTATTACCGTATTTATCGATATTGATCATTACTTTCTCAGGATCTAAGCCCATTCTGTTAGCTGTAGCAGAAATAATTCTTAAGTTAGCCTGGTGTGGCACAAGCCAGTTAATATCATCAGAGCTAAGACCATTTTTTTCCATTATTTCTGTAGATACATCAGCCATACCTTTCACAGCAGCTTTGAATACATTTTGTCCGTCCTGGTAGATGAAATGTTCACCGGCATCTACTGTTTCATGAGATGCCTGTTTGAATGAACCGCCTGCAACCTGTTTTAGATATTGACCCCCGTGGCCGTCAATATGTAAAATTTGATCGAGTACGCCTAATTCATCGTCGTCTGACATTTCAATAAAGCAAGCTGCAGCACCATCACCAAAAAGAACTGCTTGAGTTCTGTCTTTGAAGTCTACTACTGAGCTCATTTTATCACCTGCAAGCAATAAAACATTTTTTGCTACACCGGATTCAACCATTTTAACGGCATTAATTAGCGAGAAGATAAAACCGGAGCATGCAGCACTAATGTCATATCCCCAAGCATTAGGCAAGCCAAGCTTATCTTGGCAAACCGCAGCAGTATTAGGGAATAAATGATCAGGAGTGACAGTCGCACAAATCACCATGTCGATATCTTCTTTGGCAATTCCTCTGCGTTTGATACATTCTTCGGCAGCAGGCACCATCAAATCACTTGTAGCGCCATCTTTAGCAAAACGTCTTTCTGCGATACCTGTTCTTGCCATAATCCATTCATGGCTAGTATCCAAGAAACCCTCAAAATATTCATTTGTATAAACATCAGGAGGTAAATAGTGTGCTATAGAAGTAATTGTTGCTGGCATAATTCAATTTCTATTGTTATCCAAATTTTTTATTTATTCAGTGCCTCATAGAGTTTAGTAGTAAGCTCTTTCTGAGTCATTTCTACTGCTCTGTGGATCATATTCTCAACGGCTATCGGAGACGATTTTCCATGCCCGATTATTATATTACCGTCAACACCAAGTAAAGGCACACCGCCATAATTCTGATAATCAAAATCTTTTAATACCGCTTTTAAAGTTGGTATCATAAGAGCGACTTTCAATTTATTAAAAATCCCTCTTTCAGAAAAATCTTTTATTTTAGTTTTTAGCACAGAAAGAAAACTTTCTGCAAATTTTAAAATCACATTCCCTGTAAAACCATCGCAAACTATTATGTCCGAAGTTCCGGCAAGGATATCCCTTCCTTCTACGTTTCCTATAAAATTAAGTTCGCTTTCCTGCAAAATTTTATTTGCAAGTTTAACTTCTTCCGTACCTTTGGAGGCCTCTTCACCTACACTTAGCAGGCCAACTTTAGGAGATTTGATACCAAGAATATGTTCTACATAAATTGCCCCCATAATAGCATATTCGTATAAGAATCTGCTTTTTTGATCCACAGATGCACCAACATCTAAAAGCAACGAAGGCTGCTCTTTAATAGTGGGCATAAAAGTACCGATTGTAGGTCTCCCTACCCCTTTTATTCTACCAAGCAGAATTGTAGAAGTAGACATAACAGCACCGGTATTGCCTGCGGAAACGAAGCCATCTGCTTCTTTGTTTTTTACAAGTTCAACACCTTTATATAAGGAAGAATCTTTTTTGTTTTTGAGGGCTACAGAAGGGTCATCTTTCATAGTAACAACTTGAGTGCTATGCACTATAGAATAGTTGCTACCGGTATAACCTTGGTCAGAGATGGCTTTTTTTATTTTAGACTCATCACCGACAAAGATAACTTCTAAATTTGGTTTATTTTTTAAAGCATTTATACCACCGATTACTTCATTTACCGGAGCGAAATCTCCGCCCATTGCATCGATGGCTATTTTTATTACTTTGTTTTCGGTTTGATTCATTTGAAAAATAAACCTCGGTTTATTATTAATAAAAAAAGTACCGGCTACTCTAAAATAGCAGGTACTTTTTTAAAATATGAATATTAAACAGCAGCAATTATTTTACGTCCGTTGTAATATCCGCATTCAGGGCATGCTGCATGAGACAATTTTGGAGAAGCGCACTGAGGACAAGTGTTAACTGTCTTTGGTGTAGCTTTGTAGTGCGTACGTCTTTTGTCTCTGCGAGTTTTAGATGTTTTTCTCTTAGGATGTGGCATTTTTCCTTCCCTTTTGTAATTATCTAATTAAGTTTTAATTTCTTTAAAGCAGACCATCTTTCATCTATATCTTCATTTTGGTCTTTTATTTCTTCATCATTTGATTCAGTAAATTCAGGATAAATTTCTTCTAGTTCTTTATCTCTAAATTTTGGAGCTACCCTTTTCATAGGTAACGATACATTTAATTGCTGTGTGACTTCTTCAGTCAAATCAATAAACTTATCATCCTCATGGATAATAATTTCTGCGTCAGGATCAATATCATCATCTTCCTGATCTTTCTGCGAATAATACAAATCTGTATTAGCCAGGTAAGCAATTTCAATATCTGCTCGTATTTCTTCATTATAGTCTTCTAAGGAGACATCGCACAGCAACTTGGCCATGCAGCTGACTTTAGCAACTATAGTATATCTACTTCCGAGCACCTTTAGCTCACCTTCCAGAGTTACATCACCGTAAAACTCCGGATATATACCTTTTAATCTTCCTACGGCACAGGCGGTATCTATCTTGTAAGATCCGTCGCTTATACCTTTGACCATTATTTGTAACATTTTTCCACTACCGTTTAAAATGTATCTTGCAAAGATACTAATGATTTAGGAAATATCCAATATGAAAAAAGGAGACTTTTCAACAAAGCCTCCATTTTTCCTTAACAATTATAGATTATTTACATTGTAAAGCATTTAATGACTTAGATGCATTTTGATTTTTAGGGTTGATTTTCAATACTTTTCTGTAGGCACTGCATGCAGCTTCTACGTTTTGTAAGTTATGATAAGCAAGACCTAAAAAGAAATAACCAAATTCAGATTTCGGATCTGATTCTACCCAATCTTTAGAAAACTTAACAACTTTATTCCAATTTTTTGATTCATAAGCCATTAAAGTCACTTTATAGTGCGCCTGACCTAAAAGTCTCTGCATTTTAGGATCTGCAGTGTCTTTTCTGGCATATTCGATCAAATTTTGGAATGTTTCTTCAGCTTTATCTGTAGAATCCATTGCAGCATAAACATCACCCAAGTATAAAGAAGCATATAAATTGGTTGAATCTAATTCAATGGCTTTCATTATATAAGGTAGAGCTTCAGCAGCTCTATTAGCAACTACAGAGTCTTTTGATTCGTCAAAGAACAATGCAGTACCTATTGTGTAGTTTGTTTCTGATAATTGATCATCACAAGCTGCAATACTTAAACGTCTTTTTAGAACTTCGACTGCTTCAGAATATTGTTTCATTCTGTTTAATTGAGAACCTAAAAAGAACATTAGCTTACAGTTACCTTCAGGATCTAAATCTATAGCTTTATTCCATAATTCAAGACATTTAGTTGTATCACCGGCAAATAAAGAAGCAGTACCAAAACTACGAATATCTTTCATTTCCATCTCGCCATCGGCTTCTACTATGGAGTATGCATCATAAGCTTCTTTATATTCTTTTTTGTCGTAGAAACAACGTGCCAAAAGAAGTTTAGCTTTAGTTTTTACAGTATCAATCTGTTCAGCAGAAATTTCAAGGTGAGTTCTTGCTGAATCACAAGCACCAATTTCATATAAAGATTGAGCCAGCATCCAACGGCCAAAAGAACCTGACGGTCTTAGCTCTACATATTTTAGTAATGAAGCAGCAGATTCTTTATATTTTTTTGCATAGTAAAAGATACGCCCCTGTTCGTAAAATGCTTTTGCATTTTTAGGATCCTGCTGAGTTACAGTATTCCATTCCTGCAATGATTTTAAAAACAACTCATTACGTAAATCTTTATCCATTTCAGCATTAGCCATTTTGCCATAGCCAATTGCAAGATTAATTCTCGCCTGAACATTATTTTTATCTAACTCAAGAGCTCTTTCGTAGTTAGTACAAGCAAGTTGATAAACTCGTTTTGCAAAATACAAATCACCCAGAACGATGAAAGTTTCAGGATTTGAATCATCTATAGATTTTGCTCTGGTAATTTTAATCTCAGCAGTTTTCAAGGAATCTGCCATAATCAGAGATTTACCTAGTTGCAACCAAGTTTCGATATCTTTTTCATCGTCATCCAAAGCTTCATAAAGTATTTTCATTGCTTTATCGTGCTTATTCAAATGAGACAATGTATTAGCTATCTTTCGCATAACAGGAGCTTCATCACTGTCTATATCATCAGCATCTTCATATAGCTCTAATGCTTTATCATACTGTTCAAGTTCGAAATAGATGTCTCCACAAAGCACATGCAAATCAAAATCTTTTCTATTTTCATCTGTTGCTTTGTCAATCAAAGTAGCAGCTTTTTCGTAATCCTGATCTGCTAAATAACTTCGTAGTTGATCTGCTGCCGACTGAGCAAATAAGCTGCTAAAGCTCATTGTAAGTGCGAGTATTAATGAAGCAAATAATTTCATTAGTACTTAGTCCTTCTAGTTTTGTATTAATACTAATTTTGCATATTCTGGTAATATTCCGGCTTTTAAGAAATATTGTTGAGCTTCTTTGTCTTGCTCTAAATATCTTGCAAACCAGAATGGTAAATTTCTTCTGTTTTCTCTTAAAAATGCATTGTATGTAACTTTGTAAGGATACATATTTTTAACAATATAGCCAGGATGCACTACCTGAGGGTAAATTCTGTTATTATCAGAATTTACAAACCCAAGTCTTAACATTTTTAGTGTTGTATCCTGATTAACTTGAGACATAAGTGCAACACCCATTGCATCTTCGTCTTTTACAAATTTAATCAAAGAATCTATATCTTTAAAATATTCTGCAGTGCGTGTAATATTTTTGCCTTTCGCTGCTTGAGTATATAAGTGATAATAGGCAGAACTATTGACATCAGGGAAAGCCATTTTTGGTTCTTCTTGCAAATTATAGACATCTTCTAGCTTAAAGTCAGAAGTTAGCATTTTTTCTATTTCTTCTACTGAAAGCGTATCTGTAGGAAATTCTTTCTTAGTAAAGAAAACCAAACCATCAGATGCCAGCTTCATTATCTTATGTGGCTCTACGCCATAAGCTTTCATAAGAGAGTCTTCATCATGTAAGTACATACGGGAATTAATTACAACTCTGGCATCACCCGATAGAAGTTTTTGCATAACCTCACGAGCATTCATGTACTCTTTTGTAACTTCCACATTTTTGTATTTACCATCATACATGTCAATAGCATGATCCATGATGTGTTTGATATTCTCATCACAATAAACTGTAATTTTACCGGAGTTCATTGATTCCTGAGGCTCTTGACTTTCGTTCTGATTTTGCTCACCGCAACCAAACATAAAACCGATAAATAAAAGCATCAATATTTTTTTCATAGTAAGAACTCCTATATTATTTACTTAGTTCTAATTCTATTTTCTTTTCATTCTAAATTCTATTGGAATAGAAATCCAAAGTGCTACATTTTTGCCATGGTTAGCAGCAGGCACCCATGAAGTAACTTTGACAATTGCATCCAAAGCTGCTTGATTTAGGATATTATTTTCTGAATAGTCAACAAATGTCTTTAATAGTTTACTATTTCTTCCTATCAGACATTTTACATAAACAACACCACTAACACCACTGTTTAAAGCTTTCGTAGGATATTGCACTATATTCGCTAACTCATCCATATCTAATTCCAAGTTTTTATCGCATGGAACAAAAACATCCGGATCTAATTTTATATCTTCTTTATCGATATCATCATATAAATGTGCATTTACAAATATAGTATCAGAACTATATGTCCTAACAATCTCTTTATTATTAAAACGTAGAGTATCTGAAACAGTTTCATCTGCCTTCACATAGTAATGCGCTACAATTGTAATTATTACAGCAAGTAAGATGTAGCTAAGTATATTGTTTATTTTTGTCATATCGAGTTCTGCTTATTTATAATCTTTCTATATTATTTAAGTAAATAATACTAATATTTTTTCCTTTTGTTCTGAATCTATTAAAGATCATTTTTGAATTCAAATGGAATAGGAATCCATGTTGCTACATTTTTGCCATTAGAAACTGCAGGTTTCCAAGAATTAGCTTTTGCGGCTGAATCCAACGCAGCTCTATTTAACTTTTCATTAGTTGACATCTCTACAAATGCTTTCAAAAGTTTACCACTTCTTCCAATTAAACATCTAACATATACAATACCTTCAATACTTTTATTCTCAGGTTTATCATAGTAGTTGTTTTTAGGACATTTGTTTAATTCGTCGACATCTAATTCAGCTCCTCTATCAAAAGGAACAGAAGTATTAATATTAAGCACCAAATCTTCTTTATCTATTTCATCATACGAATGGGCATTTATAAAAACAGTATCTTGATTGTAAGTTTTAACATAAACCTTGCCATCACAATTCAGCGTATCTGAAACAGTTTCATCTGCCTTCGCAGAGTAAGGAACTACTACAATTGTAATTAATACTACAAGTAGGATATTTCTTAGTATATTGTTTATTTTTGTCATATCGTGTTCTGATTATTTATAGTCTTCATTGCTGATTTCAATTGTTACAAGTAACTTAGTAAATTGAGCTTTACCTTTTCTGGTAAAGGGTTCAAATTTATGTTTCAAAATATGCTGCCTAATTGCTTCTCCAAATTTTAAATCATTTAAAGCTATTAGATCGGCACGTAAAGCTGTACCTGATTTATCAAGGAAAATAAGCACTTTAACTTCACAAATCTCTTTTTCGATATCTTTTGGCATTTCAAATTTTTCAAGCAGAGGATCAAGAATTTTTTTCTTTACTTTAACAATTCTGTCCAAGTTTACTATTTCTGCTAATTTATTGAAATCTGTCTCGTTAAAAACAGGTTGTGAAGCTTCTTTATTGTCAATTGATATTTCATCTCCGACATGATACTTTGCCAGATATTCATAAAATTCTTTTTCATCCTGATCTACTTCATCTTCTTCACTACCGAATAACAAATCAACTATAAAGGACTTTTCACTTTCAGTTAGTCTAAATTCAATAGGTATTGTCAGCCATAATTTAACAGGTTTTCCTTCCTTCCCAATTGCTGATTGCCATGACTTCACAGATTTTACACCATTAACTGCCCCCTCTATCAATAGAGGATTATCTGCATATTCTACAATTATTTTCTCAAGATTGTTGTTCTCACCAATCAGACATTTCAAGTAGACCATTCCTTCAATCAATCTCATCCTAGCTGCATTAGGATAAACAATATGGTTACCAAGCTCATTTAGATCAAAATCAACTACCTGTTCTATCTGTTCAAAATTTGTAGTGTCCTGCACATTCTTATTTTCTCTATCTGTTTCCTGAGCAAAAACAGAAGCACTTGAGTAAAGAACAAGTAATTGCAGTGCTATTGAAAATAAAAGAGTTTGTATAGACATTATGTTGCAAATCCATATTTGTATCAAATAAACAAGAATAGTTTCAAAATTTCATATAGTCAAAAACGAAAAAACAATAGGAAACTTTAAAGTCGCTTTTGCTCTGGTACCATCGCTTAACAAACACGGCTGAAAATAGTGACCGGCAATGTTTGATTTGTCAAAATGGAGCTTGATGCACTTACAATCAAAGCCATAGAGATTAATATTGTGAGGTATAGATTTTTCATCTTTCAGATAGATTAGTTGTCAAGATTATCTCTTTCTTCGTCAAGCTCAGCATATTTTTCTTCTATTGCCTGACGTTTCATTATCATGTGATACATCGAGAGCCTATAAGCTCCAAACAATATCATAATTGCTCCAAAAACACGGATTGATGTTGGTTCCATATTTTTCATTTCGACCAATCCAAGAACGAATACGATACCTACAATCAAGATTAGAGATCTAAGGGAATAGTTTAAGACTTTCATTAACATGTCAAAGTCAAATTTACTTTTTTGTCTGCTATAATCATTCATATAAAAGATTTGCTTCCAGAGTTAAAAAAGTTAGTGTTTGCTGTGTGGCAAAATAAAAAGTATAATACCACAATATGTATATTATACTTTTTAATCTGTCATCATTTTTGTTTGGATATGTGCATCGCATAAGGCGATGCACATAATCCTAAACAAATTACTGCAAACGAAATTCTACCGGAATAGACATCCACAATTGAATTGGTTTACCATTTTGAATCGCAGGAGTGTAACCTCTAAAATTCATCACTGCATCTTTGGCAGCTTTATCTAATAGCTCGTTTTCACTCATCTCTACAAATGCTTTCTTAGGAATACCATCAGCTCCGATAAGAACTTTTACGTATACAGTACCCTCCACACCGGCACGTTTTGCTAAGTCAGGATATTTGACAGCTGATTTCAAATCATCAAGAGAGAAATCTACTTCTTCCTCTACAGCAACAAACTCGTCCGGATCCGGTTCTTCTACAGGTGCTTCAACTTCGATAGGAGCATCGAAATCAATGTTACTTGCAAAATCACCTAAATCTTCACCATCACCACCTTCTGCAGATGCTCTGGACATAACATCCATAGCAGCAAATTCTTGCATATCCGGAGTAATCTCTGCATCCGGAACCGGCACAGGAGTACCCGCGCGGGCTGCAGGGCCATGGTGAACAATCTGTTGAACCTGTTGTGGAGGCGGAGCATCCACAGGAGCATCAGATTTTGGAGGAGGCAGCTGATCGAGTTTAATCTTTTGAATAGGAGCTAAGAACAAGTCTTTGCCACTACTATCTTCCATATTAACGGAAGCAAGATATCCACCCATAGTAATACCAAAAATAAGGATAGTATATATAAACCCTCTGATGGTATACTTTCTGATCAGATTCTTAATTTCTATCGCACCATAATTAGGACGTTCTGGCATACTAACAGTAAAAGCCATTACTCTAGCCCTCCTAATGCTTCTAATTCTTCTCTTTCTTTATCAGTGATATTGGCAATAGTAAATCTTCTTTCCCTTTTTAACGGTTTTTGCGTTTTAAGGTCAATTCTTTCAGCAAATTCTTGCATAATCATAGCTTCTGCAAGATTAAGCTCATCAAGAATTTTTACTACTAAGCCATAATTAGATTCTTTATCAACTTTCAAAGCGAAAATCAAGCTATTTGGCTCTTCTTTTAATCTACTAGCAGTATTTTCATTAAAAGAGAGCTCTTTCACTTCTTTTAATTTTATTGGTTCTAATGGTTTATCTTCGCCACCGATTTTCCAATAAAGTTTATCTTCATATTTGTTTGTTTTAATATTCAACTTGTGATAAACAAATAAAGATAATAGTTGATTTTCTTTTACTTTAACTTCTTTATCTATTTCAGGTGGAATAGACATTTCCATAACCTGTGGCGCTGCCATGGTTGTTGTGAACATAAAAAATGTCAGCAACAGAAATGTAATATCCACCAAAGGAGTCATGTCAAGAGTAAAACCGACGCGTTTTTTCTTTTTACGCTTCGAAGCTTTACCTCTCTTCGATCTCTCTACGCCGAGGGAACCACCGCCACCAGCCATAATTATATCTCCTTTTATGTTCTCTTTATTAGTTAGACACTACGTAATCAAAAAAGTTACAAAGTCTTTCACATTAAATAATCAGAAATCTATCTAAGTGATTAACCTTCTTTTTTCTCAGTTACATAGTTAAATACTGTTGCTTTAGAACGTCTTAAACGCTCCATGGCTTCATCGACCCATTTGAATTCTATTCTATGGTCAGCATCAATTGCAAACTCGGTGTCACGATTAGCCAAACGAGTACTTTTTAGTAATTTTTCCAATACATCTAGATTATCTACCCTGAGCATTGCTTGTGATTGCTGTTCAGGAGTTAATTCTTCCATACTAGCATAAACTTGACTTCTATCTGCTTCATTACTTATTGCGTAATGATATACTGTATCTGCAGAAGCAGAATCGATAGAAACATAAATTACTGCTAAATTATGCTCGGGTACTTTAGAAGTATCAGCTGATGCCTGTGGTCTTTTCACCACGAACTTTTGCTCACTTTCTGCCTCAGTTTTAAACTTTGCAGTAAACATGAAGAATGTCAGCAAAAGAAAAGTGATATCCACCAATGGAGTCATATCTACAACGAAGCCGACTCTTTTCTTTTTAATTTTAGGCACAGAAGACTCCTTCTAAATTATTTTTTAATTCTAACTGTAAAGATTTGTGTTACGTTCAAAATAGCTTCGTCAATCATATATACGAAGTTATCTACTTTTGTTGTAAAGAAGTTATAAGCTACGATAGAGATTACCGCACCTAAAAGACCACCAGCAGTGTTATAAAGTGCTTCAGAGATACCGATTGACAACTGAGTTGCTGATACAGTACCTGATTCTGCCAATGCCTGGAAGGCACGAATCATACCAAGAGTTGTACCCAACAAACCGATCATCGTAGAGATAGATGCGATTGTAGAAAGAAATACAAGATTTTTTTCCAAAAGAGGAGTTTCCAAGTTCATTGATTCGTCAATAGCTCTTTGAACTTCTGAGATTTTCTTTTCTGGAGAAAAATCACTATCATTTTCGATTTCTTTAAATCTGTAGATAGCAGAACGAAGTACGCTAGCCATTGAACCGCGTTGTTTTTCACAAGCATCAAGAGCTTCATCAAATTTACCTTGTTCAAGTAAAACTGTGATATCTTTAACGAATTTTTCTGGAGCGCCTTTACCTTTTGCTTTAGACATTGTAAGCTGACGTTCGATTGTGAACGTAATAGAAATAAGCACAAATGAAAGCAATAAACCTACTAGTGGACCACCAGTATAGATAGTACCAAGCACGTTACCAACTTTTGGTTCGTGTTTAGTTTCAGGATCATTAAAGTTTCCAGGGTTACCCATTACAAGGTAATAGAACGCATAAGCTGCAGCCAGTGACAACACAATCACTAGAACATTAAATAGGTTTTTCATAACACCTCTCACTATTATATTAATTAGACAAAGATTTAATTGCTTCTTCAACAGAATCTGCGATGTTAAACACCATAGTCAATTTTGTAATTACAAAGATATTTTCGATCGATTTGCTGATATTTGCAAGAACGACCTTACCTTCTCTTTTAACAAAATTGGTATGAACTGAAATTAAAATACCTAAAGCAGTTGAATTCAGGTATTTAGTATTTTTCAAATCAATCACGAGTTTTTTCGTGTCCTGATCAGAAAGTTCTTTCAAAGCAGCTTTTAGCTGATCGGTTTCCTCTCCACCTATAAACTGTCCGCTTAGAGATAGGACGGCACCACCGATTTGTTTTTCAATTTTTACTTGAGACATACGTTAATCCTAGTGTAAAAAACACAATTTGCCATATATAAGTAATACAGTTTCCAAAACTATAAAATAATTTCTAAAAAAGCATAATTATTTCTCTTTTTATTGAGTATTTAGAATGTTTTTTTTCCACATTCCCAACTACTTAACTTATGCTTTACAATATCTTAACAGCATTTTTTGCCTTTCATCATTCTATTAATTCCTGATAAATCTTTTTTGACTTCTATTTCAAATCCTTTATTTTGAAATAATGATTGTACAGCTTCCGATTGATCATGGCCAAGCTCAAGATAAAAGCTCCCACCTTCAGAAAGCATATCAGAAAAGATATCCGCATATCTTCTATAAAAAGTCATGCCATCATTGCCATCTGTCAAAGATATTTTCGGTTCGTAATCTTTTACTACATTTTCAAGTTCGTTGTATTCCGTTAATGGTATATAAGGAGGATTTGAAATAATGATATCAAAAGTGTTATGTTTTGCTGTGTGTTGTAAGATATCAATATTTTTGAAGACTATATTGTCCACTTTATTCAATTCTGCATTTTGTTTTGCCAAGTTCAAAGCTTCTGTGGAAATATCTATAGCAAATACTTTTGCCTGTTTAAAATGATCAGCAAGAGCAATTGCCAGGCATCCGCTTCCGGTGCCGATATCTAAAATGCTTTCCGGATTCAAATTCTGATAGTCTTTTATAGCCCAATCTGCCAGAAATTCGGTTTCTGGTCTCGGTATTAGAGCATTATCAGAACATTTAATATCATAATCAATAAAAGAAGTTTTGCCTATAATATGCTGCAAAGGTCTCCCCTTTGCTCTTTCTATAACACCTTCTTTGATTTGAGCCAGTTCTTCAGAATTAAGAGGCTTATCAAAGCGCGTGTATATATCTAATCTGGAACTATTCAGCACATGACATAAAATAAGTTCCATAGATAGTCTTGGAGAATCCACATCTTTTTCTTCAAAAAATGATTTACCCCAATTCAACACGTCAATTATTGTCCAAGTTTTTTCCAATAGACGAAATCTTGCTTATTAACAAAAAAAGCACTCTTAAAGATATCTCTAAGAGTGCACAAATACTAAAAAAGTTACATTAAATTTTACACATTCTGAGCCAGTAACGACAAAATAGCCATACGCGTATATACGCCGTGGGTAACTTGTGTTTGAATAAGGCAATTAGGATAAGAACTTACTTTATAATCAAGTTCCACTCCATAATTTACCGGACCCGGGTGCATTAAGACAAGTTCAGGTTTTTTACTAAAGTGTTCGAAGTTAACACCATAATAAGTAGAAAACTCTCTTAATGATGGTAAAATCCCTGATTCCATTCTTTCTCTTTGGAGGCGAAGCACAAGAAGAACATCTGCCCATTCAACAGCATCATCGATATTTTCGATATATTGAACATCCCAGATATTCAAGTGGCGAGGCAATAACGTGCCTGGTCCACAAACAGCAACTTCTGCACCTAGAGTATTTAGAGCGGTAATGTTTGATCTTGCAACACGGCTATGAAGTATATCGCCTACAATACAAACTTTCAGGCCTTCTAATTTGCCAAAATGTTTGTACAAAGTAAACGTATCCAAGATTGCTTGTGTTGGATGTTCGTGTTTTCCATCACCTGCATTTAAAATCACACCGTCAGTATTTTCCTGCAAGAATTTCGGCACACCTGAATTTCCATGTCTTACAACATACATTTGCACACCCATTGCTTCGATAGTTCTAAGAGTATCGATAAGTGATTCGCCTTTTTTCAAGCTTGATGATGAAGATTGAAAAGAAAAAGTGTCTGCGGAAAGTCTTTTTGCAGCTAACTCAAATGAGATTTTGGTACGAGTGGAGTTTTCAAAAAATGCTAATGCGACAGTGATGCCCTTTAGGTCATCAAATTTTTCCCCTCTTTTATAATTGTCCATGAAGAATTGAGCTTTTTCGTAAATAGTATACATATCTTCACGGGTCAGGTCGTCTGCCTGAATGAGGTACGGTTTGGACAGCGTCAGTTCCTTACTCATGGCGTTTTTCCATTGATTGACATTAAATAAATCTTTCAAATATAAAAAAAAGCCGCTTAAGAATAAGCGGCTTTTTTTCAACATTCAAAAATTTATTTCTCAACTGAGTCTTTCAATGCTTTACCTGGTTTAAATTTAGGAACCTTTTTAGCAGGAATAGTCATAGTAGCACCTGTTTGAGGGTTTTTACCAGTTCTTTCTTTTCTTTCCTGTACTTCAAAAGTACCAAATCCGATAAGAGTAATTTTACCACCATCAGACAATTCATTAGTAATTGCGTCAAAAGTAGCTTTAATTGCTTTTTCAGCATCAACTTTTGTCATTTGAGCTTTTTCTGCTACAGCATTAATTAAGTCGGTTTTGTTCATACTCATGAGAACCTCTAATATAATAGATGAGAAAACTAATTATTGATTTATTATGAGTGCAAGATATAAGAAATCTACTATGTGTGCAAGTACTTTTTTCTATTTTTTTCTTTTATTTTGTAAGGGGTTAGCACTTTATTAAATTTTATTTTGTATTTGTTATTATTTTTCAGGCTTAGTGCATGCTACTCATACAAGTAAACAAATATGTCATATTTTAAAATGCGCAATTATAACCTAGTTACTTTTGATTATATTCATTTTAGGTTAAACCTAACAAACTTAGCAGGCCAAGAATATTTCCAAGCATCATAATGCCATGCAAGGCAATTGAGGCGTAGATAGCGGCTATTAGGTCATCCAGCATGACAAAAAAGCCTCCGCTTTTATCATTTATTAGATTACATGGGTAGATTTTGGCGATATCAAAAAATCTAAAAAGAGCCAACCCAAGAAAAATATAAATAATATTATGCGGAATATAGGGAGAAAAAAACAAAAACCATATTCCCATTGCTTCATCAATTACAATGAATCCCGGGTCGTTATGTGTTTCTTTTTCGACTGAATTGATTAAAGGAATTGAAAGCCAGCTCAATAAAAAAAGTACTAGGAAAACATACCTAATATATGGTATGCCAAAAAACAATGGTAAAATTGCAGCAATACTTCCCCATGTGCCGGGTGCTTTTGGCAGATATCCACTTCCAAAGAAGGTGACTATGATATATTTGAGTGAATATTTACGCTCCACTCTGCTCCCTTCCCCCAAATAAAAATATTGTTTTATTATTTAGGATATATTCCACGAGTGTCCATACAGTATAAGCAGTTAGAAATAGCATAAACCAGTATGTGTACTCAGAATAAACTACTTCATTTACATCAAAAGCAAGCATTGACAAAATGTAAGCTATAAAGCCCATTTGAACAAATGTTTTGGTCTTTGCTGATTTGGAAGTCTCCATTGGTTTACCGCGTTTCTCACCAACTTTACGTAAGGCGGTTGTAGCTAAATCTCTAAAAATAATCACAGAGACCATCCACATAGGGATGATCCCCATAATAACAAAAGAAATAAATGCTGAAGTAGTTAGAACTTTATCTGCTAATGGATCAAAGAACTTACCCCAGGAACTTACCTGGTGAAATTTTCGAGCCAGCCAGCCATCAAGATAGTCTGTTATTGCTCCAACTATAAATAAAACTACAGACATTTTTATCTTGAATTGATCACCGCTGATAAGCAGCATCAGGAAAAATGGAGAAATAACAATTCTCGAAAGGCTAACCATATTTGGCAGATTATACTTCATTATTCAGATAGATTCCTTGCTGATTCTATTATTTCTAAAAACTGTTCCGGATCTAAAGCAGCTCCACCAATTAAACCGCCATTTACATTTTCAAGCTTTAAAAGCTCAGGTGCGTTTGATGGTTTCATACTTCCACCGTAAAGAATAAGCATATCTTTAGCAGGAGCGCCAAGTGATTCCACAAGATGCTCTCTTATTTTGTTATGAGCTTCATCCACTTGATCTACAGTCGCAGCAACACCTGTACCAATAGCCCAAACAGGTTCGTAAGCAATTACGATATTTCTAAGTTTATAACTTGGTACACCTGAAAGTGCTTTGTCCAGCTGTCTGTATAAAACATCAAAAGTTTTACCTGCTTCTCTTTCTTCTAAAGTTTCACCAATGCAAAGAATAGCATTGTAGCCATAATCCATAATTGCATTTACTTTTTTATTGACCATTTCATCAGTTTCACCAAAGATTGTTCGGCGTTCAGAGTGACCAATTATTATATATTTACATCCTACTTCAGTCAGCATTGGAACCGATACTTCGCCTGTGAAAGCTCCTTTTACTTCATGATAGCAGTTTTGTGCGCCTAATTGTACTTTTTTTGTATCTTTTAGTACACCTGCTACAGTGGCTAGATTAACGAAAGGCGGACATAAGACTACATCTACAGTCAAGTCCGGTTTTTGTAACACACCACCAAATATATATTCTGCAAGTACTTGAGCCTCAAAGAGGTTAGTATTCATTTTCCAGTTACCGGCAATCATCATCTTTTTCATCTTTGCTCTCCGGATACTTTGTATATTGTTGAATTTTCCAAATTTTCATCTGCTTCAAAGCCATAACCTTTGAAATGTTCCTGAGGAGTATTATAGTCTACGTACTCGTCAGTATGTATTTTTCTGGTTTTATTGTTCCAGTATAATTTTTCTGTATTCAAAGTTGCATCTTTACTGTCTGATCTGACTACAACGTTTCCAACCGCGATCATATTTTGAGTTCTGTCATCTATATGTGCAGAATCTGCATCCAGGTAGCTTTTTTTCTTTCCTGTTTCGCGATCGATAAAATCAATGTGAACCCCACTATCCAGAATTGTTTCCTTCTTCTCATCATATATTCTTGCTCTGCCTGCATAAAGTATAGCCTTTGTGACATTAGAATCTGTAAAAAGCACTTTTACATTATGGCTCACCTGATTTGCAATATCACCTTGCAGAACATTACTTTCCTGTTCAACCAATTTTTTATCATAATCATTAGTTGTACAAGCTGAAATAGCTAAAAGCAATAATATGTTAAGGATTAATAATCGCATTGATTTTAAATATTTCTATCAAAAAGTTTTCTACTTTATTTAGCGGCAATTGAGTAGCCGAATCGCTTTTGGCATTTTTTGGATCAGGATGAGTTTCTAAAAACAAACCGTCTATTCCAACAGCAGCAGCAGCTCTGGCAAGTGCAGGAATATATTCCGGAGAACCTCCTGACTGTTCACCTATTGAAGGTTGCTGCACAGAGTGAGTGGCATCAAAGACAGTTGGATAGCCACTTTGTCTCATCTGTATCAAACCACGATAATCAACTACTAAGTTATTATAACCAAAAAAAGTACCTCTTTCTGTAAGCCAAATCTTGTCATTACCTGTAGATTTCACTTTATCTGCAGCTTTGATAACATCAGGTGCAGCCATAAATTGAGCTTTTTTGATATTAACAATTTTACCGGTCTCCCCTGCTGCAATTAGCAAAGCAGTTTGCCGAGCTAAAAAAGCCGGAATCTGTAATACATCTACATATTCGGCAGCAATTTTTGCATCTGCAGATTCATGGATATCAGTAATAGTTTCTACTTTGTACTTCTCACCCATCTCTTTAATCCATGAAAGAGCTTTTTCATCTCCAACTCCTTCAAAAGAATTTATGCTGGTTCTGTTTGCTTTTCTGTAAGAAGCTTTAAAATATAATTTAAAATTTAATTTTCGGCTGAGCTCAGATAAAAGTGCTGCACTTTCGTCGAGCATTTCATAGGATTCGGCCAGGCATGGACCGGCTATTATAAAAGGTTTTGCCATCTAATTAGATTTTGATTAGTGTTTGAATTAAATATATAATGCAATTTACAACTAAAATTGGAAAAAGTAAGTCTTATTCTAGATAATTTAAGCCACTGAAGCATATTTTGAAATTCAAAATATAAATTCTTGTTTTTTTTCGTTATTTTGCCGTTAGTATGCGTTAGTAGCGCATGTAATTTTGTAGAATGATAATGAAGGTAAAAAATGACAGTCGATGCATTTTTGACGCCATATTTTCCGGAATCCGTTAACCAGTTTGACAATAAAATATTGATCATGATTGACGTTCTCAGAGCAGGTTCTTCAGTTTGCGCTTCTTTATATAATGGAGCAAAAGAAGTATTAGCTTACGAAAGTTTGGATAAAGCGGTATCTGTATATAGCTCTCTCAGCAAAGAAAGCAGATTTATGGGCGGAGAAAGAAACTGCCAAAAGCCAAGTGGCTTTGACGCGGGTAATTCTCCTACGGAATATACTGAAGAAGCAGTTCAAGGTAAATCTGTTATCATTTCTACAACAAATGGTTCCAAATTGTTCCAAAAAGGAAAAAATACAAAACTTAAAGTTGTTGGTGGTTTTGTTAATATAGAAGCAGTGTTTGAATACATTGATAACAATTATCTTTCAACTGATGAAGATGTCCAATCAGCTGAAATTTGTGTTATGTGCGCTGGAACAAATGGTCGATTATCTTATGAAGATACTCTTTGTGCAGGTGCATTTATAAATCATTTCAATAAAAAATATACAAATGTTGTTTTGACTGATTCCGCAGATGCTGCTAAAAACTTATACAACTTGCATTCTGTAGATTTAGCTGACTTTATCAAAACCAGAGAGCATGCACAAACTTTAACTGCTAATGGTATGGAAACTGATATTGATCTTTGTTTAAAAAGAAATATTTATCCTGTTGTACCTGTAATTGAGGGCAATAGTATCAAAAAAGCTTAGCAGAATTCCATATATTTTATTGAATTTATATGTCTTTATTTATATATTGATAAATATTATTACCACTTTGTTGCACAAGCATTTTATTCTGGGGGGAAAAAATGCCTAATAACGACGACATTGTCATCAATCGCATAAAGAAGAAAAATCCTAAAAAAAATAGCAATTCTTCACCTTCTAAAGGCAAAAAGAAGGAAGTAAGCACTCAAACAAAAGTCATTTCCATTCTTATTATGGTAATGGCAGTATTCCTCTTTTTATCCATGATTTCCCATTCGCATATAGATAAACGATATTTATCTATGGGGTTCTCCTCATTTTTAGATATGGCTTTCGGAAGTGCAGGTGAACCTGTTTTAATACATAATTGGCTTGGAATAGTAGGTGCCTGGTTATCAAACTTTTTCTTTAACTCTACATTTGGTTATGCAAGTGTAGGAGTTCCGTTCTTCATGATAATCTTTGCAAAATTTATGTTCCAGGGAGAGTCTATAGAGGAAAAATGGATCAAACACACAAGTGTATATCTGATTTTGGGTCTCCTATTTTCTGCATTTTTTGGCACTTTGCAAAACACATCTATTTTTGTGGATATGAGCCACGAATGGTATGGATTTATTGGTGAGTTTTTATCATCAATCAGCATCAGTATTGTTGGCATCGTAGGCTCAATATTACTTTATTTAGCTGCTATTATTGTTACAATCATTCTTGGCACGGATATAAAAATTGATAAACTAATTAGCTACTCCTTATCTAAAACTGAATCTATTTTAGGATCAGGAAAAGAAGTATTAAAAAACAGCTTAAATACAACTAAAGCTGCTGCTAAAAAAACAAAAGACTCTGTGAAGATCAATAAGACAGACGAAGAAGAAGAATACGCAGAAGAAACTGAAGAAATATTAGAGGAAGCTCCAAGAACAATTAAAGAAAAGACTTACGTAATAAACCGCTCGGAAGAAGAAGAAAATACGCCAAAAGAAGTTGTCGAACCGGAACCTGAAAAGCCGGAACCAAGACCTATTACCAAAGGTAAAAACAGCGTAATTAATAACGAATCTGAAGAGCCTGCCAGACTTATTAGAACTACAATAAGAAGTACGATAAGCGAACCTAAGCCTTATAATCCATTAGAAGAAGATGAAACGCCGCAGACTATAGAATATAATTTTCCTGTTCAGCAGGAAGAGCAAGAGACTCAGATTTACGAGAAAGAAACTCCAAAACCTAAGTTAAAAGTTTCTGCAACAGACATTCTAAGAAATATACAACATGGCAAAAAAGATAATAGTAATGTTAGCTCAGATTTTGCTTTTAAATATGACAATGACTATGCAGAAAGCGAAGAAGCTAAAGCTTCAGAAGAAGAGAATCCTAATCTTATTGCTGAAATAGAAAAAGAACAAGAAGTCACTACTATTGAAATGAAACAGGAAAATACTGAAATTGAAGAGCCAGTTCAAGTGCAGCCAATAAGAACACAATCAGGTTCAGCTTCTCCATTGACCGTAACTGTGCATGAATATGACGATGAAGATGATAACAGACCTGTTCGCAAAAACGAGACAGTTGCTCCTAAA
Organism: Kapaibacterium sp. (SeqCode); assembly: GCA_965140345.1. Taxonomy (GTDB): domain Bacteria; phylum Bacteroidota; class Ignavibacteria; order Kapaibacteriales; family UBA2268; genus JBFHIJ01. The sequence continues at coordinate 247,747 of OZ223202.1, forward strand.
AATGTGTTAAGCACATATATACATGATGAAAAAATCAATTATACGCCACCAACCATTGATATTGTAAAATTTGGAGATTCTTCAAATAAAGTCAATGAACAGGAGCTAAAAGATAACGCAAGAATCTTGCAGGAAAAACTGGAAACATTCAAAATTTTCATAGAAAATCTAAGCGTTACTCCTGGACCGGTTGTAACCCAATACGAATTTGTACCTGCAGCCGGCATCAAAATCAGTAGAATTGAAGGTTTAGCTGATGACCTTGCCATGGCGCTTAAAGCCAGGGGTATCCGTGTTATTGCCCCAATACCGGGCAAAGGAACAGTTGGTATTGAAATTCCAAACCAAGAACCGCAATTGGTAAGATTTGGTGATGTTATCAAATCAGAGAAATTCAAAAATAATAATATGCAATTGCCTTTGGCTCTTGGAAAACAGATTTCAGGCGAAGTGTATATAGTAGACTTGGCAAAAATGCCTCACGTGCTTATTGCCGGTAGTACAGGTGCAGGTAAATCTGTTGGTATCAACACACTTATTTGTTCTCTGCTTTACAAAAAGATGCCAAATGAATTGAAGTTTGTTATTATCGATCCAAAGAAAGTGGAATTGCAACAATATTCGCATCTAAAAGATCACTTTATGGCAGTATCTCCTGACTTGAATTCAACAATTGTTACTGATCCTAAAGAAGCCATTGTTGTTCTAAAAGCAGCTGTAGTGGAAATGGAAAAACGATATGATATTTTGGCAGCTGCCGGAGATAGAAATATAAAAGATTACAACAGAAAAGTCAAAGAAGGCAGACATAAAAACAAAGCAAATATAGAACATAGACAATTACCTTACATCGTAGTTGTGATAGATGAGTTGGCAGATTTGATGTTAACAGCAGGTAAGGAAGTTGAAGAACCAATCACTCGTCTTGCTCAGATGGCAAGAGCCGTAGGTATTCACATGGTTATTGCAACTCAAAGACCTTCAGTAGACGTTATTACAGGTCTAATTAAAGCGAACTTCCCTGCTCGTATGGCTTATCTTGTTGCAACAAAAATTGACTCCCGAACAATCCTGGATTTTTCCGGTGCTGAAAAATTATTAGGTAACGGCGATATGCTTTGTTTGCCTCCGGGTACAATCAAACCAATGAGAGTTCAAAATTCATTTATTGATACTGATGAAGTGGATGATATTTGCGAATATATTGGAAATCAAAGAGGATACGCGGAACCTTACTATCTGCCTTCATTGAATGAAGATATTGGGGAAGCTCAAAGTATTGATGCTGCAGACAGAGATCCGTTATTTGAAGATGCTGCCAGACTAATAATTAGACATCAGCAAGGTTCTGTGTCTTTAGTTCAAAGACGTCTTAAAGTTGGCTATGCAAGAGCCGGCAGAATAGTAGATGAATTGGAAGCAGCCGGTATTGTAGGACCTTTTACAGGCAGCAAAGCCAGAGACGTATTGCTGGAAAGTGAGTCTGAATTAGAGGCTATATTATAACATTGTAGAAAAGCTTTCGTAGAATATATGAAGAGGATATTTAATCAGTAATAATTTGAAAAATAATTTTATTATGTTTTTTCAATGGATAAATCCATATTACTGGTAATTTCTTAAATTGGAAAATAAAATAATCTTCCTTCTGATTTAAACGACTAATAGTCTAACTATAAGAAAAAAGATATGACTACTATAAAACGACTTATATTATTTTGTATAGCTTTTACTATCCCCACAATAGTTCAGGCACAGTGGGCATTGCTTACGAATGAAGCAGATAGCCTCGTTCTCAAAGGATTGGATCAAATATACAATGTTCAGTTTGACAGCGCTTCTGTATCGTTTAAGAAGATTATAGACTTATATCCGGATCATCCCGCAGGTTATTTTTTGGAATCGCTTACTTACTGGTGGAAACTAAAATTAAACAGAGGTACCAAACAGTATGATCCAATTTTTCTTGAGAAAATTGAAAATGTAGTAACAGTTTGCGATAAACTTTTAGAAGAAAATCCCACAGATATACGCGCTCTCTTTTTTAAAGGTGGCGCAGTTGGTTATAGAGCTCAGTATTATACACAAGAAAAAGAATGGCTTAAAGCTGCTTCAGATGGCAGAGACGCATATAACCTTTTGACTGAATGTATAAAAAAAGCTCCCAATAATTATGATATCAAATTAGGAACAGGTGTTTACAATTACTTTGCCGAAGCTATTCCTGAAAAATATCCTTACCTGAAGCCTGCACTCTTATTTTTCCCCAGCGGAGATAAAAGACTTGGTCTACTTCAACTTAGAGCATCTGCCATACACGCAAGATATACTAAAATCGAAGCAGAAGTAATACTTCTTCAGATATATCATCAATTTGAAGAAGACTGGGAAGCATCTAAAGTCACGGCAAAATCCTTGCATGAAAGATATCCGAGGAATGCTTATTTCCATAGATATTATGCAAGAGCTCTTGTCCGCATGGGCAGATGGTATGAATTTGAAAAAGAATGGCGCGAAATTGCTAAAAAATGTATAGCCAGAACTGAAGGTTTTGACAACAGAACTGCGCGTGAATCTTTCTACTATGTAGGTTATTCATTAAAAAGAAAAAGACAATATGATATAGCAGAAAAATACCTTCGCAAAACAATTGAAGGATGTGACTTCTTAGACGAAGAGGATTCAGGTTTTGCTGTAAAAGCATACCTGCATATTGCTGAAATGCAATTAGCTCAAAAAAAATATTCTGCGGCTATTGACACTTATGAAAAAGTTCTCGATCTTGATGATTATAGAGATTCTCACGATACTGCAGATAGGCAGATTGAATTTATAGAAAACTTACAAAAAAAGAAATAAATGCGAAAACTTCTACTTATTTTGATTGTTATTATTTCTGCGCAGATTTCTCTTTCTGCTCAAAATACTCTTCCCGGTATTGATGTTTTACTAAAATACCATACTGATATTCTAAAAGGAAAAAGATTAGGTCTTTTATCTAATAATGCAGGTAGAAACTCTGAAGGTAAACTTAGTGCTGAAGTATTGGCTACTCATCCTGAACTAAACTTATCAGTTATTTTTGCACCTGAACATGGCTTTTACACAACAGTTGCAGCAGGAAAAGAAGTGGCTAATGAGAAGCTTTTCAATACTCCTGTGGTTTCTCTTTATGGCAGATTGAAAAAACCAACAAAAGAGATTTTAGATAAATGTGATATTGTGCTTGTCGATCTGCAGGATATTGGAGTTCGCTCTTATACATATATTTCTACAATGTATTATGTAATGCAGGCTTGCGCAGAAAATTCAAAACAACTTATAATCTTAGACAGACCCAATCCGCTTAATGGCAATAATATCGACGGGAACACTGTAGAAGAAGCTTTTTCTTCTTTTGTGAGTATTGTTCCGGTTCCATATATTCACGGGCTTACAATCGGCGAAATGGCTTATATGATAAATAATGAAGGCTGGCTCGGAAAAAAAGCTGACGGCACTCCCCTATTTTGCAATATGTCCGTTATAAAAATGGAGAACTGGAAACGTGATTATTATTGGGAAGATACCGGACTTCACTGGTTCCCGACTTCCCCGCATGTACCAACATCCGAGTCTGTAAAAGGTTTGGCATATCTTGGTATAGTTGGTGAACTGGGAATTGTCAGCATAGGAGTTGGCACGACAAGACCTTTCGGATACCTAGGAGATCCTTATCTTAACTGTGTAGGTATTTTAGATGAGTTACCTCAAAACAGTATAATAAGAGCAGAAGCGTTAGAATTTTCACCAATGTACGGCATGTATTCAGGTCTGAATAAGCCTTGTCAGGGATATATAATATTCTTTGAAGAAAAGGGAGAGTTCAAGCCTTACACAGCTTGTATGGACTTACTTTTCAGATTGCGTAAAAAGAACCCAAAACTTTTTAAATATTCGGATATAAAAGGCAAGATCCCTATGTTCAAAAAAGTAACAGGAACTGCTAAAATCATGGCTGGTCTTCTAGATAATCCTGATTATGATTATAAATCACTGATCAACAAAGATGTGAAGGAATTCGAAGAGCTTCGCAAAAAATACCTTCTTTACCAATAAAGTCTTTTGCTATATCCAATCAATTGAATATATTATGAATAGACTCTGATATTTTATATTCAATAATCAAAATTGCGGCTTATGAAAACAACTATAATGATTGGCGTAACGGTAGTAAATTTAGCACTGATTTTTTATTCTATAGGGATAATCACCGAGCAAAAGAAAAAGCTGGTAAATAAATCAGTACTTTTTTTCCTTACATTCGGTATAATCTTTGACATAGTAGCCACAATTTTTATGATAATCGGATCTGATAATAATCCTTTCTCTCTGCATGGAATACTAGGTTATTCTTCTCTAACAGGTATGCTGATAGATGCTATATTAATCTGGCGACACAAACTTAAAAACGGTATCAACACAGAACCTTCAAAATCACTGCATCTCTATTCCAGAGCTGCTTATTTATGGTGGCTGGCAGCTTATGTTACAGGTGCTATTTTGGTTATGAGTAAATAGCTATGTAGCGTAAGAGTTGTGGTATAAGTGGAAATACTTGATATTGCTGCGACGCCCCCGGCATTCGGACACTCATACAAACAAGAGAATAATACTGGTGCTTTGAAATTAATACCGTAGAGCTTTTCTCATAAGTCAAAAAATTACTAAATTACCTCCAACTACCCCGCCCTTCGGGCACCCCTTCTTACGAAGAAGGGGAATGTTAAATTTATTATTACATCACTAACTAGCTATTAGATAAGCAACTTAAAAAATTCCCCTCTTTGTAAAGAGGGGTGGATCGCGAAGCGAGACGGGGTGTTTGATACCACAAATATTGATCAAACAACACAAGTTTTCACTTACTAGACAGCCTCTACAAAGAAATAACATGATAACTAAATCAGTTATATTCATACAATAAAATTCTCATAAGGTATGGAGCTCCAAATACTCTACACAATTCGACTCGCTGTGCTCGCTCAGTGACCTTTGTAGTACACTTGTAAGTAGTAGTTACAACAGATGGCTTTAGCCGTCGGCTCTAAGCACATGTCTTAGATTAAAATTAGTACTTTGTACAGCTACTCTAGATACATTTTATTAAATTACTTTACAGCACTTCGACTCGCTTTGCTCGCTCAGTGACATTCTTTTCTATAAAAACATCTGGGATAACTCTTTATTTAATCCTTTGGAGACTGCGATGAAAGGGCAAAATGCTTCTAGTTATTATTTTGAATTATAATCAGACATCCTCTAAACCTTCCCTTCGTTAACTAATTTTGCAAAATGCTCAAATGATCTGTCATAGGTTCTTTCTGCATCATTTGGGAAGAAGCAGGCAGGCAGTTGACGCGATTTTAGGTGCTTGGCTACACATTCACAACAGATTCCTTTTTTGGGACACGGATCATAGCTACAGTTGCAGTTTTGCAAGTTTTTATCTTTCTTACATTCCATAGTATATCTACCTTTTGAATTTTGTCATTACAGAAGTTTGGCATCTAATATAATGAATAGGAAAATGCAACTATCTAAACATCGCTATTTTTATTGAAATTTTGATATGTATTAGTGGTCAGATTTATTATCATCCAAAATACAAGATCTCCACCACCTTTTATACCATTATAAAATTCATTACTTTCAATATCACCAGGCGAATATACTGAATAATGAAAGCATCTTGCATATACAATTTTATCATTTTTCAAATCCTTCATAGGTAGGTATTGCCTATAATATTCTTCAAAATTGATTCCATATTTTAATGTAGGTTTATTTGAATTCGTATCGATTAAACCTTCATTATGATAGAATATTTTAAGTGCTTTGTTGTATTGTTCCACACACTCAGAAATAAGTTTATCAACTTGTTCTATTTCTTGAGTAGTTAAGCTATCAGGGGTTAGATAACTTGCAAACCAATCATGATATAGGTAAGAGTATGACATTGTAGAATCATATGTTAAAATTTCATATCTAACAGAATCTTTATATTTCTCTCTTTCTTTTTCCAGATTAAGATAATAAGATTCCGGTTTCGGTGGAATTCTAGGAACTCTATAGCAGGAAAATAATACAATGGTACTTAAAATTAAAAACATGTATTTCATAAGCTAATATCCTATATTTACCTAATTCCTTCTAATCAATATCTTCTCTACTCTTTCCACATCTTTTGGAGTATCAACGCCAATTAGCTCTACGTCTGTTTCAATGCAGTAATATTTCGCTCCGTCTTCCATAAGTCGGAGTTGTTCCAGTTGTTCTAATGATTCCAGAGTTGAAACAGGTAATTCCACAAATCTTTTAAGGGCAGTAGCTTTATATGCATATACTCCAACATGCTTGTAGAATGTATGCAATTTGATCCAGTCTACAGGCTTTTGGTCACGAATAAATGGCAAAGTATTGCGTGAAAAATAAAGTGCATATCCTTTACTGCTTACTACTGCTTTAACATTTGAAGGATCAAACAAATCATCTACTGAGTGTATCTTCTTAATCATAGTAGCAACATCAGCATCGCTTTCTTTCAATTTTTCAATTAATTCATCTGCTAAATGTCCGTTGAAAAGAGGTTCATCGCCTTGGATATTTACTATAATATCATCTTCCGTATTCATTTTTTGGTATGCCTGATAGATTCTATCCGTGCCTGTAGGAAGGTATGAATCTGTCATAATAACTTCTGCACCAAAGCTTTCCGCTGCTTCTGCTATTCTTTCATCATCTGTTGCAATTGCTATTCTGTCCAGCAATTGTGAATTGGAAACAGTTTCATACACATGTTGTAGAAGATATTTACCACAAATTTTGATTAAAGGTTTACCTGGTAATCTTGTAGAAGCATATCTGGCAGGTATAATACCTATTGGCATAGCACAAATCCTTTTTTTAATTTAATTTAAGAATAAAATATTGTAATTCAAAGTAGTATCTAAATATCCCGGAATTTCTATATTTTTGTATAACAATATATGAAATATACAAGCGTTATATTGCTAGTTAGAAATATACTTGCTTATAATATTTATTTATTCTAATTTGAAAAAGATTATTTACTTATCTTAATATAGGAATGCTAAAAATGGCTGAACATCATGAGCTAATTATCATAGGATCAGGCCCTGCTGGGCTAACGGCTGCAATTTATGGAAGTAGAGCGAATTTGGATACGGTAATTTTTGAAGGACAACAACCCGGCGGACAGTTGATGATCACAACAGAAGTGGAAAACTATCCGGGATTTGAAAATGGCATTCAAGGGCCTGAAATGATGGATATTTTCAGAAAGCAGGCTCAAAGATTTGGCGCAAAATCATTATTTAAAACTATCACTAAAGTAGATTTTTCTAAAAGACCATTTACTGTTTGGGATGAAAATGATAAAGAATACACAGCTGATTCTGTAATCATTTCTACAGGCGCGACTGCTCGTACTCTTAAAATTCCATCTGAACAAACGTACTGGGGACATGGAATTTCTGCCTGCGCTACATGCGACGGATTTTTCTACCGCGGCTTAAAAGTTTATGTAGTAGGTGGTGGTGATACTGCTATGGAGGAAGCAACTTACTTAACTAATTTTGCAACTTCTGTTACATTAATTCATAGAAGAGAAGAATTCAGAGCTTCTCAGGTTATGATTGATAGAGCTAAAGCTAATCCGAAAATTGACTTTATGCTGAACTCTACTATCGAAGAGTTCACAGGCGAAGAGAAAAACGGAGTTAAAATGCTTACCGGTTTAAGAATTAAAAATACCCAGACAGGTGAAATCACCGAACATCCTGCTGATGGTGTATTTATAGCAATCGGTCATGAGCCAAACACAAAACTATTTGTAGATATGCTTGATATGGATGAAAACAAATATCTTGTTACTAAACCTGATTCTACTTACACTAATATCGAAGGTGTATTTGCATGTGGTGACGTTCAGGATCATGTTTACCGTCAGGCTATTACAGCTGCAGGCAGTGGTTGCGCAGCAGCAATTGACGCAGAAAGATGGTTGCAGGCAAATAGATAAGATAATTTGAAGTTACAATATATAATCCCCATAGCTAAATGTAGTTATGGGGGATTTTTTTGATATTATAGTAACTGAGCTTTCTTAGTGGGAGCCGGAGCTTTCACAACCAGAATTCTTGCCTTTGGTTCTGCATCATTTTTTATGTAGTGCTTAATATCTTTAGGGCTTTCAATAACATCATCTTGCTTAGCAACGTATTCCTCTTCCCCTACAATAATAGTCGGTGTGCCTTCCAGAATGTAAAAGAAAACATCAACCGGAGTAATGTGTGGTCTTAAAGATTCGCCTTTATTTAGGCTTATATGCATAGCATGCGCATTTTCTTTTGCATATACTTGTTTTATGTCTAAGCCATGAGGCGTAGTTTTAATATCTTCTGTTTTATAATTTCTGATATTCATTTCTGAGTCCGTTAAAGTGAACAAATTTACTTGCCTTATAAAACGGACTTATTTATCTGATATTGTCTATTTTTTCTATAAATCTGTTTTGGGATGACTACTTACAATCTCAATCATCTCTTTACCATAAACAATAAAGGAGTATAATAGAACAACTGCGACAATAGGTTCACCTATAATTTGCGCAAAGGGTACTTCATAGAATGCTAATATCAGCTGTAAAGCTAGTAAGTTGACTGCTACTTTTCCAGTCTTATTTGAAGGTATAATATATCCTATCTTACTTCTAGCCCAAAGTCCACCTAGTAATATTAAAAAGTCTCTTCCAAAAATTACTCCGATATACCATGGAGACAAAATTCCGGTTAATAGCATAGCGATGCCTGCACAAGCAACTGCAACTTTATCTCCTATCGGATCTAATATCTTTCCAAGCTCACTAATTTGATTTAGTTTTCTTGCCAGATATCCATCTGCATAATCACTTACAATCATCAGCACTATCAAACCGCCAACCAATAGCTTTTCATCAAAATAGATTGCTATTCCAAATGGAATAGCCAGTAATATTCTTATTAAGCTAATAATATTTGAAATTGTCCAAACTTTTTTACTCATATTTTACTCGCTTCATAAATATTGATGTAAAAATCAAAGATGCTAAAATTCCGGGCAACATTGCCTCTATTCCAGAAACAACCGACACAGAGAACTCTCCCAAAATCATCCATGTCAGAGACGTTAAAGACCCTGCAAGCATTATTACAGCAGCATTTTTGCCTTTTATTTCAAATTTACTGCTAAAACTTAAAAGCAATGGAACTAACAAACCTGGAACAGCAATACTGCTAGTTTTATAAATTAAATCTATAACTGAAGGCAATAATGTAGCCAATATTATACTGAATATTGCTGTAATAATAAGTCCGATTCTAGTCAGTTTTTGCGTGCTAATATGGCTTAGCGCTTTTACCTTCTTAAGCAGGTCATTTCCTATAGTAGTTGCACTCAGAAACGCATAACTATCTAAAGTAGACATAACAGTAGCTATCAGTGCTGTAATAAATATGCCTTTCCACACTGGTGGTAAAACAGATTCTGCTAATGTCGGATAAGCCATAAGAGGATTATTTATATCAAAAAAAGCTCTTGCATAAAGCCCTGTACTCAAGGTCATTGCATCAAAAAGCATCCAGAATCCAACTGAAATCAAAATACCGTTTCTAGCTACATTTGGAGTCTTAGCTGCAGAACACCTCTGATGAAATCCGGGATCTATAAAAGTCTGTAGTGAAATTATAAACCAAACTAAAACGTACTGCCAGGAATTTCCACCAGTTGGATGAAGATGATTTTCAGGTAACCTGGGAGCTAAATCAAAGACACTTCCAAAATCACTATATGAAAAGTACAGCAATGCACCAAAGCCGATGTACATTATGAAAAACTGAGCGAAATTGGTTCTTATATCAGCTTTTAAACCGCCTGTATAGATATAAATTAAAGATATTACTGCTCCTAGTATAATTGAATTTACTAATCCCCAGGAAGTAAACATATCAATAATGACACCCATCATAAGAACGTATGAAGCTGGTAATGTAATCACAAGTACAATCAGCGAAGCCAACGTTCCGGCAAGGGCGCCGTATTTCATTTCAATTTGATCAGGAATTGTAAGGATATTTGATTTACGTATTTTTTTTGCAATCAAGAGTGCAAACAGTGTTGCAGAAATATAATACGGCAAACCAAAGCATACCCATGCTATGATTCCCGAATTATATACAAACTCACCCACTCCCAATATGCTTCCATACCAGGTTGCAACCAGAGTACCCACAAAAAAAGGCAGGGTGACTTTTCGCCCTGCCAGTATAAAACTTTCAGTATTATCTTTATCGTCAGTATCTGATTTTGAAGAGCGAAATCCAATATATAAAACCACTATAATATATAAGGCAATTACTGCCAAATCTGCGGCTGAAGGTGTCATAATCTCAACTTATTCAAATTTATTATTTTTCTAAAGCTGCTTTAAATGCAGCTACAGTGTGTTTCATTCCTTCATCAAACTCCATCTTTGGAGACCAGCCGTGCATCTTGTCAAATTTCTCGAATGAGCAAACACTTCTTCTTTGCTCTCCTGCTTTAGCGGGCCCGTGGAATTCCTCGCAGTTACTTCCTGTAAGCTCTTTAAGTCTGTGGAAGATATGATTTACGTTAGTTTCAACTGAAGTCGTAACATTAAATATCCCTTGAACTGCATCATCCAGAGCTTTTACATTAGCTGCTACAACATCTTCAATATAAATATAATCTCTTGTGATAAGGCCATCACCATTTATTACAGGTTGCTCTCCTGCAAGCATTTTGTTTATGAATATAGCAACAACACCTGCCTCTCCATGAGGGTTTTGTCTTGCACCATAAACATTTCCATAACGGAGTACTACACGATTTATACCGTGCACAGAATCGTAATAGAATAAATAATTTTCTGTACTAAATTTGGAAATACCATAAGGTGAGCAAGGTTCTTTTCTGTCATTTTCTTCAGCAGGGAATTTTTCCTGTTCTCCGTAAACAGTACCGCCAGAGGAAGCGAAGATTATTTTTTTAACGCCTGCTGTTCTTGCAGCTTCAAAAAGATTTATACTTCCAAGAATATTAGTATTAGCATCAAACTTAGGATCATCAACTGAAACACGCACATTCATTTGTGCTGCATGATGATTTAAAATATCAAATTTCTCTTTTTCGAATAATTCGGATATATTTTCGTCATTAATATCAGCTTTGATAACTTTAGCTTTTGGATTCACATTTTCTTCTTTTCCGGAAGAAAAATTATCTAAAATAACAACTTCGTGTCCTAGTTTGATATAGGCATCTGAAATATGCGATCCTATGAAACCGGCACCGCCTGTGACTAATATTTTCATCATATATATTCCGTTTTTTATCTATAAGACAACTCAAAAATACAAAATTTTATCTCAATAAACATATACAAAACCATAGATTATGGCTACATGCCAGAAAGAATAATCAAGTCAGAGCGAAATAATATCAAAAAAATTGTTAACTTTCGTTTATTTTGACAAAAAAATTGCTTATTTTTATAAAGAGAGATGCAAATTATAAACAATATAAAAAGACACACATGCATTACACAATGCCCATCACACAAAGGCTTAAAAAGTTAATCAAGTCACTACACCAAAAACAATTCAGAGATCAGAATGATTTGTTTGTAGCTGAAGGTCAAAGGCTTTGTGAGGAAATTATAAAAAGTGATTTTCTTGCAGAACTTGTGGTTATTAAAGACTCTCCTACTCAAGAAATTACTGAAATTGTAGATCACTTTGCGGATAAAGGTATTCCTGTTTATACTGCGCCCAAGCATCAGTTTGATCAGATATGTCATACAAAAACTCCTCAGGGGATTATAACGGTAGTAAATATCAAAGAACCTGAGATCTTACCTGACGAACCATTTATTGCTTTAGATGCAATTGCTGATCCGGGTAATGTTGGAACCATTATACGCACTGCCAACTGGTTTGGATACAAACAAATTATCCTGGGCAGAGACTGCTCGGATAAATATAATCCGAAAACAGTAAGATCTACTATGGGAGCAATATTTAAAACTCAAGTGCACCATACGCATGATTTGGCTGGTTTTATCAAGGAACATTTCCCTAAACACCAATTATTGGGTGCAACCGTCAACACAAAGACAGAGTTAGACACTCTGAACTTTAAAGACGAGAAGCAATATGGTGTTGTATTTGGCAGCGAAGCAAAAGGTTTTACTGAAGAGATAGAATCTATAATAGATAAACAATATATTATACCTGGCAATGGACAGCAGGAGTCGTTGAATGTGGCAGTTGCAGTAGGAATCTCTTTATATCATTTGACTAAATAAGTATTTGTTGTTTTTATATTAAACACGTAGTTAAATGATATTAATGCCTATTGTGTTTGGCTTGCTTTTCGTAAATTAAACATACTAAACGAGTTCTTTACGAAATTTATCTAACATTGTTTCAGGATTTTCTATGGTATTAGAAACTATTTTCAAGTTACTGTTGATTGCAGTAATCAGCTACCTGGCTGGTGCGATTCCTTCAGCAGTTTGGATTAGCAAGAAATTTCACGGATTTGATATACGAGAAAAAGGCAGCGGCAATATGGGAAGCACTAATGCTTTTCGTGTTCTTGGCTGGAAATGGGGACTTACTGTCCAAATTTTGGACTTATTAAAAGGTATTTTTGCTGTGGTTGTAGTTGCAGGTCTTTTAGGTAAAGGTCTTGCAATTCCAAATGCAACTTCATTTGAAGATATCACGCTTATCAAAATTGGCGCAGGCATGCTTGCAGTGGTTGGTCACATCTGGACTTGCTTTGCAGGGTTTAAAGGTGGTAAAGGTATCAATACTGCTGCAGGAATGCTAATCGGACTTGCTCCAATTGATGTCAGTATTGCTCTAGGCATCTTCCTTATTGCAGTAGTTCTTTCAGGCTATATTTCTTTGGGGTCAATCATGGCGGCCTTTACAGTTCCGTCTTCTATGTTTGTAAGATATAATTTTATGCACATAGATATCCCTGGATATCAGCAGCTAATTTACTTCTGCGTTGCATTATTTGCATTAGTAGTCTTTACTCATAGAGCAAATATCAAAAGACTTCTTCAAGGTAACGAAAACAGATTCAAAAAACTGCAAATATTTCATAAAAGTTAACTTAGCTTGGAGTATAAGCAAAATTGAAAAATATCACAGTGATCGGGGCCGGAGGCTGGGGAACTGCCCTTGCCTCCGTTCTTGCGAAAAATGGAAACAAAGTCAATTTATGGACTCACGAGACTCATGTAATTGACGAAATAAACAATAACAGAACTAATTCTACATATTTGCCTAATTATGACATTAGCGAACTAATTACCGCTACAGATTCTAAAGAAAGTATTGAATCAGCTGATATTATAGTAAATGCTGTTCCCACTAAATTTATCAGAAGCCTTTACCATGATATTAATATAAATATCTCTAACAAGCTGATTATTAATGCTTCCAAAGGCATAGAACAGAGTACATCATTTAGAATATCTCAGATATTTAATGACGCATGCGGATTAGATTTCCAGAACTATGTGGCTTTAACCGGCCCTTCTCATGCAGAAGAAGTGGTAAGAGATGTACCCACAACTGTTATAGCAGCATCAGTAAATCATACAAATGCTTTATTAGTTCAAGATCTATTCAGCACTCCAACCTTTAGAATTTATACTTCTGAAGACTTGATTGGAGCTGAAATTGGTGGTGCAATTAAGAATGTTATAGCTATTGCCGCCGGGATTATTGACGGTCTTGGTATGGGTGATAATACAAAAGCTGGACTGATTACAAGAGGCTTAGCTGAAATGAGCCGAATTGGTGACGAAATGGGTGCAAACATTCGTACTTTTTCGGGGCTTTCAGGTTTAGGAGATCTTTTTGTTACATGCAGTTCGACTCATAGTAGGAACAGATCAGTTGGTGTCAGAATAGGACAAGGCGAAACTTATGAAGAAATTGCTGCCAGCATGAAAATGGTAGCTGAAGGCGTTTTCACGACAAAGGCTGTTGTAGAGCTTTGCGATAAGCTGGAAGTTGAGATGCCTATAGCAGAGCAGGTTTATCAAATTTTATTTGACCAAAAATGCCCTAAACAAGCAATCAAAGATTTAATGCTGAGAGAATATAAAAAGGAATGGTGGTAATCAACCATTCCTTTTCTTTATTTTTAAATCATATATCTGATAAATTGCATAAGCTACAATAGGTATAAGCCAATACTTCATCATTGTTTGGTATCTTGGAATAACAAAAAATATAATACCAATAACGCAATGATATCCCACCATAATATAAATCAGACTAAAATATTTTATTTTATTTATTCTAGCTTTAATTACACCATAGATACTTAGCATAAGCATGATAGCCCAGGGCCCTAAATATAGAGGATGGAAAGAATCTTCACTGTAAGGGTAGTAAACCCACAGATTAAACATTTTTGTAAAACTGGAACTAATCACACTGAATGGTTCTTGTTTTAAATACCGAATAGCTTCCTGTTTATGTAATTCAACATAATCTAGCTCATATCTGTCTGTATATTTAAGATTTACCTTAAGCGAGTCCATTCTGTCGTCTGCCCATGCCCCAGGGAAAAGAGGATTATGTCCACGGTATAAATTTATACCAAAATTAGTTGTAATCGGAACAAACTTATCAAGCACAATATAGTTTCTAACTGCCCACGGAACCTGAAAGGCAAATGCTACAATAGTAAATATTAAAGCATTTTTGTAACCAACTTTTTTTACAATAAACCCAGCGATCAGAACTATCATCAATGCCACTTCTCCCCTAAAAAGTAAAGATATGCCACAAGCAGCAGCCATCTGAAGCAGCCTCTTTCTGGTAATTTCTTGTTTAAGAGAGAAAAAATATAACAGATATGCAACAAATAAATGATAAAAATTGGTTGTCATTGCAGTTGAAGATGTAAATACAAATTCTGGAAGAAAAGCTGCAATCAGTGCAGAATAAAGTCCAACTTTTTCATTAAATTGATTAGTTGCTGCTTTGTATATTAATATAACACTAAGCCCGGCCATTATATGATTACAAAGTAAATATAGAGCTGTTCTAAATACTTCGTTTTGTATCAGAAAAAATGGAACAGTATATAACACTGCCCCAACAGGCATATATGCACCTTCAGCAAACTGAGTTGAATTCGCCGGATTCGAGAAAAATGCAAAGCCGTTACCATTTATAATATTTTGCGCAATAACTTCGTATTCATAGAAGTGAATATTATATAGTCGACCTAAAACTAAAGTTGCAATGATTCTGACTAGTATTGCTGCAATAAACAAAATAAGAGTTTTTTTCTTTAAATCTTTTATTTTCATATTGATTAGTTTATTTTGTAAAAATTAATTCTACAAGTTACTAAATTAAGTACAAATAATGAAAACAAAAATATCTTTCGTATGCAGTGAGTGTGGTGCAAAGTCCCCTCGTTGGATTGGTAAATGTCCGGAATGTAATTCCTGGAACACTTATACTGAAAAAGTCGAAGCTAAAAATAAATCATCAGTATCAATATCGCAAAAATCTGATTCAAAAATATATAAATTAGCAGATGTATCTACCGAAGAAAACTATCGGATCATCACAGGAATTACTGAACTAGACCGAGTGCTTGGCGGGGGTATTATCCCAGGCTCTCTGGTGCTTGCCGGTGGAGACCCAGGAATAGGCAAATCTACATTGATGCTTCAGATGTGTGGAGGTATTAAAAACTTTAGTCCATTATATGTGACAGGCGAGGAATCGCTTCAGCAGATCAAGTTCAGAGCCGGACGAATAAAAGGCATTGATGATAATATGCTTATTCTTGCGGAAACCAATCTTGAGCAGATTGTGTATCATATTCAAGCCAGCGAAAGTCGGGTAGTAATCATAGATTCAATTCAATCTATTCATTCAGAAAAAATTGAAGCAACTCCCGGGAGCGTTGTTCAGATTAGAGAATGTACTGCTGCATTAATGCAAGTTGCAAAGCAGTCAAACAAAGCTATTTTTATAATTGGCCACGTCACAAAGGAAGGTGTCATAGCCGGACCTAAAATTCTGGAACACATGGTTGATACAGTTCTTCAGTTCGAAGGTGAAAAAACTTATTCATACAGAATATTAAGAGCCATCAAAAATAGATTTGGCTCTACTAACGAGATAGGTATTTTTGATATGAGCGATGCAGGACTAAGAGAAGTAAGCAACCCATCAGAAATATTTCTTTCTACTCGAGAAGTTCAGGAACCGGGAACTTCTATAGTAGCTGCAATGGAAGGTTCCAGACCTCTTATTTTGGAAGTTCAGGCATTAGTTACTCCAACAAGCTACGGTGTGCCACAAAGGACTTCAAACGGTTATGACAGCAGGAGACTGCAAATGGTTCTTGCGGTGCTGGAGAAAAGGCTTGGTGCTCAGTTCCAAAAGAATGATGTTTTTGTCAATATTACAGGTGGTGTTTCATTAAGTGATACATCCGTTGATTTAGGTGTGGCAGCAGCGCTTATTAGTTCACTCCGTGATGAAGCCTTAGACTCATTAAATGTAATCATAGGCGAAATAGGGCTTACAGGTGAAGTAAGAAATGTATCGAATATAGAGCGCAGACTCGGAGAATGTGAAAAACTCGGGTTTAAATCTGTAATGCTTCCACAGAACAGCATAAGCAAACTAAGCAAAAAATTTGACATTAAATTGTTACCTACAGCAAGGATTTCTTTAGCTCTATCAACTTTATTTGGCTAAGATAGCTTTTTTTTGATATATTAGTTATCGTGGCAGAAATAAATACCAATTTTTCTTGTCATTAGTTATAGGATACAAATAAATTTGATGAACGGACTTATTCAATGTTTGAACAAGTAATAGACAAAGAAAAAAAACATCTTGGATCATTACTCAAAAAAGATTCGGGCAAATTGCAGCTGGAGTCTATTTTGAGCAGTGATTTGAGCGAAGCTTACAAAACATATTTCCAGGCTGAAGTCAAATGGTGGGTTTACCAAGACAGAGTAATTCGAAATTCAGGCAGCTATTTTAATATAACTGATGAGATTAATCAGGTTTTTGACAAACTGGACAAACTGTATTTTGAAAATGCTGTTTTCACTAAACCTGTGCTTAATAAAGTAATAGACTCTGCTGTTAAAGTTAGACTAAACATGCTTTGCCGCCCTAGAACAGCGATGAAGTGGTTTGTCTTCAGAGGAGAGCCAACCAGAACTGCTAAAGAAATAGAATGCCGTTTAGATTATTTAAACGACCACTCTTATCTTATCAGTGCTACAAAGCAGTGGCTGAATGAAATGGAATATGATAAAAATCATGGCATCTCTTCTGCTGAATTTGAACAGGCAATTGCGGAGCTGGATGCAAACCATTTTATGGATATGGGTCCCAAAGAATTTTATGATATTTTAGTTCCCATTTTTGATTTCTTTATAGTTTCAGGTGCTGATAAAATCCCTATAGAAGCTTTAATAATTTTCTCGGATGACAAATCATTAGGTAAGCTTACAAAAACATTGGAAAAGATGCTTTTTCGTGATAAGATTACAGGTATTACAAAGCAAGAATTAGTTAATATTATTACTGATTTATTTGACATTAAGGATGCTGAAACTAAACCGGCGATTAATACAAAAAAAGCTCCTGATTTTATGAGCTTTGAAGCTCCGAAAAATTTAGGAGGCCCTGTAGAATCTCCTAAAGAAGAAATAAAAAAGCAAGTAAAAGATGAAGAAAAATCAAACAAACAGGAACTCTCCGTAACGATTCAGAATGCATTAAAACATAAAGAAGCAGGAACTGAAGAAGCTGCTGAGGAAGTTATTCATGAGCTTGAAGATGAAGAGCATGACTTGGAAGCTTTAGCCGATTTAGTTCTTCAAGATGAATCTATATTTACTCAAAGATTAGAACGTAAAAAATATAAAGCTATTACAGATGACGATTTGGAAGATGATGATGATGACTTGTCTGATGTGCTTTCTAATCTAGAAGATTCATGGGGAATTGCTGATACTGAAATAAAAGTTGACACTGAAAATCTTGAAACCGAATCGGATATTCAAAATGAACTTTCCGGATTAATAGCAGAACTTGATCAGGAATCAGAGTTAGATGATATATCTTTTGAAAATATAGAGAAAAATGAAGAACCTGAAGATAATCTAAATTTTGCAGCTGAAGAAGTATCTGATAAATCTGAAATATCAGGATTTGATATTGAAAATGAACTAGCAGATCTAGAACATGACCCGGATTGGGAAGAAGTTGCAGATACTTATCAGTCAGAAGAATCCAATTCAGATACGGTCTACATACCTTCAGCAGAAGAAGGCTTATCGGAAGAAACAGTAGAAAAAATGCATGAAATAGATAATTTTATTATATCACATACTGAAGATTATGCTTCAACTTCTCCTTACATTGAAGCAGATAATCTTGAAACTGATGTACTTCTGGACGAGATAGAAGGAAGACATTTAATTACTAAACAAAATGATGAGGAAGAAGAAGAAATACTATGAAGTTTGTAGATTTAGCTAGAATATGGATTAGATCAGGAAATGGCGGAGACGGTCATGTCAGTTTCAGAAAAGAAAAATTTGTACCTAAAGGCGGACCTGATGGTGGAAATGGAGGACGCGGAGGTGATGTGATTTTTCAAGTCAATCCGCATTTAAATACCTTACTTGATTTTCAGTATCAGAAGAAATATGAAGCTGAAGACGGAGTAAATGGAATGAAACAAAAAATGACAGGTCGTGACGGTGCAGACATGGTTATAGAAGTACCGCAAGGTACTATAGTGCGTAATGCAGAAACCGGTGAAGTTTTAGCAGACTTATCAGAACCTTTCCAAAGAGCAATAGTTGCCAAAGGCGGAAATGGCGGTTTTGGTAATTCAGAATTTGCAACAGCGACTAATCAGGCACCCAGATACGCTAAACCCGGGTTGCCCGGAGATAGTTTTTACGTTGAATTAGAGCTTAAATTATTAGCAGATATAGGAATCGTAGGATTGCCTAACGCAGGAAAATCTACTCTAATCAGTGTAATTTCTGCGGCTAAACCTAAAATCGCAGATTATCCTTTTACAACCTTAATTCCAAATTTAGGTATAGTGAAAGTGGCAGAAGGTAAAACATTTTGTGTTGCTGATATTCCCGGACTCATTGAAGGGGCTTCAGAGGGTAAGGGACTTGGTATCCAATTTTTGCGCCACGTGGAAAGAACTTCTGTTCTTTTATTCTTAATTGATGCATGGAGCGAAGACCATAAACAGGAATTTGATGTTTTACAAAGGGAATTAGAAAATTTCAACCCTGAAATTGTAACTAAAAAGAGTTTGATTTGTATTACTAAGGTAGACTCTTTTGATTCTGAATTACATGAAGAGTTAGCTGACATAGATTTTGGTAACGGCAGAAAAGCCGACCTACTTATTTCTTCGGTTTCGGGAGATAATATCGAAGAACTAAAATGGCAATTATGGAATGCAATTGATTCTCTTTAATATTTACACTGAAAGGATACCATGAAAAATTTACTACTCGCACTGATATTTTTAGTGTTGGTTGCCCCGAGTATTTCGGCAAAAATACAGACTTTTCCTCCTAAGGATGATCCGAATAAAAGGAACGAATGGTTTCAATCTACGTTTATAAATCCTGAATCTCAGCAGGATATTCCGGCAAACATAGACGAATTGCAACGTAATTTTTCCAGAACTTTGCCTGTAGCAAATGTTGGATTAAGAACCAAAGGCTCCCAAATTCAATCACAAACTTGGATTCCTGCCGGCCCAAGTAATATTGGTGGTAGAACAAGAGCAGTAGCTTACGATATAAATAATCCTAAAATTATGATTGCAGGTGGTGTTTCCGGTGGTATTTGGAGATCCGTAGACGGCGGCCAGTCATGGGTTCAGACTTCAGGTAAAAATGAAGTTGCTTCTGTAACTGCTATAGTCCAAGACACAAGACCTGGCAAAACTAATATTTGGTACTACGGTGGTGGCGAGCTTTTAGGTAATTCTGCCGGAACTAGTAAAAATGTTAGTTATTACGGGACAGGTATTCATAAGTCTACAGATAATGGTTTAACTTGGAAAATATTAGAATCTACAGATATAAATAGCCCTCTTCCAAATAGAGGTGCATTCGATAATGTTATGCGTCTTGTTATTGACCATACAAATATGGATAAAGATATTATTTATGCAGCTTGTCATGGTGCAATTTATAGAAGTGAAAATGGCGGAGAATCTTGGGAAGGTGTTTTGGGTAATCCTAGCGAACCTTCAAGAGGTGCAAGACATATTGATTTAATAATTAATGACGATGGTACTTTGTACGCTGCATTGAGTCAATATCAATATAATCAGTATTATGATGCAAACCAATTTGGTTTCTTTAGATCTACAGACGGACAAGATTGGGAAGATATTACTCCTGATAATTTTTACAATAAAACTATCAGAACAGTTATTGGCACTTCTGGTGGCGATGAAGGAATAGTTTACTTCTTATCAGCTCATAACGAAGTAAATGGAGCAGATTGCCAACCTGGTTCCTATTCTTGTCACTCTCTTTTTGCATTGGAATATTCGGGTACTCCTTACTGGTCAAACTTGACAGAAAACTTACCTAATATTCAAGGTAAATATAGAACTGGTACCTATGATTCTCAGGGCGGTTATGACATGTGTATTGCTGTCAGTCCTGATGACGAAGAAATTGTAATCATAGGTGGTTCCAGTTTATTTATGTCTGAGTCAGGTTTTTATACAAAGAATTCTACTTCCTGGATAGGCGGATACAGCCCGGACTATTTTCCGACTTCAGAATCCGGTACTTGGCTTGATAGAATAGCTTCTTGGCGCTCTATGATGTTTCCGACAGGAGGCTGGGATTATCACACTATTGTTTTTAATCCTTCTAATCCTAATGAATTTCTAACAGGTAGCGATCATGGTATCCACCGCCTTAGTAATTTAGAAGATGCAATTGATGAAGGAATTTTCTCTTTTGTTGATCTAAATAATGGTTATAATACGACTCAATTTTACGATTGCAGCATGCACCCAACTGAATCTGGCAATGAAACTATCATTGGCGGTATGCAGGATAATGGTACATGGGCAACTTTCTCCTCTGATGTAAAATTCTTCGAAATGACTGGTGGAGATGGTATGCATTCCACTATTAGTCCGAATGGAGACATTCTGGTTTCATCTCAATATGGCAATATCATGCGCCTTATTTATGATGGAACTGAAATGGTAGATGGTTATGAATTCCAACCTTTTGAAACATTAGAAACTAACTTTGGGTTCTATACTCCTTTTGAAATCAATCCTAACGATACAAAAGGTGTTGCAATGGGCGGTACAGGTGCACTTACCTATTGCTCGGACTTTACTAATAAACAGTTAGCAAAAAACAATTGGCACAAGATTGAATTTGATCAACAATACATTAATAGTACTGCACTTGCATTTGCCGAAAGTCAAAACGATTTACTTTATGTTGGTACAAATTACGCAGGCATATACAAAATTGATGATGTTTCCACTCCCCTGTCAACGAAGTCTCTAATTAGATATCCATCAGATGTTTCTTATGTATATACTGCGGATCTGTGGGTCAATCCAATTGACGAAGCGAACATAATTGCTATTATTTCGAATTACTACAGCAGAAGTATTTTAGAAACTACTGACGGTGGAGAAAACTGGATAGACCATGGAGGTAATCTTGAAGAATATGAAGATGGTAGCGGTAATGGACCTTCTGTAAGAACATACGCAAGATTAAATTACAAAGGAGAAACAGTCCATTTTGTTGGTACTTCTACTGGCTTGTACTCTACTAAATCATTAGATGGAGCTAACACTGTATGGGTACGTGAAGGAGAAAATACTATTGGTATGGCAGTAGTTTCACAAATTCATACCAGAGATTCTGATGGCAAAATAGTTGTTGCTACTCATGGTAATGGCATCTTCAAAACAAACTATTCAACTTCAATTGATGATTTTGATGGACATAACTTAGGATTTATAGCTTCTGAAGTTTATCCTAATCCTGCTTCAAGTGAGATTAATTTTGTCTTGAATACTGACGACAATGCTTTTGTAGAAGCAAAATTAATGGATTTGCAAGGGAACATAATTTCTACTCTTATTTCTGAAAAGTTTTCAGGTACTAGAAAGGTAAATTTTGATGCAAGCAACCTTGCTCCAGGAACTTACTTCATAAACATCAGTGATGGCGATCATTATGTGACTAAGAAAGTTAATGTTGTAAGATAAATCACTTTTTGCAAAATTCTTAAGTTTAAAGCGCAAACATATTTATGTCTGCGCTTTTTTTATTACAAACTCATTATATACTTGATTTATAGTTAATATTATTATATATTATGCATAATGATATATTATAGGTGAGTTTATGAAATTATATTTCCCAATCTTAATTTTTGCAAGCTTTTGCTTTTCGTTTGTATATACTTACAGCAATGAAGTTCCGGAACCAAATCACGCATCGCAAGCCAAGAGTCCTTCAAAAAGCCAAATAGATAGTATAAAAACAAACTATCCGATATTTGAAGAAAATAATATAGAACGTGAGAAATGGCTGCAATCAACGTATGGAAATCCTGAGATATTTCCTCCGAATATTGATGAACTGCAAAGGCAATTCTCTGCTACATTACCTGTTGCAAATGAAGGTATGTTTGCTAAAGGCGGAAGCTCAGAGGTGCACTCTCAGACATGGGCTCATGCAGGACCTAATAATATTGGAGGAAGAACTCGTGCAGTAGTCTATGATGTCAGCAATGCAAATATTTTGATTGCAGGTGGCGTTTCAGGTGGAATTTGGAGATCTGTAGATGGTGGAAAATCATGGGTTCAAACTTCTGGGAAAAATGAAATAGCTTCTGTTACTGCTATTGTTCAGGATAAAAGAAAAGGGAAAACTAATATTTGGTACTTCGCGGGTGGTGAAATAAAAGGAAATTCTGCTGGAACCAGTAAAAAAGTAAATTATAATGGGCAGGGAATTTATAAATCTACAGATAATGGAGTTACTTGGAATCTGTTAGAATCCACAAAAATATCAAACCCAGATAATCAGTTTAAATTCTCAAACGTGATACGCCTTGTTATTGATTATACTAAGTTGGATAAAGATATAATCTACGCAGCTTGCAATGGTTCAATACAAAGAAGTGAGGATGGTGGTAAAACTTGGTTAGAAACTATTGCTAACTCTACGTACATATATAACCAACCGGTTTTTGTAGAATTAGTAATCAATAATTCAGGTACTTTATTTGCGGCATTTGGAACAACCGAATATGGTACTAATTCTTCCACAAAATATGGGTTTTATAGATCCAAAGATGGTCTCAATTGGGATGATATTTCCCCTAAATATCTTAATAACGAGATATTAAGAACAGTAATTGCCACATCCGGCGGTGATAACTCTCCGGTGTATTTCCTTTCTATAGATCATAGCCAATCAGGCTTCTACTGCCCCGGTTACTATGGATATTGCTATACTCTATATCGTTTGGATTATAACGGGAATTCAACCTGGACTAATTTATCCGAAAATTTGCCTTATTTTTCAGGAATCAACGATTATGGAATATATAATGCTCAAAATGGGTATAATATGTGTATCGCAGTAAAACCGGATAACCCTGATGTTATTTTTATTGGCGGCACATGTTTATTTGTATCGAATTCTGGATTTAAATATGATGATTGCCAATGGATAGCCGGTTACAGCCCAAAATTTGACAGGTCTGTAATTAGTAACAGTATTTATCCATGGAATAGAAGAATGAAGGAATGGAAAAATATGATGTTTCCTACAGGAGGCTGGGATTTCCATAGTTTAGTGTTTAACCCTAAGAATCCAAATATAATGGTTACAGGAAGTGATCACGGTATACATAGAATTAACAAAATAGATCAAGCTATAAACGAGCATGAATTTATTTGGGACGATCTTAACAACGGATATAACACTACGCAGTTTTATGACTGCAGCATTCATCCTAATGAAGCAGACAACGAAATGATTATCGGAGGAATGCAAGATAACGGCACTTGGGGAACGTTCTCTTCCGATGTTGATTTTCAGTATATGAGTGGTGGAGACGGGATGCACTCAGTAATATGTCCTAATGGAGACGTACTTGTTTCATCTCAAGGCGGCAATCTTATCAGACTTATTTACAATGGGGATCAGATGGAAGATGGATACTTTTTATTTCCTTCAAACAGCCCTAGCATTTTCTTTCCATTTTATACACCATTCGAAATTAATCCAAATGATCAAAATGCATTAGTTATAGGTGGCTATAGCAGCATTACTTTTTGTAGTGATTATACAGATCAAGATAACTTAAAAAATAGTTGGAATACTATAGACTACAGCAATGGCTTTAAAGAAACCTCTGCACTATCATTCGCTGAAAGTAAGCCATCTTTACTTTATATTGGATGCGAAGATAACGGACTTTATAAAATTGAAGATATAAACAAACCTTATGATGTAATACAAATAGACTACCCACCAAATGTTAAATATGCATACACAGCTGATTTATGGGTAAACCCAAAAGAAGAAGACAACTTTATTTCCATAATTTCTAATTATAACAGCAGAAGTATTTTAGAAACTACTGATGGTGGAGAAAACTGGATAGACCATGGTGGCAATCTGGAAGAATATGAAGATGGCAGTGGGAATGGACCTTCCGTAAGAGCATATTCAAGATTACATTATCAAAAGGATACAATACATTTTGTTGGTACTTCTGCAGGTTTGTATTCTACTAAATCATTAGATGGAGAAAATACGGTTTGGGTACGGGAAGGCGAAAACACAATTGGTATGGCAGTTGTATCTCAAATTCATACCAGAGATTCTGATGGCAAAATAGTTGTCTCTACTCACGGTAATGGAATATTTAAAACAAATTATTCAAATTCACCTAACGATTTTGATGGACATAACTTAGGATTTATAGCTTCTGAGATATATCCAAATCCAGCATCGAATGAAATTAATTTTGTATTGAATTCTGACAAGAATGCTTTTGTAGAAGCAAAGCTAATAGATTTACAAGGGAAAAAAATAGCAACAATATTTTCTGAGAAATTTGAAGGAACTAAGAAATTAAATTACAACACTAGCAATCTCGCCCCTGGTACATACTTCATTACTTTCAATGATGGAAGCAATCATGTCACTAAAAAAGTAAGTATAGTTAGATAAATATATATTTCTTTGAAAAGCGCAATCAATTATATTGTTTGCGCTTTTTTGTAACTAGTCAACACTTGATGTGTAGTTAATATTATTATACTAAATAATAATATTAACTACATACTGGCAAATACAATGAAACTATTTTATCTTTTGTTTTTATTGGCTTTTACTCCTCTGGTTCTATTCTCCGATGGCGAGTTTAATCAAGATTCTAATCTTGAAAAGCAAAATACTCAAACTCCACGCAGTAAAACAAATCTTTTTGAAGAAGATCCTCATCAACGAGATGCCTGGTTAGAATCTACTTATGGCGATCCAAAAAATTATCCAAGTGACATCGATAATTTGCAAAGAGAGTTTGCCAAAACACTGCCTATAGCTAACGAAGGGTACTTCAAAAAAGGTGTTCAAGCGCAGTCACAGACTTGGCTAAATGCCGGACCTAATAATATTGGTGGCAGAACTAGAGCTGTAGCCTATGATGTAAATAATCCAAATATTATTATTGCCGGTGGTGTTTCCGGAGGGATTTGGCGATCTGTGGATGGCGGTCAATCCTGGGTTCAAACATCCGGATTAGATGAAGTTGCATCAGTAACTGCTATCGTGCAAGATACGCGCCCTGGTAAAACTCACACTTGGTACTATGCCGGTGGAGAAATAAGAGGGAATTCTGCAGGCGAAAGCAAAGGAGTCAATCATGAGGGTGAAGGAATACACGTATCAACAGACAATGGATTAACATGGAACCTGATAGAAGAAACAAATTCTAATAAATTTTCATATAAATATACTCTTTCCAATGTGATTCGCTTAGTATTAGATCACACAAATACAGAAAAGAATATAATTTATGCAGCATGTAATGGTTGCATTATGCGTAGCGAAAATGGAGGAAAAACTTGGAGTTATACTTTGGGATATGGAACTAATTCTGTATACGGCGGTTTATTTTCTGATTTGGTAATTAGCCCGGAAGGTACATTATATGCTGCTTTATCAACAGGAATGTATGGCAGTACAACTTCCAATAAATATGGTTTTTTCAGATCTACAGATGGAATCAACTGGGAAGATATAAGCCCTGAAGATTTGAGCTCAAAAATTAGCAGAGCTGTGATAGCTACTTCCGGTAATGATGATCAAGGTATTTATTTTTTGAGTGCCATTATGGGAGGAACCGGAGATTATTGCCCGGAAACTGGTATATGTTTTTCTTTATATAAACTAGATTATAATAATAAAGCTAATTGGACAAATTTATCACATAATCTGCCATATGTAGAAGGCTCTAATGATTATGGCACTTTAAATGCTCAAATGGGTTATAATTTATGCATGGCAGTGAAACCGGATAACCCTAAAGTAATTTTTATTGGAGGTACAAATTTATTTGTAACTAACTCTGCATTTGAAGAGGATGATTGTCAGTGGATAGCCGGATATAGTCCTGAATACGACGATGATGTGTTTTATGATTCTACCGCTACCTGGGATGCTATAATTTCTGAATGGTCGCAGATGATGTTTCCTACTGGAGGATGGGATTTTCACAGTTTTGTCTTTAATCCTAAAAATCCTGATGTGATGATTACAGCTAGTGATCATGGCTTGCATAGAATAAACAATATAGAACAAGCTATAATTAATGAAGAATTTGTATGGGATGATCTCAATAATGGATATAACACAACCCAATTTTATGATTGCAGTATACACCCTACTGAAGCAGGAAATGAAGTAATCATTGGTGGCATGCAAGATAATGGAACTTGGGGAACTTTTTCATCTGATATAAATTACCAATATATAACAGGTGGAGATGGCATGCATTCAGAGATAAGTCCATTGGGCGATATTATTGTTTCATCGCAAGGGGGCAATCTGATGAGTGTAGGTTATAATGGGAATAAAATGACATCAGGATATTTTTTATACCCATATAAATATTCAAGTGTATTTTTTCCATTCTATGCTCCTTTCAAAATAAATCCTAATAACTATAAATCACTTGTTATAGGCGGATATCAATCAGTGGCTTTTTGTACAGATTTTAAAGATTCAGATAATTTATCACAAAATTGGATAGTAGTTAACTATGGTTCTAATTTTGGAGAGACAACTGCTCTGGCATTTTCAGCAAGTAAAGAAAATCAAATATATGTAGCTGCGGAAAGCGATGGCCTTTACAAAATTTATGATATTACTGATACCTTATCAGAAATCAAGAGAATCGAATATCCTGCAGATGTTAATTATGCTTATACTTCAGATTTGTGGGTAAATCCATCTGATGATAACAATCTAATAGTTACAATATCTGATTATAACAGCAGAAGTATATTAGAAACAAGCGATGGTGGAGAATCATGGATTGATCATGGAGGCAATCTTGAAGAAAGCGAGAATGGACATGGTAACGGCCCTTCAGTCAGAGCCTATGGTAGATTGAATTATAAAGGAGATACAGTGCATTTTGTTGGTACTTCAGCTGGTTTATACTCAACTAAAAAACTAGATGGATTCAATACAGTTTGGGTTCGCGAAGGTGCAAGTACAATAGGGATGGCATTAGTTTCCAAAATTCAGACAAGAGATTCTGATGGTAAAATAGTTGTTTCGACTCACGGCAATGGAATCTTTCAAACAAACTACTCCACTTCAGTAGAAGATTTTGATGGGAGTAACTTAGGTTTTATAGTATCTGAAGTTTTCCCGAATCCTGCCTCCTCCAAAATTAATTTTGTTTTGAATTCTGACGAAAATGCTTTTGTTAAGGCAAGGATATTAGATTTACAAGGAAAAATCATTGCTACTATTATTTCTGAAAAAATATCCGGAACAAGAAAAATAAACTTTGATTCTAGTAATCTTGCTCCTGGTACTTATTTCATTAATTTCAGTGATGGTAGCCATTTTACAACTAAGAAAGTAAATATAATTAGATAGAACTCTTCGACAATATTTAAGTTAAAAGCGCGAGCATATTTATGTCTGCGCTTTTTTTGGATAAATACATACCTTGAATTTGGTATTTTATTATAAATATGATATTTTAAGTTATTATTTTTGTTATCAGAGATTAGACTATGAAATTTGTATTATCGCTTTTATTTATTGTTTTGATGAATTTTAACTTTACTCTAGCTGATGAAGAGTTTGAAAATCCCCAAGCAAGAGCTGAATGGTTAGAATCTACTTACCGAAATGAAAATGTCGATATACCCCAAGATTTTAAAATTAGGCAAGAAAAGCTCTCCAACTCTCTACCTAATGCCTCAGAAGGGTTATTCACTAAGGGAAGTCAAATCAGTTCTCAGACTTGGATGCATGCCGGTCCTAATAATGTAGGCGGAAGAACCAGAGCCATAGTATATGATAGAATGAACCCAAATATTCTTATTACAGGAGGAGTATCCGGCGGGATATGGAGATCAATAGATGCTGGACAATCTTGGGTACAAACTACCGGCATTACTGATATACCTGCTGTGAGTGCAATAATTCAAGACCCGAGACCGGGAAGAAATAATGAGTGGTATTGTGCAGGTGGAGAATTGTTAGGGTATTCATCTTCTAGAGACTATTCTTCTTGGTATAGTGGTAATGGAATATTTAAGTCTACTGATAATGGCTTAACTTGGAACTTGTATGGAAATACTGCAGACAATTTGCCCCAGGTTACTAAATATTGGGATTATATCTTTAGATTAGCCATTGATCCTACTAATTTGGATGAAGATATATTATATGTGGCTTGTTTAGGTGCAGTCATCAAAATAAGTGAAAACGGCGAAAAAATCAGTACTGTTATGAATTTGGAAAACAATACTTACTATAACTACACAACAGATATTATTATTACAGGTAGTGGAAAATTTTACGCTACTTTGAGCCAAAAATCACGATATTCAAATAAAATCACCTCTCATTCAGGTATTTTCTATTCCGAAGATGGCGAAAATTGGAAAGACATCAGTCCACAAACATTACAACCATCTCATAGAATTGTGATGGATTATTCCAGATCGCATGATAGCATAGTTTATTTCTTTTGTTCAAACATCCCTGATATTTCTACTGGTTGCAACCCAGATATAATGGGATGCGTTTCATTATTCAAACTTAATAATAATGCTGGACAAATAATATGGAGCGACTTAACGGATAATATTCCATATTTCCCTGCTGAACATGAATATAACACCTTGAATCCACAAGAAGAATATTGTATGGGAATAGCAGTTTCTCCAAATGATACAAACACAGTGATTTTGGGTGCAACTAATTGTTTTGTTTCTTATAATGGATTTTCTTCTCCTGACAGTAGTTTATGGATAGGTGGATTTAATCCGGAATATGATGAAAGGATTTGGAGTGATACTACCAAAACTTTAGAAGAAATCTATAAAAACGAACTTCAAATGATGCATCCAAACAGTGGTTGGGATTATCATTGGTTTACTTTTAATCCTGAAAATCCAAATGAAGTATTATCGGCATCTGATCATGGCTTGCATAAACTGGCTGATATTTCATACAATGCTCCCAAAGAGTGGACTGACTTAAATAATGGTTATTGCACTACTCAATTTTACGATTGCGCAATAAATAGAAAGGTATCTGGTAATGATGATATAATAGGTGGCACGCAAGACAATGGTACTTTATGCAATTTTTTCAATACTCTTTCCTTTGATAAATATTGGGGAGGCGATGGTTTTACATCTTATATTACTGAAGATAATAGTATAATATTTTGTGATTATATTAATATATTTCGATTGCAATTAAACCAAGGTCAACTTGTCAGCGGTTCTATATTATCAGTCCCCTCGACAGAAAATAATACTTATGGGATACAATTTCATACTAAATTTGATATCAATCCATATAACGAGAAAGAACTTACTGTTGCAACAGCAAAAGTGATAGCTTATGTAAAAGATATTAGTATTATTAATGCATATAATTACTATGAGTATCACTTTATAGATGACTTAGAGACATCTTGTATTAAGTATCTTGCTCCAACTCATAATGGGGTTTTGATAGGTACCAGAAATAAAAGGCTTATTAAAGTTAATGATTTATCAAAAGATAATTTCTCGTATGATATAATTAATCTGCCTGATTTTGTTACAGGTAACTTCGTTTCAGATGTTTGGACAGATCATAGCAATGTGGATCATTTTATTGCTATAGTTTCTAATTATTTGACACTTGGTATGCTTGAAACTTATGATAATGGTAAAACGTGGATTGATCATGGTGGTAATCTGGAAGAATTTCCTGATGGTACCGGAGCCGGGCACTCATTCCGCTGTTATGAAAAATTAGTGTATGAAGGAGATACTTTGCATCTATTAGGTACTTCTGACGGTCTTTTTTCTACTAAAAAACTTGATGGAGAAAATACTGTCTGGCTAAGAGAAGGTGCAAATACAATAGGCAAAGCTGTTATAGAAGACATTGAAGTCCGTGAACTGGATGGCAGAATAGTAGTGGCAACACATGGCAATGGGCTATTCAAAACAAATTACTCTACTTCTGTAGAAGATTTTGATGGGAGTAACTTAGGTTTTGTTGTTTCTGAAGTGTTTCCAAATCCAGCATCTTCAAGTATAAATTGTATAGTAAATACTGACGAAGTTGCAAAAATTGATGTAAAACTGATGGATTTGAATGGAAATGAAATTGCAAAAATCAGCAGTGAAGAATTTACAGCTACAAAAAATATCAACTTTGATATCTCTAATTTGACAGCTGGTACTTACTTCATACATATAAGTAACGGAAATCATTTTGTAACAAAAAAAGTAAATATAGTTAGATAATTTTAGCTTATATCAAATTCAATTAGATGCGCAGTCAGATTATGATTGCGCATTTTTTTTGACTTCTGCATACCATAAGCTTGGTATTTATATTTATTTATGATATTTTTAGAAATTACTATTGGTTATTTGGGTTAAGACTATGAAAAATTTACTTTTAGTTCTATTAATTGCTTCTTTTTCTTTGGGAATTGCTACTGCCGAGGAAGCATTTGAAAATCCTGAAGCTCGCCATGAATGGCTGGAATCCACTTATCAAAATAAACAGGTAGACATGCCGGCTAATTTTGGTATTAGACAGCAAAAATTATCTAACTCACTTCCAAATGCTGCTGAAGGTCTTTCCAAAAGTGGCAGTCAAGTTAACTCGCAAACCTGGATGCATGCAGGTCCGGATAATGTTGGAGGCAGAACCAGAGCTGTAGAATATGACAGAACTAATCCTAATATTTTAATTGCAGGAGGAGTTTCCGGTGGAATCTGGCGCTCTGTTGATGGAGGGCAGTCATGGGTTCAAACTACAGGTATTCATGAAATCCCTTCCGTAACGACTATCCTTCAAGACCCGAGACCCGGTAATAACAATATTTGGTATTGCGCGGGTGGGGAATATGATGGTAACTCAGCAAGTAGATGTTATTCTGCAATCTATACCGGAAATGGAATATTTAAATCTACAGACAACGGATTAACTTGGTCTCCTTACGGCACTACTCAGGACAACCAACCTCAAAAACTTAGAATGTCCGAACGGGCTTATAGATTAGCAATTGATCCAAATAAATTAGATGAAGATATTCTTTATTTAGCTTGTGTAGGAACTATTTTGAAGATTTCAGAAAATGGAACCAAATATGAAGTAGCATTAGATATAGAAAATTTGGAATATAATAATCAGGCAACAGATATTATTATTACACCTAGTGGCAAATACTATGCGACCTTAAGCTTCAAATCTCACTATACTGATCAAACCTCTCATTCTGGTATATTTTATTCTGAAGATGGTGATCATTGGGAAAATATTTCTCCTGACTTTTTGCAACCTACACACAGAATTGTAATGGACTATTACCGCTCTAACGAAAACTTGATCTATTTCTTGACATCAAATATAGTAGAAATATCAACAGGGTGTGACACTAGATCTGAAGAATGTAATTCAATTTTTAAATTGGAACGTAACGATGATGAAAATACTTGGACTGACTTAAGTGCCAGCTTGCCTTTTTTTGATGCAAAACATCCTTATAATTCATTATTAACATTTCAAGATTATAGAATGGATATTAAAATCTGCCCTACCGATTTGAGTATCGTAATCATTGGAGGCGCTAATTGTTTTATCTCTTATGATGGTTTTAACAGTACTAATAATACTAAATGGGTGGCAGGATATAGTCCTGAATACGACGAGAATGTGATGTCAGATACTACTCTAACGATTCAGCAGATATATGTAAAAGTATTGAATAGAATGTTCCCTACAGGTGGTTGGGATTTCCACTGGTTTACATTTAATCCGGAAAATCCACTTGAAGTCATTTCCGGTTCAGATCATGGGATTCACAAAATGCCTGATATTTCTGAAAATGCTCCTAAAGATTGGATCGATATAAACAATGGATACTGTACAACTCAATTTTTTGATTGTGCTATAAATAAACATAAAGCAGGTGATGATATTATACTAGGCGGTTTGCAGGATAATGGTACATATGGGAACTACTTCTCAAACACAAGTTTTCAAAAGTACTGGATTGGTGACGGAATGGAAACGTATATAACAGAGAATAACAGTATACTGCTATCAAGTCAGTTAAATAATATTTTTAGGTTTGATCTATATAATGGTCAGGCTTATAGTGGATCTATGATCAACCTTGGGGCAGAAGCTGAAGATGGAGTACAATTTAACACACAATTTGCTGTAAATCCTTATACTGAAAAAGAATTTGTAACTGCAACAGATAATGTTATTGCTGTATGTACAGACTTCACTATACTAGATGCTTGGAAGAATTATGAGTATCATCATATTGACAATTTAAATACCAGTTGTATCTCGTATCTCTCTGAATCAATAAATGGAGTATTAATTGGAACTAGCAATAAAAATCTATATAAAGTAACTGATTTATCTAAAGATAATTTTACTTATGAAGTAATAGATCTTCCGGATTTTGCAACCGGTAATTACGTCTCCGATGTTTGGACTGATCCCCAAGATACGGATCATTTTATAGCTATTGTCTCTAATTATTTGACTTTAGGAATGCTGGAAACTTATGATAATGGTGAAACCTGGCAAGATCATGGTGGCAATTTGGAAGAATTTCCTGATGGAAGCGGTGCCGGGCACTCATTCCGTTGTTATGAAAAATTGGTTTACGAAGGAGATACTTTGCATCTATTAGGTACTTCTGACGGTCTTTTTTCAACTCATACTCTAGCTGGTGAAAAAACTATATGGGTTAGAGAAGGTGCCAATACAATAGGTAAAGCTGTCATAGAGGATATAGAAGTACGCGAATTGGATGGCAGAATAGTAATTGCCACTCACGGGAATGGGCTCTTTAAAACAAATTATGCAACATCCGTAGATGAGTTTAATGGCAAAAACTTAGGATTTGCAGTTTCAGAAGTATTTCCAAATCCTGCGTCTACAAGCATAAATTTTGTGGTAAACACTGACGAAGTTGCAAATATTAATGTAAAATTTATGGATCTGAACGGTAATGAAATTGCTACAATCAGCAATGAAGAATTAATGGATACAAAAAAAATCAACTTTGATGTCTCTAACTTGAGTCAGGGAACTTACTTTTTGCATATCAGCAGTGGGTCTAATTATGTAACTAAGAAAGTAAATATTGTTAGATAGTAAAAAAAAAACAATTATGTAAAAGCACATTCTAGTAAGTTAGACTGTGCTTTTACTTTTTTTTCAGTAAGTAATAAATATTTCAATTCAATTATACTAAGGCATAAAATCGTGAAAAATTTGAGACCAGCTATAATTTTAGTATTGATCACCATTTTGTTTAATCATACTTATGCTACGGAAAAACATGAAGATCCTAAAGCTAGAAATGAATGGCTCCAATCAACATATGAAAACAAAAATGTAGTGATGCCTATTGATTTTAAGCAAAAACAAAAGCAGTTTTTAAATACACTTCCAAATGCTCCCGAAGGATTATTTACCAAAGGAAGCAAAGTAACTTCGCAAACATGGATGCATGCAGGCCCCGATAATGTAGGCGGAAGAACAAGAGCAATTGCTTTTGATAGAACAAATTCAAAAATACTTATTGCCGGAAGCGTTTCAGGTGGGATCTGGCGTTCAGTGGATGGAGGTAATTCCTGGACTCAAACAACAGGTAAGGAAGAAGTAGCTTCTGTAACAACTATTATTCAAGATCCACGCCCCGGTAAAAACAACATTTGGTACTGTGCAGGAGGCGAATATATTGGGAACTCTGCTTCCATGGGGTGGACAAGTTGGTACACAGGTAATGGAATTTATAAATCTACAGATAATGGGCTGACATGGAAACCTTATGGAAAAACCGGAGACAACCAAGCTCAAGATATTAGCAATCTGGATTTTGTGTATAAATTAGCAATTGATCCGACCAATACAGAAGAAGATATTTTATATATGGCATGTATTGGTAATGTTTATAGAATATCAGAAAATGGGAATAAAATTGAAAATGCAATTAATCTTGATGGATTCCAGGCAGTTAATACAAATACAGATATTGTGATAACTCCTAATGGCAATTATTATATAACTTTGAGTTATTTGTCTGAAAGCGGAAAAGCTTCTCATCAAGGCATATTCTACTCACAAGATGGATACAAGTGGGAAGATATCTCTCCTGATTTTTTGCAACCTTCATATAGAATTGTAATGGATGTTTTTGATTCAGATGAAAATATTCTCTATTTTTTTAGTGCTAATATAGAACAATTATCTACAGGATGTGATCCAAGATATGCAGGCTGCTATTCTCTTTTTAAGTACAACAAGAATAATGCTGAAGAAAATAGATGGACAAATCTAAGCAGTAATATGCCATATTTTAAAGTAAAACACAGTGTCAGTAACTTGGAAACAATGGAAAATTATTGTATGGCTGTTAAAGTACATCCCAAAGATACTAATCTTGTTTTCATTGCAGGGGCTAACTGTTTTGTAAGCTACGATGGTTTTCAATCCAGTGATAGAACACAGTGGATTGCAGGATATAATCCTGACTATGATCCAAATTTAGTCAGTAATCCTGAAGAAGATCCGATGGGTTATTATAATAATGAAATGACATTTTCTTTTGGGAATGGTGGATGGGATTTCCATTATTTTGTTTTCAATCCGGATGATCCAGATGAAATAGTATCTGCGTCTGATGGAGGTATACATAAACTTAAAGGTATTTCTGAAGCTTCAGATAAAACTTGGATATCATTAAACTCGGGATATCATACAACTCAATATTATTATTGTTCTATCGATAAGAAAAAAGCCGGATCTGAAGATATTCTCGGTGGCTTGCAGGATAATAGCACTCTCGGAAATTTAGCTTCCTCAGATAAAAACAACTTCTCTCCTATTTATGGAGGAGATGGCATGTCTTCTTATTTTACTTCTTATGGAAGTGTAGTAGTATCTTCTCAGGTATGTGATATAGTTAGACTAGATATTAATAATGGCGAAGTTAAGAATTTTAAAGATTTAACTCCGAATTCTTACAATCAATTGCACAAACAATTTTATACTTTATTTTGTGTAAATCCAAATGGAGATAAAGAACTTACTTTAACTGCAAAAAATGCAATTGTAGTTTGTGATGATATATCGACAGATGATATAAATGCTCAGTACCACACACATTTTATTGACAACTTGGATGCAACATGCTGTGAATACTTCAATAATGATTCAGGCGAAATTTTAGTGGGCACTATGCATAGTCAAGTTGTTAAAGTTACTAATACTTCCAGAGATAATTTTGAGTACGAAGTAATTAAATTACCTGATTTTGTTTCCGGATATTTTATATCCAATGTATGGGGCGATCCTTATAATAATGAACATTTTGTTGCAATTGTTTCTAATTATTTATCTTTAGGAATGCTTGAGACTTACGATAATGGAAAAACTTGGACTGATCATGGTGGCAATTTAGAAGAAAATCCGGATGGAAGTGGTGCTGGAAGCTCGTTCAGAAGATATGAAAGAATGCTTTACGAAGGTGATACTCTGCATTTACTCGGAACGTCCGATGGACTTTTTGCAACAAGAAAATTAGATGGAGAAAACACTGTTTGGATGAGAGAGGGAGCAAATACAATAGGCAGAGCTGTAATTGCGGATATAGAGGTACGTGAGCTTGATGGTAGAATTGTAGTAGCTACTCACGGAAATGGTCTTTTCAAAACAAATTATGCTACTTCTGTTGAGGAATTTGACGGAGCTAATCTAGGTTTTGCTGTTTCTGAAGTTTACCCTAATCCGGCAAATAATCAAATCAATTTTGTAATTAATACTGATAAGGTTTCTTTTATAGAAGTAAATCTTTTAGATTTAAATGGTAATAAGATAGCTAATTTAATTTCTGAAGAATTTTCAGGTACTAAGAACTTGAATTACAACACAAGAAATTTAGCAGCCGGCACTTATTTCTTACATATCAGTAATGGAAATAGCTTTATCACTAAAAAAGTAAATGTAGTGAGATAAGCTCCCTCCTATTTGATTTATTAAAAAAAAACGGGAACTCCGATCAAAAGTGTTCCCGTTTTTTTTTGCATTCCCCAAACCAAGCGTGTTTATGCTAAAGTTTCTGCCATATCTGCTTCTACGGTTGTAATTGGTTTCAACTGGAATTTATCTACCAAAATATTAAGCACTTCAGGCTCAATAAATGCCGGTAATGTTGGACCAATTTTGATATTCTTAATGCCTAAGTGCAATAGTGTAAGAAGAATCGCCACAGCTTTTTGTTCATACCATGATAAGATAAGTGAAAGTGGCAATGAATTTACATCTGTTTCAAATACTTCTGCTAATGCAACTGCAATTTTGATCGCTGAGTAAGCATCATTACATTGACCAATATCTAATAATCTAGGAATACCGTTAATATCGCCAAATTCTAATTTATTGAAGCGGAATTTACCACAAGCTAATGTCATAATTACGCTGTCTTTTGGTGCTTGAGTTGCAAAATCAGTGTAGTAATTTCTGCCTGATTTAGCACCGTCACATCCACCAATTAGGTAGAAATGTTTAATGTCACCATTTTTCACAGATTCTACAACTTTATCTGCTACTGACAATACAGCATTATGTCCAAAGCCTGTCAAAATGTTTTTTTCTTCTTCATCTGCTTCAAAACCCGGAGCTGCAAGAGCTGCATCAATTACTGGTTTGAAGTTTCTGTCACTGATATGAGTAATATTTGGCCAACTAACTAAACCGCAAGTAAATATTCTGTTTTCGTAAGACTCTTTTGGTTCCTGGATGCAGTTTGTTGTCATGAGCACTGCACCCGGGAAAGCAGCAAATTCTTTCCACTGATCCTGCCAAGCACCACCATAATTACCAGCTAAATGAGCATATTTTTTCAAATGTGGATAACCAAGTGCAGGTAGCATTTCGCCATGGGTATAGATATTTATTCCCATGCCTTCAGTCTGTTTCAATAACTCTTCCAAATCTTTAAGATCATGACCTGAAACAAGAATAGCTTTACCTTTTTTAGCTGTAATTCTTACCGGAGAAGGTTCAGGATGGCCATAAGTACCTGTATTAGCTGAATCAAGTAATTCCATTACCTGTAAGTTCAACTCACCAGTTTCAAGCGCTTTGCCAAGAAGTTCTTCTGCAGTATGTTTTTCCAATGAATAGTGCAGAGTTTCATTTATTCTATCATAAATTTCTTGTTTTTCAAATCCTAATACATAAGCATGATGTGCGTATGCAGCTAAACCTTTTAAGCCATATATAATTAGTTCTACGATACCGGTATAAGCTTTGCCTTCTTCTTCAAATCTTGTTTCCAAAGCTACCAAACCTGCCATAAGCATTAAATCATCAGGGTTTGGTACAAATTTAAAGTTTACAGGATGGTTTTCTTCAGAAGGAATGGAAATGCCCGCTTTTCCACATTCCGCTTTTGCTTCATCTAAGAGTTCACTGCCATTTTGTATCTGCTCAACTATGCGCATATAATCGAAGCTAACGTTAGTTACAGTTGTAAAAAGAGCTTCCATAATAAAAATATCGTATTTTTTATTATGTATGCCTTCTCTTTTCAATTCAGTAGCTGCCCAAGCTAGACCCTTAGCTTCAAATAATAGTATATCCTGCATGATAGCAGTTTTTTCGTCTTTCCCACATACTCCAACATTAGTGTTGCATGCGCCTTTTGAGTTTTGTTCACATTGGTAGCAAAACATGATATTTCTCCCGTTTTGTTAATCAGATAAATAATTCTGCTTCTAATATAAGACTAAAAAGTCTTTAATACAAATACTTTTTTTCAAATTTTTTTGTATATTTGTATAAAATTATTTGAGACAAGGACTTATGACAGTAATTTTTTCGAAAAAATGCGAGTTGGGTTTGCAGGCAGTTTTATTTTTGTCTGCTCAAGATGAAGGTTCTCTATGGAATTCACAGGATGTATCAGAGAATCTCAATGTCCCCAAAGAATTTGTATCTAAAGTTTTACAGACTTTAACAGCAAGTGGTATTGTAGGTTCTAAAAAAGGTAAAGCTGGTGGTTTTTACTTGAATAAGCATCCAAAAGAAATAAGGCTAATTGAAATAGTAGCTGCAATAGACGGTCTTGGAATGTTTGAAAATTGTGTATTAGGTTTCAGAGGTTGTTCAGTTGAAAAGCCATGCCCAGTGCATGATCAGTGGGGAAAACTTCGCGCTGATGCTTATGAAATGCTCAGCAAGCAAACTTTAGAAGATTTGAAAGATAAGACTATAGAAAAGATAAATGATTTGATTAGAAGAAGGTAGATCGCAAAAATAATTGAAAGAGACTTTCATATAAGTGAAAATAGAGCTTTACTTTCAGTGTTTGTGGTATCAAACACCCCGTCTCGACTAATGATATTTTGCCATTATTTTACTTAATTAGTTGTGATAATTGCCATTTATAGGCATTTTCAGACTGTATCATGTCAAATAAAATGTAACAAAAACTAACTATTATCCCTCTATTCTGTTAGCTATTTGTTAGTTTATTTGTACAAAGGTAAAGTAATGGCAAAAATTAGTTTCTATCTAAATAAACCTGATCAATCTGTAACTTCAATTATGATGGATGTTTCTCTTAATGGTTTTCGTGTTCAAGCTTCAACAGGAATAAAAATAAAGTCTAATGCTTGGGACAAAAAACACAATAGAGTTAAACCATCTGTTCTGCATAGCGATGAAACTAATGTGCTATTAGACGATTTTAAAACTAAAATAAGCAACTTCTGCTCAAAAGCAAAATTAGAAAATATTGTTATAAATAAAAATGATATTAAAGAATTTATCATACAACTAAAAATTCCTAATATCAAAAACAACGAATCAGACGATCTGCTAACACTTTTTTCTAATTTTATAGAGAATACAAAACATACTCGTGCTGAAAGAACTAATGAATGTTATTATGCTTCAAAAAAGAAACTGGAAAATTTTCAGAGAGACACTAATATTGTCATAACTCTCAGCAATTTTGATCCTATTATTTGGAAAAAATTTGAGAATTATTTGCACAACAAAGGGTTAAATAATAACACTGTTTATAAAGCGAACAAAGATATAAAAACTGCTCTAAATTACTATTCGTCCAAAGGTTTGATTCCGATGGAGAAATTTAGATCTGTAATCAAAGCAAGTACTACTCATAAAGGACAAGAAAATAAGTATATTTCTCTCGATGCAGAAAAAGTGGAGGCTATCAAGGAGTTTATACCACCGCAAAATCTTGAAAAAACTAGAGATCTTTTTTTAATTCAATTGCATACAGGCATTAGAATTTCTGATTTAATTCGCTTGAATCCATCTAAAATTGATATGGATTATCAAAGAATCTATCTCACTATGGAAAAGACAGGAGAAAATATTATTGTTCCATTCAATTCATTTATCAAATCAATTTTGCAAAAGTATCCTAACCAGTTACCTGCTTTAAAAAATGAAGATTATAACAGAAGGATAAAGATTCTTTGCAAAAAAGTCGATATTATAAAACCGATAGCTTATACCAATATGCGTGGCACTCTAAAAGAAGAAATTGTAGTACCTAAATATAAACTTATTAGTTCTCATACCGCTAGACGAACAATGATTACGCTTGCTTTAAAAGCTGGAATGCTTCCTGAGGAAGTGATGAAAATTTCTGGTCATAGAAATCGATGTAGTTTTGATATTTATGTAAATCCGAGTAGAGAAAAAGCAATTGAAAGCTTCAGCAAGGTTTTTGGTGAGTAATCACTATTTTTCTATAATAAAAAGTAGGATGTGATTTATAGAAATAAAATCACATCCTGTTTTGACATCATCCCGAATCTAAAATAGCATAAAACTAGAGTTTTCTCATACTATTATCGTTAATTGACCTGAATAACAATAGATGCATTGGACTGATTGCCACTATTATCCGTTATATATACATCAAAAGTTAGGTTTCCTTTAGGATCTAAAGCAGATATTGGTAACTTATATTCAAAATGTGAGTCATTTTGATTATTCAAAACTAGTTTGTTTCTGAAAGACCTATCTAATGATATTCCAATATTTTCAGATACTATATTATAACTTCCATTATCTTGTACATCAAATGATAATATGATTTCTTCACCTTGAGTATATGTTGTTTTATCTGTTTGTAGATTAGTTATTGCAGGTTGAGTTTCATCTATATAAAATTCATAGGCATTAGAATTATAGGTTTCGGCCTCATTCCCAGCATCGTCCATACCTGATAGGATAATATTATATTTTCCTTCAACATCGTTTTGGCTGATAGGAACTTCATAAAGATATCTAGCAGGATTTTGATAAGTACCTTCACCAATTTTATCTACAAATACAAATTGGTTTTCTAATGGTGGAACTGTTTGGATTTGGATGTGATTTTCATCGAACATATTATCACCACCATACATCACATCAAATCCTATTTTTAGTGAACTACTTTTTTTGATATATGTAGAATCCAATGTCAAAAAAGAAAAATCAGCAGTCATATTTGGAGTGATTTCAAATTCGAAGCCTGCGGGATTATAAGTTGCAACATTCCCTGAAAGATCTGACACAGAAACAACTAAATTATAATTATCAA
The DNA here is from genome assembly GCA_965140345.1 of Kapaibacterium sp. (SeqCode). GTDB lineage: Bacteria > Bacteroidota > Ignavibacteria > Kapaibacteriales > UBA2268 > JBFHIJ01. The sequence continues at coordinate 289,380 of OZ223202.1, forward strand.
TAAATGTATTTGCATCAGTCTTAGTCATAAAATAATATGCATTTCCAGATTGAGCAACAAACTTAAACTCATGATTTAAAGAAGGACTGGAAGTTATTGAAATAGCTTGATTATCAATATAACCTGCTATTCCATCATCTATAATTATTTCTAATTGAAGATTTTCATGTTGTTCTACGGATGTATTCATCACATTACATGCTATAATTTGAGGTATGCTGGAATCTACCATAAACTCACAGTAGTTAGAATCTATAGTATTTGATCGATTCCCTATATTATCTTCTATCCATATCTTTATTTTATATGCTTTATCCTGGAATGATTGAGTTATGATAATTTTATATTTAAAAACAAAAGGACTTTCGGGTGTACCGTCACCAGTTCTACTAACATACATAGGAGTAATATTATCAGTAATTTCAAATTTTATGTTTGAACTATTAATCGATTCTTCTCCATTGTTCTCAACTTTAAAAGAAAACAATAATGAATCAGATTTTTTGAAATATTTACCGTTTGCAAGTTCAAAATCAAATAATTTAACAGAAATCTTATCCAAATTTGTATAGTCTGATGCAGTTGCTAATCCATATAAATTAGAAACATTATGAAATGTTGTATTCACTGTTGGAGATGAAGTACCATTTGGTTTTAAAGAAGCAATAAAATTATCTCTTTTGTAAAACAAATCATCAGATATTTTACTCATCTCAATATCTCCGCTATGACCTGTACTTCCATATACATAACTAGTTTGTACACTAGATCCATCTAAATTAGCTCTTCCAACACTTAGATTATTTATCCTCGTCCAATATATTTTACTATTTTTCAAATCTAAAGCTAAACCTTGTGCACCTCCAACTACATTAATAAGAGAAGTATTTATACTTGTTCCGTCTAAATTTGATTTAGATATTTTTGAAGTTGTTCCATTTATCCAGAACAAATTTCCGGTATCTGTTGTATCTACCTCTATATCTAACACATTACCTGCATTAATTATCAAACTATCAAGAGATCTTGTTGCATCTAATTTCCAAATACTGATATAACCGTTATGTCCAACATATATATTCTCATTTTTTAGATCCAAGGCAAAGCAATTTATACTATCTTTCGTATTTAAAAAGTTTTCAATAAAGTTTTCCTTGCTATAATCCATCCTTGAAATACTAAAAGTACCATTTGTCCAAAATATTCTTTGCTCTATTTCATCAGTCTCTATGCTACCAGGATTACTAAGTGTTTCTTTAAATTTTTTCGAATATACAAGATTGTCAGGTGATAATCTCGAGATCGAATTACCATACGACTCTCTGAGTGTAAAAAACATAGTATTGGATAAATCGTGATCAGCAGATGCATCCGCTATTGGAATTTCTACTTCTATTGTATCTCCATCTTGTTTGATATACTTTGCGTTATAACTTATTCCATCTTTTAAAAATTGATTATCATTATTGATTATTCGAACTCTTCCAGATCCTAAAAATTGAACAGTAGGTTTTTGTACTACTTTATCTGAAGTCTCTATAAATAATCTATCTGGATCAATATATTCACCCTGGATACTTATATCAAGATCAAAATCTCTATCCATTGGCCGGATATCTATATCACTTGTTTTATCTACAGTCTGTTTCCAAGAACAAGGGAAAGGAGCACTGATTCTATCACCATCATCAAAACCTGAGTACAAAGTAAGTTTCTGCGGTGAAGTAAATGGCATATCTAGAACTGCATAAAAAGTTGTGGATTGAGGGAAATATCTTAAAAATTCATTTTGACGTATTAACGAAATGTTTTTTGAAATGGCTGGCCAAGAACAAATTGCATAGTTGCCTATACTTGTATTTTCTTCTACGTAAGATAAATTCCCTACTATAGTATCCTTTTTGCCGGCTTCCAGTTCTAAATCTTCGTAGTTTCTAGTATATATGGGGAAATTTTTATCTTTATCGTACCTTATCATATATTCATTATGAGCAGCACTCTCTATATTTACAAAATCTAACAATGGCATTTGACTATTAAAATAAATATCTTTTACTTTATAGCTCTGAAGGCGTTGATCTGTCCTGTCCGTATAAAGTAAATCACATTTTAAATGTTTAATTCTATCATAATCAGGGTAAAAAGTTTCTAAATCATCAACAATCTCAGCTTTTGTCAGTTCATCATAAAGTTCATTTTTTTCAATTGTACCAATAGTACCTTGATGCATATTTATCCATGCAATATGTGACCTTTGTATACTCAAATTTACTGAGCCAGGTCCCATACTTGGGTCAATATTGATAGAATATTGGCAATTCTTTTCAATTGGAGTGAAACTTTTAATTACATCCAGTTTATAAGGAGAACCACCAAAATCAAAAAATACTACTTTTTTATTACGATCTTTTTCCGGATCTTCATCCTTTGATGTATATGCACCAATTCTATAGTCCAGCCAATTTGTCCAGAGTAGCATTGACTTGTTGCTATCCCAGTTTTGATAAATTAAATCTACCGGACCTAAGCAATTAGTTATATATTCCTGATCAACTAGATTAATATCATAAGAAGATGATTCGTATGAAGCAATAGACACTCTGCCAATCGAGCCGAATCCTTCCGAACTTCCTAAAAAGTTAGTCCAGTATAATATGCCATTAACATTATCATATGCTAAGCTGACAGGTTGACTACATCCGCTAATGTAATCGTATTGAATGTTAGATAATTTGTAAAGATTAATGGTATAATCAAAAGTAATTGTTGCTTTACCTATACTGTTTGTCCCTGTATTAGTCCAATACATTGTTCCATCAATTATAATCATATCACTGGGCTTGTTTAATTCACTACAATTAGCTTCTGACAACAATATGCCCTTTTTAAGCGCTGAAGCTTCTCCATCATGTTTAATCAATGCCATCTCAATTTGATTGTAGCGTTTGGATAATACAAAAATTGCATCACCATTTGAATATATGGAATTTATAGGGACTTCACCATCTCTTATACTCTTCGATGTAGGGAAAATATCATATACATATTCTACAGATAAATCTGTATTCCAAAGATTGGTATTAAATCCAGGATATGAGATCGGATACAATCCCTGCTTTATCATTTGTGTGTGTGTATTTATCCCTCCGGAAAACATACCTTGAGTGTTCAATATCACAAAATTTGGAGTATATAAGTATTTCGAAAGGCCACCATATCGTAATGGGTTATCCTGGGCAAAGAGTAGATTGCTAATAAAAAACAAAGCCACTATTACTTTCAATCGCATGTTTATTCTCTTATTTTATTAATAGTCTGATCAATAGGATTATATCTAATCCATGGATTTTATTGGATCTCAATTTTGTAAGAAAGTTCTTTATTTTCATAGACAAAAATTGTGTCTGCTTTTCTTCTTGCTGCAAATCCCTGATCGAATTGATTATAGGCGATAAAGCCGTCTTCTTTGCAAACTAAGTGCATAAAAACCTCATAACTGCCATCTTCTAATACATCAGGATCATCATCACAAATCTGAATCTCATCATCTAAGCGGATTACCAAAACGTCTTCAAGATCTAATGTATCAGGTCCTATCATTTCAAAATCAAAATCTCCAAGCAAATGTGGAACTACATATAAGGTTTCACTTTCTTTAACTATTTCCTCATCAAATATTCCATCAAAATATATAGATTCGTCTTCGAAATAGATTTTATCATTTTTTTGCATCCAGTTATCAAAACTATAGAGCAGCATGTTATCTATATATTCCATTACCAAAAATGGTTCTTTAGCTAAAGAATACTGGACTTTTATTTTTCCGTCTTCATGCCTTAGAGTTGTGTAGCCACCTTCTTTGTTTCGTGTATAGGTGAATTTTAAGTCTGACTTTTTAATATCTATCCCGAAATAATTTATTATATCCACCCCAAGATTCTTATTTACATCAATAAATAATCCGTTGCCAAAATAAACCCCAATATAGTGGTACTGAACTACTTTTGAGTCAGTGTAATACCATTTTTTTGTTCCTCGGGTTTCCAAGCGGGAAATATCTTCTCTGTTTTGAAGTAAATCAGCGCCCAAAGTAAATGATAAATGCTCCGGTGCAACTGTGCTTGAAGAATCAAGCGCATATTCCATATCTACAGTACTATATGAAATATTAGTAGGTTTTGATCCACAGCCGCTTATAATTAAGACTGCTAAAAAAATAGTAGCTATGAGTTTCATTTTTTCCTCTTGTTTTTATTTTGTTTAGTTAGTTATAAATTTATCTTCCAAAACCCAAAATATTATAAATGTTAAGCGTACATTGCCAAGGTGGTCTGTTAGTTCGTATTCTTTGTGACCTATTATTTGGCGCAAGGATTTGTATTTCCCTGAGCCTATGGCCTTGCTTGTTTTGGAAAATAAATTTTGAAGAATTTGAAATAAGCAGACTATAAGCTCAACAATAAACATAGTTAATTATGCATATTACTTGTATTCTTCATTACGTACATTTTCTTTTAATTTTTATAATAATTATAGTTCTAATCATAAGTAAAAGCTATTTCGATAAGAATAGCTAGAAAATACCATTCTTTAATGTCATGATTATCTTGCCAAGGTACTTGTTTTAAAAGCTTAAATAAATTATCTATAAAAGCATCAAAAAAAGCAGATTCATTTTGTTGAAGTAGCATTTTTGCTTCATACATACGATATAAACATGTACACAGTCTAATAAATGATTCAAATATCATAAATCTATTAACACTATATCCTTTCAATAAATACAAATGAACTGATATCATGTCATAATATAAGTTGTCTAATTCAGAATATCTTATAAAAGGTATATTATAATTATATCTTATATTAGACAACTTGTAATCTACATCTTCAAAGTTTTTATTTCTTGTAATAATTTTTAAGTCTATAAATATAGAATATAGAGAGTTAAAATAAGTTATCGCAAAATTGTACCAATCTATTTTATTTAGATTAATATCTTTGAAATTAAAACTATTCCACGATATTGTTGATTTTGGTGTGATAATGCCATCAGATATTTTACTCATATCCCAATTTTTATTAAATATAAATGCATGTAATGAGTCACTAAATGAAATAAAATTATTATTCAAATTAGCCTTTTGGATTGGATCATGCCAATCTGTTTTGATTAAATCTACGTATTCATTGAATTTCGTAATATTATCAATACCCATGATTTTTATACTTTTTATTTTTTCATTTTCTCTCATTTACTTCACTCTTAATATTGTATACAATTAATCTATTTTTTTCACATCTGGATCACGTTCAAGAATTACTTCACCTTTATTTGGAGTATCAAAATGTTCTATCTGATTCGGAGTTAAATCATCCCATTCTACTTTTTTATACTGAAGTTCTACACCCGCTTCTTGTCCTGCTCTCAATCTTCGATTATCAACACTATATATTAAACCATCTTTAGGATTTTGTACAATAGTAATTGGCTCAACTGTTTTAGCATGTTTCGGATTTTTCTTTAATTTCTTTACTAGATCCGAAACTAAGCTCTTATCTTTAAAATATTTCGAATGTGTTTCTTGAGAAAATCTTAATAATGTGGGATCAATCATACCTTTTTCAGGTAATGCTTTAAACATTTTCTCCGTCATTTTTGAAGCCTTATTCACCCATTCAGCAACAGCAATCCCATACCGAGTTACTCTAAATTTAGATAAGACTCTATAATAAGTCATTGATATTCTAAAATATGGAATTATTGCTTCAGCAAAATCAACATATTTATCACTTTTATCGTATGCTTCCGGAAATATTGGGGAATATGGTGTAGATTCATACTCAAATGGTCCACCTCCTTCTACTGGTCGCAACACTCCAGCTGGTCCAAGATAATGTAAAAATTCACCTATCGTATTAATATAGGATTTTCCTGCAACTATAAAACCTTCTGCAGCTATCTCTGAAGCTTTCTTTACTACTACAATTGTCACTTCCTTTTCTTTTGTATCAAGAGAATTGTTAGCATCACATAAAGCTGCTGTTTCACCTGCTGCTTCAGGCCCTCCAAAAATCATACTAGCCATAGTAGCTCCCCAATCTGCACTTGCATTAGGATTAATTGCATAATGACCATTAAGGTCAATGAAATTAATTGGATTATTCCTAGAAATCAAGTAAGCTGATTGAGAAGCAAATCTTTTGCGATAGAAATCTAACGACATAAATCTCGCTATCCTACTATCATAATTCCTTGCACCAAAGTTAAGAACATTCCCCAGCCCTGCTATCTCATCTTCGCGTTCCATACCATTACACTTCGACTCGCTTTGCTCGCTCAGTGACCTTGAAGCGTGGCTTAGCGTCTTCTTCATTGGCAAACCTATCAGGCATTAGCATATCAAACGGGAAGTAGTTATTTCTTGAAAGAACTTTTAGTCTTGGGCTGTTATAACTAGTTGTTTTCAACCTGTAATCTGAAAATGTTAAGCGTACATTGCCAAGGTGGTCTGTTAGTTCGTATTCTTTGTGTCCTTTTTGGCGCAGGGATTATCACGATCTGTGCCGATGGCTTGCTTTTTTTAAGAAATAAATTTTTTAAAAATTTGTTCCTTGTTTAAATCTGCTCTCAGTGTCTGTTGATATTTAAACTTTCTAAATGATTCGAATACTAATTAACTATATTATTTACAATTCAGTTAGAGTGAAGTTGTTCATTTTGTATTTTATTGTTTATACCCGTTAATGATAGTAATATATTATATTTTAATATTTTATCTTTGAGCCTACTTTTTTAGGGTCGGTGCACCTGCTTTTTTATTACTTGTGAAGTATCAAGACAAAAGTAAAAATAATACTCTAATATATTATCCATAGTATCTTTCGTTTGTGTAGACGTTAAGTATTTATTTACTGGGTATTTAGACTCTAATATAATATTAGTCTGACTAATTTCTTTAATAACGAATAGATAATCTGGAATCTCTATTTCGAAATCCAAATTATGTCCTAAAAATTCTAGTTTTCCTTGTCCCTTCATTTCTTGTGTACTATCCATTTTTTCAACAATACTATAAAGTCGATCTTCATCAAAAAGTTTTAGAGTGTCTTCACTTTGGACAGTTCGAAAATGATGACCAAATCCAGATATGATAGCAAAAGCTACTATCGTCGTATCTGTACCAGTGATATTTATTGTTAATTTCAAATTATTGTATTTGCGATAGCTAAAATTCTCTATTGAATCAGTTAAAGTATTCTTATATTTTATACAATCTAAAACATATACTCTTGATGTAGATATATTATATATTAACATAATATTTACTAACATATATAATATAATTTTCATTTTTTTTACCTATTCCCATTACGAATAATATCATCCATTTGATCTTGTGCAGTTATCCTTGATTCCCACCCATTGGAAGTTTCTTGTTTTATCCGGACTGAGTCCATATTGATAAACTTTATTACACACTCCGAATTGCCATTACCTAGTGTATACATCCACGCACCAATTGGATTTTCATCTCCATCCTTATTTCCACTGGATGTTTGAAAAATTGGAAGAGCAGCTGGATATAATGCAATGGATTCATCATGAGCATACTGGTATTCAGCTTCTTCACCTCTCGTTCCAGTATACCCCAAAGCTTTCCATGCTTCTAAGAACTCATGTATCTCAGTTGTACCTTCTTCTATAACTTGATTCCTAACTCCTATTTTAACAGCTTTTGTATTAATAAATTGAAATGATTCGTCTGTACCATTGGGAGATTGTAGAACTCCTCCGTACATTGAGGTATTAAGTACACGAAATTCCCCAGCATAATCAAGTGCAAAATTAATGTCGTTGGTAAGAATTATATTTACATTATCTGTTTGACTATCAATTGCATTTATAATCTCTTGTTCCCACGAATTTGGAGTATATCCATCTTCTTTTTCATATGTCATCCTATTTCCTTCTATAGCAAAATTTATATGCTCGCTTTTATCATTTATGTGATCTACAAAATCCTCTTCCTCTTGGTTATCTAGTTCTAATGAATAGACAAAAGCACTATCACCCATAACGTCACTATACTTCACCGGATTCAGAGCAAAAGTGCCATAGCTACTTATTGAAGGATTTGATCTTGGATCTAAATTCCACCTCCTGGCAGTTCTACTATCATATTCCCAGAACTTGGCAGTATACATATTCCCCAGCCCCGCTATTTCATCTTCCCTTTCCATACCATTGAAGCCAAAACGCGGTTTAGCATCTTCTTCATTTGCAAACCTATCCGGCATGAGCATGCCAAACGGGAAGTAGTTATTACGTGAAAGAACTTTTAGCCTTGGGCTGTTATAGCTAGTTGTTTTCAACCTGTAATCTGAAAATGTTAAGCGTACATTGCCAAGGTGGTCAGTTAGCTCGTATTCTTTGTGACCTATTTGGCGCAAGGATTTGTATTTAGTTGCAAATCCCAAATCTTCACCCTGATCAGGCAGAGAAGAAGGGCCGGTAGTCGGCAAGGTAACAGAGTCGTATGGAATTACAACTGCTACGCGCCCGTCTCCGCCGGAACCATAAAGATACCAGGCATCCTGAGTGTAAAACTGGCCGTCACTACAGTGATTATACATTGTAAACGAAGCAAGCATAAGGTTGTTTGCATCGTAATAGTAGAATTTGTGCCACAAACCAATTTTTTTGGCAAGTTTAATAGTCATAGGGTTCAGTGGCCCCATATCTCCGTAAATGTTCTGAATCTTCGTTTTTAAATCTTCAGAAGTCATGCATTTACAAATTCTATTTCCTGCTGCATCATAAAAATTCTCTATTTTGCAATTGTAGCTGCCATAAATCTGATCAATATCAGGATCATCAAAGTAACAGTTCTCAGCATCAAGATCAATTCTAAATTCAATTGTTTTAATCTTTCCGTTTACATCCCACTCTATATTAGTCGGCGGAAAGCTTGAACCGGCTATAGTAACTGTTTGCAAGTTCCCTTCAGCATCGTATTGGTAGGCTTCATCATTATAAAATTCCAAATCTCCATGCTGATTAGTAGTAACTTTCTCATCTACATCATCTAGTTTGTTTGACAGCTTGTAAGAGCTGCCTGCAGTTAATGGAGTGTAATTATATACCAGACTGTCAAATTTTGTACCACCTGCATATCTGCTAAGAGTACTTATATTGCCACTAGGATCATAAGAATATCTGGAAGTTTCCCCACCTTGATAATATCTTTTATAAGCATTCCCTACTTCATAGTTCTGATATTCCTTAATTCTATACAATTTATCGTAAGAATATTTATTGCTGTGATTAATTTTTTGTGTTATTCTGGATCCGTATAGTGCATCTGCATTGAAGCCATATTCTATAGAATTAATGTTACCATTATAGTACTGATTGAAAACCGGAGCAGAGCTGAAACTGCTTCTATCAAAAACATTTGTATTATCTAAATAATCACCGTCATAGTAATTCAGCACAGTACCAAAATAGTCCTGTAAATACTCGTTGTTATTGTCTCCGCCCGGGTCATTTGCCAGAGGAGCATTATAGTTCGAATAAGCGTAAGAGTATGAATCTTTATAGATGCTATTATTTATACCTTTCAGCCAACCTTGTATAGTGTAAGTGTAATCCACACCCTGCAGTAAATCCTCTCCGTATTCTGTTCTTTGAAGAGGCCCGTGTTTATAGTAATGGTAACGGGCATCAGATTCCCATGTTACACTATCCATAGAAGAAAGCACTTCAATAATTCGGTTATCTGTATCATATTTATATTTTTGAATATATCTATGCTTATTCACATTCTGCAACTGCCATAAACTATATACAGGAAAAGTACCGCCGCCCTGTTCAAAAGGATTGTACTGAGCTTTGAAATCAACCATAGTCACTTTGCCACTGGAAAGATCATATGTATAGTTAATCAGAGATAAAATCTGCGGGTATTCCCATGGTCTTCCCTGAAGTTCCGGAAGATAATCAAAATGTGCAGTAGCAATCCATTCAACATTACCCATAGGGTCATAACTATAAGCTGTTTCAGTAACAATAAAGTCTGTACCGCCTCTCTTTTCAAATTTTTGTACATAACTTACTCTGCCGGAAATATTTTTTTGCGGATAAGTCGGGTCAACTTTACTAAAAGGAACAGTGTAAAAAGTACGGGTTTTACTAGCAATATCTATTCCCACAGGATATTGAAGAACACCAAAATTTCTGGCATCAAAATCAGCATCTGCCTTCTTCTGAAGTTGTTCGAAATCAGTAGTTTCATTTGCTTCTCCACTTTCAATAACTCTTCCGAATTGATCATATTTGATATATGAGAAAGACCTTTTCGCAATTTGATTTGGAGAAATAGAAAATCTTAATTGTCCGGCATCATTATAAACCAAGACAGACTTTTCATCTTCATCCGGCGATTTCTGAACAAGTAGTTTATTATTTCCATCATATCTATATCTAGTTTCTAAACTATATTCAGCAGTAGAATTTTCTGTATTAGAAAGGTTGTAATGAACACCTGCAGGAGGCACACTTCTAATCAGATTTCCGCTTCTATCATAGAAGAAAAGTGTAAAATTCTGATTGACACCTTCTGTATATTCTATTTTATATTCCGGTTGATAATCAAGGTCAATCGTTTTAAATTCTTCAAGAGCATCATCAAACTTTTTAAGTTTGCCTTCTTTCCAATGTGTAAAAGTATCAAAAATTGCGGCTCTAAGCTGTTCATAAAGCACATCAGAACAAGTTGGAGATTTTACAACAATTGCATCGTCAAACCTTGTATCAACTTCATATTCAGTATAATCCATGAAAAATAAAGGTGTGTTGCCGCAATAACCATAACTGGTATTGTCTATGTTATTAATAGATAAATATTTCCTGTAAAACAAAAAATTCCCAGGTTTATCTAGCTCATCAATTTTTTTATCATAGTATGGGAACCATTCCGAATAGAAAAAGGTACTGGTTAATCCAGTATCGAAAGTGTTTAAACCATAATCGCAATAGAATTGAGTATACCAGCTAAAAGACGTCACATCAGTAAGATCAATAGGGCTCCAAGAATACTTATTTTTGAGGATTGTAGTTTGTGACTCTGATACAAATTTTCCAGCAGAAGATGCTTGAATCTCTATTGTTTCAATATAATTTCCAAACCGATCTCTTGCGTCAATTGTCAAATCCACTCCAATTGGTATAAATACATAAGGATATGCACGAAGTAAATCTAAAGTAAAAGCAGAATAACCATTAGCATCGGTCAATTGAGAAAAGCCCGTCTCACTAACAGCAATAGTATTAAAATCTAATAAAACGTCTGAGTGAGAATTGTAACGACCATGAGGAGAAAATGTTATGATTGATATATCATCAGGAAAACCAAATAACTTATTTATTTCTTCATTTTGAAGTCTAAAAAATTTGCGGAAATGTTCGACAGTAATTTCCCAGTTTTGTCTTCTAATTTCTTCTGTAAAGAGAATATTAAATTGAATTTTATTATCAGGAGTAATATATCCTTGGTCAATCAAATTATTAGTCAACTTATGTGCTAAATTTTCTAGTACTTTCTCTTTATAAGCCTTAGAATAATATTTGCCTTGATGAGAAAGAAGTACCTCAGGTATTTTATTTTTAGAGAATTTTTGCTCGTCTTGATTTGAACAAATGCCATCAAATTTATGAACTAATCTAAATTCATTTCTTTGTACCATGGTATCTAGTTTTTTATATTGATTCGCTACTTCGATATCAGTAGCATAGCCAGGAAGATCTTTACCAGCGTTTACCATTGTATTGATTGAATACACAGTATCAGCAAGCATTCTTATATCATCATATAATCTGGTAATATCTAAAAATCTTTGATTCGGATCAGGCTTTCTATCAGCAATCTCAGGATAAATATCCTTATTGATATAAGCATTTCTTACTACATTCGCGTAAAATTCATTCAGATACTCTCTTTTACGAATATATTCCTGGAGTTCGTCTCTATCCAAGCTTTCATATTTTGCAAGCTCTTCATCTACCAGACTAGCATCTTCACCCAATAAATCTCTGTTTCTTTTATCATTAATACCTGTTTGGTCACCCAGAGAACCAGATGTACCTGATAAAAACACATGAGCTTGCTGACTTTCATATATTGCTTCCCATGGTTTAGAATCAGCAAAATTCTCATCCTTCACTATAAAACCTAAAACATCTTTTTTAATCTTTATTGTCTCATCGACAAAAATATTAGATGTAGTTGTACTAGGATGATCAAGCACTAATTTAAGGAATTCATTTGTAATTAAGTGAGTAGTATAATTTGCAGGATACTCAAATTCATATGGTGAGCTTCCATAAAGATCACCGAAATCAATTAGCCAATCGCCGTATGGGACGTGCCATACATCGCGGCCAATCAGAGCATTGTATTTATATTCTCTAGTAATATACTCATCTTCTGAGTACCAAAAATATTTGTAAGCAAATCTAACGAAATCCAGACCATACAAATTTGATGATCCAAAAGTTTTATAATTAGGTGTTGTTGTAGCAGAATAAATCTCTGTGAAGTTTGAAATACCTTCGTACATTCTGCCGGTTATGTTTAAAAATTCTTTTATTAAGTCAAATTTTTTATTAAAAATAAGTGTGTTTGCAATGCCATTGTCTTTCCCATTAGAGATTTTGAAAGCCAATGTGCTATAATTATCACATAAAGTTTGCCAAGCAAAAGCTAAATCAAGTGGATCATAAAATGTGACTTCATTCTGGTCTTTTTGCTTGTACATATTGTATATTAAATCATTTATTGGATGCGGTCTCTCATCGTATGAAGTATAATATTCATTTAAATCATCTGAATTATATACTTTTTTACCATTTATATACAAATAGTAGCTCAAATTTCTTAATAGATAAGCATCATGTTCTATGAAGTTATACTTTAAATTTTGCCCTCGATCAAAAAGGTACTTTTCAAAGTTATTCCACTTTAAAGTATCAGCCGAAAAATCATATAATTCTTCTGAAACATCACCAGCACAAGACAGACGAGGTAACTCAAACTGTAAACAATCACCTTCACTGCCATAAACGTAAACTTTTTCACCTGCTGGAATTGTCCAATTGGTAAAATGTAAGTTTACACACTCTGCATAAAAATCATCAACAGGAATATTCATATTTTGATAATATTGAATCGAATCCAACAACTCACCAAAAACCAAACCGAACTTGCTATTTAATGTCTCTGTGAAATCATTTCTCATTTCATCAATTTGAGAATAATCTACTGTATAATTCCAATAGAAAGTATAGTTCCCATCACCGGGAAGGGTTAGACTATTAAAATTTCTACTAAAAGGCATATTCCTTGAAAATTCGGTATCAAAATCCAAAGATGAAAACAATTCATAGTTTTGACTTTGTCCATAAAGACTTTTCGAATATCCTAGTTTCGCATCTTTCATAGGAATGTATGCAGTTTTTGAATAACAATCATCGGTAAAAGTAAATGTCGGAATATTCCCTACAGAAAAATCAATATCAGCATATTGAACTCCAGTAAAATATTTTTGCAGTGTAGAATTAATCTCAATTGTACCAGAATTATCTGGATTATAAAGATCTAAACTAACATCTTTAGAAGCAGGAGCTCCTATAGGATCATTATTCAAATATTCTAGACCATTTACCGAATTTGGCGCAATAGCTGTGGCAATTGTTTTACCAAATTTATTCTTATATACGAAAGAAATATTTTCGTTCTCATCAATAATAATTTCTTTGTATATCGCAGCTTTCACAGGTCTTTCTTTTCCCATTACAGCATGTAATTCATCTTCAGATATGGCAGAATAGTAAACTCTTTTATTATGCTGAGTATGGGGATCTATCCTATGAATTTTTCCGGGCATCGAAGAAATTATTTCATCCCCTAAATCTACAGCTCTACTGAATGGAAATCCTTCAGAATTTGGGATGTAATCCATACCACTATAATAATCTGTAATTACGCCATCTGCAGGTGAGATATTAAGATAATTGGTAGTTTGATCAAAATCAGGTGAAGAATATTCCTCGCTTCCTGAAGTCAACAATCCGGTTTTAAATGAAATTGCAGCTTTACTTCCACTGGCATTGGTTGGAAACTTTGTTGTAACCGGTACAGGTAAACTAATTATAGACGGCTTAGCCGAATAATCCAACACATTGTGCTGAATTATCGATTGGTCTTCAGAATAAATATATCTTTGTGATTGCAATGGGTTTAATAATGCATCTGCATATCCTATAGTACTGGCAAGTTTGGTGCTGTCAGACAAGTCCTCAAAGTAAAACTGCTGAAATGTCCAATTCTTATCTGATTCAGGTTGTTCATAATAAAAGCCATGAAAGTTTTCAAAATCACCTGAACTTTGAATACTTACAGGATCCCCACTGTCATACATAGGAATGTTTGTGTATGAATAATTTTGATATGAATTATAATATGACCAAATTCCATAATTCAAAGAATTTGCTGCGCCACCAAAGTATTTATTCCCGATTGGTCTGACTCTCCAAATGTAATAACCAGATCCGTCTGTAATAAAAAACCACGCATATGTTAATTCACTACCAGTTTCAAAAGTAATAGCATTATCCCAGTCAATTTTAGCTTCTATCGGTGGTAGATCAAATGAATTAAATTCAAAAGAAGCAAAATCAATATCTCCAATATTATGCAGCTTTAATAGTTGCAACTGATAAGAATGGGGCCTTTCTGCTAAGTAATCATAATTTGGATCAAATTCCCAATTTAAATACACTGGAGTAAAATCATTATTATTAATGATTTTTGTAGCATTATCATCCTTAATATAAACTATAGATTGTTGGCTACCTATAATTTTGGGTAAAAGATTATAATTTAAGACATATCTCAAATTTAGCGAATACGGTTGTTGAGAATAATTGCCAGTTAATTGCACAGAATTGACTTCGACAGAAATACGTTTCAGATTGTTATTTTTAACTATGTCTTCTTTTATTCTAAACGACAACAAGGATGATGGATTATCTTGATCGACATTTAACACTTGATCAGGCAACACCTCAGTTGAATTTTCAAAGTCAAGAGTAATAATGCACTCAATCTGAATGGTAAAATCATCATTTTTAAAATATGGATTATCAGAATCGATAGATAATCTGATTTCAGGAATCATGTAAGTCGTACTTTGTAAAACACCTGTAGTTGTAGGTGCAATATCTAATGCTATTGTTTGACTTTGTAAATTTGCGTCAATAGTTTTCTTGGTTTCTGAAGTTACATCAAGTGATGTACTTAATAATACGTCTTGTTTTTTAGTTTTTATTGATTTAATATTTCCAGAATATAAAGTACTAGAGAATAGTAAAACATTTAAAAACATAATTCCAAATATTTTTGTAATGAATTGCATCGTCTAGTTCCTTATTATCTTATTTTTACTTCTTGAGTTTCGTGTTTTTCTATTATTTCTGATTTTTTATTATCAATTTGATTTGCAGCTTTTTCTTTAACTTTATCAGAATTAAATTTAGATTTTAGATTCTCCTCAGCGCTTTTTAGAGAAGGCTCTTTAGGAGTATCAACATCCATCATATCTTTCACATTTTCTTCAACCTGCTTAAAGTTATTATTTGCATCAGGTTTGAAAATGTCTACATCAATTCCATTTGGACCTATATTCATATCAAGTAAATCGAATTGAGAACCATTTGATTTATTTTCTTGAGATTCAAGAGTTGGTACATTTTTAAATAATTGCATTGTGTTTACTTGCGGTAAATACATAGATTGATTTATATCAACTTCTTTAATTGAAGTTGCACCTGCATTGAATACTTTATCACCTGCGGAATTAAATAAATCTATTTTGGGGATATTTATACTAGAAGTTGATATTGTTTTTATGCCTTGATAAGTCTCTTTTCTGATTGAAATCAGCTCTTTTTTAGAATTGTAATTATATAAAGTAGCAAAATGATTGTTATCAAATACTGCATCAATTGTTAAATCATCAGGATTATATACGTAAAAACCTACTTGGCTGTCTAAGGGATATAAAGCAATATCATCAAAATAACAATCTCTAAATATATCAATATTATCACTACTAAAATTAAAATTTGCTCCAGCAGAGACATTGCAAGTAATTAATACCCATTTATCACATATACTAATATTGACTATCTCCATATATGATGAAAAGCCTGTATTTAAAAGAAAAGACTGTTTTATATTAGCTAATAAAGCATTGTATGATTCTACATTTTTGATTGCATAGCTACTTACCCAAAATTTTAATGCAAACTTCCCTCTGCCATTAGGTATGTCAATATCCATATCAAGGTGTTGACTCGAGTATTTTCCAGTATGTGCAACATCCAAAGTTTCCACATAATTATTGAATTTACATACATTACTAGTAACTACACCATTTTCGTCAAATGAAGTAAAAAAGACTTCATCTCTATCTGCAAATGTTGCTGTATATAATGCAACTTGATCGTTATAAATATAATTAGCACAGGATTTATTCTGCAACATATCTTCAACTTCAAGAATTTGTCCATTTAGTGTGTAGTCTATATTTTTACTCGTCATTTTCCAGTTATTTAGTTGAGGTGAATAATCCATAAATTGCCAAGGAATCATTCTAAATAAGCCACTATCATCTTTTAAGTTAGAAATAAATGATGTTTTGGGAGATATATTGCTACTTACATTAGACCTATTGTAGTCATTTAAAGCTTTATTTCTGTAATAATATTGACCATTGACATGCCATCTTCCTTTATCCAAATTTATATTACTTTTAGTTTCTGTTGCAATAGTTGCGCCACTCCAGATATCTTTTAAAGTCACAGCTGATGCTGATAGAACATTATCATAGTGTGTTTGGTAGAATATTTTGTGAGCAAATTCTAATGGTGTAATATCTCTTGCTATATAAAATAGATTCTGATGGCATATTCCATCAAAGTCAGTATAACAAGCATGTAAATATGATACAAATATATCAGATGTGAGTATTTTCAAAACACTCTGTCCAGCCTCAATAGGCTCAACCCCAACTGCAACTTTATAATCTTCAATAGGGTTGAAATGATGTGTAACTTTATAAACATCACCAAACGAAGTAAAATTATTCACTAGAGAATCTCTAGAATAAGTAGGATGAAAATAATTCGCAGGTGTATTTACATTGGTATTAACCAGTAATCCATGGTTATTCTCATCTATTTTAAAATATTCAATTTCCTGATCAAAAAATTCTAGGAATTCATCATGTATTTGATTTAAATCAACAGGATCATTACTCAAACAGATATTGTGCTTTTCTGTAAATTTATTTAAATCAATATCAGGACTACCTGACAAAATCATCTCGCAAACATCTTCATGGATTGTATTCCCAAAAACTACATTGTTTAAACTAGTTGAATTAATCTTAAAAAGATTATTACCTATAGTAACAGAAGGGAATGTATTAGTAGAGATTTCAACAGAGTAACTATACGTATCTCCATAAACAAAACTCCTCGTTAGCGTTTGATAATTAGTTGAGCTATTGATTTCTGAAACAGTGTAAGAACCATTATAAACAAGCGAAGAAGTAGGAATATCAACATATCCAAGCCACTCTGAGGAATTGGGATCACCAATTTTTAAACCGGCACCAATAATTTTAATAGTCGGTAAATTTGATCCTGTAAAATCCCCATTAACATCAAAATCATCTTGTGAAACTAAGCTTCCAATGTCCACTGCGTACAATATTAAAACTTCGTTTAATAAGTCTTTATCTGTAGTATAAGTCACTCCCCCATAAGAGAAAGGATAATATTTCATCTCTTTTAGTTTATCAATGCCAAATAATTCATAGAACATTTGAGAATTTGTAGTATTTGCTTTAAAGACTTTATATGTTTTGCCACTGTTTAACTCTTCGTCACTATAAAGTTCTCGAATCAATCCCAGATCTTTAAATAACTGAAGTTTATTTTCAGAAAATAGAGTACTTACATTAGCGGATGAGGATACATTAGAAACTCTATAAGTCCATACATTGTTAAGAAAAGAATTTAACTCTGCTATAAATACGTCATTAGTAACATTTCTTTCTGAAGTTGAAGGAGTAGAACTGTTTGAGATTTTATTTGAAATATCCCTGGCAACTTTCAACTTAAATACATGAGGATTACTAGGAATTGGACTATTGGAAACATCCTCTCCAACAAATATTTCGAGTGGAGCTAAATGCTCTGCAGAAATTTTACGACATATTTCTTCTAATGAAATTGGAACAGTCTCTCCTTCAAAATCTATAAATTGAATTGTAGAGTATTTTGTAATAGTAATATTGGGATTTTTAGTTTGAAAATCACTTATTTGGTCATCAAGCTCATCAGTAAATTCTTCAGAAGGAATATTAGTTAATAATATATTGTTTTTATATTTATTTAATACAGCATTGAGAGTTTTAACTAATACAACTTTTGCTATGCTATCAGAACTATAATCGGGGTGGTAAATTTTTTCTCTAAAATTATTAATATTATCTATCCACCCTGCATCTTGATATATAGAAAGATTACCAATTGAAGTTCCTAGTATATTTTTTCTTATAGATTTTATTATTTTAACATCAACAACACTAATAATTGGGTCTAGAGGAATATTTGAAGTCAACTTATCATCATATATTATTGGTGTTAATGCTACAAAATCTCCGTATGCATATTTTACATTATAATATTCTGGAAATCTTTGATTTTGATCCCCAGGAGAAAATACTTTTATTATATCTCCTGGTAAAATATTATTCACTGAAATAGCATGACTGCCACTTTTACCTTTACCAAAAAAATCAAATTTTAAAGAATAAAGTTTCTCTGAGCTATTGTTTTTATTTTCAACTCTTCTGAAAATATTTAATCCATTGTCAGATGAAATTGTAACACCTTCCCTAAGTGATTTTTGTCCAATACCTGAATAAACATTATTGGCAGGCATACTTATACTGTAAATTTTACCATCATTACTATTTTCTTCATGATATTCATCTGTTATTCGTTTTATTAGAGGATTACCACTTTCTGCGTCGAATGCTACATTTTTTGCATTTGTAGTTAACCCTTCTTTTGATGTAGTTTTTACCTCTTTAACTATGGCAGGATAACTCACTATAGAAGAACTTGTGACTGTTTCTATTTGTTTTTTCTTTTGAGCATAATTCACTCCACCTGTCAAAGTTATAAAAGGCATAATAAGAGTAAAATCTAATTCCCCACCCATACTCCAATATGAGTCATTCAATTTTCTCGTTTCATAAACTATTTCTTGTTGCTTTCCAGGATATTCATAACTTATTGTACTACCGTCAAATATTGGAATTTTGTCACCAGGTTGGAAATAAGAATATTCGGTAGCCCCAGTTTGGACTGTATCGTATTCCCTTTTTATCTCATCATATTTTAAAATTAAAGACCTTTCTTTGTGAAGAGTACCA
Organism: Kapaibacterium sp. (SeqCode); assembly: GCA_965140345.1. Lineage (GTDB taxonomy): Bacteria > Bacteroidota > Ignavibacteria > Kapaibacteriales > UBA2268 > JBFHIJ01. The sequence continues at coordinate 308,952 of OZ223202.1, forward strand.
TGCATATTTTGGATAAGATATCTAAACCCTTGAGCAACTTTTATTTTCTCTTGTTTAAAACTTAAACCGAATCCTACTTTATAATCATTTTGACCTTTTTTAGCATTATCTCCGGATCCGATAGTTGTCTCCTCTCCTTTCCAATCATGGCTAGTGCCAATATTAGTATAATCATTAATCGAATTATACCAAGGTGAATCAGATTGTAGATCAGAATGTTGTGAACCAATATAGCCAGTATAACTTTTTGGATGATAGTCTTCTGCTTTTATAGTGTTTATAAAAAATGGATAGTCTTTGAATGTATTATACTCTTTTACTTGTATGTGGGGATTAGTAATTCCAGAGAACAATGGTTTTATTGTAACTTTACCATATGACACATTAGGTGATGGCAGTAAGGTTTCTCCGAATGGCCCCTCGTAAATATAAAAGTTTCTTCCAGCAAGCCAATCATCATAACTCCCTTCTAGATCATTTTTTTGAATATGCTCTCTTAAAGAATTATCTACAGGAACGCTTAAAGGCTCTGATGAAGCAACTCCATCTTCATATTGATATTCTAAACCATAAATATTATCTTTCCCAACTTCTTGTTTAGATGGATTCATTTGATCAACCATTATAATTCTTTTAACTCTAAGTCCTCCACCTTTCTTAGAAACTTCCTCAGGTAAAGGTAATCTTAAAAAAGAATAGTCAGTATAATAAGCTGTACATGTTTGATCTTCAATATTTTTACTGTCTACATTATCATAATATTGTTCAAATCTCAATGCAAGTTTCTTATCAAAATATCTAATTAGAAATTGCTTATCTTTATCAAATGGAAAATCTCTTTCACGACACGTCAGTGGATCAAACCAAAGATAATTTTTATTATTCCTAACCATAGATTTAGCCACACGATTAGGAATTATATCATTCTCATCTCCACGCTGGAGTTCGATCTTTATCACATCATTATCTATTGCTTCTACATCAACAATTCTACAATATCCTTCTACATAATCAACATTTGGGAAATGATTTAACGACAAATCACTACTATATTGGGAGAAATTCTTCTGAATATCTTTATTTTCCCATAACTTGTACAAAAATTTAAAATATACTTTGTAGTTTTTACGTAAGTATACATCTTTTAAGTATGAAACATAGTCGTCAATATTATAAACACCATCGATACTTTCTGTTAAATCAATAGCAACTTCATAATTTCTTAAAGCTCCCTTTGATTTAGCAAAACTTTCATTATATTTATCTCTATCCATTAAAACAAATGCAGTCTTTGGTTTTTTATTTTGGACATAATTGTAAGTATTAGATTCATACTGTACATTAATTTCTCCGCCAGTAGGCAAAATAACTCTCTTTAATTGCCACGCACTTTCATCGAAACTATCATAATCAACATTTTTCTGAGATTGGAATTGTTTCTCTTCTAAATATCTAGCTTTCTGTAGCGGATTATATTGTCCCCAAGAGTCAATTGATAATGTGTCGTAATATGGTTTTTCATTCAATCCTAGAGGCAATTCAGCTTTTATATGATCATCTGAATAATTAATTGGTCGATCTTGGTAAGCATACGAAAACTGATAAGGACTAATTCTATTTGGTTTTTCATCACCATATTCAAACCATATTCTTTTCAAAGTCAATTTTCCAACTTCTGTAGCCTGGTCAGGCCAGATGGTGTAGTCATATTGAAAATTAACTGTTTTAATTGGACAAGAAAAATCAACATTACCTTCTCTATCTTTTGAGAAGAGTACAATTTTTTCTAAATATTCTGTTTTATTCCGGCTGGGAATATTTAAATCAAAGGAACCTTTTGATGCAAGTTTTTCATCCATTGACGCCGGGTATCCGTCTTTTCTAACTGCGTCGCTACCTTTTAGATTCTGATTAATAACTGTTTTATTTGTAATAAAAAATGCTTTATGTGTTTTAGTTTCTATAGATTCTAAGTAATAAATCTCCTTTTCTCCTGATGTGTAGGAACCTATGTCATCTCTTAAATCAGATTTACTACCTCTGCTATAATAAAGTCCCGTATAAGGCTGCCTCCACTTAAACCATTCATTGTCATTCCCCCCATAAGCTCTGTGATAATTAAATTTTGTCCAACTTCCTAAATCTTTTTGGGTAACACCGTTAAAATCAACATCAACATAATTTGCTCCGGTAATTGAAGTTAGTAAATACGAATTAGCATATGCTTCTGGTTTTATAGTTCCAGTTATTACCTCGTTACTGTTTACATCAGGTTCTTTTTCAAGATAGATGATTTTATTAAACCATTTATTATCGATAAAATCCGATCTTGAATAAGAATTTAGGCCATAGCTAATATTATATTCGTTTCTTGAATAAACCGGAAGACCAAATGTATATGCTACTCCATTTGCATTAACTATATTAAATTCCTTTATGGTATTTTCATCAGCATCACTATACATTGCATTAGTATTGCTAATTTGGTCAGCTGGTAAAGGGCAATATAATTCTATATTTTGCACCTTATTTGGATCATTATCATTTTTGGGCTGAATATTGTTTAAATTAAATCCAACGAATTTACTTTTGCTTCTTTTGTTTATATATGTATGACTTATGTTTTCACTTAATGTCTTCGTGTCAGGGTGATAATGTAATAATGCATCATTTGAAGAATACTCCAATGAACTTCCTCTATCATTAATAAATGTTGCAAAAACTGCATTATCTTCTTTACCATATTCAGCGAAATTATTTTTTATTAGATTATTTCCTTGAATTGAAGAAGAATTTTGTCCACCATTAAATCCACCTCCAGCACCACCGCCACTTGGTGATACCACTGAATTCAATTCAAAATCTCCTTTATAAATATTAGTATTGGAGTTCGTTTCATTTGGCCTGAATTTACCAATGTTTTTATTCCAAAATCTAAAACTACCACTAAGTCCAGGTGCATTAACTGCAAAAATATCGTTATTGCTAAAAGGAATAGGTAAATATTTGTCTTTTTCAGAAAAACTACTAGATTCGTTTTCGCAATAGTAATCCATTACACTAGTTTGTTCTTTAGCATCTCCAGAATACATGTAACCATAAACTTTTTTAGTAGACACCGTCTGCTTTGGGTAACTAGTAATAACTTCTTTTAGAACTGGAGTAGAAGCTGAACCACCCCAGCCAGTTGGTCCTTGGTTTATTCTAAAACCGGTTGTAAATATAGTATTTTTTCCTTCATACTCTTGATTAACTAAAGGGTAGGCATTTTCTGAACTAATAAAATATTTATCTAAAGAACCTAGTGCATTTGTAAAAATTGAATTCATTACTCCTTGAGAAATTGATGCGAATAATCCATTCGAATTTTCTGATGAGATCCAATTAGTAAAAGTTCTATTTAATTTTCTGCTTGGGCTAAATCCAAAATTAAGTTTACCATTACTATTAAAGCCAAAATTACCGCCAAAGTAATCATATTCTCCAGCCAATTGAAAGCCAGTTTCTCTTGTTATTCCACCAAGTGTATTAAAAGTTTCTGTGAATTGAATACTTAAAGAAGCACTATAGTCATCTTGGCTGCTAAATTCACCAGTTGTCGTCACATAATCACGAACTGTAATATTTTGTCTTGGTTTATTGATATAAGTAACTTCAGTCCCCTTATAATCATCAGGAAAACCTTTTGTATTTCTTATAATAGCTCCTGGATTCAATGTCCATCCATACCCAACCCAAGATGCATCTGAGTTAGGTGATTGCCCAGAATGATATGAGATGGACAAAGGGAAACTAGAACCTTGTGGTCCAGGTACTTCTATTACTGGTATATTATATACAAACTGACCTGTGAATTCATCAACCATCCTTGCGCTTCCTGCAGGTTCAAAACCGGTATATTCTGGTTGAGACGGTCCCTGAATAGAAGCATTCAGACGAATAGGCATAAATATGTTATATATTAGTACTAAACAAGTTAAATAGCTTATTGTGCCTAGTAAATATTTAATTGAAGTGCTCTTACTCATTTTTCTATCCTAATTATCAATTTTGATTACTTTTATTACTGTGGTTTTTGAATTACATTCCAGATTGACAAAATATGTTCCATTTGGAACTTTTTGATAGTTTTTGTCATATGCATCCCAGACTAGATTGTTACGTCCTTCATTTTGACATAGAACTCTTCTTTTCCAAACTAAAGCCCCATTTATGTCTGTAATCCTTACATTTACTTCAGACCAAATTGGCATATCAAAAGATATTTTTACTTGATCTATAAATGGATTCGGAGCTACTGTTATATTTAATCCATTTTCTACATTATTTTCTGTTAAATCAAAATCTTCTATATTATATCTTCTATTTATATCCAAATTTGAAATTACTCGATCGATATTACCGTCTTTATCACTTACAACCAATGAATCTATGATTGTATTTGCTTCTAAACCAAAATGTAATATATTAGGTCTTTGAATCAAAAGTCCTTCCTGATTGGTAGGGTGTGAATAATAAATTCTACCATTCGCAAAAACAGAATATGTATACTTCGTTTGGTTGTTATACTTAGAATCATTAGCCACAAGGTCAAGATAATTGTTATCAGAGTGGTTGTTTTTAAAAACAACTAAAGAACCATGTTCAAAACTTATTAAATCTAATTGACCGTCATTATTTAGATCAATCAAAGCTGAATTTTCTCCAAGGCTTCTATTATGCAAACCAGACTGGAAATCAATATTATACATTCCGGCTTCATTTGCAGTATAAAACCTTGAGTAGTTACATTCGCATGGCGTTGAGCAGAAGAGTTCTAAATCGCCGTCATTATCTATATCTCCAGAAGCAATACTAGAATAATTGATACTCTTGCCTGCGACTGATAAATAATTTATATCACCGGAATTATCAACATAAGGAGTTTGAAGATTTTGATTTGAGATCCCAATCAACGGATAAAACTGTTCTTGAATACCATCATTATCAAAATCTAAAAAACTAAAATCAATGTAATTTGGATTTACATTTGTATCTTCTAGTTCAATATATTGGAGCCATTCTTCGGCATTTTTATCTTTTTTACTTATCCATACTTCATCATTTGCATTATAGTTAATTATATATATATCATCTATGCCATCATCATTATAATCAAATATTTTGCATCCAAAACTTTGCTTATCAATACCGTTTGATAGTGGTATCTCTTGGAATTGTTTATTACCTGCATTCAGAAATAAGTAGTTTGGCAGTGACCTAATAGTGTCGTAAACATCTAGTGAAGACTGCGTTACTACAAAATCAAGGTATCCATTCTCATCTATATCACATACTTTAATGTCAGAAATATTTTCGAATTCAGGCAATGTGATTTCTGATATTTCAAATTCTAGTCCATGATTGTGAAGATATAAATAAGACTTTCGTGACGAGCTATCATTAAGAGATAAGAATAGCATATCTTCCAATCCGTCATTATTAATATCCAGAATAATATTTGCCTGGTAAGTACCTAAATTAGAAACTGAACTATCAGCACATAAGAACTCAAATTTTTTATTGTTTAAATAAATCCTACCATTATATACAAAATCTAAATACTCGTCATTGTTCAAATCTGCAAAACTAATGGATTGATTCAAACCACTATTGAGAACATAGCTCACATCTACAGGTTCAAAGATTGGAGTCTCATTTGCTTTTACATAGTCACAAAACAATGTTATATCAAATGCCAGATTACCTACAGTCCACCCCTTGTGATCACTTTTTATAACCTGATTAAAATATTTACCATCATAATTTGAAGAACATGTCGGTTTCCGTTCTTTGCTATCGGATACAAGATAAATCGGTCTGTTATTATTCTCTATTATTACAAATATTTGCGAAGAATTGATTTCTAAGGCATCTTCAAGTTCTATTTCGGCTTCATTTTGTCCGGATTTTGGTATGTTAATTTCGATTGGATCTAGGAGGTTTATTTCTTGAAGTGGTACATTATGACCTCCTTCATTACTTACAACCCTCAAAAGAAATGTTCCTTGATTAAGATCAGTCCAATATTTGAATTTTATTTTTTTTAAGATGACTTGTTCAGAAAAAGAGAATCTTTCTCCCTGAGATATAACATCTTGAGTCTGGTAATATACGTTTCTAGTTAATTTTTTATAATGACTAAGTTCTTCAGATTGAGTTGTGATATTTTGAAATAATAAAGCCATTCCTGCTATTAATAACCAGGCATATCTTTTCATATTATTCTCCATTTGAAGAAACTATAGATTTGTATTATAATTTGATTTGATTAATAACATTATTGACATATCTATGATTTCTTACATAAGTTATTATGAATATTGCAAAACTATTGTTTTTTTTTGCAACTACAAAATTTATTTGGCAATATAGAGCAATTTGACAAAGTTGATTTTTTATATACTTAATGTTAATGTAGATCTAAATACTCTATTTCAAATTGTTAAACAGATAATATTAATAGATATCTGCAAGAAATTGCATAGTATTTGGTAAGAGAGTTTAACAATCCCAAATATTGAATTATATCCACACAATATATCTTACAATGAAATCAGCTTATACATATGCAACACTAGTAATGTATAAATAGTATTTACTCTAAACATGCATACAAATCCATAATTAATTCTAACCTTTTACTTCAGTTCTTACAAGTTTTAAATAGCCAGCTCAAATCTCTCTTCTCCTTTTTTCCCTATCATATTCCCTAAATTTTTACTAACTTATTAAACACAATGAATGTGGATAATAATCGAAATATCTCAAGTGAAATTAAGGCTATGATATTAAATATAAATTCGCCTGTAAAGGCTCTGAATAAGGCTTATAGAAAGGTTAGTATTGCTAAATCTGAGTTCGAAAACTTCAAATCTCTGCTTGGCACTTACCTTCAGAATATTAATCTCAATGAAACTGAAGAGCATCTAAAGCAGCTGCTTCGCGACCTTCTTAAAAATTCTTTTTATCAGGATTTTGAAATAAATACATCCGGTCGTGCGGATCTGGCTATATTTTTAGGTAAAACTGATCAGGCTAATGTCGGCGTTATTTTAGAAGTGAAACACCCCGGTAATAAAGTCGAAATGATTTCCTCTGATGACTTTAATAAAAAAGCTTTGCATGAAGCTATTCTTTATTATTTCAGAGAGAGAATCGAGAAAAATAATTATGAGATTAAAAATATCGTTGTAACTAATCTGCATGAGTTTTTTATATTCGATGCTCATGAATTTGATTTGAATTTCTATAAAACTAAGCTGAAAACTGAGTTCAATAAGTGGAATTCCGATAAATCTCTAAGCACGGATGTGTTTTATAATGAAATTGCTAAGCCGTTTATTAATGATTCGGACAAGGAGCTTAACTGCACTCATTTTGATATCAGAGATTATCAAGATGAACTAACCAAAGATAACAGCAAAAAACTTATTGCTCTTTTTAAGCTTTTTTCGCCTCCGACTCTTATTAAAGAAGCGTTTGCTAATGACTCCAACTCACTTAATAAGCAGTTTTATTTTGAGCTACTCCACCTTATAGGACTGGAAGAAGTCTCTGATAGAGGCAAAAAGCTGATCAGCAGAGTAAAAGATGAAGACAAACGCAGCAAGGGTTCGCTTATTGAGAATACTATCAAAAACCTCATGACTGAGGGTACACTTAGTAAAATGAGTAATATTGAGGAGTTTGGCGAAACAAAAGAAGAGCAGCTTTTTACTATTGCCCTTGAGCTGAATATTACCTGGATTAACAGAATTCTATTCCTTAAGCTACTGGAAGCTCAGCTACTTTCTTATCATAATAACGATCAATCTTTCAGATTTCTGGATTATAAGATTATTAAGGAATTTGATGATCTCAACGAGCTTTTCTTTGATGTGTTGGCCAAGACGCTTAAGGAACGTGATGATGATATTTATAGAGCTTTTAAGAAACTGCCTTATTTAAATAGTTCCTTATTTGAAAAGAGTGATTTGGAATATGAAACTATTGGTATAAGCAATCTGAGAGACAGATACGCACTCAGACTCTACAGCCAAACAGTGCTGAAAGATGATCATGGAAATCGCCTCTCCAGTGAATTGCCTATTTTGGAATATCTATTTAAGTTTCTTGATGCTTATGATTTTTCCTCCGAAGGTGCGGAAGATGTTAAGGAAGATAAAAAGAGCCTTATCAATGCCTCTGTTTTGGGTCTTATTTTTGAAAAAATTAATGGCTATAAGGAAGGTTCTTTCTTCACTCCCGGCTATATCACAATGTATATCTGCAGGGAAACTATTCGCCGGGCTGCGTTGCAAAAATTCAAAGATGCTAAGGGCTGGCAGTGCGATAATATTGATCAGCTTTATAATAAAATTGATGATCTCAAAGAAGCTAATGATATTATAAACAGCATTAAAGTTTGCGATCCCGCCGTGGGTTCGGGACACTTTCTGGTTTCTGCGCTAAATGAGATAATCGCTCTTAAATCTGAGCTTGGCGTGCTTTGCTACCACGGCACTGAAAAAAAAGTCAAAGATTATAAAATTGAAATTCAGAATGATGAGCTGGTTGTTACCGACAAAGATGATGACATCTTTGAATATAAAATAAACACAAGCGGAAAGCCCGTAAATACTGATAATCAGCAATTGCTGCAGGAAACGCTTTTCCATGAGAAGCAAACTATAATTGAAAACTGCCTCTTTGGTGTAGATATTAACCCTAACTCCGTGAATATCTGCCGCCTGCGTCTGTGGATTGAGCTGCTTAAAAACACTTACTACACTGAAAATTCTAAATATACGCAGCTTGAAACTCTGCCTAATATTGATATTAATATCAAATGCGGTAACTCGCTTGTCAGCCGATTTGATTTGCATGATAAGCAGAGTCAGGTTAGTGCCGGGCAAAGGAACACTTTCCGCAGCATCACTAATAAATACAAAGATCAGGTGCTGATTTATAAAACTACTTCTGTCAAAGCAGTTAGGCAGATGGCAAGGAAAGATATTGAATTTCTTAAAGATCAGTTTTCAGCACTAGCGAATCCGAGTGATGACATTTACAAAAAGATCAGAGCCTCTGAGGCGAAGTTAAAAGAACACGAAAGCTCCGCCGACAAAAGTTGGTACTACGACGAGTGGAAAAAAGAACATGACCAAATCATGTTGGAACTAACAGAGCTAAGCAAGCAGTACGACGAAAAACAAAAAACTCTATACTCAAATGCCTTTGAGTGGCGTTTCGAATTCCCTGAGGTGCTGGATGAAGACGGCAAATTCATTGGCTTTGATGCCGTTATTGGTAATCCGCCGTATATTCAGTTACAGACTTTAAACAACAGAACAGTATTTCTAAAAGACAGATATAAAACTTATGCTCAAACAGGTGATATGTATGTTCTGTTTTATGAATTGGCTGCAAATATCTTAAAAGCTCAGGGCAACCAGGGCTTCATTACGGGAAGTGCTTGGCTCAGAACTAACTATGGAAAATCTCTCAGAAAGTTTTTTATTGAAGATGTGAACATACACAAAGTAATTGATTTTTCTGATTGTCATATCTTTGATAGTGCAACTGTTTTGACTACGGTTACTTTCTTTACAAATAAGAGTTTTGATGACAAAGTTGAAGCTCTCAGAATTATCAGAGCTCAACAGGAAGAAGCAAAGGAAATTGAAAAATACTTTAACATTAATCATATCATACTCAAAGATCTGACAGACGAATCTTGGGTTATTGCCAATAAAGAAAAATATCAGATCAAACAAAAAGTAGAAGCCCAAGGTATCAAATTAAAAGATTGGGATATTGATATAAATTATGGTATTAAAACTGGTCTGAACGATGCATTTATAATAGATGGGAAGAAAAAAGATGAACTAATTGCAAAAGATCCAAACAGTGCCGAAATCATTAAACCTTTACTTAGAGGAAGAGATATAAAAAGATATGGAATAGATGATCCTGATTTGTGGTTGATTTTTACTGCTCCTGCTTTAAAACTTGATATTGAAAAGTACACTGCAATAAAGTCTCATTTAGAAAGCTTTGGTCGAGAAAGATTGGAGCAGTCAGGTAAAAAAGGCAGTCGCAAAAAAACTACGAATCAATGGTTTGAGCTACAAGACACAATAGCCTATTATGAATCATTTTTGAAACCCAAAATTATATATCCTGTAATCACAAAATTTCTTCCATTTGTTTTTGATAGAGATAATTTCTTTTTCAACGATAAAGTCTTTATGATGGTTGGGCAAAAACTGGAATTCCTAACAGGCTTTTTGAATTCTAAACTATTTAAATATTGTTTTACTGATAATTTCCCTGAATTGCAGGGGAACAGCAAAGAACTTAGGAAAGTAATATTCCAAGAAATACCTGTTAAGCTTCCATCGGAAGAAGAAGAAAAACCATTTGTAGCCCTGGTAAACGAAATACTGGCAGCCAAGAAAGCGGACGCAAAAGCAGACACAAGCGCGGCGGAAGCAGAAATAGACAGGCTGGTCTATAAGTTATATGATTTGACTGAGGAAGAAATAAGTATAATAGAGAGTGAGGGTTAGAACATGGATTTCAAAAAAATTCTCGAAAGAATTGAAGATGATGTAAGAAGACAGAATGCTAAACCGAATATAATTGAAGTTGAAAAAAAAGATGGTGTAATATGGCATTATACAAGTATGGAGGCATTCTTGAATATATTGAAATATGGCACTTTAAGATTTTCAAAAGCCATTAGTTTAAATGATATCGAAGAAACAGAATGGTTAGAACGATTAAGAAATAATTTAGGTACAGAAGGTCTTTCTCCTGACGAAATTTCAAACCAATCAAATATATTTTTTGATTGGAAAATGCCTCACGATGCAAGTACTACATTATTTATGGATTCTGATTTTATATCTTGTTTTTCACATAATCCTGATAAATTATCTCAGTGGTTAAATTATGGAGATGATGGCAGGGGAATTGCATTTGGATTAAACAAACAGCAACTAATTGATAATTTGAATCAAAATTATCAATTTGAATCAAACTCAGAACTGATTGCAGGAGATGTAAAATATTATTCTATTAATGCAAAAATTCTAAAAGTTTGGTGCGATGGTGAGAAATGGATTAGTGAAACTTATTCAAACATAGAAGATAATAAAAAACGAAATTTTTTTACCAGAGTTTCATTTAGATTTTTTATTAAGAATACGGCTTTTCGTGAAGAGGAAGAATTTAGAATACTCTACTTTGGAGATAAACAAAGAGAAAACAAACAATTTCGCACTACTCTGGATGGTAGAATAGTTCCTTTTTATGATTTGAATATTACAAATAAGGATAAAAGTATTCCGCTTTCTGATATTATTTTAGGTCCTAAACATCCAAACACAAGACATGATGTAGAAGACTTATTACGACATTATGGTTTAGAAGATGTTGAAATTAAACATTCATCTGCGACTTATAGATAAATTATATGCTTCAATGTCCATGTAGACTGTGCTTAAAAGTTAATTATTTAAATAATATATTTCTGAATATTTCAGGAAGCATTGAGCTACTTTTGTAGCAGGTGTTTAGAGAGGCTTTGGAATCGGAGGGTGAAGGTTAAGCATAGATTTTGATATTATTAAGAGAAAATATTATGATTAATTCTAGCAAGAAAGCACTTCGTCAAAGAATGAATTCAATTATTGATAAACCAGGCGGGGTAAACGATATATTGATTTCAAGACGAAGGTAATTGAAAAGATAAAAACAAGTTAACAACTACAAAGCAAATAAGATAGAGATACCCAGTAAAAAAAGAAAGATCCAGAACGTGGAAACAGCAGCGACGAAATACAACCTCGCTGTGCTCGGTTTTGGAAATATATTTTGGGGTTCTACCTCACCCACGGCGTTGCCATGGGCTACGTCTTTGAGCCTTTCAGGCTCAACTGTATTTACCCTCACTTTACAAGGGAAGGTCGATTTTCGATTAGAAAATCGGGGTGGGTTTCAGAAAGTTTATAATTTAGACTCTTTAAATCTTCTGAACTTGATTTATGCTTCAGTCGTTTATGATCAATATCATCTTTTAAACGATCTATATCAGCTTGAATCTCAGCAGATGTAGAGGTAATGCTTTCAAGTTGATCTTTAAGTATTCTAACAATTGCAAACAAGCCAGCTTTTATATAATCTGCCAGAATGTTGTTTTCATTGCAAATAAATCGATTGTATTTGACAATTGCCTAGCAGATAAACGAACGTTAGCCACCAGTTCTCGAATATATCTTTCGTATTTCTTTTGATATTCCAGATAAACAATATATTCAGCTTCAAATGTATCACACTCTTGGGCTTTTTGTTCATAATACTCAGTAAGAGTATTATCTTTAAGCTTTGATAGAATACCATTAAGGGCATTTTTGAAATGAGGAGAATCAGACATTCGTTTGGCTTTCATATTGATTTCTTCATCAACCTGTGCTAGATCAAACGTTGGAACATCCAATTCAAAATGCCTCAAAACATCTAATAAAAGAGCTTTGTCTTTATATTCCAATTTAGTTAAAAACTCAAGAGCTGCGTTAAAAGCAACAGTAAAATTTATATCAGCATCATGAACAGAGCTAGTAATTTAATTATTCATATCATTTATATCATTCAGAAATATATTATAAATACTTATCTAAAATAAGTGAATGTCTGCAGAATAAAATATTATTATTTAGCTTTGACAATATTTTGTAAATAGATGTACAAATAGAATTTGAGAAGAAGACTAACAAGAACAATTAAGTAAACACGATAGTGTTAGTTATGTGTTAGCTAGCGCAATACTTAATAGATATAAATATCTATATACCAATTATTTATATATTTTACTAATTAGTACCGTCTCGCTTCGCGATCCACCCCTCTTTGAAAAGAGGGGAATCTCAAAATTCCACTTCTTCTCAAGCGAAGTGCTGAGTTAGTTTACGCTGAGCACAGCCGGAAGTAAAGGGGTGCCAGAAGGGCGAGGTAATTGCTGTAATATTAGTTATATTATTTCTTTCTGTAACAGCCTCTACAAATGAATAAAAGAAGGTAGATCGCAAAATATCGAAAGCTCCTAATTAAGTTAATCAGGAGCTTTATTTGTACAATTTTCAGCGAATCAATTCTCTACCATAAACTCATCATCGTAGATTTTTTCCAAATGAAACTTATGTTTTGCTTCTTCATCTGCAAGTCTTAAGAACATGTTTTTTGTGTTCTGATCTTCAGTTTCATCTGCTAATTTAAGATATAACTCGTTAGCATGCTGCTCCGCTTTAATTGATAAAACTAAAATTTCCTGATAGTTCATTTCGCTTTGCGGATTAATATCTTCCATTGTGTCAGCAATTTTCAGATTTTGAATTTTTGGAGCAACATACTCGCTGTGCATCTCATCTTTATCGAATTGTCTTAGAGCATCGGCATGAGCCAGTTCCATATCTTCAAGTTCTTTTAATAGCTTTATACTGGATTCGTGTTTAACTAAGCTTTGTAGCTTATTATAAAAATCAGCGGCTTCAATTTCTCTATTGATAGCAAATTGGATAACTTCTTCAAATGATTTAAATTCCATCGGTATATCTCTTATATTTGTTTATTCTTGAACAACGAATAAAAAGCCGATTGTATTGTTTGGAATATTACTTATCAAGCCAGGCTTTAAAATCTTTTACCTTATCTCTACTGACAACCAGATCTTCTGAGCTACCCTTTATTTTTAATTTTAGACGGCTGTTAAAATAGGTATGAATAGAAACAATGGACTCAATATTTATGATATACTGTCTGTTTACCCTGAAAAACTTATTTGGATCGAGCATTTTTATAATTTTATCTAAAGTATGATCTACCAAAAATATGTTTCTATCAAATGTAGAAATGTCTACTAAGCCATCTGCAAATCTAAAAAAGGAAATCTCACTTGTTAGAACATAAGTAAGATTATTGCCTTTTTTTACAAGAAAACGTTGTTTATAGTTTTCTGGCTGTGATCTCAATAATTTAGATATAAAATGATAATCTAACTTATCTGAAGAACTTAGATTTTTATATTTTGTCAATGCAGCAACCAGTTCATCTTTATCTATAGGTTTAAGCAAATAATCAATGCTATTTAATTTGAATGCTTTTATAGCATACTCATCAAATGCAGTAGTAAATATTATTGGAACTGTAGTTTCTATATTTTCAAATATTTCAAACGAATTGCCATCTGATAATTGAATATCTAATAAAATCAAGTCTATCTCGGGCGAAGAAGCAAAAAATTCTTTCCCGTGTTTGACTGTTGATATGATAGAATCAATCTCAATGTTACTATCAATTTCTCTGATCAGATTTGCCAATCTCTCAGCAGAATGAAGCTCATCTTCAAATATTACTATTTTCATGTTCATTACTCCTAATAATAGGCAAGTATACAATAAAATCTTTATCAGTTTCTGTTATATTGACTTCTTTTTCGGCAATCAAAACATATCTTGATTTTATATTATTCAAACCGAGACCGGAACCGGGGTTTAGCAGTTTACGCTTTTGTATAGAGTTTTTTACAACAATAAAATCATCTTCTTTGTAAATTTTTATAAGCAGTGGCTCTTCTTCAGAATAGATATTATGTTTAACTGCATTTTCAACCAATAGCTGCAATGTTATTGGAGGAATAAAACTGTTTTCTTTTGCTAAGTCTGTTATTTGCAAAATAATCTGATCGCCATGCCTTATCTTCATCAGATAAAAATAGTTCTTCACAAAGTTCAATTCCTCTTCCAAGCTAACTAATTTTCGTTCTCTAATATCTAGAATATATCTATAAAGCTTTGATAGTTTTCCGATAAAATCAGCTGCCGTATCCTGGTCTTTATAAACCAGATTTGATAACACACTAAGTGAATTAAAGAAAAAGTGAGGATCAATCTGATTCTTTAAGGCTTCATATTTCGATTGAGCATATTCTTTTTCGAGTCTTTCATTTTTTACCAGTTCGTTTTTCCACTGATTATAAAACAGCTTTATACCGGCAATTGAATTAACTATTGCATAAAAGATTAGTAAAGCAAAAGCCAGCTCCAAATCGGTAATAAAGAACCCCTCAAAAACTCTAAAATTAAAAATCAACAAGGTCAGGTAATAATAAACCGTTGCAAAAAGAGCTCCCCAAAAAACGCCAAGTGCCAGATGCACCAAAGAAAAGATTCCGACTTTCTGAGCAAATTCTTTACTTTCAAAGGATTTGAGCATAGTAGTGTTAATTCGTTCGGTTATTTCCCAGGCAAAGAACCCAAATACAACTGTAAATAGATAATAAAATATATCTCTGCTTCCGAATTCACCTATTATGCCAAAAAATGTTGTATCATACATCTTGAGGTAGATATGAATAATACTTAGGACTATAATTCTTGCAGAATAGTTTTTTACTTTACTCATATTAAAACTCTATTTTATATATCAAGTTTGGTAGAAAAGCATATTGATAAATTGAAGCTATTTCCTTATTAACAGGGTCGTATAGATGCATATATTCGTTTTTTGTATTCAGTACATTCATAAATTCTAAAAGCAGATAGTGAGATGTACTTAAAAGATTCATACGGTAACCAATTTTAATATCCCAACGGAAATAATCTTTATATCTTTGCTCATAAGCACGGCTTTCATCAAAAGTTGTCTGACCTTCAGTTATTGATGTTGCAAGATCTATTGGAATATACCTTCTTCCGCCACCGTAAGTAATTTTAGAATCCATGATAAAATCAAATCCGTCAAACATCTCGAATTCTATACCACCTAAAGCAGTTAACACGTAATTACCATTAAAAGCTGTATTTCTCTCTTTATCATCGCTGGCAGTATACTTACTGTCAAAAAGCGAGCCTGTAATTAATAAATAGTAGCCATCATTAAAGAATTTTTCCAAAGTAAGCTCTAATCCATAATTTTGGCCTGTTCCATCATTCACTAAATTATCTTTCGCTTCCAAAGAAAAGTCGGCGCCTGCATTCACCATAGAGAATGTTGAAGGATTTCTATCCACTGGTATGTCATAAAGATACTGATAATATGCCTCAGTTTTTAAATATATATTTTCTCCTAAGCCCCATTTATGTGAGAGCACAGAATGAAAACTTTTTGTCAGATTTAAATCTTTATTAGGATTTAGTCCTTTATCATTTTGGTAGAAATAGTATGGCAAGGGCTGTATTTGGCTATGCATACCTAATCCTAAAGATATATTTTGCGATTCTGTAATCTGAGTAGAAAATCCTAATCTTGGCTCGGCAGACCAAGTTTTATTCAGCTCAAAATATGTTCCATGCAATCCGAAATTCACCTTAGTGAAGTCAGTAAATTTATGTTCTAATTGGAGATAAGCTTCAGCAAGTAGAGCATTATCTGATATTTCTGTATTAACATCAAATTTTTCTCCATTAAAACTGCTGTCTACTAAAGTAAAATCCATATATTTAGTGGTGAAACCGGATGTTAAAATATTCTGTTTGTCTAATTTATAACTAAAATTCTCTGCCCACTGAAACGATACTTCCTTGGCATTGTTTAGTTTTAGTAAATCATTTTTATTACTTAAAGTATCAGTTTTAATATCACTTTTTGTGCCTGTCACAGCTATAGTTGATTTTAAGAAAGCATTGTCTCCAAGAAGTAAAGTATTTGAAACACCAAGTACACCAAGCTTATTTCTGTTAAAAATATTTTTATTGAGATTCTCATCGTATACATCAAATTCCTCATCATCCTCTTCAGCTTTATAAAGAAAATCTGATTCGGACATCCCCCCCATTCCAAAGATTTCCCATGTACCCAAGCTTGTGTTTGGAAATGCCATCTTAAAAGTTAAATCCTGGTATTTGGGAATACTTGGTAAATCTGACACCACATCTGAAACATTGTCAAGTAGACCCAATGTAGAATATCTATAATTAACTATAATTGAAGATTGATCTACAAAAAGTGGCCCTTCAATACCTAATTCCAATCCTGTGAGCCCAAATTGAGTCATTACTTCGTATTCTTCACTATTACCTTTTTTAAGTTTCAAATCAAAAGCACCTGAGGTAGCATTGCCATATTCGGCAGGAAATGCTCCGGTCATAAAATCAGAATTTGACAAATTATTATTATTCAATATGCTAATAGGCCCTCCTGTATTTCCATAAGACGAAAAGTGATTCGGATTAGGAATAGAGATCCCTTCCATTCTCCACAGCACTCCTAATGGAGAATTACCTCGGATAATAATATCATTTCTGTCATCATTGACAGCGCTCACACCTGCAAAATTTGTAACCATACGCGCCGGATCCATCATAGCACCGGCATATCTACCAGTCTCTTCAACAGTAAAAGTTTTTGTGCTTACTATCGAAGATTCGTTTATAGTTTTTGACCTGTCCTTATTAGCAGTAACTGAAACCTTCTCTGTTCTGCTAACAGATTCTTCCAATCCAACTTCTAAGTACAGATCTTTAGCAGAGGAAAGAATCAGGTTAGATCTCATTTCCGGTTTGTATCCAATGTATCTGACAATAATATTATATCTACCCGGAGTCATATTTTTGATCTCAAATTTACCGTCTGATTTTGTCTTAGCCCCCATTTTTGTATCGCGGATGATTACAGTAGCACCTGGGAGAGGTTTAAGAGTTTCTTTATCAAAAACATAGCCTTTAATACTACTTTTATTCTGAGCAGTTAAAGAGGCTAACATAGCTAGCAACAAAGTCATAATTAATACTGCGTATTTCATTAGAATACTCCGATATGTTCAAAGAATTTAATCCAAAATACGCTACACACATTCCTTAGTTAGCCTTATTCCTATGAACCGTAATATTGAGCTACTGAGCGTAGTATTTGATTGCTAATTCGTAACCGCAAGAAGCAACATATTGGTTACATAAGTTAAATAGTTGAAATTGTATTTTGATATTACTGATTTTATTATTAATATTTTTATATTGAGAAATGCATCTCTATTAATTCATTTAATCTTATTTTTAATTTTATATTGCTACTCAGTATATTTTTAATACGTATCAATTCATTTTAATCAGTATGCCGGAGGCTACTATGACCACAACTGCAACTAGAATCCAATCTTTAGTGAAAAAACACGGGCAAGAAAGATCGAGCCTGTTGCCAATTCTGCAGGGGATCTATGAATATGATCACTATGTTTCTGACGAAGCTATGGTTGAAATAGCTAAGCAATTAGATATCTCTTCTGCTGAAGTATATGGCAAAGCCACTTTTTATCATTTCTTAGATACTGTACCGCGCGGCGAATATGTAATTAGATTATGCAAAACTATTGTTTGCGAAATGAAGGAAAAAGAATCAATCGTTAAAACTTTAGAGAATTTACTTAAAATCAAAGTAGGTGAAACGACTCTGAATCGCAAATTTTCACTTCTTTATACTAACTGCCTTGGATGGTGCCATAAAGGCCCTGCAATGCTGATTAACGATGAAATATACACAGAACTGACTCCGGAAAAAGTAGAAAAGATCATTACTGAATATAGGAATAGATAGGGAGCTTATATAATGAAAGATAGACTTAAAAGAGTAGATGTAATATTGGGTAATTATAATGATTCCAATAAATACAAAACTTTAGGGCTATGCATGAAGCGCCCTAATCAACAAATAATTCAGGACTTATTAGACTCAGGTCTTAAAGGAAGGGGCGGTGCCGGCTTCCTGACAGGTTTAAAATGGAAATTTGCCGCTCAGGCTGAAGGCGAAGAAAAATATGTTATTTGTAACGCTGATGAAGGCGAACCTGGAACATTCAAAGATAGAGAAATTCTAACTAAAGTTGCCCGCAGAGTACTTGCAGGAATGGGCATTTGTGCTAAAGTAATTGGATCAAATAAAGGATTTATTTATCTCCGCGGTGAATATAAATATTTAGTTCCTCAATTGCAGAAAGAAATAGATGAATTTCATGTACATGCGGAAATTCTTGGTTTAGATTTCAATGTTGAAATATTCTTAGGTAGTGGCGCTTATGTATGTGGCGAAGAAACTGCACTCATTAACTCTTTGGAAGGTAAAAGAGGTGAACCTAGAAACAAACCACCTTTCCCTACAAACCATGGTTATAAAGACTGTCCTACAGTTGTTAATAATGTTGAGACTTTAGTTTCAGCACTTATGGTTGCAAAAATTGGTCCTGAAGAGTTTAAAAAGTTAGGTACTCAGGACTCTCACGGCTCTAAATTATTCTCTGTTTCCGGTGATACTCCTCGTCCTGGAATATATGATATTGAATTTGGTATGTCCTTATCTGATTTTGTCAGAGAATTTGGTGATGGTGATACTAAAGCAGTTCAAGTTGGTGGTGCATCCGGTTTCTGCGTACCACGTAAGAAATTTGCATCAACTACTATTGGCTTCCCTGGTGGATTATCAGGTGATTCTCTTCCAACAGGTGGCTCAATGATGCTTTTCAATAGTACAAGATCTATGTACAGAGTTTTGGAAAATTACCTCGATTTCTTTGAAGAAGAATCCTGCGGACAGTGCACTCCTTGTAGAGTTGGATGCCAGCAGCTTAAAGAAGGAATTGCAGCAGTTAAAAAAGGTGAAAGACCTCCTTTATATCTGGAACAATTACTGAAACTATCAGATACAATGAAGATAACTGCTAAATGCGGTTTAGGCCAATCTGTTGCTAACTCTTTCTCTTCTATCGTGATTAACTTCCGCGAAGAAATGATTTACTAATTTGTCAAATTAATCTGCGAATAAATAGATATGGAAACTATAATTAGTGTAAAAATAAACGGCATAGATGTAAGTGTCCAGAAAGGCACTTCTATCCTGGAAGCCGCTAAAAAAGTAAATGTCAGAATTCCTACTCTCTGCTATCATGAAGATCTTTGTATATCCGGTAATTGCCGTGTGTGCGTAGTTGAAGAAGAAAGAAGCAGAAATTTAATAGCTTCTTGTGCTACTCCTTGCGAACAGGGAATGAATATCAAAACTAATACTCCTAAAGTCAGAGCTGCAAGAAAAGATCTGATTGCTTTATTAGTATCTGAACACAACACACAATGTACTACTTGTTACCGCTCTACTAACTGCGAGCTTCAGGAATTAGCTTCTGAGTATAATGTAGATAACGATATTTATTTAAATATCTGCCATGAAAGCGAAATTGATAAATCAAGCTGGTCAATTGAAAAAGACGACAGTAAATGTGTACGTTGCCAGCGTTGCGTTAGAACCTGTGCTGAATTACAGCACGTAAATGCAGTTTGTGTAGCTCATAAAGGTAAAGATATGAAGATCACTACCTTTATGGAATTACCTCTTAATGAAGTAGTTTGTGTTAACTGTGGTCAATGTATAACCCACTGCCCTACTGGTGCTCTGACAGAAAGACGTTACTTTGATGATATCTGGGAAGCGATAGGTGATGAAAACAAACATGTGGTAGTTAATACTGCTCCATCGGTTCGTGTTGCCTTAGGTGAGATGTTGGGTTATGAGCCGGGAGAAGTAGTAACCGGTAAAATGGCTTCTGCTCTTAAGAAGATCGGATTTGATTCTGTATTAGATACAGATTTTACAGCTGATTTAACTATCATAGAAGAAGGACATGAACTTCTAAGCAGACTAAAAAAGGCTTTGGATACAAAAGAAGAAACTACCTTACCTATGATTACATCATGCTCACCAGGCTGGGTAAAATACATAGAACACATGTATCCGGATCATTTAGATCATCTTTCTACATGTAAATCTCCTCAACAGATGTTCGGTTCTCTTTCCAAAACATATTATGCAGAAAAAATAGATGTAGATCCTGCTGATATAGTTAGTGTTTCTATCATGCCATGTGCTGCTAAAAAGTATGAAGCAAACAGACCTGAAATGAACGCCAGCGGCTTTAGAGATATAGATGCAGGTTTAACTACCCGTGAATTGGCTCACATGATTAAGCAGGCAGGTATAGAATTTACTGAGCTGCCAAACTCTAACTTTGACAGCATTATGGGTAAATCCACTGGTGCCGGTGCTATATTCGGAGCATCAGGTGGTGTAATGGAGGCTGCTCTCAGAACTGCTTATGAAATCATAACCGGAAGAGAAGTACCATTTGAAAAGCTTAAAATCACTCCTGTCAGAGGATTGGAAGGAATAAAAGAAGCTGAAATTAAGATGGAAAACGTTCAACCGGACTGGTCTTTCTTAGAAGGTGTTACACTCAAAGTAGCTGTGGCTCACGGTTTAAAAAACGCTCGAGTCATAATGGATCAGATTGCTGCCGGAAAATCTCCATATCACTTTATAGAAATCATGGCGTGTCCTGGTGGATGTATTGGTGGTGGCGGTCAGCCTATTCCGACTAATGATGAAATCAGAAAAAAACGTATAGAAGCCATTTATAAAGAAGATGAAGGCTTAGAGCTTCGTAAATCTCACGAAAATCCTGAGATTACGCAACTGTATAATGAGTATTTGACCACAGGTCCTCTTGGTCATAAATCTCATAAACTGTTACACACTCACTATAGGAAACGTAACAGATATTAAAATGTAGAAGGAATGGTATGCATTAAACGGGTAAGTATTTCTAACGCTGTTGGCAGAAAGACTTACCCGTTTGTTATTTGTTTGGCAATTCTCAAAGCATTGTGAGTCTAGATATTCAAAAAATGTATTTAAAAATTTACACCCCTGTGGAACCAAATCCACCTTCGCCGCGCTCAGTTTCATCTAATGAATCTACTTCATTCCAGGCAGCTTGTTCGTATTTGGCTATTACTAATTGAGCTATTCTGTCGCCACGTTTTATAGTGAAAGCTTCTTTGCTGAAATTGGATAGAATAATTCCTATTTCACCTCTGTAATCGCTGTCTATAGTGCCGGGCGCATTCAGTGCAAAAACTCCGCTTTTTAATGCCAAGCCACTGCGAGACCTGACCTGACATTCAAATCCTTCCGGCAAAGCAATAGCAAGATTAGTAGGTACTAAAGTAGTGTTACCGGGATGCAGAATTATATTTTCTTCAATAGCCGCATAGACGTCCATTCCTGCAGAACCTGTTGTTTTATATGAAGGCAAAGGTAAATCATTAAATGTATCTTTTAAGCGAGTTATTTCTACTTTCAAGCTCATATTTCTTTCTCTTTTTTTGATTAGAAAAAATAATTTAATGATGCAAGTTACGGAGAATTATTCAAAATCAGTTAAAAACTTGCGGATGTGAATATGTTCTATGCCTTTGTAATTGCCTGAAGCAAAGGGATCCATCGATATTATAATTTTTCTATAATTATCTTCTATTTCTAACAAGTTCCCAAATTCTCGTTCCCGAGTGCTTTCATCGGGCATAATGTACGTAACTTGAATATATATTTTAGAATCCCCTTTTTTAGCAATAAAATCTATTTCTTTATCATCTAACTTGCCGATATATACATCATATTGCATAACTTTCAAATGATGATATACTAGATTTTCTAACACTTTAGATATATCATTAATTTGATATGGCACGATGCTGTGTCGTAATCCCAAATCTTCTAAATAAAATTTTTCGCCGATTTCAAATATCTTTTTCCCTGATATATCGCTTCTTTTAACTCTGTCTGTGAAAAATACACTTTCTAAGTGCGACAAATACTCTATTATAGTTTTGCTCTGAATACTAATATTTTGAGACTTAAGATATTTGCTGATATTCTGTGCAGAAAAAACACTTCCAAGATTATCGCATAAAAAATGGATCAAGTTATCTAAAAAGCTGACATTTCTGATCTTATATCTTTCAACTATATCACGCAGCACGATAGAATTATATATATTTTTTAGATACTCATAATAAACTGCATCATCTTTTTTTAAGTTGATTAGATGAGGCATACCGCCATATTTTATGTATTCAAGTAGGCTTGAGTCGCTGTCTTCTAAATTGTGAAAATCTAAGAATTCTGTATAAGAGAGAGAAAATATTCTTATTTGAATATATCTGCCAGCAAGAAGTGTAGCTATTTCACTTGAGAGAAGTTTTGCATTGCTCCCTGTGCAATATATATCATATTTACCGCTGGTAGAAAAGTGTCTTAATGCTTTTTCAAATTGCTCTATATCTTGAATCTCATCTATAAAAAGATAATTGTTGGACTCTACTGCATTATTCTCTACATATTCTATCAGAGACCTATAATCATTTATACTATCAAAATCATAGCTCTCTTTGTTGATATAAATGATATTGGCCGAGGGATTAGTTTTTTTAATTTCTTCCATTAGTTGAAAGAAAATATAACTTTTTCCTACCCGACGCTGACCAACTAGAACTTTTATCAAATTAGAATCTATGTAGGGGCTTATTCTTTCTATGTAAATGTCTCTGGATTTATATTTCCGTATCATACATTTTACCTATAAGTAAAGGAATTATAGAATATACAAAAAGTTTTACTTATAAGTAAAACTTTTTACAATAATATACTTTTCTTTACTTATAGGTAAAACTATTTTTCCAAAGCATCTTCCGGTAAAGAGAGGACTAATCTGAATTTTTGATCGTAAATGTAGAGAGATAGCGGTTTAAAAGAGAAGCTCAGAATATATTTTTCGCCGTACTGAGTTTCTAATTGCGCCATTATCTCTGTCTCAAGATTTTCTACTGAAGTAATATTGCAATTATTAAGTCTTTTTTCAAGCACAATTTTGGAAAGTTTATGAATGGCTTTAATAACGGATTTATCACTCCAATCCAAAGCAGCAGTTGAAAACAAAGGAAGTTTTTCAACAGGAAATTTTTTCATATCTTTTTCTGAAAAGCCAAGGCCAGTATTTACCGGAGTAGTTTCATTGAGTTCAAAACCGGAATGTATATAAGGAATACCTCCTCCAAGAATCACTGTTAAAAACCAGAATATAATGTTGACATTATCTTCTGTAGGGAATAAATATTTTGTTCTCGGAGTGTTATGGCTTTCTGTAGTAGCAAAATATTTCATTTTTGAATTATATCTGCTTAAAAACAGCGCCAGCTTATCTTTATCAAAAAAGTCGAATGGCAAATAACCTATAGCAGCTTCATATCCCAATTCAAAAGAGCATTGATTTACAGAAAAGTTTTCTTCTCTCAACATCAAATCCGGCTTTGCTTCTTTTGCTTTTGCTATTATACTTTTAAGTAAATCTTCCGGCAAGGCATGCCCCATATCAACCATCACACCATCAATATCATAAGCTTTTATATAATATGGAATTATATTTTCTAAGTATTGGTGTAATTCTTTATTAGCGTTACCGGTTTGATCCAGATTTTTATCATACATACGCAAAGTATTGTATGACATATAGTTATAGTCTTTTGAATCAAACAATCTGAGATAACTTACATCTGACCATAAGGGCTGTGTGTCATCAGGTGGCCAGTCTGCAAACGCACCTGGAATAGTTATGCTCTCCCCTTTCTCATTACATGAAAAAAGTTGAGATGTATTAATATCTCTTCTTACATCACCCACAGGCATAGCATATTTACTAATATATTCGTCCGAAGGAACAGGCAACTCTTCGAAGTCATTAATTTCTATTTTGGATTTTATTATTTCCAAAGTGTCCGGTTCAAATGAAGGAGGCGTAAAGTTCCCTTCCATTTCTTTCGTCTTTACCCAGTAGAACCAATCCGGATGTTCAATTGCAAGTTCAGAATCTATAGCTGCGGTGCGGAATACAAATTCACAAATCACCTTAATATCAAGTAAATGTGCAGCTTCTACAAATGCTTCAAACTGTAACTCAATAGGTAATTGAAGCAAATCTTCCCCAAGATTTTCATCTAAGCTATAATGATTATTAATAGCATAAGGCGAGCCCAAATCACCTTTTTTACCATAAGAACCAATTGAAGTAATAGGTAGCAGATGAATTGTATCACAGCGCAAAGATTTAATATACCTTAGCATTGCAATTGCTTTAAGGAAAGTACCTGAAGATTTGAATCTTCCTCTTTTATTTTCAATTTTTCCGTCATTGTAGTGATCGAAAGCTGTACTGTAACGTATCATCATATTATAGGTGCAACCGGCGATACTTTGTGTTTTATCAGGAGATTTAATTAAAAATATGGAATCTTCAAAGAAGTGGAAAGGATCAGTTTTTACACTGGATTTATCATAACTGTATGGATCATACCACTGAGTAGGCACATAAATAGCAGGATGCTTTATTTCTCTATAAAGCACTCTAATTCTCTGCATTACGATGTCTAAAGCGGATGCCATAAGCCTTTGCGTTTATTGTGATACGGTAAAATAACTTATTTTTTGTAAATTGCATAATTATTTCATACCATAATCAGAGAGAATCGAAAATGATTACTTTGAATGTGAATGTAGATCATGTTGCTACATTGAGACAGGCTCGTGGCGGAGTTGAACCGGATCCGGTTACTGCTGCTGTTAATGCAGAATTAGCAGGCGCAAGCGGTATTGTTTGCCACTTACGTGAAGATAGACGCCATCTTCAGGATAGAGACTTATATGCTCTTAAAGATGTAAATCAGACTAAACTTGACTTCGAAATGGCCGCTACCGAAGAAATTATAAAAATTGCTTTGGATGTTGTTCCGGATTTGGTGACAATCGTGCCTGAAAAACGCGAAGAACTTACAACTGAAGGCGGTCTTGATGTAATCAAAAACTTTGATCATCTGAAAAAAACTGCTGACAGAATGCACGAAAAGGGCATAGAAGTAAGTATTTTTGTTGAACCTGACGAGAAACAAATTGAAGCTTGCCTGAAATTAGGTGCTGACATGGTTGAACTCCATACAGGTACTTATGCAAATGCAATTAAAGGCGATTTGCTTCAAAAAGAATATGAAAGATTAGTATTTGCTGCTAACTTTGCTTCTAATGCAGGTATGATGGTTGCTGCAGGGCATGGTTTAAACTATGTCAATACTAAACCTATTTGTTACATACAAGAATTGAATGAATTAAGCATAGGCCACTCTATTATGGCTCGTTCTATATTAGTAGGTATAGACAGAGCTGTTAGAGATATGCTTGATTTAATAAATAATGCTGTTCTTTTAAGAAATTTAGATTTATAATTCGATATATAATAATTTGGAATAAATATGTGCGGCATAGCGGGTATAATCAATCCGGCAGGAAATACTGAAAAGCTAAATCTTGATATTTTAAAAAATATGACTGATGTTATTATTCATCGTGGTCCCGACTCTGAAGGCCAGTGGATTTCGAAGGATAATCAGTGCGGTTTAGGTTTTAGAAGACTATCTATTATTGACTTAACTGATGCCGGAAGTCAGCCTATGCACACGCCTGATGGCAGGTATTCCATTGTTTTCAATGGTGAAATCTATAATCACCTGGAAATTAGAAAAGAACTCGAAAAGATTGGCTATAAGTATAGTTCCGGTACTGATACTGAAACTATACTTTACGGCTATGCTGAATGGGGCAAGGGCATTTTAGAAAAAATGCGCGGCATGTGGGATTTTGCAATCTATGACAGCCAGGAGCAAAAACTATTTGCCTCAAGAGATAGAATCGGAATTAAACCATTTTATTTTGCTAATTACAATGGCGTGTTTGTTTTTGGATCTGAAATCAAATCGATTCTTAAACACCCGGCCATACCTACAGAACTAAATCCTAACGAGCTGCCTAATTACCTGAATCTTGGAATGAGCAGCCAAAAAACTTCTTTATTTAAGCATATTCAAAAGCTTTCTGCGGGACATTATCTCGAAATAAATAAACATGGCGAGATAAATGTTCAACGCTACTGGTCTCCGTTGGATTCTAAAGAATCATATTTAGATTGGGATCAGAAGAAAATCCAGACTCATCTCATAGATTTGCTGAGAAGTGCCATTGATGATCGCATGATGAGTGATGTACCTTTTGGAGTATTTTTAAGCGGAGGCATTGATTCCAGCTTAAACGTTGCGCTTATGGCTGAACTCATGGACAGACCAATTGATACTTACACAGTTGGCTTTAAAGAGCTGGAAGAATACAACGAATTAGAATATGCGAGAATAATTTCTAAAAGATACAAAACAAATCACCATGAAATACTGATAGATGAGCAAGATTCTATCGATGTTCTTGATAAACTTGTCTGGCACGAAGATGAACCAAACGCTGATCCTGTATGCATTCCGCTTTATTTCTTATGTAAATTAACAAAAGAAAGTGGCACCACTGTAGTTCAGGTAGGAGAAGGCAGTGACGAGCAATTTGTAGGTTACAAATGGATGATGCGTGACCTGAATTTTTATAATACTTATTATAAAGCATTTGCAGCTTTGCCTGGGTTTATTAAAAGAAGTGCTTATGGCATTGCCAAACCTTTGATTGAATCGCAAAATCAATATCTTGCATCAGATTATATGCGCCGCGCTGCTTATGATAAGCAATTTTATATGAGTGGAGTGTCTATCATATCCCCTGCTCATCAGCAGAGATTATTTAAGGATAAGCACAGTCCTCTTAGCAATATCCCAGATGCTTACGCTGATATGCTTCATAGTGAAGCATTAAAAATCAAACCGGACGCAGATATATTGCAAAGAATGTTATTTGTTGAACAGCAACACAGATTAGCAGAAACTTTGCTGATGCGTGTAGACAAAATAGGTATGGCTCACAGCCTGGAAGCACGCGTTCCTTTCTTAGATAATAGAATTGTTGAATTTACTACTGCGCTAAGCCCTCAGCAGAAAATTCCGGAAAAGAATTTTACCAAGTATATTCTTAAAAAAGCAGTAGAAGATATTTTACCTCACGAAATAATATATCGAAAAAAGCAAGGATTCTGGGCACCTGTTTCCGAGTGGCTTAAAAACCAGTGGTATGACTTTGCTAAAGAAGAGATACTTAATTCAGATATAACTAAAGAGTATTTCGACAGCAATTTTATAGAAAAGATGTTTGAACTGCACCGCCAGGGTAAAAAGAAATATTCTACAGAATTATTCTCATTGCTAAACTTAGCGATGTGGCATAAACGCTTTTTTTAGGTATTTCATACTAATTGTTTTTCAAGTTCAAGGCTCATCACATGAACCTAGAAAGATTTTCTATTCAATGATCACATTTGCAAATTTAATCATCAAGACCCACTTCTAAAAAAACTCAACATATAACTTCTTATTTGAATATTTTAATTCTAAAATATTTAAGTGTTTTATACTACTAATCGCTGTAAATTTGTAGCAATTAGTATTAGTATGTGAAACAAAAACAATAGTGTTATCATGGTTTATCAGATTTCAGACAAAGTCTCGTGGATTGGCAAAATAGACTGGCAGCTTAGAAAATTTCACGGTGATCAGCTGACTACCAGACTAGGATCTTCTTATAATGCATATTTGATCAAAGACGAAAAAAATGTTGTTGTTGATTCTGTATACAGACCATTCGCCGCAGAATGGATTGAAGAATTAAAAAAAGAAATTGATTTAGACAAAATTGACTATATCGTTGCTAATCATGGTGAACCGGATCATAGTGGCGGACTTCCTGCACTCTTGGAACTTATTCCTGATGTGCCTGTTATTTGTACAGCGAACGGTGCAAAAACTCTCAAAGGCCATTACCACAAAGATTGGAACTTCCAGGTTGTTAAATCTGGTGACACTTTAAAAATAGGTTCTGCAGAGCTTACTTTTATCGAAGCTCCTATGCTTCACTGGCCTGATACGATGATGACTTATATGTCAGGTGAAGAAATCTTGTTCTCTAATGATATTTTTGGTCAGCATATAGCCTCAGAAAAAATGTGGGCTGATGGAATAAACGAACACGAACTATACGAAGAAGCAATGATTTATTATGCAAATATCGTTGCACCATTCTCTTCTAAATGTCTAAAAAAAGTACAGGAATTCAAAGCAATGAATTTGCCTGTTAAATTTATCTGCCCTGCTCATGGTATGATGTGGCGCGATAATCCTTCTCAGATTATTGACACTTATGAAAAATGGGCTGATTCTTATCAGGAAAATCAGATTACTTTGATTTATGATTCTATGTATGGTAATACTCGCCGTATGGCTGAATACATTGCTGAAGGTCTTAGAGAAGCAGATAAAGAAGTAACTATCAAATTATTAAATGCTTCATCTACTCCATCAAGTGACATAATTACTGAAGCATTCCGCTCTAAAGGTTTTCTGATTGGGTCTTCTACTGTAAATAACGGCATTTTAAACAGCGTAGCAGGCGTTATAGAAGAAATTAAAGGTATGAAGTTCAGCGGTAAAAAAGGCGCTGCATTTGGCTCTTATGGCTGGGCTCCGGGTTCTGTTAAGATCATCAATCAAATTCTGGAAGATGGCGGGATTGAAGTTGTTGGTAAAGGCTTAAAAGTACAATGGAACCCTGATGAAAGTGCAAGAGAAAGTTGTATTGAATTAGGTAAAGAATTTGCAGAAGCTTTTAAAGCATAATAATATTTTTATCTTTAAAAAAACGGATTGGAAGTTTTCTTCCAATCCGTTTTTCATTGTTATTCTTTGAAATCATCATCCCATGAAGTAGTTTTAGTATTACTCAATACTGAGTAATTTGGATTGCAAATTACATCATCAGGTTCCTGGTCAAAAGGCCCCATAATGAAAGATTTTCTTTTTTGCTGCATCACTACTCTGGTCATAAAGAAAACACCATCATCGAATTCAACTTTAATAGGGACGAGCATACCAAAGTTATCAGGAACATCTTCCTGTTCCAATTGACATTTAACGATATATTTACCATCTTCATTTTCTTCTATTCTAGCTGCAAATTTATAAGTCGGAATATCAGTGCCATCTACCCATTCATCGAAGAACCATTTGAGAGATGCGCCATAATATTTTTCAAGGATAGCTCTAAAATCATTTACTGAATATTTTTTGTTTTTATAAGTTTGGTAAAACTCTTTAATAACAGCCATAAAAACTCTTTCACTCATTCCGTTCTGATGGTCAATACACATATGACGTAGCATATGGAAGAAGTAGAATGCTTTTAGACTCATCGCTCCACTATGAGCTCTCAACCAAGCACCACCAATATTACCTAGACCTAAGCAGCCATAATCTTCAAAATCTTTATTTACATCATCTAAATTCATAAAAGAGGTATGATAATTATCCATTATCTTCTTATAAATATCTTTTTCTTCAAAGAAATTTGCCACATAATTCATTACTAAAAATGTTCTTAAACCTGAAAGAAGCCATGAATCCCTATTACTCTGCGGTTCAAAATCTTGAAACCAAAAATCTCCAAGATCAAAAACATACTGAATAATTGTACCATATCCCTGATCTTGGAAAATATCAGGAGCCAAAGCAAGTATATTATTACATATAAAAGTACCCATTTCAAAGGATGTTTTACCGTGAGAGACGATATCTATATGATTAGAAAAATATGACCTAGCAAGTTCTGTAGTAAATATTTCAGTCACAGGTAATTCGTATATTTTTAGATCATCCTGATTCAATTCACCTAATACTGCACTATAAAATTGATTTGCCAGTATAAAATTAGTTTCAAGCATATCAAGATTAGAAATATTTGTATATTTAAAAGTTACTTCCTCTGGTTTTTGGTCAGACTCTATAGTCCTTTCCTTATAATTTTCAAAAATCACTCCAAGTTGATATAAAGAGTCAGGATATTCCCATTTGGTCAATATTCTGCCATCATCTAATTCACTCTCATGTACTTTATTCCCAAAAGCAAAAGTTTCATTATCAGAGCTTGCTTTTATAGTAAATGTAAATTTTTTCTTGTCAAAAGCTCGATTATCAACTGGGTAAAGATCACTTCCTGTGCATCCGTAAAAACCTCTTAAATTTGCAGATTGCTTCACAGTTATCCAGACTGACTCACCTTTTTTAATCACCTTTGGAAAAGTTATCCATAATGTACTTGATACTCTAGGTTTTACTTTATCAAAGCTAATATCTTTACCATCAGATTTAACGGAATTTACCTCATTGTATGAATGGACATACAATTTCGCCCATTGAAAATCTTCGATAGCTTCAATTTTTAATTTTGAAGTTGTATTGTAATTATTAGCTCTATATATGTCTAACTCTACGTCGATATCTGTGATTTTAAAAGGTTGTTTATAGTATAATCTTTTATGCTCATCAATTTCCAAATCTTCTTGACATTCAAAAGAAACAATACTTTGTAAATATCCCTCTCTTATATCAAATTCTTTATCTGCTTTATAAAAACCACATTCTTCAGAATAAGTTGGGTCAAAAATCCATGCATATTGTGTAGTCTCATCTATAAAAAACTCTGAGAAAAAGAAATCGGATATTCCTTTCTCAAGGATTGATTGTGTCACTCCGAAATGAATATGATCCTCACTTCTGATAATAACACTATTGCACATTCCATCGTATAAATCCTCAACTTCAGCCCAATCAACATCAGTTGTTTTAACTGAGTTATTTAAAACCTCTTCAAATTGATTACCATCGAAAATAAAAGCCGCTGCTTTAAATTCCGTATTGTAATAATCAGTGCCAAAATGTCTTTTCAAGTTTACTCTTTCTACTTCTAAAGGAGGAGTGAACTCAAAAGTACCATGACCTTGGAAAATTGCAATATGTTTACCATCGTGTATGTCTTCCATAAAGCAGACAACACCGCTGTCCAGTAATGTTGTTGATACATCTTGCATCAAAAGAAAATCTTTTACTTTGTACGCATGATTTTTATCAACTTTTAAGGATAGAAATGAATCAAAAAATTCTTTATAATTTTTACATTCTTTTGAATGTAATTGAATCTGGGATACACCTATCAACCAAAGTACAACCAAAAGCGATTTAAATAGGCTAGCTTTCATTTTTTCTTTTCTCAATTAAATATAATAACATCTCACAAATATAACACTATTCATTCTATTAATAAAAGACTGTTAAGAAATTTACGTAATTATAAATTATCTTAAATATTTAACAACACAAATAAAAAAGGGCGCCTCACAATGAGACACCCTAAATACTATGGATTCAAGCAGAATTATCTAACTACAACTATTGGAAGTGACTTCCTCATGCCATCACCTAAGACCTCTAATATATAAGAGCCTATAGATAAATTTTGAGTATTAATTGTAGTAGCATATGAAAAATCACCCTCTATTACTATCTTACCGGTATTATCAATTACTCTATAATATAAGTCCATTCCATTGGCTCGAACTGAAATATAAGTAGAAACTGGATTTGGAAAAACTCTAAATTGTTTTTTGGTATCTACTGTCACACCTGTATCAATTGAATTTTTTCTACCCGGAGTGCCGTATAGATTTAAAGACGCTTTCCAATTAACACCTATGCTATTATCTCTTTCAGGTTTTACTAATTCTATTGAGGCACCGGTACCATCAGCTTCTGTTGGCCAAGGTATTTTAGAGTTATAGTCTACCGAATCGACTAACTCACCATTTATACTATATAATTTAACTGCATCATCATCACTTAATCCGAATCCAAGATCATCTATATAATCTATATCATTATGATATTTTTCAAAATCGTCACCATCACGAGTAATAACAATGTAAGATTTTGCACCAAGTATTGTACTTGAAGGAAAAGTATAAATATTATCCGAATTTGAATCAGTCATAGTCCAAAATGATAGATCCACACTTTCATCATTAGGATTATACAATTCAATCCAGTCACCGGTATCATGATTTTCAGCGGCTTTGTACATTATTTCATTAATCACTACAGCCTTTGGCTCTGCAGAGACATCATAGATAGCAAATAATGTCATAGCATCTTCAGGATTAACAGTTATTTTTGGATTATTACCATATTTTGGATTGGACCATTTCAAAAAGTTATGTCCAGGATTTGCAACTGCTTCCACAGTTATGGGTACACCAGTAAAATAAAAACCCTTCCAAGGGAATTTATTAACTGTTAGAGAATTCAATTTGATATATCCTGCAGTATTATCATTGACATCTAAATGTACAAATGCCGAATCGCCACAGTTAAAATAAGCATACATGTGCTCCCTCAGTCTGAAAGCTCTACGATCTGCAAAAGCTCTCATTCTATCCATAGAGTGAGCCCATAAATCTGCAGATTCCTCATAAGTATTATGCTGTAATTCTATATAATCTTTAATTTCCTGAATCATTTTTTCTAAGACTGGTTTAGTATTTTCAGGTAGAAATACGGAATTCATTAAATCGCATATTCTATTTATTGTTCCGTCTTTAATCTTTTGGTTTTCCCAAAGTTTTCTAATAAAATTAGGATAAAATTGGTCATCTTTTAAAAGTGTGAAAATATCAAATTCCCATGCAGCGGCTGAACATCCAAATGTATAATCCATATCATGAGGTAAAAACCTCCATTTGCCGTCTAGTTCTTCGCTCATCCAATATTTTACATTTTTCCAAGGCCAGTCGATATTACATATAAAAATCTGAGAAGCTAAATAGCTATATAGATTATCTAAATCAAAGTTATCAGCAACAAACTGATAAGCTTGATCACTGCTCATATCCATTGCCATAATAGCTGTTAAATCATTATAAAAATCACCCGATGACCCATTTCCGGCAGACAAGTCATCTTCTGCAAAGTTGACTGATTCTTCAGAAAGACCAAATTTTTCTGCAATCAAGTCTTCGTCAACTTTCTCTCTCATATTTACCAAACCATAAAATTTTCCGTTCAAATAAGATATAGCTGCTCTATGTCTGCTTGTAGTCAGATCAGGAATTTTTGATATAATTTCATGAGCAAAAGCATCAGTTAATATTGCGGAAGTCCAACCTGTTCCACCATTTCTAAAAAGGATTTTTTCATATTTTTTATATGATGCATTACCAAAAAACGGATGGCTATAATCGGTGCTGTCAGATATAGCATTTGCGTGAAATCTAATAGATTTTTGTTCAAATCTTCTTGATCTCTGTCCGTGTAGCCTCATGGTTCCGTCAGAATACATTTCCAGCTGTCCATCTTTATTCCATATTTCAAAATGACCTAATTTATCATTTGGCCAGTAAAGATTCGGTTCGCTAAAAAGCCCTTTTTCGGGATCCCAAATATTCAAAGAGTCTGTCGCCATTGAAACCACAGGAAGAGAATATTTATCATCAATAAAGAAAGTACGTGTAAGTGTTTTACTAGGTAATTTTCCGGTAGCAAAAGCTTTTGCTCTTAAAACAGTAGTATTCTTAATGCTAAAAGGTGATGAATAAATCTTAGAAGAGTTTGTAGGTTCATCTCCATTTAAAGTATAATATATAGTTTCACCAGACTTGACTTCAAAGCTAATGTCTTTAGATGTATTAAAAAAACCACCATTTGTTTCTAAAATTGGGATATCACATCTGCCATTATAAAAGTTTTTATTTTCAAAACCGGGCGTTGCCGGATAGGATAAAAGCATTTGGCCATTATCATTTCTTGCGTAAGAAATATCTACATTTTGTGCAGGAACTTCCAGGCTGTGTTCAATATTTCCTTCAGCATCCCAAAGTGTAATAGTCTCTCCACTTCTGGATAGTTTATAATCAGTATGTATTTCGTTGGATTTATATAATCTTGAAGGTTCTATAACATCTATATCAATGTGATTAAGAGAATCAATACTGACAGCTTCGCCATTAAGTTTAAAAGATGAGAATGTAAATTTACCTTTTTCTGTCATTTTAGAAGTAGTAAAACCTAATCCGATGTAGCCTTTTTCTTTAAATGAAGCTTCAAATCTAGCAAATTCTCTCCAATCATATCCATTTTCAATGTCATAAGCTATTATTGTGTTGCCATTTCTTTCTAATCTAATTAATCCCCATGGATTAATATTGTGATGATAAGAATAGTCTACTTCAGTGCCTTTTTCTAATTCAGTTCTTCTCATTAATCCATAAGAATACCTGTCTCTTTGTAAATTATAAACACCAAAATATTTAGCTTCATCAGTCAGGTCTTCTTTAAATGTAATACCTGCTGCTCCGAATGTGCCAACATTCCGCATTGAAGAGAAATCAAATTCTGCTACAAAATTGCCTTCATATTCCATATATAAGTATGTAAAACCATCCTCGTCATAACCGGGAACAATACCTACTCCGCCGGTTTCAATAACATATTTGCCGGAAGAATTGTAGGCTCCATCGGAGGCAGAAAGAAGAATCACATCGTTAGGCTTTAAGATTGTATCAGGTAACACCCAAGCTTTGTCAAACTTATCTTTGTCCGATATTCTGTAATTTTTAAGATTGACATCTGAACTGCTAATATTTTTGAGTTCTATCCAGTCCGGATTCTCATAATTTTCATCCGTCCAGGCAGTGCTATTAATAGAAGAGACCTCATTTATAATTATTTCTTGAGAAAATGCTATAAAGTTAAAAATCAAAATAAAGAGTAGAGTAATTACCTTCATATTCCACCTGATTCAAATTATTAAGTTGGTATAAAGAAAGAGACACAAAATTAAGAAATACGTCTCACTTTTTTAGAAATACTATCTTACATTTGTAAAGTTCAAAAAATATTTATATAATTGCTATATGAAAACCGCATAAAACATATCACTTACCTCTTCTAAGAGGTATCCACTAACAATGCTCCCTTAGCATTGTATATCCTGTTGCAGATTTAAATGCAACAAGTCTATTTTTATATAATTTTAGCTTCAAAAAGAGAAATAACAAATGAATATCACAGATATAGTAGCTATGTCTGCAAAACCTCCTTTGTATAAAGAAGGTAATGCTTTTATGTGGACAGATGAGCATATCTCCAATTATCTATTGGATACTCACTTAAATCCGGAAATTGATCTGGCAAGCAGAACAAGAGAGAATATTAGTAAAACTACTAACTGGATTCTAAGTCTATTGTCAAAGAAAAAAAACCTCAAGATATTAGATTTAGGTTGCGGACCCGGCTTATATACAGAAAAGTTTGCTAAAAATGGACACTCTGTGTTTGGTATTGATATTTCAAGAAAATCAATAGATTATGCTATATCGAATGCTGAGCGTCAATCTCTTGACATCCAATATGCGAATGCCAGTTACTTAGATTATGATTTTGGTGAAAGTAAGTATGATCTTATCACACTTATATATACAGATTTGGGAGTTCTGCTTCCGGATCAGAGAGAAATTCTTCTAGGTAAAGTTTACAAAGCTTTAAAAGCAGGTGGAATTTTTGTTTTCGATTTATTGAAAAATACTGATCTAAAATCACGTTTAACTCCAAATATATGGGAATCTGCAGAATCCGGTTTTTGGAGTGCAAATCCTTATGTAGCACTATCTTCTTCATTTTTATATGAAGAAGATGATGTAATTTTATATCAGCATATAATTTCAGAAGCAATTGATAAAACCAAACTCTACCGCTTCTGGACACATTTCTTTTCTGAGAAAAAGATTGAAACTATGCTCTCTGATTTTAAATACGATAAAGTTGAATTCAGAGATGATATTTTGCCGGAAAATGATATTTGGAGTGGTAGTAACGTTATTTTTACTATTGCAACTAAATAAAGCAACACCATAAATAATCATGTGAGTTATCAGATTTATGTAATTTCGAAAATTTGTCTGATAACTCACTTATTTTATACTTGCTCGAGAATATATCTATTGCTTTGCTTGGAATGATTTAATTATTTAAGTAAATTATAAACACTTTCTTCCATTTACAATCAGCTACTATGAAAAACAACAAGATAGATTATAAAACATGGCTTCCTATAAAAAGATACATCGCCGCTTTTAACATTATTATGTTATGTATCCCCTTTCTACTCTCTAGTGACGAGCTGTTTTTCAAGATAGCTTTGTCTTTAGATATAGCTCTACTGTTGTTTTATGGGGCATTTATAGTAGCGCATTTTATCCTAAAGAAGAATGATTTTGACATTCAGCATAAATTATCTGAAGTACTCATCAATCAAGTTCCTGAAGGACTAACAGGCAATGCTCTGGATTTGGGTACAGGGAACGGAATCGCTGCTATACACCTGGCAAAATCGAACCATGAACTGCATGTATTTGGTATGGATGTGTGGTCGAATAAATGGGATTATTCAATGCAACAGTGTATTATAAATGCAAATTTGGAAGGAGTTGCAGATAGAACTGCTTTTGCTGAAGGCAGTGGCTTCAGTTTACCTATTCAGCCTTCTAGAATGTCTCTTATAATCAGTAATTATGCTATTCATACTATGAAAGAATACGACAAGAAGTTTGTATTTCAAGAATTGATTCGAACTTTAAAATTTGATGGATACCTGGTTATCCAGGATTTCTTTAGAAAAAGATATTTCGGAGACATAGATGAATTAATCACCTACCTCTCCGAATTCGGCTTAAAACTTATTAGCAGAGTAGAGACTGAAGAATTAGTAAAAGTGCCTAAATTACTAAAAATATTAGATATTGCAGGCAATAGCGAAATTTGGGTTTTGCAAAAAAAGCTATAAGCTTATTTGCTACTTCTTGAGTATTTTTTTAGCATCTTTTACTATTTTACCGAATATTTTTTCTTTGCGCTTTCTTTCTGCTACTGTTGATTCGAAAAACTGACTTTCTTTTTCCATTTTTAAATAGTTCTCATAAGCTTTCTGATCTATTTCACCGGATTCAACTGCTGCAATTATGGCACAACCTTTTTCCTGAGTATGACTGCAGTCCCTGTATTTACATTGATCGGCATATTCGTATAACCAATCAAATGTTGTTTCAAGTCCATTCTCAGAATTTACAACACCAACTTCGCGCATACCGGGAGTGTCTATTATAATCGCTCCATTTTCAAGTAAATGCAGTTCTCTGTGGCTGGTAGTGTGCCTTCCCTTATTTGTACTATCACTAATGTGGCTTGTTTTCATTACTGTTTTTCCCATAAGGTTATTTAGTAATGTTGACTTGCCTACACCTGAAGACCCCAACATGCAATATGTTTTCCCTTTTTGCATCTGCTCAGAGAGTAAATCAATGCCTTCCATAGTTTCATTACTGAGTGCAAGAACAGGAGTTTCTTTTATTCTATGTTTGATTTTTTCAATAATTTGCTCAAGTTCTGATTTTTCAATCAAATCAGTTTTAGTTAGAACAATTATCGGGGACACTTTTCCATTATAACACAAAGTCAAATAGCGCTCAAATCTATTGATATTATAGTCTCTATCCACAGCCTGCACCAGAAAAGCATAATCAATATTTGTGGCAATAATCTGAATTTCACCGAAATGACCAACCGCCTGTCTGGAAAGCATAGAGTGTCGTGGCAGCATATCCCGAATTATTGCAAAGTCCGGATCATACCCCGTCAAAATAACCCAGTCACCTACAGCAGGAAAATCTTCTCTGGATTCTGCTGCAAATCTCATATTCCCGGTTATTTCAGCTTCTAATATTCCATCTTGCATTGCAACTGTATATCTTTCTTTATGTTCAGCAATTACTCGTCCTATCTCGGAAACTGTCACAGCTTTTTGATCTATTTCTTCTTGGATTTTGTTTTCAAAACCTAATTCATTCAATGTCATTTTAATACCTGTAAAAACAGTTTTTTTAATTTTAAAAATAATATAAAGGTACTGATGATGTAATGGTGCTTATTCTTGGTTTAAGAGGAATACGAATTTATTATCATTTTGTTCACCTAACATTTTTAAAACTTTCTACTTACCACTCAATATCAGCTCCAATAAAGCATTTATCATCTAATATTTCCAATTTTTTTTGTTAACAATTTTGAAACCTTTTAATTTAATCAGCGTAAGCTTACTTATAGTTTATTTTACTTGACAAACGCTTTTTCCGGGGTGCTTGACTTTTAAAATAAACAAGGGATTCGAACATGAAGCTGAAAAAGCTGCTCATTGTTTCTTTGCTTTCGTTATCTTTGATTGCAATGGAACTAATCTGGACTCGCATATTCTCTGCTGAGTTCTTCTACACATTTGCTTTTCTTATTATTTCTATTTCAATTCTAGGACTTGGTCTAGGTGGTCTACTTTTAAGACTCTTTAAACCGCTTAGGAAACCACAATTACTTGGAATTTATCTTACCCTGACTGCTGTTCTTGGAGTAGCTAGTCCGATTGCCATTTTCAATACGGGTCTTGATTTTAATCAAGTGTTTAATAGCTGGTCTATGCTGTGGAATCTGATAGCTAATGTATTTATTTTAGCTTCCGGATTTATTGCCGGAGGCATGTCTCTTAGTCTGATTTTTCGTGAAGATAGTGAAAAAATGGACAAACTTTATATGGCAGATTTAATAGGAGCCGGTTCGGGAGTCTTAGTCGCTGTCTTACTGATGAACTATGTAGGCACACCTGCTGCAGTTGCCTTCATAGCTTTACCGGTTCTTATTGCTGCCTCTTTAGCTTATCCTAAGCATGGAGTTTTGCGAACACTTGCCTTCCTTTTCGCTATTCTCTCTTTATCACCTTATATGGAAGACTATCTCCAATTAGATCGCGAAGAGCGAGCAGAAGTGGAGTTTACTCATTGGGATGCAATGGCGAAACTTAAAGTGTATAACTTTAGTGAGGATTATAAAGGGATAAATATTGATAACGTTGCTAATTCGCCAATGATTGGCTTTGACGGCAACTGGAATCGCCCGGATTCTGCAAAATTCAATTTTGGTATAGATGTCAAATATTTGATAGATCAATATGATGACTGTACTTTCCTTTCTTTAGGAGCCGGAGGTGGAAATGACGTTCTGCAGGCGCTTCAATATGGAGCAAAAGAGATTCATGCTGTTGAAGTTAATCCTTATATAAATCATCTCCTTAGCGAAGGAAAATATGCAGAATTTACGGGGAATATTTATAATGATAACCGCGTAAAAGTTGTTAGTGAGGATGCAAGATCTTATATAAGACGCTTTGAAAACAAGTTCGATGTTATTTATTCTCTTAGCTCAAATACTTGGGCAGCACTCAGCTCAGGGGCATTTGCTTTAGCGGAAAACTATATCTTTACAATGGAAGCTTTTCAAGATTACTGGCACGCATTATCTGAAGATGGGATAATGATGATGGAACACCAGCTATATATGCCACGTTTGCTATCTGCATGTAAAGAAGCATTAGTATTGGAAGGTATTAATAATCCTGAAAAACATATCGCTGTTATCGATTTGCCGGCGATGAGAAGGAAGGCTTTAATATTATCAAAAAAAGAAATTAGCAGTGATATCCTTGAAAATGCGTTCTATCCTAACATGTTGCAATATCCGCAACATTTCAAACTGTTATTTCCTATTTCTGATACTTCAGGTACGAATATTTATAATCAAATAATGCAAGTTGGCTGGGAATCTGTAGCAGATAGTGCTAAAATAGATATAAGTCCCAGCTACGATGACAAACCATTTGTAGCACAGCTTGGTTTAATGAAAAATTTCACCTGGGAGCAACTTGGTAAAAAACTGAACACTTATGATTTGTTACTACAACCTCTAAGTAAATTAATCATGTTTATCCTAATTGGAGTAGTAATCCTAATTATGATTCCTATCAACTTATTACCTTATCTAAAATACAAAAAAGTGTTCCCGTTTAGTGCATGGATGTTCTATTTTATGATCGGTATGGGATTCATGGGGGTTGAGGCTATTTTAATACAGAAATATTCTCTATTTCTGGGAGCTTCGGTTTATAGTGTAGCAACTATTTTACTTTCATTACTACTATCATCTGGTATAGGAGCAGCCTTTTCTGACAGATTTGAATTCAAACACGTATTCATGGCTATCATTGGATTAATAATATTAGATGCCTTAGTGTATTCAAAATTAATATATCTTTTGAATGATTTTTCTTTGCCGCTTCGCATAATATTTACTGTGATTTTTATGGCTCCATTAGGATTTTTTATGGGAATGCCATTCCCAAAAATGAGCAAAAAAGTGGGAAATTTTGTAGATTGGGGCTTTTCTGTAAACGGTGCAGCTTCAATGCTCGGGTCTACACTTATTGTATTGATATCATTTGAGTTAGGTTTCAATATTTCTCTGCTTATAGCGTCTTTATTTTACGTAATCGCTTACTTGTTTACAAACCGCTATAAGTGATTTACAAACATAACATCTCAACTCTCTATATGGTAATTAAACTGCTCTTACATTATATGTAAGAGCAGTTCTGTTTTTATATACTTATTGTTCTTTTCTCTACTACATACTTAATCAGCAGAGATAGGTAAGGAAAAGTTGAAAGTGCTGCCATTGTTAGTTTCACTTTCTACCCAAATTTTACCGCCACATTTTTCTATAAATTCCTTACATAGTATAAGACCTAAGCCTGAGCTTGCTTCGCCGTTAGTTCCTTGCCTGGAAACATTCTCAGATATAATGAAAAGCTTAGATAAAAGTTTTTTGCTCATTCCAATTCCGGAATCTTTGATAGAAGTCACTACAGCATAGTTTTCAATTTTAGCAAATATTTCGATATTACCATGATTAGGAGTGAATTTTATAGCATTAGAAAGCAAGTTTCTTAATACTGTATCCAGCATTCTCGGATCAGCAATAGCTCCTAAATCTTTGTCAATTTTGTTTTCAATTATTAAGAATTTTTCTCTTGATTTTGCGGAAAGCAAATCCAGGTTCTGATCAGTTATACTTTTAAGCATGAGTTTCTCAGGAGTAAAAGGAATTAGGCCACGTTGCATCCTGGACCATGTGAGCAGGTTCTCCAAAAGATCAGAGACTTTATAAGCATTTTGAAGTAACATGTCAGATACTTCTTTTATTTCTTCATTTTCAACATCTTTAGCTTCATTTACTATAATCTCTGAAAGGCCTACAAACCCCGCAAAAGGACTGCGTAAATCATGAGCTATGATTGAAAAGAATTTGTCTTTTTCGTTTACAGCAAGTTCCAGTTTATCATTTGATATTTTCAATGATTCACTTGTTTCCAGCAACTGCTTATTCAATTTGTCTGTTTTTATTTTGCCTAATACAAATAGCCCGATAAACAAAATTAATACCGGAGTCAATATCATACTAACAGATAAATATGCTTCATTTCTATTTATAATATTCTGTAATGTTTGATCTTGAGCGTATGAAATAATATAAGCAACTGGAATACCCTCAACATTAGGAATAGAAACAAAGGACACTACATAAATCATATCATTCACAACTGCATAAGTAGAAAAGTTTTTATCTGCTGCTAGCAATGAATGTATATCTTTTTCAATTAGTTCGTCTATTGTATTTATAATATCTTTAGGTTGACCACCTACGTTATTGTATTTATTTTCAACAAGATAGTCATCAGATATAAAACATTCAGAGTAATTTGATTTTTCTTCTTCAAAAACTTTTTTTCTAACAACTGATTTTTTAATCATCATGCAAGAGTGGTTTACTCCCAGCAATTTAAGTTGTTTACCAATTCCTTCGAATGAATAACTTGTTTCTACACTACCAAGATGCTTTCCTTTGTATATTAATGGGAAAACATATCTAAATCCATTAAAAATACGACCTTCTTCAAATCCTCGCATCTCTACTTTATTTTTATTGGTCATCATAAGAGAGTATCGCACATCTGTCAGATTATCTCCGTATTTGCCAGGCCTGTGAAAACGTAAAAAGCTTGTATTATCCGGCAGATGAAAATGAAGCTGCTTGATATCGATTTTGCGAAGATTTTGATAAGTTTCACTCATTGCCGAATATAAACTATCCCTAACTTTAGCTTGAACTAGAGTGTCTTTAGAATTCGCATTTTGATATAAGGATAAGATTTGTTCTTTGTTAATAATTTCATTGAACAGTGATTTACTAACCAGATTATAGGAATTGATTGTAGAATTTATTTTTACTTGCAAGTCATTGGTTTGAGTTTCAAGGTATCCATGGTAAGTATTCTCATTTATACTACGGATTGTAAAATAAAGTATCATATCTCCAACAATGATAGCAGAGAGTAGCGGAATAATAAATTTCACATAACTTGGCTTCTTCATATCTCAATCCCATTACCTATAAATACATAGATAAAGACTGTAGCAAATAATAAATATTATATTACACTACTTTAAATAGCCAATAATGCATAAAAAAACCACTCTGGAGAAAGAGTGGTCTTTTGTGCTGGAGTTGTATCATAATAATTTTACATAAGTAAATTATATTTGAAACATCATCTAAGATTAAATTCAATCGGGATACTTACCCAACAGGCACATGGATTTCCATTTTGGATGCCAGGAGTATAAGTTGATTTCTTAACTGCACTAATAGCTGCTTCATTCAAG
Organism: Kapaibacterium sp. (SeqCode); assembly: GCA_965140345.1. Classification (GTDB taxonomy): domain Bacteria; phylum Bacteroidota; class Ignavibacteria; order Kapaibacteriales; family UBA2268; genus JBFHIJ01. The sequence goes on from OZ223202.1 coordinate 352,354, forward strand.
ATTGCATTGTCCGAATTAATTACTTTAAGCTTTGCAATTTTACCATCTGGACCAATCAAGACTTCTAGTATAACAGTTCCTTCTATGCCAGCTTCTTTAGCAATTCTAGGATAAACAATATTACTAGCAATCTGAGATACATCTACACCCGGCGATTCAGCAATTTCCCATTCTTCATATTCTTCTTCAGGTTTTGGAGGAATTTGTGTACCGTCAATCACGAAATCATCTTTATCGCCAAATACTACGTCTTCTAAATTGCTAACATCATCTAATTTAGTATCTCCAAGTTCCGCGGCAGCGTTACTCATCTTACCAAAACTCGCAATATCAGCAGCATCAATAGCAATATTCATATCAGGAACAGCTACAAAATTACCTGCCACTTGTTGTGTTCCTTGTACAATTGTAGTATAAATGTCAATAGGAACTTTTGCTAAATTTGAAAGTTTAGGGATCTCAAAAACGTCATCATCGTATATAGTTACTACAGTCTTACTATGTCCTTCAGGTGATAAAGGTGCTTCAAAAATTTCTTCTTTAGGTGTTAATGCATTAATTAACACTGAAAGACCAAAAGCTGCACCAAATAATCCCATAGTAATACCAAACGAAGTAATAGTTGCACGCTTCATATAAACTTTAATTTCTTGCGCTCCGAGGAGTGTTTTAGTTGCGATTGATTTCATTTGCTTCATCATAATATTTGCTCCTTTTTGAAAATAGAGTTTAGGAATCTCTTTATTGGTAGACACAAGGAGGCAAGAAATGGTTACACACTAATTACAAATATTTTTAGTTTTTTTTTGACAGAATAAACATTTATTCAGTATCATAAGTCTAAGTAATACTTTTATATAGAGTTATAAAACTGTATTTTTTTTATAGATTTAATTTATTTTTGAAAATATGAAGATTTGACATATCAAAAAGTCAGTGGAAGGTGATGTAAGAATATCTAGTTCCATAAGATATTTGTTTTTTTGTAAAAAAAAACCGTAGAGAAAATCTACGGCTTATATAAAATATATATAATATTTTAATTTTACTCATTAATACCGGATTCGTCAACTAAAGCTTTGACAGCATCGCCTGAAATGCCTTCGTTAATCACTTTATCAACAATTGAACCTAATTTTTTGAGTTTTGTATTTTGTATATTCAGCGAGCTCAAAAGTTTTACTTTTGCAATAAGTAATTTTTCTTCAATTGGCTTGCTTAAGAAATCATCAGCCCCGGCTTCTATTGATTTAAGTTGATTAGCTACGTCATTCAACGCAGTAACTATAACAACAGGTATATGGCGTGTAGATTCATCTTCTTTCAGATGTTTTACTGTTTCATACCCATCCATTCGCGGCATCATCACGTCTAAGACAACTGCGTCGGGATGTCTTTCTTTTACTTTTTCTAAACAGTCAACACCGTCGTAAGCCTCTTGTGCTTCATACCCATTTGCTTCCAAATATCTTCTCAATAGTTTAGTCGTAATTTTATTATCGTCTACAACTAAGATAAAAGGCTTCGCCATAACTACCCCGAAATTTATTTCTAAACTTTTTGTCTTATTTAGATTGTTTAAACACTATAGATACTAATACGAATAATCTACTTGTATCATTTTAAATTATGCCTAATATATTGAAAAAAATTAAAAAATCCATACAAATGCTAATTTTTTTTCAAAATAATTATATTCCTCTTTCGAAAAATTCAGCTAAGTATTTTCCCGTATATAGATTAGTTTTCCCGGAAAGTTCTTCGGGGGTACCTTCAAACACTACTTTACCCCCATATTCTCCAGCTTCCGGACCTAAATCTATAATGTGATCAGCTGATGCAATTACATGTAAATTATGTTCAATTATAACTACCGAATGTCCGGTAGTTGTTAGTTTTTTAAATGAAATTATCAACTTAGAAATGTCATCTAAATGCAAACCGGTTGTTGGTTCATCAAAAATAAAGAGCGTCCTGCCGGCAGATTTTGCTTCTAAGTGTCCGGCAAGTTTGATTCTTTGCGCCTCACCACCTGACAAATGAGTACTTGGCTGACCTAATCTCAAATATCCAAGACCAACATCTGCTAAAATTTGAAGTTTCTTAGTAATTTTTGCTTTATCGACAAAAAATTCGAGAGCCTCGTCTACAGTCATGTTTAAGACATCCACAATGCTTTTTTCTTTGTATAAAATGTTATGAATTTCTTTTTTATATCTGCTTCCTTTGCAGCTTTCGCAAGTCAGAGTAACATCCGGCAGAAACTGCATATCCACTGTGATCGTGCCTGCGCCTTCACATTCATCACATCTGCCACCGGCAACATTAAAAGAAAAATTCCCGGGTTTATAGCCCAATTGTCTTGAAAGTTGAGTTTGAGAAAAAACTTCTCTGATTGCATCAAATACTTTAGTATAGGTAGCAGGTGTAGATCTGGAAGATTTGCCTATAGGAGACTGATCTACCATTTCTATCACATCAATATGTTCCATACCTTCAATCCTCTCATAACGTCCGGTATGCCCCATATATCCGCCTTTGTATTTCTTAATGCCTGCATATAAAATGTCATGAATCAATGTACTTTTGCCTGATCCTGAAACACCGGTTACGCAAGTCATACAAGCTAATGGGAATTCTATCTTTTCAATATTTAAGTTATTTTCCTGAGCATTGTGTATAACAATTTTCTCTCCGTTGCCCATGCTTCGTTCTTTTGGAATATCAATTTTCTTTTTGCCTGTAAAATATTCAGCTGTAAGTGAATTGGTAGCTGATTCCAGTTCTTCAAAATTACCTTCGAAAACGGCCTCACCACCAAATTCACCTGCATTAGGCCCCATATCAATAATTTTATCAGCATGTCTGATTATATCAGGATCATGCTCAACAACAACAACTGTGTTACCCAAGCCACGAAGCTTGAAAAGAATGTTAAGAAGTCTATCTGTATCTCTAGGATGCATACCAATGCTAGGCTCATCCAATACATATAATGTTCCAACTAAAGAAGAACCAAGAGCTGTAGTAAGGTTAATTCTTTGCGCTTCTCCTCCGCTTAGAGTATGTGTTAAACGTGATAAAGTCAGATATTCCAATCCTATTTCTACAAGCAATTGCAAGCGCCATTTTATTTCAATTAATACCTGACCGGCAACTTTTTCTTCAAACTCACCTAGTTGAATTGTATCAAAGAATTCCTGAAGTTTTCCAAGAGGCATCTTGATAACTTCAGTAACATTTTTTCCGCCTACAAAAACCTGTCTTGCAGATGTTCTAAGTCTTGAACCATCACAAGCAGTACACTCCGTATATCCGCGATATTTACTAAGCATTACTCTGTAATGCATTTTGTAGCTTTTAGATTCTAAATGCTTGAAAAAGGCTTTCAATCCAATATAATCATCCGCTCCATTCCAAATAATATCCATTTTGTCTTTAGGTACTTTAACAATTGGAATGCCAGTTGGAATATCATATTTTTTAGCAATTTTCAGTAAAGCTTTCTCATGTTTTGAAAACTTTTCGCCTTTAAATGGGTGTAAAGCATGCTTTTTCAGAGTCAATGACTTATCAGGAATCACTAAATCTGCATCAATACCAATGGTTCTTCCAAAGCCCTGGCATTTAGGACATGCACCAAATGGATTATTAAAAGAAAATAGTTTAGGCTCTGGTTCTAAATATAAAATATCGCAAGTAGAACATTCATATACAGAACTGAAGAGCATCTCCTTATTTTCACTAATATTGACTATACAAATTCTGCCTTCACCATAATGAAAAGCAGATTCTATAGAATCAGTAAGCCTCGAAATGCTTTCATCTTCATTTCTAAGAACTAATCTGTCTACAAGAAAATAGTACTTTTCTTTCTGAAAATCTTCCGGTATTCCATCCCCTTCCAGGTCTATCAATTCAGTGGAACCTGATTTAACAATTCTAAAGAAACCCAGAGTTTTATATTTATCTATAACTTCCGCAGCTTTACTTCCATTATGTTTAGGTTCAAAGCAGACAAATAATTTTGTCCCTTCTTTCCATTCCATCAGAGCTTTTACAACCGAAGCAGGGGTTTCCTTGCTAACCTCTTCTCCACAAGATTTACATATAGTTTTTCCGACTCTACCAAAAAGAAGTCTAATGTAATCATAGAGTTCTGTTGTAGTACCAACAGTAGATCTGGGATTTCTTGAATGAGGTCTTTGCTCAATGGCAATAGCAGGTGGTAAACCTGTAATAGAATCAACATCAGGTTTACCCATTCTTTCCAGAAACTGTCTTGCATAAGATGATAAAGATTCTACAAATCTCCTTTGACCTTCTGCATATAAAGTGTCAAATGCCAAAGTAGATTTACCGGATCCGCTTACTCCGGTGATAACAGTCAATCTGTTGTGAGGTATCTCAACACTTACATCTTTCAGATTATGAAGAGATGCCCGATTTATTTTTATGCTTTTATTTTTTATTTCGCTCATAGTATATCAAAATGATAGAAAATACAATCAAGCAATTTAAGACAATCCTAAGAATTGAGAAAATATATTATTACATAGAATTATAAAGAGTGTGTAAAGGTTATTTAAGAAATATTGATTAAATTTATTACATATTAACAAACTAAACATAGTCTTTATACAATCTTAACAATTGAAGATTACCTTTGTACGTTGTTATTGGTAAATCTTATTTAATTAATCGGAGAATAGGATGAAGAAGTACATTCTTCTATTCAGTATCTTGCTGTGCACTTGGGCGAATGCGGCTGAAACAAGCGCAGACAAGGAAGCAAAAGAAGACAAATTGAAAATCAGTCTTTTAGGATTTATTTCTGCTGAAACAGAAATTGACGGTGGAGACTTAACAAACACCGGTATCAAAATGGATCGTGCTTACCTTACACTCAAAAAACAAGCATACGGGATACTCTCAATGAGAATGACTGTTGATACTTATGAAGATGATGACGGACTTGAACTTCGTTTTAAATATTTTTACGGATCTTTGGATATCGGTGAATGGTCAGTTTTTACAGACAATGAATTTGAATTTGGTATGGTTCATACACCATTTATTGACTTTGAGCAGGCAATTAACCGCTACAGAGTCCAGGGCAAAATGTACGCTGAACGCGCAAAACTATCTAAATCCGCCGATCTTGGTTTGACCTGGTTTGGTAATTTTGGTGGTGAGATGTCTGATACTTACAAAAAGAAAGTAGGTAATAAAAAATATGCAGGTTTATATGGCTCTTATGCAGCAGGTATTTATAATGGTGCAGGATATAACGGAATTAACGAAAATCAAACCGTTGCAGCACAAGGCCGTCTGACTTTAAGACCAATACCTTATGTTATTCCCGGTCTACAGTTTTCTTATGCTGCTATCTTTGGTGAAGGTAACTCATCTATTGAATTTGTAAACAAGCCTGAGGAAGATAAATTTGCAGATTGGCAAAACCACTATCTAATGACTTCTTACGAGTCTTCTTCATTGACTCTAACAGCTCAATATACTTTCGGTAAAGGTAATATGGAAGGTGATAATTTCAGTATCACTAAAGACACTCCGGATGTGCAAGAATTTAGTACAGAAGAATATGAAGGTGCATCGATGTTTGCTGAACTAAAATTGACTGATAAGTTCTCCTTGATGGGACGTTATGACTACTTTGATCATAGCACAAACAAACCAGATGACATTTCTCGTAGAATGATTGGTGGCGTAGCATATTCTTTTGACAGCTACAATATGTTGTTATTAGATGTAGAAACAACAAATAATGATAATGAAAAATCTGATCATACACTCTTGAAATTATCTATGCAAATTAAAATCTAATTTATCTATAAAGACAAATCATATCTTACGTAAACGCCGACATATTTAATATTTCGGCGTTTTTTTATGAAGTGAATTTTCACATATCCTCTAAAAACTATTTGGCAAATAGATCCAGCTGAGAGTTACAAGCAATTCCCTTTTCAAAATTAATCAGCTTTTCCTTTATAGCAATTCCATTTGCAAAGCCAACTAATTTTCCATTTGTTCCAACTACTCTATGACAAGGGATAACTAAAGGTATAGGGTTCTTACTATTTGACATTCCAACTGCTCTTGAGGCATCCGCATTTCCAATCTGGATAGCTATTTCCTTATATGTTTTTGTCTGTCCATAAGGAATAGTTTGAAGTGCATTCCAGACTGTGAGTTGAAACTCAGTTCCTGTTAAATCCAATGGTAAATCAAATGTAGAGCGCATCCCTTCAAAATACTCATCTAATTGGAGTTCTACATCTTTGAAGTATTCTTCTTTAAAAATCCAATCCTGTGCAATACTAAAATCTCTTTTACCTTCACCTGTTTCAAGATGCAGATTTGTCAGACCTTTTTCTGTTGCTACAAGAATAATTCTACAAAAAGGAGATTGATAAAATGTATAATATTTCTGCATATTTGCTTCCATGTTTTGATAATTATACCAAATAAATAGATTAGTATACTTCTAATATCAAATTGAGGGTATTAAAAGCAAGCCACAAACATTGTGAATCTACGCTTTACATCTTTAGCTACGTAATTTGCAGAGAATAGTTCTATTAAAGTGTTTTCTATAGGATATAAAAAACCGCAGAGTCATTTAAAATTGAAACTGCGGCTTTAAGAAATATTATTTAGAGAGGAATTTGTAAGTATTCTGATTTTGTCCGTCAGAAATTGACAAGAAGTAAGAACCTTTAGGCAAGTTACCTAAATTTATTGCGATGTTTCCCTGAACATAAGTACTTCTTTTAATTATCTCCTGACCGGTATAGGTATATACTTTTAGTTGAATTTTTCCGGAATACTTAGAGTTTTTGAGCGTAAGTAATCCATTACTGTATGTAAGCAATTGTTCTTTGTTTGCATTTTCATTAACCTCAGTAGTATGCGATAGCGGGATAAGACTTCCACTTTTTGTCATACCTACCAAATCACTTGCTGCCATGCCATACATTTGGTGTTTTTGTCCCTTAATGATTACATTCACAAGGCCGGCTTCTCCCCTGCAGGTGTTATGATTAAAACTGCCTGCTATAAAGTCGGTATACATTTCTTCCTCATTGTATTTATAATACAAAAAAGAGCTTTCATCATTAAAAGCATCGGAAAGTTCTAGCCCTAAAAATTCATCAGGTTTAATACCTGAAAGATAAATTCTACCCGAAGCAGAAATGATGTCTCTATATGTTGATATATTTAAAGTCTGTCTTGAAGCATCCTCAGGAAATTCCTGTTTTTCTTTTCTTAGTATTACATCCTGAGCTACTATCTTGCCTGAGCCAGGCGCATGAGTTTTTTCAATATTAAGAACAACTACGTGAGCATCTGAAACAGTAACATCTCCGTTGCCATCACAATCAGCATAAGTGATAGGCAGCGAATCCCAAGCTAATACCTGTTGAGCATGCCATAATGTGCTTGCGTTCGGCCTCTTGAAGCTACGCATTTGCTTAGTAGCAGACCCCATATCCATATACTGCCCGATAACATTCATATCAGACATATCTACAACCCCATTATTATCAGCATCACCAGGCCAGACATCCATAAAGCTATGTATGGTATATACGTTTGGTTCAGCAAGAAGATCTATCGGAAATTCTTCCGCTTTAACAACTGCTTCAGCATCCGTTATAGTAAAAGTCAAATCTGAGTTATTTAAAGCAGATTGGTTTACTACAAACTCAAGATGGATCACTCTTGGGTTATCTATAGTTGCATTTTCTTTTGAATCTCCGGAAAGTGCACCTACGTATATAGAAGCAGTATTTGCTGCTACATTTTCAAAATATTGAGGTTTACAAAAACCACCATTTGATGTAAATTCAGTATTGCTATAGCCGGAAAACTTAACAACATCAATATTATCAAAGAAGAGATTAAAGTTTACTTCGTTGCAATCTTCCACATCCATGGCGTAAATATCAATACCAAAAACATAAGTTGCAGTAACAAAACTTGATCTGCTTGTATCCACATCAGTTCTGACAATCTGTATGCTTTGAGATTCAGCATAAGAAAGGCCACTGATCAACAGGATTATATATAGTAGTAATTTTTGCATATTATTGTCACACTATAGTGCATATATACCTTGGATTACTTATCTATCAAGTAATGTGCCACGAATTCTATTCTAAGTAATTGTTTGAGAGAATATAATAGGGAATATTGATTTTTAGAGTGATTATAGATTGCTTTAAATGTAAACACTTACAACTTATATAACCAGCTGTTTTATAATATTTTACCTATAATAATATAGTCGGTAGGAAAGTAAAAATCTTTTGTGGAATAATAACCAAACAGGAATTTTACTCATTTTCAATAATAATATTGTCTTTTCTTTCTGTTTTTGCGCGCCAGTCATTGAAAAACATCATTAATATTGCTGCTCCTGGAACAGCAACTAAAAGACCTACTACACCGAATAAAGATCCGAAAATAAATAACGAAGCAATCAGCATTATAGGATGTAAACCAACTTGTTTCCCTGCAATATTTGGTTCAAGGAAATATGCATTAATAAAGTGAAGTATTGAAATAACTGTCACGATGAATACTCCCTGCTCTAAAAACATAGCAGGATTTACTAATGTAACAGTAAATATGCAGATTATCATACTCACAAATATTCCAAGGTATGGAATTGGATTAAACACACCACATAATATCCCTAAGACTATAGGATATGGAATACCGTAAAGTGAAAATGCTATAGAAGTAGAGGTTGCTACTATAAATGCAGCAAGAACTTGCCAAGCAATATATTTGCGGATAATTTTATTTATTCTGTCCAAATCATACAACATTTTTGCATCTTTCTTACCTATCAGAGACTTTACTAATTTTTTGAGTTTATCAAAATCTTTCAGAAAATAAAAAGCAAGCACAGGTATAATAATAGCATTAAACATCTGAGTAGCTACACCCTGCAGGCTTTTGAAAAATGTTAGTAATGATTTTAATATTATAGAAAATAGATTCTGCAATTCAGGGATAAATTCCTGCTGGATTATTGGTCTCATTTGGCTTTCTTTCAAGCCAAATCCGGATAATGTCTCATAAAACTCTCTACTATCCAGATAATCTGACATAGATTCAACCAAGCTAGATAAAGTACGCAGCACTTCGTCTAACTGTGAGAAAATAATTGGAAAAACACCAACAGCTACACCTGAAACAAGACCTATAAAAAAGCCAACGATGCAAACTGAAGCAACCCAGCGAGGAATCTTTTTTGTAGTCAGATAAACAACAAAAGGATCTAAAATATATGCTATCAAAAAAGAAAGGAAAAATGGTAATATTGCTGAGCCTAAGTCAGATAAGACCCAAACAACAAATAGAATAGATGCTAATAGGATCATCCTTTTCACAAATTTTGAGTCTTTGCGGTGCGGGAAAAGCAAAAACAAAGGAATCAGGATAAGAGCCATTGGTCTCTCAATCATACCTGTTTTATACAGGAAACCTGTTAATGCTATTATACTCAAAATTACTGAGCCTACTATAGCTGATTGCTTTTTAAAAAATTCGTGATCCATATTCTCTCTATTCGTTTTCAGGTTCTACATTATCGGAATAATATGTATTAAATGTCAAGTTAGTATTATCTCTTCGCGAAGTTTCAAAAGTATACTGATATCTAGGACGTGGTTTAGTCATTTCACTATAAATTCCAATATCATATCCGCCCGGACGCAATTCTGTTTTTCCATCCATGACTAAAATCAGATCAGATAAATAATCTGAAACACCTCTTTTTAAAGCATCAAGTCTGGCATCTAACATATTTTTCTGAAACCAGCCTCGGCTTTCCAGCATATAGTAATCTCTTTTTTTCAGTTCCAGAGAATCAATAAACTTAAAAACTCTTGCAGGCTCTTCTTCATATACCATAACAGGAGTCCCAATATCAACTGATCGATAAAGCGAATCTCCTTCTTCTCTGGCAATTCGCACACAACCATGAGATGAAGGCTTTTTACCTAAATATCTATAATAGCCTGAAGATGCCAGCCCATGGAATCCAATATTATAATTATATCCTACCCAGTTTATAAGTGCTGCATTGTTAAACTGTCTTGATACTGCTTTTCTGAGTTTACTTTGCACAGCGAATAAACCCTGCCTTGTTTTGATGCCTTTATTAACTTTATCAGTGCCTGTCGAAACAGCTAGCCTCAGTGTTGAATTGTTTTTTCGAAATACATAAGCATATTGTTCTTTTAGAGATAATTCTATGTAAGCATCTCCCAAAACATATATCGTATCCTTGAATTGCGGTAAAAATATATTAATGTCTTTGGATTGAATATATTGATGCTTAGATTTGCTAATACATGAAGATGCATTTTTAACGACACTACTCCAGATTATCGTAGTAAATGCGAGAATAATTAATATGGAAGTTAAGAGTCTCATATTATGCGAGTAGCTTCATGCCTCTAAATTTTACTATATACCTTACTGCAATAATAACAAAAAGCAAGCCAAAATAATATGATAAAAGCAAAAAATATATTTAACTCTGCAAAAAAAATCGCGATAGTAAGAACTGACAAAATCGGAGATATGGTACTGACTCTACCAATGGGATTAGCTTTAAAAGAGAGATATCCGGACAAAGAAATTATTTTCATAGCTTCCACTTACACTGCTCCTCTTTTACAAAACAACCCGGCAGTAGATAAAGTATTTTTTATTGAAGATTACGAGAAAGGTATAAAAGAAATATTCAAAAAGGAAAAACCTGATTTGGTCTTTTTCCCAAGACCACGCTATGAAGAAATGAAAGCTGCATATTTAATGCGTGTTCCTCATAGAATAGCAAGTGCATACAGGTTATATTCTTTTTTTGCTAATCACAAAATTCACGTACACCGTAAAATTTCTGACAAACATGAAGCTGAATATAATGTAGATATGATCAGTAGATTCTTCAAAGAGGATCTGCCTGTGAAGCTCTCTGCACCTAAATTAGACAAATCTGTTTATGATTCAGTCAAAGCTAAAATTCAAGATAAACTTAAACATAAGCGCTTTATTATTATCCATCCCGGAAGTGATGGTTCAGCAAAAGACACCCCACTACCTACTTTAGGTGAGGCGGCAAAACAGATTGCAATGCATCATGATGTCGACATCCTTTTGACTGGAACTAAGCCGGAACGTGAAGCATGCAGCGTAGTAAATAAAATATGTAAAGATGCAATTGATTTATCAGGTCAATTCACTTTAGCAGAGATGATCGCTTTGACAGATATGGCACATATTTTAGTAGCCAACTCTACCGGAGTGTTACACATTGCAGCCAGCTTCGGTACAAATGTAGTTGGTTTGTATCCAAATACGCCACACATTTCTGCTAAAAGATGGGGGCCTTACACAGATTCAAAAGTTATTGTCACTCCACCGGATAATGATAAAGAAACTCAAGACGATATGAAACTCATCAAGTCTGAAGAAATCAGTCAGGCGATAGCTAGTTTTATTTAAATATATTTTTACTGATTCTGTAGAGGCACATTGCTTTGTGTCTCTGCGGGTTGTATTCACATATACCTCTGTAATACTAGGCAGGCTATGTAAAACCTCACTTGGGTCGCCAAACATAACCGGGTTGTTAAAGCCAAAGCTGTAGGAAGAATGTCCTGTAAATATTTTAAAGAACTACGTTCTTTTATATACAAACACCTCTCCAATTCTTTGTGTTGAGTTGGAGAGGTAATATCGTTTCGAAAGAACATTTTACTTGCAAGCTAATTATCTATTACTTTATTTGGAAACAGAATCATTTCTAAAAACGATAATAGTATTGTTCCTCTTCTCGGGTACCTCAACTTTCTTAAAATAGATGTGTAATGATAAGTGTCAATTTCTCCATTATCTTTTAGGAAATCCAAAGTTTGCATTGTTTTTTCATCATCTCCTTTTAGTTTTAGTGCGATTAAATATAATTCTAAATAAGCTTTCACATTTGTATTCTTGTTATATTCTGTCTTAGTTTCTGCAATAAGACTATCTAACATGATATTAGCATTTACATCATCATTCATCTCTAATAATACAAAAGCTTTTAATATATTTAATCCATAGGTATTAAAATCACACTTCAACAATTCTATTGTTGTTAGTAGTTCTTCATGTCTACCTAAGTACAAGAGACTAACAAATTTTAATTGGAAAATATTCCCATTGCAGGAATCTACTTCTGAAATATCATTTAAAAGATTTAAAGCTTTTTCGTACTTCAACGTATCATGATGATTCCTTCCCATATTTCCAATTAATTCACATACCTTACTTGTTTTTGATTCAATTTGTGCGATTGATAAACTATTTCGTTTGCTGTCATGTTCTGAGCATGACAGCAAATATGTTGTAAAAAAAAGTGTTATGATAATTTTTAACATTACTACCTCTTTAAGTCTATTTTTACAGTGTGAGTTGTGAAATTTGGCATAATAAACATTGCTCCAGCTTCGGTTACAACATAATAACCAATAGTAAATCTTACAATCATTGTATCCATATTATCTGTATAATAAGACGCTTCTCCCAAATAAATTTTGGAGGCATCTGTCAAATATGTTTGACCAGGAATAATTCTAGGTGTTAATGATCCTATTCCTATTCTATCTCCGTCTTCATTTAAGAAAGTTAAATTTTCCCACTTAATTATGGGAATGTCAATCCCATTCGCACTACTTCCTCCAACAACAGAACTATATCCAAATGAGGGAGAGATACCACCACCACCTCAAGTATCTACCCAACAACACATCACCACCACCTTTTTGGTGTTTTTCAGGAGCCATACCGCTTGGATCGCCAAACATAACAGGGTTGTTAAATCCAAAGCTGTAGAAAGAATGTCCTGGGAATATTTCAAAGAGCGTATCTTGCTGCAAGAAACGCCCCATTTCAGGATAGTAAGTTCTTGCGCCCAACTTGTGGTAGTCTGATTTCATTTCTTTACGACTGCCGCCAAATATACTATACTTTTTAGTGAAAGTCCAGTTATTATTATTTCCGTCAATATCTTTTATAAATGTACGGAGAAGTCCACTGGTGTTGTATTCAAATTCTTCTTTACCAATCAGTTGTCCTGCATCGTCATATTTTCAAGAATTCCATTTTCCCGAAGAAATCTATTTCACAATCTATTTTGCTATTGTTTCGTCTCAACTTAATAGTTTAAATTTGTAAGATATTATTTATATATGAGGTCTAAAATGAACTTCTTCAGGAAAACAGACTCTGTATCAGATAAAAATCTGATCGTTGTTGACAGTAAAAATATAGACTTAAAAAAACTTGGCTTGGAAGGTAATAGTCTTGCTTTTGTGCAGAAAAAAATTGATGCTGATGAAACTCAAATCCTGGTTAATCTTTACGACAGATTCTTGTTTATCATAATAGATGAAGCTAAGGACGATTACAAAAGAAATGAAACTTTACGTAAAGCTGGAGCTTCTTTTGCTTCCACTGCTAAATCTGAAAAAATGGAAACAGTTGCAATCCAAGGTTTAAACGGCAGAAAAGAATCTATTTTAGCGGTTGCAGAAGGCTTAGCTCTTGCTTCCTATAAATTCGATAAGTACTTTACTAAAGATTTGGACAAAATTCAGTTCACTCTTAAAAATATTGAACTTTTCGACAAAGATATTAATGACACTGACTTAAATGAGCTAAATGCGATAGTTGATGCAACAATCCTTGCCAGAAACCTTGTCAACGAGCCACTTTCTTATTTGAATGCAGTGCAGTTTGCTATGGATATCAAGAAATATGGCGACAACGAAGCCGGATATAAAACTAAAATATTGAATAAAGCTAAAATTGAAGAACTTGGTATGGGCGGTTTACTAGCTGTCAATAAAGGCAGTGTTGACCCTCCAACATTCTCAATTTTGTCATATTCTCCGGAAAATGCTAAAAATGAGAAACCTATTGTACTTGTTGGTAAAGGTATTGTTTATGATACAGGTGGTTTGAGTTTGAAGCCAACTGCCGGCTCCATGGACGAAATGAAATCTGATATGGGTGGCGGAGCCGCAGTTTTTGGAGCAATGTATGCTATATCAAGAGCTAAATTGCCAATCAAAGTAATCGGGCTTATTCCTGCTACTGATAACCGTCCTGACGGCAATGCTTACACGCCGGGTGATGTTGTTAAAATGCATAATGGTATGACTGTAGAAGTCTTAAATACTGATGCAGAAGGCAGAATGATCTTAGCAGATGCAATTAGCTATGCAAAAGAATTTGATCCTGAAATAATAATTGACCTTGCTACTTTGACAGGTGCGGCTCATGCGGCAATTGGCACTCAGGGAGTGGTTGCTATGGGTAATGCAGATCGAAAATATATGGATGCATTGCATAAAGCCGGAAATAACACTTATGAAAGAATTGCAGAATTCCCATTCTGGGATGAATATTTTGAACAGATGAAATCTGATATTGCAGATATGAAAAATATTGGTGGCAAACTTGCCGGAGCTATCACAGCAGGTAAGTTCCTGGAAAAATTCACAGAATATCCTTTCATTCATATTGACATTGCAGGTCCTGCTTTTATTCCTGCAGATGATGCTTACAGAACAAAAGGCGGAACCGGAGTAGGTGTTAGATTGATGTATGATTTTGTAAAAAATTACAAAGCATAACTTTTTTCTTTGGCTAACTTAAATAATTACAGCTTATGTATGAAACTTGTTGCTTTGTACATAAGCTGTTTGTATGTTTGCATTATATATCACTAATAAGCGAAGATAAAATGGGACACGATCACTCACATCACGGACACGACCATTCAGTTTCAGCAGAGAATCTGAATAAGGCATTTTATATTGGAATTGCACTCAATCTTGCATTTACAATCATAGAATATGTGATGGGATATATTTATGGTTCGCTTGCATTGCTGTCTGACGCCAGTCATAATTTAAGTGATGTAGCCAGTTTGTTCATCTCGCTTATAGGAATGAAACTCGCCGGAGCAGTTGCCAAAAAGACATTTACTTACGGATATAAAAAGGCTTCTCTATTAGCTTCTTTGATAAATGCTGTATTGCTAATTATAGTAGTCATAGGAATCATCAAAGAATCAATAGAACGTCTGCTTTCGCCTACTGAACTAGGCGGTATGGCTATTGTTATTGTTGCAGGCATAGGCGTAATCATCAATACAATTTCAGCATTCCTCTTTTTAAAGGACAAAAGCATGATATTAATATAAAAGGTGCATTTCTGCATCTTATGGTGGATGCATTGGTATCAGTTGGTGTAGTTATTTCCGGTTTAGTGATTTACTACACGGATTGGTATATTATTGATCCGGTTATAAGTCTGGCAATCGCAGCAGTAATATTGATTTCTACCTGGGGCTTGCTGAAGGAAAGCATCAGACTGGTAATGGATGCTGTACCAAAAGAGATAAATACAGAAGAAATCATAGCTACCATGATGGAAGTAAAAGGCGTTAAAGATATACACCATATTCATATCTGGGCACTTTCTTCAACTGAAAATGCTCTTACAGCTCATGTGTTGATTAATGAGAATGACATGGAAAACTGGGACAATATTCGTGATGAACTCAAACACGAACTGGAGCACCACAAAATCTCACATGCAACTTTAGAACCGGAAGCAGATAATTCGGAATGTAAGCATAGCGGGTGCTGTGGGTAGATAATGCTTTTCATTATCTTAAAACTATTGCAATGAAGGTTTTTTCTCTTCCTAAGAAAACCTTCGAGCGACCAGCTCAGTTAGAGCAATTATAACCTGTCGTGATTTTACCTTTTTATAAATTTTTCTAGTCTTGTTTACATAGCGAAAAATATTAGGATTAAATTTTTCGCAACGTAATAGATAAGTTTAGATATTTTAATTATCATTGCATTTTGTCAAAGAAAATACTATATTGAAAAGTATCAATTTAATGTTAAAATGAGTAATAATTTAGAGAGGAAAGGTAATGAAAATTATAATATCAACTTGCTTCTTTTTACTCATTACATTTTGCTATACCTATTCGCAAACTAAAACCGTTTCCAACCGGCAGACAATTGGATCCATAACATATATATATTACTCTGATGGCACAACTGCTACAAGTCAAAAGATTGGCAACACAATTTATTATAAATCAAGTGATGGAATTTCTTCCTCGAGTCAAAAAATCGGAAATACTTATTATATAAATTCCAATGATGGTACATCAAAAATGTATCAAATCATAGGAGATACAAAGGATTCCGTTAATCTGGAAAACTCTTATAATTATTACAATAATACTGACAGCACTTCAAATCTGAAATTCCTCAAATACGTAATAACCGGTAAAGATGTAGGATATATGGAACAGACAGACAACACTTCTTATATCTATGATGTAAATGGAAAGTATTCAGGTTATATCGTAGAATCAGGAAAAGCATCTTACTATTATAACGAGAAAGGGAATTATTCCGGATCTTTAAATACCTCGGGAAATCATTCGTATATTTATGATAGCCGTGGGCATATTATAGCTTACATCAATAATTCAAACACCAATTCTGCTGTCATACCAAGTTATCATACATCTTTGAGAAATTATGAAGAGAACGGTGACCATCTGTATACTAACGATACCAAAAATAAATCCAGCAGAATAACAATTTCAAATAAGTCTGATAAAAATGTTCACTTTGCTTACGTAAAATATGATTCTATAAGTGGATGGGAGTCTGTTGGATGGTTCTCAATCACCTCAGATTCTTATATTACTATCAATTTAGAGAAATACGCCGGACAAAATCTCTATGTTTATGCAGAATATAATGGTGGTGAATTATTTTGGACTGATACCAATTCAAATCATACATTTTGTGTAGATTCCAATATTTATTTTTCTATTCCAAATTCTGATTCAAAAGACTGTGAAGCAACAAGTCTAAAACGAGTTAAGATGTATGAAATTAAGATCAGCGCTGGCTATAATTATTGGTCCTTCGGAGATTAATTAAGTAGGTATCACTTGTAAGATCTTTTTTATATATAAATATACAGTTCTACTTTCAAGTTGATGGTTACTTATTAGTTTGCTTGACTTCTTGTTCTCTATTTTCATGAATAGCCACAAAGACAAAGAAAAGTACTAAACAATATTCTAGGAATATTTCAATTCTACCCTATCGGTTTTCTTTATATACAATTTTCCAATTTAGAGTATCTATAGTGTAGCCATCAATCAAAACGCTATGTAAACGGAGTTGTCTGTTCACAATCTCATACCAAGATAACTTATGATAGATTTCTTCATCCAGGATATGTATATAAGAAGTATCTGTATCATCAGTCCCAAAACTGTCAATCCATCTGAGTACAAAATCTCGATCTTGATGGGGTTTTAGTGTCCTTTTTGCATGAGGATATAAAGAATCTGAATATTCTAAAGAATCAGCATAACTATAGAAATATATAATTGTTCTTTCCGAATCATTTTCTATATTCAATACTTGACAATCTTCAGGTATTGGTGGGCAAGCTGTAAGAAGCAAAGTAGCTATTAAAAGTAAGATATAATATTTGAACATAAAACAGTCCCTTGCTGTAAAAAGTATCGTAAAATAAAGGTTCTATATTTTGATTAGCAGTTTCTTTCAAACCATTCCAAAGATAAACTCATTGAACACTGATAATATGATTGAAATGCACTTGTGTATCACATTTTTCGGCACTTTAACAATACATAACTTTTGATTTATAACATTACAATATACATTTTATTAAAATAATATCAAACAATATTAGTAATATTGATTATATTATCTTGATTATTATTGATATAAGAATTGCAATGAATCCAGAAACTCCAGTTATTAAATATCATTTCAAATTTTCAAGATATACTTTAATACTTTTGAGCTTATTGCTAACGATGTCTTGCAGTAAG
Source organism: Kapaibacterium sp. (SeqCode) (assembly GCA_965140345.1). Lineage (GTDB taxonomy): Bacteria > Bacteroidota > Ignavibacteria > Kapaibacteriales > UBA2268 > JBFHIJ01. The sequence continues at coordinate 370,355 of OZ223202.1, forward strand.
GAAGTAGTTGAAGTTAATTATGAGCTTCTAAAATCGTATAAAAGAGGAGATACAATTGATAATCAAAATAACCAAAATACATCATACTGGATTGTTTACGATGAAGAGCAATTTGAAATCGTAAGTGATAAATTTGGATACGAAAATTCAACAATGTCTAATATGTTGAAAATTATGGAATTAGATAATTTTGACTACTTGATTTCTGAAAATATGCAAATAGAAAGATTATTTTACGATCCCAACATTAAAGATGGTTTGATGTACACTGAAGAAAAACCTTTACAGATCGAATATTCTGATTCACTGACGTCAAATCAAATATTTTTGTATAAACTCTACTCACCTAAATATACTTATAGATATGTTTTTTAGGATATAAATAGAATAAAGCTTATTCTTCAGCTTCCTTTTATAGCACAGTTTTTTATTTTTTTATGAAAAAGAATATTTTGATGTGCATAATGAATGAGCTGTTCCCTTCATCAGATCCTAAACAGGATATGTCTTTTCAGCCGCTTGCTGAAAGGATAAGACCAAGAACTATTGACGAAATTTATGGTCAGGATCATCAATATAATTTGATTAACTCTTGAACCGGAAGCAGAGAATTCGGAATGCAAGCAGACTGGATGTTGTGGGTAGGAATCAATATTATGGAATACTATATTGATTATTCGCATTCCGAGGTATAAAATATCCCTTTATACAATTAGGGTTTCTAATTGCAATTTGGATGTGGTTTTTGTTTTTGAATCCAGCATTAGGATATAATTCTTCACCTTCCCAAAATGCTCCTCTAACAGAGTCGTATTCATTTCCTAATTTTAAATTAAGAGCATGTACTACTTCAATTACAGCACAATCGAGATTCCGTAAAAGAACATCTCCGGATTTATCAATATCTATATTCTTTGGTAATTCAATCGGATTGTCAGATAGTAAAGAGTTATCATAAGCAGATTTCAAAATATCATAGCCATTTTTGAGTAATTCAAAGTTTGAAGATTCCAAAAGATCTAGACAAAAGCCTAAGTCAATAACTGCTCCCAAGACTGCAGGTTCTTTAATTTTTGAGTTTCTTTTGGAAGATTCAGTAGCAAAAAAGAGAGCTCTATCAAAATCATTTTCCCAAAAATATATGCCATGACCTAACCAATCATATTCATTTTCACTCTTAGTTAAGTTGAAACCTTTTTTACTTACAACCTTATCTCTAACAGATAGATCGCAACCATGAAAACCAAGAATTAAACCATGTTTTCTTGAATACATAAAACTTTTACCTCACTGGCTTGTAAGCTTTAGTCAGTTCTCCATTCTTATTTAAAATCTTGGCATTTTTAAGCAACTCAATAGTGCTTACTTTATTAGATTTTATTTTCTCAGCTAGCTTTGAGAAGGATTTTATGTATTTAATTTGCTCTGATGTTGTCATAATATTTACCTAAGTAGATATAAATATATAGTTTACAATATACTATAAATTTTGTTTATAATCAATATATCTTTATAAACGTATTATCTTCAACTCCCTTTTATGGCACAGTTTTTTATTCTTTTATGAAAAAGAATATTTTTGAGGTGCATAATGAATGAGCTGTTCCCTTCATCAGATCCTAAACAGGATATGTCTTTTCAGCCGCTTGCTGAGAGGATAAGACCAAGAACTATTGACGAAATTTATGGTCAGGAGCATCTTGTGGGAGATGGCGCTCCTTTGCGTATGTTTGTGCAACGCAAGCAGTTCCATTCCATTATCTTCTGGGGGCCTCCCGGAACCGGTAAAACTACAATGGCACTTATGATTGCTGAATATGCAGATACTGATTTTATCAGAATTTCTGCTGTTGAAGCTGGTGTTAAAGAAGTGCGTGAAGTTATTTCCAAAGCCAAACAAAGACTAACTTCAGGCAAACGTACACTTCTATTTATAGATGAGATTCACAGATTTAATAAATCCCAACAGGATGCTCTTTTGCATGCTGTGGAAAATGGTATAATTATTCTGATAGGCGCAACAACCGAGAATCCTTCATTTGAGGTAAACTCTGCTTTACTTAGCCGCTGTCAGGTTTATAAACTGCAAAGCCTTAGCGAAGAGCAAATATTGCAGCTTATTGAACACGCATTGGAAAAAGACGAATTTCTTAAAGCAGCAAATACTGAAATAGAGGATAAAGACTTTCTTGTGGATATTTCAGGTGGTGATGCAAGAACAGCCTTAAATGCAATAGATTTGGCTTTTAAGCTTGCAGAGAAGTCAGGTGACAAAACAATCCTGACTAAAGATCTATTTCAGAAAGCTCTGCAACAAAAAACAACTATATATGATAAAAAAGGCGAAGAACATTACGATACAATATCAGCATTTATTAAATCGATGCGCGGTTCAGATCCGGATGCAGCTCTCTTTTGGCTGGCAAAAATGCTGGAAGGTGGCGAAGATCCAAAGTTTATAGCACGCAGACTTATAATATTTGCTTCTGAAGATATAGGAAATGCAGATACCTATGCTGTAACATTAGCCGTTACTACTTTCCGTGCTGTGGAAGTAATAGGTATGCCGGAATGCAGGATTAACCTAGCTCAGGCAGTAACATACCTTGCGTCATGCCCTAAGTCAAATTCTGCATATATGGGCATAAACCAAGCACTGTCTGATGTAAAAAAAGGAGCGGATGTTACCGTGCCAATGCATCTAAGAAATGCACCAACAAAATTTATGAAAAATGAAGGCTACGGAAAAGGATATAAATATCCGCATGACTTTCCTTTCCATTTTGTACAGGAACATTATTTTCCTGATAGTATTAGATATAAACAATACTACGTACCGGGCGAGTTTGGCAAAGAAAAAGTCTTTTTAGAAAGGCTGAAACTTATGTGGCCCGATAGATTTGAGGAGTAGGGAAGAATATTAATTACGTAATTCCAGTAGAGACACGAAGTATCATGTCTCTACTGATAAAATTCATATTTTGATCATTACTATCGCTTAGATATTGAGACTACCTCTCCCCTATATCTGCGTATATAGATAAAAAACATAAGCAATATAAATTGAAAGTAAAAATGCTCCTTTTATTCTGCCTATACTCATACCGATTCTTGCCAAAGGGAACAAAATAACTGCTATACCGATCATAATAGAAACATCAACATAACTGATATCTGTTGTCGGGATTTCGTGAGCAAGAGAGGCTAAACCTAATACAAATAGAATATTGAATATATTCGAGCCAATAGCATTGCCAATTGAAATATCTCCTTCATCTTTTATTGAGGCTACAAGCGAAGTTGCCAGTTCTGGCAATGAAGTACCGAATGCTACAATACTAAGTCCAATAATTGCAGTAGAAACCCCCAGCATACTTGCAATTCCAATCGCTCCATCCACAAAGACATTTGCTCCGAATACTAATCCTCCAATGCCTAATAAAATCAAAATATAATCAACTATAGGCTTCCTTTTTGAAGGTTTTAACTCACTTTCAAACTCTTCTATCAACTCCTCGCTACTTTCAGAAAAAGCCTTTTTTACTGTGAAAACAGTATAAGCAATAATCCCTGCTGTAAGTAATAGACCATCTGTAAACGAAATTGTCCCATCATAGATGATTGCAACTAAAAGAATAGAAACAGCAATCATAACTAGTAAATCGAACTTTATTAGCTGCAGTTTGACTTTAATAGGTCGAATCATCGCTGCGACACCTATAATTAGTGCTATATTACAAATATTAGAACCTATAACATTACCTATGGCTATATCGGCATTTCCTTCCAGACCTGCCATAAAGCTGACTACAAGTTCAGGGCTACTTGTACCGAAAGCAACAATAGTAAGCCCTACAACCAATGCAGACAAGCCTGTTCTTAAAGCAACGGAAGCTGAACCACGCACCAGGCCTTCAGCTCCAAAGTACAGCATTATGCTACCCAATAACAAGTATAAGAGTGACTCCATCAAAGTAAGTTCGCTCATTTTCCCCTCTTTATATAGATTTTATCGCTCTGATTCTTTCAAGAACCGGAGGATGTGAATAATTCATAAATACAAAAAACTTATGCGGAGTAAGGTTTGAAAGATTGTGCTCTGATAGTTTTTTCAGAGCATCTATCATATCTTCTTTCTTTCCGGTTGTTTCCACTGCATATCTATCTGCTTCAAACTCATTTTTTCTGGAAAAGACATTCATAAGCACCGACAGCACATTTTCTATCGGTGAAAACAGCATTGTGAAAAATATCAGCCCTGTATGCAAACCTATATTTTCTACAAAAAATGCATCATATAGCGGTTTATGGCTTAAAAACAACGACATAATGTAGAACAAAGCACCGGTATGCAAAACACTAATAATCATACTTTTTATTATATGCTTTTTCTTAAAATGCCCTATTTCATGTGCTAATATTGCTACGAGTTCTCCGGTAGTATGTTTCTCTATTAGCGTATCGAATAGTGCAATACGCTTGTTTTTGCCAAATCCGGTGAAAAATGCATTTGATTTTGCTGAGCGTTTTGAACCATCCATAACAAAAAGATCTTTAAGAGAGTAATCTACTTTTTCTGCATAATTGAATATTTCTACTTTCAAATCTCCATCTTCTAATGGAGTGAACTTATTAAATAGCGGCATAATCCAGCGCGGTGCTATAAACTGAAGTGCAAAACTGATTACTGTTAAGCCAATCCAGCCATAAAGCCATGAATATTCACCAAAAGAATTTAGCATATAAAGAAGTCCTGCCAGAATAGGAAGCCCGATAACAGCTCCCAGCAGTATGGATTTTATGCGATCCATAATAAAAGTAGAAACTGTGGTTTTATTAAAACCATACTTTTCTTCAATAACAAAAGTGCTGTAAATACTAAAAGGCATACCTAAGATACTTTGTGCAGCTAGCAGAACTGACATGTAAATAAGCCCCTGGTAAATGTAGTTTTCAGTTAGTGACCTTACCCAAAGATCCACATAGTTAAATCCGCCAAAGAACCAGAAGCCCAAAAGCAGTATAGTAGAAAAAATAGTAGAAATCAGACCAAAACGAGTGCGTTCCTTCAAGTATTCCTGAGATTTTTGATATTTTTCTTCTGAATAAACATCTTTAAACTCTGCAGGCAAATCATTCTTGAGATTTTTGATATTCAGATAGTCCGCCAGAAAATCTAATCCAGTGCTGATAAGCAGCGTCAGCAGAATTACCCAGGCATATATATTCATTTCCATAAGATAATTATCTCTGTTAATTATTGACAATTTAGAATCTTAAATATACGATTTTAAATATGGATTATAAAAAGCAAAAATTGAATGATTACATGTTTTGCCCATACTGCAAATATTACTGTAATTCTAATTAGCAGAATCAATCCACTTTTGAAAAATCAATTTTTTTATATCCATTTGTACCCTTTACTCTTTTTTTTATCTCTTACCTATATAAAATATTTTTCATTTATAAAAAAGGAAATGACCATGCGATATTTAATACTCATCGTTTTAACACTACTTACTTTAATACTCTCAGACGTACATGCAGAATGGGAAAAGACTCAAATATTGCCTCAAGGTGAATTCTCTAGTATTTATTTTATAGATGATTCTACAGGTTGGATGACTTGTGCAGATGGAAAAATTCTAAAAACAACTGACGGTGGAGACAATTGGGATTATTATCAATATGGATCCACAGATGACATTTTGCTTCTGACAGGTCTTGATTTCACAGATGAACAAAACGGCTGGTGTGTAGGATATCGAGGTTTAGTTCTTCATACTACTGATGCCGGAGAGACTTGGAATAAGCAGGAAATCAACTCTAATGGATATTTTGGAAGTTGCAAATTCACAGATTCACTAACCGGATGGATTGGGAACGTAAAAGGGGAAGTTTTCAAAACCATCGACGGTGGTAAAAATTGGACTCTTCATAAAACTTTCAAATGGATAGATGATATCTATTTTATAAACAAAAATATAGGGCTAATTTCTGATGAAGAAGGTAATATCCACCGTACATCAGATGCAGGCGAAACCTGGATAACAAATAATATTTTTGATTCTGATCTTTTTACTTTTGATTTTATTGATGAAAAAGTAGGATATATTGGTGGGCTTGGAGGTGTCTTATTTAAAACAACAGACTCCGGCGAAACTTGGACAGAAATTGAAACTGATATCTCATATTCATTTATGGATATTCAATTTTTAGACGAAAATGTAGCTTGGGCTGTATTTTATCAAGATTGTATAGCCAAAACAGAAGATGGTGGAAAAACTTGGGCAATACAATATAAAGGTCCAACAGATAATGAGGCAATAATAGGAATTCATATGTTTAATGAAACCAAAGGAATTACAACAGGAAATTTGGGATATATTTTCAAAACAAATGATGGCGGAGTTAGTGTAATAGAAGAACTTATATCCGGTAATATTGAACTACAAGTTTTCCCAAATCCATGCTCAGATAAAATAACTTTTAGTTTTACTAATGATTGTCATTCAATAGATATTCAAATAACTGATTTGAATGGAAAAATTGTGCTAAAGAAAAGTACTTTACTAAATGGTGAAACTGTTGATGTTAATATGCTGGCAAATGGAACTTACATAATAACCACGATATCAGGTTCTAATCGAGACACCTGGAAAATCATCAAGAAATAAATTCTTTACACAAATATCAAAAAAGTCGCTTTTATAGGCGACTTTTTTGTTAAGTATAATATTTTCAATAGTTCTATCTACTTTCGCAGAAATTTATAAACTTCTCTGATTGTTTAGTATAATCATACTGATCTTTAGCATATATCAATCCTGCTTCAGAAAATCGTCTATACATGTCTTTATCATTATAGAGCTTTTTCATATAATCTGCTAAAGTGTCATCATCTTTCTGAGTAAATAACAAGCCATGCTTTTCATGGTGTATAATTTCAGGCACTCCCCCGCTATCAGTAGCAATTACAGGTACACCGGCAGCCAGAGCCTCAGCATTTACTAATCCAAATGTCTCAGATTGTGAAGACATCACAAATACATCAAAAGCATTCATTAACTTATCAACGTGAGGTGTAAAATCTAAGATAAATACTGAATCAGATAAATTGTTTTCAGCAATAAGAGAATGTAGTTCATTCAAATATTCGTTATTAGCAGGAGTTCCTGCAAGACAAAGAACTGCATCTTTCAGTTTAGCTTTTGCGAAAGCTTTGATAGCAGTTTTCTGATCTTTCTGATCTTCAATTCTTGCTATATATCCGAAAATAAATTTATCTTCAGGTAATTTGAAGAACCTTTTGCAGTCGATTTTATTATGATGTTTTGGATCAAATTTGTCTGTATCTATGCCGCATGGAATTACTTTAACTTTGTCAGATGTAACAATTGTATTATTAAGAAGCTCTTTGCGCATGCGGTCAGTAATGGTTATTACACCTTTAATATTCCTGTATATAAAATTATGTACGAAATCTTTTTTACGAATATTAGACTGCATCTGCTGATATAAAAAGATATCCAGACCTGCATTATAAAGTTTATTTGCAAGTACTGCAGTAGAAAGCAAATTAGTAGTACCAACCACACATTTTTTAAGATTATGTGACTTAGCGTTTTCAGCTATAATTTTAGCAATGCCAAAATCGAAGTATTTGCGCTTTTTAATCCCGTGAGCTCTGGCAAGACCTAACTCTTCTGCATATTTATCCAACCTGGAGTTAGGAATAGTTATCAAAAGGGAACTGCCGCCATGATTTATTATATCTATTGATCTTTTTGCCATCTGCATTTCCAGTCCGCCAAATCCACCATGCGGAGCAGGGAATATATAATTACTAATTTTCATAACTACCCGAGAGAAACATCTATTAGTTCAAACTTATTACCATCAAATAACCCCTTATCACTTAATTTCAGGCTAGGAATTACCAGAAGTGCCATGAAAGAAAGAGTCATAAAAGGTGCATTCAAAACACTACCTAAAACTTTTGCTTCTTTATTTAATACTTCATATCTATTGCCAATGACTTGAGCTGGTTCATCACTCATCAAACCGGCTACCGGCAATGAAAGCGCCAATAATTGTTTACCATTGCTAAGAGCCATTCCACCTTTAGTATCAATTACTGCATTTATAGCATTAAGCAAATCTTCGTCATTTGTGCCAACTGCTGTTATATTATGAGAATCATGCCCCACACTTGAAGCAATAGCTCCTTTTTTAAAACCAAAACCTTTGATAAAAGCACAAGCAGGTTTAGTTTGTTCGTATCTATTAATGACACAAATTTTTAGGACATCAGATTCAATATCTGAAACATAATTTCCTCTCTCAATTTTTGCATCACATATTAACTGATTTGTTATAAGCTCACCATCCATTGCTTCAATTACACGGATTTTATCGCCAATTGCTTTAATAATCAAATCTTCTGCAGAAATGTGAGTTATATTAAAGTTATTAATAGGAGCTATTTTTTTTGTCTCTTCAAACAAAACACCTTCTTTATCATTATAAACTTCTTTGCCGTCTATATAAGTATGCAGAATATTGAAATTGATCAGATTGTCTATAATTATAAAATCTGCGGGATCACCCTTTTGAAGCATTCCACATTCTAAGTTATAATGTTGTATCGGATTTTTAATTGCAGTTGTCAAGATGTCAAAAAGATTATGACCATAAGCCAATGATCGCTGAATAAGCGTATTAATATGACCTTCTGATAAATCATCTGCATGTTTATCATCACTGCAAAGCATTGTCATGTCAGGATATTTTGAGATTAGAGGGTGAAGTGCTTCAAAGTTTTTTGCAGCAGAACCTTCTCTAATAAGTATTTTCATACCTAAAGCTATTTTTTCTTCTGCTTCCTGAAGCGTAAAGCATTCATGGTCAGTGGAGATTCCTGCGTTTGCATAAGCATTCAAATCATCGCCGGTAACACCCGGTGCATGACCATCTACAGGTTTACCAAGTGCTTTAGATATTTCTATTTTTTGAACTACATCCGGAAATTTATTAATAACTCCCGGATAGTTCATCATTTCGCTAAGATATTTTAAATCATATTTTTCAAATAAGTATTTGATGTCTTCCGCACTTATATTATTCCCCGCTGTTTCAAAGTTAGTAGCAGGCACGCATGACGGAGCTCCGAAGTAGAATTTAAACGGAACAGTATTACTTTGCTCAATCATGTATTCAACACCTGCAGTTCCGCAAACATTAGCTATTTCATGAGGATCTGAAACAGTAGCAACAGTACCGAATTTAACAGCAGCTTTTGCAAACTCTACAGGAGTAAGCATAGAGCTCTCTACGTGTACGTGCGAGTCAACAAAGCCAGGTAATATATATGTATCAGGTGCATTATCTAGTTCAAGTATTGATGTAATCTTCCCGTTTTCTATTACAATTTCACCGGGAAATATTATTCTTTCAATGATATCAATAATTTGTCCTTTCAAAAATATTCTTTCCATAGTGCACCTATTTATTTCATTAGATTTATCTACTTATTTTTTCTTGAGAACTCAGCAAGAACTTCTTTTGTTATATCCTTAGTATATCTGTCCGTTCTGTCTTCCTTTTTGCCAGCATATTTTCCGGCAGATTTACCTTTATAATCTGATTTACCTTTGTATTCAGACTTACCTTTATAATCTGATTTACCTTTGTATTCAGATTTACGCTCAAATTCGGATTTACCTTTTTTATTGAAAGGCTTTTTACCGCCTTTGCCTTGATTGCCTCTTCCTTTAGAGAATTTGTTATCTTCAAAAGATTCTCTATTTTCAAATTTTTTCGGAACGAAGCGTTCTCTTTTTTCAGGTACTTCAGTATACTCAGTTCCTTCGAAACAAATTACAAATTCTGCTTTTACGCGTTTCTCTGAAAAGTGATCATAAAGCTCTTTAAATGTACCGTAATGATGTGTTTCAAAAGGCATTGTCAGATTAAAACCAATATAAGCTCTTCTGTTTGGCATTACCTTAGCAGCGGCTTCAAGTAAAGGCAGCAACCTATAAGGGGTTTCTAGTAAACAAATTGTTCTGGGTTCCATTGCCAATTGCTTCAGCTCCTCTACTCTTTCAGAAGGAGTGCGGGAAAGGAAGCCTGCAAACATAAAAGACTTCACAGAAAAAGTACTTCTGACTAATGCAGTCATAATACTAGACGCTCCCGGAACAACTGTTACTGGGATATTGTTTTCAACAGCTCGTTTTACCAGATTAAAGCCGGGATCTGCAAACACAGGTGTACCGCAGTCCGAAACTAAACCAAGCGACTTACCTTCTTTCAATTGGCTTAATAGCTCAAAAGTTTTAATATCTTCGTTTTGTTCATTTAAATTATCTAATTCGTTGCGCAAATTCAGCTGGTGCAGAAGTCTGGCACCCAACTTCATTTCTTCGCAAACAACTAAGTCCACATTTTTTAAAGTGGAGATGGCACGTTGCGTAATATCATTTCTATTTCCGATAGGAGTGGAAACCACATAAAGATGGCCTTTTTCAACTTGATCATCTTGTTTTTGTATTTCAACCGATTTTTCTTCTTCAACCGATTCGGCTTCTAGTATTTTTTCTTCGAGATTCATATTTTCTTCCGGATTGATATTTGTGTTTTCCAACATAAAAAACTGCCTCTACAAATGAACTTAGTGCAAAATTGTTTGTATAGTAATTTACAAAGATAACTAATATATAAAACAAATGTCTCAAAAAACTATTGCCTCGGCAATAAGGTTAGATTTTTTGGGATATAATATGTATTTTTGTTAGTATTAAAGAAAAGCAAAAGGAATTTAAAATGGCAAACAATTCAGCCTCAATTTTAGGCAATAAGAATAAAAAAACATCTTCAGTAGAATGGAAATTTCCATTAGATAAAGAAAATTTCAAATGGCTGGCAATAGGTCTTGGAATTGTAATATTAGGATACTTACTAATGTTCACAGGTGTAACAGAAGAGCCTGCAACCGAATCAGGAACATGGAACAATTTTATGGCAGTTACTCTTGCTCCTATTTTACTTGTGATTGGATATATGGGTGTTATACCTTTTGCAATCCTTAAAAAATCAAAATCTACAGAAATTACTGAAGAGGAAACTAAGTAGTTTGAACACTAAATCCGGATATATAGCGCTAGTCGGCAAACCAAATGCAGGCAAATCAACTTTAATGAATGCTCTTATGGGCACTAAATTATCAATCGTCACTCCTAAACCTCAGACCACAAGAAAGAGAGTTTTAGGAATATATACAGATGAAGATACTCAGATAGTTTTTCATGACACACCCGGCATTCTAAAGCCAAAGTATGAAATGCAAAAAACTATGATGGAGTATGTTGATGACTCAATGCGCGATGCTGATGTGATTGCTGTATTATTGGATTTAGATAAATGTAAAGAGCCGGCAAATTATTTTCACCCGGATTTCTTAACTAATTTGAAAAATTTAAATAAGCCAAAACTGCTTATTTTAAATAAATTAGATACAAAAAAAGACAGAAAGGAAGTTCTTCCTATAATAATTCCATTCAATGAAATGGGAATATTTGACGAAATCATCCCTATGTCTGCTTTAAAAAGCAATAACATTGATACTTTCATAGAAGTTGCTAAGAAATATCTACCGGAAGGTGTATTTTATTACGATCCGGAGATGCTTAGCACTCAACCTCAAAGATTTTTTGTATCAGAAATGATACGAGAGCACATCTTTAAAAGCTTTGGCGACGAAGTGCCTTATTCCACAGAAGTTAATATTCTTGAATTTAAAGAAAGAGAATCAGGAAAATGGTTCATTTCTGCTGACGTTATTGTAGAACGCGATAGTCAGAAAAAAATCATAATTGGAAAAGGCGGTCAAAAAATCAAATCTATAGGCGAAAAAGCTCGCGCAGATATTGAAGAACATCTCGGTCTACCTATCTATTTAGAGCTGTTTGTAAAAGTACGTAAAGACTGGCGTGACAAAAAAGGCATGCTAAAATCGTTCGGATACTAAACGCTTTATTTATTATTTTTCCACATTTTTGCAATTATTTTACATTATCTAAATATTTATTTGGATTTCGTATAAATTTATTTTAACTTACAACTGTGAATTGAATGTAACATTTAACTCATGGGTGGTTATTGTAAATTTTTACTATTTTGATTGTCATTAACAAATAGGTGGTTGCCATGGATGCAATTACTGCTATCGCCAAAAAGGGCGAAATTGCAAGATATAAAGGTCGTCTTGGATTATCCCTGTTCTCTTATTATTTGTTGCTATTTTCTGGTTTTGTTCTAATTAATTTAGTCAAACCTTCTTTATTCCAAGAGATTATTATTGCCAACATTTCTTTAGCAGAGTTTTATGGCTCAGGATTATTAATTTTTGCAGGATTATTTGCGTTAATTTATAATCTAAAATCAAATAAATTTGCTAAAAAAGTTGAGGGCTCAAATTCTTAGCTCAGTGGGGGTAAGCTCAAGAATTATTTTAACTACTAAGTTTTACTTAGCATTCCCAAATTATTCTCTATCTTATAAGTAATAAAACCACTTACTTAAAGTGGCAGGTATTTTTTTGTCTAATCTGAATAAAAGACTTTAGCATGTTTTGATTAGATAGGGTATTTTATGTATAAAATATATATTTGCTCCTTTGATAGTCAAATTTTGGGCATTATTGACATATAGATGACATGTACTTTATACTAGGAATTGTGAAATATTTCTCAATTTCACAAATATTATACAATCTTAAGTTTTAAGATTCGCATATAATTTAGAGCAATTCTCTTATGTAACAAATTTGATTTATTTTGTTATTTAATATGAAGCAAATGTCCATTATCTAGAATACTACCCTATGAAATATATTATCACTTTACTACTGAGCGTTTCAGTCATTTTTGCTGAATCTTATCAGGATCATATTTTTCCTGTCGATTTGACTATTGATTCCTCCGCTGGACTAAAATTCCGGTTTAACTGGGAAAAAGACACCAACTCATTAAAATATAACATATATAGAAAACACTTGTCAGATTCTACGTTTGGAAGACCTCTGGCAATTCTTAATTCAGATGCTGAGGGATTTATAGATTCTACAGTCCAATCTGGTTTACATTATGAATACAAAATAGAAAACTATCAGACTGAAGTTTCTGCTTATAATTATGTAGCAGCAGGTGTTAATATTCCGCTAAAAGATAAAAAGGGTATCCTTCTTCTTATTTCAGACAATACTGACTTACCTGATAATTACTACCAATATAAATCAATTCTAGCCACAGAAATGTCTTCTGTGCATGAAAGGGTAGTTCCCACAGCTTTAAGCTTTGATAAAGAAAAAACGATTAGAGTGAAAGATATTATCAAAGAAGAAGTAGATAGAAATCCTGATATAATGTATGTAATTCTAATTGGAAATGTTCCAATCCCCTATTCCGGGAATTTTTCTCCTGACGGACATAATGAACATATTGGAGCTTTTCCTGCGGATGTTTGGTATGCAGATTTAGATTACCAGTGGCCGGATACTTTAATTGATGCTGATAGTGCCGCAGCAACAAGACAGCATAACTTCCCGGGCGACGGCAAATTTGATAATTACTATTTACCTTCTCCGACAGAGTTGATTATTTCTAGAATAGATTTTCGAAATCTGACAGATTTTCCGGAATCTGAATCAGAACTACTAGAAAGATATTTTAATAAGAACATTAGATATAGAACCGGTCTGTATAAACCACGCAAAAGAGCTTTTTTAAGTGATGGATTTGGAGAATATGGAGGCTACCCTGCTACTTTTGCATATAACCAGTTTGCTTCATTATTTGATAAAGATAGCATTACACTAATGAATATGCGGGAAAATATGAGTACCGGTGGATATTCAATGGCTTACGGATGCGCTCCGGGTGGTTTCAATTCTATTTATCTGACATTATATTCACATGATCTTGCTCAAAAAGACTATGATGCTGTATTTTTAAGTTGTTTTGGGTCATGGCTTTGTGATTGGGATTCAGAAAATAATCTACTCAGAGCAGCAATTGCATCTGAGCCTACTATTTTATGCAGCTGGTTTGGCAATAATCCTCAAATTCCTCTTCATAACTTTGGTCTTGGTCAGACTATCGGAGAACAGATTTATACTGCTCAAAACAATAAAATGCTTTACCAATACTGGTATAATTATGTTCAAAGAGGAGTACATCTTAATTTGATGGGTGACGCAACTCTCAAATTAAATCATATCACTATGCCAGATAATATTTCTGTAAAATTAAATAAAGACTTCTGCGAAATAAACTGGGAAGCTTCTGAAGATGCTGAATATTATAATATATATAAAAGTAACAGCTCGAACACTTTAGGGAATAAAATCAATGAATCGCCTATTTATTCTATTAATTTTAAAGATTATAAACTATTAAGTGGAAAATCTATTTATACGGTAAAAGCTGTCAAAAAAATGATAACTCAAAATGGTTCCTATTACGAGGAAAGCTCCGGTGTTAGAGACTCTATAGAGAATATTAACAACAGCTCAATTTTAATATATGCACAAAATCCTGTTTATGTTGATTCTAATATTGAAATATTCGTCTCTTTAGAGCAAAAAAGCACTATTACGTATACATTATTCGATCTGGAAGGAAAAGCTCTAATTACTGATAAAATTAATCAGACAAAGTTAAATCATACGTTTCAAATCAATACAAACTTTACTCCGGGAGTGTATTTTCTAAAGATCAAATCTGACAACTCAGAACAAACTAAAAAACTTGTGTTTATTAAATAGATGAAAGATAGCTACACTTATCCAATTTCATTTCACATTTAGAAAAAACAACAGGTAGCTGCAAAGCACGTGCAGAGATTTCCACAATTAAACTTTTTAGCAACGGACTGTTTTTGTCTAAGTCAAGTGCAACAGGTTTTTTCATTGCTGCAAAGTCTTCAAATGAAGTGGCATAAGGCTTTTGTGCGTATAATGCCAATCTGCTGAAACCATTAGTCAAACGTTTAAGCATAGCAAGCGCAATCCAACCATTTACAAGTGGTCGTGGATCTTCTTTTATCATGTGGAATTTCTCAAATCTCTTTCTGAAAGAAACACTGAAACTATCTTGCTTAGGATTTACTTTATTATCAAACTTATCTTTCAGCCTGTTTATAAAATCATCATGCAGTTCTTCAACTATCTCAACTATACTCATATCAAAAGCATCACGAACCAATTTACTTAAGTTTGCATTTTCAACTGTGTCAAGTACTGACTGTGCATCTTCTAAAAGCTTATTGCTCTTAGGAATCTTATTCAGACAGCAGCCAATTTCATTTTCTCTATAAGCTTTTTCGTAATTAATCTTTATTGTGGATCGTGGAAATATCTCAGATATAGCATTTGTGATTTTTGTAGTTCCATTTGAAAGAAATGATTCTACTTTGAAGTTTCTTTTTTTCAAATCTTTCAGCAAATCTTCCCACACAGACGATGAGTCATTACTATGAACAGTATGAGCTAAAACAACCCCTGATAAAACATCTATAGCAAAAGCTACAAACATAGAATTTTTTTCTGCATCTTTGCACGCACAGGCAAAATATTTCCCAAAAACAGCTGCTACTTTAATTTTACCCGGCGGGACAATATAGTCAAGATAGCTGCTCCATTTCGGGCATTCTTCTAAAAATGTTCTTATTTTCTGGTTTATACGCAAAGGAGAACTATGATAAACATCAACCAATTCTCTAAATGTCATCCCATTCAGATAAGCCTCCGCAATATCAGTAACTTCAGGTCTGTAGTTTTCAGCTTTATCAGCAACCCAGGTTTTTTTACATGTTCGGCAACGAAAACGAGGATTTCCTGTCAAAGTTTTGCCATGCTTAATTACTTTATCTGATTCGCAAAAAGGACAATTTGGTTTTATCGCTTCGTTCATAGCATGATTCTAATTTTTGTAACAAATATGTTGTCAAGTTAAAAAAAAAGATAAATATATCCAGACAAAAAGAGTACGAAAAAAGTTATTTTTTTATATTTTACTTATACAAACAATTCAAATATGACTATGGCGTCAAATAATAATATTAGTTAATTGTAACATCAGGAAATATATTGTCAAATATTAACAAAAATAGCACTTCTAAAATTAAATCCGTTTTTGAACAACGAATCTTTTTTATAGTGAATTTACTGGCAAGTATTTTCTCACTAATAGCATTTACAGGTGATTTAGTTATCAGACATGAAACATGGACAGCCCTTAACTCTTTTATTCCACTTGTTTTATTTTCAACTTTGACAATATTAACTTATAAAGGTGTTGACTACACCAAACTATCAATTCCTTTTATTCTTCTAAGCATAATATCAATAACAACTACTTTTTTTCTTTTTGGTGGCTATAACGGTGGAGTTTCTTTGATAGCCATAGCGTTAATTGTTTCTATAGCTATCTTTAGTAAAACAGTTATAGTAAGAGCTACTGTAGCTTTTACTATAGTTCTGATAACTGTTCTATTTTTTATACAGCGATCTAATCCAGAAATAGTTATTGCATATAGTAATGCAGATGAACGATTTTATGATTATTTGATTTCGTCTGTGGCTTCACTGGCTATGATATACATTCTAGTAGAAAGAATAGTCATGCAATATAGAATATATCAGAAAGAATTGCTTGAAGAAAGGGAGAAAATACACAAACAGTCTGCCATCATACAGCAAAAAAATATTACTCTGTCGGAACTTAATCGTACTAAAGATAAATTCTTTTCAATTATATCACATGATTTAAAAAATCCTCTCTCCACATTCAGAGATGGTTTGAAAATCTTAAAATCTGACCTTGATCTTTTATCCCCTGAAGATACAAATGAGATAATCAGTACTTTAAAAAACAATGCAGACACTACTTACGAGCTATTAGAGAATCTACTCGCTTGGTCTAGAATACAAACAGGAAGGTTCCCTTATACTCCGGAAAAATTCACACTTAATGGACTAATCGCCTTTAATATTGGATTAGTAGAAGCTCTTGCAAAGAAGAAAAATATTACGATTAAACATGATGAAAGTGATATTTATCAAGCTTATGCAGACCAAAATATGATATCAACAGTAGTCCGTAATTTACTATCTAATGCACTCAAATTTACTCCTCCTAACGGAGAAGTAAGAATATTTATTAACAAAGGACTTCACCAGCTGAAAATTAGCATCAGTGACACTGGTGTTGGAATGACTCCAAATAAAATCAATTCTCTATTTAGAATCGATACTGCTGGCTCAGATTTAGGCACAGAAGGAGAATCCGGTACTGGACTTGGTCTTATCTTATGTAAAGAATTTATAGAGAAAAATGGTGGAACTATAGAAGTAAAAAGCAAACCGGGAAAAGGTTCTATCTTTTCTTTTACAGTTCCGACTACGCCGCTAAAAATAGAGCCAATTGGTATATAAAATAGTTATTGCTACCTTTTAATATCTTCATATATACCTTTTCTTTATAATGCACAGGGTAGATAGAATATACAACCAATATTCTACTATGAATTTTATAGCTTTTTTATTTCTTTTATATTCATTATTTGTATAATCTAAAAAATATTCAAAATAATAATTTGAATTCATTCTGTAACCTTTTTACCGTTCAAAGCGTCTATACAATGTGTTACAAAATGGAGTTATAATGTTAAAATTTATCTTAATCGCTGCTATGGTGTTGTTTATGTCTTGTGCTGAAGACTCCCCGCAATCACCTGTCATTCCTAATGAAAAAAAAGAATTTTCATTGGAGCTTTCTGTGAATCAATCTGTTCTGAAATTGGGAGATTTACCTGATTTCGTACTTAGAATGAAGAACAATACTGATAGTAGTATTGTCCTTCCATTATTTCTGGAAGGGTCTGCAGATCTTGAAAGATATCCTCACGCTTACTATGTTATCGATGGTAAACCTTCGACAACAAAGATCAAGACAAATTCTGATCAGGAATACCCGCAACCGCTAAGCCCTACTAATTTTATTACATTACGTTCGGGCGAGACCTACTATCCTGACATGAGCATTCTTAAACAATCAATTCAAGGACAATTTAGTTCAGAAGGTGTTTATTATATCAACTTCGTATATTGTCTGGAATCTGATAATTTAAAAGACTGGGGCTATTCCGAAGCAAATGACAAGGAAAAAGCCACTATGCTACAAGTTTTTGATAGAGTTCCTAAAGAAACATTTACAAGTAATGTAATAGAAATACATGTAAAAAATGATTAACTGAAGTTACTCAGGAAATACATGCTGTACTATATCGTTTCTACTGAATGTTAATTTTTCGGAGTTACGAAATGCCTTATTTCGATTTTAGAGAAAATGATATATATTATGATACACAGGGAGAAGGCTACCCTCTCCTATTACTTCATGGGAACAGTGTTTCTTCTAATATGTTCAGATTTGATATACCTTTTTTTGCTGAAAATTTTAAAGTAATATATTTTGATGCACACGGACATGGTCAGTCCGGAAGACTGGCAAGATTCAGAGATGATTTTTGGAGCTATAATGCTGAAACTGCGCATGCTCTTTTGGATCATCTAGGCATTGATGAGCTTTACGCAATAGGCACCAGCGGTGGAGCACTAACCGGATTCAATATGCTTACGCAGAAAAAAGGTAGAATTAAGAAGTTTGTAGCTGATAGTTTCCTTGGTTTAAGCTTAACTAAAGAGGAAGCTTACTCTATCGCTAAAAAAAGAACACAAGCTGTGGCGCATAATTTTATGACTCAGCAATTCTGGAAATTCCAGCATGGAGATGACTGGGACAAAGTAGTTCTCAAGGATATCGATCTGATGGAAAGATTAGGAAAATACGGACTAAAAACTGTTCATGGGAAACTTTCCGAGATAGATGCAAAAGTGCTCGCTACAGGAAGCCATGATGATGAGTTACTTCCTAATCCTGAAGAAAAAATGAAGACTATTGTTGACTTAGTGCCTAATGCAAAGTTAGTAATGTTTGACAGAGGTAAACATCCGTTTATGATTACTCAAAAAGCAGATTTTAGAGAAATTGCAATGGAATTTTTAGATGCTTGATAGTGGTTCTTATCAATTAATACTAGAATTATTGAATAGCACTGAAATTAAAATTGGAGCCTTGGGGACATTCTACTTTCCCCAAGGTTTTTATATCTATACTGGCAGCGCTATGAAAAACCTAAGAAAAAGAGTAGAAAGACACTGCAGAAAGGATAAAAAATTGCGATGGCATATTGATTATCTTACAAGTAGAAAAGACATTATAATTAGAGATACACTTTTGTTTTGCTCTACAGAAAAACAGGAATGCAATATTAATATGGGAACTATAGAAAAGCTTAATGCCAAAGCAATCATTCCAAAATTTGGATCTTCAGATTGTAGCAGATGCCCCTCTCACCTACTATATCTTGGCAGAACAAACCCTATTGATATCGCTTCATAAGGTTGGTTCTAACTATTATATTCCGATTTAGGAAAATTCAATTTTCTATACTTAATCTTTTTACTTAGATTTGGGAAGACTAAAAATTTAAAAGTGTGGAGAAGAATTATGAAGAAGTTTGCAGTCATCATGGCGGGTGGAAAAGGCACAAAACTTTGGCCAAGAAGTACAGAAAATATGCCTAAACAGTTTATCCATCTAATGGGTGACGGTACTATGATTCAGAACACTTTTAACCGCATAAACAAATATATCGATGCAAGTGATATTTATGTTGTTACATACGAAGATTTGAAGCAGGAGGTTCATGAGCAGCTACCTGAGCTACCATTGGAAAATATGATTATTGAACCATTTGGTATAAATACTGCCCCCTGCTTAGCATTAGCAGCTACTGTACTTAGCGAAAAATATGATGCGGATGACATCATGATGGCATTCCCTTCTGACCATGTAATAATGAATAAAGGCGATCTCTACCAGGCATTAGACACTGCTACAAGAGCGGCCTATGACCTAAATGGTCTTATTACAATCGGTGTAAAACCTACTATGCCTGAAACTCAATACGGCTATGTACAAGTGACTGAAGAAGAACTTTCTTTAGGAGAACTATACAACCGTGGATTGAGAAAATCAACAGCTTTTGCAGAAAAGCCGGATATTGATACAGCCAATCGCTTTATAGAATCAGGAGATTTCCTTTGGAACACTGGTATCTTTGTTTGGAAACTTTCAGTTTTCACTCGATCCGTAAATAAACACTTGCCTGAGCATGGTGATTATTTCACAGATTTAAAGATTCATTTTGGCAAAGAGCAATTCCATAAACAGCTTGAACTTACTTATGGCAAAATGGAAAGTATTTCTATTGATTATGGTGTACTGGAAAAAGCAGATAATGTATATCTGATAAAAGCAGACTTGAATTGGAGCGATTTAGGAACATGGGATGAAGTTTATAATCAATCCAGAAAAGATGCAAAAAACAATGTCTTCCTGGGTGATGTAGTTGCCGTAAATACTAAGAACTCTTTTATTTCTTCGAGAGATAAGCTAATTGGAGTTGTTGGCATGGAAGATGTAATAATAGTAAATTCGGATGATGCTTTGTTTGTCTGTAAACGAGGACATAGTGAAGATGTTCAGAAAGTGATAGATAAGATCAAAAGCAGACATCTCAATAACTTTTTATAATTACATACTTGAGTTTTATTATAAAAAAGCTACCTATTATCACAAACAATAAGTAGCTTTTTTTGAAATATGTAAGCAACTAATTAGTTACCCCAAACATAAGCTTTAGCTGAAGATATCATAGAATCTACTGACTTAATATCATTAGTGTTGTTATTGTTAGAAATGAGATTCCAGCCTTTTTTACACTCAATATCATACTTAGCTATTAAAACTTCACCAGAAAAGTTATAAGAGTCACCTTTCATATGGCCATCTGCACTAAAGAATGAATAATAATAATCTATATCTCTAGTTCCTTCAGCTTCATCGATAGCATCAATATGGATGAGAGTTTCTGTTCCATCAATATTGGCATAGAAATAAATCGGAGCAATCGATTTGCTTAAAGTTGCAGGTGAATAGTCTAAATCTTGCATTAGAACAGAAAGTCTACTTAGGAGTTCACCCTTCATGTTTTTTTGTAGTGTAATTGAGTAAGTACCATCTGAATTAATAGTACCTTCTCCAACTTTGTACTCTGCTATAGTTGTACCTACATATGCCGACATAGAACATGTTCCGGCAGTCCATTCCTTAAAATTATCTTGTTCTAATATATTTACACTATACAATTTACCTGTAACAGTTAACTCGCTAGCTACTACATCTGCGTCTTTAACACCACCCGGAACGACAGTATTATTATTATCATCGTCAGAACATGACACGAAAAAGCTAAATACAAGAGTAAGTGCTAACATTTTTAGCATCGATTGAACTTTGTACATCAAAACACCTTTAAAATAAAATAAGTTAAAACAGAATACTAAACTAACATTTTTTAGTTCATTGTTGAAACTTTTTTTTCATAGTTTCTACTAAATTTTATATACAAAATCACTTATAAATGCAGATTTTACTTAAATAATGTATATTATTTTATCTAACCAATCAAAATATTTTGTAACCATTTTATTTATTTTGTGTCTAATAACGTAAAACTTAATATCAATCTTAAAAAGGTAATAATAATGAAATTTTTCTTGTTTTTAACGGCTTTATTAATCACACCTCTAGTTTTAAGTTCCCAGATTATTATTGATTCTGTGCAGGCTGTCACTCCTGATTTTATGGAAGGTGCAGTAAATGATATCAGATTTATTGATGAAAACTATTTACTCGAAGTCGGAGAAGATGGATTTTTACGTAAACTTGATTTGAATTCTATTCTTAATATAGAAAGTGGAATTACAGACTTTCAAGTATCAGATATTGCCACTTTAAATCATATTTCCAAATTAGGAAACTATATTTGGATTGCGGGAGATGATGGTGTTGTATTGTATTATGGATCTATGAACCAAATATATCAATTAGTTTCAGGTACATCAAATGATCTTACTCTAATAGAAAACTGTGGTGACATGGTTTGCTATGTAGACGATGAGAACAACATTTACTCAACTTATGATTTTTCTGAAATCAGTGAAAACAAATTGGAGGCTAAACCGAATGGCATCTATTATTATAAAGAGCGAATCTACGTTGCTTGTGATCAGGGAGTAGTTTATTATTCGGATAATAAAGGTGAATCATGGAATAAAATTTTGCTCGACGATATGCAAAGAAATTTACATTCCGTTACTCTTGGTCCTGATGAAAAATTGTACTTCACAGGCGAAGTATTTATGCATACAGATCTAAATTTTGGAAACAAAAAAGTATTTAATATTGATTTCCAGGCAAGTAATATTCAATCCATAAGTGATTTCCAATTTTTATCAAACAGTATGGCGGGTGCTATTTTGAAAGATACATCCGATAAATATTCGATCGGGATATATTTTGAATCTATTGATACAATAACTTCTATCGGTGTCAATTCAGGAACCATAAAACCAAAATTAACATACTCATCTGAAGTCGGAAAAGCTTGTATAGAACTTGAAAACGAACGCATTGCAGTCTGTGATAGTACTGGTTTTAACGAACTCTTTGCTGAAGAATTTATGGAATATAAATATCCGGATCTATTTGAAGTATCTGATATCATAGATATAGAAGATAACTCGTTTACTTCTGTCAGAAGTGATATTTTATGCAAAACTCTTTTGCCTAAAGGAACTATGCAAGAAATCTTTAATTTCAAAAATATTAACCCTAACAACCAAACAACCGCATATTCAATTGCGGGTAAAAGTAATGACAGATTGGTGCTCCGTGTTGATTCTACTTATTTTTGGAATCAAGTAAATAAAAGAACTGATTCTAAACTTAGATACTCTGACGATGGTGGTTATACTTGGATAAATGCAACTGAATCTGACACAAACCTCAGATTGCTATCAATCAATCAAGATAAAATCGTTTATGCACCAAATGATAGCTTATTTAAATTCAGTAAAGATGGTGCTTTAACTTGGATAGATATACCTTGGCATATCTATGAAAGTGGTATAGCATATCAATTGCTACACATCAATGGCTTAACTTTTATCAGTAATCCTCTTTTTAAGGAAAATCCAGAAAGAACTGATTATTTTAAAACTACAGATCAGGGTGCAAGCTGGTCAAGACTTACGTGGTATGACACTGAACAAGGTAATATTTTCAAAGGAAGTACTTCACAACACAATTTCTACATCATGTCTGATGATGTAATCCTATATCTTGATCCTGTAAATAATTATAGATTAATCAGTCAAGATGGCTTTGAGTCTTGGCAAGAAATTGACATTTTGAGTGAATTGGACTCAGAAATCATTACTTATGGTAAAGTTGATAATGGCAATTTATATGTAGTTGATGCAAAAAATATTTACCTATCAAAAGATAATTTTGAATCTGTAGAGATTATACCTCACACTTTAGATCAGTATACCCATTTTGGTGAAACTATTGAATCAACAATAATGAATAATACTATCTATAGAAATAATGGCAGAAAGTTTGTTTATGTGAAATTCGATAAGCTATTAAGTGTTCTTGATAATGACGACAGTGATTTTACTGAATTAAGTGTATATCCTAATCCGGCAAGCGAATACATTAAACTATCAAATACAGATTTATATAACACAATGGGAATCATTGTAGATATGAATGGTAGAAAAAGACAGTTAATATCTGATTTGAGCAATAATATAGATATTAGCAATCTAGAATCAGGCAGCTATTTCCTAATAGTAACTGATAACAAAGGTCAAGCCTATAAAGCTAAATTTGTTATTTCTAAATAAGCTAAGATCAGCAAATCAAAAGGCTGCCTATTTTATATAAGCAGCCTTTTTTATTATAGTTCTTCGAGTACTGTTTTGATTCTATGTGCTACGTGGTCTAGTGAACCAACTCCGTTGATTCTTTTTGCCATGTTTCTCTTTTCATAGAAATCCAGAAGAGGTTCAGTTTGATTGGCATATACTTCCAATCTTTGCAAAACTGTGCTAATCGAATCATCATCACGTTGAAACAGCTCTCCTCCGCAAGGATCGTCACAAAATCCTTCATCTACTGGAGGATTGAATTTTAAGTGATATGTTTTGCCACATGTTTTGCATGTTCTTCGTGCAGTTAATCTTTCAACAAGTTCATTCCTGGGAACTTCCAACACAATTACAACATCCAGTTGAGTTCCTAATTCTTCAAGCAAACCTGTCATAGCTTCTGCTTGTGGAACTGTTCTAGGGAAACCATCGAAAATACAGCCTTTTTCGATGTAGTCACCTTTTTTAAGTTCATCTTTCAGGATGTCTATCATTAGTTCGTCAGGAAGTAAATTGCCTTTTGATATATATTTGTCTGCCTCTATTCCAATAGGTGTACCTTCCCTGATATTCTTACGCAGCAGTTCGCCTGTAGAAAGCTGCCTCACACCATAATCTCTTACAATGTGAGCACATTGAGTGCCTTTGCCTGCTCCGGGAGGTCCTAGAAAAATCAAATTCATTTGTAAGTCCGTTCTTATTTGAATAGAACAATATTAAGATAATTATTCCAATATTCAGGAATAAAATATTAATATTTAGAATATGTAATAAATGATTTAATCATATTATAAGAAGCGCATTGATAACTTTCTCGATTAATAAAAGAGTTAATTCTGATACAATTACCTTACAGTAAAGTTGAAGTCAGCTTATATCGATTGCGCTTGAAAAAAAAGTATAAATATATGATAAATTTGTCAAATATCCTTATATAAAAATTCTGAGCGAAGAATGCTAAGTCAAAATTTCAAAAAGAAGTAAGTATAATAGTCGTATACAGCATTAAAATATTTGAAACTTGGGTTAATGAGAAAAGAAGAATATGATGCGTCGCCGACAATGGATAGTGATTGAATTGAAAGAAACTGCGCAAAAAAAGGCATATCATTATGACATGCCCCTATTCCAAAAGATTATGATAAATTGATACCAAAATATTCCATTAGCCTCTGCGCCCTGAGATCTGCAAGTTTTTCTTGTGAATCTCCAACAGCATACTTCCTGCGTTGCTTATTTATATTAGACAGATGATGACCTAATTCATGAAACAATAAATGCTTAAAGTACCAAGATAAAGATTCTTTGCTCCATTGAACCTTAATTTCATCAGCATTTTCAATTTCGTAATCCGGTACAGGCAAATTGCACCTTTCTGCCAAAACAAAATAAATTATATCAGTTATTTCTTTTATTTCTTCAATAGGGTAAGAATAGATCACAACTTTTTGCTCTGATCGTAGGTATAACCCGGCATACTTTGAATTTGAATTCCTTGGTACTAATTCGATTGTTTTCAGATTATAGATATATTCTGCGGGAACCTCCTCTAATATTGATAAGATTTCTTGCTTAGAAAGTGGATGTATATCTCCTTCTTTGGGCTTTCGTTCTATTATTCTGGGATAAATTCTTTCTTTCAATTTATATTGCTTGGGTTGTGTATTTCTACTTCTAGACATTTTATTTTCCTCTTTCAATTTCTAACTTCTATAGAGATAAAACTGTTATGATTTTTGATGATTATTCAAATTAGGTATAGCATCCCCATACACTCCCCGGAAAAATGAAAACATATCAATATTCAGGGAGTGATAAAGGGATCTATTTTGTTTTGTTAGACTTGTTTAAGCTTCCAGTTACCTTTTCTGAAAGTTATCAGAGCGACTGACGTTAGTATAGTTTCGCTAATTACTATAGCCCAGAATACTCCGTACTCTCTCCAGTCAAGAATAACTGCAAGCGTGTAAGCAAGCGGAATTTCAATTATCCAAAAACATACTAAATTGATTATTGTAGGAACTTTAGTATCTCCCGCGCCATTAAAAGCACTCAGGATAACCATTCCCAGTCCGTAAGAGAAGAAGCCTACACTTATTATCTGCAAGCATATCGCTCCTGCCCTCAATACATTAGGATCGTCAATAAAAAGACCAATCCAAAACTCAGGTACAGAAAGGAATATGACACCTGTAAGTCCTAAAACTAAAGTGTTAATTTTACTTGTAATCCAAACTGACTGCTCTGCCCTGTCCGGCTTTTTAGCACCGAGGTTCTGACCGACCAGTGTGGCAGCCGAGTTAGTTATTCCCATAGAAGGCAACATTGCAAACATCATTATTCTAATTGCAATAGTGTAACCTGCCACTATATCGCTTCCGAATTCTGAAAGAATACGCACTAGCACAATCCAGCTGGCTGTAGCTATCAGATACTGTCCTATACCACCAACGGAAATATTAATCAGATTTTTAATAATTTTAAAATCAACAACAAGTATGTCTTTAGTAAATTTAATTCTACTTTTATCGCCGAGAAGCAGATAAAGCTGAAGTAATACGCCAAGGCCTCTACCTATGGCTGTTGCTATAGCCGCACCTTTAATCCCCATTGCAGGAATTGGTCCCATACCGAATATCAATATCGGATCTAAAATAATATTGATAATGTTTGCAAACCAAAGCACTTGCATTGAGCGAGTTGCATCCCCTGCACTTCTAAATATTGAATTTATGATAAAAATGAGCATTATTGTAATGTTTGAACCAAAAATAATAGCAGTGTATGTATAATATTCTGCTGCTATTTCTGTGCTCAATCCCATCATAAGCAATATATCTTTTGCAAAGACTGCCCCGGGTACTGCAATTATCAGCGAAATAACTATGCCCGTAAGAATAGCCTGAAAGCCTGCTTTTGCAGCATCCACAGGTTTCTTTTCGCCGACTCTGCGTGCGACTACCGCTCCGGTAGCCATGCTAAAACCTATGCCAATGGCATATATAATTGTGATGAGTGACTCAGTTATACCCACTACAGCTACTGCATCGGCACCTAATTTCGATACATAAAATATATCAAAGATGGCGAACATTGACTCTCCAAACATCTCCAGCACCATTGGCACTGCGAGCAAAAAGATAGCGTGTCTTACGCTTACTTCAGTGAAGTCAATATCTGACCCGATAATAGCTTTATAGGCAGATGAGTATATTTTTTTGAAGAAAGAAAATCTATCTATTGCTTTGTGAGAATCTAATTTCCCCATTTTCGTTTTCGCTTTTTATGTGAAACATTTTTTTCTTTTGACCTATTTGATATTTTATTTGATGATTCTACTGCGACTGTGACAATTTCCATGTCTACAATTATTGGTGTTTTGAACGTGAACATTTTAATTCTCCTAAGAATTTTGTTTCATAAATAATATTACTTTACATTTTGCGTGATGAGCCGCTTATGCAAACAAGTATCCGCACAATTTACTATATTAGCTTATGGGTACTTATTTAGTTATTAATCAAAAGCGCTATCTGCAAGACTGATATGTTTTGATGCAGTGCCTGATTTGATAACCCTATTTTTTTACAGCACTAAAAAACATATAACCATATTGATTACCGTATTTACGGTGAATGTCTATTTCTGTTTCCATTCCTTTTATAATTTCATCTGCTATGTTGTTGTCTGAATATTTCACTTTCATTTTTTCTAAATTCTCTAAAATTGGAGTGTAATATTCGTTCCACCAGTCTGAATGAGGAGATACAAAAGAAGATCTCAATTCAAATCCATATTTATTCAGTGCATTTGTAATCAACTCTTTACTAGGCATTTCCGGGTATATCTCTGCCAAGAAATTTTTACATTCATCACTTGGATTTTCCTCAGTAAATACCATTTCAGAGAAGCAAATATGACCTTTCTTTCCTAATAAAGGAGTCCAGAGTTCTAAAGCTTTTTCAACACCCAGAATAAATATTGATCCTTCAGCCCAAATCATGTCAAAGGAGTTCGGGTAAAAAGGCAGCTTTCCCATATCTCCGAGCAATGGAGTAATATGTCTTGATAATCCTTTTTCTTCAGAATCATCTGCAAGTTTTTGCAAAAATGGTTCGTGATTATCAACAGCTGTAATCAATGAATCTTCAATTTGTTGTGCGATATTTAATGTCTGCTTGCCCGTTCCACAACCTAAATCTAAGATACGAGGACACTGAGGCAAAGAGTCTTTGACCGTTTGCAATGCTTTCAAAGTAGAAGCATCGCTACCGGGCCTTGACGTGGCACGTCATCGAACAGTTCATAGAAAACCTGTTCCATTTCGGTTAAGTCCTTGATTTTAATAAGATATATAATAAGCCTATCGCTTAGGATTAAGCGATTCCATCGGTGAAGCATCAGCTGAAAGTCAGCTGAAAATGCTTAGCAGGTTATATGTGTGTAGGTTATCATCATTTTGCATCAAATAGGTATGTAAATGTAAGAATATCCTAATATTGTTGCAAATGTTTTTTATAAAATATGTAGATATTTTTGAATATTTTCTCAGATAGCAGGGAAAAGATTTCACACTTTTTACAAAGTGTGAAAAAGAGTTTACACAATTAGTAAAAATATAGCTAATGATATGAGATTACAATATTATTTTAGTCAGTTTTTATCATCAACTGAAGATAGAACGCTCTGCCTGGCTGTGGTAATAGAGAATTACTCCACCCCCTACTTCCATACCAATTATTATCAGAATCAAAGTATCCGGGAATAATTCCGGCATTAGCATCTCGTATTCCGGGATGGTAGTAAGTTCTGTCGAATAAATTATTTATTTTCAACCCAAGAGAGATATTTTTAAACACATCCAAAAATATCAAATTTGCATCTAAAGTAAAGTACTCTGGCGTGACAGGAACAGGATTACTTTGTACATTATCTCTTTCACTGATATATCTTGCTCTAAAGTTTAAGTTCATTTTTTTGTAGCCAATATTCGTACCCACATAAAACTTCCATGGAGCGATATCTCCTACTTTTTCTTCCCCAATCATCATTGCATTATCATCATATCTTTCTTCTTTTGTATCAATCCATGATATAAAAGACCAAACTTTATATTCAATACCTTTAAAAATTTCTTGCCTGAAAGAGAAATGCATATCCACTCCGAACATCTTCCTTTCAGCAATATTCATAGGAATTCTATTAATATTATTGATTGCATTATAAACATTGCTATAGTATGGATTTATCATTACATAGTATGTATTATCAGCATAAAACCACATAGATTCCAGATTGCGGGATTTTTCCGGCTCAAGTTCAATATTGTCCTGACTTCCTACCCAACCGCCATAAAGTAATCTGGCTGCAGGTTCCTGAATAGCAGTTCCGTAAAGCAATTTAAAACCAAAATTAAAATAATTTAGAACATAAGCTAATCTATAAGTCAAAAAAGTACCAAATGCTGTGTTATGGTCATATCTTAAACCAGCAGATATATAGTGTTTAGCATTGCTATTAAATAATTCTGATAATTCATACTTAGTTTGTAAATTAATACCATAATACTCCCATAGCATGGAATTATTAAGACGAGGTACATTAACTGGCGGTTCAGGATACTCATAGCCAGCAGAATTTTCAGGAGAGACTGTTTCTCCCCATGCTATTTCATAACTTTTTTGAAGTTGCTGAGCTTCATAGTTAAAACCAAGTTTAAGATTTAGATTATTTACAAGATTAACGTCAAAATCCTGATATACTGACCAACTGCTATTTGTTAACTGCCAAATTCCATATCTAATTTTGCGTTGTTCACCATAAGGTGAGTCTTCCTCCAAAGTAGCACTGCTGTTAGGCAATCCTGACTGCCTATATCTCAAATATGTTGAAGATTCAATTTTTTCACCTAAATTATTCTTGCTTTCAAAAAAGAAGAAATAGTCATCCTGAATTTGAGCACTTGAAGGAGCAGCTTTATCAAAAGCATAATTAACACCATATTTACTGTCTACTCTATAGTATTGAAAGCCTAATTCAGAATTCCCCAGGAAAGTTGAGACTGCAAAACCTTTATTTTCTCTATAAGCACTCTGCTTACCACCGAAGAAATCAGACTTAATAAACTCGCCCCATAGTTTTTTATCATTGACATATTTTGATTTTGTATATTCATACTCCTCAAGTTTATCTTTATCCAAATCACCATAATTCAGAAATGCACTTACCCTCAACGACAAATCTTCTACTTTATGGAATACAGTCACATCTGCTACTTTAGAATTGAAGTCTCCATAGCTGAGTTTTGCATCCATACTAGTTCCTTTCCCTTCTTTGTCTTTCACAGTTATTATATTAAATACACCCATAAGTGCATTTGCGCCATAAACAGAAGAAACAGGGCCATAGACAATCTCAAGGTGATCTACCATTGAAATAGGAATTGACACCAGAATATCAGTCCAATGATAGTATAAATGATTAATTGTTTTACCGTCCAACATCAGCAAAAAAGGTGAAGACAAGCCTTGCCTATAACCTCTCCAATATGTTTTATAATATAGATCACCCCAAGTCTGAGAAAAATCAATCCCCGGCAGATCATTAAAAAGCTCAACCAAATCATTATAACCTCTTTGGATAAGCTCAGATTTTTCAATATAAATCAAATTTCCGGGAGCGTCTTTCTTTGTCTCTAGAAAACTAGAAACAGTACAAACTTTTACATTCATCAATTCTTCGATAGTCATCGAACTGATATCTGATGAACAACCATTATTAGCAGATTCAATAGAAAAAGCATTATAACTGAATATAATGATACCATATATTATATATGTTATATTTCTTAACATATAGTTTCTCTTTTATTATTTTAATTCATATTATATTAAAGACAAGGAGTTTAAAATAAAAGTGTAAGAATGGAAAATAAAATGCTATTCTTTGTCATAAAAGAATAGCATTCTAAAGTTAGATTTTGCTATGTTGTGACTAAGGAGTCTTTCTAAAAATTATAAAATTGAGCATAAATTCTAATAGTAGCAAGATTCCTGCTCCAATCGCAAAAGGCATATATTCTTCTGCAAACTGTTCGTAAGAGGTCTCATCAATTTTTGTTTTCTCAAGTTTGTCGATCTCTTTATAAATATTTTCAAGGCTTTTATTGTTTGTTGCTCTGAAATACTTACCACCTGTTTGATCTGCTATTGATTTCAATAAATCTTCATCTATTTGAACATCCATCTGCTGATAAGTCTTTCCATAAATCGGATGTTGGACAGGAAATGGCGCTTTACCATTTGTCCCGACTCCTATCGTATAGCATCTTATTTTAAATTTTTGAGCTATCTCAGCAGCTGTTTCCGGAGTTATAGTACCTGCATTATTAACACCATCGGTCAGCAATATCGCAACTTTGCTTTTAGCCTTACTGTCTTTTAGTCTACTAACTGCAGTTGCTAAGCCCATACCGATTGCGGTGCCGCTTTTTAACTTCCCTGTTTCAATTTGCGAAAGTATATTTTTAACAACATCATGATCAATTGTCAGAGGACATTGAGTAAAACTTTCACCGGCGAAAACCACTACTCCTAAGCGATCATTAGGTCTATCTTCTATAAAATCTATAGCTGTTTTTTTGGCCGACTCAATTCGATTTGGTTTAAAATCTTCAGCCAACATAGAAGCTGATACATCCAGTGATAAAACTATATCAATCCCTTCAGTAACAACATCTTTTTTGACAGAGCTGGATCTTGGTTCAGCTAAGATTGTAATCAGCAGTGCTAAGGCTAAAACTCTAAATAAGGAAGGAAGCCACATTAATCGAACTTTCCATGTTTTAGAAGCACTTGCAAACTCATTACTGTCTGAAACTTGAATTTCAGAAGTCATACGTTTCCTTTTTAGATATCTCCACACTATCAGAAGTGGGATTATCAAAAGAAACCAAAACATATCCGGATTAGTAAACTTAATATCTGTAAACATTACTTACCCTCCTCTGTATTTGTAACAGAAGGAAGTGTTTGATAAGTTTGTTCCACAAAATTGAGAGCAGAGCTCATGCAAAAACCATGTTCATCAGGTAATGGTCTGTATTTAGCAAATTTTGTCATATCTGAAATATCAAATTGCTTTCTTAAGCTTTCTTGCAAATCAGACGAAATATCTTTGCCAGCGTCAAAAGCATCCAAAATCTCACTAGATGTCATCTCAATTGCATCTATATTAAATCTTGAAGCAATATAAGTTCTTACAATCTCAGAAAGCCTGATATGGAATTGTTTATCCTGGCCATTCTGCCATAATTTTTCTTCATCCAAACGTTTCAGTGATTCTAGAGCAAGAATATGTGCAGGAATTTTTGGCTTAATTGGTTCTTTACTCGTTTCACTATGCTTACCTGCAAAGTATTTTTTCCAGATAAAATAAGCGAGAGCTAGAAGTAATAAACCTAAAAATATGTACAATACCATCATCCAATCAAATTCTTTCTGTGGCACAAGAGGAGGTTTTATATCCTTGATATCTTGTGTTGTATCGATTTGCACAGAAGCAAATTTTAATGCTAATTCTTTAGTTTTAGAAGCAAGAAGATCTTCTTTTCCATCATGTTGATAAGAAAATGTAAAAGGAGGAATAATAAAGTCTCCTCCATCAAAAGAAGTGAGTTGCAATTTTCTACTTACAGCAACTCTGTCTCCTTCTTTCAAAGTATCCTGAGGCATTTCCTTTAGGATCTCAAGAGCCCCTACAGAATCTTGAATCTCAGGCCAAAAAACTGTTTGAGATTTGTCATATTCCGCACTAAGCGTTAATTCAATTGGTTTTCCAATAAGTGTTTGGTTCGTGTCAATATCAGCTTTAAAAATAGGCTCAGCCGCAAATGCGACTGATCCTATAAATAAAGCTAGACTTATTAAGCCGATTAATCTTTTCATAGATCTATAGATTCTATTTTACAACAACCATTTTCTTCGTATATGTTTTACCGGATGTAATCAAGCGGTAGTAGTAAACACCTGCATCAAGTTTTGATGCTTGAACATCTACTCTCTTTCTACCATACACTATTTCATTCAATAAAGTTTCAACTTTTTTACCATCTGCACTATATAATTCTAATATAACATTAGCAGCAGATGTAGTTTCAAATTCAATGTGAGTTGTTCTACTAAACGGATTTGGATAATTTTGATAAAGCACCAATCCATCAAGCGAATTATCTTCCACTGAACTAGGATCTTTGGTATAGAAAGTAGAAGTTTTACTTAACTCTCCGAATCCTTCGTCATCTCCAGAAGCAACTTTCCAATAAAATTTAGAGTCTTTCTCTAAATTATGAATTGTACAAGTTGGCTCATTTACTATTGTATCTACTATTATGCCATTAAAACCACCCTTAGTAGCAATCTGCAAATTATAACGGCTTGCACCGTTAACTTCTTCCCAAAGGAAAGCAACAGTAGTATCAACATCTTTCTGAGATTTCTCAGGGAAAATTAGCTCTGGAGCTCCCGGTGCAGTAATAAATGACCATACTTCAGAGTACTCAGAGACTCCACCAGCGGTGTTAACTCTTACTCTCCAAAAATATTCATTCCCACCTTCTTCCAAGCCATTGACAAAAGCATAATTATTTTGTATTTCTGTTTCAGAATGAACGATATTGTTAAAGTCTTTATCTGTTGCCACTTCTAATTGATACATAGCTGCAACATTAGTAGCTTCCCAGTTTACTTGAACTGATGAAGGAATCCCTTTGCTGCCATCTGCAGGCTGTGTCAAAGCAATTGGATTTGGAGTTGGATGAAGGGATGTAATATTTGCCTGATATACACCTGTTGCGTGAGTACCGGCAACCACCAAACCATCCGACTCTCTAGTATCAACCATGTTAACATTTACATTACCCAAAACATCCGGAGATTCAAGTTCCCAAACAGTTGAAAAACCATTTAGGTAAGAAGTAGAATATAATCCTGTAGTAGTACCAAGGAAAATTCTGTCTCCATCACCTATTGGCAAATATTTAGCAAAGAAAGTTCCAGGGCCGTCTCCGGTTCCCATTTTTGTTTCTTCCAAATTTCCACCAACAGGAGTCCATGTTGATCCACCATCTTCTGTATAGAGCAAAGATTGAACTCTGTAATTTGTATACACAATAATTGCTTTATTTGCATCATTTGGATCGATAGCTATACAGCCAACGTTTGATGTTGAAGTTCCATCTGAATATACTAGCTCAGGTACCGGATTACCTTTATCTGCATCTGTAATTTTATAGACTTCACCTTCTGAAGTGCCATAATAAAGCACATTAGCAGGATTTTTAGAAATAGCTACAGCAGAAATAAATGCGGTTCCTTCAACTCTTGTGTTTGATAAGCTGTCCCAGTTAATCATAGTAGGCTCATCAGAGTTATCCATAGGAATTTCATCTAAATTATTATTTCTCCAAACGATTTTACCACCTGCAACATACATTTTAGCATTGTCATTAGGATCTAAAAAGAATGGAGTATTCCACATAAAATCTTTACCTTCTGTAGGATCAATTCTACGTCTGACAATCGTATCACCATTATTAGCTAATTGTCTTCTATAAATTCTGATTTTAACAGGATCGTTTGTGTTATTCGAAGAATAAGTTACAGTTCCACCGTCAGCAACCTGACAGTAAAAACCATCTCCCATCAAAGATGCACGCCAAGGATTCATCACATCATTATCAGTAGCATATAAAGTTCCGTTATCCTGCATACCACCAAGCAAAATATCTTTTGGATTTTCTGCTGCATGGTCAATGCTGATAGCATAAAATTGAGTTGTATAATAACCGGTATTCAAAGAAATCCAGTCGAATACATCTTTAGTATTATCCATAACTTTATGGATACCACCGTCTTCACCTGTAAACATTACATCAGGAT
Source organism: Kapaibacterium sp. (SeqCode) (assembly GCA_965140345.1). Taxonomy (GTDB): domain Bacteria; phylum Bacteroidota; class Ignavibacteria; order Kapaibacteriales; family UBA2268; genus JBFHIJ01. The sequence goes on from OZ223202.1 coordinate 405,263, forward strand.
TAGAAGGTAAGAAAACAACTTCATGTAAATCTGAGTGGTGATTTGGATATCTATACCAATATTCGCAATCTTCAAAAGGACATACACCACCAACTAATACAGAATTATCAGTTGCAAATCCATCATTTGATCTATAAAGAGATGTACCACCAATAAATACTACATCAGGATCATTTGGTTTTACTTTACAAACTAAATTATAAGATCCCTGAGGATTGAACTGCATATGTCTTGATTCAGGTTTAGGGATATTCGCAGAGCGGTCTTCCCATACTCCACCTGTTCCCGAACCATCTCCAGATTTGTAAGTATACTTCCAGATCGAATTCCACAAAGAATCACCTCTGTAATCAAAAGTAAGTCTGCCACTTCCCGGTGTTTCAGCTAGAAAATAGACTTGATCTTCATCAGAAGGAGCAATTCCTATTACGATACGATTATATTCTTCCGGCCAATTTTCAGGAGTTATATTTGTCCATACTTCTCCATCTATAGAGCGATAAATACCAGCAGCCGGTGAACCGGAAGGAGCAGGAGCTCTTTTTCCCAAAGCAGCATATTTAACTCCATTAGGAGAAATTGCAAGCTCAGTAAAATATCCGAAGTTATTACCCCATCCACCAAGTACTAAGTTCCAGGATTCGCCGCCATCAGTAGATTTTTGAATACTTCCTAAAGCTGTAGCACAGTAAACAACATCCTGATCTGCAACTGAAGGATCAGTTTCAACTCTCCAGATGTAATCAAAAACTCCATCCCATGTACCATGAGTACCGGACATTGTAGATTCCAATTGATTCCAGCTTAAACCACCATCAGTAGATTTAAAGATACCGTCACCAATTAAATCTGACGAATTCCCCCAAAGTTCTCCAGTACCATAGTACCAGATATTTTCTTTACCGGGACGTTTATCCTGAGAAATTGTAGAAACAGATTGCATCTGGTGCAGTTTCGTTGTTCTGCTCCAAGTAGTGCCTCCATCAACTGAGCGCCACATACCACCGGAAACTCCGCCGGCTAGAATAATATTTTCATTAGTTACATCTAAAGCTAATGCACGAGTACGACCACCTATATAATAAGGGCCTCTTGGCTGCCATTCTTCAGAAAGCAGTCTGTCATTGTGTTCTTTCGGATTATGAAAAGCCTGTGTTGCTTTCATAAAATCTAAAGAACGATTTCTGATTCCGCTTGGAATCTCATTAGTTTTAGGATCTCTTAATCTCCAGAATTCATACAAAGCTCTCTCTTTTGGAGAAAAATCTCCGTCAAACTGAGAGATTTTGATATCTCTGGCATTAGATTCAGTAATTTGACCTTCATCCGTATTTGATAAATAAATCAAACCGGAAGCGAAAGCGGCAATTACTATAATCAAAGCCGGTAAATGTTTATACATGTTGCACCCCTTTTGATATATATAAAAGTTATCTTCTCATACCTCGCATCTTGAAGAATGTTTTCAGAGGAATTATATAAGGTTCACCAGTGTGAATCTTTATTTCATCAACATTGCTGATAGTAAAAAGCTTTGATAACTTAGCTTCTTTTTCCAGCCATGAAGATTTATATTGATTCCTAAATGCTTTAGAAGAAGTATCTGCCCAGGAAACCTCCCCCGTTTCAGCATCTTTGATATGCACTAAGCCTAAATCAGGGATCTCTTGCTCTTTAGGATCATACAACCTAACAGCAATAGTGTCGTGCTTTCTCGATGCTATTTTTAATGCTTTAGAAAAATCTTTCGAAACGAAATCTGAAAGCAAAAAGACAATGCTTTTCTTTTTTATCACATTTGTCATATATTCTAATGCCATTCCGACATCAGTGCCTCTGTTTTCAGGTTTAAATTCGATAAGCTCTCTGATAATCCTAAGAGTGTGTGTCTTTCCTTTTTTAGGTGGAATAAATTTTTCAATTTTATCACTAAAAAAGATAACACCTATTTTATCATTATTCGAAATAGCAGAAAATGATAATACTGCGCTTAGCTCAGTTAGAAGTTCTCGTTTATTTTGGAGATTTGTACCAAAATCCTGCGAACCGCTCACATCTACTAGCAACATCACGGTAAGCTCTCTCTCTTCTTCAAAGACTTTAACAAAAGGGTGATTATACCTGGCTGTCACGTTCCAATCTATTGTACGAACATCATCACCCGGCATATACTCCCTTACTTCAGAGAACGCCATACCTCGTCCTTTAAATGCACTATGGTAGCCCCCGGAAAATATGTTTTTAGAAAGGCCACGGGTATATATTTCTATTTTTCGAACTTTCTTTAAAAGATCAACTGTTTCCATTTTTTATCCATCCTAATGTGTCGTCAGTCGATTTGTTGTTTGTTTCTGTGTTTTTGGTAGCTGAAATATCTAAAATCATTTTATTTTTGTGATTCAGCCTGAAAGGCTGAGATACGTAGCCCATGGCAACGCCATGGGTATATAATCCAAAAAATACAGAGCCCTGTAAGGGCGATTAGATACTACGTCCACAAATATGATTCATCATATTCTATATTCAATTTTTTAAGAATCGCCAAGTATTCTTGTTTGAAATCAAATTTTTTATGATGCTCTTCTTGATTCATAATATACTTGATTATTACAGGAACTTGAGATTTATTAACAGAGAAAATACCGTATCCACTTTGCCAATAAAAATCTTTAAACTCTGTACTTTGTTCTTTTATCCACTTAGAAGATTGTTTTTTTAAGTTTGAAACTAAATCTACTATTGTGATATGTTTTGATAATAAACACAAAACGTGTATGTGGTCATAATATCCTCCTATAGCTTTGGGTGTACAATCTAACCCATTACATATACCAGCGATATAGGAACACAGTCTACCATTAATATCGTTAGTAATTAGCTTTTGCCTATCTTTAGTGCTAAAAACTAAATGGATAAAAACTTCAGACAAAGAATGTCCCATTATGACTTCCCGCCCTTACAGGGCTCAAATTAAATTCATAAGATACCCATGGCTTCGCCATGGGCTACGTCTAGCAGCCTTACAGGCTGAATATCACCCTGTATACAAAATCAATTTCAGTGATTTAAAAAAACGATAACTTGTTCGCACTTTTCTTTATCACCAACCTCTCTCTAAGGAACTTCTACAGCATTAAGTATTTCGTTGATAATATCTTCTGATTGCACGTTTTCTGCTTCAGCTTCATAAGTAACTCCTATTCTGTGTCTTAACACATCATGACAAACGGCTCTGATATCTTCTGGGATTACATAACCTCTACGTTTGATGAAGGCATAAGCTTTCGCTGCCATCGCCAAAGCAATAGAACCACGTGGAGACGCTCCGAAACTGATCAAGTTTTTAAGTTTTTCTAAACCGTATTGCTCAGGGAAACGAGTTGCAAAGATTATATCTAGAATATACTTTTCAATTTTTTCATCGATGTAAACATCTTTAACCACATTCCTTGCATTTATAATATCTTCCGGTTTAAGCATTTTTTCTACTTTAGGGAAGTTTTTAGCTATATTTTGGCGCAAGATGTGTCTTTCATCTTCCAAATTAGGGTAAGTAATAACAAGCTTCAGCATAAAACGGTCAACTTGTGCTTCAGGAAGCGGATACGTACCTTCCTGCTCAATCGGGTTTTGAGTTGCAAGCACCAAGAATGGCTCAGCCATTTTGAATGTTTCATCGCCTATAGTAACCTGTCTTTCCTGCATAGCTTCAAGCAAAGCTGCCTGAACTTTTGCAGGAGCACGGTTGATCTCATCTGCCAAAATGAAATTGGCAAAAATCGGTCCTTGTCTTACAGTAAATTCGTCTCTTTTCTGATTATATATTTGTGTACCTGTTAAGTCAGCAGGTAAAAGATCCGGTGTGAACTGAATGCGGCTAAATTTTGCATCAATAGCATTAGCGAGTGTATTAATCGCCAAAGTTTTAGCAAGCCCAGGCACACCTTCTAACAGTACGTGACCATTAGATAACAGCCCTATAAGCAGCCTTTCTACCATATACTTTTGACCGACAATCACTTTGCCGATTTCCATCATGAGCATATCAACAAAAGCACTTTCTTTTTGTATACGCTCGTTAATTTCTCTAAGATCGTTCATTGTCCTATTCCGATAATATTAAACCACAAAATGCATTGATTTATACGAAGAAAAGAAACAAAAGTTTACTTTCTTTCCTCGGAAAAACAAATTTTTATTAACTCTAAATATATAGATTATCTTAGAGATATGCGAGTAAAAAATTGGATTGTGGGAAGAAAAGTAGTAATCAAGTATGCAAATTCCTTTCTTTATTAAGTCTAATAATATTATATTTCTTATCTTGCATTCAGTATTATTTAAATAATAAGTTATGACAATGAGACTTTTGATTTGCATATTGCTATCCGTTATTACTCTGTATATAAACACTTTAGCAGAAGATTCCAAACAAGCTAAAGATATATATTTCAAAAAGCTGCCGGCAGACTTTATTCAAAAAATAGATTTTGATAATCCAGTAAAACTTAGATTTGATCATACTCCAGAGAACTATAATACTGTAGTTAACTTGATACAAATAGCTGAAGAAGAATCTCAAGAACTAAATTACCTGTGCAATATACTCGATACTAATAGATCTCTTGAAATGGTTCCAGCCATTATGCGAATTGTGAATGATCATAGACTAGCATTTTCGGAAATTGGATTATGGGATGGTCCTAGTGGTTCAGGATCTTTTGAAAACCAATATTATGTATCAACTTATATGATAATACTTTTGGAAAAATTATATGATTTCAGACTTTTCTTTGACGAATCAGAATCTGCAATTCAAGAAGAACCATGTTATTATTTTGAAATCCCTCAAAAACATAAAGAAGGAGCCTATTTGTGGAAACGAATATGGCAAGCTGATAGCAACAATTATAAAAAGTGGGGCTATCAGTTTTATAAAAGACTATTAGGTGAATTTGAATCATTAGGAACTTTTGAAGATTATCAACTAAATTATATTGTAAATTCCAAGTACAGACAAGATAAAGATACCGTTGTTTGGAAAAAGTTAATGGGGCATGTAAATATAGATAAAGACTTCCTATTTATAGAAACTGATGAAGTCTTTAATATCAAGTCCATGGATATTTTAGAACATTGGATGGCTGACAGATATTGTTTTGTCAAGCTTTTTGATCTAATTAAAGACTCAAAAGTTATTTCTTTTGAACGAATTGAAGATGCTATTGAGAAATTTGACCAATCGGAACAAAAGGAAATAATCACGTCGCTACTTGAAAAATATATTATAAGAAAAGCAATAATAGAAAATCCTGACAGGAAATTTCTGAAAGATTCTTACATATTGGATAAAATAAAAGCCTTCCCATTTAATCCACTTTACTTTACTCAGTTGGCAAAATTAAGTTATGAAGAGAAAATAGATTATATACTTCATAAGCTGAAATGGGAACAACAAAAAGATGAATTCCAAATACTGCTAGATTCCACAGACTATAATACTTTACTTTTTCTAATCAATAAAATTGAAGATGTAAAGAAAATAAATTATTATGATTTTTATCTTGAACAAGCATCTGTCTCTCTTGGAATACCTATTGACAAATACTATCGGGATAGCTCACAAAGCTTACAAAAGATTTACAGTCAGAAAAGTGAAATGGAGTTTTTTAGATTTTTTCTAGAAAGTTTCAATCCAAAACTTTACAGCAACAACAAACTGAATTATAGTTTAGTTAGCGAAAAACTTCGATCTCCATTGGCTCTAGCGTATGCTGATTCTTATGAAGAGAACACTGAACTAACTTTCTCCCCTGTCCTAACCTTAATCAGAATTCTCGAACTTGAACACAATACAAGACTTGGCTTCAAATACCAATTTGAAAGATATAATCCTAAAAGCACACAAAAACGTATTAATGCATGGATAGAGTATTTAGAGAGTAAAGGGTTAATAAACAGGAATTAAAAGCATGAAATACATATTCACCATATTTGTTTTCTTATTACTGTTAATTTCTAACTCCTCTGCTAAAAAAGCAGAAGATATTTATTTTGAGAATATACCGGCTGAATTGCTCACTAATCTTAAATATGAAGATGTATGCAAACTCAAATTTGCAAAGACTCTTGAAAATTATAATCTTATTGTGAATTCAATAAAAGCTGCAGAAGAAGATTCCTCAGATCTCCTGTTTCTATGTTACCTGCTAGACAGCAATGCAAGTTTTGAAATGATACCCGCTATTATAAAAATTGTAGATGATAATAAGAGCAATGCTAGTGATAGTATTCACTGTTTTAGGTGGTTTGTACCTGATACTGTAAATACAGTTTCAAATAATATAATACACTTACTGGAAAACTTCTATAATTTTTGTTTTATATATAATGAAGGATCTAACACAGTCACTAAAGAACCCAGCAATTCTTTTAAATGGAAACACCATGATTCATTAGTCGCACCTTACTGGAAGAAGCTTTGGAAAAATGACAGCATAAACTATAGAAATTGGGGAAAATCCTTTTATGATGAAACCTTGCTAAAAATGCAGGAAGCAGATTCTTTGGATTTTTCTGAGTTAAACTACATAATTGATTCTAGGTATCGTCAAGACCAAGACTCCTCTATCTGGAAAAACTTTTTGAGCAAAATCAAGGCTTCCAGATTTTTTTATTTAAGCGCAGATAGCATTTTCAAAGTAGATTCACTAGCTCAGCTAGAGCAACTTATGAATTGCAAAGATATGTTCTCTGATATATTTAGATATCTGAGTGATTATAATCAGGTTCACTTTGAAAAAATATATCCAGCATTACAGCAATATAGCGAAGTTGATCAAGGTGAGATTATTAGTGAGTTATTAAATTATGAAGTAATACGCACAGCAATAATACAAAATCCAAATAGGAAAATATTTACCAATCAATACATTCAAAATATGGTAAAAAAGTATAGGAATCACTACTCTCAAATTGTTAATTCAGATAAGTCTTTCGCCCAGGGCAAAACAGAGTTGGACAGGAGAAGTGGTAGTTATGTAAGAGGATATAATGTTTATAATGATCCGCTTTACTTTCTAGATATGCAAGACATGAATTATGAGCAGCAATTAGAGTTTATAGTTTCGAAACTCAGAAAGCGTGAACAAAGAAAGTGTTTGTCAAAATTAATAGATACAACTAAATTCAAAAACTTAGTTGCAATTTGTAAATATGCAAAAGAAATCGATACCGTTGATAATATTAAATTTATTATGGATGGGTTGTCTGTTAAATTAGGTATTCCACTTATTAGGTATTCAATAGATAATATAAGTTCTTTAGAAAATATTTGTTCCAATAAGACAGATGAAGAAATCATACATTATTTTGCAGTTGACTTATACCCTGAGTTATTCTATAATCAAAAATTGAATTATAAGCTAATATCTAAAGAAATGGAATCGGCTTTGGTGCAAAATAATGAGAAATATAAATTAGATACAAACCAATATGCCTGGAGTAATTCTATATTGAGGTTTATGGAATACTCCTCTATCCTAACCTTAATCAGAATCCTCGAACTTGAACACCATACAAGGCTTGGCTTCAAATACCAATTTGACAGATATAATCCTAAAAGCACACAAAAAAGAATTAATGCCTGGATAGAGTATTTAAGAGATAAGGGGTTGATTGATAAGGAAATAAAATAATGAAAACAATAATAATAGTTTTACTTTCATTTTTACTTTTAGCTTGTCCCGGACAACACAAGCAAACTACCTATAAACCTAGGTATTTTAAAGAGATACCGGATTCATTTTTAGAAGAAGCTAATTTTATTTCCGCTGATACTTTAGAATTTGATCACACCGTACCAAACTACTACAAAATTGTTAAATACATTCAAAATTCAGAAGACAAAAGATCATTAATATTCTATATTGAGTTGTTAAAAAACAACATATCGCTTGAAATGGTTCCTGCTATAATAAAAATAGTAGATGATTATCGATTCTTATGTAGAAGCTATGATATAAAGGGAAACAAAATACACTATACATATTCCGAAAAAGAGAATTCTATTTCTACTATTATAATTACTATTTTACAAAAACTTTATGATTTTCAATTCCAGTATGACAGAGAAAACGATACTACTTTTCAAGAAAAGATTGAATATAATAACACAGTTTGGTTTTGTGAAAAAAAAGCTCCGTATTGGAAAAATCTATGGGAATCAGATAGCTTGAATTTTAGGAATTGGGGGAAAGATTTTTACCAAAGCCAATTATCAGAATATCAAAATGCCGATTATGTAGGATCGGAACAATTAAACTTCATTATAGAATCTAAGTTTAGACAAGATAAAGATACTGTGATTTGGAAAAATTTGCTTAGCAAAATAAAAGACTCTGAATTTAGTATTTTCTACCCTGACGAGATTTTTAGAATTGATTCAATAGCTCAAGTGTCACATCTGCTAACAGAGGTAGAAAGATTTTCACATCTGCTAATGGCATCAAAATATATGACCCCATCTTCGCTAGATATTATTTATGATGCTTTACAGAAATTCAATGATATTGATCAAGGGCTTATCCTAAGTAGATTACTTCATCAGGGAAAATTCCAAAATGCGATTTTACATAATCCAAATAGAATAATGACGGATGATTATATATTAGAAAAGATTGCAAAATTTCGTTCTCATTATTCATATTATGTCACATCTTCTTTTGATGACAAACAGATAACTGCACTTGAAAATTTATACAGTGGAGAAGGATTTAATATAAAATATGATCCTTTATATTTTATTCAAATGAAAGATATGAATTTTTCGGAACAGCTGACATATATCTTAGATAGTTTGAAAGAAAGAATACAAGAAGATGAGCTGGACTATCTAATTGAATATATGACTTATGAAAACCTCTTTGAGTGTTTCTCTAATTTTAATAAGATAATGGACATTACAAAAAGAAGATTTAAACTACATACAACCATTGTTAGAATTTCTCAATCAATAGGAGCTCCTTTCTACGAATATTATCCTGAAAAATTAGATTCCTTGGTTTTGCTCTCTTCAAATTATTCAGAAATAGAATGTTTCAAGTTTTTCGCAGATAAATACTACCCTGATTTATATTCTAAAGAAAAATTGGATTATTCATTTATTGAAAAAGTTCTGCAGGATACATCCCGAATAAAATATGACTATAGATATGATTCTCCAATTTTAGCATATTCTCCAATTTTAATTATAATCAGAATTCTCGAACTTGAACACAATACAAGACTTGGCTATGAATACCAATTTGAAAGATATAATCCTAAAAGCGCACAAAAACGAATTAATGCTTGGGCAGAATATCTTATAGATAAAGGATTAATTGATAAAAACTAGAATCTATACATCATCCCTACTCCACCTGGGGTAAGATAAAATGACAAAGAATTAGACTTTGTCTGATCTTTATCATGCGCATTCATTACTGCTAAACCACTGAGTGTACCGATTGCTGCGCCCATAACTACATCGCTGAACCAGTGGCGGTTTTTGTACATTCTTGCGTAAGCGGTGGATGCTGCAATACCATAAGTACCAATATAAGCCCACCAGCGGTCTATCCTTCCGGCGATAACTGATGAAATTGCAAATGCTATTGTGGTATGCCCAGAAGGATATGAGTTATAGTCATCATCTAGTTCAAAAAATTGAAAATTATAATTATCATCCTGATTGGTTGGGCGAGCTCTTCCCAAAATAACTTTGAGAGAGCCTGTGATAACACCTGATAACAAAATTGACTCTGCTACTAATCGCCCGGTGACTCGTACATACTCATCACCAGCAATAAGACCATAAGCATAAGTACCTCCTGAAAAAAGAGCTGCACTTGTTTTAAGTCCGTAATTATCTACGAAATCGATATAATCTGTCATAAAATCAGATTTATTTCGGAGTGCAAAATCCTGTACACTCTGATCCGCAGCCATTGCTGCCAAACTCAAAGCAGTAAGCCCACCCAAATGATAAAGCTCATTATTATCGTTATGAATAAAAGAGCTGCCAACACCCACAAAATCTCTTCCAAATGCCTTTACATCATGCCATAATATAGAATCTACTTCCGCAGCCTGCGCACCGGAAAAAAAAGATGCTATCAAAGAAACCAATACTATTATATATCTTTTCAATTTTTATTCCTATTTTTGAAAAAGTTAAGAAATCAGTAGTAATGTTATAGAATATATATTTACTAAATTAGTTTATCTGTCAAGTATTGTGTCAAACTTTTGATTGTAATTGACTGTATTCAAGAACTGCTTAACACATAAATAAGATACCTAATTAGAATACGAAGACAAAAATACAAGGAATCAGCTTCCTATGAAACAATTTGATGCTATTATAAAAGATATAAACATAATTGACCGGAAAGGTTCAGTTCCTGCCGAAATTTCTAATATTTGCTATGACTCTCGCAAGGTTGAGGCAAATGATCTATTTGTCGCTATGAGAGGCGAAATAACTGATGGTCATAAGTATATTAACAAAGCTATTGAACTTGGCGCAATTGTGATTATTTGCGAAGAGTTCCCAGAAGACATAAACGAAAATATAGATTATATCAAAGTTGAAAATTCAAGAAAAGTTCTGTCTCAGATTGCTCATAACTATTATGACCACCCGGCTGAAAAATTAGAAATGTATGGGGTCACAGGCACTAACGGCAAGACTACTATCACTTTCATTTTAAATCATCTGTACTCTGCTCTGGGCTATAAAACCGGAATTATTGGCACTACAGGTATTTTTATTGGTGATAAAAAGATAGAAGCTTCACATACAACTCCGGAATCTTTGGAATTAGCAGAAATACTTGCTGAAATGGTAAGTTCAGGTATACAAAAAGTATTTATGGAAGTTTCTTCTCATGCTCTGGTGCAGAGCCGTGCGGATAATATTAGATTTAAAGCCGGAATATTTACTAATCTAAGTCATGAACATTTAGATTATCATAAAACGATGGAGGAATATGCAGCTGCTAAAAGTATACTTTTTTGTAGAATTAAATCTGACGGCTTCGCAATCGTTAATGGAGATGATAAATACTCTTCAGAAATTATCAAAAACTGTGGAACTCAGAATATCTTTTCTATCGGAAGAAGTGATAATAGTAACATGATAATCTCCGAAGAAGTCTCCAAAATCAGCGGAATGGAGTTCTCTATGAACTTCAATTCTAAAATGGATTTTTATACAACACTGATCGGAAAATTTAATATTGATAATATCTCCATGGCTTTAGCCATTCCGCTTTTGGAAAAAGAAAATCCTAATAAAATTGCAAAAGCTGTTGCTGAAGCAAAAGGAGCTCCCGGCAGAATGGAAAGAGTTAATCTTGCAAATGGTGCAGTTGCATTAATAGATTACGCTCACACTCCGGATGCGCTTGAAAAAGCACTCAAAGCCGCAAAAGAAGTCCTTTTGGAATCAGGTTCTAAAGGTAAGCTTATATCAGTTTTCGGCTGTGGTGGCGATAGAGATAAAACTAAACGTCCTATTATGGGAAAATTCAGCACTGACATTGCTCATTTCAGCATAGTAACAGATGATAACCCAAGAACAGAATCTCCTGACCAGATTAGAAAAGAAATTTTTGCAGGGATCGAATTGCGACGCAACTGTTGTGAAGTTCCCGGAAGAGCGGAAGCAATAAAGCTGGCTTATCAGCTCAGCATGGAAGGCGACATTATCCTAATAGCCGGGAAAGGACATGAAAATTATCAGATATTAGGAACCACAAAACACCACTTCGACGATAAAGAAGAGATTATGAAGTGGAGTAATTAAGTTATTCTAAAAGAATTTTTTAAAGATTGATGCACCCGTAGAATTTATCTTGCGGGTGTTTTTTTTGCTAATCTATGTAACTTTTTAATACTCTATTTGTCATTTTAAAAACTATATTATACATACTTTTAAAACTGCTAGTTATGAAAATAATTTTTACACTCCTTATTTTCTTGTCTGTTTTTTCAAATCTAAAGTCCCAAGAATACGATGAACCATACATTTTTGAAGATGGTTTTAAATTTAGGGCTGCTAAAATTGATTCTTCCGGTCAACTATATTTTTTTTCAGAATATGAATATGCAATAGTAGATGAAGAAAGTAGAACCTTACAGATTATTGATACCTTTAAAACATCAGAAAAAAACTATGATATACATTATATTCATCAAAGACTTAGCCATATTGGTGAACGACTTCAGATGACTGTATTTTTCACACAAGACAGTTCATATTTAGCATTCCACAACACAGATACCACTATAATTATAAACAGATTACAATTATCAGAATATTTAGACTTCGGACTTGCAACCGGTTACAGCAATAATACTTTTTGGTTTAGTGGATATTGGGATATGATTTATACTTTTGATGAAAATACACTAAAACTAGACTCTTTGCAAATAGATTCAGTAAACATTTTTAAGTGGAATGTAGCTCCTATTAACTATCTTGCTTACAAAAAAGGATTCTTATACATAGAGCAAGACACTAACATTATTCATTACTATTCGAAAAAAGAAAAATGGTCTATTAACTTAGACTCCATTGCCAGCGCAAGAAATATTGTGTGGAATAAAACTCAGGAAATTAGATTACATGATGATAAATTACTACTTGTAGGCTGGAAACATCTGCTTGGCTTATTCGATTTAAAAACTATGGATTTTGATGTGATTGATCTAGCAAAAAGTATCCTTGTTGAAAATCATCCTGATGTAATAATTAAAGATAGTGTTTATCATTTACAGCCTTTTGCTAACTTTGACTGTAAAGGCAATATATATGTCAGTATATTTACTTTAAGTCAGGGACCGGTAAAATATAAAATGATCGACAGCTATAATTTTGAACATCTAGAACACGAAGGGTTTAGCATTGTATATCAAGTCCTAAATTCAGGACGAAACAGCAACTGGATTTCAGGCTTATGCGAAGTAGATGGCAAATCATATTACAAAGCTATGGAATACTTCCCTGATGGCACTTCAGTGGAAGCATTTCCTACCATAGTGCCGATTAAAGTTTACCCGAACCCGGCAAAGACTTATACGAATGTTAAATTTTACCTTAAGCCTTCAACCAGGTCAAAAGTAAAATTTGATATTTATAATTACATGGGGCAAGTTGTAAAAAGCCTTGATAAAGAATTTGAATATGACGAGTACAGAGGCTTTGCCATAAAAAGAATAAACACTCTGGGCATGAAAACCGGAGTCTACTATCTTGTTGTAGATAATGGTGTGCAAAAAAGAATGTTCGGCTTTGCTGTGGAATAGACTTATTTACTTATCAAATACGCCAAAATCCCCGTATAACTAATCATTATCCGGGGATTTTTTTATTATTCAAAGACTTTGAAAAGATTTAGTAGTATGATAAATACTACAAGCGGAATCACATATTTAACTGAGATTTGCCAGATTATACTGATTTTTTTGAAATACTTTGAGCCGCTTTCCAGCTCTTTTGCAGCTTTATCTGCTCCCCATATCCATCCTATAAATATGCTGAGAAGCAAAGCACCAAGAGCTAAAGAAAAATCTCCAAAAATGAAGCTCATTTGACTCAAGAAATCAGGTGAAGTAAAATGTCCGCTGATAAAACCAAAATTTGAAAGCGACTCTACTGCTCCTTGCGATAATGCAGCAGGAATTCCAATAAGAAAAGTAACAAATGCGACTATCCAAACCAGCTTCTTACGACTCATCTTTGTTGAATCAACAAAATATGACACCGGAACTTCCAGTAAAGAAATGGTTGATGTGAGGGCTGCTATAGAAAGCAAAATGAAGAATGCAGCTCCTACAATCTCACCCGCCGGCATATTGCTGAATAATTTAGGAAATACAACAAACACCAGTGTTGGCCCTGCTTCTGGATTTTCTCCCATTGCAAATAAAGCAGGGAAAATAATCAAACCTGAAAGAATTGCTATTAAAGTATCAAAAGAACCAATCAGAAATCCGGACTGCATTATATCTTCATCTTTGGATAGGTAGCTTCCATAAGTCACCATTAGCCCCATACCAAGACTTAAAGAGAAAAATGCCTGCCCTAATGCGCTCATTATTGCCTTTCCGGTCAATTTTGAGAAGTCAGGATTTAAATAAAAATCTAACCCTTTTACTGCCCCTTCAAGAGTATTTGCGTAAATAGTGAGTGCTACTAGAATTATCAGTAAAACAGGCATTAGAATTTTGCTGGCTTTCTCAATTCCGCCTGAAACACCTTTTGATACTATCGAAGCAGTAAGAACCATAAATCCGGCAAATAAAGATATAACAGCAAGTGGATCTGCAATAAATTCCGTAAAGCCTCCGAAGTCAGAAACAGAAGATTTATAAACATATCCCACTGTCCATCCGGCAATTACTCCGTAAAATGATAGAATACCTGTACCGGTAAGTATTCCCAGAGCTCCTATCCATTTCCATTTGGATTTAGGACTTATTGTTTTAATTGCATCAATAGCATTCTGATTAGCGTGTCTGCCCAATGCGAATTCAGCATATAAATAAGGCAGACCGATTATAAAAACGAAAAATATATATAGCAAGACAAAAGCAGCACCTCCATTTTCACCAACAGTATAAGGGAATCTCCAAATATTCCCTAAACCGATGGCAGAACCGGCAGCTGCAAAGATAAATCCAAGCTTGGAACTCCACTGTCCCCTTTGCACTCCCATATTTAACTCCTGGTTGCTCGAATGAATGAGATTATTTGCAAAAGTAATAAAATAAAGCTGGATAATAAAGGCAAGTAGAAATAAAAAAAGGCAGATTCAGTCACTTATTTACGAATCTGCCTAATCTGTTTTCTATTCAAGGAGCATGTGAATACGAAAATCATCTTGTTTAATATTTAGTACGCTTAAGAAAATATTTGGTTCAAAATTATTTCGTCTCACATAATGTAGACACATGAAAATCTAAAAAAGTTACACATAAATTTACATTATGATGTATTATTATTTTTCCTATATCAGATTATTCTCATTGATTTTTCTATTTTTTGTTTTCATACATATAGTCACGAAGCTTAAGATATAAGCCACCTGCAGTTTTTTTAGCTACTTTTTTTAAGTTCCAGTAAAACCACTGACCAAAACAAGTAGCAAAGTCACCTGAAGCAAGTTTAGCTGCCTGCTGAGGAGTCATGCGTCTGAAAATTGTATATCGCCCAATAATCTCACAACCATCTACATTGAATGATTTCTGGATTGGTTCGGAGGTAAAAAGCACTTTAAACCCGGCTTCAGCAGCAGTTTTAGCAACATCTAAAGAATAATAACCGCCCGGTATAGAAGCAGTGTCTATTTCTATTCCTAATAAATCTTCCAGAGCTTTTTTGCTATTCTGCCATTCAGTCTGCATTTGTTTGTAGCTGATTTCGCTCATTCTAGTCGGGTGAGACGCGGAGTGAGAGCCAATCACGTGTCCTTCATTTATCATCTCTAGCATTTGATTTTTATTGATAAATCTTGGATCATTAATATAATCTGTAGTCATAAAAAAATGACCTTTCCAGTCCAGCTCTCTCAGAATATCGGCGATTAAAGTATATGCGCTGATACCACCATCGTCAAAAGCAAGCATAAAAGGCTTCTTGTGTTGATTCTCTAGATATTCGTAAACTGTGATGGGTTTCTCTTTTATCAGCTGACTAGTGAGTTTTATATGTTCTTTGAAAGTATCTGTATCAAATTTATAAAGAGCTGCTGCGCCACCCGGGAATCCGCTGTATTCATCATCTCCTTTAGGAACAACATCATGATATAAATTAGTTATTGCTTTCATTCTTTCTATTCCTTTTAGCTTCTTTTATCATTTTAAGATATACAGACATCCAGGGCTGTCCCCATGCACCTGATTTCCTTCCGCTAGTGTTAATTTTTTCTGCTGTACCTTCGTATATTTCTTTAAACTTGGCAGCAATTTTATCCAGATTGTCAACTACAGTTCTGTTTTGGATAACAAGATGTGATTCTTTTAGTACATCATAGTCATAAGAGAAATATTCATATACCGGCCCTGTGTCTACTCCTTCATCTATTTGAAGTAAAGTAGTGCCGACCTTATCATAATCTTTATTTGCAATTGCCCAGAAACAGCCATAAGCATTTCTGTACTCAGGAGTAACTCCCGGATGAAGCACAAAAGTTCCAGTTTTGGGTATCTGAAATACTTCAGGTTTAAGTAAGGTTTTGCATCTGGCAAGCATAATGTCAGGTTGAAGTTCTGTAAGAAAAGCTTTAACTTCGTCTGAATTGGGGCTGTGACTGGAGATTACTTTGGTTTGAGCAGATAATTCAGGATACTTACTAAAAATATCCTGAAATATACTATCTTCCCATTTATCATATTCAGAGGCTTTAAAGAATTTATACCAAAGACGAAATATCGTCACATCTATAAATCCGATAAACCCGCTACGTTTAATTTCTCTTTTTACTCTTTTGAAAAAACGTCCCGGCTTTTCTTTTAAAATTACTATTCCGAGTAAATCACTAAATGAAGACATCCATTTACTTAATCCTTCCGTGTCTAATCTAGCACCTTCATGACAAATAATAACTGTCTTCATCTATAAATATTACTCCCTGATCTTTAAAGACAAACTAATTAAGCATTTTGTTTTTTGTGTATTTCTGTCGCTTTTTCAATGATGATCTTTGCACATTCCGTTTTAGTCATTGGAGGGAAATGCGTTTCATCTGCATTCTTAATAAGCAAAGTAATTGTGTTAGTATCAATACCAAAACCACTTTGCGGACGAGAAGCTGAGTTTACTACTATCATGTCAGCATTCTTAGTTTTTAATTTATCTCTTCCATATTCAATTTCATTCACGGCTTCTAAAGCAAATCCAACTAATGTCTGATTCTTTCTTTTCTTTTTGCCAAGTGAAGCAAGAATATCTTTAGTTTCAATAAGCTGAAGATTTAACTCAGGTCCGGTTTCACTTTTTTTAAGTTTACCGTCAAATGGTTTTTTAAGAGTGTAATCTGCTACTGCAGCACACATAATTCCAATATCTGCATCCGGGAATTCTACAACAGTAGCGTCATACATTTCTTGTGCGGAGCATACATTGATAGTTGTTACACCTTCAGGTGGATTTAATGCCACAGGGCCGGATACAAGCACAACATTGGCTCCTGCATTTTTCGCAGCAGCAGCAATTGCGTATCCCATTTTACCAGATGAGTGGTTACCCAGGAATCTGACATCATCGATTTTTTCATGAGTCGGACCTGCTGTAATTACTACTTTTTTGCCTTTGAGTACCTGAGGTTGGTTTTTATCATACAAAGCTTTTTTCATCTGTTCAAGCTGAATTGAAGCTTTCAGATCAATATCATTCTGAATTATTTCTTCTTTATACGCAGGCTTTTCAGGTCTTGGCAGATTAGTATCATCCATGAAAACTCTTTCTGATTTTTCTTCGTAAACCCAGCCTTTAAGCGCTCTATAAACATAATCTATCACAACGCTAATATCCGGTAAACGTCCCGGTCCAATTATTCCACTGGAAAGTTCACCTTCCCCAGGAGGAATAATTAAAGCTCCATCAGCCTGTAGCTGGCGAACATTTCTTTGAGTTGAAGGATTAAGCCACATTGTGGAATCCATAGAAGGCGCTAACAGCAAAGGCAATTCGCGAGGAAGTGCCGTAATGACAGTAGTCAAAGCGTTATCTGAAATTCCATTTGCGAGTTTTCCTAAAGTAGTTGCTGAACAAGGCGCAATTAAAGCAAGATCAGCCCAATGTGCTAATTGAATATGCCAGGCACCGCTATCCTGCAAATCTTTATCAAACATTTCAACAGCAACAGGATTTCTGGACACATTTGTCAGAGTCATTGGAGTCACAAAATGTTTTGCAGAAGGAGTCATAATCACATTAACATGAGCTCCCAATTTTATAAGCTCTCGCACAATTAATGGGCTTTTATATGCCGCAATTGAAGCAGTCACACCCAAAAGAATTTTTTTATTTTTAAAGATAGATTCCATACTATTTTCTAATCGTATAAATGTGGTCTTATATTTATTGAAAAAATACAGATAAAAGTGCAAAAAACAAAGAAATCAGATTTTAACTATATATCTATTTTTTAGACAAATCACCTGTCTTTTGCTTTAACACGTATAAGTCAGATTAAAAGTCGAATCATTAAAAAAAATTATACACAGCTATATCGAATATGTAGTTGTTTTTTACTAATTTGCAAGTTAGGCAAGTGGCATTCCAAATGATTTATTCCACGACATTTTCTGCTATTTGTATTATTGAACTAATGAAGAAGAAAAATCAAAATGAATGTAGTTGCAATAGTTGGAAGACCTAACGTAGGCAAATCCACCCTATTTAATAGATTAACACATAACAAAGCAGCAATTGTTGAGCACGAACCAGGTGTAACTCGTGACAGAATTTACGGTAAATCAGAATGGAACGGTAAGTTATTTACTGTAATTGACACAGGTGGATTTATACCGGGCAATGAAGATACAATGGAAAAAGCTATTCGCGAGCAAGCAATGATTGCTATCGAAGAATCAGATTCTATTATTTTTGTTGTAGATGCCAGAGATGGTGTTACTCCATTTGATCAGGATATTGCTGTTATATTAAGACAATCAGAGAAACCTGTTACTGTTGTGGTAAATAAATGCGACAACAATGATATGGAAGATTTTGCTTATGAGTTCTGGAATTTAGGATTAGATCAGCCTTATCCTATTTCAGCCATAAATGGTCATAATACCGGTGACTTTTTAGATAAAGTTGTTGAACCGCTAAAAAGCGAAGATAATGAAGATGAAGATACAAGATTGAAAATTGCTTTTATCGGAAGACCTAACGTTGGAAAATCTTCAATTACAAATGCGCTTCTAGGTCAGGATAGAATGATTGTAACAGACATCCCGGGAACTACCAGAGATGCCATTGACTCAATCATCAAATACCATGGAGAAGAAATAGTTCTGATTGACACGGCTGGCCTTCGCAGACGTACTCATATTAAAGAAAATATTGAGATGTACAGTATGTTCCGTACAACAAGAGCAATTGAACGTTGCGATATTGCTGTGCTTATGGTAGATGCTACACGCGGTCTGGAAGATCAGGATAAGAGAATTATTAACCAGGCTGAGCAAGCACGAAAAGGCTTAATTATAGCGGTTAATAAGTGGGATTTAGTTGAAAAAGATCATAAAACTTCTCTTGAGTTTACTAAAATAATCAAAGAAGACTTGAAAACTCTTAGCTATGTTCCAATAGTGTTCATCTCTGCAATAACTAAACAAAGAATCGCTAAAGTACTGGATATTTCTAAAGAAATCAAAGAAAGAAGACTTACCAGGATCAAAACTTCTGAGCTTAATCAGGAATTATTGCCTCATTTGGAAAGGACACCTCCTCCATCTGTAAAAGGTAGAGACTTACGTATAAATTATATAACACAAGTTGGCAACGAACCACCTGTGTTTGCATTTTTCCTTAATCATCCGGAATATCTTCCTGATTCTTATAAAAGGTTTATGGAAAACAGAATGAGAGAAGTATGGAATTTTGAAGGAACACCTATCTCATTTGTCTTCAGAAAGAAAAATAAAAGCAAATTTGAATAATATAAAATATTCTAGAAAATTTAAGCTCCGATACTAATCGGGGCTTTTTTTGTAGCTAACTGCAAATTTTCTCGATACTTAGGTAAATAAACTATTTGATTTATGCTATAATGTTTTTATTTTGTAAAGTTGAAGTTAATCCTTACCAAATTAAGACATCTAAAAATGAGCAAAACGGGCAAAAAGTTAAACTGGAAAAAATTTTTCATATTTTCAGCTCTTACGATCGTGCTAATCTGCGCAGGTCTTTTCGTATTTATTTATAGTTATGGTCATACAATAATAACTATTCCGAAAGATAAAAATACCGTCACTAAGACTGCTTTAAATCAAGACACTTTACCTCAAATAGCCGTGGACTTTTATAAATCAATTATCGATACCTGCGATCCAAAAATAGAGATAATAAAAGTTAGTAATTCGGAAGATACAAATATTTATTATGGAATAGACAGATATGCCGGAGTTGAATACAAGAAGATATTTGACGGCAGAAGAATTAATATAGCCTTAACCGGAGTTGATTCCCGCTTGGGTAGCAGATATAAAAAGGCTGACGCAAATCATGTTTTTTCAATATTGCCTGATGAAGGTAGGATTGAAATAATCTCTATTCCCAGAGACACTGAAGCAGATGCAGGATACCCGGATACAACCACATTTAACAAGCTTACAGTTTGCCGTGCATCTAAAGGCAGAGACTTCTATTTAGGTGAAGTTGCCAGAATAGCTGGGCTTGATAGAATTCATTACTATGTTGAATTTGGTTTTTCTCAAGCTATGGGCATATTAGAATGGCTTGGATATAAAGATGCCGGCTCTCAACTGCAAGTTTTAAGAGCCAGAAAAGGATTCGTGCAGGACGATTTTCAAAGAACTTATAACCAGGCTCAATTTATGAGACAAATGATATTCCTAAATTTTGATAAATTTTCCGGTTTATTTGGTGATGTTATGCTGGGAAGTGGACTTTCCATGCTGGAAACAAATCTTACAAAAGATGAGCTGGTAAAAATCCTTAGGCAACTTAGATTAAACGGTATGGGAGAATCGATAACAAATATATCAGTAAAAGTAAAACCTTCTCTCAAAATGCGTTTTAAAGTTTATGATTTCTCGAATCCGGAAGTTGTTCAGGAAATGAGATGCAAAATCAATGAATATTTTACTGAAACAAAACATCCCTCAGACAGTACAGAAACTAATATAAGCGGAACTGTAGAAACTATCTTAAGTGAAGCTATAACAAAAGCTACAAAAGACTCTACAGACCATCCTACGCTTGTAATAAACGGATTAGATACATATTTCAGACAAAGAGCATGGATGCAGATTCATGACAGGGGAAAAAGAGATTCAATTCGCGAACAAATTAATATTTTGCTCAGTAGAGCTTATGAAAAGCGCGGAGAACAATTAAATGCGAAAAATGTAAGAGATGTAATTGCAAAAGAGAAAAAATTCTTCAAATTTAGCAATACACAGATTGACAAAGATGTAAATTCTGTTGCGCATAAAAGCAGTGACTCTATTCAGAAAGTTATTAATTAAAGGCAAATAAATGAAAGAACTGATTTTAGTAAGGCATGCAAAATCAAGCTGGGACAATCCAGACTGGACAGACTTTAACAGGCCGCTTAACAAAAGAGGACTTACGGACGCTCCTTTTATGGCAAAACTTGCTACTACTTGGGATTTTAAACCGGAAATTATTATTTCCAGTACAGCAAACAGAGCATTAACTACTTCAAAAATCTTCGCAGAAACTTTTGGCATAGATTCAAATAATTTCATCGAAGATTATAATATTTACGAAAAAGGCCCAAAATATATCATTTCAAAATTGAAAGAAGTTGATAATAATATAAACAAAGTCATGCTATTCGGGCATAATCCTGATATTACTTCTTTAGCTTCCTATCTTTCAGGTCAATATTTTGATAATGTACCTACTTGCGGTATGGTACATATTCAATTTGATTTTGACAGCTGGGAAAAAATTGAAAATGACAACGGCAAACTCATCAGATACGAATTCCCTAAAAAGTATCCTGATAGAGGATAAATCTTTCGACTGGTTTGAGGCTGTCTCATAAGTGAAAATATTACTAAAGTACCTCAACTACCCCGCCCTTCGGGCTCCCCTTCTTATCAAGAAGGGGAATGTTAAATTTGTTATTACATCACTAACTAGCTATTAGAGAAACAACTTATAAATTCCCCTCTTTTCAAAGAGGGGTAGCTCGCCAAAGGCGAGAGTTTATACTGAGCTTGTCGAAGTAGGGTGTTTGATACCACAAATATTGATCAAACAGCTAGATTTTTTACTTATGAGACAACCTCAATTTTGTTATATAACCTTTCTTTCCCAACACTCCCTTCTCTCTTCAAAGCAAAATATTTAGCCAATAATAAATATAAAATAAATTCAATTTAATACTTCTAATTTGGATAGAAATAATTTTGATTATTTAGCTTTGTTTATGTTAACAGATTTAAGCAAATACAAAGTAACAATTATGCTGCTCTTAGTAGGATCAGCATTAATTTGTTGTCTGATGCTATCTCCTGATACTAATATAATGTTCAGCATTATATCTTTATTAGCTTTTTCCACATTTTATCTCTTCTATAAAAAGAGATATTCAGCTGTTCTGATTCTAGTTCCTCTTTCTCTGGGTATCACTTTATATCTTTTCAATACAGGCATTGGCTTTTCATATCCTTATAAAATTATAGAACCAGTCCCGGGCATGTTCAAAGGAGAGATCGACAAAATCATCCGTCAAAATGGTAAAGTCTGCACGGCACTTTGCACCGGAACTGCAAAGTGTAAATACTTACCTCGCTTAAATAACACAACTTTGCTTTTAACTATTTTCAAAAGTGACAGTTTAAATTTGCAAGCCGGTAGCGATATTTTATGTAAAATCAAACTTAGACCACCTAGAACTGCAATAATTCCGACAGATTTCGACGAAGTTGTTTATGCGAAGTCTCTAAGCGCTGATTTTCTGGCTATCGCTTTTGAACGAAATCTCTCCGTTACAGATGCTCCGTCTACTATAGAAACATTAAGAGAAAATCTCTACACAAAGATTTACAAAATTCTCTCAGTTAACATGCATGAAGAAAATGCAGGCATAGCTTATGCATTAATTACAGGTGATAAAAGTCAGATTCCTAAGCAGATTAAAAGAGAGTTTTCAATTGCAGGAACTGCACACATTCTTGCGGTAAGCGGGCTTCACGTTGGATTGATCGCAGCAGCTATTTATATCTTTTTGGGTTTTATCTCCAATCACAATACAAAGTTTATAAGCTTTACAGTTTTACTATTCTCTTATATCTGGCTAACAGGATTTAGAGTAACAGCTCTGAGAGCAGGAATAATGGCTGCACTGTATCTTTATTTCAAACTCCGGCAGAGGCAGGTCAAAGCTGTGAATATTGTATCTGCAGTGGCATTAATCAACATTATTATAAATCCGTCAGTTATATATTCTGTTGGCTTCCAGATGTCTTTCCTTGCGATATTAGGTATAATATTTTTCTATGGAAAGATAAACAGAGGCTTGCAAAACATTTTCAGAATAGAAAGAGGGGAATACAAATTCTTATTAAGTTCTTTATCTCTATCGTTGGCAACTTCATTGACACTCTCCCCTATGATTGCATATTACTTTGGAATATTTTCTGGAATTGGATTTTTTGCAAATATATTTATTGTACCCGGAGCAATGCTAGCCCTTTCTCTTAGTGCTGTTGGATTGCTTTTGAGCTTTTCTTTTGTGGGAGAACTCCTACTACACGGTGCTGACTTATGCATATATATAATAGTTTTTATTAACAAGATAAATATAGACACATTCAGATTTTTACTTTTTGAAGAGAATGCTTTGTATTGGTCTATTGCATTTACTATGCTTTTAACTACATTTATTTATCTGGAAAAAATGAGAGCCAAAATACTATTTTCAATTCTAATTCTAGCAGGCACTGCGATTTCTTTTAGTATTTTAGAATCAAACAAAATCAGTATCAGAATATTCCCAAGAGAGCAACTCACCGCAGTAGAAATAAAAGAAAAAGAAAAGACTTTGTTCATCCTGAGCGAAAGAAAACCTGATCAATATGCAAGACGTGATATTTCTTTAGAAAACTATATGCTTAGTAGTAAAGGAGAATTATATATCGGAGTGACAGGTAATTGCGGAATTAATCTTTGCGATAAATTGAAAGACAGTGTTGAATTTAAATATGTAGAACTTGATCACAAGGCTCAATTATTACTGGAAAAATCTTTAGATTTGCCTATTAGACTTTCTCAAATAATAGATTTAAATCATGAATAAAATAGATATACTTAAACCTTCGATTTTCCCAAAAGAGATAACTGCAGGCATAACTCTTGCAAACAAAGATAATTATCCACCTTTTGGATTTTGCATTTTTCCTGGAAAAATATTGACTGATAGCGAAGTCGAATCACATAGATCTGCATTAAGTAATTTACTCCAAGTTCCTCGTAAACGCATGATATTCCAGAAACAAGTACACACTGACGTTATAAAAGAAGTTAATTTCGGAGAAGAAATAACTGCATCTGACGGTATGATAAGCAATCAAAAAGAACTGGTACTAAATGTCACTGTGGCCGATTGCTGTGGTATATTAATCTTCGATAAAGTTAACAAAGCAATTGCTGCTTTACATTCAGGTTGGAAAGGAACTTCACTTAATATAGCATCTAAAGGAGTTCGTCTCCTTAATGAAAAATATGGCAGTAAAGCAGAAGATTTACTTGTTTGGCTAAGCCCCTGCGCCGGTAAAGATAAATATGAAGTAGAATGGGATGTGGCAAAGTATTTCAAAAAACACGTAACTCAATTAAACGATAAGAAATATCTCCTAGATATTCGTGAACCGATTTTAGAGCAATTAATCAATTGCGGAATCCCAAAAGATCAAATTGAAGTCAATCATGATTGTACTATCGAGGACGATAGATTTCATTCATATAGACGCGATAAAGAGCAATCAGGAAGGATGTCTGTGTTTATTAAGATGGAAAAGTAAAAATTAGTATTGATATAATATTTATAATTGCTTTTGAATATATTTTAGTGGTATTCTAGGAGTAGAGGCTGTCTTATAAGTGAAAACACAACTAGTTTCTACAAGAAATCTGACATACTAGCCACAAGCTACACTTCGAATCGCTTTGCTCGCTCAGTGAGCTTTGCGGTTGCACTTATAAGCCTGTGCAACAGATGGCTTTAGCCATCTGCACGAATAGATTTCTTAGTCTAAAATTTTCACTTTTGCTGTTTTGATAAGAAATTTTCTTAGTAATAAAACAGCCTCTAAGAGCCACTTCCCACTTAGTTCATCAAATTTCAGCGAGAATATTTTTACCAAGAATTATTCAGTAATAGAACTACAAAAAAATCCGAACTAGAATCAAATACTCTCAGCTCGGATTTTTTATATTCAAAAATATCTTAGTCAAAAACTATAGATTCGCCAAAATCCATAACTCTGGCTTCTTTGTTCAAACTTTCTACTTTAGTTTTAAATACATTTGGATCCGCTTCAATTATTGGAAATGTATTATAATGCATTGGAATAGCAAGTTTAGGATTTACAAATTCTACTGATTTTACTGCATCCTCAACCCCCATTGTAAAATTATCACCTATAGGAGCCATGTAAACATCGATTGGGTTCAATTCACCGATCAGTTTCATATCTAAAAATATACCTGTATCGCCTGCATGATAAATAGTCTTGCCACCCATAGTGATAACAACTCCGGCAGGTTCACCCATATAAAGGCCGTCAGGAGTAGAGCTACCATGATGAGCAATAGTAAATTTTAATCTACCGAATGGAAAATTCCATGCACCACCTATATGCATATTATGAGCTTTAACACCTTGAGAAGCTACATAATTAGCTAACTCATTTACAGCAACAATCATGCTGTCATTATCTTTTGCTATTTGAATCGCATCACCTAAATGGTCCCCATGTGCATGAGTAAGGACTATAAAATCAGGTTTAATAGAATCTATTGCTACCGGGGCATTCTGATTTCCGTTTACGAATGGATCAATAACTATAGTATACTCTCCGTCAGAAAGCATGAAAGAAGAATGGCTCAAATAAGTTAGTTTAAGCATAAAAATTTCTCCATATATAACTCAAATAAAATAATATTGCCGGCTAAACTTACTATTTAGTATAAAATTGCTTTAAAATTTGTATTAATATATTATATTCTTATTTCAAACACAAACAAATTATAATTTAAAGACTATTGGTTTAAGAAAGAAGGTGCGGCGTATGTTTGATCCCTACATAGTGTTGATAGGCGGAAGTGTAATGATTTTATTATCGTATGTTTTTGATATATCTTCAAGAAAATTTAACATACCTTCCGTTTTGTTTTTAATAGCCACAGGCATGGGGCTGAAATTCCTTGCCACTTCCCTTAATATAAATCTTGATGAACAGTTTTATAGTGTTTTAGAATTGCTTGGAATTGTCGGTCTGATAATGATTGTACTTGAAGCGGCTGTCGATTTGAAACTTTCCAAAGAAAAATTGGCAACTATAAAGCGGTCAGCCTTAATGGCATCACTCATATTGATTATTTCTTCTGTAGCAATCGCCTTAGTAATTATGTTTTTCCGAGACGAGCCATTTTTTAACTCCTTAGTATATGCCATCCCACTCTCAGTAGTTAGCAGCGCAGTTTTAATTCCTAGTGTTCACAGTTTATCTCAGGAAAAGAAAGAATTTATGATTTATGAATCTACTTTTTCTGACATCATAGGAATTATGTTCTTTAACTTTGTAGTTATTCAAGAAGGAAGCATATTTTCGACTCAAGGACTTATAATGATTCTAATGACAATTTTAGTTTCAATTCTCAGTTCTTATTTTTTAGTTTATCTTTTTAGCAAAATCACAACTCAAATCAAAATATTTATGATGCTGGCAGTTCTGGCAGCATTATACGGAATTGGCAAACAGTTTCACCTTTCTTCACTTTTGATTATATTTATTTTTGGTATAGTCCTCAATAATTCAAAAATATTCTTCAAGTGGAAGCTAAAAAAGTATATAGACTCAGCAAAAGTAGAAAGCATAAGAAACGAATTCCATGTAATAACTGCAGAAACTGCATTTTTGGTAAGGACATTTTTCTTTATTGCGTTTGGAATGTCTATTGATTTAATTGAAATGACCAATCCTGAAGTGTTGATTGTCGGAAGTATAATTGTTTTGATCTTATATTTAGTTAGATATATCAACTTCAAAACTTTCCTTCGAGCTAATGTGATACCAGAGATATTTCTAGCTCCCAGAGGCTTAATAACGATTCTTTTGTTTTACAAAATTCCTGAAATATACCAGATTCAAGATTTTTCAATAGGTATTCTATCTTTTGTAATTATTACAACAGGTTTGGTAATGATGGGTGCTTTAGTTGTTACTCCATCAAGCAATAGAGACTTTACAATAGTAGATATTGGTGTTACTCCTAAGAATGATTTGCTGGTAACGGAACCGGAAGGCCCTTACTGTGAAATTGATACAGATAATGGGAATTCCGAAAAGAATGACACTAATAACTTACAGGAAGACAAATAGATTTAATATTCACTATAACGAAAGAGCAGCCCGGGCTAGAGGCTGCTCTTAATTTACATTCAATTAGGGATTAGTTCAGAAATTCCTTGACGTAACTCCCGTCAAGAGGAGTTTGTACTAATGAAGCAATACATTTTGTACTTTGAGCATTCACATAAAGATTTTGGGAATATCTCTCAATGCTCAGTTACTATGACGCCAATTAAGCAAAACTATTTTGGATAATTCCTCCAATTTTACTCCTCATATCTCTATCCTTATAAAATAATATGCATTACATACAGAAATTTTTTTTTACAGTAAAACTTTTATATCGTTCTTTATTTTTTATATTTGCAATTGAATTCCCATAAGAACGTAAAATCTAAAAATAATTTACTCGACAGGCAGGATAATAAATGGCTGAAAAAACATTAGTTGTAGTGGAATCACCTGCAAAAGCAAAAACTATTAATAAATATCTTGGTAGAAATTATATAGTAGAAGCTTCGGTTGGTCATATAAAAGATTTGGCTAAGACAAAACTGGGGGTCGATGTCGAAAATGATTTCGAACCTAAATATATTACCATCAAAGGTAAAGGCGATGTTATTAAAAAACTGAAAGAGCGAGCCAAAGCTGCTAAAGAAGTTCTGATCGCTACCGATCCCGACCGCGAAGGTGAGGCAATTGCATGGCACTTAGCGGAAATAATTAAGCAAAAAAATAAAAACATAAAACGTATTCTATTTAATGAGATCACTAAAACCGGTGTCAAAAAGGCGCTTAAAGAACCGCTTGATATCAATGAAGATCTGTTTATGTCTCAGCAGGCAAGAAGAGTCCTTGACAGACTTATCGGTTTTAAAGTATCACCTTTTCTTAATAGAGCAATGATAGAAAAAACTTCTAAAGCTCTATCAGCAGGTAGAGTACAGTCAGTTGCTTTAAGGTTAATTTGCGAAAGAGAAGACAAAATCCAGGCATTTAAGCCAATTGATTACTGGTCTATCTCCGGTATCTTTGAGAATGAAACTAAAGATAATTTAGAAGCAAAGCTTTACTCTTTTGATAATAAAGTTATTAAAAATCCTGAAGGATCTGCTTCTTCAGGAGACGAAGAAGAAAATAAAGCCATTCAGGAAAAACTTGCTTCTCAGCATTTCATCCGTACAGAGGCTCAGGCAAAAGAAATACTTGAAAGAATCAAAAGAACTGATTTTTCAATTAGCTCTATTGCTAAAAAACAAGTAAAAAGAAGACCGTCTTCTCCGTTTACTACTTCACTTTTGCAACAGGAAGCTTCGCGCAGACTTGGTTTTTCTAATAAGAAAACTATGGCTACAGCTCAAAGGCTTTATGAAGGTATAACTATGGGCAGCGACGGCTCAGTTGGTCTTATTACCTACATGAGAACTGACTCTGTTCGAACTAGCCCCGAAGCTCAGAAAAGTGCAGCTGAATACATTAGCAGTAAGTATGGTGATAAATATTTACCTGAAAAACCTAATGTATATAAAAGTAAATCTTCTAATATTCAGGATGCTCACGAAGCGATAAGACCAACAAGCATGATTTACTCCCCTGAAGAAGTAAAAAAATATGCTAATAAAGATGAAGCAAGACTCTATGAGTTAATCTTCAATAGATTTTTGGC
Source organism: Kapaibacterium sp. (SeqCode) (assembly GCA_965140345.1). Classification (GTDB taxonomy): domain Bacteria; phylum Bacteroidota; class Ignavibacteria; order Kapaibacteriales; family UBA2268; genus JBFHIJ01. The sequence continues at coordinate 434,277 of OZ223202.1, forward strand.
TTCGCAAATGGCTCCTGCGGTTATGGATCAGACGACTATTTCTATCGAAGGAGATGACCTTACTTTTAGAGCTTCCGGTTCTATAGTTGTATTCAAAGGTTTCCTTGCGGCGTATGGTGATATTGATAATGGAAATGGTAACGGGAAAAATGATAATACCAAACAGCTTCTTCCTCCAACTTTAGAAGAAGGGCAAGCAGTTGATTGTATTAAATCTGATTCCACTCACTCGCAAACAAAACCTCCTGCTAGATATAATGAAGCATCTTTGGTCAAAGAATTAGACGAACTTGGAATTGGCAGACCTTCTACTTATGCTCAGATTGTTAGTACTCTAATAGACAGAGAATATGTGGAGCTAATTACTAAAACATTTATTCCAACAGATTTAGGGATGGAAGTCTGCAAAGTTTTAGTCAAAAATTTCCCAACCCTATTTAATGTGGATTTTACTGCAGAAATGGAGCAGGAATTGGATATCGTTGCAAATGGTGACTTAACTTATGTCGAGCTAATGCGCCAGTTCTACGATCCATTTACTAAATCGCTTAAATATGCTGAAGAGCATGGTGATATCCCTGAAATTCCTTGCCCTGAATGTGGCGAACCAATGATAATCAGAATAAGCAGAGGCGGAAGATTCCTTGGCTGTTCTAAATATCCTGATTGCCGTGGCACTAAGCCACTTCCGAAGATAGAGCAGGAAATGATGGAAAAGAAAGATCCCGTTATTGCTGAAGGTATATTCTGTGATATTTGCGGAAAACAAATGTATATCCGAGAATCGCGTTTTGGAAGCTTCTACGGGTGTCAGGACTATCCTGAATGTAAAGGTATAAAACCGATCACAACAGGCGTCAAATGCCCTAAATGTGGCGATGGAGACGTAATTGAACGCTACAGCCGCAAAGCACGACGTAAATTCTACGGATGTTCCAGATATCCTGATTGTGATTACATAACAAACTACAAACCTGTGGAACACGAATGCCCTGCTTGTAAAAATCCTACATTGGAGGAAAGATACAAAAAAGTAGAAGGCGAATACGAAAAGTATTATAAATGTCCAGAATGTAAAGAGAATTTTAAAGAGCTTTCTTAAAAATTTGATATTTAAGCAAAAAAAGTCATTAGAAAATACAATTACTGGTAAACGGCTGTAATAACATGGTTACATGCTATATTGCTTAGTAAGAAAATCTTAGTATATGCGGCGGGCTACACTTCGACTCTCTACTTTCGCTCAGTGACCTAACGCCGTTGCACTGATTTGAGAATATTCTATTGCATAATGACAAATTCCATCTAACTAATTGCAAGAAAGCAACTGTTAGAATAAAAGACAACGATAACAAAAAACAAGTTTTGTGGTAGCTAACACCCCGTCATGCTACGCATGCCACCCCTCTTTGAAAAGAGGGGAATGTCAAAATTCCCCTTCTTCGCAAGAATGGGTGCCCGAAGGGCGGGGTAGTTGTTGCAATGTTTGTTTCACTACTTTACTTATAATAAAAGTAAAATTATAAACAAACTGTTAGCTTCTTTTTGCCACAAACGCAAGTTTGTATTAGGGATCTGGGTTTAAGCAAAAAAAGTTCCTCGCGTTATGATTCGTGAGGAACTTTTTTTTATCTATATTTTAGAATGAAATAATATTTATAATTACTTAGATTTCAACTCCTCAATCTTTTCAATTACCTGGTCAACATGACCTTTAACTTTCACTTTCTCGAAAACGTAGGCAATTTCACCTTCAGGGTTTATGATATAAGTAGTTCTGATAACTCCCATATATGTTTTGCCATACATTTTTTTTTCTCCGATTATATCATAGAGATTGCATATTCCCTTTTCAGGGTCAGCTATCAGAGTAAAATTTAGCTCTTTTTTTGCTATAAAATTATCATGCGATTTAACAGAATCAGGGCTAACTCCGACAACAGTTGCACCTGCGCTTGTAATTCTTTCCATATTATCTCTAAAGTCACACGCTTCCGTTGTGCAGCCAGGAGTGCTATCTTTAGGATAAAAATATAACACAAGCCATTTGCCAAGTAATTCTTTTAATTCTATTTGCGATCCGCCATTGATTTCTGCAGAAAAATCCGGAGCTTTTGTTCCTATTCCCAAAGACATAATATATTCCTCATTACTTAAAAATTCAACTGCATTTTGGCAAACGAATCTAATTCCTACTTATTTGAATATCTATTTACTGATCGTTACTTTAAGATTTGTAACCACACCACCAACATTTACAGATATAAAGTAAAAACCTGACATCAGATTTTGGTCGCTGATTTCGGCGGTAATATTAAAAGTAGACAGACCTTCAGAACTATTAATTTCATATTGCTGTGCCGGCAATGTTGCGATTTTATCGCCTAGGGTATTAAACAGGCTTATTTCAGCATTTTCTTCTTTATCGGAAATATAATTCACTTCTGCACTGATTTTCCCGGAACCGGAATGTGCACGTGCCTGAGTTAATCTAGGATTTCTCATTTTAACATTTGTCACAGTTAAAGGAACTTCGCACTTAGACTCAACTTCAAATGAATTATGCAATCTGAATATTTCAACTTCAATAGAATCATATGTACATCTATCTCGAAGAACAAGCTTATCTTTCAATTCACCGTAATCTGCGCAGAAGAAGTTTACATCTAAATTTACAGATGATTCAGCAGGAATAAGAACCGGTAACTGTGCTTTTGGAATTGAAAAACATGAGTTCATTTCCATATGAGCTTCTTCAAGCAGATAATCTGCTTTAGAATTATTATGCACAGCAATTGAAAAAGACAAAGGCGAAGCTACTTTCATTTCCCCTAAATCAACGTTTTCTTCTCCTGACAAAGGATTTACTGATATTTGGTCATTGATTGTCTGGTAATTAATCGAAATAGAATCCGAAACACTAGCACATCCTAAATTATTTTTTGTGACAATATAATATTGACTTCCACTATCCACTTGAATTCGTTTTTGATTCGAGCTGATTGGTTTGCCGTCTTTATACCAAATAAAATCACTGGCTCCTTCCACATTTGCTTCAAGATAAACAGGATTATCTTTACATATTACTTTTACATAATCACTATAGCTAACTTTAGCAAGTGGATCAAACTTGAACTTAAATTCCTGATAGAAATCGCACTTATTTATATCTATTCCTTGTAATACAACGGTTGTATCAGAAACAAAATACCTTTCTGTTCCAATAAATCCATCAGACCATGAATAAGAATCTAAATTGCTACTATCAAAAGCAATATATGCCGAATCTCCTTCGCACAAAAAAGGATTAGAATAATCAATATCAACACCTACAGATGTATTTACATTTACATCAATAGTATCGCTAATGATTGTATCACATGACATATTATAGGCTTTAAGTATGTATTTCCCTGATTTTTCCACTTCCAAGAATTTGTCCCCGATAACCCCATTCCATTCATAGAAGGCATAATCACCCTCTGCTTCAAGCAGGACAGGATCACCATCGCAAGCGGAAGAATCCACGAGGTTGATTTTTGAAAAATAAGTACCTGGTAGTTTATACTTATAAATTCCCATACCAACAACAAAACCTGTAGTATCATCTATAAAATATATATCATCCATATCATCTTTAACATTCAGGCCACAGTCGTATTGAGTCCAAGTACGACCGGCATCAGTAGTCTTCTTCATAGTATTTTTCCAACCACATACCCAACCTACACTATCAGATATAACGAAAGTTCCAAACATTGCAGCACCCAAGTCTGAATCTCTGTAAGTATAACCACCATCTGTGCTGAATCTAACGCCACCACCTCCATTTCCACCTGAACAGCCTTTAGAATACGGCAAAATAAATGTGTTCCCTTTGAAAGATAACTCTTCCTGCCAGTCTACATTCCCGGTGTTATTTCTTATTTTCCAATTTCTACCTCCATCAGTAGTTTTCCAAAGGAAACCACTACTTACAGCCAGACCGTTACCATCTTTACTTTCCAAATACACATCAGTCAAACTTGTTGATACATCAGAATATCCCTGGTACTCCCAAGTAACTCCTCCATTGGTGGTACGATAAAAATCCTGACCTCCAAAACTACATCCGTTCCCAACAGCCATCCCATAATTTTCATCTACAAAGTAGCACCCCCAGAGTCTTTCATCCAGTACCAATGTCCAGTTCTTACCACCATTTGTAGATTTATAAACACCACCCGGCCCGGATACGTAGCCCACATTTGGATTTAGAAACACAACAGATTCAAAAAAACCAATGCCTCCTGGTTTTGAAGGATCAATTACGTATTCTTCCCAGTTCTCCCCTCGATCAGTAGTTCTAAGAAGCCTTGCATCCTTTCCGCAAATCCATCCATAATCAGGATTATCTTTTAAAAAATAAATATCCAGTAAAACTCTTTCCGATTGTTTTTCGTCTAATATCTTTACCCATTGAGCTTTTAATGAATTGGCAAAAGACATATTAATTATAATAATAACAATTAAATATAGTGTTTTTTTCATTCTCTAAATCCTTGTATTTTTAGTCTTCAAAAGTAACAAAAATATATCTTTTTTAATAAGTATATTTTAACTATACTCTATTTTATTAAATATACTATTGATAAAAAATGGTTTTTTCAAAGTTTTTAGAACATAAATCTATAAAAAGTAGATACTTAATATTAGTTAACGGTATTTTAGCCATTGTGTTTCTACTTTTTTCTGTGGTCGACTTATATTTAAACTACACAGAATGGTCAAATCATTTGCAGAATGACAACAAAAAAACTTTAAAACTTTTAGCAGAATACAACGAAAACTATCTTTTTTTACATGATTCGAACCAGGCTAACAAATCTTTACAGGCAGCAGTTGAGTCCTCAAACTTTGATGGTATCTATATTTTTGATAAAACTTCTTATCTATTTGCGAAATATTCGAAAGATAATAAGAGAAAAAAAGAAATTGCTACATTGGAAGAATTTCAAAAAGTCAACTTTGATGATTACATTGTTTACGAAGAAGATATTTTATACCGGGGAGAATATTTTGGTAAGATCATAGCAATAATAAATGCTGATTATCAGAACAAATTCTTACTGTTTACTGGTTTTCAAAAAGTCAGCTTATTTTTATTCTTTGCCACTAGTTTCTTTGCTCTAATAGTTTTTTCTGCCAAATACTTACTTAAACCATTAGACGTTTTAATAGAAGTTAGTCATAAGGCTTTAAGAGAAAAAGATTACAGCATAAGAATAGATAGGGCTATCGACGAAGATATAGGAATGCTCTACAATTATTTTAACGAATTACTTACTGAGTTTGAACTCCAGCGTAAAGATTATTTCAAAAACAAAAGTATCCTTAAAGAATCAATAGAAAATTACAAAGCGATATTTGACAATGCTGCAAATCCAATCGTAATTTATGATTATGAAGGTATAATATTACTTATTAACAGACAGTTCGAACAATTGTCCGGATTTACTCGAATTGAACTTGAAAATAACTGGTCCTGGTTCAATTTCCTCTATGGTGAAAGTAAAGAAAACTATATCAAAGATCATTACGACATGCTCTCAGGTAAAACTTTTAGCTCAATTCACCACTTAACTTTAAATAATATAAATAATGAAGAAAAAAAGCTATTTGTAACTATCAATCATCTGCCCACAAGTCATAGAATTATTGCTTCTATAATAGATATTACAGATTATAATGTGGCTAGAAAAGAGTTAAAGGAAAATAGAGAAAAATTTGAAGTCATTATGAATACTATCAGTGAGTTGATTTTTACTATCACTACCGACGGTATGCTTTCATATTGCTCTCCTTCCTGGAAATCTGTTCTTGGGTACTCCCCTGATGCAATGGTTGGCACTCACATGATAGATTTGATACATGAAGATGATAAAGATATATTTAAAAAACAATTAGAGCTCTTGATTTCTACAGGTGAGCATACAGGCCTTTATGAATATAGAGTGTTAGCTTCTAATGGAAGATGGCTCTGGATGAGTACAGGGCTTGGCATTACTTCAGATAATGAAGGCAGCAGACAGACAATCACAGGGACTTCTCAGAATATCAGCCAAAGAAAAGAAGCAGAATTTGCACTCCAGAAAGCAAAACACGAGGCAGAAACTGCAAATAGATATAAATCAGAATTTATTGCTAACATGAGTCACGAAATAAGGACTCCTCTGAACTCAATTCTCGGTTTTGCAGAACTTATGCTGGACAAAACATCCGATCCAAATTCCAGACATAAACTGGAGTCTATAATTGCAGGAGGAAATACATTGCTTTCAATGATTAACGATATACTGGATTTGTCAAAAATTGAATCCGGTAAAGTCGTGGTACAATCTGAAGTAGTAAGTATTGAATTTGTTCTTAATAAGTTACGAAAGTCTTACGCGCCTAAACTCAAGGCAAAAGAAGTAGCTTTTAACATAAAAATCTCGGAAGATGTTCCTAGTCATGTTAAGACAGATGAAGTTAAATTATATCAAATTTTGAACAATTTGCTTAGCAATGCAGAAAAATATACTCAGCAAGGGCGTGTTGAAATTGAAGTAGACATGGTTAAACAAATTGATTCACAAACTCTAATTTTTAAAGTTAGTGATACAGGACAAGGCATTAGCAAAAAGGATCACCCAAATCTGTTTGTTGCTTTTCAGCATATTAAGTATAGTAAACAAGTTCCGGGAACAGGACTTGGGTTAGCAATTACGAAGAAACTCGTCAAGATGCTGGGAGGTAATATTTCTTTTGATAGTGAACTTAGCAAAGGAAGTGTGTTTGAAGTAATTTTACCAAATATTCAATCTGTTGAATTTATTAAACCGCAAATTATAAACGAGAATCAAACTTATACTTTTGAAAAAACAAATATTCTGGTAGTAGATGATAGAAATGACAACAGAGAAGTTATGAGTGAATTTCTTGAATCAATAGGGCTTAAAGTATTTGAAGCTTCTACAGCTGAATTAGCTTTCAATATTCTTGAGAATAATGAAATAGAAATGATACTAATGGATATTAGAATGCCGGACATAAGCGGTTATGATCTGGCAAATATTATCAAGTCTAAACCTGACTACAAAAAAATAAAAATAATTGCGTTTACTGCATCTTCCGACTTAGAAGAATTTTATCTTCCTGCTACACCGTTCGACGGTGTTTTGGAGAAACCAGTGAATCGCAAATCAATATATAAAATGCTTACAAGGCATCTGGACTATTCCGGTAAACCTGAAATCATTGAACCGCAAAAAATCAAAGAATCTTCTAATGAATTTACTCTAAAACAGGAAGATATCAAAAAATTTAGAGATAATATTTTACCTCTTTTATATAAAGCTGAGGAATCACATTTTATTGAAGACATAGGAGAATTAGGAAAAATGTTCTTTGAACTAGGTGTAGAGCATAATATAGATGAATTTGAATATATAGCAGGTAAAATCCATATCATAGTAGAAAATTTTGATATTGAAAGCATACCGGCACTCTTAAAATCACTTAGAAACCAGTTTGCACCTAAATAGTCTTATATATCTTACTGATATATAATCAGTTATACCTGTCTAACTTTTGGCATAAATATTGATTTAATTATTAATAATGCTTATTCCAAAGAGGTCAGACATGGTAAAGATTCTTGCTTATTTATCCTTGTTTTCATTTTTAGCTATCAATACTTATTTTCTTCTTATAGCTGATGACAACATAGAACAAAAAAATGTTTCTCATACATTATCCTATTTAGAGCAAAATTATCAAGATTGCTTGTTTGAATGTTTCTATGCTTTGCAGGAAACAAGACCCTTTGCAATTATTCAGGTAGATCGATTGGTACACCTCTATAACAATGCATGGACTGAGCCGGACAAAATTGTGGCTATGTTGAATAAAGTAGAAAAACAATCTTTAATATCAAAATTAACATCTTATATAGAAGAAAAAGATGAAGTAGATCGATCCATTCTTCTCCAAAAAATTACTAATTGGTGTCGTGTCAAAAAGTTATTCTCAGTTATTGATATGGATTATGGATACAAAAAATCTGATTTAATCAATGCTACTTCAAAATTAGGACCAACAAGCTATATAATTGATAATTTATCAGCTCAAACAGCTCAAGCGGATATGAATATAAATAGTATGTCTGCACTTGAAGAAAATGAAGCTTATTATAAAACTATTAATCACATAGCAGGTTTGAAAATTGACACACAATTTGACCTTTACTCTCAGATTTTCAAATACTTAGCTACTAATAAAGAATAAATAAAACCAAAAATTCACTCCAATAAAAAAGCGATCTTGTAATTAAGTTCGCTTTTTTTTTGCCCTCATTCGAGCACTACTTTCTATGTTAAATGTCCTTTTTTCAATATCTTAACAACTACTAATTGAATATAATGCTTGCCGTTTCTGTTTTTTTTAGTATTTTCTTAACGATTGAACAATGTACGAGAATATAGATGAGCAGATATAAAACATTCAAGATAAGCGCGGTAGTAGTTTCAGTAATTCTTTTTACAATAGTATTTACATTTTACATAGGATATAAAGTACCACTACCTCAAGCCGGATACTCAACATTTGAAAATCTGTGGCTTACTGCAATTCCAATTATGCTAATTGGGTTATTACTTGGCATAAAATGGGAAAGAATCGGAGCTTACATGATTATTCTTCCTATTTCTGTAGGGTTTATTTATTCGCTTATAGTCTGGGAAGATCCTTGCCTTCCAATGGTGCTGCCTCTATTACCAGGCATTTTATACTGGAAAAGCAGTAAGTTAAAAGTTTAATCTTTAAGACACCAACCAAAAAATCCATCAAATTATATTATTTGATGGATTCAAAGTTTTGATGCAAGTTAATCAGTCCAGTTTTATGTGCCAAATACGCTATCGATAAAAGATATTCTATTTTACTATAACCATATGCGTTTCGCTTCTATTATCAGAGCTTATCTTTACCAAATAAACACCCGACTGATTTAAATTTACATTGTACTGTTCAGATGTTGCTATAGTTTGATAAATTCTCTTTCCCGAAATATCAAATATTTCTATTGTATATTCTGAAAATTTTAGATTTTGAATTGTAAACTTACCGCCACTTGGATTTGGAAAAACTGAAATATCAGTGTCTGAGGATTCTTCTACTGCAACAGATGGCTCTAATTTCACCTTCAACATCTCCGCATAATCGCTCGTACCGCAACTGTTTTTACTTCTCACAGAAATATAGACATCGCCTTCAAACTTTTCATTCCAGGTAATTATAAGAGTATCAAGCTTGTTATCCAGCTCTCCGGCATCTACCGGAGCAATCTCCCATACATATTCATCAGCAGTAGATACCGGCTGGAGTGTATATATTGACTCTGATTGAGTGTCAGGATGAACCAGCGTATCTCCAACGGGTTGTTCCGGTGCCGGAGGATAATCATGTAATATTACTTCGTATGCTTCAGAAACCTCTCCTGCTCCAATCGGGTTATAGGCTCTTGCCTGTACACTTACAGAACCACTGTAACCGGAATTCCAGGTAATAACTGCAAAATTCCCATGTGCTACAATATTAGCAGCACTTTCTGGATTTACTATCCATTCAAAGGCAGCTGCCCCTTCAGTTTCACTGCATAGATATTCATAGGCTACATCCGGGCATGCATCAGATATACCATCTACAATGCTAGTCTTCGCAGGTACATCGGCATAATCATACTCTATTATAAAATATATTTCGTTCTTTTCATTTATATCGTTCCACTCTCCTACTGAGCCTAAAAAACCTGCTCCTTTTGGCCAGGCATCCAAAGCAAAAGCAGCAGCGTCCTGCTTTCCTAAATAGTCGTCAGGTTCATTTGCAGATCCTTGCCCTGCATTTCCGCCCCAATTTTGATATCTATCTTCCACACTTTTACCTTCCCCTGTACCATTAGCTCCCTGGCCTGTCCAGAATACATTACCATTTCCGTCATTATCTCCATCCCATTTCCATTCGCCTTCAGATGCTTTGTCGTTTGCTCCAATCCATACATAAGCAACACCGCCACCATCCATAACTGAAGTATAAGTTGCAGAAACTTTTGAATTTGTAACTAATTCTTGATAAATAGCTTCCTGCTCTTCTTTGGAATTAATTTCGACAAGATAGCCACCTTTTGCCTTCGCATATTTCGCAGCATCTACCCAATTCATCTTTTGCTCAACAATTTCATAAGTCTTGTTATCATAATTAAATCTTTCAGCATTATCCTGAGCCATAGCTGAATTAGATAAAAATCCTACTGCAAAAAATGCACTTGCAGCCAATAAAGTAGAAATTCGTTTCATTTTTATTCCCTAATAATTACCCTAATACGAATACACTAACACACGTAAACCAAATATGTTTCATTTTACAAACAACTAGAATAAGTGTTATCAGATTATTCCATCTGCTCAATTGTTCTCAATTTCAAAATATTACATAAAAAAAGAGCCAATGTTAAACATCGACTCTGTTAGTTTTCTTTTATATTCCAAGTTCTTATTTTCTCTGCAAATCAGCTATCTTAATAATTTTTTTGGCTATATCAGTGTTATCATAATACCCTGTAAAGTTTTCTGATCCAGCCCCTATTGCATAGACAGAAACCGGAAGAGCCGTGTGTTTATAAGATGCCCAATCAAGTCCTGCTTTTCTGTTTAAAATATGATTAGCAGCCATTAGAAATGGATTATACCCGCCATCATCAATATGCTCCTGCTCAGAATATTTATCAGTTTTGCCTTCAATCATCTGATGATATGCACTTCTTAGAAGACTCATTTCATATTCTGATAAAGCCAGTTTTTCGTGCAAAGAGCTATTGCCTAATCCTGTATATTGAGAAAGTATTTTCAATGCCTCATCCAAAGTAAAGGAAGATTTATCAGACTCAAGTTTTTTATTTACTATTTCTGTCAGTTTCTCAAAAGAGATTTTCTGATATTTAAGTATTTCAAAAGCAGATTCATAGTCTGTCAAAGCATAACCTAAAGTCAAACCTCCTGTCTCATGATCTGCAGTAACTACAATCAAAGTTTCATCAGGATGTTTTTTATAAAATTCTATTGCTTTAGAAATTGATCTGTCAAAAGCTAGTACATCATTCGCAGCTGCAACAGCATCATTAGCATGACAAGCCCAGTCAATCTTTCCGCCTTCAACCATCATAAAGAAACCGTTTTCATTATCTAGTATTTCAATCCCTTTCTGAGTAAATTCAGGTAAAGATATATGATCTTCCGGTCTATCTATTTCAAAATATAAAGCGGCTTCAGAATCAACAGTATGATTATAAGCCCAGACTTTTTCGCCATTTTTCAAAGATCTCATTTCATCTAAAGTCTTAACTATTTTATAACCAGCTTCTGTCATCTTATCTTGTAAATCTTTAAGAGTATCACCCAATGCATAGCCACCACCAAAGTACTCAAAATTTGACGCAGGCATTTGAGCTGCAATATTGTAGTAATCTCTTCTATTTGGCTCATGAGCAAAAAAAACTGCAGGAGTTGCGTGATCAATGGAAACAGATGTGACAATTCCAACCTTCATCCCTTTATCCCTGGCCATTTCAGCCATTGAAGTAAGGTTTGCTGTATGGTCACCATTCATAGCTATAGTGTTGATAGTAGTCTTATGTCCTGTCGCCAAAGCTGTACCAGCAGCAGCAGAACCTGTAATCAGCCTATTTTCAGCATAAGTTGTGGCTAAGCCGGTCATTGGAAATTCTGTAAAATGCAACTTCTCCATACCTATTCCATCATTAGGATTTTTTGTGTATCTCAGATATGCCTGTGTCATAGCTACTTGAGGGGCAGCCATTCCGTCACCAATGAAATAGAAAATATATTTAGGTGTTTTAAATTCTTTTGCTGAGTTCATCTCTGATGATGAATTGGAATTATCCTGCTTAGTACAAGATGCTGCAAATGAGACCAGGAAAATAAAAATCAGCAATCTCATTGCTGCTGGTATTTTTTTGTACATGATTTCCTCTATAATTATAAATTCAACAATTTCACCTGCAAATTACAACAGAAAACGAAACTACAGTTATTTTCATTTGATTACTTACTATAAATATATCCACCTAAAATAGCAGTCACCGGAGCAACTAAAACAAGTCCAAAACTGCCAACCATTGTTTGCAATATCTCAGCAGCTATAAAATTTAGATTAAAGATGCCAATAGCAGGTGTTCCTTTTGACATAAAGACCATCAGAGTAAAAGCAAAACTACCGGAATATGCGAAGAGCAATGTAGTTGTCATAGTTCCTAAAACTGGATATGCTATTTGAAACCCGGATTTTATTAACTGTTTCGATGTAATTTCCGGTTTTTGCTCTTTCAGCTCATTTTGCGATGCCGCTATATCCATCGCCACATCCATAACTGCGCCTGCGGAAGAAATGAATATCCCCGATATAAATATATCAGAAAGCATATCCACATTAAACCCTGAAAAAAGCAGCAGCTCAGAAAATGATTTGACTGTACCCGGGATCTGAAAATAATGCCCAAAAATAATCGCTAAAATCGTAGTAATACCAACTCCGGTAAGCGCACCTGAAAGTGCAACTACTCCTTTCCTGCTGAATCCGCTTATAAGCAAAATTATGACTGTAGTCGCAAGCGCTACCACAGCAAATGAAGAAACAAGAGGTGAATATCCGCTTAAAAACATCGGAACTAGTATCTTCCATATTGCAAGAGCAGTAAACACAAATGAAATAAGAGCTTTTAAACCTGTCCACTTCGCAAAGCATATTAAAAAAAGTGCAAATAGTGCAAACAGTACTATTTCAACATCAATTCTATACAAATCATGGGCTCTTGCACTTATTATCTTTTTACCGGACTTATCTTTTTTGATAATCAAGAGGATCTCGTCTCCAGTTTTATAATATTTATCAAGACTCAACTGACCTAGCATGATGTTTTGAGCGTCAATTTCATGACCTTCAAAACTTCCTTCTTTTACAAAAACCTTTAGCATCTGCGTTCCATTCAAAGAAACACCATAGTGTTTAACATCAGAATTGTCAACTGTTAATACTTCAGCTTCCACCCTTTCTGTATTTTTAAACTGTGCATCATTTTCAAAACCTGTTGGCACAAAAAACAAAATAATACAGAAAATAGATACAATAGCGACAAATGCTATATCAAGCTTTCTCTTCAACTCTTTTTTCATTTCTTTACTTTCAATTTTGATTAAAAAAAGAGACGCAGGTTAATGCGTCCCTTCGGAATTAGCGCTTTACTTATGTAATTGAGGTCATAGATTAGTATTTCACTGTGTCTTATTTTAAAGAACCAATTTCCATAATTTTTTTAGCTATATCAGTATTATCATAGAATCCACCGAATTCGTATTGTCCTTGTCCAATTGCCATTACCGGAACAGGTACACCAGTGTGAGAGTAAGAAGTCCAGTCAATACCGGCTTTTCTGTTTAAGATGTGAGTTATAGTTACTGTAAGAGGATCATAATAGCTATAGTATAAATCCTGATCTTCTTTAGGGTAAGGAGATTCACCATTTACTGTTTTATTGAAAGCATTTTGCAACTGAGTAAGATCATATTCAGAAAGAGCAAGGTTTTCATTCAAAGCTGCATTACCTAAACCAAAGTTATTTTTAATTCTTTGAAGAGCAACATCAAAAGTGAAAGCATCACCTTCAGTTTCAATCCATTCTTCTAATTTTTCTTCAAATTTTTCGTAAGACATTTTTTGATATTTTAATATCTCAAATGCAGTGTCGTATTCTGTATTTGCATAACCAAGAGTCAAGCCACCGCATTCGTGGTCACCAGTAACTACGATTAAAGTTTCATCAGGATGTTGCTTGTAGAATTCTAAAGCTTTACCTAAAGCATCATCAAAAGCAATCATATCATAAGCAGCTGCTACAGCATCGTTTGCGTGGCAAGCCCAGTCAATTTTGCCACCTTCAACCATCATAAAGAAACCTTTATCATTGTCAAGAATTTCTATACCTCTTTGAGTAAATTCTGCTAAAGATAAGTGATCTGAAGGTCTGTCCATATCATACCAAAGAGCAGCAGAAGCATCTAGAGTATGGTTATAAGCCCAAACTTTTTCACCATTTTGAATAGCACTCAAATCTGAGCGGTTATCAACAATTTTGTATCCTGCAGACGTCATTTTTTGTTGAATATCTTTTAAATTTTTACCATCATAATCGCCTTTTGCATAGCCACCACCAAAGTAGTCAAAATTAGAAGTTGACATTTGAGCAGCTATATTATACATACTTTTGCGAGTATTTTCATGAGCATAAAAACAAGCAGGAGTTGCGTGGTCAATGGATACAGAAGAAACGATACCTACTCTCATACCTTTATCGCGAGCCATTTCAGCCATCGTTTTTAAATCTCTTGAGTAATCACCTGATTTTGAGATTGTGTTGATTGTTGTTTTTTCGCCAGTTGCAAGAGCTGTTGCTGATGCAGCAGAACCTGTGATATATCTGTCTTCTGCATGTGTAGTAGACATACCGGTAACAGGAAAATCAGCTATATGCATTTGGCCAATACCCACATTTGATTTTAGATGAAATTCAGGATCATTCAAAGCTGCCTGAGCCAGGTTGATCTGAGGAGCAGCCATTCCATCTCCTATAAAGAAAAAGATATACTTAGGAGTTTTATAATCCATCGGGTTTGAAGTTGGATTTGAACTCACTTCATCATCGTCATCAGAACATGATACCATAAATGATACAATTAGCGCCATCATCATAACCTTTAACGTGCGCTGTAAAAACTTTTCCATAGTCGCTCCATACATTATTGAATAGAAAAATACATTTCAGAATCAATGCAATGTACAGTTCGAAAATTAAGACTTGTTAAAACATATATAAATTTTAAAAACAGCTCATTAGATAAACATAAGGCATTGAATATTATAGATTTGCGACTACAATTCAAACATGAATGATATTCTCTTTTAATTCGCAGCAAAGTTTTCTAAATTGCAGTTAAAAGCTGGATTTTTATATCCGATATCGTACAATTTTAAAATCATAACAAACATAATTTATATTTTTATATTCTTTTGTTATGGCTAATTCCAGCTTTATTCCTTATCTCGAGTTATTTAATGTGATAAGATATATTACTAAAGAGAATTACTCATTCATCTATTGATTACAATTATGAATATCTATGACATTCGTCGAAAATTTCATCAAATTGCAGAAATTTCCGGCAAAGAACTTCGCACAAACCAAACAATTGTTGATATTCTAAATCAGCTTAATCCTGATTTAGTTATCAACAATTTGAACAATTCCTACAGCCTTGCTGCTAAATTCGAAGGAAACAGACCCGGCAAGACAATTTGTTTCAGAGCGGATATTGATGCTTTACCTATTGAAGATAAAATTTCTACTGATTATGTATCAACTTATCCCAATGCATCTCATAAATGTGGACATGATGGTCATATCTCTATTTTATTAGGATTATCAGAAAAACTTAGTTCAAAAGATTTCACGGGTAAAGTTGTATTGTTATTTCAAGCAGAAGAAGAAACAGGAACCGGAGCAGAAAAAGTAGTTCAAGACGAAAGATTTTTGAACTTAAATATTGATTCTTTCTACGGTCTGCATAATCTTCCGGGATTTGAAGAAAAAAGTATAGTGATTAAGGATGGAACATTTGCATCTGCTTCTCAGGGAATAATTATCAGATTAAGCGGAACGACTTCACATGCAGCCGAACCGGAAAACGGCAACTCCCCTATTCTGGCGATGACTGCGATTATAAATAACCTAATTGCATTGCCACAAAGAAACACAAATTTCAATGATTCAAACTTGGTAACTATTATCCATGCAAATTTAGGCGAAGAAGCTTTTGGGACTTCCCCAAGCGAAGCAACGGTTATGGCAACTATCAGATCAGACTCTCAGGAAAACATGGATAAGATGTGCGCAGATGCTGAGAACATTTGTAATGGATTGGCAAAAGTATATAATCTGAAGTGCGAGATCAATTATAAAGAAGTGTTTCCAGCTACAACAAACCACGACTACAATAATGATATAATCAGAAAAGCAGCAAAAGAACTAAATTTAGATATAATTGAGAAATCTAAGCCGTTCCCTTGGTCAGAGGACTTTGGTCACTATCTTAATTATAACTCAGGTGCTTTTTTTGGATTGGGCGCAGGAATAGATTCTCCAAAACTGCACAATCCGGATTATGATTTCAATGATGATATAATCAAATCCGGAATTGAGATGTTTTGGAAAATATTAGAATTAGAAAACAAGCCGAGCTAGAATTTCAAATATTCGTACCATTTTAAGAATAATTCCCAAGTGGCATTAACGTCTCTCAGGCAATATTCTGATATAGTTTCTACTTCGCCCGCATTATATAACTGACCAACCATAGAACCATCTACACCTTTTTCTTTAGGTGAAGTTATTCCAAAAACGCGAGTGTAGTAGTCAAAATTAAAACGCTTAGTAGCTGCATAAGGCGAAGGACTAAAGAAAGTCAATTCATCTATCAAATCAATATGATTTGGGTAGTTAAATTTTGTACCTGCCATCAGATTTCTGGAAGGTCTGACTCTTAAAATTGCGCTTCTTAGCATCAAAAATGGAGCATCAAAATTTCTACCATTGAAAGATACTAACTGAGCATATTTATATTTAGTAAGTATGCGCCAGAAATCTTCCATCAATCTCTTTTCAGTATAAATAAAACATTTATTGCCATCAGACATTGTTCTTTCTTCAGGCTCTTCTTTGTCATATCCGGGAGCTGTTGAAAAAGCAGCACAGCTTTTCATTTCCCAGGCGCCATCCTGATTTCTTTCCATCAATTGCAAACCTATGCAAACAACATGGGCTGTGAGTGGAGTAAGTCCCATCTCAAATTTCTTCTGCTCTTTTTCTTCATCTGTTTCAGCATATCTTACTATATATTCCTGCTGAGATTCTGAAAGCGTATCCCAATCTACAGGAGCTGTTTCTATGTCAAAAACTAAGTATTGTTCGGGTTTCATAATACCATAAGCTTATTAATTCAAAAAATATAAATTAGCATATATCATACCAAGTTAAGGTGTTAAAGCACATCATTATTGCCTTTGAAACTGTAATAAGTATCGCCTGCTATAATGATATGATCTATCAAGTTAATTCCAATAATACTACCCGTATCCCGGAGTCTCTCTGTTAAATCTCTGTCTGCAGAAGATGGAGTATTATTCCCGGACGGATGATTATGCACAGCAATAATCGAAGCAGCACTTTCTATAATTGCCTGCTTAAAGATTTCACGTGGGTGAACGCTTACCTGATTCAATATACCCTTAGCTACATCTATCTCTTTTAATATCTTATTAGACGTATCCATAAGCAGTACTTTAAAGACTTCTACATCAAGATGTCTCATTTTAGGAGCTAAAAGCGAATATATAGTATCCGGACCGGTTACCTTCGGTTTTTCAGAAATTGACTCTGATTCTATTCTTCTTCCAAGTTCAAACGCTGCCATAAGAGTAATGGCTCTGGCATCCCCTATTCCCTTTGTCTGTTTTATTTCATTCAGACTCTTTTTAACTAATGAATTTAGATTCCCATGTAGTTTTAGCATATCCCTGGCAGCATCCACAGCAGAAAATCCCTTTGTTCCGGAGCCTATTAGAATGGCTAGTAATTCGCTATTCGACAAAGCAGATCCTCCGTGAGCCATAAGCTTTTCACGAGGCCTGTCGTCTTCATTCCACTCTTTTATAGTAAAGGACTTAGATTCTGTTTTATATGGATTACTCATTAACTACCTCATCAATCCAAGCAGCATATTTATCATGCACTTGATGGGACTTTAGCGCTATAATTTCAGGCACTTCGTAGCTGTGTAATTTTAAAACTTCATCTTTGATTTTATCAAACATTCCCTGTTTTGTCTTTATCATAAGCAATGATTCTGTTTCTTCACAAATTTCATCTTTCCATTCATATATAGAATGTATTTGAGGGAAAATGGAACAGCATGCAGCTAGTTTGTTTTTAACAAGTGACTTAGCAATAGTTATTGCTTCTGTCTCATTTTTACACGCAATATAAATCACAATTATATCAGTAATTTCTTTCATTTCTCCTCCTATATTTGTAAATTATAAGTCTATGGCGTATAAGGACAAAAAGTATTATGGTAGAATTACTAATATTTCACCTACATATAGTAGCTGTAGTATATGCAGCAGTTAAAAATTATCAGAATCGTGGAATAAAGGATGCAGTTCTTGCACTCGGAGTCATAGGTCTAGTTTTTGCAATTGGTTGGGCAATGACAGGAACTTTGGCTTATTACATTTATCCGCAGGATTGGAATTCTATATATTTTACAAGCGATTCACTGGCATTATTGCTTTTAGTAATCCCTGAAGCAATATTTTTTAAACTGTTCTTTCTACAGGATAAACCAGAATTAGATACGAAAGAATCATAAAACATACGGTTAAGCTATGAATATTAAAATAGAAAAATTACAGGGCAAATCTGATACTAAGAAATTTATCAAATGCCAAAGGCAATTTTATATTAATGAACCAAACTTCGTTACACCTCTTATGCTTGATCAGATGGATGCTCTTAACACAGAAAAGAATCCATTTTACCAGCATTCGAAATTACAGCTTTTCATAGCCAAAAATGAAAATAAAATAGTAGGAAGAATAGCTGCGATAACTAACGATATGCACAATAAGCTGCATAATGACATGGTTGGTTTTTTCGGTTTTTTTGAATGCATTGATGATGTTGATGTAGCTCGCGCTTTATTTAGTGCAGCAGGTGAATGGCTCAAAGCTCAGGGTATGTCTCACATGAGAGGACCTGCAAATCCTTCATTAAATGACACTTGCGGTGTCTTAGTAGAAGGTTTTGACTCTCCACCAGTTGTTTTAATGCCATTCAATCCAAAATACTATGATAAACTGATAAAAGATGCGGGACTTCCAAAAGTCATGGATTTATATGCATATGATCTTTGGGTTGATAATTATTTGACTCCAAAAATGGAAAGAATGCAAGGTCTAATACGTAAAAGATATGAAATTACAACAAGAGACGTAAACTTTAAAAACAAAGAACAATTTAAAAAAGATGTAAATACATTGAAGTCACTTTATAATGCAGCATGGCAGCCTAACTGGGGTTTTGTTAAAATGACTGACGATGAATTTGACCACCTGGCAAACGGCCTCAAAATGATTGCAGAATCAAGCCTTGCTTTTATGATTGAATCTAAAGGTAAAACTGTTGGCTTTGGTCTTGGTCTTTTAGATATAAATCAGGTATTGAAAAACAGCCCAAGTGGTGCTACTTTACCTGGCGTATGGCAATTGCTGACTAAGAGAAAGAAAATTGACTCTTTCCGAATTATAGTACTCGGTGTGTTGCCTGAATATCAAAAAACAGGAATAGATGCAATTTTGTATTACGAATATGGCCTGCGTTGCAAAGCATTGGGTATGGAGCATGCTGAGGCGTCATGGATATTGGAAAATAATACAATGATGAACAGAGCTCTTACTCAAACTCTAAACGGCAAACAGTACAAAACATACAGAATGTACGAAAGAGAATTATAATCAATCTCTTCATATAAATCTTTCAAAAGCTCTCTGATATATATCAGGGAGCTTTTTTTATATATTTATGAAATATATAAATTTTATGATTATGCATTTTTATTTGAAACTATTTTCACTTAATTTAGTATATATACATATCTTTGTCTATTTGATTATTATCCACTTTGTGTAATTGGTGTCCTATGTTAAAGATTAATACAAGTTTTAAAATCATATTATTAATTATAACGATTTCTTTTATCTCATCCTGCGGAGAAGATGATAATAACAACTCAAATACTACAGAACCAACAGTAAAGTATGAAAGAATTGAAGCAAGTTCTTATAAACTAACAGGGAATATCAAGAAACTGCTCCATACTTCAAAAGGTATAGAGATTCTGGACTGGGATCTTGGAGAACAAGTAATTTTGGTAGAAGTTGACGGTGAATTATTTTCAGACATTTCAGGTTTTGGGCTTGTCGATACTACTGGAAAATTTGTAATTGCCTTGGATGGTGATTTATCCACACAATTTATGTATAATCCTAGTTCAAAAATAAATGCTTTAGACCAAAATCCTGATAATCTATTAGTTTCCAATTCACCGGCAAGATTCTTTATTGGCGAAGGGGTCAACAGAAAAGAAATATTCTGCAGAAGTGTAAAAAGTACTTTAGATAGCGTGGACGTAAAATATTATTGGAATTTCTATTCTACTGAAGGCAAATTACAAAGAAATGTTAGTGATGATTTTGATGATTTACTAGGGACTTACGATATTAGATGCAGAAAAGGCTGGAATTTGATTGAACACAAAATTAGTCCAAGTGAATTCAAAAGTATTGATGTTTTGCCTGATGATGTGATATTTTATATCTACGACTAGAATCAGAAGCACATTTTTAGAAAGCAGAGCAGTTAATTTAATTTCTCTGCTTTTTTAATTTTTGCCAATTTAATCAGTTAAGTTCTATAGTCAAATGGATTTTATAGAAATCTCTCTTTTACTCCTATCATTTTTCATCCTATTGTTTATACAATAATTAACTAAATTTGTAAATAGTAAAAATATTCAATTTTAAAACATTTATGGTGTCGAAATGCTAAAAATAACTTCAATTTTAAAAGTATTGCTACTCACTATCCTAGTTTCTTTTGCTTACTCTTGTGATGATGATGAAAATGTAGTCTCCTCGCCAGCTGACAAAACTGATAATAACGATTCCTTGACTCAAAAAATAGTTGCTAATTCGCAAAAAGTTCACGGCAGTCTTAAAAAAGCAGGACAGCACATGCCTCGTACGTTTTCAGACTGGGATTTGGGTTCACATCCTATAGTTGTTGAAATTGATAATGATAAAGAAATTATTCAAGTTGGTAAAGGGCAAATTGAAGCTTCAGGTGATTTTTCCTATACTCTTGACGGTACATTATCTAAAAATTTTATGATGTCACCTTTGACTTTTACTAAAAATATAGATAGAGGCAATTTTGGAGAAGAAAAAGTTTTTCCGGAAGATTTATTGATGTCTTATTATCCAACAAAAGTTTATGCTCTAATAAATAATGAAAAAAAGGAGATTTTCTTAAGAACTAGTCATTTTTGGGTGGATAGTGTAGATAACGAGTTTTGGGTAAATACCGATTATACATGGAGCTTTTTCTCAAAACAAGGTAATATTAATGTCGATGCTTATCAATATGTTACAGATTATTATGGAAAATATACTGCAATTAATATCGATTGCACTAAAGGCTGGAATTTACTAAAACATCAAGATCGTCCCGTTCTAGTTTTTGATGTTCCAAAAATCGATGATGAAGCTGTTTATTACATAGAAGAATAGTTAGCTTCTTTCATAATTTAAGATTCTTACAAAAAGCAGAATAGATTAAATACTATCTCTGCTTTTTCTTTTATATGCAAATAAGTATTCAAATAATTATATCCTTCAAAGTTTTGTTTAAGTCATCGCAGTCTATTCTTTTTATATTACCTTCGGCAATATAAAATATTATTTAATTGTTAACATTATAATTCATATATTACCAATATAATATTGGTAGATTATTTTTTACTATTAATGGTAGTTTTATGTCAAAATTAAGCGTAGCAGTTAAACTTTTAATACTATCAGTTATGATTTCTTTTACTACTTCTTGTCTATTTGATAGTGATGATGATAATGCAGTATCTCCAAAAGATAATACAGAAGTCCAAAAAGAAGATGATAAAGAAAAAGAGGAGGAGAAGGAGGAAGAACCAGAAGATCCTGTTTATCAAGAAATAGTTGCTGAATCTATTACTTTATCAGGAATGATGGAAATTTTGAATCCATATAAAAAAGAAATTTATAATTGGAATTTGGGTGAACAAGTAATAATAGCTGAAATGTTCATAGAAAATTCGACAATTCAGCTCGGTAAAGGCTCAATAGAGGCTTCCGGTAATTTTTCAATTACTCTCAATGGCACTTTATCAACAAAAGACCTAAAATTTGCTGATAACTTTGCTAAGGAGAGTTATTATGATATTAAAGAGCGAATAATTGAACCTAAAGATCTTTATATGTCGCAATATAACGCTAATATTTATGTAATTGTAAACAACGAGAAAAAACAAATCTTTAATTTTAGTAGACTTGGTACTACACCTGATAGCACAGGGAAAGAAATATTGCGTGCAGATAGTGATATATATTGGCGTTTCTTCTCAGATGATGGGAAATTTAAAATTATAAGAGGCTATCCTCATTTTTTAAAAACTCCTTATGATATAACATTTACTAAGGGCTGGAATCTTTTATATTATAATGAAAAAGAGCGAGAATACAGAAATACCAAATTGCCTCAAACTCAATATGATAGATTTTATATAGAAGAATAAAGATTTTTGTCTATAAGAGAATACTAAAACTCTTTATTTGAAGCTGCTTCCTACACAATAGGAAGCAGTTTATTACATAGTAGATTAATACTTCTTTGTAAAGTTAGTTAAAAGCATAAAAAGCAAAGCAGTTATGTGCTGGTACTACTTTGTCAATTTTTTGTCTGAAAGAATGGACAAATTCTAACAGTCAAAAGTTTGATTATAGAATTCTCTATTTTACCATCAATACTTTTCATTCTAAATCTATATACTAATGAACTAAATTTGAAAACACAACATTTATTGAATTTTAAAATAATTATGGTATCAAAATGATAAAAATTACTTCAATTTTAAAAGTTCTATTGTTGGTAATTACTTTATCTATAATTGTTTCTTGTGGTGAAGATGAAGATGTCATAGTAAAGCCTGATGATAATCCTGACAATCAAAAGCAGGATAGTTCTGAGAAAATAATAGATATAGTTTCAGATCCTGTAACTGTATCCGGAAAATTAAAAATTTTGACTTCTGACAAATACAATGCGTATGATTGGAATTTAGGAGAACAAAAAATTATTTCGGAACTTTCTGTAGGAGACTCTTTAATCCAGGTAGGTGAAGGTAAGATTGAAGTATCCGGTGATTTCTCATATACTCTAAAGGGTAATCTATCTACACAACATTTAATATCAGCAAACCAATTTGCTGAAACTTTATTTAATGATATTAATGAGGTAGTAAAAGAACCTGAAAACCTATCTTTATCCTTTCAAAGCCTTCGAACTTATATTTTAATAGACGAAAATAAAAAAGAACTTTTTGGATATGAAGGTGGATCAAATAATCTGGATAGTCTTGGCAACATCATAATAGTTCCTTTGAATAAGATACTTTGGCGATTCTTCTCAGAGAGAGGTAAATTCAAAATTTTCACAGGAACAGAAAAGAATTTAGGCATACCTTATGATATGGACTTTGAAAAAGGATGGAATCCGCACGTAAGAGATGAAATGTTGTCGCATGGAATTAAAAATATTATTAATTATGATAGTAGGAATTATATCTATATTATTAATGAATAGTATTTCTGAAACATTTAGATAAAAAGCTGCTTCCCGCACTAATAGGAAGCAGCTTTTTTTGTACACTAAAATAATATTTGTAGATATTAACACTGTTAATTATATTTGCACTGTTATTTTTATAAACATCCAAAAAAGTGTTTGAACATGGTTAATCAACTCAAACAGGATAATATCCGAGGGATATTTATCCAGGCAGCCAAAAATATCCTCAAAAGTGAAGGGATTAAGGCTCTCAGTGCCAGAGAAATCGGCAAAGCTACAGGTTTTTCCTATGCAACAATTTATAACTACTTTAAAGATATGAATGAGCTTTCGGAAACCTGCATGATTGAATTTCTGGAAGAATGTCAAGAATATGTGCTAAGCTCGGCAAAATCTAAACAAATTAAGGACTTACTTAAAGCCTATGCGATGTTCTTTGTGCAGTACCCGGGACTATATGTGCTGATCTTTACTGATCCCAACTACACCGGAAGATTTTACGAACGATTCTCTGAAAAAACAGAAGAAATTTATAACTCTATTTTTGAAGTTTCAGAACAAGGTATTGAAAACAAAAACATACCGGTTTTAGTATTCAATGCAATAAATGGACTTCTTCTTTCTTATGTAAATCGTAACACACCGAGCGATTTTACAATATTTATGCAACTTTTAGACGAACAAATAGAATTATTATCTATTTAAAATTGTTTATGGTAAACTGTTTTATTATTTTATTTCTTTTGAAATCAGCAAAATGAGAATGAAAAAAGTACTGATAGTTGCTTACTACTTCCCTCCTTCCGGTGGCCCCGGAGTGCAGAGAGTACTCAAGCACATAAAATATCTTCCCGAATTTGGATGGCAACCTGTGGTGCTGACTGTTTCTAATGGTCAGTACCCTGCTATTGATGAGTCTTTACTTCAGCAAATTCCGGAATCTACTATTATTTATAAAAGTAGAATATTAGAGCCTTATGACATTTACCGCAAGTTCACAGGCAAAAAGAAAGGCACTGCTATAGATGTAAATACTATCAAAAAAGAGGGACAGAAAGTTTCTATAACAGAAAAAATTGCAGAATTTATTCGTGCTACTTTTTTCATACCGGATGCCAGAATCGGCTGGCTGTTTACTGCAAAAGATGCTATTGCTCAAATACTCAAAGAACATAAAATTGATGCAGTTTATTCCAGCTCTCCACCCTACACATGCTCACTTATAGCAAATCACGTAAAAAAAACTACTAATATGCCTTGGGTGGCAGGCTTCCGTGATCCGTGGACCGGTTTTATTTCATCTCCAAACAGGTGGTTTTTACCTAAGATGATTGATCGCAAGATGGAATTCAACACTTTTAATAATGCTGATGCTGTTGAATGTGCCTGGCAGGGAATCATTAAAGATGCAATGGGTAAATATCCGAGACTGGATGAATCCAAATTTTTCCATGTACCAAATGGTTTTGATTCTTCTGATTTCCCTGAAGTTGAAGAAGTAAAAAATGACAAATTTACTGTCACTTATACCGGGTCCATGTATGGCAGGCGAACCCCTGCCAGTTTCTTTGAAGCTATTGAAAAGCTCATACAGCAAAATAAAATTGATCCAAGCAAGCTGCATCTTCGCTTTGTAGGCAGATTTGGAAATGAAGTGGAAGAAATGTTCGAGAAAGCATCATTTTCTTCACAAATAGAAAAAGTCAGCTATGTGCCTCATCATGAAAGTATCAAATATTTAATGCAATCCGATGCATTACTATTGGTAGTAGACGAATCTAAAGAAAGTGAAGAAATTGTTCCGGGCAAAGTATATGAATATGTAGGATGTAAGCGTCCTATCATCGCAATCGCTCCTCCGCAAAGCGCCATTGCAAATTTGATGCGCGAAACTAAGTCGGGAAGGATAGCCCATCAGAGTGAAATTGACAAAACTTGTGAAATTATTTTAGAATATTACGAGAATTGGCAGTCAGGCGGAAAGAATTATGCACCCAATACAGAAATTATACGTAAATACGAACGACGCGAAGCAGCTAAAACATTAGCAGAGCTTTTAAATAAATTTTCTAAATAAATCGGTGTAACATGAGAGATTTCATCAAAACTCTGAAAGCTACCGCAATTGCTACTGCGATACTTTCATCATCTCTTTTTGCCGAAGAAGGAATGTGGACTTTCGACAACCCGCCTCTTCAGCAGTTAAAAGAAAAATATAACTTTATGCCTGACAAAAACTGGTTGGAGCATATCAGACTTTCCTCAGTTAGAATCAATGACGGCGGTTCAGGATCATTTGTCAGCCCTTACGGTCTAATTATGACTAACCACCATGTGGCTCTTTCTCAAATTCAAAAGCTATCTTCTCAGGATTTTGACATTGTAAAAAATGGATTCTATGCACCTAATCAAGGTGAAGAATTGAAATGTAAAGATCTTGAAATAAACGTGCTTATGGAAATGCACAATGTCACTGATCAGGTTAATGCTGTTGTCAATGAAGACATGGAGCTTGAAGAAGTAGAAGCTGCAAAAAGAAAAGCTTTCGAAGACATAAGATCGGATTTTGCCGATAAAACAGGCTTAAGAGCAGACAAAGTAGACTTATATTACGGTGGAGAATATTGGATCTACTGCTATAAAAAATATACTGATATTAGATTAGTATTCGCTCCAGAGTATCAAGCAGGCTTTTTTGGCGGAGCTTATGATAATTTCACTTATCCCCGCTATAATTTAGACTGTACTTTTCTACGTGTTTATGAAGACGGTAAACCTGTGGATTCCAAAAACTACCTAAAATGGAATTCAAACGGTGTTAAAGCTGATGAACTTGTATTTATGGCAGGTAATCCCGGAACTACTAAAAGACTATATACAAATGATCAACTTTTAGATGAAAGAGATCATACTATCCCAATGCTTTTAGAAACATTAGAATATACTTTAGATCAATTACACAAATTTGCAGATCAATCACCTGAAAATGCAAGACAAGCTCAGGTTAATATCATGTACCTGGAAAATAGCTTAAAAGCCTACACTGGTATTTACGAAGGCTTACAAAATAAAAGACTTATAAAGCAACATAAAGATGCTGAAAATGATCTTAGAAGCAAAATTAAAGCTAACGATGAATTAGATGATTTATATGGTGATGCCTGGGAAGAAATAAGCGAAATTATGGAAGAAAAGCAGGAATCTTATGCTAAATATTTCTTCCATAACTTAGGCAGAACTTCTTTAATGAGATATGCCGGAGAGCTTCAAGCCTGGGCAAGAGAAACAGATAAAACTGTAGACAAAAACGAAGAAAGAATCGAGAATTTGGAACGATCTCTTTTAGCTCCTATTCCATTCTATAAAGATCTGGAAGAGGTTATGCTAAGATCTCAATTAGTAATTGCTGCTAAAAATCTTGATGAAGATGATCCGTTTTTGAAAGCTGTCCTTAAAGGAAGAACTCCGGAACAAGCTGCAAAAGAAATTATAGCCGGTAGTAAAATTGGAGATATTGAATATCGCCGCCAGTTACTTGGTGGGAATTCTTCTTCAGTAGAAAACTCTGATGATACTTTCTTAGCTGCTTATAATGCAATTAAAGATATTACTGCAAAAGAAGGTAAATGGTATAATGAAAACATTCATCGTCCATTATCTAAATGGAGCGAACAAATAGCAAAAGCTCGCTTTGCAGTATATGGAAGAAATGTTTATCCGGATGCAAACTTTACTCCACGCTTAACATATGGAACTGTAAAAGGCTTCCCTTTAAGTGGTACACTTGCTCCTCCATTTACAACAATTTACGGTCTTTACGACAGAGCTTTAGGCTTTGGCAATCAGGGAGACTTTCAGGTACCTGAACGTTACATGCAACGCAAAGACAAAGTAGATATGTCTACTCCATGTAACTTTGTAAGTACTTGCGACATCATCGGTGGTAATTCAGGTTCACCTACTTTCAACAAACGTGGTGAAATAGTTGGTCTTGTTTTCGATGGAAATATGGGATCACTACCTGGCAATTTTGTATATGACTACAAAGAAAACCGAGCCTTATCAGTGGATGCAAGATATATGATAGAAGCTTTCCGTAAGCTTTATGATGCAAATAATCTTGCAGATGAGCTGACTAAGTAATATTTCAAATGATACTTTTTATTTACAAAAGGTTACCATGATTAACTTGGTAGCCTTTTGTTTTAATATATATATCAAAATATTTATGAGTACTACTTTTAGAATAGCGCTTAAATAGTACGTCGATATTAAAAATTCCACTCTTTGAAAAGAGCTATGGTTCGCCACAGACGAGACGTGATGAAAAAATCTAGGATAAAATTATAGACTCTCATATAAATATGTAAGAAATACGAGGCTGAAAGCCTCAAAGATATTAGCCCGAGGCAACGCCCCGGGAAATAAAAAGCCATTGAAATTTAAAAGATAGTAGTTTTATCAAATACCATAGAAATGAGTAAGAGTTGTGGAATTTTTTCCACCCCGTCACTTCGTGACACCCCTCAAGAGGGGAAAATATAACACAATATTATTTAATATTATTAAAATACCGTAGAGGCTGTCTCATAAGTCATAATTTAGACTCTTATCTAAATAAAACCTGTGAAAATAACCGCAAGCTACACTTCGACTCGTTTTGCTCGCTCAGTGACCTTTTGCGGTTGCACTTGTAAGTAGTTGCAACCGATGGCTTTAACCGTCGGCTCTAAGCACAATTCTTAGTCTAAATTTATCACTTTGTATAGTATGTCATAATATTACTCTACTTATGAGACAGCCTCTACAGATTATAAAAACATACACACTGTTGATATAATACAAATCTAAGTGATTCAAATAGTCATCAAAATCCCCTATATCTCTACTTCCACAAACTTAAGCCTTTTTGGACCTGCCTGCACTACTTCTAAAGGAATACCATCAGAATATAGTTTGAAGTTTTCGATATATCTGGCAGCTAAAGCATCGTATTTATTCCAATACTCTTCTTTATTGCCCCATGCATTTGAAGGTTCGAATACTTCTTCAGGAACGTTTGGACATTCTTTAGGCACTTTGAAACCAAATAACTTGTCAGTTCTGTATTCCACATTATCCAACTTGCCTTCTAATGCAGCATTAAGCATATTTCTTGTATGGCGAATTGAAATACGTTTACCTATTCCAAATTTTCCACCTACCCAACCAGTATTCACAAGCCAGCATTTAGATCCATGCTTACGCATTTTGTTCATAAGTAGGTTGGCATAGAAATATGGATGATGAACCATAAATGGTGCTCCAAAACAAGGACTAAATGCGATTTCAGGCTCAATACCTAAACCTATTTCAGTACCTGCAATTTTAGAAGTATAACCACTTATAAAGTGATACATTGCCTGATTTTCATCTAACAAAGCTATAGGAGGAAGAACACCTGTAGCATCGCAAGTCAAAAAGATTACATTTTCTGGATGCGAATCTGCTTTCTTCTCCGGCATTGCATTCGGTATAAAATCCAGTGGATATGAAGCTCGAGTATTTTCTGTTAAAGAATCATCTTCCAGATCAATCATTCTGGAAGCTGAGTCAAATACCACATTTTCTAAAATAGTACCGAATCGTTTAGTACATTCATAAATTTCAGGCTCAGCTTCAGCAGATAATCTAATTACCTTTGCGTAACAGCCACCTTCGAAATTGAAGATACCATCATCGCTCCAGCCATGTTCATCATCACCAATCAGATTACGAGAAGGATCTGCTGATAATGTAGTTTTACCTGTACCACTTAAACCAAAGAATAGTGCTGAATCACCCTTCTCACCCACATTAGCTGAGCAGTGCATAGACATAACACCTTCAAGTGGTTTGAAGTAATTCATTACAGTAAACATAGTTTTTTTAATCTCGCCGCCATAAGAAGAACCTGCTACAACTGCGATACGTTCGGCAAAATTAATTGCCATACAGGTTTCACTACGTGTCCCGTCTATCATAGGCTCTGCTTTGAAAGACGGAGATGCAATGATAGTAAATTCAGGAATATGTTTTTTTAATTCGTCTTTATTTTCGATTGGAATAAACATATTTCTTGCAAAAAGAGACTGCCAGGCAGTGTCTGTGATAATACGAATAGGTAAGCGATAGTTTTTATCAGCACCTATGTAACAGTCCTGCACAAATAGCTCCTCTCCCTGAAGATAAGCTTGCATTCTTGCGAGAATACCGTGAAATTTATCTAATGGCATGGGTCTATTATAAACGCCCCACCAAATTTTGTCCTGGCTTGTAGCTTCTTGCACAACATATTTGTCATTTGCTGCTCTGGCAGTCCATTTTCCGGTTTTCACCAAAAGAGGGCCACCATTCACTACTTTAGCTTCGCCACGAAAAACTGCTTCTTCATAAAGAGCAGCAGTAGGAAGATTCCAATATACTCTGTCAAGCTGTGTTAAACCGTGATTCTTCAATTTAAACATGCTGGCAAGTTCACCTGCATGACTCTGCGCCGGAGTTTCAAATTTCAAATATTTTGTCATAACCAATCCCTTACTAATTTTCTTTCACCAATATACAGTTCATTTGGAGACTCAGGATCAAGTACCCATTTTATCCTTTCAATTCCTTCGGTTATCTCTTTAATTGATCCACATGTAGAAAGTCTTAGGAAACCATCTTTTCCAAATTCTACACCAGGGACAGTAACAACTCTAACTTTATCTAATAGTAAATTAGAAAGTTTTACAGAATCTTTTTCATAATAGCTGAAATCTGCAAAGCAATAAAAAGTACCACTTGGTTTATAGGCTTTAACTCCTTCGAAACTATTCAACTGCTCCATCATGACATTACGATTGTTTTCTAAAGTAGCACGAAGACTTTCCACTGATGATTGGACGCCATTTATAGCAGCCGTTGCAGCTTTTTGTACAACTACAGAAGGGCCTGATGTCTGATGCCCCTGAATGTTAGTCATAACTTCAACAAGTTTTTTACTCGCAACAGCCCAACCGATTCTGTATCCAGTCATAGCATATTGCTTAGAAACACCATTAATGATTATCATTTTAGATGTCTCTGTCTTGTTTTTTGCATACTCCCAAGCACTGATAGGCTTTTTACCGTCAAATACTAAGCGATGATAAATATCATCCATTATGAGATAAATATCTTTCTTTTCGCAATAAGCAACTATTTCTTCTATAAAATCTTCAGAATACATTGCTCCGGTAGGATTATTAGGGCTATTAATAATAATTGCTTTTGTATAAGAAGTCACAACTTGGTCGATATCCTGTAAACGTGGCAAAAATGAACCGTCTTCAGCATGTACAGGAACAGGAATACCTCCGCAAAGCTTAACCATCTCAGGGTAGCTAACCCAATAAGGAGCAGGAAAAACTACTTCTTCCTGAGGATTAACTATTGCCTGCAAAGCAACCATAAGTGCCTGTTTAGCTCCACTCGAAGCGATAACGTTTTCAGGATCAACTTTTCTGTTATAAAAATCTTCTGTATATCTGATTATTGCTTGTTTGAGTTCCGGAATACCATCTGCAGGCGTATATCTTACCTCGCCTGTATTCACAACACCAGCTGCAGCAAGTAGTGCATCATAAGGTGCTTTTGATTTTGGCTGTCCTCCCCCAAGGTGAATCACCGGTTCACCTTTTGCCGTCAATATAGCAGCTATCTCATTTAATCTAAGAGTAGCTGACTGGTGAATTGATTTTCCGATAAGACTGATACTCATAAGCATCCTAATTAAATATTGAGTAAAATGCGTCTTTTCTTAACTTTGTTAAGAAAAACAGAAAATCTACATAAATTTTTCTTTAATACAATAAGTTTTTTTTAGCAAATAGCATATTCATTCAATTTTTTAGTCATTTATGTGATTTTTTAATATAATATATAGATATGGTTAAACAAATAGGCTAGACTATATTATTATTTAAATATTAAATATATACTTATTGCTTATAATTATACATTCTTATTTCTTTTGCGAGTATACATTATCTGTAGATGTGAATATAATTCGAATTATTATATTATATTGCATTCAGATAAAAACACATTTATTATAACTAACTAATTACTTACCTATCTACCACTATTTCTATGGGTATAAAATGAAACCTGTAAAGATTCTTTTGAAGCTACTTTCTTTTGTAGCTATTGCTGCAATATTAAGTAAAACAGCTTATGCAGAGTATACTGAAATTAAAGAGTACCTCGAATCTACTCGAGATCATTCGGAAAATATTCTGATTAATGATGCTCTTGCAAAAATTTCAGATGCACTTTGGATAGAATCCACAATCAGTTTTAATCTTGAAAATAACAGCTGGGGTGGCAACCCAATTTCAGTTTTCTTCTGCAAAAAAGACGGAAAACTTACTCAAATCAAAATAGACAGAATGATGTTGCCTTCATCTGACTTGTTTATTTCTTCCATTAGTACAGATTTCACCTTGAAAAAAGAAAGTGATGCAATTCTATTTCAAGAAATGCTATATTTATTTGATCAGCAAAATTTTTCTAAGGGATTTTATAACAAGGGGAAAGAGTGGTTTTTCGTAAGAAATGAAATGTTTGACAATAAAGAAGGATTTAAAGTAACAACTGACGAAAATGGAAAAATTCTGGCGGTTGAATATTCCGGCAAGTTTGAAACTGAAATACCGGAGACTCAGGGCGAAAATGAAAAAACTAATATTGACAAAGAAGAAACAATTGATTTGATGATGCAAAAATTTGA
The DNA here is from genome assembly GCA_965140345.1 of Kapaibacterium sp. (SeqCode). Taxonomy (GTDB): domain Bacteria; phylum Bacteroidota; class Ignavibacteria; order Kapaibacteriales; family UBA2268; genus JBFHIJ01. Next base: position 466,688 of record OZ223202.1, read on the forward strand.
AGGGCTAATAAGAAACAGTGCAGAGGATGAAAATCCTAACCAATTGGCAACTCATGATCCAATCCTAAAACTATCTGAGAAAGATGCACAGGATATCTATGCAAAAGCCTCTCAAATGTTAAAATATAGATTTGAGGTGATGCCAATGGATAGCAAAGAAATTAGTAGCATTTCGAATGCAAAATTTTATAACGGTAAACTTATTATAGACCACTCAACACCAGAATACCAATATGAAACAACAGAAGAAGTTATGATTATTGAGTCTGATGGATCATTCAGCAGAGTAGTAGATCCCAAAGCACTATTTACTGACCATCTATTCCTTTCAAGCTTAAAAAAAGACGTAAGCCTACGACAAGAAAAATGGAGCAAGAGGTTTGAACTAATGTTAAATGAAATTGCCCCCGGTGAAGCTGAAAAAATTGGAATAATCCAGGAAGATGATATTATCGCTTTCATACGTGAAAAAAGATTTGACGATAAATATGCATTTATTGCACTATTGGATTCCAAAGGTAAAATCATAGCAATGGATTATGATAAATTTGACGAGAACTCAATAATGAGGCTTAGAACAAAAGATCCAAACTTTGTTGTAGATTATAAGTTCGAACTTGTAGAACCAACTAAAACCAAAGTAACTATTTCAGCTTCTGAATCTGTTCCTGTAAAAATAACCTTTGACTCTAAAATTGCAAATGCCACCAGTGCATGGCTATTAACTCAGGTTAACGGTAAGATGGCAGGTATGGATGTAAGTACTGATGGTATAAAATCTCCTTTTACTGATGAAATACCAGGCAGCTACTTAAAGGAAGGCAAACATCTGGTAGAATATATCCTAATGCCTCCGGGAAATGACACAGAAAAAGCTTTTGCCAAAATTGCTATAGAAGTTGAGGTGAAGTAGAAAATAGACTCAAAATGGATGATTTAACTATATTTGAGCAAGTTTAAATTAATATTGAACTTATGCCCCCAAAAAGTTGATTTATGGCTTTTTGGGGTTTGTATATAAACCTATAGATTATAAAATATTTTTACGGGAAAATGTAGATATCTGTAATTATCCAGACTGGGAATTCTCTAATATTATATAAATCAGGTCATATCATCTTAAATGTAGTTTCCATCAAAGATATTGATGGACTAGAATTTAACTGCATTACCCCAGATCCATAATACAAACTTGCGTTTGTGGCGAAAAGAAGCTAACAGTTTGTTTATAATTTTACTTTTATTATAAGTAAAGTAGTGAAACAAACATTGCAACAACTACCCCGCCCTTCGGGCACCCCTTTACTTCGGCAAGCTCAGCACATCGCTTGCGAAGAAGGGGAATTTTGACATTCCCCTCTTTTCAAAGAGGGGTGGCATGCGTAGCATGACGGGGTGTTAGCTACCACAAAACTTGTTTTTTGTTATCGTTGTCTTTTACTCTAACAGCTGCTTTCTTGCAATTAGTTAGATGGAATTTGTCATTTGGTAAGAGAATATTCTCACATAAGTGCAACGACGTTAGGTCACTGAGCGAACGTAGAGAGTCGAAGTGTAGACCGCCGCTTATAACAAATTTTTCTTATTGAGCAAGATAGCAGGTTGCCCTGCTGTTACAGGCGTTTACTAGAAATTGAATTTTCTAATCACATTTTTGAAAATAGCACACCCCAAAAAAATACCCCCTTAAGCTATATATTTAACTTAAAGGGGCATACAAATATAGAATCTATTTATTCTTCAAATATATTATCTTCTATACGCAATCTGACCTGTCAGCTTTTTAATAGCTTGCTCAGAATCTACAAGATCATAAGTTGCTTGTATTTTATCAAATGCAGCATTCAGATAAATCATTTGAATATCTCTGAAGTTGAAAGAACTAATAGCACCTGAATCAAACTTTTGCTCAGCTATTTGCAAATTCAATTCAGCACTTTTGAGATTTTCAACTGATACATTATACAAATTACTTCTTAGCTCATAAAGTTCTACCAAACTTTTTAAAGTGTTTTCCAGACGAATCTGCGTTTCACTAATTTGATATTCGCTTTGCTCCACATCAATCTTTGCAGCCTCTAAAGCTCTTTCTGTATTACCACCATTAAAGATGTTCACTGATAGCCTTAAATTCGCAAAATAATCATAATTATCAGAGCTGTTTGCATCCATTCCCTGATATTTAACTCTGGCATTGTTGTAATCAAAACCTGAGTTTAAAGATATTGAAGGAAGCCAGGCATTCTCGTTTATGTTAAGCTCTGATTTTAGAATACTTTGATTATATCTCAATGTTTTTAGAGATTTATTTTTCTCAAGCATTTCACTACGAAGCTCAGCATAAGAAGAATTCATTTTTTCAGGTTGCATATCTCCAACAGGCTCATATTCTGTATCATTTGACTCACCTAGGAGCAGATTCAAATTACGGAGCGAATTACGATAATTAATTTCCTGAAGAAGTACATTAGTAGAATCTCTCAGATAATTGTTTTTTAGTTGCAGCACATCAAAAGTTACTGCATTACCAAGTTCTTTTGACAGCTCAACTCTTCTGTAGCGATCAGAAGATAAAGCCATTACTTTATCAAGAACTTTCATTTTCTCTTTATCTAATTGAGCTTGATAATAAGCAAGAGTAATATCTTTTACTAGACTTTCTCTTACATCGTATTCCTGGTTCTGAGTCATTTTATCAACTACTTCCAGCTTATCTTTTCTATCTGCAATGGAAAACCCATCAAAAAGCACCCAGTTTAATCCCAAAGATGCACTAAGAGATGTTGTCGTCCTTTCATCAGGCAAACTTGGCTGAGTAGTTCCATTATCAAACCTATTCCCCTGGGTTACAGAGGCATCAATTGTAGGATATCTGCCTGCAGCCCCCCATGCATTGTTTATGCGTGCTAATTTAGTAGTAGAAGCTGCTATTTTGACTTGGTAATTATTATCCAGCCCAATAATAATAGCATCTTCTAAACTTATTTCTCTCGCTGAAGAATATGAGAAAGAGAAAGCCAGAGCTAACATAAAGATTATATTTTTTGATATTTTCATTTGATTACTTCTGATTATTAACCCAAAGATCTTTGATAATTTTTCATAGCTGGTTCTAAGTCTTCTCTGACGCATTCTTTGCCTGTCCAAACTCTATAAACCATACAATTTATATCATTGAGACAAACTATCAATGCAGGGAAAAATATCAGGATAAACATAGTACCAAATAATACACCGTAAGCCAAAGCAATAGCCATAGGAATTAGGAACTGAGCCTGGAAACTGGTTTCCAAAATCAATGGATAAAGCCCGATTGAAGTAGTAATTGTTGTAAGCATAATAGCTCTGAAACGTGCTAAACCTGCTTCAAATGCAGCTTCTTTTACTTTCATCCCTTCCACAATTAAATCATTGTATTTGGATAAAAATACAACTGCATCATTTACAATAACACCGGCCAGAGCAACCATGCCCCAAACAGAAAGCATGGATATTGGAACTCCTTCGAGACCATGCCCCCATGCAGCCCCCATCCATCCTATCGGAACCATACTGATAATAACGAAAGCCTGTATGTACGATTTAAAATGGATCATGATTATAAGCAAAATCACAAAGAATGCAATTAAGAAATAGAATCCCATCTCTCCTGCACTTTCTTTAGAGCTTTTCATCTGTCCCATAAATTCATATTTAACACCAGGATATTTTGCCTGAATTCTAGGCATAATATCGCCTGATATTTTTTCTAATATAGGAGGTACATCATCATTAGGGTTTTTCAAATCTGCTTCTACTGTAATTTCTTTTTGTAGATTATATCTTTTAATACTTACAGGACCTCTATCGATAGTATAATCGATTAGCTCTTTTAAAGGATATTCTCCCTGTGGAGTTTTGATTCTCATATTTCAAATTGAGTCATATTTTGACGACCTTCTTTAGGGAATCTAACCCATACTCTGATTTCGTCTTTCCCTTCCTGGAGTCTCTGAGCCTGGCCGCCATAAAAGCCTTGTCTTACCTGATTGGCTATATAAACTTGATTTAGGCCTAATGCAAACGCTTTAGGTTTTAATTTTATTCTGATCTCCTGTTTACCAATAGGGAATTATCTGAAATATTAGTCAAAGCGGATATGGTTTCTAATTCAGTCTCAAGCATATCCTTTGCATTGGCCATTTCTATTGAATTCTTACTTAGAAGTGTAACAGAAACAGGTTTACCAAATCGATCAGAACCTCCTACTACAAATTTTTCAGCTTCAGGAACAGTTCCTATTCTTTTTCTAACCATTTCAGCTATTTGATTTGAAGTTAGAGCTCTATCATCAATTTCGTGAAACCAAACATCTACTTTACCGGTATGAGAGCCTGATTCTGTTCCAGAAAATGCATTACCCATCTGTAAACTAGTATATTTTATATAAGGTAGAGTGTCTCCGGCAGCTTTTATAGAGTCAGCTATCTCCCACACTATATCTTCATATCTTTCTAGATATTCCTTTGTGATCTGTTCACCCGTACCCGGTTTAAATGCAATATTTACATTGAAAGTATCAAAAGGAATCGCAGGGAAAAATGTAGCACGAATCACACCACCGAACACCATCCCAATAGTCATTATAAATAGAGCGATCGGAATAGTTACAACAAACCATCTCAGGTAATTATTTTCTTGAGTAGTCTGCCATAATAATTCTTACGGAAGTTATCAATGCCTTTCTCAAGTTTTCTCCTGAAATTCTGCATTGCGTATTTTTTACATTTTTATTTAATACCCATTTATGTGCAAGGTGAGCCGGCAATACGAAAAATGCCTCGAAGAGTGAAAACAGCAGTGAAAATATTACTACTATTGCCATCTCTTTCATAAACTCCAGACCACCCTGAGTAATTAAGAGAACCGGAACAAAAGCAACAACAGTTGTAGATACAGAAGTAATTACAGCCGGTAAGACTTCCATTGTTCCATCAACTGCCGCCTGGCGTCTGGATTTACCTTTCTCAAAATGGGTAAATATATTTTCTCCAATAACAATACCATCATCCACTAAAATCCCTATCACAAGTATCATACCGAAGAGGGATATCATATTTATGGTGACATCATAGAAACTGGCTGCCATAAACATAGCAAAGAAAGCGGCAGGTATTCCCATAGCTACCCAAAATGACAAACCAAATCTTAGGAAGAACGTTAGAGAAATTACAACCAAGAGCAAACCTAAACCGCCATTATTCATCAGCATTTCAAGTCTCTGCTCAAGCAAAGTCATGAAGTTCCAAGTAATTTCAAGAGTTGCCTGAGGGTGCTTTTGATTAAAATCTTCAACATAGTCTTCTACAAAATCTGTAATTTCCTTTAAATCCTCTTCAGGTAGTTTTTGTATATCAAATGAGATACTTGGCTTACCATTAAGAGTGGCACCACTGGTTACATCCGCAAATTTAATTTTTACATCTGCTATATCTCGAATTTTTACAAGGCTACCATCAGCTTGTGATTTAACAACAATTTCGCCTACTATATTTGGATTTACACTTCTGGAACGAGATCTTATCAATATCTCTTCAGTTGGAGATTTGATCACCCCGGCAGAAATATCAATGTTATTTCTCATTATTGCAGTTGATATTTCATCAAATGTAGTCCCATACCTTAGTAGATCATCTTCACGAACTTCTACTGATAATTCGGTAGCCGGATACCCATTTACAGACATTTGGCTTAAGATGCCTGATGATCTGAAATCCTCTTCGACGATGTATGCCAGTTTTTTTAGATACATCAAATCTATATCACCATAAAGAGCCATAAACATGGCTTTGGTAGTTGACTTCTGTTTATATACTATAGGTCTTTCGGCATCCACCGGAAAAGAAGAAATACCATCAACTGCATTTTTTACTTCCATCAAAGTTTCATCCAAGTCATACTCACCTGTGGTGACAATTTGGACAGAACTGAAGTTTTCAGAGGATGTTGATCTTATTTCCTTTATACCTACTATTCCTCGTACTGCCTCTTCTACGCGGACAGTAATCCCTTCTTCCATTTCCTTAGGTGAAGCACCGGGATAGGCTACAGAAACAATATATTTTTAGGCGTAGTCTCCGGAAACATAGACATTTTCATCGAAACCATAGCCAGAATACCGCCTATGATCAGCGAAGCCAGAAATATATTTGCATAGAAAGGATATTTAACAAATTGCTCTACTATTCTTCTCATATTTAAATATCGTATTTTTTTAAAATTTTACTTATTTAAAATCTCTACAGCTAAATTTTCTGTAACATTAATAAGCGGTTCGTTTACTACTTTAATGCCTGCAGGTAGTCCCTGGAAGAAAAGAGTAGTCGCATTGTATTTCACAATTTTTATTTTAGATTTTTCCAGCTTCATTTCATCATTTACAAAGTATACTTCATCCTGATTAAAAACTGCATTCCTAGGTAATTCCATTACATCTTTAAAAGTAATAGATCCAAATTCAGCTTCTAAGTACATACCTTTGTAAAGAGGATTACTGTTTTGTGATAAAGTAACAAAAACGCTAATAGATTGACTGTTAGGATCTATAAATTCAGCTTTACGATTTACAGTTCCATGCCAGGTGTATTTATCATCGTCAGAATGAACTTTCACAGACTGTCCGACTTTTATCTTCCTTGAAATATCATAATTAACCGGCACTTCCAATTCTAAAATATCAGTTCGAATCATCTTTGCAATACGAGATCCGGTATTAGCAACGGCACCTGTTTCTAAAGCTACATCATTAAGTGCTCCATCAAAAGGCGCAACTAATTCATATTTAGTAAGCCTAATTTCATCGCTCTTGATAGCAAAATACTCGCTTATAATATTTCTGCCTGATAGGAAGATTTTTTCTTTACTATTTTCAATTTGAGGCAAATCAGGGAAGATCTTTTTCCAATTCAATGGAATTAAAAAATTTCTCTCCATGCGGAATATGCTTTAGGAAAATCGATCATTAGATCAGGTAACATATTTGCCAAAGTAGTCAGATAGCGACTTTTTCTTCCTTTGAGAGCAAGTTCTGCTTCTTCAGAAAATATTTTGGCAATTACTTGTCCCTTTCTAAAGCTCTGCCCTTTTTTCAGCGGAATGTCTCCGGGCAAAATTTTACCGGAAACTTCTGAGATTAAATCTACGAAACTTCGAGAATCTAAACGTCCGGTTGAGATAATTTCAGTAGTTAAAGTGTCATAACTTACGTTAGAAACTGTAACTTTTAAAATTCTCTCGGGTGGAATTTGCTGCTCCGGCTCCTCTTTCATATCTGCAAAGAATCCAAAACCAAGCACAGCAATAGTCAAAGTACCAACTATTGCCAGAAAAATAGAAATTTGTCTTTTTGCCATGAGACTATCTTTAAATTAGTTATTGAAAATCGCTTTGTGCTACGTAAAAAATCGAATTTTGTTTCATTTTATTTCACTATCCTAGAGACTCAATTTAACAAAGATTGGTTTAAGACTTTTTGCAAAATTTGCTAATCGTTCTTTGATTCTACTGATTCAAAGAACACATGATAGTACTCTATAAGAATATAAATATATTTTCTATGGAATGTCTCAAAGGAAGATTTGATTTAAAACAAAAAAAAAGCTAACCCGGATGGATTAGCTTTTTGCTCCTGAGCACGGACTTGAACCGCGGACCCTCTGATTAACAGTCAGATGCTCTAACCAGCTGAGCTACTCAGGAATATACTTACCATTAAAGGTAAGTATCAATAAGATTTTCATTTGCTCCTGAGCACGGACTTGAACCGCGGACCCTCTGATTAACAGTCAGATGCTCTAACCAGCTGAGCTACTCAGGAATCAAAAGAGAGTACAAACTTAAGCTTTTTTCTCTTTTTGTGCAAATTTATTTTTCGCACTTTGAAAATCTTTATTCTTTGGAAAGAACTTTTTGCTCCTGAGCACGGACTTGAACCGCGGACCCTCTGATTAACAGTCAGATGCTCTAACCAGCTGAGCTACTCAGGAATCAAAGCGATACAAAAATAGACTATTTTCTAAAATTATGCAAGAAATATTTTATATTGCGTAAAAAAAATGTGAAGCTTTATGATAGAAAAAACAGAAGCTATTGTCTTACATTCCAGAAAATTTGGTGATACTAGTAAGATAGTTAATTTATATACAAAGGACTTCGGCAAACTCACGGTAATTGCCAAAGGTGTCAGAAAAGCTAAATCAAAATTTGGTTCAGCTCTTGAGCCTTTGAGCTATATTGAGATAAAATTCTATCATAAACCGAATCGTGATCTCCATGTTTTAGCAGAAGCAGATATAATTGTGCCTTACAGAAAAATAACTGCCTCTTTTGAACACATGGGTGCAGGTCTGCTGATTTCGGAAGCAATTATGATTACTCAGGAGCTTCATGCACCCCACCAGGAACTTTTCGAGTTTTTTAGAATTATTCTGGAAGATTTAAATTCTCTTCCTGTTTCTCCTTATACTTTTTTTGTCAGCTTTGGCATACATTTGGCTATTGAATTAGGTTTCGAGTTTGATCCTCATATAGTTACAGATTTGAAGTTATTTAAACTTGGCAAAAGTTTATGTAAATTTTCTCTGGAAAGCGGAAAATTGTTAGATGAAACAATTTTTTCCGGAAATTATATTACAATTGAAAAAGAAACGTATATAAAATTGTATTATATTTTTATATTAGATCACAGCAAAATATGTGAGATTGAACTTAGTGACAGAGAAGCAAGCGAATTGATTGACTTCTTTGCAAGGTATTTTGCTTTCCATCTCGACAAAAAAGTATTTTTTAAGTCTAAACAGTTGTTTTTGAAGTAGAAGAGTAAAATGATATCTGATATAGCCCTGACCCTGTTTTTCGTTGTATTAAACGGTTTTTTTGTGGCGGCAGAGTTTGCCATTGTAAAAGTTAGAGCTTCGCAAATTGAGCTAAAAGTTCGCGAAGGTAACAAAATGGCAAAAATAGCACAGAGTATGGTCACTCATCTGGATGGCTATCTATCTGCTACTCAGCTTGGGATTACTCTAGCTTCCCTGGGGCTTGGCTGGATTGGTGAAAGCGTTGTTGCTCAGCTTGTAATCAGTTCGCTGGATTTTGTTGGCATAAGCCTGAATCCTGAGACTGCACATAGTATTGCCTTGCCACTTTCTTTTGCATTAATCACTTTTCTTCATATAGTTTTCGGAGAGCTTGCTCCAAAATCTCTTGCTATTCAATATGCAGAGCAGGTAACTCTTGGCGTAACCTTCCCGTTGCGTGTTTTCTATATCGTATTTAAACCATTCATTTGGGTATTAAATCATTTTGCCAACTTCGTGCTTCGTTTAGTCGGTGTAAGACCACCTTCAGAAGGCTCAGAGATGCATTCACCGGAAGAATTGAAATTCCTAATAGCAGAGAGCAGTAAAAGCGGTGTAATCGACGACACTGAGCAAAAAATGATAGAAAATGTATTCGACTTTGCCGAAACACAAGTCAAACAAATCATGATTCCAAGGAACAAAATCGTTGGGATTGAAGTGAACATGAGCAAAGAAGAAACTATAGATGCTATTATAGAAGAAGGCTACTCTCGCCTGCCTGTATATGAAGGCAGAATTGATAATATTATAGGTATGGTTTTCGCCAAAGATATTTTAGCATTACTTCGCAATTCTGAAGATTTCAATCTGAAAGACATACTCAGAAAGCCTTACTTTGTGTCTGAAGAAAACATGATTGATGATCTTTTGCGTTCTCTTCAGAAAAGAAAAATGCACATTGCAGTTGTTCTTAATGAATTTGGTGGCACTGCAGGCCTGGTTACCTTAGAAGATATTCTTGAGGAAATCGTAGGTGAAATTCAAGATGAATACGACGAAGAAGCGCCTCTTCTCAAAAAACTTTCAGATAAAGAATATTCCATTTCTGCTGAAATGATTATAGATGATGCTAACGACTACCTACCTATAGATTTGCCGGAAAGTGAGGATTACGAAACTGTTGGCGGGCTAATCACGTCTGAAACAGGTAGAATCCCGGAAGTAGGCGAAATAATTGAATTTGACGAATTCTTTGCACGAATAGTAGAAAGAACCACTCGCCAGATCCAAGTAGTAGTTATAAAAATTAAAGCCAGAGAAGAAGAATAGTAGGGATTACTCTTCTTCTATTGATAATCACTTCGTAATTGTATTTCAGATGACTATTTTAAGTCATGCTCTAAAATCAATCTCCAACAATGTTTGCCAAAATTATAATTTAATAGTTTTTTCTTCTTATCTTTGCTGTTTCGTTAACATAATTGGAGAAACTAGTGAAGTTTTCTTTTGCAAATTCTGACTTTAGACTTTCCTTTTCCGAAGATAAATTATTGTGGTTTCTGGTTCCTGTGTTTTTGGGACTATGGATTTTCACTTTTGTGGGCACAACTGATATTGCAAACTGGATTATAGAAAATGCACTTACTTTTCTATCGCTACTTGCATTATTCTTTACATATAAAAACCGGAAGTTAAGCGATATGTCTTATCTTCTGATTTTTCTGTTTATGTGCCTCCATGTTTACGGTTCAAAATACACTTATGCAGAAAATCCTCTAGGCTATTGGCTTCAGGACTTATTCCATACGCAGAGAAATCATTACGACCGAATAGTTCACTTCAGTTTCGGTTTCCTTCTGGCTTATCCTATGAGAGAGATATTCAGAGACTGGGTAAAACTTTCTAAAAGAATGAGCATGATAATGCCGGTGGAAGTAACTTTATCTATCAGTGGCTTGTATGAGCTGATTGAATGGGCAGTTGCAGACATCTTTTTCAAAGCACAAGGCGCAGCTTATCTTGGCACTCAGGGCGACATCTGGGATGCGCAAAAAGATATGTTTCTTGCAACCTGTGGCGCATTGCTGGCAATCTTATTAATTGCTACGATAAAGAAAGCATTTGGCAAAAAGCAGGTAGAAGAATATTTTCCTACTAAATAGATTAGTGGAGTGAGCAGTGAATTTCTCATTTGCAAGTTCAGAAAACAGAAAAGCATTTTCAGAAAACAGATTGCTATGGATATTACTATCTATTTTCAGCTTCTTTCTGACGTATACTTTTTTCGCTACAAACAATCAGACTAACTGGTTCTTAGAAAATATTCTGACCGTTATCACTTTAGCTGCTCTAATAATTACATACAAAAATCGGAAGTTAAGCGATATGTCTTATCTTCTGATTTTTTTATTTTTATGCCTACATGTCTACGGTTCCAAATATACATACGTCGAACACCCGATTGGCTACTGGCTTCAGGATTTATTCCATACGCAGAGAAATCACTACGACAGAATAGTCCACTTCAGTTTCGGTTTCCTTTTAGCCTATCCCATGCGAGAAATCTTCATGAATTGGTTACACTTATCAAAAAGATTGAGCTTGATTTTGCCTGTGGAAGTGACTCTATCTTTGAGTGTGATCTATGAGCTGATTGAATGGATAGTGGCAGATGTTATTTTTGAAGCAGGAAGTGCTGCATTTGTTGGCTCTCAGGGCGACATCTGGGATGCTCAGAAAGATATGTTCCTGGCTACTTTCGGAGCATTCCTCGCAATACTTTTGATTATAGCAGCCGGGAAAGCATTTCTAAAAGAAAAACATTAAGCTCTCTCCCCTATTATTTTTGTAATTTAGTTTTACAATAAGCGACAATCAATTACTACAAAGATGATTATATCCACGGCAATTTTATTACTATGCAAACAGACTTAACTTTCATACTTCAAAATATAGTTCATTACTTCTTACACCTGATATTTCCGGGTATCATCGCTTATATTTTTTTTCGTGAAGAATGGAAAAAAGCATGGCTTATAATGCTTCTGACTATGCTGATTGATGTGGATCATTTATTGGCAAATCCTATTTTTGATCCGAATAGATGCAGTATCGGGTTTCATCCACTGCATTCTTATCCAGCTATTATCATATATATTCTTTTGCTCTTTGTACCTAATAAAAAGGTCAGAATAGCAGCAATTGGATTGGTACTGCATATTCTGACCGATGCACAGGATTGTTTGTGGAAAGGATTGTTATAATTCTTTTATAACACCTTTTGTCAATTTTACTAAATCCGGTTCAGCTAGTGCTGCACAGTCTAATATTTCTTTAATGTCAACCGGCTGTAAAGCGTCCGGCATGCATTCATCAGTCATAACAGATAGACCTAGCACTTTCATACCCATCTGCACTGCCACAATATTTTCAGGAATAGTGCTCATTCCAATTACATCAGCGCCAATTGTTCTTAAGAATCTATATTCAGCTCTTGTTTCAAGAGATGGGCCTGTCATGGCTGCATAAACACCTTTGTATAGTGGTATAGAATTCTGAAGAGCCACTTTTTCTGCTATAGCAATCAAATTTTTTGAATACGGCTCGCACATATCAACAAAGCGAGGCCCCATTCTTTCATCATTAACTCCGATAAGCGGATTATCTCCAAGTAGATTAATATGATCTTCAATAAGCATAATTCTGCCTTTTCTCCACTGAGGATTAAGGCAGCCGCAGGCATTTGAGATTATTATATTATCTGCTCCGAGATATTTCATTACTCTAACAGGAAAAGTAATTTGCTGCATCGAATAGCCTTCGTAGTAGTGGAATCTACCTTGCATAGCTACTACTTTTTTGCCTTCAATTTCACCGAATATTAGTTTGCCTGCATGGCTTTCAACAGTTGATTCAGGGAAATGCGGAATATCTTTGTAATTGATTTCAAGTTCTATATCAATAGCATTTGTCAGTTTGCCCAGTCCTGTTCCCATAATAATGGCTACTTGTGGGATCAGGTCGGTTTTAGTGCGAATAAAGCTTATTGATTCTTCGATTTGTTCTACTATGTTATTATTTATTTTTGTCATATTACTTACCTGTTTGAATAATCTCTTGCACCGAAAATAGCTGTGCCTACTCTTACCATAGTAGCACCTTCGTCTATTGCAATATCAAAATCATGAGTCATACCCATAGAAAGATGTTTCAGTGAAAATCCAAGTTCCTGATTCACTCTTTCGAGTGACTTTCTAAGCAATCCAAATTCGCCTCTGATAATTCTCTCATCAGAAGAAAAAGTACCAATTGTCATCAAACCACCGATATTAACATTGCTTATTTCAGATACTTCTCCTGCTAAGTCCACAATTGCATCAGGTTCTATACCGCTTTTAGAATCTTCGCCTGATGTATTGACTTGAAGTAAGATTTCCATTGTTTTATCACATTTTTCTGCTTGTTTAGCTATTTCTTCCGCTAGTCGGACAGAGTCAACTGTGTGGATCATGTAAGCATTTGGGAATAAGTATTTGACTTTATTTCTCTGCAAATGTCCTATAAAATGCCATTCAGGATGTTGTTTGCCTGATTCGTCAAAAGCAGTAAGTTTATCTCTTACTTCCTGAGCGTAGTTTTCACCAAAAACAGTCATCCCTGCTTCAATTGCATTATAAACCATTTCTACAGGATATGTTTTAGATACTGCTAATATTTTAACGTCTTCAAAGTTTCTCCCGGATTTGACGCAAGCTTCCTGCGCTTTATCTGTTACTATTTTCCAATTTTCTTTAAGTACCTCAACCGGTAAAACGTTCATTTTGCACCCTTTTTATCTAATAATCTGTACTGTTTTAAATAATGATTCGGAAGCGTTATTGATTTCTAAGAAATATGTACCGCTTGGAATTTTATTCAAGTCTAATTTTATTTCTGAATTACCATCTAATGTTATTTCTTTAGAGATTGAAACTCTGCCCTGCAAATCTGATATCGATATTTCCGCAGCACCTGTCAGATTCCTAATATTGACATGCAAGACATCTGAAGCCGGATTCGGATAAATGCTAAGATCAGATTCAGGCAGCTCTTCCACAGAAGTAATACCTTCAAGCTCCAAAGTATTGATTTTCATCAAAGGAACAATATTACCATTGTCAATAGCTATGGAATCAAGACTAGGCATTACCGGTAATTCAAATTTCTGATCAACGTCTGTTACGTAGTAAACAGTATCTATCTGGTTACCATCTTCATCAAAGTAAGTTACAGGCACCGGCACAAAAGAATATCCACCGTATGATTTTGGCTGTACTTGTTTGAAAGAAATGAAGCTGGAGGATTGATCATAAACTCCCTGCTCGTTTCTGGAAGCAAATACTTTTATGTCAAACTCAGGCCAGCCTTTTCCATATATCCATTGAGCAAAGAATGTATCTATATCTTTTTCAGTCAGAGCTTTGAATTCTGAAATTAGACTTTTTGTATTCACACTAGAATAAGCATTTTTCTCTAAATAGTTCCTGATTGCCTGAAAGAAAATATCTTCACCGACAAATTCTCTAAGATTTGCAACAACTAATGCACCTTTCTGATATATAGTCTGAGGATAATTACTGGAAGGCGCTTCCCTTTCAAAATCGTAGAGACTGAACACACCTTCTGACGGAGCAATATCTTCAAAATATTCTGCTCTTTTTTCGCGAAGAATATTCGCATAAGTATCTTTGTCAAATAAATATTCTTTATAAAGAGTTTCAGAATAAGTAGCAAAAGATTCGTTTAACCAGGCTTCTTTAAAATCTTCCGGTGTAACTAAGCCCCCAAACCACTGATGAGATAGTTCATGAGCAATAGTGGAATTTAAAGTGTCGTTATTGTTTTTGATTTGTGCAATTATGCTTGTAGGAAACGAAATCATTGTCTGATGTTCCATTGCTCCTTTTGATGTAGTCACATAACCAACCTTTTCAAAAGGATAGTCGCCCCAGTAATGTTCGAAAGCATCCAAGACTAATGGTAACTTAGCTAAAGCATATTCAAATCTATCAGCAAATATTTCCTGAGTATAATAAACAATAGGCTTTTTCCAACCTTCTATTTCACCCCTCACAAATTTACTTAGAGCAAAGTTCATCATATACGTTGCAATCTGATGTTTGCTTTCCCACTCATAAATATCAGTGCCATTATCCAGATTATGTATCGTTAACTCGCCATTAGAAGCGACAGCATATCCGGTATTAACATGATATCTAATGTCAGCAGTGGCTTTATCTCCCGGGTGATCTATACAAGGCAACCAGTGAGAAGCACAAGACACCCAGCTATTACTAAATCCTACACCCATATTGTATAAAGTCTGATCCTGAAGTTGAACTCCTCCCCATTTACGCCCCGGTGTATTAGTCATAACACCATGATAATAAACTGTTACGACAGTAGTATCTACCTGATCAGGAAATGGAAAGAAGTGACAGTAATCCGCATCTTCGTATTCTCCATGAGTACTTATTTCAACTTTAATATCATTACAGAAAACAGAATCTATTTCCAAATCTCTGAGATGAAAATAAAAGTTGCTAACCGAAGCAGCATCACTTCTTAATACTCTTATATGATTAACTCCGGAGGCTCTTCTGTTAATATTGTTTAACAAAAAGACATCAGCATCATAATGTAAAACATCATAGCTAAGGCTAAGAGGTCTTAACGGATTAGGAACTTCTTGCGCTACCAGATTATAATATGAGAAAAAGATATATAAAAGCGTAAATAGTCGTAATATCTTAAACATAAGGCGAATACTCCAATATTTTTGCATTTGTAAACTTAAAAAAATACCTCTACTTAAACAATAAATAAAAAGTCGAAACCTCAATTAAGAAGAAACGTAAAATATTTACAAGACTTGATTTTTTTCCTTTGTTATTTATACAAATGTATGCTATCTTATAGCAAGGATTAAAATTCTTTTATCACGTCAATAAGGAGTACGTTATGATGGATGGTGCAAACAACCCGGAAAAGTCAATAGTGACCTGCTACTCTGTAGAAGAGGCTTTGCAAAATAAAGAAACAGTTACTAAACTTGATCTTCACTTCAAAGACCTAGAGGAGTTCCCAAGAGAAATTTTAGAATTAGAAAACTTGACTGAATTAGTGCTTTGGAATAACAGACTTACTTCGATTCCTGATGATATTTACAGACTGAAAAATTTAGAGAAATTAGAACTAAGCGGCAATAAAATTAAAGAACTCCCTGCCGGTATCGGACAAATGGAAAATTTAAAAGTACTTGTGCTTAGCTGGAATCAGCTTACAACTCTTCCGGCAGCAATTGGAAACTTACAAAATTTACAGAGATTAGGTCTAAATAACAATCAAATCGAAAACTTACCTTCAGAAATCGGCAAACTTATCAACCTTAAAGAATTAGTATTAAGCGAAAATAACATCTCTTCTCTCCCGCAAGAAATCGGCAACTTAGATAATCTTGTGAAATTACGTGCTCATGGTAATAATCTTTCAGAAATTCCGCAAGAAATTACTAAACTTGAAAACCTTGAAAAATTAGAAGTAAACCAAAATAATATCTCTGCTTTACCTGAAAACATCGGAGTAATGAAGAAATTGCAGAAAATCAGAGTTTGTTCAAACTTACTAACTGAAATTCCCGGTAGTATCACTGAATTAGAGAATCTGGAAAAATTACTTCTTTTTGAAAATGATTTAAAATCACTTCCGGCAGGTATCGGTAAGCTTGCGAAATTAACTGAACTTGATTTAAGCTCAAATGAATTTACTGCAGTTCCTGAAGAAATTGCTGAACTCAAAGGATTAAAAGAGCTTAGACTCAATAAGAATCATATCGATAAGCAAAGTATAGAAGGTCTTTCTTCTGTGCTTCCAAACACAAAAATTAAGTGGCAATAAAGGGAGATAATCTGAATGAGTGAAATGCTGACTGCTGCTAAATGGGCAGAAAAACTTGGTATTTCCCAGGGTAAGATAAAAAAAGCAATAACTGAGCTTAATATCGAACCTGATGAACAAAAAGGCAGATGCTCTTACTTTTCTGAAGAAACTGCCACAAAAATAAAGACTCACGTTGAGTCTAAATAAAAAAGAACTGAATGATTTTTGAAATTAACCGGACAACATCTGAATCGTGTTGTCCGGTTTCTTTTTATATTCTATATATTTACATTTCTACAAATCAATAGCCAGACCGCCTAGCGAAGTTTCTTTATATATCGATGGTAAGTCGTGACCTGTTTGGTTCATCGTTTTAACGATTTTGTCAAATGAGACTAAGTGGCTTCCATCAGATAGAATTGCATAAGTCGATGAATCCAGTGCTCTTGTAGCACCAAAAGCATTTCTTTCTATGCAAGGCACCTGAACGAGTCCGCCAATCGGATCGCAAGTTAAGCCGAGATGATGTTCCAATCCCATTTCCGAAGCATATTCTATCTGAGAAACTGTTCCTCCAAAAACTTGAGCTGCTGCACCTGAAGCCATTGCACAAGCTGTCCCTACTTCACCCTGACAACCTACTTTTGCGCCTGAAATAGAAGCATTGGTTTTTACTATATTTCCGATTATTCCGGCTGTAGCCAATGCTCTTAATATTTTCTTTTTAGAAAATTCAAAGTCATGACGAAGCATATACAGAACTGCAGGCAACACACCACTGGAACCACAAGTAGGAGCAGTTACGATCAGACCGCCTGATGCATTTTCTTCGGCTACTGCCAGTGCATAAGCAAATGTCAAAGATCTTCTTTTCAGAGAACTGCGGTAGCCTTTCGCTTTCGCATAATAAGATGAAGCCTTTCTTGAAAGATTTAATCCACCCGGAATAGTTCCTTCTTCATCAATTCCCCTTCTTACAGAATCTTCCATTACGCGCCAGACTGTTTCCAGATAGTCCCAAATGTCGCTATCTTCGCGCGACTGAACAAATTCCCAGAACTGGTTGCCATACTGTTTGCACCATCTCAGGATGTCGGTCATAGTAGTCAAATCATAGATTTCTTTGACTTCCTCCTTAAGTTTCCCATCATAAAGCTGACCGCCGCCAACACTATAAACTGTCCACTCCCCCTGAGTATCGCCTTCATCGTTTAGAGCTTCAAACTTCATCCCGTTCGGATGATAATCAAGCTCTATTTCAGGACGAAAAACAAGTTCAGTTTTATCTTTAGTCAGTTCGTTATAAATGGCTTTATCGGTTAAGTGGCCTACGCCTGTAGCTGCAAGTGATCCGTAAAGAGTCACTCTGTAATCAGAAACCTCGGGGTATCTTTCTCTAAACATAATTGCAGCTTTGCGCGGTCCTATAGTATGACTACTGGAAGGTCCGTTGCCAATTTTAAATATTTCTTTGATAGATTCCATCTTTTATTTTGCTCCTATTATTCCATATTGCAATATAAAAAAGAAATATGAAAAGAATCCTTGAAATGAAATATATAGTCTTATTTTCACATATTTGAGAGGTTACTAATAATATAAAATACATTTCTGCAAAAGCCTGTTCTTTATAATTGTTATTATACAATTAGGCTTCTACCCTACCTCTCTTCTATAAAAAGTCGTTTGACAGGAATTACACAAAACACTGCCCAAACAAAGCCATTTATCCACTTTGCTAAATAAAACCATAGTTATATCGTACCTTTAGTAATATGAATATTAGATAGATTTATGGTGTATTATGTTTAAAAGAATATTGATTGCAAACAGAGGCGAAATTGCGATGCGCCTTATAAGAGCAGCTCGCGAAATGAATATCGAATCTGTGGCAGTCTATCATGATATAGATAAAGAAGCTCCTTTTGTACAGTACGCTGATTATGCTTACAAACTTGCCGGAGACACTCCCAAGCAGGCTTATCTGGATATAAATCAAATTATAGAAATCAGTAAACGAAGCGACGCAGAAGCTATTCACCCCGGTTATGGCTTCCTCTCAGAAAATCCGAAATTCTCTGAAGCTGTAAAAGAAGCCGGTCTTTCTTTTATAGGCCCTGATGCAAATGCTATTGAAGTAATGGGTAGTAAAACTGCTGCCAGAAAGCTTATGTCTGATGCCGGAGTGCCTATTGTACCGGGAACAAAAGACCAGATAGATGATGACGAAACTTTAAAGAAAATTGCCTCGGAAATAGGCTATCCTGTTCTTCTGAAAGCAGCAGCAGGCGGTGGCGGTAAAGGTATGAGGCGTGTAGACAGCGAAGATGAACTGGTAGAAAGCTATTACGGTGCAAAGCGCGAAGCTGCAAATGCTTTTGGCAATGATGCAGTTTATATCGAAAAATATATTATCAATCCTAAACATATCGAAATACAGATCATTGCGGATAAACATGGTAACTGTGTGCACCTTGGCGAAAGGGACTGTTCGATCCAAAGGAGACACCAGAAAGTAATTGAAGAAGCTCCTTCTACAATTTTGACTCCTGAAATAAGAGAGCAAATGGGAGATGTTGCCATTAAAGCAGCAAAAGCCTGCAATTACGTAAATGCCGGAACAATAGAATTCCTGTTAGACAAAGATAAAAACTTCTACTTCCTGGAAATGAATACCAGACTTCAGGTGGAACATCCTGTCACTGAAATGGCTACAGGAATAGATCTTGTAAAAGAGCAGATCAGCATTGCATGGGGAAATGAGCTTAGCTTTAAGCAGGAAGATGTAAGCTTCAAAAATTATGCAATTGAATGCAGAATATATGCAGAAGATCCATTTAATAATTTTCTACCTGACACAGGAACTATTACCCACCTGCGCCGCCCATGCGGAAACGGAGTAAGAGTAGACAGTGGCATTGATGAAGGCAGTGAAGTCAGTATTCACTTTGACCCGATGCTTTCTAAATTAATAGCCTGGGGCAAGGACAGAAACGAAGCTTTAAGCCGAATGGAATCAGCTCTCAGAAATTATAGAATTCAGGGGGTCAGGACAATTATTCCATTTCTTATAGCAGTGATGAATCACCCGGAATTCAGATATGGGTACTTTGATACAGGCTTTATCCAGCACACATTTGATATGGAAGTTCTGGATAAAATAAAAGAGGAACAGGAAGAAATCATAGCTGCAATTGCAGCCTTCGGTTACCGCATGACCAGAAATGATAAAGTGCCTACTTCAGATAAACCAAAAATCTCAAAATGGAAAGAAAAGAATCTGATTATGAGAAGGTTGTTGTAAAAGAAACATCACAGATATTAAATTTACTTTTGTGATATTATAATATATGAGTCAATTTAGCCGTGCAGTTATTGCTGCACGGTTTTTTTGTGGTATCTATTTAAATAGAAATACCAGAATTGTAAGTATATTCCTGAGTAGCTCAGCTGGTTAGAACATCTGACTGTTAATCAGAGGGTCCGCTGTTCAAGTCCGTGCTCAGGAGTAAAAAAAGCTAATCCATCCTAGTTAGCTTTTTTTGTATATATGTGAATATCCCTCCTCTATACTATCCTTTATTTCTCCCATTAAAAACATTATTTGCAAAAAATAAATAAAATATTTGTTATATATAAGGCTTCTCTTCGTCTATAAAAATTCTTACTTTTGTTTCGTTCTACAAAATAAATAAAGGAATTAGCATAAATGAAAAAAATAAGACTTGGCAAAAGCGATTTAGAAGTTTCAGCTCTTGGTTTGGGCTGTATGGGTATGAGTTTTGCATACGGTCCGGCTCATGATAAACAAGAAATGATTCAGCTAATCAGAGCTGCTTTTGAAAAAGGCATTACATTCTTTGATACTGCTGAGGTATATGGTCCTTTTACAAATGAAGAGCTTGTTGGCGAAGCTATTAAACCTTTCAGAAAAGATATTGTTCTAGCTACTAAATTTGGATTCGACATAAATAATTTCCCAAATCTGGATAGCAGACCGGAGCATATTAAAAAAGTAGTTGACGAACAACTTCAGCGTTTGCAGACAGATTATATAGATTTATTATACCAACACAGAGTAGACCCGAATGTACCTATGGAAGACGTAGCAGGCACTGTTAAAGACTTAGTTGATGCCGGCAAAGTTAGATATTTTGGTATGTCAGAAGCTGGTGTAACTTCCATAAGAAAAGCTTATGATGTACTTCCAGTAACAGCTTTGCAAAGTGAATATTCTATGTGGTGGAGAGAACCGGAAACAAAAGTATTTCCTGCTCTTCAGGAATTAGGTATTGGTTTTGTTCCGTTTAGCCCGCTTGGAAGAGGTTTTCTGACAGGAAAGATTGATGCAAATACTGAATTTGACAAAACTGATTTCAGATACACTTCTCCAAGATTTAGTGAAGAAAACAGAAAAGCTAATATGGAATTAGTCAGCGTCATAACTGATATAGCAAGTGGATTAGATGCTACTCCTGCACAAATTGCTTTGGCTTGGATTTTGGCTCAAAACAACTGGACAGCACCAATTCCGGGAACAACTAAGCTACATAGATTAGAAGAAAATATTAAAGCTGCTGATTTGATTTTATCAGAATCTAATTTACAACAAATCGAAGAAGCTCTCTCAAATATAGAGATTGTAGGAGCCAGATATCCTGAAAATATTCAAAAAGCAGTTGATGAATAGACTAAGTTTAATCAGTCTGATTTAATCATATTAAGGATGTGATTCTCAAAGTAGAAATATTTGAATCACATCCTTTATTTTTTACTAAGCTAGTTTTTCTGTTTTAAACTATAAAAGTATCACTTTCCAATTCTTTTTGTCTAATAAATAAAGCCATACTTATATTGTACATTTAGTAATATGAATATATAGATAGATTTATGGTGTATTATATTTAAAAGAATATTGATTGCAAACAGAGGCGAAATTGCGATGCGCCTTTTAAGAGCAGCTCGCGAAATGAATATCGAATCTGTGGCAGTCTATCATGATATAGATAAAGAAGCTCCTTTTGTGCAATATGCTGATTATACCTATAAACTTGCAGGAGGCACTCCCAAGCAGGCTTATCTGGATATAACTCAGATTATAGAAATAAGCAAACGAAGCTTTAAGCCGAATGGAATCAGCTCTCAGAAATTATAGAATTCAGGGGGTCAGAACAATTATTCCATTTTTTATAGCAGTGATGAATCACCCGGAATTCAGATATGGATACTTTGATACAGGCTTTATCCAGCACACTTTTGATATGGAAGTTCTGGATAAAATAAAAGAGGAACAGGAAAAAATCATAGCTGCAATTGCAGCCTTTGGTTACCGCATGACCAGAAATGATAAAGTGCCTACTTCAGATAAACCAAAAATCTCAAAATGGAAAGAAAAAAATCTGATTATGCGTAGGTTGTTGTAAAAGATAAATATATTATTGTCAAATAATAATAAATAAGTTAAATTAGCCGGGTAGTTTATGCTACTCGGTTTTTTTATATACGGGAGTACAATATGAAAATAATAGTTCATCTAATCATATTTTTATTTGTCATAAGCTTTACAAATGCCGAAAAGCAATGGGTACAGAAGCATTATGATTACAATGAAAAAGTAGAAGCTTTTAAGGTGATAGACTCGAATCGAATTATTTCGTTAGTTGGTGACGCCGGTTATGCCAGAGTCTATAAGTCCTATGATGCAGGAAATTCCTGGAACAAAACAAATGAAATTAAATTTTTAGGTCATGGTGATAGTGTATTAAATACGATGCCGTCATATATATATGATTCTCTTAACTATTATTTTTGTATGCTGGAAAGATTAGTTATCATAAAAACAGAGGATGGTGGAAATACATTTGAGAGACTAAGCTTTGGAGAAATTTCATCTAAGAAAACCTGGGGCATGGAAGGGATTCAAATGTATGATAATAATATAGGCTGTGCAATTACTTTTGGTCATGTAATATGGACACGTGATAATTGGGAGTCTTATGAGGTTGTTGATACTCCTGAAGAACTTTATTATATAACTGATCCTATGTTTTTTATAGATTCAGCATCTATAGCAGTTCAACATTACCGGGCACATAGTAATCAATTTTTCTTTTTTAATATAAATGACAAAGAATGGGCAGAATATAGCATAGAAGTTAAACCTGAAGAAGGAGAATTTACTCCGGCTATTTGGGGAGCAAAATTCTTAAATGATACCTTAGCTATAGGTGTAGGTGGGCAAAAAACTGCAGAAGCAAATACTAACTTTTATCATGAATTAATTTGGAAAACTACTGACAAGGGTGTACACTGGGATATTATTTATAAAGCTAAAACAGAGCCACTAACAGGACTTGGTTATCTTGATTTCTATGAAAATAATGGAATTGCTACATCGTGCGATGGTAAAATAATGTTGACGAGTGATTATGGCAACACTTGGGATTATTGCATTGGTCCTTTAGAATACATACCTGCACTCTTTGCAGATTGTACTTACTGTGGTGAATATCCAATCTTATGGAATAGTTTTGGAGGAGCATTTCGTTATGAAGAAGTAACAGGGATAACAGAAGGTATATTTGAAGAAATTGAAGTGATTCCACATCAATACAATAGCGAGTTTTTCATTGAGATAAACGATCCAAAATTCAGAACATACGAAATAACAATTTCAGATTTAAATGGTAAACAGATATCCAATCAAACTCTAAATAGCGGCAATTCTTCATTATCAGATATTATAGATTTGAATGGTATTTCTAATGGCGCATATGTTTATTTTATCACCTGTAATAACTCTCTGATCTCCACAGGTAAGTTTGTGAATGTGAAGTAGCCGGTAGTTCAAGCTATCCTTTCTATTCTAAGTTATGGTTACGGCATAACCAAAAATCTAAAAATGGAAAGAAAAGAATCTGATTATGCGTAGGTTGTTGTAAAAGAAACATCACAGATATTAAATTTACTTTTGTGATATTATAATATATAAGTTAATTTAGCCGTGCAGTTCTTGCTGAACGGTTTTTTTGTGGAATTTTACGATACATCAAGTATGATTTAAAATTCTGCGAGATTCCTTGTGAATCTAAAGACTCGCTAAATCAACGACAATTAGAGAATCTGGAAGCTGAAATTGAAATTATTGTTATAATTCCTGGGCTTGATTCCATCGCATATTCTGTTGAAAATAAAGAAAAAGACATGCTGCGATATACAAGATGTGTTAATTATACTCTAGATAATGATACAGGAATAGAAAAAACAGGTATATCAAAAGGAAAGTTCGATCCTGTCTATTTCGAAGTATTATGAAGATTTACAAAGGCAGATAGTCTAATAAACGAATATCGCTTTGTAACTGATAAAGATATTTACTGTGATTATCACAATTGTGAAGTACAAGAAAAGGAGGAACTAAATGAATAATAATTTCCGCATGTATGTGTTTTTGATTCTTGTGTTAGCAATGAATCTTACAACAAAAGCAAATCGAAATGATACAACTGCTTTCTACAATTCAGTTAATTTAGTGGAGCCTGACTCGATTAGAATATATGGAGATCATTATTACATGGAATATGAAGCACACTGGCAAAATTATCCGGAGGTAAGTGCATTTTTTATTGCATGTACTTTATATAAAGATTCTGTATTCTACTTTTTCCCTATAACTTTTTATAATACTTTGGATTCAGTATATGCACCTCCCAGAACTACAGATAATACTGATCTACTAGATAATTCAATAATTTGGACATCACAATATAAATACTATGGCATCTATCCAGAATTCCATTCAAATGATAATTTTGTGGATAGCACAAATTTTAATGGTTTGTCGCAAGGACTATATTGTTTAACAGAGTACTTGGATCAAAATACGGATAGTATTGATCAAAGTGCGCTTAATAACAACGAAATTTGGAATATGTTTGTAATCTTTAGAGGAAAAGGAAATGATTGGTTTTCTAAAAAAGATGGATTGCAACTAAATTTATACAATCGAGAAAAAAAGATTTTAGATCTATTAAAAGAATACGTTAGCGATGATATTTATAAGCAACTGGAGTTTTATATAACTTCAATTGCAAAATACCATAAAAATCTTCACAGTATGGATATCACAAATAAGAAATAAAAACATCTCATTCTGAAATAGATATATTTTACATTCTACAATTGTTATTGCAGAACAATATTAACAATATGATTTTAAAAAGTTGGAGATAGTTTAGTAGTATTTTGTTATTACAAAGAAGAAATGCAGAGAAAATGGTTTAACCGTGCTGAAGTTCTGTTGTTTCAGTTTCCTAAAGATAGTATAATTACACAACAAGATATTTAAGCACAGTTTTATGGAATGTCAAGTGATAAATATTTTGAAGTTGAACTCCAATTTATAGAATCTGATTCAGTAGTTGCAGCAGAACGATTTACGAATAATAAAGAAATTTACTGTGATTATCACAATTGCGATGAACAAGAAAAGGAGGAACTAAATGAATAATAATTTCAGCATGTATGTGTTTTTGATTCTTTTGTTAGCAATGAATCTTACAACAAAAGCAAATCAAAATGATACAGCGGCTTTCTACAATTCAGTTAATTTAGTGGAGCCTGACTCGATTAGAATATATGGAGATTATTATTACATGGAATATGAAGCACACTGGCAAAATTATCCGGAGGTAAGTGCATTTTTTATTGCATGTACTTTATATAAAGATTCTGTATTCTACTTTTTCCCTATAACTTTTTATAATACTTTGGATTCAGTATATGCACCTCCCAGAACTACAGATAATACTGATCTACTAGATAATTCAATAATTTGGACATCACAATATAAATACTATGGCATCTATCCAGAATTCCATTCAAATGATAATTTTGTGGATAGCACAAATTTTAATGGTTTGTCGCAAGGACTATATTGTTTAACAGAGTACTTGGATCAAAATACGGATAGTATTGATCAAAGTGCGCTTAATAACAACGAAATTTGGAATATGTTTGTAATCTTTAGAGGAAAAGGAAATGATTGGTTTTCTAAAAAAGATGGATTCCAACTAAATTTATACAATCGAGAAAAAAAGATTTTAGATCTATTAAAAGAATATGTTAGTGATGATATATATAAATTATTGGAGTTTTATTTAACCTCAATTGCAAAATACAATAAAAATCTTCACAGTATGGATATCACAAATGAAAAATAAAAACATCTTTTATATTGCTATTGAGCTTAGAAGATATTCTAGGTTGCCAAAATCAAAGTAAGGAATTATAATTATGAAAATTAGATTTGTTGTATTCTTCATTGCGCTTCTGTCCATTTCTTCTATACTATTTAGTAATGAGCATTCATTGGATAAATTTCATCCTAATGAGTTCCTTGAACAACTGACAAAAATAGATCGTTTTAGTATTTTTTTTGATATTGAGTTAGAAACTTTGCCTTTAAGCCAATTATTTAGCAAAAAAGATACTAATATTAATAAAATAATTGGCAAAGATATTATTGCTAAGAAATATCATAATACAGCAAATTTTTTAGAAATGTATTTTGAAGCAGATCATAAGATAATTCCATTGCTGATGTCGCTTGCAGGAACTGATTCTTCGAAGTGTGCTCTAACTGGTCTATGGTCAAGGCATCTGGAAGATATAAAGGATGATTCATTACAGGGTGAACATTCTAGTTTTATTAATGACGAAGCTGGACTTTTGATGCTCACAAACTTAAATCAATACGGATCATTAGTTCTGAGTATCAACTACTGCTTGAATAAAGTATTTTATCCTAGCGATATCAGATTGATGTTTCTAAATAATATTCTAAGTAAAAAACATGAATCTGTTGAGGATATGCTAGATATGCAATTTAATATTTTTAAAAAGATTTATCTTAAATACTATGAATTAGATTTAGAGAAATTCTATCTTGAAATAGTCAAAGAATTTGGATTTTATGTAGATCCTTACCTTGATGCAAATATTCATTACTCAATCAAAGAACCTTATAAATCAATTAATGACCCTGATCTTATCAAAATACAGGAATATTTTAACAAAGAATAGAATCAATAGATATCTCTTATTTTATTAGATGCAAAAGTCAAAATAAAACAAGCCCCAATGCAAAAATGGATCTCTCCATTTGCATTGGGGCTTGTTTTATCTCTTATCGTTTTCTTGATAGAATCTATATTATAGCAGGTATAGTTCTATTTTTAGTCTCTTACTTCAAGTACTTTTTTAAGTACTGCATCATCTGCCAGTGAAGCACCTGAGAAAATATCAAATTCATCTACTGCGTTTGCACCTGAACCTTTTCCATATACAAGATCATCAATAGAAGTTGGCGCACCTTCTTGAATTTGTACAGTTTTTGGTTGATTGCTTGTACCGGCCATTTCTATTCCCTGCGTATCTTTAAACATAGGAGTAATGATAAACAGCGCAACATAGGCAGCCGCAGCACCCAAAGCTAATCTGTAAACCGGGATCTTGTAACTGAACATATTTCTGAAGAAATCAAAATTCCACTGCTTAGACGGGAATTTAGCCAGTAAGTCCTGTCTAATCTGAGGATTTGGTTTCAAATGTGCCACGTCCTTCGCAAAAACATTGCTCATGCCTTTGCTCAATAAGTGCATATTATCAAATTCCTGCCTGCTGAGGAATTGACTGACCATGTTTTGTTGCTCATGGGAAAGAGTATCGAATTTTCCCGTTTGAGCTAAATCGAAAACGATTTCGGGGGTATTGTTTTCTAACATCAAAACACCTGCTAATTTTTTAAAAGCTCTTTAAATTCGGCCATATTTGCCGATAGTTTTTTCAAAGTATAAAATAGTCTTGATTTTACTGTTCCTTCCGGGCAACCGACTACATCACTAATTTCTTTGAGTGATAAATCGCCCTGGAAGCGAAGCATAAATACTTCCTGATGCTGTTCACTTAATTCGCTAAGTTCCTCATTAAGTCTTTGCATAAAGATAGAATAATCAACTGAAGCGGATGACTTTTCACCTTGTGCACCATAGATTTCAGGGTCATCTACTTTAGTAACAATGCTTCTTACATTTTGGCTTCTATATTCATTTTTACACAAATTTGTAGCAATGGTATAAAGCCAGGTCGAAAATTTCTTAGAAATATCAAACAGTTCAGGCCTGTCGATAACTTTCATAAACAGATCGTGTAGAATGTCCTGAGCCTTTTCTTCATCTCTGTTCAACATTCTGTAGAGATAAAAAAGAAGCTTACTGCTATAACGGTTGTATATCTCATCAAAGGCTTGTTTTTCGCCTTTTTGGACATATCCCATAAGCTCTTCATCGCTCAGATCTTTATATTTTTTTCTACCCAACAACATAAAAGTCTTAACACCCAAACCCTTAACTTAATTATCCAGTGTACTTAAAATAGAAGCAATTTCATTTTTAAAACCACTCCTGCCGGCAATATTCAATATCATATCGCGCAGATTTGCAGCTTGCATCCGGGAATTGCTTTTGCCATAAAGCTCATATAACTTAATCATAGGAAACAGATAGTTATAATTTAGCTTATCAAGCACTGATTGGCTCGGGTCGTTCTGCATTCCGACTTTTAAGTAATCAGTTATAAATCTGTATTCAAAATTATTTTTCAAAACAGCATAATTACGGTAGCTGTTTTCACTATATCTAAAAGCAAGCCCTTCAATAAATAACTTGCTGTAGAAATTTTTCAAAATTGATTTTGGCAAAGTAGCAGAAACATATACAGGTTTCTTTTTAGATACTTTAGCAAAATGCTCAATCAAATCAGCCACATAGTCTTTATAGTTATTAAAGTTATAAGGACCTTTTTTGTATCCGTCTAATCTTTTTTCTTTTGTTATTTCTTCTATATAAGACGTTTTAGAAGCCAGAGAAATATTTATTACTGTCACGTCGCGTCTGAAATCTTTTGCATACTGCAAGAGCCAAATCGGATAAGTATCATTATCGCTGGAAGTAAAAAGTATTGCATTAGAATCCAGAGACATCAGCAAATTGTAATTATAAGCCAGAATACCGGGTGAAATATCTTTGGAATCATACCATTTTCTGGCATAAATAGCTACTTCCCCTGTATCTCTTTGGAACTCATAATAACATATATAACCTTTTATAATTTCTGATCTATTTGGATCAAGATTATAAGCTTTATCTAAAAGATTTTTATCTATAAAGTTTGTTCCCGCATTCAAATAACTGATATAATAGAACTCATAAGTGCCTGATATATATTTTCTGGCTCTGTCTACTATATTATTCAGATCATCGTAATTTGCAGCTTTAAGCTTAATTTCTCCATCCTGAATGAGCTTCATCATTCGCTCAGCCATATAATAATTTTCCCAGGCTTTAGCGTCACGAGGCGAAGAGCTTATTTTGCGTTGCCACAAACTCGACTGCTTTTTAAACCACTCCAAGCTATGCAGCTCTTTCGACAAAGGAGAAACTGTTTCAGCTTTTTGGGCATGAAGCAGGCTACATCCGATGATCAGTAGTAAAGCAACTATGTATATTCTTTTCGAAATCATATTCTCTTAAAAGCAATGTCTTCAATCTTGACTATTAATACAGTATAGTTTGAACTAGGTTCAAAGAATTTTTAAAGAGGTAAATTTATTTTGAAGATTGTGCCAAGATTTGGTTCAGATTCGACCCTGATGTCACCGCCATGCTCAGATAGAACTTGATAAACTATGCTTAAACCAAGTCCGGTACCGTTTTGTTTGGTAGAAAAGTAGATATTGAATATTTTATTGAGGTGTTCTTTTGGAATGCCAATACCTGTATCAGCAATTGATATATTTAGATTATTTGCGCTTACTTCACATTTTATTGTTAATTCGCCTCCGTCACTCATAGCATCTATTGCGTTGTTGCACAGATTAAGAATTGCTTGAGTAATTTTGTCTTTATCTATTTCAATATTTCTGCTGCAAAGTTCTGCTTTGATTTGTATGTTATTTTCTTCGCAGAGAGGAGTAACCAGAGCAATAATATTCTGCAAAACATCCTGAATATCAACTAAATGCTTTTCTATTGGAGTAGGTTTGGCAAACTCAAGGAACTGCCGTATGATCTGGTTAACTCTTCCTATTTCATTTTGGACTGTTCTGGTAAGCTGCAAATACTCTTCCTGATCTTCTTTAGGAATAAATTCAATCTCAAATCTTTGAGCAATAATATTCACTGCGCTCAAAGGATTTCTAATTTCATGAGCAACACCTGCAGCAAGATGTCCCATTGCAATCATTTTGTCTTTTTCGCGCAATCTGTCCTGCAACGCTCTAATGTCGGACATATCTTTAATAATGATAATAATATTCTCTGTTTGAGATTGATATTCCAGAAAAGAGACACTATAAACAATATGCTTTTCTTTTCCACCCAGATTCATAGTGATTTGATTTATTGAACGTCCTGCCTGAGAAACTGCGACACTCTTAATAGCAAAAGGATCTTCAACAAAGATGCTGTCATAAGACTCTCCAACGCAGTTGTTATCTTTTATATTGAGCAGTTCTTTAGCTGCATTGTTAAAAAATCTGAAGGTAAAATCTTTATTAAGCACTATCACAGCATCTGTGATATTACTCATTATCATATCAAGATTATTGCTAAGAATATCGTGTCTTTCTTTTAAAGTATAGATGCGCCTTCTGCTTCCAATAAAGCTTATAATGATAAACCCGGTAATAAATAAACCAATTGCTATAAAAATTGTGCGATTAACAGCTCGGGAATAAATCTCCATTGCCTTTTCTCTGCCGATTGCAATTCGTAGAAGATATCTGCCTTGCACTGTATTTGTAGCAATTGCAGCTTCTATTATATCTTTACCGGAAAAACTGGTTTCGCGGAAGGAAAAATTGTCTTCTTTCCAGGCAGACATCAAAAAATCATCATGCAAAATACGGCTTAGTTCCAATATATTTTCTGATGCCGCGACTATGCCGATTGTATCCTGAAGAACGCAATAGATAATATCTTCGTTTTCTGAAAGGTCGCGCATAATCTTACCAATTCCGACATTCCGTCTATATTCCAATAATTTACTGCGCTTAATACCAAAATATATAGTATTATCATCGCTTTTATAAATGTGCCATTGTAAATCATTATCATACTCATCAAGCAGCCAGACATCATTAGGCAAACCATTAGGCTCTGAACTTACGAATACACTATCAAGTCCAAATTGATTGATTTTTTCAGAGCATGTAGAATCTGCAGTAAGCATAAGTTCTTTGAGAGCATTCAACCTGTAAAACAGATTTTCTTCGCTTTTTTCAGCTGCAGTTAAAGAGAGATTTACACTGTTAGAGACAGTATAAATCAGTGAGCGGGCCTCCCCCACTACTGTTTTTTTCAGATCTTCTTTGGTTTGAGTTATTTCTATATACGAAAAGAGCAATACGAACAGCCCCAGCAGCGTATTGCCCAAGATAAACCATCTGATATTTATTCTATTTTTACTTTGCTTCTTCAAGCCATTTTTTCCATGTGTCAGGTTCGTTGCCCAAGGCAGCTTTACCATTACATCTTACGATAGGAGTTTTGAGCAGTAATGGATCTTCCAAAAGCTCAGTTTCCAGATCGTAAGTCATATATTCCAGATTGCGTTTCTTATACTGCTTACCGTCTTTATCTAATAAATCTTCCATTGACACAAAACGCATCACATTATTTAACTCACCTTTACTCATAGCTTTTTGAGCTAAATCAACAAAATGAACCTGAATATTTCTTTCTTTAAAGAATCTTTGCGCCTTTGCCGTGTCCTTGCACTTTTTAGTGCCAAAAATCTGTACTTGCATTTTACCTTGTTTTATTTGTTGTGTTTTTTGAATAATTCTCCACTCCGTCCTCGCTTCGCTCAAAATGGGAATTTATGGGTAGAGAAACTTGATTTAAGCCATCATTTATCTTCATTTGTATAGACAATTCATGAATTGTCTCTACGGTATTCTAAACCATTAAACAACATTGTGTTGTATTTTTCCCCTCTTGAGGGGTGTCACGAAGTGACGGGGTGGAAAAACTTCCACCACTCTTACTTATTGCTCTGGTTTTAGATAAAACTACTATCTTTTAAATTACGATCTTGTCGCCCTTTCAGGGCTCTATATTTCTAGGATTTCTTTGTCCCGGGGCGTTGCCCCGGGCTAATATCTTTGAGGCTTGCAGCCTCTTATTTCTAACTTATTTCTATGTTGCTTTTTTTCTCCACCCCGCCCTCGCTACGCTCACGCACCCCTCAAGAGGGGAAGTTTGTGGCTAGAGAAACTTGATTTAAGCCATCATTTATCTTCATTTGTATAGACAATTCATGAATTGTCTCTACGGTATTCTAAACCATTAAACAACATTGTGTTGTATTTTTCCCCTCTTGAGGGGTGTCACGAAGTGACGGGGTGGAAAAACTTCCACCACTCTTACTTATTGCTCTGGTTTTAGATAAAACTACAAACTTTTACATTCAAATCTTGTCACCCCTTCTTACAAGAAGGGAAATGTTAAGATCCTACTCATAATATCCCTACACATCATCTTCAAATTTTTCTACAGATCTTATTCCTTTTACTCCTAGTAGTCTGGCGAATATTTGATTAAGTTCGCGGGCGTCAACTACTTTAACAGTAATAGCTCCTTCGAAATTTGCACCTGATGTATCAAGATTAATCCTCACTATATTATTCTGTCCGATTGCAGCTGAGATATCTCCCAGCATACCTTCTCTGTCATCTCCGCTGACAAGTAATCTTGCTGTAAAATTCAATTTTGGCTTTTTCGCTTCATCTGATATAGGATTATCATTGAAATAAT
This sequence comes from Kapaibacterium sp. (SeqCode), assembly GCA_965140345.1. Lineage (GTDB taxonomy): Bacteria > Bacteroidota > Ignavibacteria > Kapaibacteriales > UBA2268 > JBFHIJ01. The sequence goes on from OZ223202.1 coordinate 499,317, forward strand.
TATGCAAAGCTACAACTGCTTTATGTGAGATGACATTATTTTTCCATTCAGGTTTAGGAGACATATTAGGAGATGTAATAATCTCAACCTGATCTCCATTTTTTAGCTTGTAAGTAATATCTTTTAGTACACCGTTTACTTTGGCGGTAATAAGGTGTTTACCCCAATCATAGCCTTTATTGAAGGCAAAATCTATCAAAGTTGCACCTTTCGGTAAAGTTATAGTTCGTCCTTCTTTAGTGTAGACACTAAGTTCTGAATCAAACAGATTTACTTTGATAGCATCCCAGATAATTTGCGCAGCTCTTCTGCCTTCATGTTCAATCATGTCCTGCATCCAGTCCCCCCAAAGAGTAATATCTTTATCTGAGAATTGAAGTGCACGGATTCTTCCGCTTTTTAAAGAGAACTGCGATGCAAAACCATCTTCACTGATTTGTTCCATTTCCTGAGAGCGAATTAAAATCTCTACTCTTTTACCATCAGGCCCGAACAGTTCAGTTTTAAGAGCTTTAAACCAGTCAATTTTTGGATTTGAAATATAATCTACAAATTTAATTGTATTAAAAGCATTTGCAAGAACACCATGCGCTCGGTAGCATTCCATTACGTCATTGGAATTTACAATTATCACCATTGAATAGAAATTATCAATATCACTGATTGTAAGTCCTTCTTCTATCATCTGATATATTTCATATTCATGTTTATGTACAATGGTAAGAATATGCTCTATATTATGCTCATTCAGAGAATTAGTGATATGATCGGAAAACACTTTGATATAATCTAAGAAATCGCGTCTTTTTTCTGTTAAAGCCATGCGAATAGCTTCGTATGTATCTCTATCTGAATAGTAAAAAGAACGATTTTCAAATTCCATTTTTACTTTATTTAATCCAAGCCTGTGAGCTAGCGGAGTATAGAAATTCAATGTTTCTAAAGCAATTTCTTTCTGCTTATTATCTGCCATATAGTGCAGAGTTCTTAGATTATGCAACCTATCCGCAAATTTTATTAGTATAACTCTAATATCTTTAACAAGGGCAAGAAATAGCTTTCTATATGTTTCTGCTTTTTCTTTTAGTTTAACTTCTTTTGTTTGCTGCACATTGTCAATATTTACTCTCATTTCTCTGTGAGAAATTTTAGTAACGCTATCTACAATTTCAGCAACATCAGGGTTAAATAGATCTGCAATATGATGTTTTTTTACACCTTGTACATCTTCAATCACATCATGTAATAGACAAGCAGCCAGCGAATTACTGTCATGGTGAGTAAATTCCCTAAGCAGCACTAAAGTCACATTAAGTGGATGAGTATAATATGGAACGCCGGACTTTCTTTCAATTCCTTTGTGCATTTCCACACAGTACCAAAATGCTTTTTCCACTATAGGCAAATCAACATCCGGATCTATACGCTCAATTTCAGAGGAAAGATATTCCCAATCGTTCTGAGGATTCTTACCAAACTCGTTATTCTCGTCGTATTCCAGTTCAAATTCAAAAGTTAGTTCCATATTCACTTTCCACTCTAATTCAGATTTTCCAAATGGTTATCAAAAAGAGATAATACTATTACAAATAAAACGTAAAATAGCAATAAGAACTCATTTACTATTAAGTATTTTTCCCTTTTATTTAAAAACTATCTAAATCAATCAATATTTTGAGAAAATTATGAACAGGCGTGATTTTATAGGCTCTCTGGCAGCAATACCTTTTTTATCTCCTGCTCTTTATGCTAATAAGAATAAAATCAAAAAAAATGTAATATACAAACCAAAAGCACTCAAAAAAGGGAGCAAAGTTGGGATTGTAGCTCCGGGTACCGCAGTTAGCTCTTCGGCAGATATAAAAAAGGCTGAGGAAGTGCTCAATTATTTTGGACTGGTTCCTGTTTGGGGTAAACATGTGAGCAAAGGAACAGGATATAAGACCAGAACAGCTGAAGAAAGAATTGATGATTTTAATTCTTTTATTGTTAATTCTGAGATAGATGCAATTATGTCTATAAGAGGTGGTTACGGCTCATGTTATCTTTTAGATAAAATTAATTATAAAGCTTTAGCAAAAAATCCAAAACTTATAATTGGCTATAGCGATATTACTGCGCTATTGATTGCTATATATCAGAATTCAGATATTATGACTTACCACGGACCAGTTCTTTTATCAGATTTCACAGATATAACCACTGATAGTTTTTCTCGCATCTTTTTTGAATCAAGTAATAATTACAGAATATTGAATCCCGATATTCAGGACGGTTTAAGAGATAAATTCCCAACCAGAACGATTTTTCCAGGCATTACAGAAGCTAAACTGACAGGTGGCAATTTGAGTCTTATCTCTTCTTTGATGGGGACACCTTATGAAATTGAAACGGATAATCATATTCTCTTTTTAGAAGATGTCGGAGAATATCCATATAAAATAGACAGAATGCTAATGCAGCTTAAACTAGCCGGCAAACTGGATAATATTAAAGGTTTAGTCTGGGGCAATTGCACAGATTGTGAGCCAGGGCTCAGCAGATCTGCATGGGATTCAGATCTTGAAGAAGTCCTGGAAAGAATTATTAAACCACTTCAGGTCCCAAGTTTCTCGGGTCTATTGATTGGACATACCCCAAATCAATTTACTTTGCCTCTTGGAATAAAAGTAAAGCTTGATGCTAATAAGCACTCTTTAACTTTCCTAGAAGATGCTGTACGTAGATAATCCTTTTTTAATTCTATGCTTATTCAATCATTGAACTAAAAAAGGGTTTTAACAACTAGACTGTTGTATACTAGCGCAATCCTATTTCTAAGCTTTAGTAAGTTTTGCAAATTTCAACATCAAAGTCTTTTTGCCTACATTTTTGAAATTGACAATAATTTTTCTTTGCGTCCCTAATCCTGATAAACCGGATACCTGACCTTCTCCAAATACAGGATGCATTACTCTGTCACCAATGCTTAGTTTAACATCTTTTTGCTGACTTGGTCTAGGCACTTGAGAATAATCTTCGTTTGCGGGAATATCATTGAAAAATTTTTCTTTTTTAGGTCTAGCTGGAGCTACAAATCTATTTTTAGGTGCTTCTTTTTTCTTCCAGTCTAAAAGCTCTAAATTAATTTCTTCCAAAAACATAGAGGGAATCTGATATGAAGTTTCGCCAAATCGCATACGTTTCTGCGCATAAGAAAGGAATAGTTTCTGCTCTGCTCTTGTAACAGCTACATAAAATAATCTTCGCTCTTCTTCTAAGTCTTCCCTTACTTCATCTGCTTTACCAAGTGGAAATAGTCCTTTTTCCAAACCTGCTACAAAGACAACAGGAAATTCCAGACCTTTAGCAGCATGGACTGTCATCAATGTAATCTTTTCTTTGCCTATATCTGAAGTATCTAAGTCTGTAATCAAAGCCACCTGTTGCATATATTCTTCAATGCTGCTTTCAGGGTTAGTTCTGAAATATGAAGAAATATCAGAAAGAAGCTGTTGTACGTTATTCCAGCGATCTTTAGAGTCTTCTGTTCCTATTTCTTCGTACATTGTCAGTAGACCTGTCGCTTCAATATATTTGATGATCAGCTCAGCTGGTTTTGTATCATCTTTTTTAGCTGCATAAGTTTGGATTAAGGCAGAAAATTCTTTTACTGCTTTAATAGCTCTGCTTTTTAGCATAGGATTAAGCTCAGCTGCCATAAATGAATCGTAAAAGTCCATGCCCCTATCCAATCCAAATTGACGAATATTTTCAAGAGTAGTAGTACCTATGCCTCGAGGCGGTTCATTAACAACTCTCATGAAAGATTCTGAGTCTTTCGGATTAATCAATATTTTGATATAAGACAGTGCATCTTTAATCTCTTTTCTTTTGTAGAATGACAAGCCACCTATAATATCATATTTAAGTCCGTTGCGTCTGAAGTAATTTTCCAGTTGCATTGATTGCGCATTTGTTCTGTAAAGCACCGCAAAATCTTTCATGGTAAAACCATGTTTTATATTCGTACTGATGATAGATGCGATCAACTCAGCTTCCCTTCTATCATCCGCACTGGAAAGTACTTGGATTTTCTCACCTTCTACATTCTCAGTCCAGAGCTTCTTAGGAATCTGGTTTTTATTATGAGCAATTACAGAATCTGCTGCCTCAATAATTGTTTTAGTCGAGCGGTAGTTTTGTTCCAATCGCACAACTTTGCCATCATGATAATCTTTTTGGAAATCCAGAATATTTCTGATATCAGCTCCACGCCACTTGTAGATAGACTGTGCGTCATCACCCACCACGCATATATTTCTGTACTTATTAGCCAATTTATTGATAACTACATATTGTGCGCGGTTGGTATCCTGATACTCATCCACTAAAATATACTTGAACTTATCCTGATATTTTGTAAGATGAGCTGTAGATTTATCCAGCAATCGAATCATATTTAAAAGCAGATCATCAAAATCCATAGCATTATTTGCACGAAGATCTCTTTCATAATGATCATAAATCATCGCAATGAGTTTATCCTTGCCGGAAGCAGCTTCGTTTGAAAATTCAGCAGCTGATTTCATATTGTTTTTGAATGAAGAAATTACAGATCTTACCATATTAGGGTTAGTCTGTTTTGTATCAACCCCAAGTCGTTTCATTATTTTCTTCAACAGAGATAAGCTGTCATCAGTATCATATATTGAAAATGATGATGTATATCCAAGCTCTTTTGCTTCAAATCTTAGTATACGGGCAAAAACGCTGTGAAAAGTACCAGCCCATATTTTAGAAGCATCTTCTTCTGAAGCAATTCCGGCAATACGCTCTACCATTTCCTTTGCAGCTTTATTAGTAAACGTCAGAGCCAGAATATTCCATGGTCTAATATTATTTTCAAGGAGCCAGGCAATTCTGTGAGTTAGGACTCTGGTTTTACCTGAACCTGCTCCGGCCACTACAAGTAATGGTCCATTAATATGAGCGACAGCATCTGATTGTGCCTGGTTCAATCCTTTGAAAATCTTAGAATTTTTATCTATAGTTGGCTGTGCCATGGAATTACTCCCTGAAGAAAATATTAGAAACAAAAAGAGGCCGATAAGATATTATCTGTATCGGTCTCTGCATTAAATGTTGTTTCGGTTAGCAGATTAAGTCTTAAATCCAGATTTGAATGTTTAAGTCTTAAGTAGTTTCAAATTTGAGCAAGCAAAATCGAGTATTTCTCAGATTCACCACCCCGTCTCGCTACGCAATTCACCCCTCCACAGGAGGGGATTGTTCACAGTATTGATAAGTCCCCTCATGTGAAGGGGTGCCCTGAAAGGGCGGGGTGGTCAATAAATATTCAAGACATACTCGACCAAAATCTACATTTCCGAATCAAAAATCAATTTATTTACCTGCAGCGCACGAAGCACATGCAGGGGCATGTCCGGCAGTTTCTTTAACAGGAGCTGAAGAGCTCTTGCTGGTATAATCTGTCTGATAAAAGCCTTTGCCGTTAAAAACCAATCCTACATTTGAGGAAATTTTGCGGAAAACCTCTCCGTCACACTTCACACCGTTCTCGTCAGTCAAAACGCATTCAGTCAAAGCTTCATCGTTGATGCTTTGTCTGTATTCAAATTCGTTTTGGCATTTCCTGCATTTATAAACATAAGTAGGCATTTCTTATCGCCCCACCTTAAAGTTTAACATAAAATATTAAAAACTAACAAAACCTATTTTTTTATACACTTTCCTAAGGGTCTTATGAGCTTGTCTTCTAGCTTTATCAGCGCCTTCAGTAAGAACGCCTTCTAAGTATTTTTTATCACTTCTAATTGATTCGTATTTTTCTCTCAAAGGTCTCAAGTATTCTGCTACAGCTTCACCAACAGCTGCTTTAAAATCACCATAACCTTTGCCTTCAAATTCTTTTTCAATATCAGCAAATGATTTACCTGTAGCGACGTGATAAAGTGTCATCAAATTGCTAACACCAGGCTTCTTATCATCAAATTTAACCAGACTATCAGAGTCAGTTACTGCTCTTTTTATTTTTCTAAGTACTACGTCGTAAGGATCAGATAAATACAAAATAGAATTTTCGTTTTCGTCTGATTTTGACATTTTTTGAGTAGGTTCCTGCAAACTCATGATTCTTGCACCTACTTTAGGTATATATGGTTCCGGCATAGCAAAAGTATCAGAATAATTATGGTTGAACCTCTGAGCAAGATTTCTTGATAGCTCAAGGTGCTGTTTCTGATCCTCACCTACCGGCACTTTATTTGCCTGATATAATAATATATCAGCTGCCATAAGCACAGGATAAGAAAACAAACCAACATTAATATTTTCAGAATGCTTAGCAGATTTATCTTTAAACTGAGTCATTCTTGAACATTCACCCATGCCTGTAAATGTATTAAGCACCCATGCAAGCTGAGCATGTTCAGGGACATGACTTTGAATAAAAAGGGAGCTTTTTTCAGGATCTATACCTGCAGCAAGGAACATTGCAGCAGTGTCCAAAGTTCTTTTTCTAAGATCTGCCGGATTCTGGCGAACTGTGATAGAGTGCATGTCTGCTATCATAAAAAAGCATTCGTGAGCTTCCTGCATCTCGTTCCAGTTTTTCAATGCGCCGGTCAGATGTCCAATTGTCAAAATTCCGGAAGGCTGTATACCGCTTAAAATTATCGGTTTTCTTTCTTGTGTATCACTCATAATTCTTTTATTTGCTTAATTAACAATTTCGATGCCGCCAAAGATTGCGACATAGTTTATATAAATCACAGGTTTATCCGTAATTGAATCATCGGAGTATCTGGAATTGTTTTTTAATCCACCGAAAACAGGAATTCCATTAGTCACTACCTTCCAATTTGGAGGAATGTAAAGTTTGACACCACCGAATATGCAAAATACATCAAAAACCAACTCTTTCCGATTAAAGTCCGAATTAATTAAATCTAATTCTATCCCGCCGAATATACTTGAGAGATCTCCACCAGCTAAATCCGGGTTATCTATTCTTTTATTTATTCCGGAAAAAACTGCAATTTCTTCAAGTTTATTACATTTTCCGGTTGCTTCATCTGCTTTGCAGAACTTTTTATCTTGATATTGCTTTTTTCCTACTATAAGATATATACCTGATAGAATTAGAACTATCGGCCATAATGCTTCCCACAAGCTGACAGGCAAAAGATCCAGATATGCAGCTTGCAGAATTACTCCCACTGTTACAACACTTGTTCCGGCAATCCAGGATTTATTATCTTTCCATAACATATATGATCCGATTGCAATAAGTCCCGTTGGCCACCAATCAAATATATATTCGAATAAGCTAAGAATACCTAATTTATCAAGTAGCAATACTGACCCAAAAATAATAAGTATTGCTGCAAAAATGTATCTCGTTTTCATAAATAATTTTCCTTCGTTTACATACTCTTTGTCAAACGAATGAAGTGTAATAAAGTTTCCATTGAAACATACAGATTTTGCAATATAACACTTTTTGATTATTAAGTATGCACCAACAGTCTTTGAATTTTTATCTAATTATCTGAAAAGAATAAACTATATTGATTTTTAAAACAATTGCTATTACTGTGATTGTTTTTGTATAAAATAATTTCTATTATTGACTTTACAATTTTTGCAAATGATGTGAATTATGAAAACTAATATTTTGTTATTTAGCCCTACAGGCACTTCATCCAGGATTGTAAAAACTATTGCTCATAAAATAGACAAAAAATATAAAGAATATGATTTTACATATCCTAAAATTCGAACTCATTTAAAAAGAATACATTTTTCTGAGAATGAATTATTACTGGTTTCCATTCCTGTATACAGTGGAAGAATTCCTATCTTCCTCAAAGATTTTTTTGCAAGTATAAAAGGTAATAACACTCCTTTTGTACCAATTGTAGTTTATGGAAATAGAGATTACGACGATGCGCTTCTGGAATTAAAAGAACTTTTCGAAAAAAAAGGTTTTAAATCGATTGCAGCAGCAGCTTTTATAGGAGAGCATTCCTACTCTTCAAAAGTAGCAAGTAATAGGCCTGACGCTAAAGATCTGAAAATAGCAGCTGAATTCGGAAAAGATATAAAAGAAAGATTGAACGATTTAGATAAAATCTCAGATTTTAAAGTCAAAGGCAATTATCCATATAAAGAAAGAAAAAACGCTCCAAAAATAGCACCTGCCACAAATGATAACTGCGACGAATGCGGAATATGTGCTGAAATGTGTCCTATGGATGCAATAGACATGCAAAACTTAAAAGTGGCGGATTCGGAGAAATGCATTAAATGTTGCAGTTGCATAAAGCTCTGCCCTCAGAATGCAAAATCATTTAATGATGAGTTTATTATAAATATCACTAAGTATCTGGAAGATAGTTTTTCAGAAGTGAGAAAAGAACCTGAAATTTTTGGATTGTAAAGAAAATACTAAAATATATTCTAGGCAGTATAAGAAAACTGCCTAGAACATTATTCAAATTTCTTAAATTACGTCAACCGATTCAATGTCCTGACTCACCTGCAGCTTGTGTACAAACTGGTTTAACTGAGCAAGATCTTTAACTTCAATGCTGACTTTCATGCCATACATATATTCGTTTATATCTTTTCTGACCATAGAGTTTATAGCTACGCCCATGGAAGAGGATATATCTGTCAGAGTTTTTTGCATCAAGAAATAATTTTCTCCGAAAAGATTTACTCCTGCTTGCTGAATAGAAGCACTTGTTTCCCATTCTGCAGGTTTAATTCTATCCGGATCCATTTCACCAAGTTTATAATGCTCGCATCGTAAAGCATGTATTTTTATATCAGACTTACTGGTTACGTAAGCTATAATATTTTCACCTTTTATGGGGTTGCAGCATTTCGCTAATTTCGTTAATATTCCGGCTTTGCCTTCCACTTTAATTTTAGGGGCTTTCTGCAAAAGAGCCTGATTATTAGCACGCTGTAAAGCAAGATCTCTGCTCTTTTCAAACGCTTCGGGGAAGAGCTTACGAATTAGTGTTTGAGTCAACTTAAGTGATTTTATAGCTACCGCTGAATAAAAATCATCTATATTTTTAAAACCAATTTTTGTCAAATTAGTCTTAAATTTAGCATCTTCTGTGTAGCCTTCAAGTTTATTCTTATAGCGCTTTTTAAATCTTTCCCATAGCCGTTTGCCGTCTTCCAAAATCTGAGCTTGCTCATTCTTCTTAATCCAAAGAAGTATTTTTGAACGAGCTTTACTTGTCTGGCATAAATCTAACCAGTCTCTTGAAGGAGTGGCATTTGGATTAGTAATAACTTCTACTACATCACCGGAATTTAGAGGTGTTTTTAATTTTGCAAGTTTTCCATTTATCTTAACGCCTACAAGTGTCTCTCCTATTCCACTATGAATAGAATAAGCAAAGTCAACTGCAGTTGATCCTGCTTTAAGAGACTTCACATCACCTTTAGGAGTTAGTACATGTATGTTGTCCGTTTTCAAGTCTGACTTCATTAATTCCTGCAACTCATAAGGATTTTGGAAATATTCATCATTTTCCAAAAATTCTTTTAATCGAAGAATCCAAGTATCTGCGGAGATACCTTCTTTGTATGCCCAGTGCGCAGCTGAACCATATTCGGCTTCACGGTGCATATCATCTGTTCTAATTTGTATTTCAAATCTGTCACCGCTTCTTGTTACAACTGTTGTTTGTATAGAACGGTAGCCGTTTGCTTTAGGGAAAGTAATCCAGTCACGAAAACGCTTTTCTATAGGAATCCAGTTTCTATGTACAGCTCCCAAAGCGAGGTAACAGCTGTCCACATCTTTCAAAATAACGCGAAGCGCCATTAGATCATAAACATCTTCTATTGATATATTTTGATTTATTAGTTTAAGATAAATGCTATAAAGTCTTTTTACTCGGAACTGTATCTTACCTTCAATGCCATGCTTTGCCAAAGTCCCCAAAAGATTATTTTTCATATCTTCCAGTTTGGAGTTCAGTTGCTCTCTGTGCTTTTCAATAGCATTATCCAGTTTCTTAAATTCTTTAGGGTATAAATATTTGAATGATAAATCATCCATGTCAGTATATATTTTTCGAATGCCCAGTCTATGAGCGATTGGCGAATATAAAAAGAGGCACTCTTCCGCCAATTTTATTAGGTTTTCGCTTTGTTTTTCTACAGCTTCTTTAAGTTCAACTAAACGCTCTGAAAGTACAACAAATATTAAATTCAAATCTTTAACCAAACCAATAAATTGCTTTCTGAGTTGTAAGATTTGCTTTTTGGTATCAGGAAAAGAAATCAGAGAAACTCTCTTTAATAACTCTAATTTATAGGTAGTCTCTTCTCCGAACCTTTTGCTTACATCCGCTTTAACTTCAGGGTTTTCTATGTCTAAATAGATCAGTGATGAAAGATTTGCATACTCATCCGAACGTGTGACGTCAAATACTAACTTTTGAATTTTGTCTGCTTTCTCAAGCATATCTTCACTGTAAAGATTAGTAATATATTCTTTAGATTCTCTTAGTAAAGCTTGCATAAAAACCTCTCTTTATAAATACCTGACGCAATATTAAACGTAACACTCTTATTCGTAGTTTCTTATTTTAACACAAACTATGCTTATGATACTAGTAATACTATCTATTTTGGCTTTTTGGCAACTATAATATCACGTTTAATAGATTTATCTACCAAATGCTCAAAAGAATCATAAGGTTCTTCTGACATAACTTCAAAACCGTTTGACTTAAATAGTTCTGCTAATAATGTTCTCTTTATTATGAAAGAATTCCAGGCTACAACTAAAGCTCCACCTTTTTTTAGAAGATTGAACCATGCAGGCAATGCTAATGTCAGCAGTTCAGCAGGATTGCGAGTAGGATTTTGCTGCTTTCTGGAAGTTCTATTGCCGTGGGAAATTCCATAAGGCAAATCACCAACAATAAGATGAAAACTGTTCTTTTTAAAATATTGGTCAGAATTTTCAGTCTTGCCATGAATCAGAGCAAAAGTCTTTCTAGATTCAGAATTTTTAAATTCGTCTTTGTTGCGAGCAAATTCATATTCCTGTATATAGATCATATCCGACTTATTAGTTCCTGCAACAGGCCTTGATTCGAAGTTATGTTTATAGCGTTCGTTCTCAAGGTATTTTTTGAAAAATATATTGGCTTCATGGATTTGTTTTTGTTCGATTTCAATTCCATAAACATCATGTCCACTAATAATACCTTCAAAAAGAGTTGTCCCTTTTCCTGACACCGGATCAAGCATATTTAAAGATGATGTCGAATCAAAATCTGAAGACAAAGCAGCAACGTTAACCATCATTTTGGTAAATAGCTCATTAGTCTTGCCGGGATACTTCAGAATAGAACTTATTTTTTCATCAACATATTCATATTTTGTACGAAATAATGGCAATAAGATATTTGCATCTCCGTTGCTTTTTAATTCAAAGAGAGCAAAAATGAAAGACAACCTAGAAACAAGCTCAGTCTCTTTACTGTTGATCTCTTTTTCAGTTTCAAATTTGAAATATCTTATTCCGGCAATTTCTGTTAATTCTATGTTATAGCAAGCTGTTTCAAAATATAGGCAAGTCAATTTTAATTCAGCCAGCGCCAATTTAACTGAGTTTGTGTAATATACTCTATTATGACCGGGATTTTGAAGAATCAGGTATTTATGCATTAGTTATTGCCTAAAAACAATGTGTAAATTTATTTGAAGCAAAAATATAAAATATTGCTCCTAATTAGCAATATATTATCTTGTAATTTTTCCTATATTATATCATGATCTAGCTCTCGTCTGGAAACTAAAGCGAAATTGTAGACGTTTATGACTAAATAACTTTATTCGGAGAAACAGTGAAAACAAGAATTCTAATATTCATCTTATTTTTTATTACATCATATTTTTCTTTCAGTGGAAATGTTGATAGCCTTAAACAACTATTAGACAATGCTGAAGGTCAAAGTAAGATCGAAATATTAAATTCTCTTGCAGCAACTTATGACAACATTAATCCAGTTGAACGTAATCAATATGCACAAATAAGTTATGAATTAGCTCTTACCTCCGGAAATGACTCACTTATTGCTATAGGTCTTAAAAATTTGGCAATTGGCAAGTATTATTTAAACGAATTGGATAGTACTACTTATTATTTTCAGGCAGCACTCGAACAGTATAAACAAAATCAGGATACTCTCGGAATATCTATTTGCTTAGGTAATTTAGGCATGCTGTTTCAAAGAAATCTACAATATGACATGGCAATTGACTATATGATAGAAGCAAAAAAATATAAAGAATCGGAAAAAGATTCTGTTGGTTTGATTAACATAATTTATAATCTGGTATCCCTTTACTACGATTTACAGGATACATATAAAGCACTGGAATATACTAAATTAGTAGATTACCTAAACTCTACAGTAGAAACACTACCAAAAGATTATAAACCCGATGTATGGATTAACTATGGAGCTATCTACCTCAGATTTGCGCAACAACAGCTTAAACCTTCATATTTTGAGAACATAGAAAGTACATTTTTAAAAAATAAAACTTATAGTTTGAATGATTCGGCTCTGTATTTTATTGATTTATCTGAATTCTACTACAAGAAGGCACTAAAACATTATAAAGATATTGGTAATGAGTCCAAAGTTGCGACAATAATGAAAGGTATAGGAAATCTGAATATGACTATGCAAGATTTTGATAAAAGCTATTCAGCTTATAATCATGCATTACAATATTATAATAAAATTGGAGACCGACGAGAAGTAGCAAGAATTTATATCAATATAGCCTACGCCAATGCTTTAGAAAATAACTTTAATAATTCTTTAGCGTTTTATCAAAAAGCTGATTCTTTAGCTTCAGAGTTTGGTTTCATAGATGTCTCAATTCGAGCAAATGAAGCATTGTATAAATATTATCTTTTGCAAAAAGAAGATACTAAAGCACTATTTTACTTAGAAAAATTTTCTTTACTTAAAGATTCGATAAATACTTTAACTGTAGATCAACAGCTAACTAAACTTAGAGCACAGGAAACTATAAAAAGTAAAAACTATAAAATCCAACTACTCGAAAAAGATAAAGAAGTATTAGCAAGAGAAAGAATCATACTTGTTATTTCAGTCTCAATCATATTAGTTTTAGCTATTTTGTTTTACGCTCGTTTCAGATTTAAAAGCAAAACCTCTAAACTTTTTGAAGCTAAAAATCGTGAACTTGAACAACTAAATGAAGAACTTAAGCACTCGCAAGAGCTGTTGACCGAAATAAATAATGCTAAAGATAAAATGTTTGCAATTATTGCACATGACCTAAGAAATCCAATAGGAAGTCTGAGGCAAACAGCTGAGCTTATGTATGATGAATTTGATAATTTATCCGATGAAGATAAAAAAGAATTTGCAGAAGGTATTAAAGATTCTTCTTCCAAGGTTTATAACTTAATGGAAAATCTTCTTACTTGGTCTCGATCACAAAGAGGAAAAATTGAGTGTCATCCTACAGAAACTAACTTATTCAGACTTGTAGAAAACACTAAGGATAACCTTCTGCATCAAGCTCAAATAAAAAGTATCAGTATCCACAATCTTACAAAACCGGAAGCAGAACCTGTAATAGATCCTCAGCTGACTTCGACAATTTTACGAAATCTACTTTCCAACGCTATTAAATTTTCAGACTTAAACAAAAGTATCACTATAGACTGTAAGAAAGATGCGAAGTTTATTGAAATAGCTGTTCGAGATCAGGGCGTAGGAATGAATGCTTCACAAATCGAAAAATTATTTAATCTTGACAGTAGTAACTCAACCAAAGGCACTAACGGCGAAGAAGGAACCGGGCTTGGACTTCTTTTATGTAAAGAATTTGCTGAACTACAGAAAGGCTCACTTAGCGTAGAATCTAAAGTTGGAGTTGGTACTACTTTTATTGTAAAATTGCCGTTAAACCCTGATAACATCTAACATTTGTAGATTACTTAAGTAGTTCAAAATCAAATGAGCATAGCATCTTTTTAAAACTTACAACTCATTGAATAACAAATAATTGCAAGTAGCACATATCTAATATAATTTGTAGGCTAGATTATACTTAGCTACTATTTCACTTTGATTTTTATTCGAATTGGTATTTTTTTTTACTTATTACTGGCACAGTAATTGTAATAATTTATGCAGTTTGAAAATTAAAGTTCTAAAAATTCTTATTGGATAATTTCGATGGCGAAAAAAAGCAATGATTATACTATAATAGGTATTGATGGCGGAGGCACTCACACAAGAGGTGTCTTGTACAGAGAAGGTAAAGTAATCGCAAATGCAAAAGCTGGTACTACCCGCATCGGTGCCGTAGGCGTAGGCGAATCTTGCGAACGCACTCTAAATGTTATAATAGAACTCTGCAATCAGGCGGAAATCGAAACTTCTGAATTAGATGCTGTTGTAGTTGGTTTAGCCGGCGTTTGGCTTGATGAAGAAAAGAAAAGATCTCAACATCTGCTCCGCACTCTTGCCAGAGGTCAAAACCTCACATTTAATGACTTGGTAGTTACAAGTGATGCAGAGCTTGCAGTAGAAGGTGCTTTTGAAGGTGGCAATGGAACTATCACAATTGTCGGAACCGGTTCTATTGGGCTTGGCAAACAAGGCAAAGGTAAATTAATTCGCGTTGGTGGCTGGGGCATCGAACTTGATGACGAAGGTAGTGGTGCATGGATTGGACGTGAAGGTTTAACAGCAGCTGTAAGAGCTCTAGATGGCAGAGGTGAATCTACAAAAATGACAGAAGTTATCGGCGACCTTTACCCGACAATAGATATTGATAATCCAAGAACAATCGTTAAAGCTTATGCAGAAAGAGCTTTCGAATATCACATGCTAACTCCTCATGTAATGCAATGTGCTGTAAATGGGGATAAAGTTTGCCTGGATATTATCGAAAGATCCGCAGTACATTTATCTGAATTACCTCTTACTTTGGCCAAACAGTTTAATACAAAAACTGTTCCGGTTGCTTTGATGGGAGGTATTATTGATGCAGATACATTATTGGCTAAGTTGCTTAAAGAAGAAATTTCTAAGTATGATCATCTTAAATTAGTAGAACCCAAAGGTACCGCATTAGATGGTGCTATTTCAATGGGCACTAAATTGATTGAAGAAATGATTTAGGTAAACGAAAATGAAAATTCCAAATTTTGCAGATATACGTGCTGCTAAAGCGCGTATATCTTCTTTTGTTCATACCACTCCGCTACTTACAAACAACACAATTAACTCTATCAGCGGAGCAGAAATTCACTTTAAATGCGAAAATTTTCAAAAAGTAGGTGCATTCAAGTTCAGAGGCGCTTGTAATTCTGTTTTTGCTTTGGATGATAATTCCGCTGCAAAAGGAGTTGCTACCCACTCCTCCGGTAATCACGCTCAAGCACTTGCCTTGGCTGCAAAAATGCGTGGAATTCCGACAACTATTGTGATGCCCAACAATTCGCCTCAAGTTAAAAAAGACGCTGTTGCCGGGTATGGAGCTGATATAGTATTTTGCGAGCCTACATTGGAAGCCAGAGAATCGACACTTGAACAAGTAATAGCTGAAAAAGGTCATACTTTTATTCATCCGTATGATAACTTTAATGTTATCTGTGGTCAGGGCACTGCTGCTTTAGAAATATTTGAGTTATCTAGTGAGTTTGAAGCTATTATTGCTCCGGTTGGTGGAGGAGGCTTGCTTTCCGGAACAGCAATAACTGCCAAAAGCCAGAAACCGGGAATAAAAGTTTACGCAACTGAACCTGAAGGCGCAGATGACGCCTACCGCTCTTTCAAAGCCGGAAAGATTATTCCTTCAAAAAATCCCGATACAATTTGTGACGGTTTGCTTACTTCATTGGGTGAGTTAAACTTTGAAATTATTTCTCAATATGTTGATGATATTTTCACTGCCAACGATGAAGAAATAAAGGCTGCAATGAGATTAATCTGGGAAAGAATGAAAATAATCGTTGAACCGTCTTCCGCAGTTCCGCTAGCAGTAGTTCTCAAAAATAAAGAGCTCTTTGCAGGAAAGAAAATAGCAATAATTCTTTCCGGTGGAAATGTTGATTTAAAAAAATTGGAATTCTAGTTTTACTATTCTGGTTTGAAAATATATTTAAAGCTGCAGAGTAGAGTTATATTTTACTCTGCTTTTTTTTACTTTCTTATCTAGTATTTAGATTTCAAAGATCCAAGCTTACAACTGTTCTCTCTGCTCGAAACTTTTAATACTATTGACTGTAACACTTAGTGGAAGTCTTAACCATAATTTTTACATGGCAATACCATTAATTACTTTGCAAAATTAAATTTATTGACTAACTTTATATTCTGTTTATATAAAGTTATTAAAAAGATATATTATGCTTAAAACATTAAAATTTATCATAATAATTTGCTTTTTCTACATTTTCTTTACTTCCACTAGCCAAGCAGAAGAAAAGTATATAATGAAATCAGGTAAAATTTATTATGGAACTAAAGAAGATGAAAATGATACTTATGTACGAATAAAAGACTTTGATACACAATTTATAATTTCATTGAATAAGCAGGAAATTAACACTATAGAACCTCTTCTTTTATCAATTGAAACTAATCAAGGAAGCCAACTAAGTGGATTTATTATTTCTAAAAATGATAAGTCTTATAAAATTAAAACTACTGACAATATTATTATTGACATTGATAGAGCTAAAGTAAGAAAGATTTCTTATACCTCTGAGCAAGAAAACACTTGGCCTAATGCTCAACCAACTGTATCAAGAGTTGAAAACAATCAAAAGAGAAATCAAATAAATACGAATGATGATTCCAGAAAATACGAAAGTAAATATTCGGAGGATTCAACTAACAAAAATAAATCTGAGCTTGGTGATAATTTTGCTTATGCCGGCTTTGCATTAGGCACACCAGCTGGAATCAATTTTATAGGAGCTTATCATTTAGATTATGCCACATTTCAATTAAGCGGGGCAATTGGTGGTGTTTATTCCGGTGCTCAATCAGCATTTTATTTGAATCTTATTGAAGTTCTCGATAACAAAATCAGTCTAAAAATTGGTTTGTGCAGCGGCTTTCGTCTGGAAGCTCAAATAGATTATCATAGCGAACCTTTTTACAGATATGACAATTATAATAAAGAATATGTGCTTGATTATAGTGAAATAAAATATGTAAATCAAGTAGACTACTACTACTATGGTGGACTTGTAAATATAAACATTTACGGATTTTTCTTAGAAGCTGGGATTTCGAATGGAATTTATGTCGGCTCAGAAGTACAGTTTTTAGGTCAAATTGGTTTTAACTACAGATTTGATTTATAAATATATCTCAAACTAATAAACTCAAAAGCCTGACTCTTAATTGAACCAGGCTTTCGTTTTATAATTTTATTGCCATGTCTTTTCTACGATTTTGATTCTGCCTGGATAGGAAATTGGCCCTATTGGAGTGCTTATTGTAGGTCTTGCGTCTAAGGTAATCTTAGCAGGAGAAGAATTAGCTCCACCTAATGCAAGAGCAAGATTTAGCATTCTATCGTAACCTTGTTTGCCAAAAAACTCATATAAATCTAAACCAATTGCTAAAGGAATTATAGAAGCTTGTCCTGTACCGGGTATTGTAATAGGATTTGCAATATTACCGGAGACTGTTGGAACATCGTCAATATATAAAGTCCAGTCAAAAGAAGTTAGAGTAGCACTTGATTGTTTTGTGCCACCTGTTCCATCATTCGGGTTTTTAGCTTCTACGTTAAGAATAAATTCTGCCGGAAAAGATTTTTTTGCAAAAGCATTAGTAAGCTTTAAGCCATCAGTTATCGAAAAATCTTTTATACTCTTTTTATTAGATAAACGAATACCATTAACCCTAAAATTATCGACATTTTTAAGTTTAAATTCGCATCTTTTAAGGTTTGTGATCGAATTTTGGATTTGTTTTAAAGTATTACATCCAGTAATAGCAACAAATCCAATTAGCGCAATTATCAGTAAATATTTTGCTTTCAACTGCCTCTCCATTTAATATTTTCTTTTAATAATATACATATATAAGCAAAAAAAGTTTCAGTGTATGGATTATTTTGTAAGCATCAATAAAAAAGCACTCCCGAAGAAGTGCTTTATATCGACTTTTTGTGATTCTTGCTTATTTAGCATTATGAATATGAACATCTGTTTGCGGAAAAGGAATAGAAATATTATTTTCATCAAATTTCAGTTTAACCTGTTCAGTCATATCAAAGAAAACAGACCAATAATCTTCTGTTTTTGCCCAGACTCTTACCGTAAAATTTACTGAACTGTCAGCCAGTTCACCTACTGCAATCATATAAGCTGGATCTTTCAAAATTCTATTATCCGCTTCAATAATCGATTTGATTACATCTCTTGCTTTTTTAATGTCATCACCATAGCCGATTCCAAATGTAAAGTCAACTCTTCTCGTTTTTTCAAGAGTGTAGTTTGTTATAGGACTGCTTGCAAGAGGACCGTTAGGAAGAATGATAGTTTTGTTATCAGGAGTTTTCAAAATTGTATTGAACACCTGGATAGAATTTACAGCACCGATAAAACCTTGAGCTTCTATCACGTCACCAACCTTGAATGGCTTGAAGAAAAGTATCAATACTCCACCTGCGAAGTTACCAAGACTTCCCTGCAGCGCCATACCAACAGCAAAGCCGGCAGAAGCAAGAATTGCTACAAACGAAGTTGTATCCACTCCGACAATAGAAATCACACTTAAAATTAGAAGTGTTTTCAATACAATGTTAAATAGCGAAGTAAGGAAATTTTTCAAAGAAGCTTCTATATCTTTTTTATCTATAGCATTTTCAAGTAAAGTACTCATCTTACGAATCACTTTAAAACCGATCCATAAGGTTATAATTGCAAGTAAAAGTTTGGGAGCATATGAATAAACATATTCCATCAAAACATTAACATAAGCATCCATCTTCTATCTCCTAAAATATATTAAGTGTTACACCAAGTTGCAAAGCTTCTTTCACTTGAGTTTTAATAGATTGACTTTTTTCATATACTACTAGTACATTTAAGTTCACAACAATATATTTGTTAACTTTTGCACTTATTGTATTGTCAAAACGCACATCCCATACATCAAGAGCATCAAAGCGAGTAAAAAGTCTTAGCTTACTTTTGTAGAGCATATTATCCATAAATGTATATTCTACATCTGTAACAGACTCAATACCTGTTTCAAATTTAAAGTCTTCTATTTCATCTTTTGTTTCCGGATCATCAGTGTAGCTTAAATAATCAGTGGCAAATGTTTCCTGAAAACCGACACCAAGTCTTGTTTGTACTGATTCTAGTTTATTATAAGTAAAACCAAGGGATTGGGATATATACCCGGGATCAAAGAAATCTGATTGTTGTACATATTTTTCTATATCTTTATCAAATTTATACCCAGGAGCAACTGTTGACCTTACTGTATTGGAAAAATACGGATCAACTGCCCAACCAATGCGTTTAGCCAGTACATTTTCCAAATATAGCTCGTTGTCGTTTGTTCGAAAATCATCATCTCCAAGTTTTGTTTGACCATAGGCAACTTTTAAACTATTAGTAAAAGCCATTGACTCAGACTTGTAATCCAAACTAAAATTACCGACTATAGAGTAAGTCATGGAATTATCTCCACCCTGTGCCCAATTACTAAAAGCCATCTGAGAAATATTAAATCCGGCAACACCTTTAGGAACCCACTTATTCAAGTTTGGATCCTTCTCTCCAGTATCTTTTTGAGCAAAAGCGATGAAAGGAATAAAAAAGATAAGTAAGAGATACTTATACATTCTGTTAATCTCCGAAAAGTAGTTTAAGAATAATCCTATAAACGAGATTAGCAATATATTATTAGAAAGATTTACTAAAAACGGTGGTTTTACTGAAAAAGGGTCTATTACCAAAAGCATCTTATCGAAATGCTAAATCTCGAACATAATTAAGCAATTTTGCAGCGGTAATGATAACATCATATAATTACACCATTTATACGCTTATATCGATTATATTTCAATCATTTTATAGGATTACCTAATATTTAATTGCTTATTATTTTAGCTATAACTAAATTTGATTTTTTGGTTAAGTATAATATTAAAATTGGAGACTTCCATGCAAACAAGGGGTATGTTTTTTGTTGCTCTGGCAATTATTTTTTCTGCTATTGCTGCTGATATAAAAGCCGATGAAAGATCATACGTATGGACTTACGAATACATGATTATGGATCCCAGTGAGGCAGAAATTGAAACATACACGACTTTTTCCGGCCCGGAAATTGGCGATTTGGAAGGTAAAACTACTACTGAGCTTAATTTCGAGACAGAGATAGGTATGACAGATCATTTTGACTTCGCAATTTATCAGAACTTCAAGCAAGCACCTGAAGGTGGACTGACTTATTCGGGTTTTAAGCTGAGGTCACGCTTCAAAATTGGTAAAAAAGATCAATTTTTTATGGATCCGCTAATTTACCTGGAATATAAAGGAAAACCTGACTTCCATGAACATGAAATCGAAGCGAAATTTATTTTGGCTAAAGATCTTGGAAACTTTAACATTTCTCTGAACCCATATTTTGAAATGGAAGTTGAAGATGGAGAAACAGAATTTACTCCTAAATATGCAATAGGTACAAGCTATAAAGTAACTCCTCTCTTTTCCTTTGGCTTAGAGGCAAAAGGTAGTGAAGATGGACATTACTTAGGCCCTACAATTTCACATGGTGCTCATGGTATTTGGGTAGCATGGGGTATGTTATTTGCTGCAGGAGGAATTGAAGAAGGTGAGTCTGAATTTATGACCCGATTTATCATAGGGATTCATATCTAATCTATAGCATTGTTCTGAAAATGAGGTAGAAATTTAAAATTCCTACCTCATATTTTTTGAATAATCTTCATTGCAGTTTTTATTCCATCTGCAGCAGAACTCATTATACCTCCGGCATAACCGCTTCCTTCACCGCATATAAACAGATTATCAATCCCGGCTACATTACCGGCATCATCTTTAATCACCTGAATTGGCGAGGAAGTTTTGCTTTCCAGGCCAAGAAGCATTCCTTCTTCATATCCACGCATTTTTCTACTGAAATCCAGCAATCCAAGGCGCATATTCTCTACTACATTTTTAGGCAACATTTCATGCAAAGGTGCAGATTTTAAGCCTAAAGGATAAGAAGAATCATTTAGCCTTCCGGAAGATTTAGCTCTTATAAAATCTGAGATAAGAATAGCAGGAGCTGAATAATTGTTAGTAAATTCAAAAAAGGAGTTCTCTAATTTGGCTAACATATCCAATGCTTCAAGAGCTTCTACTTCCCTGCCTTCAATCTCATTGAAGTTGATTGATGCTACCACTGCTGCATTTGCATAAGGAGAGTTTCTTTTGTAGTTACTCATGCCATTTACAATATTCATTCCGGCATGAGTTGCAGCCGGTACTACCATTCCACCCGGGCACATGCAGAATGTAAAAGCAGATCCTTGCTTGTTTTTGGAGGCTAATCTATACTCCGCAGCTTTCATGCCTTTTAGCTGTTTAATTCCCCATTGTGCCTGATTAATTACTTCCTGTCTATGCTCAGCTCTCGAACCAATTGCAAAACCTTTGGTTCTGAAGAGTACCCCATTTTTTATAAGCATTTTATAAGTTTCGTAAGAGGAGTGGCCGGGAGCAATAACAAAATAATCTGCTTCAATTTTTCCGGCACTTGTATCAGCAATTGATATTTCTCTACCTGATTTAGTAATATCCAATAGTTTGGTTGAAAAAAGATATTTCCCACCTAAATCTTCAAATTTCTTTCTAAGATTGGTAACAACAGGACGCAAAATATCACTTCCAATATGCGGATGAGCCAAATATTTAATTTCCTCTGGAGCACCGGCTTTTACATATTCATCAAATATGAATTGCTTTTCTAAAGATATTGATTTAGTTCTGGAGGTCAATTTTCCATCTGAAAAAGTTCCAGCGCCGCCTTCACCGAAGCCATAATTACTTGATTCTACAAGATTCCCTGTATTTTCAAAATCCAGAATATCTTTATGTCTGTCCCTTACTTTTTTACCTTGCTCTATCAAAGTAACAGCAAAACCTGCTTTCTGCAGAGCATAAGCAGAGAAGAATCCTGCCGGGCCACTGCCGACAACCAAGACACTTTTTTGAGTATTAAGTTTAGGTATTTGAAGTTCTTCTTCGTAGTACTCGTCCCCATCCTTAATAGCATCAGACTTAACAAGCACTGTAATAAGCCAGTGAATGCGGCGTTTATTTCTGGCATCTAAGCTTTTTTTGTCAATGGTATATTCAAATTCTGATGTACGTACCTGCTGTTTGATTTTTTTAAGCAGCTGTTCTTCAGAGTAATCAGTAGGCAGTTGTATTTGTATTTTTTGATATTTCATGTTTTCTTACTGTAAATGTGCAATGATACAAATTTACGTATAAAGAAGATAATTAGGGTAAGAGTGGACATAAAAAATTGATTTTTATTCCTCTGCTTTCTATCCTCTTTAATCTCATTTACATAGCTTACTTTTGTTAAGAAATATCCGCATTTTTTTAACAGAATCGAAAAAAATGTTTGTTTTAGTAGCTGATTGTCCCTATATTTGTACTCAAAGTTTTTGGTCAAGCCCCCTGTGGTTAAGGCAAGCCCAACCCCGCCAGGTCCGGAAGGAAGCAACGGTAAGTTTCGTCTTAAGGTACAAGGTCAGCTTGGCCTTTTTTTATATACACTCCTCCCTTTCTGCTATTTATTATCACTTTAATTTGGTATCTTTGAATAGATATATTAAGGCATATTATACAGTGCGGTATGAGAAAAGAGATAATCATAAATAGTACTATA
Organism: Kapaibacterium sp. (SeqCode); assembly: GCA_965140345.1. Taxonomy (GTDB): domain Bacteria; phylum Bacteroidota; class Ignavibacteria; order Kapaibacteriales; family UBA2268; genus JBFHIJ01. The sequence goes on from OZ223202.1 coordinate 522,308, forward strand.
AATGAAGTTAGAGTAGCTATAACGGAAGATGGACAGCTAGCTGAATTTTTTATAGAATTCCCCGAAAAAGAAAGATATATAGGCAACGTTTACCTTGGTAAAGTAAATAAAGTTATGCAAGGCATAAATGCTGCTTTTATTGATATTGGTCTTAGGCAAGATGCATTCCTGCATTTTTCTGATGTAGATGATTCGCTTGAAAATACGATGATCGAAGAAGATGACGATGAAGACAATGACGATTACCCTGCCACTTTAGATAACAACACAGATGTTGCGCTACGAAGAACACAATTTTCTTCCGGCACTAAGGCAACAAATAAAGCCACTTTCAGCACCAAGCGTTCCGGTGAAGTTCAAATAAATCTTGAACCTAAGCAGGATGTAATTGTTCAGGTTGTCCGTGAAGCTTATGGTCATAAAGGTGTTAAAGTTACTACCAAAATTGCTATTCCGGGCAGATATGTGGTACTTCTTCCTTTTGATAATATTCTGGGTGTTTCTAAAAAAATACATTCATATCAGGAAAGACGCAGATTAAGACAGCTTGCAAGAAGAGTTCTACCCAAAGGCTTCGGCTGTATAATTAGAACTGCTGCAAAAGGCAAATCTGAAGTGGAACTGGAAAAAGACTGGGAAGATTTGCTTATCAAGTGGAAAGAAATTGAGCAAAAAGTTGAAAAAACTAAAAAGCCAAGTCTTCTCTACAAAGATATGCGCCTTGCTACAAGTGTTATCAGAGACTTGCTTACTCCTCAGGTGCAGAGAGTTGTTGTTGACTCAAAAAAATTATACAAAGAAATATATAACTATCTCAAATGGTCTTCCTCCAAATCCTTGCATAAACTAGAATTATATGCAGGCGCAAGACCTATTTTCGATGCTTATAGCATAGAAAAAGAGCTTGCAAAAACTTACCGCAGAAAAGTAAATCTGCCAAATGGTGGTGATCTTGCGATTGAGCAGACTGAAGCTATGTTTGTGGTTGACGTAAACTCCGGCAGAGCTGCTGAATCTGATCAGGAAAGGAATGCTGTAAGAACTAATATGGAAGCAGCCCGCGAGATGGCTCGCCAAATTAGATTAAGAGACATGGCAGGCATGATTATTATCGATTTTATCGATATGGCTCAGGAACAGAACCGAAGAAAGTTATATGTAGAAATGAAACGAGAATTGGCAAAAGATAGAGCCAAAACAGTCGTCTATCCACTAACGCAACTTGGTTTGCTACAGATAACAAGGCAGCGCATTAATCAGAATATTGCTGAAAAAATCACTGAAACCTGCCCTACATGCAGTGGAACAGGAAGAATTACTTCAAAAGCAGTACTGATTAACAACATAGAAAGATGGCTGAGGAACTTCAGGAAATCCTCTCGTGAGTTTAGAATTCAGCTTATTGTAAATCCTAATATCGCTTTATATTTAACTGAAGGGACTATTTCACCTTTGAATAAACTAATGCTGAAATATTTCGTAAAAATCAAAATAGCACAAAGCGAGCAAATGGCTATAGATAAATTCAGATTCTTTTCTGAAAGACAACAAAAAGATATTACCAATGATTTTTAATGAATATGTGTACAAAAATTTCGATTCTGGGTTCATCAGGATCTATAGGAACTCAGGCTTTAGATGTTATTCGTCAGTCTGAAGGCAAGTTTGAAATAAATTATCTTAGCATAAATAAAAGCATAGATACTCTTAAACGACAATGCGAAGAATTCAATCCGAAAGGTGTCATCATTACTAATGAGGATGCAGCAAAAAAATTCAGAACCATTTCTGACTTCAAAGGAGAAATTCTTGTAGGATCAGAAGCTTTGAATGAAGTTGCACGCGAAGATGATTATGATGTATTGCTATCCTCACTTGTTGGTTTCGCAGGTGTGCTTCCCACACTGGAAGCCGCAAAAAGGGGTAAAACTATCGCACTTGCAAATAAAGAAACTCTTGTCAGCGCAGGTACAATTATTACCAAAGCTGCAAAAGTAAGCGGCGCTAAGTTAATGGCTGTCGACAGCGAACACAATGCGATTTTGCAATGTCTAGTCGGTGAGAATCCGAAACATATAGAAAAAATAATATTAACTGCTTCAGGTGGACCTTTTAGGAATACACCTAAAGAGAGATTTTCTGAATTAAGCGTAGCTGATGCTCTGAATCACCCGAACTGGGCCATGGGCAGCAAAATAACTATTGACTCTGCTACTATGATGAATAAAGGCTTTGAGGTTATCGAAGCTTTTTGGCTTTTTGATATTACACTTGATCAGATTGATGTGCTTGTACATCCTGAGTCTATAGTTCACTCTCTCGTACAATTCAAAGACGGTTCGCTAAAAGCGCAATTAGGCTTGCCGGATATGCGCATTCCTATTTCCCATGCTTTATATTATCCTGAAAGACTGCATTCTGACTTCCCTAGATTAGACTTAAGCAAAATTGCAACTTTGAATTTTTCGAAACCTGATTTTGATAAATTCAGATGTCTTGAAATTGCTTTTGAATCTCTGAAAGCTGGCGGGCATGCTCCCACAATTGTGAATGCCGCAAATGAGATTGCAGTAGATGCTTTTTTGAATAATAAAATAACTTTTGAGAAAATCCCTCAATTCATAGATAAAGCATTAGACTCTATAGATAGTAGTCTTAATGGTGAGATTGGATTAGTAGTAGAAACAGATATTAAAACAAGAGAATTCGTAAAAAAATTAGTTTAAAATAAATGGATTAGCAACATGGAATTCGTATCCACACTTCTGTATTTTGTAATAGTTATCGCTGTACTGGTTGTAGTACACGAATTTGGTCACTTTATAGCTGCACGCCTAAGTGGAATGCGCGCAGATGTTTTTTCTGTCGGAATGGGCAAAAGAGTCTTCGGATGGAATAAAATCACAGGTTTTACCTGGGGTAATTTGAAAATTAAAACTGATACTGAAAATGTCGATGATCCTGATGCTATTGAGTTGAATGGTCACACAGATTATAGATTAGCTATTCTGCCATTTGGTGGATATGTAAAGATTTCCGGTATGGTAGATGAATCTTTTGATACAGAATTTGCCGGTCAAGAACCTAAAGATTATGAGTTCAGATCTAAAAATGTATTCCAAAAATCAATTACAATCTCCGCAGGCGTTATAATGAACTTCCTGCTATCGGTATTGATTGTTGCAGGAATAGCATTTTTCAAAGGTGAACCTGAATACAAAACAAACCGTATAGGTCACGTTTCTGAACAATCAATTGCTGCAAAAGCGGGATTGCAAACAGGCGATCAGATTCTGGAAATCAACTCAAAACCTATTGCAACATGGCAACAACTAGTTTTAGGCATGACTACTGATGATTTAGGCGAAGAAAGAAATATAACTCTAGTTAGAAATGGCGAAACAACCAAGTTAACTGCAGACGGTGCAGCAATCTTAAAAGATATAGCCAGCGAAAAACAATTAGGCATTGCTCCTTACGGGATGCGTGTTGTGTTTGGTGAACCAACTGCAGATGGTGCTGCCCAAAAAGCAGGATTCCATGACAATGATACAGTTATGACTTTAGGCGGTGTAGAGATATTTAACACTAACCAATTCGTTGATGAGCTACAAAAATATAAAAACACTCCTGTTGATTTAACAGTAAGAAGAAACGGAACTATTCAAACAGTAAACGTTACTCCAAATGAAAATGGAAAAATCGGTATTCCAATAGGTGTAATCTATACAGGTGATTTTACTATACACAAATTCGGATTATTTGAATCCATATCATATGGATATGTTAAAACAACTGATTACATTTCATTATTCTTCTCTTCTATAGGTCAGATTTTCGAAGGTAATATATCTTTGAAACAATCAGTTGGCGGACCTATTATGATTGCTAAGCAAGCAGGAAAACAAGCAGAACAAGGAATCGCAAGCTTTTTATTGTTCATGGCTATGCTGTCTACTACACTTGCAGTAATTAATATTCTTCCTTTCCCTGCTTTAGATGGTGGACACTTAGTTTTTATTATCATCGAAGCAATTATAAGAAGAGAGGTTCCTATTAAAGTGAAAATGGCAGTTCAACAGGTAGGTATGGTTGCCTTACTGATATTTATGGCAGTAGTTATTTATTATGATGTAATGAGGACAATCTAAAATGTCGCAGGAAAAAAGACCTTTAATTTTAATTACAAATGATGATGGAATTGACTCTTTGGGTATCAGACAACTGGCAGAGAGTCTAAGCAAGCTTGGAGAAGTAAAAGTAGTAGCTCCGGACAGACAAATGAGTGCCGTCAGCAACGCAGTTACTATACAAAACCCGCTTAGAGTAAAAAGATATAAGATTAGTTCCACAATTACAGGCTACGCAGTAACAGGTACGCCTGCTGATTGTGCTAAATTAGGTATTAATGCCATTTGCGAAAGAAAACCTGACCTAGTAGTTTCAGGTATAAATCATGGGCAGAACAATGCAATTAATGTATTATATTCCGGTACTGTAGGTGGAGCTGTAGAAGGCATGCTTGCAGACATCCCTTCTATGGCTATTTCAGTAGGCTCACACGACGTAGAGTACGATTGTACCACTGCTGCTGAATATGCTTTGGAATTGGCACAAAAAATGCTTAAAATCAATATACCTAAAGGTACGTTGTTAAATGTAAACGTTCCTGCGGTCAGCAAAGACAAGATTATGGGTATAAAATATACATCGCAGAGCAAAGCTATCTGGAAAGACAGCTATGAAAAAAGAGAAGATCCATTTGGTAGAGAATATTACTGGTTTAGCGGTAGTTATGAAAACAACATGGAAGATACGGAATCTGATGATTTTGCTTTATTCAATAATTATGTCTCTGTTACACCTATTAAGCTGGATTTTACAGATAAAGACTTTTTGAGCAAACTATCTGAGGATTTAATATAGTAAATGGCTTCTTTAGTTTCAATAGAAGAACTTCAGGACGGTATGGTATTAGCCGAACCCGTGATTAATAATTTCGGTCAGACGCTACTGCCTTCGGGTATCAAGCTTAATGCAAAGCATAAGGTAATCCTGAAAACCTGGAACATTGACAGCGTTTACGTTCAGTCTGATGAAGAAGGTACGTTTATTGATATTAGTACTGAATTAAAGCAAAAAGCAGCCAAAAAATTATTAGATAGAATGAGCTGGATACCTGAGCAGAGAATTGAAAAAGATATGTTTAGCGCAGGCATTATGCTAACAGCAAAAACTTTTATTTCAAAAAATGATGATAAGCAGGAATCTTGAAAAATATACAAAATATAATAGACCGGATAGATGAATTCCCTACATTGCCGACAGTTTATACCAAACTATCGGATGTGATGTCTAATCATAGATCCACTCCTAATGATGTTGCTAGAATTATAAGTCAGGATCAAGCTTCGGCTTCAAAAATATTAAAAGCGGCAAACTCATCAATTTATGGCTTCCGTGGTAGAATAACTACTATCACTCAGGCTATAACTTTCATTGGATTTGAAGAAGTTAAAAATTTGGTTTTAGCTTTGTCTATAATCAAAATGTTTGCTAAACATGATGCTCCTTCTTCTTTCAATCCGGTGAACTTATGGCAGCATTCAATTGCCGTAGGAACTATTACAAGACACGCCGGTCATACTATCGGTGTGAGAAATCTTGAAAACTATTTTATTGCAGGGATTCTTCACGATATAGGAAAATTGATTTTCTATAAATACGTTCCTGAAGACTTTGCAAAAGCTTATAATTATTCTCTTGCTAATAAAGTTTCTCTCCGTGAGGCCGAATTAAAGTTCCTCGGAATTTCTCATACAGTTGCAGGTGATTTATTAGCTGAAAAATGGAGATTGCCTGTTTCTATTAGAGACGTGATTGGAAATCTTTACACGGGAAGAGTATCAGGAAAACTAAGTCTTCTTGTATCCTGCGTGCATGTTGCAAATATTGCTGCTACAATGCTAGATTTTGGAGATGGTGATGATGAAATTATTCCTAAACCAAACAGAGATGTATGGGACTTTTTAAAATTACCTGATAACTATTTCTCGAAAAATATTGATACCTTATTTAAGCAATATCAAGAATCATGTAAACTACTTTTAAAGATTTGATTAATTGAGACAAGAAAAAGAAAATATGACTTATATGTCTGCAATCTGTGCAACTTTTTTGCATGAGATTGAGCAATATGTAAAAAACAGAGTCTATTCTGAGCGCATCAATTTGGTGATCTCTGAAGGACTAAAGGTATTTTCTAAATTACCTTATGTAAATATTTCGACTTTCTTTCTACTCAATGACAACACGTTCGAATTTGAGATCAACACCTGCTTCCCTGAAGAGCAAAAACAAATGACTGAAGTCCTCTATTCTGATCTAATAGATAGAGGTTTTATAGGTAATGTACTTGCGTCCGGTAAAATTAATTTATATTCTATTTCTGATGAAGACTATAAAGATTATAAATCAGCACTTGTGATTCCGCTCAAAGCTTCATGGGGAGTCATGGGTTTAGTCCTAGTCATGTTGAAGTGCGAAGAATCAGATTTTGATATTGACTTAATGAAACTTTGCTCTTTACACGCAGGTTTATTTGCGGGTTCTTTAGAAAATACAAAGCTTTTTATAAATTTGAACAGATCTAAACTTATTCTGGAACAAAAGGTTGCAGAAAGAACTATGGATTTGGCAAAAAGTAGAAGAGAACTTCGAACTATTTTCGATTCAGTTCACTCAGGTATTATGGTTGTAGATGCAGATACTGATAACATCATTAGAATTAATCCTGTTGGTGAAAAATTGATTGGTTTGCCTGAAGCTCAAATTTTGACTTCAAAAAGAGAAAGATTCCTCTCTACTGTGCACTTCTCAGGAGATGCTAAAAATACGTTTACAAACTTTGAATCGGAACTTAAAATTCCTGATAAGATTATTCCAATTCTTAGAACTATCTCCACAATTAATATGGGAACTCAAAAATATTTTATTGAGACTTTTGTGGATATTTCAGATAGAAAGCAGCGGGAAAACGAACTTAAAAAATCTAATGAAATATTAGAACTCAAAGTTGAAGAAAGAACTGAAGACTTGCAGCTTCTTATTCATAAGTTGAAAGAAGAAATTAGAATAAGAGAGAAAGCAGAATCTGAAGCAAGAAAAAAACTTGCTGTAGAAAAAGAATTAAATGAGATGAAATCTAAATTTGTGAGCATGGTTTCGCATGAGTTTAGAACACCACTCACTATTATAAAATCAGCAGCTCAGTTGCTCGAAAAGTTTTTCACAAGATTAACTGAAGAAGAGAAAAAGGATTATCTCAATAGGATAATGAAAACCGTTGATATAATGACTGATCTGATTGAAAATGTTATCTACATAGGCAAAGATGAAGACAAAAAGACAATTAGATATTCCAAAATTGATCTAAAACAATTCATCTCAAGCCTTGTAAATGATTTAAGCCTGACTCTTGGGAAAGGTAGAAAAGTAGAAATTAAATTCTCTACTGAAGAATACCACATAAATACAGATGATAAGCTTCTAAGGCTTATCCTGTTGAATCTGGTCACTAATGCATTAAAGTACTCTGATCATGATAAACAGGTAAATATCGAAGTTGCTATTTTTAAAGATATTGCCGTAATTTCTGTACAAGATTTTGGAATCGGAATACCTGAAGATGAACAGGAAAAGATATTTGACCTATTTTACAGAGCCGATAATGTAGGAAGTATTTCAGGTACAGGATTGGGTATGGCTGTAGTCCTCCAGTCTATTAAGCAGTTACAAGGCAAAATTGAAGTTAATAGTAGAAAAAATAAAGGCTCTACTTTTACTTTCAGAATCCCGAATAATCTATAGGTGCAGTATGAATAAAGTAATTCTGGTCATAGAAGATGAAGAGCTAATCAGACAAGATCTTGTTAGGACACTGCAGCTAAGCGGTTATGATGTGATTGATGCTCAAAACGGAGAACAAGGACTGCTTAGAGCTCAAGAAACTCTACCTGACCTGATTATTTCAGACATCATGATGCCTAAACTTAATGGTTTTGAAGTTTTGAAAGAATTGCAAAAGGAACCTGCAACAGCTCTTATCCCCTTCTTATTTCTTTCTGCTAAATCTGAAAAATTTGATATTAGAGACGGAATGAACCTGGGAGCAGATCATTATATCACTAAACCTTACGATATAGATGAATTGCTGAACGCTGTTGAAGCCAGAATAAGAAAACGAGAAATGAGTGAGCAGGCTTATAATAATAGAATGGAAGACCTTCGCTCTAACATTAGAAGAGCTATTCCTCATGAAATAAGAACACCTTTGAATATTATCTTAGGTTTGTCAGAGTTTTTAAATAATAACTTTGACAAAACAACAAAAGATGATGCAAAAGAAATGCTCTCTAATATCTATGATGGTGCTCAAAGGCTACATAGATTATTTGAAAACTACTTGTATTATGCAAATCTGGAAATTCAGGCAAGTAATAAACACGAATTAAATGAGCTTCAAAACCAAAGACTTTTTGTTTCAGACTTTTTTATGAAGGAAATTGCTCTTTATAAAGCAGCAATTTATGATAGATCTGAAGATATTAAATATGACATTGATGAGGCAGAAATTGCAATTGGCGAAGAACCTTTGATGAAAATCATAGAAGAAATCGTAGATAACTGCTTGAAGTTTTCTGATAAAGGCACTGATGTAAAAGTTGTTGCCTCTAAAGGAAAACACAAATATACTCTTGAGTTTACTGATTTCGGAAGAGGAATGAGCAAAGAACAAATAGATAACCTCGGGGCTTACGTCCAATTCGAAAGAAAAGTATATGAACAGCAGGGCAATGGACTTGGAATTGCAATTGCTAAAAGAATTACCGAATTGCATAATGGTACTTTTGAAATTATTAGCGAGCCGGGACGATACACTAATGTCAAAATAAAGCTTCCTCTAGCAAAATAAATATATAAAAACTGCCGACTTAAAAAATGAAGCCGGCAGTTTTTATATATTCCCAAGTAGATTTCAAGAGTAATTTTTTTACTTATTCCAAAGTTCATCATCTACGTTTAATACATCATCCGTATTAACATTTTTTTCTTCACGTTGCTTTTTGATCACTCCATTCATTCCATTAAGGAATAAATCTACCATTGTTTCAGTGTAAATATTTTTAGAACTCAAATCTATTTCAGTACCAAAAACTTCCTTGACAATAGGTTTATTGAAAAAGTGGGAAAACAACATATGAGATATCGTAGGCCCTACTATACTAAGCCTTACTCTATCATTAATATCAAATCCTAAAGATTGATATAGTTTGAGCGATGGATTTATCAGACATGGAACTTTCTCCATTTTAAAATCCTGCAATTCATGGTTATCATGTGGTATAGCAAGGAAGACTATTTTGCATATATCATGGTTTTCAGATATCAGCCTTGAAATATTTACAAATAGATTCTGTAAATTCTCATTTGGAGAGAGTTCGTTATCAACTGTACTTTCCAGCATCTCCAGATATTTACTAAAAAAGATATTCATTATCTCTTTTAAAATCCCCATTTTCCCATTAAAATAATAAGAAATCATAGAGATAGATACATCTGCATTTTTAGCTATTTCTCTAACTCCTACTGCATTATAACCCTTTTCTGCAATAAGTGAGATAGCTGTATTTAATATTCGTCCTTTGACCTCTGTATTAGGTTTTCGACCCATAGCACCAACCACTAATTATTTTTTATTTTTTTCTTCTTTCAAACATGTGTAAAACACCGGGAAGAAATACTAAAGTTGCAAACCAAATCAACCCTAACCCCATCACAGCAAAATTCCCAATTGAACTTATGCCTGAGTGGTTTGCAAACATCATCCCTGAATATCCCAGCATTGTCGTAACAATTGCTAATGAAAGCGGCTCAAAAAGCTCTTTCTGAGTAAAATCTGTATCTTTCTTGGTTTCAAACCAACGCTGTACATAGTGTATACCTCCATCTACTCCCATCCCCAGGAGCGCAGGAATAACAACCATATTAAAGAATGTAAGTTTGAATCCTAATAAGGCAAATGCACCAAAAGTAAGCATCATTCCCGCTACCAGTGGAACAAGAACTACTAAAGTTATTTTTAAAGAGCGATTATTTAGAAAGACTAAAAGAATCACACCCGTAAATGTAGCAATAGCTATCCACCAACCTTCACTGGTAACTAATTTAAGAACTTCAGCAAATACAACGGTTTCCCCTATCGGACCTTTAATATCCTTATTCATATCTACCGCATACAAGTCATCAGTAAATTTCATGGCATTTCTGCCGTCCTTACGTTCTTCGCTCGGATTTACTGTTACAAGAAAATGCCCTGTACCGTTTCTACTTACATAGTTTGCTCTAATAATGTCAGGTATTTCATCAATTGTCGGCGGAGATGTCGGAGGTTCCCAAGCAAGAAAATCTGCTATCATTTCTTTTTGTGCCTTATCCTCTATTCTTTGAGTCCACTGACCTGATACTTGTTCTTTAATATCTTCAATCAAAAATAGCTTTTCTTCGAAATCTGCATCACTAGGAGCATAATCTCGAATAGATCTGATTCTTCCGATTAAACTTGTAGAATCTTTTAATTTCGCTTTGTTTAACTGATTCTGGAGTTCATCCACTTCATCTATAGAAGGAGCTAGTAATATGGCAGCTACTCCCATAGAATTAGAATAGACTTTACCTTGCTTTTCTTTCAATTCTTCGACATTAACAATCTTCTGATTATCGAAGTTCATATTTGCTAGATTATAGTCAAAATCGAGATTAAATGCTGCATATACCACTGAGCATAAAACAATTGCGCTCATGATAAATGTAGCTGCTTTGTTTGGAAGAAACACTTTTTTTCTTACATAAGGCATTTTGTGCATCCCTTTGAATCCTGAGAATAACACAACAAATACCGGCAAAGCAAGATACATTGCCCAAAGTACCATAAATATTGCAAGCGCACTGATGATACCAAACTCAGAGAATCCTCTGAAATCTGACAAAGCTAATATGCTTAAAGATAAACCTGTTGTAAGACCTGAAAGCCCCACTGCAACACCTGTAGAGTGATATGTCTCTTTAAGTGCCTCTTCTAATGGTTTATTGTTGGATTCCAACTGAAAACGCTTCACTATATGAATAGCATAATCGATCCCCATACCAAATAAAATCAATAGAAGAAATGCTGTGATTAAATTTAGTGGGCCTACAAAATGAGGCACTAATGCAAATGCCCAAACTAAGCCAATAACCAATGGAAATATTGTGACAAAAATTGGAGAAATTGCTCTATAACTAATCAACAATATTAATATTATGAGAATACCTGCGATTATGGATGACTGGTTTAAGTCATACATAATAATATCATATTCATTAAGCTTGTTCTGGTGATTACCGGTTATGCCCGACCATACACCATACTTTTGCGAAGCTTCGTCTGTAATCTTCTTTATCTGCTCTTTAATATCTTTAATAGCACCAATGTTGGTTACACCTTTCGCGGTAGGCGCAAGGATTCCAAAGATAGTACCGTCAGCACTTTCATGGTATTCTGTCATGTGCTGATATTGTTGAATCAGAATTTGCAGATCTTGTTTATCTTCTTTATCGCCATGAGTCAGATTTTCTTCTTCGTCATCAAGCATATTATCAACAAAAGGATTTACTTCTGCTTCCCATTGAAGAAGCTGCTCATACATTTTGTCAAGATATTCTGTAGGTAAAAGAGAGTATCTGTATTTTTGGATAAAATCTCTTGGCCATTTATAGTGAACATACTGCAGTGCGTCTATTTTCTTCATTTCAGCAGCAGTATATTCTACAGCTTGAACTAATTTATCGTGATCTTTTCCTTCAAAAAGAACAATAAAATGTCCGCCATCGCCTACCATTTCTTCTAATTCACGCGTGGCCACAGCAGCTTTGGCATGCTTCGGCAGCAGTTTGATAAGATTAGTATCAACTTTAATGTCTTTAAGTAAATAGCCGGCAGGCACTGTGAACAAAATCACAACGCCAAGCATAAGCCAAGGTTTACGGACAGACCAAGTGATAATAAAGTCTATTATTTTGTTATAAAGTTTTCGCATTATTCGTTTTCAGACTCGTTGATATTTTTTTCAATAATGTCAATAACGCCTTCAAAGTTTTTCTTTTTAAGCAATCTATAGAACTGTTTTTGATAATTTCTGATAGTATCAACACCATCTACGATATAATTTACTATCATCCATTTGCCGTCTATTTTTTCTAATTCGTAAATAAGTTCAACTTTCTCTTTTTTATAATGAGCCAGAGTTTTTACAGAAGCTTTATTACCATCGATTTTTTCTTCTGTATATTCAAATTTATCTGCTCTGTATCTGCCTAATTTGTTTACAGATGTAACTTTCAGCAACTCTTCAAATTTGCCTTTGAATTCTTCTTTTTGTTTGCCATCCATATCTCTCAATCGAGAAGCAACTGCATCACTCATTGCAGACCAGCTAGTCACTGAGCTGATAACATTAAGCATCTGTTCTTTAGCTTTTGCGTCTAATTTCGAATGTTTTGCATTGATCGCAGATACTTTATCATTGGACTTTTTTACAACATCCATCGGGCTATCTGCGGCATAAGCACTTATAGCTACAAAAGCTAAAAGCAGCAGTGTTGTCGAGATTTTAGAGAATAACTTTTCCATTTTGCACCCATTTAATTATTAGCTCAATATTTCCTAATTCATTAGAGAGTCTTGTAAGTTTTTTTTGTACCTCTAAGTGTTTTTGTACTCTTTGTCCTTTTAGCTGAAAATAAGTTTTGTAAGCTTCTATTAGTTTTTCGGGTTCACCGATTCCCATTTCCCAGTTATCAAAACTCATAGTCAGCCATGCTCTAGCATCTTTTTCAGATCTTTCTACTGATTCTAAGAGTGTATAATCTTTTTCTATATCAAGATATAGCTCGTATAATTCAGCTTCTTTCTGGCTTAAAAGCAGTTGCTGTTCTTCAGTTAGAATATTCTTTGCAAGTTCATCTTTTTTCTGCGCGATATCAGTTCTAAATATATTCATATTCCATCTCATTCCGACAAATGCACCAACTGATAAATAATTGAATTGGTCGTATACAAATGGATTTTTCTGGTCATCTCTATTTGGAGCTACTCCATACATAAATCCACCTGCAAAGTATAGCAAAGGATATTTTTCTGATCGACTCATAGCGATTTTACTATCCATCGCTTTTAATCCATAAGCTATTTGTTCCAATTGTTTGTTATTCTTCTTTGCAAATTCCCAGACATCTTGAAATTTATTTAATTCAAAATCGAATTCAGGAATTGCATCTTGCACTAATGCAGAATCTGAGAGTTCAAAACCGGAGGCAAGATTAACTGCATAAATACTTGCTCTTTTATTCTTTTTACTATTTTCTACTATTTCATCAATCTGATATCTGAAACTTTTAACTTGAAGATAATCACCATCATCAATTTGAGATTCTATTTTCTCAAGCTCTTTTTCAATTTCTTCCATCAATTTATTTATTCCTGCTTCTACTTCCTTAGAAATAGCTCTGGCTTTATAAGCAGCAGAGGTTGAGAAATATAAATCAATCAATATCTTTTTTAGTTCTGATTTTTCCTGTTCAAACTTTGCAGTTTCAGATTTTACTAAAAAATCTGCTCCTTCTTCTGCATTCCCTAATCTTCCAAAAGTATAGAGAGGCTGAACAAACTTAATTTCACCTTGGAAAAATGGTCCCCATCCTTCCAAATCTGTGGCTTCATCTGGAGAATAAAATACATCTCCCCGTGCTTCAGGTACAATTCCGCCTCTTAGTTCCACTTTCACATCAGGCAAGATTTTAAGGCTTTCCACTTCCTCTTTAGCCATTCCGGATTTAAGCTTTTGAAGCTCAAATCTTTTTTCTATTCCTTTATGTTCAATGGCTTTTTCTAGGAAAGTTTGAAGGTCAAGCTCCTCAGAAAAAGTCACATACACTTGAAAAAGTGAAATTAATGCTATATAGATAATACCTTTAGTCATTGCTTTTTGTTTCATTTGTAAATTTTCATCTTAGAAGAAGTAAAAAAATTTAGTCTGTTTAATGTTTGTTCTCACTCAATATCTCTACTTAATAGTAAAGAAGAATTTTTTTCCACTCTTGATCGGTGGCACATCGTAGATGCGACGGTGTGGATTTTTTCCACAAATACTCTACCTCTTAATAATATCTACAGCATCCGGCGGACAGAATCGCCGCCGAATGCAATAGAAATATATACTTAGATTTCGTCTGCTTGTTCTTCTACGTGAGTTACAACTTCTTCGCCCATCATCAATCTCAAAGTGTTTTTAAGTTTGATTAATTGGATAAACAAGTCGTTTTCAGGAACAACATTTGGTCTGTGCATTGGGCTCTTCAAGTAGAATGACAACCATTCTTGGATACCGTGCATACCTGCTCTCATTGCAAGATCAGTGAATAACACTAAGTCAAGTGCAATTGGAGCTGCTAAGATTGAATCACGGCAAAGGAAATTGATTTTCAATTCCATTGGGTAACCCATCCAGCCAAAGATGTCGATTTGATCCCAACCTTCTTTGTTATCGCCTTTAGGCGGATAGTAGTTGATTCTTACTTTGTGGTAGTAATCTTTGTACAAATCAGGATATAATTCAGGTTGGATAATAGAATCAATCACTGACAATTTAGATTGTTCTTTAGTTTTGAATGATTCAGGATCATCTAATACTTCACCGTCTCTGTTACCAAGAATATTAGTAGAGAACCAACCGCTAAGACCAATCATTCTTGCTTTAAGCATTGGAGAAATAACAGTTTTTATTAGAGTTTGACCAGTTTTGAAGTCTTTACCTGAAATAGGTAATTTAGTTCTGTCAGCAAGTTCCATCATAGCCGGCATGTCAACTGTTAAGTTTGGAGCACCGTTTACATAAGGAACACCTTCCATAAGACCTGCATAAGCATAGATCATAGATGGAGAGATACCTGCATGATTTTCAGCCAAACCTTTTTCAAATGCTTCTACTGTTTGGTGTACATCGCTCATTTGCATGTAAACTTCTGTAGAACCACACCAGATCATAACAACTCTATCCACACCTTTTTCTTCTTTGAATTTGCGGATATCTTCTCTTACCTGGTTAGCATATTCTAATTTAGAATCAGCTTTTTTAACAAAATCACCATGAAGCTTCTGAACATATCTTTGTTCAAATACTGCAGGCATACAATGCAATTTTTGAAGATCTTCTTTTACCGCATTTACATCTTTTTCAGAAAGAACACCATTGCCTGACGTAGCTTCGTACATATCTTTGTCTTCGATATCCCAACCACCGAAAACCATATCATCTAAATTTGCGAGAGGCACAAAGTCTTTGATAAGAGGGAAGTTATTATCAATTCTTTTACCTATTCTGATTGTCTGCATTTGAGAAACAGATCCGATTGGTTTCGCAAGACCTTTACGGATAGACAACACACCTGTGATAAAAGTAGATGCAACTGCACCGTTCATACCTACAACCAATACCCCTAGTTTTCCTTTGGCATCTTTAATTTGATATTTGCCCATTTGTAACCTCAAATAGAATGTTTAGTTAGTTTTTCTGTTTATTATAATATCTATTATATTTATACCCATATCTCATTTAGAGAAAGATATTTTCAAGTTCTTTAAAGTGACCGATTATATGATCTGCAGCTTCAGACTGAGTTTCTTCTTTCCAGGATCTGCCTTTTAGCCAAACTGTTTTTGAGCCAAGTTTTCGTCCCGGTTCCATATCATTTGTGTAAGAGTCACCTACTATTGCCACTTCTTCTGCCAAAAGACCTAATTTGTCTATAGCTAATTTATAAATATCAGGATCAGGCTTTCTGATGCCAACGATTGTAGAATCAACAATAATTTTACATAAGTTATGTATATCAAATTCTTCCAGGACTTTATCAATATTTCCATAAAAGTTTGATACTACGCCTATTGTATATTCTTTTTTCAATTTTTCCATTGTTTCATTAGCTACTGCAACAGCGCTTTTGATACTTGCATAGCAGTCATCTGCCAATTTTTTGGATAAATCATCTACTATGGTCAAATGTGATAATTTGCCTTGCTGAATAAGAAAATATATCTGAATAATCAGCTTTTCTCTGATTATTTCATAAAAGCTCATTTCCGGCTTAATTCTATTTTCTCTTCCAAGCAATCTTTCTGTGCTTACATAAGCAGCTTCAAAGTCTTTTTTATCAATAGGAATTTCACATCTTTTGTATGTATCCCAAAACTTTTCGCTCCAGTGGACTCCGTTGGTGTCAATCGTTCCGCCAAAATCAAATAATATTGCTTTAGTTTGCATTGTCCGCCTCTACTAATTCGTTCATTCTTTCTTTCTTATATTTGTCTTTTCTTCCAGTTAGCTGAATAAATGTCAAGCCTAATAATATCCAAAAGAACTCTCTCACTCTGTTTACTATAGATGCATATAATCCAAGCGAAGCATCAATGCCTAACATCCCATGCACAAACACCAGGGAACCTTCTCTGGCACCAAGCTGGAATGGAATAAAAAATGTCAGATTGATCACCAGTGACATACCTGCATTTATGAATATCGCTTCGAATATACCAATATGAACACCTACTGCCATTAATATGAAGTAGTATTCCATGGAGCTGATAATCCTGGAAACGAACTCATAAAACACAACCAGAAAGAAGTCTTTCTTTCGTGTATTGTAAAAGTTCCGAATGTACTTATCTGCTTCATCAAGTTTATCGTGGTTATCTTCAATAAGTGCTGCAAGTTTTTTGAAAGGAAGTTTTGTAACAATCCATTTCAATGTATTAAGCAGGCCGGATTTCATAGCTTTCATATATACAGAAAGCAACAAAATAAGTACTACAAATATTACAGCCATTATCAACCAATAGTGCATAGGCATTTCTAAAAACAAAATTACCCAAGCCATACTGAAAACCCAGAATACAACATGACTAATCATGTGCATTAGGGTAAAAATAATCACTGATGAAACTGATTTTTCAGTTCCTATGTACTCTTTGTAAGCCATTATGCGATAAGGTTCGCCTCCCAAGCCTACAAAAGGAGTAATATAGTTAAGAGAAAAGCCGCTAACCGTAAGTCCAAAAACCTGTGCAAACGGTATTTTATTCTCTTTAGCTTTAACAATTTTTGACCATGAAAGAGCGTTGAATAAGTATACAAAACCCCAGGTAGCTACAATTGCAGCAAACCACCAGCCGGTTTCCTTCAGGTTATCTAAAATTCTGTCTATTCCGAAATTGTAAACCAGATACGAGAAAATCGCCAAGCCTACAATCATAAAAATGGTTTTATATGTATTCTGCTTTTTCACGTTACGCTTGCTCTATTTCCAAAACCATTTTTTTGCTTAATTTTTCCTGCCTGATTACCATTTGAATAAGTAAGATATTCAGAACTGTAACTTCAAACACTAAATACCAGATTACATCACCGTAAAACATAGAGAAAAACAAAGCCCACATACGAGTATTTGTAGTCAAAATGTTTGTATATTTCATAAGAGGTTTGCTTCCTTTACGGAAATTTTTAACAAGCCACTCAGGTGTTTCATTCGGATATTTTTCGGCTATTTTTTCGTACAGTTTTTGCAAATTTTTGGATAAAATTTCCTGCTCTTTTGTATAATTTCCATACATGAAAAGGAACACTTTGGTCCAAAATTCTCTTTTCCAGGAAGCAGCTTTGTACTGCTCCTCTAACTTGGCTGAGCTATCTACTTCAGATCCACTTTTACCTTGTATAAAAAACAAGTGAGCATTTCTGTAATAATCCGCCATAGCAGCCTGAAACGAGTGAAACAGACCAGTAACAATAACAAAACCGAAGATCCATGGTTCATATCCTTCATTCATCAATCTGAATCCAAGGTGGATATAAATACTTGTGAACCAAATATTGCCGCCAAAACCATCTAAGAACCTGCCCATTCTTGTGCATTGGTTAGTCATTCTGGCTAACTGTCCATCAGTTGAATCCAAAAGATTCGCAAAAATTAAAATTATCATACCGATAATATTTATCTGCAAATCTGAATAGTAGAATGCATGACCTGCGAAACCACCAAGAACTATACTAGTCCAGGTTACTGTATTTGGAGTAATTCCGGTTTTTGCGCAAAACTTGGCTAACATAAAGCCAAGAGGTCTGTAAAAAAGTATATCAAGCGTCTCTTCTGTGTCTTTCGACTTTAAGGTCGATTCGACATTCATTTCAGCCATTATATATCCTGTTTAGTTAAAATTTGCTTCGATATCTACAACTTCTTTTGTTTCTTCAGATACAAAAGTAGTTTCCGGAGTCATAAGTTTGAATTGTGCTTTTCTATATATCATTTTGGCAATAGCTTTTGAAGCCTCATCTCTGCAAGGAGCAAAACTTGGCCAATCGTTAAAGTCAATGATATAGATAGATCCATCCGGAGTAATAAGAGCATCTCCACCGTACACATCTACTTTAAGTGTTTCCGCAGCTCTTCTGGCCAATGTGATAAATCTTTCTTCATCTAATTTGATATTAGAAAAGTTTTCATGTGAGTAGTACCAGTGAAAAAACTCAGTACCTCTTACACCATAGAATTTAACTTCGTTTCCAACTAGGTGTTCTTGCACTATTGCTTTTTTAATACCTCTTCTACCAAATTCGCGAACGATATTGTTTCTTTCGGCATCACATGTAGCAAGAGCTCTGTCTTCACTATGTTGAATATGCTTATCTCTTTTTACCCAAACTTTAGAGCCGTTAAATTTGGAAAGTGTTATCGGATCAAAGTCATTTGTTTTAATTATTACACTATCTGGATATGGAATGCCATATACCATAAGTTTAGTAGTAACATTTTCTCTGAAACAGTTTTTTACTGCTTTCGGAGAGTTAATTACAACTTTGCCTTTCTTTTGCAGTTGTTTAAGTTTTTTTATTACATCATCTTCGCGAGACATAGAGAAAATAAAATTCTCTTTTATGCTGTCTCCAAAGAGCATTTCTTCGTCATAAAACTTTACTTTAGCGCCTAGTTTAATTAGTTCATCCGCCGTACGCATAAGTATAAGAGCATCGTTTTCTATATGATTAGGTGAAAACTTTTTTGCCCTTTTAATAGCCGCAAATTCTAGTTGCATGTGACAAAATTCCCCAAGTTTAGTAATTCATTTTTACAGTTTCGTAAATTGTATCCTTATTTATTGTAAAGTGAGCATCCTCAAAGCTGGGAGGCCCTACTCCTAAGATACCCATTACATTATTTGAACAAGCCCAGCCTTCAGCTGGCAATCCTAGCCAGGACTTATCCATTTTATGATTAGCATTTTCGTCATGGTGAGTAGTAAAAGCATAATCGCCATAAGGCAAATCCTTAAATACGAATGATGCCGTACTATCTGAAATATCTAGATCATCCTGAAAGACCAAAGCCTTTTTTGATTTCAAAGGATAAGCGTCCGGATCGTTAAAAAGATGACAAACCACATACCCATGATTTGTTCTTAAACCGGTCACTTTAACTATTAAAGTACCTTTTTTTGCTTCAGCTTGTTTAACTTGAGCTGAAAATAAGCCAGGCAAGAAAAATAGAATTATTGCTATGCTTATGATATTTCTCATGTCTTGCTATCTAAAATTATTGAATATTTTATTGACGTATTGATTTAAGAAATTTTTCTGCTGATTGAATATCACTTACATGATCTACATCGATAATTTTATCGAATTTAAATCCTAGTAGCTTATGATTCATTTGTATCAAATATCTCTGAAAATTTCTCATTCGAGATATTCCAGATTCCACAGCAGTTTTAAGATGCTTATGCAAAGTTGGTTTCATATAATAAAATCCGCCTGTTACATAATCAAAATCACCTGAATCATGAAAATCAGTTACAATATCATCTTCATTAAGAGATACGTAAAGCGGTGATTCATCATCCACATGCGCAGTTATTCCCCATACTCCATCATATTCAGTTATCTCAGCAGTTTTGTAAAAAGCATCAAACTCTTTTCTGTCAAAAACTGTATCAATTGTAAACAGCATAATAGATTCTGTACCGGAAAATTCTGCTATTTCGTAAAAGCTATGTAAAGAACTGGGAGTAGATTTAACTTTTAATAGAATTTCAGACTTACTTTGATATTTTTCTATATATTCCAAAAGCTCCGGAGATTCTTCATTAACTATAATGCTTATCTTTTCTGCTTTATAATCATTTGCCAAATCCAAAAATCTTTTAATTAGAGGTTCTCCATTTAGCTCTGCCAATCCTTTGGGTTTGCTCCAGCCTTCAGCTTTCAATCTTGAGCCTTCACCTGCAGCTATTAGTCCGAAATTCATATATCTCTCTTTTATTTTTATCAAACGTTCGTTCGTACAAATATATATTCTTGTAAGATAAATTCAAATTTTTTTTTGATCAACTGTTAGATTTAACCGTTAAGTCGTAAAATATAGTGAGTCACTGACAAAAGAAAAGATGCATAGCATCCTACAAAAAACAGCAATTTTGTTGAAGTTTAGACACATAAAACAATTTTCCTGATTTTCATCACAGTTAACGAAATAAACGAACGTATGTTTCATTATTTTTTTATCGATATCTATTTTTTTAGTTATGTTTTTTGTTCGCTTATAAATGCGTAAATTTGTATTATAGAATAATATTACCGGTGGAAAATGAAAAAGAAAAACACTTACAAACCTAATAAAGACGTTAGAGAGCCACAGACGGATCCTAATGCTCCAATCAGACTAAATAAATATTTAGCTGAGACAGGTACTTGTTCAAGAAGAAAAGCTGATGAGCTAATAGAATCAGGCAAAGTGAAAGTAAATGGAAAAGTAGTGAAGGAACTTGGGACAAAGGTTCTTCGCAGTGATTTTATAACAGTAGGTGGTGATCCGGTAAAAGAAATTGTAAGATTTGTATACATCTTACTAAACAAACCGAAGGACGTCATTACTACTACTAATGATGATATGGGCAGAAAAACAGTTATGGATGTTGTTAAATCTTCTGAAAGGATTTATCCTGTAGGCAGATTGGACAGAAATACAACAGGTACACTTTTAATGACTAATGACGGCGAATTAGCAAACAGATTAACACATCCTTCTTATGAAATTGAAAAAGTTTACAGAGCTGTGCTTGATAAGCCTATGCTTCCGGAACATGGTCTAGTAATAGCAAAAGGTGTAAAACTGGAAGATGGAATGACAGGAGAAGCTGAAATTCTTTACGACCCAAAAGACAGAACTGTTATTCATATATCTATCCGGGAAGGCAGAAACAGAGAAGTAAGAAGAATATTTGAACATTTTGGATATATCGTTAAACAATTACACCGTAAACATTTTGCTACTTTAAACGTCAGTGGTATGGATAAGGGTGAATACCGCCACTTACGCTCTAATGAAATAAGAGCTCTAAAAAAATTGGTAGGCTTGAAAAGTTAATCGGAGTATATATGAAAATTTTTATTACTTTAATTCTCTCAATATTTTTGATTTCCGGAAATGCAAATGCACAGTCCGGAGGTGAAGCTTCTGCTTCTATGAGACAGCAATTTATTGGCGTACCAAATGTACTATTAGATAAAACTACAGAGTTTTTTGAGAACATTAAAGAACTTAAAGTCGTAAAAGCTTTTGATGGTATATTAGAAAACAGCCCGCTGTCTGAAAAAAAAGAAGCAAGGAAACAGCTAATCTCGCAAACTAAAAAAGCAATGGAAATATATGGCAATCTAACTTCATACGAAGCGGTTAGCTCTGAAACTATAACAGGGTCTTATATTAGATTGCGCTTTTTGGGACTGCATGAAAATTATCCGATGAGATGGATTTTCACTTTCTATAAATCGCCTAAAATGGGCTGGATTATTACGAACATTAAGTTTGATGATCTTTCAGAGTTTTACTTCACTGATGAGTAAAACCTAAACACAGAAATATCTTAGGTTTTGGAATATGAACTTTTTAAATCCTTTAGTTTTAATAGGCCTTGTAGGTGCCTCAATTCCTATTCTTTTACATTTACTCAACCTTCGCAAATTGAAGAAGGTTGAGTTTTCTTCTTTGAAGTTTATCAAAGAACTAAAAAAATCGAAAATCAAAAAAGTTAAGCTTAAGCAGATCTTATTGCTTATCCTTAGAACTCTCGCCATTATCTTCGCTGTTCTGGCTTTTTCCAGACCTACTATAAAAGGCACTATCTCCGGCTTCGAATCATTTGCTAAAACCGGTGCAGTTATTATTGTTGATAATTCTTATAGCATGGATGCAAATACCGGAACAGGAAACAGCTTTCGTAATTCTATTTCTTATGCCAATTCGCTGGTTGATTTCCTTAAACCGGGCGATGAGGCTATTATAATGCCTGCGAATCAATCATCAATGACTAAAAACAGGTATAATTTCAGCACGAACAAAGCTACTTTGAAAAAAAGCATTCGCGAGATTGATTTATCTTATGCGCCTGCAAATTTTGAACAATCTGTGTTCGATGCACTTACTCTGCTGCAGGAATCTAAAAATATAAACAAAGAAGTATACATAGTCAGCGATTTGCAAAATCTTAATTTCATCAGAGAAATGAGTGATTCTATTCAGCTGGACTTCTCCCCTACTTTTTATTTGATACCTGTAAGTGATGGTAACAAAATCGAAAATGTGGCTATTGATTCTGTAAATGTTGAAACTAATATATTTGAAAAGAATGCTCCTGTAAAACGTATCTCTTAATGTAACAAACTACGGCACTCAGAAAGTAGAAAATTCAGTTCTGAATTTATATTTTAACGGCAAAAAATCTGCTCAGAGAACTTTCTCTATCAATGCTAATGAAACTAAAACTCTTGCAATTTCCGGAGTATATAATGAATCAGGTTTTGTAGATGCAGCCCTTGAATTAGAAACAGACGAACTGGATGCAGACAATAAGTACCACTTTGGTTTCATTATCAATAAAGCTCCAAATGTAGCTGTATTTTCAGATAATTCCGGTTTGGGCTTTATTAGAGCTGCTTTAGAAGTTATACCTGACAGATACAGTTTGAATTATTTTAGACAGGACGAAGTTAATAGTGTTGATCTGAATAGATATGATGTAGTTTTATATAATGGTGCGTTTGTTTCAACAAGTGTAGCAAATACATTAAACGCATATGTTTCAGGTGGAAAATCTGCCTTGATTTTTGCTCCTGACAGCTCACAAAGTAATAGCAATGCGGCATTTTTAGGATCTTACACTAACTATTCCATATATAAATCTGTACCTATTAATGAGTTTGAGCAAAATCATCCTTTCTTCAAAGGGCTATTCAAAACTCAGGCTGAAGGTAAAATAATTGAAGCTCCGGAGCTAAAACGAATAACTACTATTTCTAAAGGGATAGATCTGGTAAGTCTTTTAGGCAAACCACTTTTATCTGAGTTTAATTTGGGAGAAGGAAAAGTACTTTATCTTTCCTTGACTCCAACTCTCGAATCAGGAAGTTTTCCTATAACAAGTTTATTCCCTGCTCTGGTAAATAGATCTATTTTGTACCTGAATTCGAAAAGAACAGATTTGCTAAGCGGGGCGCCTTCTGAAGATATTTCAATACCACTGAGTAAAGAATTTGGAAACGAAGAACAATTCAAAGTCATTGATCCTAATAAAATAGAATCTTTTACTTATAAAGTATCTTTGCCAAGCGGTAATAAGCTTGTTTTGAATAACAATGAAATACCCGGTGCATACAAAATAGAAACGTCTGATGGGACTCCAGTAGGCATATATACCATCAATCCGAATACAAAAGAATCTAATCTTAAAAAAGCAGATGAAGAAGCAGTAGAAAGATTTATCACAAGCATTACTCAAAAAGCTTCTGTGAATTTAATAGAGTATGGAAAATCTCCGGAAGAATCTATTACTAGAGTAAGATTAGGCACTGAACTTTGGAAATTTTTTGTGATAGCAACTCTTTTATGTTTGTTATTAGAAATGGTAGTTGCGAGGGTATCGAAAAATGAAATTGAAGGATAATGTCAAATTTTAGCCACTCAGGCTGATTTTATCCAATATGAACAGAAAATTTAGAATTTAAAGCAAGCATTAATAATTAGATGTTTGCTTTTTTTTTGCACAATATTTTATCTAACACAAATCATTCAATATTAGCTTAGAGGCTTATCTTTCATATAGTTACAGATGATTGAATTACAATTCTGTGGAAAACTATCACCACAATATTAGCTACTTATACTTATCTTTACAATTAAGATAACACAACTTTTTATTATCGGCATACTTATTGAAAACTTTAGTCAACAAAAGAAAACAAATGCTATTTATATGAAAAAATTTGACGATTTCAACAGCAGAAGAGAAAGCGGAAACAAGAAAATAATGGAGCAGGACTTCCTGCCTTATAAACGCTTTATGGCATTGGATACAAAAACTTACGAAGAAGGTGCTATTTCTGCAAAAAATAAAGAACTAATGGGGCTTGTAGGCTCTATGGTTTTACGTTGTAATGATTGTATTTTATATCATATAGATAAATCTAAGAAGGCGGGCGCAAGCAAAGAGGAAATCAACGAAGCTTGCAACATTGCTCTGGTCATTGGTGGCTCGATAGTAATCCCGCACTTAAGATTTGCATTAGAAGCTTTAGATGAGCTGGAATAACCAAGGATGGAAAAGAAAGGAGATATCAAATGTTTAAAGATTCAGGTTCCTCTGTTGTTAGCGATCTTTTAACTCAAAAAGAACAATACAGACAGGAGTTGCTAAATATTTTAGACGACTGGTTTAAACTTAATCATGAAGTAAAGCCGGCTATGATGTTTACTTATGATACTGTATTTGGAAAATTAGAATCGGAATTAAAGAAAAAATCACGTCTCCAGTCTGAACTGGAAAGACGTCTTGAAATTATTTCCGGCAAGCTTAGAAAAGGCGAACAAATATCAAAGAAAACTCTTAACATGGTAGATGTTATAGTAGAAAAAGAGTTTTCTTCAGATAAACCAATTGCAGGATCAACCTGTGAAGTAAATGCAAATTACGAAATCCCTCAGCTTTATAGACAGTTAGTTAAAAAACTGCATCCGGATAGGCATGGTAATTCCCAGCTTTTTGAAAAATACTGGAATAATGTGCAGGAAGCATACCGATCCAAAAATCTAAACAGACTCAGAATGTTTCACACCGCTCTTTGCGAAGAAAACAGCACTAACATTTCAGCTCCAAAGCTGAAAGAAATTGCTTTGAGAACAGAAATAAAGCAATTAGAAATTCAAATTCAACGAGAAAAACAAAAAATTGATGATTTGAAAAATTCTGATGCTTTCAAAATAACTGAAAAACTCAAAGATGCTTTCTGGGTTACTTCAAGAAAAATTAGACTTAAAAACAGAATCAGAGAGATAGAAAATAAAATTAGGACTGATAAACAGCGCCTTGACAGCCTATTGGAAAATCTTTCTGAAAATGAAAAATCCCAAGTTTTTCACAACATGAACTAAGTAAGCTTGCTCGGTGTATTGTAGTAGGATACTTGTCATAAAATATCACTAAATTCTTTCCGTTTTATTGAATTATTGCTAATATTAGCCATTTTTTATTATATTGCGGTAATATGGTGTGATAGTTTTGTCAAGGGCTATTATACATGAATTATGCGGGATACTTATGCTATTTTCAAAATATAAATTACTGACAGCCCTTTCTGTTTTATCTCTTATCGCTTTGGCGGGATGCCGCCACTACGATAATTTTACTACATTTTTTAATACTTATTATAATGCTCAGAAACTCATGGATAAAAGTGAGGATGAATTCGACTATTTCGATGAAAAAGAAAGAGTGACTCCTCATGTTTACGTACCTGATCCGAGCATTTATTCTAAAATTGATACAGATAGAGGTACACCTCCTTTCCTAAAAGGATTTATAATAACAAAAGATAAATTGCAGCCTGTTAAAGTCAAGCTAGACTCTGTTGTGATAAAGGGCTCCAAAATACTGGCTAAACACCCGAAAAGTAATTATGTCGAAGGTACTTTGTTCCTAATGGCAAAAACTTACTTTTATAAAAGTGAATGGCTACCTGCAGAAATCAAATGCGGTGAATTAATAGACAGATTCCCTGATGGTGAATGGTCTCCTGATGCTCACCTGCTTTTATCTAAAACATTACTCATCCAAAGAAAGTTCTTCTCAGGTAAAATTATGCTATCCAGAACTGTGGATATTGCATGGCAGCTGAAGAGATATGATATTTTATCTGAAGCTTTCAAGTTGGAAGCAGAACTTGCATTATATCAAGCAGATTTGGAAGATGCTTTAAGACCGTATAAACAAGCAATCCTACAGACAGATGACGGCAAATACAAAGCAGAATGGCAATGCGCTATGGCAGGTCTTCTCTATAGAATGGGAAAATTTGAAAGAGCTAAAGCAGAATTTATCAAGGTTAGAGATTATAGCCCTGATTACCTTGCTACATTCGAATCTTATTTGTACGAAGCTGCATGTTTAAACAGATTAGGCGAATTTGCACAAGCTGAAGAGATTTTGGCAGATCTTGATAGTGATGGAAAATGGGAAGAATGGAAACCTTATATTTACATTGAAAGAATGCAGGCTAAAAGACTCGATGGCGATGATAGTACAATGCCGGAATACGAACGCTATGCAGATTCAGCTTTTGTTAGTAACACTGCTCTAAACTGTTACTATTACGAAAGAGGTATGGACTATTTTAATGAACATGACTGGTCTACATCCAGGAACTATTTTGCTAAAGCCCGTACAAGCAGAGGGCCGGTTTACGATGCTTCTAATGACATTTATTATAACGTTAATATCTGGGATTTACTAAAAACTGAAGCAGAACCAAACTTAATCAGACTTCAGAAAAAAGAATATGTGCCGGATACATTAAGACCTGCTGCGGCAGCTACCTTATATGATTTGGCAAGAGTTCAGGAAAAACTAGGTGAACCGGATTCAGCATTCTTTTATTATAAAACAGCTGTTGAAGTAGCCCCTAAAAATGATACAAATTCAGCTAAATACTATTATAATTATGCTCATGTGCTTAGAGAGAAAGACCCTTATCTGGCAGATTCTATTCTGGAAGAAATTGTTATCAATTTCCCTCTTACCGAATACTCTGCAGAAGCAGGAAGACAGCTTGGGTTCACTGAAGCAATGGAAATAGACTCAGTGGCTGAACTTTATAACTCAGGTGCTGATTTGAGAAAATACGGTGAATACTATTTTGCAATAGATCAATTTTTGAAGCTTTACGATGAATTTCCGGATCATGAACTTGCTCCTAAATCTCTATATTCAATCGGATGGACATACGAGTATGATCTGGATAATCTGGACAGTGCCAAAATTTATTATCTGCGACTTATTGATAAGTATCCTACTTCAAAATATGCAGAAGATATTTTGTTAAGTGCTGAGTATAAAGTTGCTGTTGAAAGCGGTAATGAAAACAACTTGAAATTTCAATTCCAATCTAAGCAACCACAAAATTTGGAATTAAAGAAAAAAGCAGGCGAAGGGCAGAAAACACTTAAAAGATCCGGTTTAGATTTACATCAAAAGAATAATAAAAAGGGCTTTGACCCTTTGCAGCAAAATCCTCAGGATTTAATGAAGCAGAAAAGAGAGGAATTAATCAATAGAGGTAAAGGAATTCTCAAAAATCCTACCGGATTGATCAAAGACTTTAAAGTTGATAAACCAGGGGATTTAATTGAGTTTGACAACCCATTTAAAGATCTTCAAAAAGACAGTACGGATAATAAAAAAACTGAACCGGAATTAAAAAAGAAATAGGCATTATGCAAACGGACAAAGACTTACAAATTGAAAAACTTGAGAAAAAACTGGCATGGTATAAATCTTTTTTTGACAATGCTACTGATGCAGTTTTTATAGTACAGCCTGAAACTTGGAGTGTTTTAGATGCTAACGACTACTCTGCCACATTACTTGGTAAAACAAAAGACGATTTAATCGGAACAACACTTCCCCAGTTTAGAAGAATATTTAAGCTTCTAAAAAAAACAAGCTCTCCGATTGTTCTGTCGGAGCTAAGTTTAGACAAAGGAGACAGTGAAACACTAATGGTAGAAGTCAGCGCAAGATTCGTTGACTATAACGGACAAAAGTTGATTCAAGCCATAGCAAGAGATGTAAGTGAACAACATGCTTTGACTGATAAGCTTGTTCAGGCAGATAAATTAGTACTATTAGGTCAACTTTCTGCTGGTGTAGCACATGAAATAAGAAATCCGCTTGCAGCTGTCAATTTAAATTTGCAAATTCTAAAAAGAAATGTTGAAGAAAATGCACCTGAATATAAGTACGTAGAAACAGCTATGCAAGGTGTGGAACGAATCTCAAGAATAGTGGAAGTAACTCTGAACTTTTCCAGACCTGCAATGCCTGATATTCAAGGAATAAATTTAAATAATTTGATTCCCACAACGTTAGAATTAGTGGCTTCTGTGTTGAAAAGAAAAGAAATCAAAGTAGAGCTGGAATTCGATCAAAATCTGCCCTCAGTTCCTGCAGACAATAAACAGCTTCAACAGGTGTTTATTAATCTTGTAACTAATGCTGCAGATGCTATCAAAACCAAGGGGAACATAAAAATAAAAACATATACGGAACCGGCTACAAAACATGGCGAGGGGGAATTTGCCATAGTAGCTATATCCGATGATGGAGTAGGCATCCCACCGGAAGATCTTCAAAAGATTTTCAATCCGTTTTTCACAAGGAAAGCAGATGGTACCGGTTTGGGGCTACCGATTACTCAAAGAATTATGCATCAGCATAATGGAATTATAGATGTAGAAAGTACTATGGGCATAGGCACCACTTTTTACGTAAAACTACCAGTACCAAAAAACTAATTTCAGAACTAATCCCGGCAAGACAACGTGGCAAAACAAAATTACACAATTGTAGTAATAGAAGACGATCCATTAGTAAATTCTACTCTGGCAGATATTTTGTCTTCAAAATTTTCGCGTGTTGAAACTTACACCGATCCTCAAAAAGCTCAAGATGAACTGCATACCATAGGCGCGGATTTGATATTACTAGATATCTTTTTGGGGCACGCAAACGGACTGGATATACTGGAGCAGCTCCGCAAACAGGGCTATCAAATGCCGGTCATTATAATGACTGCATTCTCCGATATCAAAATGGCTGTAAGAGCTATGAAATTAGGTGCAGAAGATTTCATCACTAAACCAATTGATCTTGAGCAACTTGAGATTTCTGTAGAAAAAGCGCTGAAAAACTATGATCTGAAACGAAGAGTAGAAGTTCTTTCTGAACAGGTAAAACAAGAAAGTCCAAGTGAAATCCTTGGCGAAAGCAACGGAATGATGAAAGCTCTGGAAATGAGCAAAATTATTGCCGGTGCAGAAGACACTACTGCTTTAATCTTAGGAGAATCAGGTACAGGTAAAGAACTGATTGCAAGATATATTCATGACAACTCTCCGAGATCTAAAGGTCCATTCATCACAGTTAACTGTGGCGCAATCCCTCATGAATTAGCAGAAAACGAACTTTTTGGCTACGAAAGAGGTGCTTTTACAGGTGCTACAGAAAAAATTAAGCAAGGTAAATTTGAACAGGCTCAACACGGTACTATTCTACTTGATGAGATTGGTGAATTGAGTCTTGAGCTTCAAGTCAAACTTTTACGTGTTCTTCAGGAAAGAAGATTTTACAGACTCGGCGGTCAGAAAGAAATTTCTGTTGATGTAAGAGTTGTAGCTTCTACTAACAGAGATTTGGAAGAGCTGGTAAAAGAAGGTAAATTCAGAGAAGATTTATTTTATCGTTTAAATGTGGCTGTAATTAACCTCCCTCCTCTTCGCGAAAGAGGTGATGATAAAATGAAGATTGCAACTGCATTTGTCAACGAATTTAATACCAAATTTGGTAAAAATGTAACAGGCTTTTCTCCGGAAGCAGCATCTATTATAAACAATTATCCGTGGAAAGGTAATGTAAGAGAGCTTAGAAATGCTATAGAAAGAGTAATTCTTTTGGAAATGAACGAAATTATTACAAAAGAATCTCTTGGATTTTTAAAATCTATAGGCAGCACAACAGAAGCAATATCCCAGGAAACAATTGAATTGGCAGAAGGTCAGCATTACCTTAAAATCTCTAAGAATGGCGCCCCAATGGGTAATATTATTAGAGATTTAATAGTTCAAACATTGAAAATTACGAATGGCAATCAGATCAAGGCTGCAAAACTCATGGGAGTTTCGAGAGCAAAATTAAGATATAGAATCGAACAGCTTGGTATTAATATTTCAGGTAAAAATATTAGTTGAAAAATTATTTGCTTTTAAGCACGTGTTTTTATTTATCGATTCTAACATATTTTAATTTTAGGTAAATTACATTAAGAATCAAAACAATTTTATCGGCTCAAGTCGTCTAAATATTAGTGAAAGACATAGAGAGTTAATTATGGATTTATCTACTCAGTTAAATATCTTACAAAATTCAGAAAATGCAAGCGATCGACTTAAAGCTGCAGAAGATATTTATTATAAAGGAAAATGCACACAAGGAGCAATTAATGCTTTTGCGCATGCCTTGAAAGATCAGGATAGGGGTGTAAGAGATATTTGTTCACGCGCACTAATGAACGTGTGCCCTGAGATGGCACATGTGGCAGCGGAAGCAATATCTGAACTTATAACTATCGGAAATATAGAGATTAGAAACCTTGCCGGGGATATTTTATTAAAACTCGGGCAGTATGCTGTAAACTCTCTTTTGCCTTACCTTGCAGATTCAGATATGGACGTAAGGAAGTATGCCTGTGATATTATAGGATTATCAGCGGGCGAAGAGGAAGTTGAATACATAATACCTCTCCTAAGTGATGAAGATCAGAACTGTGTAGCTTCTGCTATCGAAGCATTAGGAAACATAGGAAGTACTGAATCGGTTTCATCCATAATCGAATTATATCAAAAAAGCGAAGATTTTAGACCAAATATTATAGATGCTCTTGGAAAAATAGGCGGAGAAGAAGCGCAGAGCTTTTTAATTTCAATAATCCGCTCTGACCAGGAGTCATTTACAAAATTTGCAGCAATTGATGCATTAGCTTATAGTGGTGACGATATTTCTCTATGTTTTGAATTAATGTCTGAACTTGAAAATATTAACCGTGAACTCCAACCTATTATCTTGAAGACAATATTTGCTATATCTTTCAGACTCGAACAGGAAATAGAGTTACCTTTGGAATTCAGATATATAGCGCATAATGCGCTTATGGATGAAGATGGCGAAATCAGAGGTGCAGGGCTTGCAGCTCTTGGAGAATCGTTTAGAATGGAAGACATATCTTCATTACTTCATGAAGTATCACATAATGATCCTGATACGCAGCAGCACATAATAGGTGTCCTGGCAGTTAATTGTACGCAGGATGTTATAACTTCATTTTTTAATGCATATTTTAGTGGTGATACCCCTGACGGCAGTGAGGTAGAATTTGTAGGATTATTATCAGAGTTTTGGCACGATTTGCCTGGTGAAAACCTTGATATTCTTGTAAATTCTATTCTAAATGCTGCTTTGGCATATCCGAAGGGAAGTACATCAGCAGTTATAGAACTAATAAGAAAGTTTGACTCAGAGAGATTGGACGGCATGCTAAGCTCCATACTCCAGGGAAATAACATACAATACAAGCGAGAAGTGCTGGATCTGATTAGCCAGCTTGGTATTTATTCTATGAAAGATGATTTGGATAAATTAGCAGAAGAAGAAAATGACCTTGGAAGCTATGCCAGAGAAATCTTGCAAGAATTGATTTAAATAAAATAATTTTTTATCCTGAGAGTATTAAACTTATGGCTTCTCAACTATTCAAATTTGGTAACAAGGCAAAACCTACTTTAGGGAATATAAAGCCGGGTCTCTCATCTACTACGGAGAAAAAGCTTATGATGAGCGATGATACTTTTGCCGACTTGAGAGACTTGATTTATAAGCTCAGTGGCATCTATTTCACAGAAAGTAAAAAATATCTGCTTGAAGGAAGAATAGCTAAAAGAATCGCAGCTAGAAACATGAATTCCTTTGAGGAGTATTTAAAGTTTATAGATTCGCCCAACGGCAGAGTGGAAATGAACGATTTGTTCGAAGCTATTACCATAAATGAGACATATTTCTTCAGAGCTCCTCAGCAGTTTGATGCTTTTGAGCAGTTGATTGTGCCTGAAATTTTAAAAGTAAAAAAAGATTTGTTTAATCCTGTTTTTCGAATCTGGAGTGCTGCATCTTCCACAGGCGAAGAGGCCTATACTTTGGCGATTTTGATCAAAGAAAGATTGCAGCCTATGTTTCCAAATGTGAAATTCCAGATTTTGGCAAGCGATATTAACAATGCAGTCTTAGACAGGGCACGCTCAGGTGTATTTAAAGAATATGCTGTAAGAAATATTCCTCCTCTTTACATGAGTAAATATTTTAAAAAGCAAGGACATAATTATATACTCAGCGATGATATTAAGCAAATGGTCAAGTTTATGAATATCAATCTTTATGATTCAGGTCAAACAAGAATGGTAACAAGCTGTGACGTTGTTTTTTGTTGCAATGTATTAATATATTTTGATATACCATCTAAACAGAAAGTAGTAAATAACTTATACAACGCGATGAATAAAGGAAGTTATTTATTTATAGGCTATTCGGAGTCGCTGCATGGTATTACTAAAGCATTTAAGCTTGTGCACTTACCTAAAGCAATGGCTTACAAGAAAGACTAGCATTACTATCATTTAATTTCATTAAAAAAGAAAGATTAAGTAATTTAGAGTAAATACAATGCCAAAAACAATTTTAATTGCCGAAGATTCAGCTGCAGTAAGAAAATTTATCACTTTGGCTCTGAAAATCAAAGGATATAAAGTAATCCCTGCTGTTGATGGTATGGATGCACTTGAAAAGCTTCCGACAGAAAATATTGATTTGTTGGTGACTGATTTGAATATGCCTAATATAGATGGTCTAAAACTAATAAAAACAATTAGAGAATCGGCGGAATACAAAGACCTACCGATAATCATTTTGTCTTCGCTTTCGAAAGATGAAGATATAAATGCCGGGCTAGACGCCGGAGCAAATTCGTATTTGATTAAACCGTTTAACACTAAACGAATTCAGTATGAAGTTGCTAAATTTCTCTCTTTCTAACGGTAATAAAAGTTTTAATTAAATTTTAGAGGAAAATAGGAATGCGTTTTTTAGTTGTTGACGATTCCCCAACTATGCGCAGAATTGTAATCAATGCGTTGAAAACATTTGGTCACAGTGATGTTGTAGAAGCAGGAGATGGTCATGAGGCTATGGCAAAACTGGAAGAAGGGCCAATTGACTTTGTTATTACGGACTGGAATATGCCTAATATGACCGGACTGGAGCTTACATTGGCTATTAGATCCAACGACAAGTTTAAGCATTTGCCTATCCTTATGGTTACTACTCGTGGGTTGAAACAAGATATTATCGAAGCTTTAAAAGCTAAAGTGAATAATTATGTTGTAAAACCTTTCACTCCTCAGGTTCTGAAGGAAAAAATGGAAACTATTTTATCTCAACTTAACAAGTAAAAACCTCTTATCGGAGACAGATTATGAATAATAAAGATGTCTCAGTTTTATTGAAAAAAGCTGACGAACTGAGAGCGTTATTTGTTCTTGGGCAAAGAGTCATACCTTTTTTAGAAGAAATATTCCTATTTGTAAGTGAAATCCAACCTTTACTTGATGATATTAATCTTTCCATTCAAGAAAACTTATCCAAAATGCCTAGTGCTTCTAAGCAACTTTCGAAAGTAACTGAAGCTACTGAGCTTGCTACTACTGAAATTATGGATATTGTGGATGGTCTTGTTTATAAATCAGATATTATTACTTCTAACACAAATAAACTGAACGAAATAGTTGGCAAAAAAATGGGCAATCACCTTAAATTGTTAGAGATTATCTACAAAGGGATTGATTCAGGCAGCAATATGAAAGAAATTATGCCGCACCTTGCCAAAACAATTAATAGCTTAAAGCAATCTAAAAGCCAAAGCGTACAAAAAATCGTTGATGAGACTAATGAGTTAACTCAAAGCATTGCTATGGATTCCAGCTCTATTATGATGTCTCTTCAGGTACAAGACATTACTTCTCAGCAGATTGCTGCTGTTAATAATCTTCTGGAAACTATTCAAGGCAAGCTTGGCAGAATTCTCAAAAACTTCCAGGATTCTAATATTCAGGATTTAATTGATGAATCTGAAGATCCTGCTGACAATACTAATGTTTCTAAAATGCATAGAGATATAGCCTTTGATCCTGAAGCTGTTTCAGCTATTGAACATAAAGATGTACGTCAAGGTCAAGTTGATGCAATTTTTTCAAATGATGCTGATATAGATGCGCTTGTGAGCGAAATGGAAGCCGAACAGGCAAGTCAGAATGAACCTAAAGCTGAACCTGCTCCTGTTTCTCAAGCACCATTGGCCAATAAAACTGAAGAGATTCCTGTTGATAATGGTCCTGCTTCACAAGATGACATTGATGCATTATTTGGTGCCGGAGGTGAACCGGAAGATAACGGTCCTGCCTCTCAGGATGATATAGATGCTCTTTTCAGCTCTCCGGAAACTGAAGAAGTTGCTGATGAAGATAATGGCACTGACCCTGCGTCACAAGATGACATTGACGCTCTTTTTGGTAATACTGACGAGCCTGCATCGCAAGATGACATTGATGCTCTTTTTGGTGGAAATTAGTAAAACAATAATAATAATCGGAGATTATTATGTCTGAATCTATGTTTAACGACCCGGAAATGCAGGAAATTTTCGAAGGTTTTATAGTTGAAACTCAAGAACTTATTGATAGTCTTTCTCAAGATCTAATGCTGATGGAAGATAACCCTGACGATACGGAATTACTAAATCGAATTTTTAGAAGTTTCCATACTATCAAAGGTACTTCTTCATTTATGGGATTTGATACTATTTCTCATATCACTCACCATGCTGAGGATTTGCTTAACAAATTAAGAAGAGAAGAGTTAAAAGCCAATCAGGCTATTACTGATGCTCTTCTGGAAGTTCAAGATTGGATTCAGTTCCTTATGAATCAGCTTCAAAATGGAATAAATGAAAAAGTAGATTATCAAAATACTATCGATGAGCTGGAAAGACTGGCCAAAGGTGAAGAACAAGGTCAAACTAAAGAATCTCCGAAAGATTCCACCAAAGAAGCAAGTTCTGCAGAAAAACTATCTCAAGGGAATGCTCTTGACTCTGTGTTAGGTAATCCTGAGATAACTAAAGGCCCCGGCGATTTTGATGAAGATGAATTAGACCTGATTCAAGCGGCATTTGCTGAAGTTAATCAGAACTTCTATGAAAGTGAAGACAGCAAAGAAGCTATTCCTGAAGAGCCGGAAATACATGAAGAACCAGAAGATGAAGTAACTGAAGAAAAGCCTGAAGTCAAAACAGAGGCACCTAAAAAAGAAGCTCCAAAAGCTCCTGCTTCATCACCGGCTAATGCTGTAAATGGTACTAAGAAACCTTCTAATGTAAGTGCAAAGGTTACTACTGAAACTATACGTATTGACATCAGCAGAGTTGAAGAACTTATGGATTTATCAGGTGAGCTTGTACTTGGCAGAAACAGATTGGCTCAGATTACTGAAATTATGGAACAGGAATTTGAACATACCGAGCATATCAGAGATTTAATTGAAACCACTGCATCTGTTGATTTTGTAACTTCAGAAATTCAAGCTGCTGTTATGCGCATGCGTATGGTTCCTGTTGGTAAGCTTTATCAGAAAGCTCCAAGAATTGTGCGCGATTTATCCAAAGAATTTGGAAAGCAAATCAAGCTTGTCGTAAAAGGTGAAGAAACTGAAATTGACAGAGGTATCATAGAAGAATTGAATGATCCTCTTGTACACATGATTCGTAACTCTTGCGATCACGGTATAGAAGATCCTGAGACAAGATCTAAATTAGGTAAAACTCCATACGGAACAGTTACCTTAGATGCGGAACAAGAAGGTAATAATATTGTTCTGAAAATCTCTGATGACGGTCGTGGTATGGATCCTGAGAAACTAAAAGCTAAGGCTCTTGAAAAAAGGAGTTATTACACAGGAACAAGCAGCTGTGATGACAGACAGAGAAGCATACCAGCTTATTTTTATGCCTGGTTTCTCAACTGCCAAAAAAGTATCAAGTGTTTCAGGCAGAGGTGTTGGTATGGACGTTGTTCGCACCAATATTCAAAATTTGAAAGGTATGATTGATATTGAATCTGGACTTGAAAAAGGTTCTACTTTTATTATTAAATTACCTTTGACTCTTGCCATTATCCAGGGTCTTCTTGTTAAAGTTCAAGACGAAACTTATGCATT
Source organism: Kapaibacterium sp. (SeqCode) (assembly GCA_965140345.1). Classification (GTDB taxonomy): domain Bacteria; phylum Bacteroidota; class Ignavibacteria; order Kapaibacteriales; family UBA2268; genus JBFHIJ01. The sequence goes on from OZ223202.1 coordinate 558,933, forward strand.
GCCTCTAAGCAGTGTGATTGAAGTTGTCGCTATAGAAAAAAGTGCGGTTAAAAGTGTTAATCAGCAGGAAGTGATTAGAATTAGAAAAGAAGTACTCCCTATTGTAAGAATGGATAAAACTCTTCAAACTAAAACTATTACTAAAGAATTAGATGGCAGATACGTAGTAAATGTTGGTTTAGGCATGAAACGTATTGGTCTTGTTGTTGACGAATTATTAGGTCAGCAGGAGATCGTTATCAAATCACTAGGTGAATATCTTGGCAATATCAAAGGTATAGCCGGTTCCACTATTTTGGGTGATGGTTCTGTAATTATGATTATTGATGTAGCTGAACTAGTTGAAAGTTTATATCAAAATAATGAATTTATCCAATTCTCTAAATAACATAATTTAGCATTCTTTACCACCCCCAGATAAAATATTTACATTTTAGATGGGGGTTTATTTTAAATAAACGATACAGACGATATGAAAAAGATTAGAGTTTTAATAGTAGACGATTCGCTATTTATGAGACGTACGCTTGCGCGCATCATAACTTGTGATAAAATTGAAGTTATTGATACTGCCGTAAACGGTAAAGAAGGTGTAGAAAAAGCGCTGGCTTTAAAACCTGATGTCATAACTATGGACATAGAAATGCCTGTAATGACTGGCTTAGAAGCATTAAAGATAATTATGGATAAAAATCCTGTGCCTATTTTAATGGTTAGTACTCTAACAAGCGAAGGTGCAGAAGCTACTGTTGAAGCTTTGTCAAATGGAGCAATGGATTTTATTACTAAAAGATCTGCTTTTACAGAAATGCACAATCTAAAAGATGAACTTATTGATAAAATTGTTGAGCTGGGCTCAAGTCCGAGTATTAAAGCTCAACTTATGAAAAGAAAGCTCAAAAGTAGATACTCCTCTAAATATGGAAAAGATTCTTCCGTTGTTCCTAGCAGAACTAGAATGAGTACGCAGCAAATTAGCGGAAGAGCTAAACCCAAAGCTTCTAATATAGGGATTGTAGCGATTGGGGTTTCCACTGGTGGACCAGTTGCTCTGCATGAAGTTATTCCACATTTACCTGAAGGCTTTCCGGTGCCGATAGTTATCGCTCAGCACATGCCACCTTATTTTACTAAAACACTTGCAGACAGATTAAATTCTAAGTCTAAACTTTGCGTAAAAGAAGCCGAAGATAATGAAAGATTACAGGCAGGTTGCGTTTACATTGCTCCTGGCGGGAAATTGATGTCAATAAGTAAATGGAAAAAAAATCATACTTTCTGACGAACCCGTTACTGAACTCTTTAAACCAAGTGTAAATATTCTTGTCGAATCTGTAAATAATGTTTATAACGGCAATGCAGTTGCAGTAATTATGACAGGTATGGGCAGTGACGGAGCCAATTCTATGGAAATGCTCCACAACAATGGTGGGTATGTGATATCACAATCGCCTGATTCTTGTGTTGTTCCCGGTATGCCAAATAGTGTAATCAAGAAAAATGCTGTTGATGAAATAATTCCGCTTGTAAACATAGCTGAATATTTAGCTTCGCTTTTCAATTTATCTAAATAATTTTCGGATTAAACTTATCATGGATGATAAAAAAAATAAAGACTTTGAATTCGAAGAATTTGATCAGGAAGATACTGTTCCGGAAGAAACAAATCCATTAGGAGAAAACCCTTTCCCTGAGGAATTTGATAGTAAGGATGTAGTAAATCGTGAAGAAG